>JADCRZ010000063.1 GCA_015069695.1 Williamsia sp.
CAATATTGATAAACGAAAAGGCTTTGTGCTTTTGCAAATTCCGGATGGCGATCTTCAGGTAATGTTGTATCACAGATGGTGAGCTTTAGAATGGTGGTTTCCTTTTGGCAACCGCTGTGCCAGTGCGGGAATGCACGCAGGGCAAGGGTTTCATCTCATATAAGGCGTCTTGCCTGTCCGATAACGAACAGTGATCGTTCGGTTTTAGAAATCTGTTCATAGAGAAATAACCATAGACTTCCTCCTAACAATTTAACCCCAACTTGAGTCTGCAAACGCAACCCTACATGTAATGTATCGCACTACAAATCACTTTCCTGCCGATGCTTCTCCAAATACGATATAATACCATGTATTCAACTCGGCATTCGCATTTGGGTTTTGCAGTTTTATGGTTACGGTATGTTTTCCGTTTGGCAAGTTCAATTGCCAGCACAATTCCTGCCGGCGCGTTCGGTAGTCGGTGGGTAGTTTCGCCGTTTCCATTTTCTTACCATCTACTAGCACATCCGCTAAAAACAGGTAGTCGGCGTCTTCCCGTTTCTTTTTCCTTGCCTCGCCACCAAGGCAAAAACCCGTACCAGTAAATGAGAACGAAATCTCGTTCCGTATCTCGCTGCGCAATGTGATTTTATCAACCGGGTACACTTTGGGAAAGCCTTGTTCTAGCGCCACAGCGTTTGGTGTTTGCAGTGTGATTGTTATCTTATCCTTTTCTATTTTCCCGCCATTCGCCTGTATGTTTTGCAAGGCTTGCTTTACCCCGATACCATACACTTTGTTCAGCGAAATATCGGTATATTTAAAGTTGATGTCTTCCGCGTCGCGAAGCCCGTCTTTCCAGTACGCTGGTATTGCGTTGTAACCCAGGATGGTACCCAAAATACCACCTACCGAAGATGGATTGCAATCTGCATCCTGACCGCAACGCGCGGCAATGTCGAGCGATCGCGTAAAGTCGCCGCCTCCATACAACAAGCCCATTACCACATAAGCCGAATTTATCTTCGCATCAATGTCGAATGGCTCGAAGATACCTTCGGGGCAGGCTCTGTCCATAGACCATTTCTTTTGCAGCTCATACCACGTCCGGTGCCAGTCATTCTTGTATAGCTGGCGCCAATGGATCACGTCTTGTATACACTCGTAGTACCGGGTGCCTTTCGGTATGGTTTGCAACGCACCGCTTACAAGGGAATCGATATTCTGCGTAGTAAAGGAAAGCGTGTACATGGCACCGATAAAGACACCGCCGTACCATCCATCGCCGCTGTTCATAATATGCCCAATTTTATCGCTGATATGCGATGCGGTATTGGGCATCCCGGGGCTCATCAGTCCGGCATAATCGCACTCAATCTGATAGTCTATATCATCGGCATGCAGGTTGTATCGCCAGTTGCCTGAAAGGGGCGCTTTTATGCCGGTCAGAATATTGTAGCGCGCCGCCTGGTTGGCATGCCAAAGAGTATAGCCGGCATTGGCAAACGCGTTCGCAAACGAATCTGCCGGTGCGTACAGTCCCAGCTTCTCAAATACATCTACAAAGGTGAGGTCCATATACAGGTCATCGTACAGACCAGGATTGTTCAGCATGGCATCGCGAATGGATGAAGTGTCCCAATGCAATGGCTGGTAATCCTGTATAAACGTTCCGTTGTAGCGAAACTCGTAGGGACCGCCAAACGTTACACCGATGGTTTGTCCTGCCCAGCCACCTTTTATCTTGTCTTCCAGCACTGAGCGGCTCAGCGTAAGGGTGCGTTGCGAAAAAGCGGGGATGGAGAGGAATAATGCAGTAGCGAAGAGAAGTGATTTCATATAGCATTGATCTACCTGTAATAATACAGTATTTCGTTTAAACGTGCGAAATGGAATGATGAAAAGTTGTTGCGGACCCGGTTTAAATACACAATGAAAAGTGACGTTGAATAATGTATCTAGAGACAAATCTCCTGTAAGTAAAGACAACACAAAGCACGTTTTGACATACATGCTATTACCTGGTTCAAAAACATGGCGAAAACAAAACCCAAACTTTTTTATGCAATTTTCTCTGCCCTGGCATCTGTGCTAAAAACCAATGGTTATGAAGAAACAAACAAGCCTCCACATCGCTACCCCTTGCCATGAAAACTGGAACGGAATGCAGCCCGTAGACAAAGGCAGGTTTTGCGCACAATGCAGCCGGCAGGTCACCGACTTTACACAAATGACAGACGCGCAGATTCTTACCTACCTGTCTTCGCACAGGGGTAAAATGTGCGGACGGTTTGAAGAAAGCCAGTTGAACCGGCCGCTGGCAGAAATAACGCCTCCAAAAAAGCGAAGCTGGTACATAGCTTTCTCTCTGCCATTGTTGCTTTTCTTTCAAAAGAATACCGCCCAATCCGGACATCACAATGCAAGCACACCCACAGTAATGGCAGAACAAAAAAGAACGCTGATAGGCGATACCATCATATCCGGAAGCATAGCGCCGCCCGTGCCGGATACCATAACGGTGCAGGGAACGGTTCGGGACGAACAAGGTACGCCCATCGCCTACGCCAATATCATACAAAAGAACACGAAGCGGGGCACCATAACAGACAGCGTCGGCAGGTTTTCTTTACAACTGCCGGTTGAAGACAGTAGCATCACATTAGAAGCGTCGTATGTCGGCTATGCTTCCGCCGAACAAATCATTTATACGAAAGAGCCTGTTGCTCCGCTCGAGATGTCTTTACAACTGCAGCCATTCAGGTTGGGTGAAGTGGTAACGATAGGAAGTTTTGCACCGGTTCGTGCCAGGAAGACAAAAGAAAGGTCAACCGTTACCTGCAAAAAGGTTACGGTCGTCGAAAAAGCAGATTCTGCATTTCAGAAATTAACCGCTTCAGAACTGTTTACGGTGTATCCCAATCCTGTTTCTGCAGGCAGCGAAACAAAGATCCGGATTAGTAGGAAAGGGCAATATGAACTACAGTTGTTGGACAACAATTCATCTCTTCTGAAACATAGCCTGGCGACTGCAATAGAAGATGGCGACATTACTTCCTTTGAAATTCCGTCATCACTGCCGGCAGGCATTTACTACCTGCGCGTCATCCACACAGGGAGCCGGAAATCGTATCTGGAAAAGCTGGTTATCCGGTAAGGCTTATGCGTGAAAAGGTAGAAGCAAGTCCCGTCATTGAAGCGGGACTTTTGTATAATCCTTTACTGGAAGCCGGTTAGACACAACATCAGCCAATAAGCATGGCGGCATCCAAAGCCAGCTGATTTCATGTTAGCTGTCAAACGTCATACGCGTAAAGACAACATATTCTGATGCCGCCATTTAAGAAGCGGTGAATCTCGCATTATTATCCAACAATAATTTGCAGGAAACAAAACAGACACCATCAATGCATCAGCACAACGGTTCCTTGTAGAGACAATGGCTTGTTATTGATGTCCTTTCCTCGGATGGTCCAGATATAAGTCCCCGTGTTCAGCGTCATGCCATTCTTATCGCCTTTCCAGCCTTTTGCTGTTTCTTTTGTCCGGAATACGAGCTTTCCAAAACGGTCATATACGCTAAAGTCATCCAGCACCAGCAAGCCATACACTTTCGGACGAAACACATCATTAATGCCATCGCCATTGGGCGTAAAAGCTGCCGGAACCGCCACCTTTGTTACATCAACCACCGTAACGCTAACCTTTGTAATATCACTCTGGCAACTACCTGTAGCAACACCCACATAAAATACATGGTCGTCACGCATGGTATCCGTAATAAAGACACCCGTTTCATTCTGTTGCAGGGAAGCTCGCGGCGGCGCATCATCATACAATGTATAAATACCCTTCTGAAAATTACTTACCGATAATGTAGCGCGGGAATACCTGGGAATGAGAATGTCTTTGTAAAGTGGCGCAGCATAAGGCAGCGATTCATTCGCGATGGCAACAGGCTTGCTCACAGCCGTACAACCGGCTGCATCCTGCAGGTACAGTTGATAATTTCCCGCAGACAAACCATCTGCTGATCCATTTGTGCTGATAACCGTACCATTGCCATCTTTCCAGGTTTGCATATACGGCGCCGTACCACCGCTCACAGTCAATCCTGTTATACTGCCCTTATGGTTACTGCATATTTCATTTGCCACATGCATCATTTCTTCATGCAATACCGGGGCGGGTACTGCGGTTACTTCATATTGCCCGACATTCTCTTCGCAGCCATTTCTATCGGTGGCATACAATGCAAAGCTGCCTGACAGGATATTATCCAGGTTTAATAAGTAGCTGATGGTAGTTTGCGGTTGCGAAAGCGCCACCCAGCGATAGTTGTAGGCATTTTGGTTGTTGATATTAGCAAGATGAATAAAACCATCACTGGCGCCGCATGTTCCTGCCTCGCTATTAGAAACGATACCGATAAAATCTGTATTGGCAACCACCGGAACGGTGATCAGAGAAGTAGTAGCATCACAACCATAATGATTCTCTGCCTTCAGCCGGTAATTCCCGGCAGGCAGGTTTCGAATGTCCGGCGTATGCCCCACAATGATATCCTGGTCGTTTGTCCAGGTAAAGGTTTCGCCATTGGTAACGGCAATCCCTGTGATAGAGCCATACGGATGCCCGCACAGACTGCTGCCCGATACCTGCACTCCTGAAACGTCAGTTACCATGCTTCCGGTTGCGTCTACGGTATAGAACGGAGTTATCAACGTATCACAGTTGGCGGGGTCTTTCAATTTCAACCGGTATTGCCCGGCGGGCACAGATGACAGGTTTAGTGAGGCATTGCCCCAGGCAATTCCGTTCTGGTCTTCCCATTGCAGGTATATAGCCGGTGTAATGGGAGCCGTATATTGCAAGCCGGTGAGGCTGCCATCATTCTTCCCGCAGGTAGCATTGCCAATCGAAATATCAGCCACCAGCAGGTCATTCACGGTTTCGGTTTTTATCTCGTAAGGTCCATACGTTTTTGTGCAGTCGGCTTCGCCTGCCGATGTCAGTTGCAGAAAATAACTGCCCGCTGTCAAGCCGCCGATGCTGAACCCGGTTCCTATTTCGGAGTGATTGACAGAAAGCCATGAGGCTTTGTAGCTATCGCTCTGCGCTACTGCCAATGAGCCTGTCGGCTGACCGCACCCGATATTGCTTATGGTAACAGCCGGATCAGGAGGCAGGTCAATATTTTCGATGGTAAAATACTTCGACAGCGACGTACAGAAATTGTTCCCGATAGAAGCTTCCAGCTGGTAGGTGCCAGCCGGGGCATTCGTCAGGTCAAGGTTATTAGAAACAATGTTCCCGTTGCCATCCCGCCAGTGCCATGAAGTGCCGCTAATGATATGAAGACCCGTAATTGAGCCGTTGGCTTTTCCGCAGGTGCTGTTGGTAATCTTCACGTCGGGATCGCTGATGACAGCATGAGAAAACTGGGATGTAGCACCGTACGCATCGGTAGCCGTGCCAACAAGGTTTGTGCAATTGACACCGGTATAGTTCCAGTCGCCTTTATCGGTGGCGGTAAGGGTGGTCAGGTAAGTTTTACCCTCGCAGAGGGTGCCGCAATCATCGCTGTAAAACAATTCAATTTTAGCTTTGGAAGGCGCATTGCCGGATATATTGGTTGAAGATACCGAGGTTACGTTTAGGTAGGGCTGCGTTTGGTTCAGTACCCAGTTGTTGAAGTAAATCCCTTGCACCGTGTTGCAACGGAAACTGTTCCGCGATATCGTTGTGTTGCCGGTATACAGTTCGCTGATGCCGGCCGTAGCATTGGCAATATAATTTTTATCAGTTTCATTGGGTCCGCCTATCACACCTGCGTTGCAGTAATATATGTTGATGGCAGCCCCCAGGTCGTACTGACTGATGTTGGTGGCATTATCCGCCCCCAGCCCGAAATGATTTCCCCTGATAAAAAAGGTATCCCTGAATTTAAGCAACCGCACCGAAGAAGCGATGATATTGTTGATAAGCGAGACTCTCACATTCGTATTGCCGCCCAGCGAGGCAATGCCATCGTGGTAGCCCTGCAGTTGCAGGCTGCCGGTAGAGTTGCTGGCACTTAACTTTTGGGTGCCTGTAATATCGGTGCCGATTTTATTTCCCCTGATGTCCATAAAGCCGCTCAGCCGGTCCACCGTATAGTTGGTGGAGATGGAAACATAAGCGGCGCAGATCACGTTTCCTTCGCCGGCACCCTCGCCACCGATGGTCAGGTCATAAGCTGTCATCAGGTTGATGGCCCCATCCGGCAGGGTAGCATCCGCCACGGTACCGGTTCCGTCCACGCCGAAGAAGTTGTTCTGTATTTTAATATCGCGGTTCAGCAGGGTTTGGTTCAGATTATACAATCCACCTTTAAAACCCGATACCACATTGCCCTTACCGGGCGCGCCAAATATCAGGTGCGTCACGCCGTCAAAAATGAGGCAGGCCGTGTAGTGATAGCCTGAATAGCAATACAGCCCGTAGATTTCAATGTTGTTGTTTTGCTGGGTATGCAAAAAAGGCTGGTTCACATCCTGTACTTCAAAGTCGAGAACCACTTTGGCGCCGTTCACGCTCAGGTTGGCGCCCGGCTGTGTAGAGCCATCAATAACGAGATTGGAAGACAGATCGGGCAGGGCTGACAGAACCATAATGGTTCTGTCGTCTTTCGAGGAGCCGGGCAGGGCAAATACGATATGGTCTGTGACGGCTGTGCCATTGTCTGCGGCTTGCTGTATCGCTTCGCGCAAAGAACCGGCACCTCCGTCTGCTTTTGACGTTACCGTAAAGGTATCCGCCAGGGCAACATTCGCCACCAGTAATATGAAAAACAGAATAACAAAGCGCATTTGTAGAAGCAATCAAAAAACTAAAGTAGAATGTATGTAAAAGGTTGCCGGACCTTCCACCGACAACCGGAAAATAAAAGGCTGTATGGCAAAAACCTCCATCTCCTGCAAAATAAAATCCTGTCACTCTCCTTCTCCCTGTCCGCCATTTGTACCAACAAGATCACTCCTGCGCGTACCGTAGCAAAAACAAAAACGACTGCCAAACACACAGTCTTCTACCCTTTCGAACGATAATAGTCATTTGTATCCGTCAGCACTTTCTTCCATTGGCGCCGGTGGCTTTCCTGCCATTTCTTGTCTGGTTGCACATTCCAGTTCACGTTACTCAGTTGTTCACTTACAAACGCTCTTTGTTCGGCATGTACATACATGGGATGCTGGTAAAACCATTCCCGGTCACCCGTAAGCATTTGCCAGAACTGGGCAAAAGAAGTATAAGGGGTTTGAAAAACTTTGGTTTCGTCGCGGTCTTCATCATAAGTACTGTGGTGATATCGGAAGCTCGTGTTGCCCGCTTCATCCGTTACACGGTACAGACTGCCACCACTGCCTTCTTTACTGATATCGAAATACAATTCTTCCTGCATAATGTAAAGAAAAAGAATACACGGTTAAGGAGATCAATATGTAGAATGCGTTTTACTTAAAAATCAGCTGTGTATTTGGTTCAATACCTTGGCGACAGGAGAGGTCTCCCAACTGTAGTGCTGTTTGAATATCTGGAAATGCTTCATTTCATCAAAAGGTTTCCCGCTGATCAACGCAGATAGAGCAGCCCGCAGAATACGCAGATGGCATAACACCATAAAAACATCCGCGCCATCCGCGAAAACAATCTGCGCAATCTGCGGGAAAATTTCAAAATGGAATCCCCACATATGAGCAACATTTCCATCCTCCTTCTCACTACTCACCCCTCACTACTCACCCCTCACCACTCACTTCTCACCCCTCCCTCTCCCTCCTCCCCGCTCTCCTCACCACCCACGGCAGCGTAAGCCCCTGCCCCAGCAGCGAAAACAGCACCACCGATATCGACAGGAACAAAATCTCGTTCCGCATCGGGAACGCCTCACCGTTCTCCAGCATCACCGGTAAGCCGATGGCGATGGCAAGCGATACAATGCCCTGCATGCCCGCCCAGGTAATCACCAGGCTGGTGCGCGAGTCGTACACCGCTTCTTCTTTTATGCGCGGGTTCTTCTGGCGGAAGCCCCTCGACAGGCTTGCCTGTTGCAGCAGCACACGCAGCAGGCGTATGCCAAAAGCCACCACCGTTATCAGCGCCGCATAGCCGGCATACCGGCCCACCTGCGCGGCATCCATGCTTTTCATTACGATAGGAAACTGCAGACCAATGAGCACGAAGATGAGCCCGTTAAGCAGGAAGATGTTGACATCCCAAAAGTTGCGCGACTGCTGCCGGAGGGCTTCGGGGAATTTGGCGCGGCTAAGCCTCGACATACCCAGCCCAAGCACCACCACCGCTATCACACCCGACACTTCAAAGTGCTCTGCCACCAGGTAAGTAATAAAAGGCATTAGCAGCATCAGGCTGATCACCACCATATCATTATCGCGAAACAACCGGATGAGGAGCGCCAGCAGCCAGGCCAGCACGAAGCCAACTAAAAAACCGCCACCCAGCATCAGCCAGAACTGGAGCAGGGCTTTCCAGAACACGAACACGCTGCCCGTTACGGCAGCCACGCTAAACCGGTATGCCACCAGCGCCGAGGCATCGTTCACCAGGCTCTCGCCTTCCAGTATCGTTACGGTGCGGTGTGGCAGTCCCAGGCCTTTGGTAATGCCCATGGCCGCCACGGCATCTGTAGCAGATAAGATGCTGCCCAGCACGAAGCTCAGCGGCCACGTCATGCCAGGGATGAGGTAATGTGCCACCACGGCTATACCCAGCGTGGTCAGGAACACCAGACCCGTAGCCAGCGTGCCTATGGTGCCGATGTTCGTTTTAAAATCGGGGAACGAAATATTGAAAGCCGCATCGTACAGCAGCGGCGGCAAAAAGAGCAGCATAATGATGTCGGGGTCTATCCCGATATCCGGTATGGAAGGCACAAAGCCGATGACGATGCCGACAACAATCAGCAGCACCGGCACGGGTATTTTTATCCGTCCCGCTATGGCAGAGGCGCCTATCATCAGCACCATGATGAGAAGTATGATGGTATAGTTTTCCATACAGCTTCAAAAATAGGAAGGCGATAGATTCAGTAAGATAGAAATGACAGATAAGGGTAAGGTATCGGTATTGTCCTTTGGCAAAACGGGAACCGGAAATCCGGTGGTCTCTCAGTCTAAATGATATCTGTAAAGTAATAAAAACATCATGCACCGTCATGCCGGCGAAGGGAGTTATCTCCCAACATTGAAACAGCATTACACTTGGGAGACCTCTCCTATTATCGGGGTCACGAGTTAAACACATGGCTGCTTTTAGAGCGACACACGACTAAAAACCTGGCTGGTTTTAAAAAGTGCTAAAGGCAATCTACCTAACCGAAGTGTGCAAAGGGCAGCAAGCAGCGTACCCATCCATCAACGCACCCCTCATGTAACGCTAAAATATATACGACGCTCCTTATCGCATTGCATGCGCACGGCAACAAACTTGTAATAGAAAAGGCTAAACCTATTGAATGAAATCACCACTACACAACCGCTTCGCGGGCACCTGTCTTTGCCTCCTATTCACCGCGGCAGGCATCGCGCAGGATGGCAACAAACAGGTCATTACCGACCAAGTAGAAGGACACATTTTCCGCGCAAAACAAGTGCCCACCACACCCGAACGATTAAAGCAGATACAGGCACCCGCCGGCTTTACCGTTACACCCTTTGCCTCGGGGCTTAATAAGCCGCGCATGCTGGAGGTAACGCCCGAAGGCTTTGTATACGCCACCGACCGCGATAAAGGTCTCGTTACGCTGCTGGTAGATAAGAACAACGATGGCAAAGCTGATGAGATGAAAGTGGTTGCCCGCAGGGAGCAGATGCATGGCATCACCTACCACGATGGCAAGCTATACCTCACCACCGTTACGGAAGTGTATACCGCTGCCGTCAAAAAGGATGGCACGCTCGATAGCCTGCAGCTCATCATCAGCAACCTGCCCGATGGCGGGCAGCACCCCAACCGCACCCTGCACTTCGGTCCGGATGGCAAGCTCTACCTCTCCGTGGGCAGCACCTGCAACTCGTGCGACGAGCCAAACGAAGAGAACGCCACCATCCTCCAATTCAATGCCGATGGCAGCGGCAGGCGCATCTTTGCCCGGGGACTGCGCAATACCATTGGTTTCCGCTTTCACCCGGACACAAAGCAGTTGTGGGGCTTCGACCAGGGCATCGACTGGCTGGGCGATAGTGCGCAGCGCGAAGAGATCAACCTGATAAAGGAAAATCAGAAATATGGCTGGCCTTATGTGTACGAAGATGGCAAGTACGACCTGCACCACAGCCCGCCCAACCTTACTTATCGACAGTATGCGTTTCAAACCACGTATCCCGAGCTGATGTATACCGCCCATGCGGCGGCTATGGACTGGCTGTTCTATACCGGCAAGCAATGGCCAAGGGAGTATCAGAATGATGCCATCGTTACCCTGCATGGCTCGTGGAACCGTTCCCAGCCATCGGGCTACCGGCTGGTGCGTGTGCATTTTGAAGGGGGGAAGCCTCTAAAGATTACCGACTTCATCACCGGCTTTTACAACGAGGGCGATTCCTCCATGTTTGCCCGCGTGTGCGGGCTGGTGCAATTGAAAGATGGCTCGGTGCTGTTTGCCGATGATGCGAACGGCTTTATCTACCGCATTGCCTACGACCGCCAGCCATTGGTGGCGAAGAAGGAGGAATAATTTGAGATTAATGTTTGAAGAGATTAGCATTGAAAGCCCCGCATCTGCGGGGCTTTTTTATACCCGGAATAAAGAACACCCAAGCACTTAGGAAAGCGCAGGCGAAATGGCTGCACGAATCGGAAGCTTTGTATCATCCACCGGATGTCCTGGCTATGCGGTTTCATTTTCACCGTCTTCTCTACGCTTTTCTCTCCATCACACATTCATGCGGTTATTTGTTTGCCGGCGCAGTTGCTATTTTGCCTTTTTACAAAACACTTATAAACCATTAAAAAATGAAGTATTCAGCCAGGCAGATGTTGTTAGTTAGTTCCTTATTCTTTTTAGGTATTTTATCCTTGTCAAGCTGCTCAAAAGGCGGCGCAGGTGTGCCGTCAAACATCCCTACTACTAATATCCCGGACCCTTTTGCCGGCAACTGGTCGAGCAATAGTGTAGGGCTCATTTCCTATTGGGACCAGGGCTCTTATACGGGCTCCTATGGCAATTCTGTTTCTACCATTTCTATCAGCAGCAACGGCACGGGCTACGATTATGGTTATTACGAAGGTGCGTATGGCTCTACAGCCTTTTACCGCTATGCCTGCGGCGTGGCTTACAAGGAAGAAAGCGATGGCAGCGTCACCATCACCATGTACCCGCACAGTGGCGAGATGCAGTACAATGGCGGTGCAAGAAAAGCCATCGGCTCAGGCGATCTGTATCCCAACAGCTACTTTGTGTTAAGTCATTGCATGGTGTACAGCGAAAACGGCAAGACCTACCTGCAATACCATTTCAGCAACGAAGATGGGGGCTCCGATACCCCCAGCCGCATGGAAAGGTTATAACCGTGCTGCGGCAGGCAGACAAACATTTATTGAATCTTCCCGGAAATGGCGCAGCCATCTATAATCCGGCAAAAGCATACTTCCGGGAAGATTTAAAAAGGTAAAAACGGGAATGGATTGGGTTTGCAATAGCGCCGCAGATGCCGCAGACCTTCTTCGCAGATGGCGCAGATTACATTTTATTCTCGTTAAAACATCGGCGGAGTATTTAGTCTGCGATGAACCCTTCTTTTCAAAACAAACCCAACTAGTGGCTCAGTATTGCCCAACCCATAAAACAGAAGTAATAAATAGGAAAGCTCCAAAGCAAAAGGGGGATGCTTTTACACCTTTTTTCCAAACAGCCATACCGCCGGCATAAGAAAGCAGAACCACGTCCTTTCTACCTCAGGCATAAGAAAATGCGTCTACATCCTCCCTATCCTGCCTGCCTGCAGGCGCTGTGCCGGCGCTATATTTATTTCTGGTGTAAAATATGTTTCAGTGTCTGCGAAGGACATTCGGAATGCCCTTTATAATTTTGATAAAACACCATTAAACAGAATTGTATGGCAAGTATTATGAACGTAAGCGTAAAGGCGGGCGACACCGCATTAATTTCGGAAGGCACCGGCACATATGACAAAGATACCCGCACCCTTGTATGCGTGGGGCAATGGGATAAGGAGCCTTCTGTAGACACACATTATCATGTCAGCTTTGAAAGCGTGGAACCTTACGGGCAGCCCTTTGCAGACTGCACCTGTATCGATTTCGAGAAAGGCGGCGAGGCAACGGGGACGTTTGTAAATAAGGGATAACAGGCGTGTGTAGCAACCGGTTTCCATTATGCAACAAAGAAGCGGTTGTGGTGGTAAGAAGCATCGGGGGCAGGGCATCAAAAGGGTTTATAAAAACGAAGAGCAGTCAATGGTCATTGCCTGCTCTTCGTTTGCTTTCTCTGTGTAATACTACTCCTCTTCTTCCTCGTTGGCCGATGCATAGTTCACGCCGTTCTTAGCAATCTGGCTCAGCAGCACATCGGTCTGCTTCTCTTCTTCCAGCGTTTGTTTCAGCAGGTCCGCCACTTCTGAAAGTCCTAACGTGGTAGCCAACTGGTGCAGCCCGCCATAGGTAGAGATTTCATAGTGCTCTACTTTCTGCGCTGCCAGTATCAGTCCCACATCGCGGGTAGCCGTGCCTTTATCGGTTTCCTCTATAATGCCTTTCCCTTCTTCTATAATCCCGTCCATCGCGTCGCATTTCTTCGCCTGCACTTTTTTGCCCAGCAGTCCAAACACCTGCTCCAGCCTTTCCACCTGTGTTTGCGATTGTACGGTATGGTTGGCAAAGGCTTCCTGCAGTTCAGGACTCGTAGCCGCTTTCTGAAACTTAGGCAGCGTCTTCACCACGTATTTCTCCGCCCAGTAAATGTCCTTCAGTTCATCCTGGAAAAATTCTTTCAGCTTCGAGTCTTTGGCTCCGATGCCTGACTTATACTTCGCTCTTTGTACCTGTACTTCCGGGTCTGCTTTTTTTGTTTTTGCTATTGTTTATTGATTATGTAAAAACAGACGATTGAAGAATCATGCCAGCGTTGTGGGAGGAGGAGGAAGTTGTGGATAGCTTGTAGATAAATGCGGGTTCGTTTTTCAAAATATACATGCCACATAAGAGTTTTCAAATAAGAGCTCATCACACACTATCAAATGGTAAACTTCTTTATCATCGCATACCGTCACACCTGCTTAGGCTTCACTCTCAAAATGATGTATAATATTCCGGTTGTGCTTTGTGTCAATTAGAACGATGCTATCGCCCGGCGCCGCAGAATTTTCATCCCTTTGCCAACCGGCGCAAAGTGAGGAAGAGGCACTGCGGGAAGAAAATTACTTGCAGAAATATACTTAAGCAATGGCTTTGGAACACCAGCATAAATGCAGCCCGTACCTTATAAAAACAAGGAACGGTATGGATGAAAAATAGCCACCCGAAACTCCCGAATTTAATCTCCGGGCATCAGAAGCCCTCTTATATTCGAACCTTTTAACAGTTCCAAAAACAGATCACATGAAACGCAGAAACTTTACGTTTACTGCCCTCCGTGCAGGCATGCACAGGGGCAACATCCTCGTTTGTAGGCTTGCCAACAGCCATACTAAGCGCCGTAGCAAAGCCTCCCGTATTTGTCAGTCGTTACAAAGATCATTGCACAGCTCCACACTCTTCCGCACCGGCGCAGCCGCCTGCCTTGCCATTGCGCTAGGCTTACCGGCAGTGGCTCAGCAAGGGCCGGTGTGCAACACTTTTCAGAATGCGGATGCCGCCAACCCCATCTACAAGCTGCTGCGTCCCGGCGAAGGCATAGAGGGGCTTGATTTTGTAGACATTGATGCCGATGGCGACCTCGATTGCTACGTGAAGATATGGGAGCCGCAATACGGTCCTTATCATTTCCCCGTCCTCTTTCGCAATAGGGGCACAAAGGAATTCCCGGTGTTTGTGCGCGATGATAACAGCGGGTTTCAGAACACATCCGATGTCACCTACTCATACAGCGATGTGCAGTTTGCCGATCTCGATGGCGATGGTGATTTCGACTGCTTTATTGCCGAAAGCTATCCCATCTTTGGCGACATTAACGGCACCACCATTAACTATTACCAGAACGTAGGCACAGCACAATCGCCGCAGTTTGTAGCCAACAAAGCAGACAACCCGCTGGGCTTTGCCTATTCGTTTTACGGCATTGGGTTTTCCATTGCCGATATAGACGGCGATGGCGACCTGGATGTTAATGTATCGCCCGAGTTTGGCTTTTATGGGCAAACCACCTACATCAACACCGGCACACCTACCCACCCGCAATTCGGAGCCGGGCGGCGCGACAATTCTACCGCCAGTCACCGCATTTTTTACGACTGGAACAAGGATGGGCTCATCGACTATTTCGACGATGGCGCTTACAATCGCAACATCGGTCCGAAGGGCAACCCGAAGTTTGTGGCAGACGCTACCGGTCCGCAGTTTGGGTATGGCGCGCCATACCGGTTTGTAGACCTGAACAACGATGGCTTCCCCGAAGTGTTCAGCTTTGGCGGTGGCTATAGCACGCTCGCGCCGGTGGCGGTTGTAAAGGCTAAAACAGGTGGGCAGGGCGGCTTCTCATATACATTGCTTACCAGCGCAAACCAAAGCCCTGACTACACCTACCAATGGAAGCTGAACGGGGTAGATATTGCAGGTGCTACGCGTCCCTTCTACCCGGCTACGCGCCCGGGCAAGTACACGCTGGCGGTTACGGGCTCCTGCGGTACGGGGCTTTCGCAGCCTTATATCCTTAAGAAGACCGCAGCGGCAGGTGATGCGCTGATAGCACAAAACCTTCCGGGCGTTCACCCGCCGGTGCTAATACAGGTGTTTCCAAACCCGTTCACCAGTGTGGTGACATTGCGCATAGCGCAGCCAGGGAGTGGCGGCTCGCTGATAAAAGTGTGCGATATGCAGGGGCGTGTGCTACTCACGAAACAGACGGCAGATGCCACCGTGCAAGTGGGCGCAACCCTGGTGCATGGCGTGTACGTGGTGCAGGTTTGGCAGAAGAACAGGCTGGTGTATTCCGGAAAGATCGTGAAGGAATAAAAGGATAATATATCGTATGAAGCCCCGCGGTTGCGGGGCTTTTTTTGTGGAGTTTGTTGAGCAGATACGGTAGAAGATAAAAATAAAAGCACGAAGAGGAAATAGGTAAAAACGCAATGCCTCACCGCCAGCACATAAAAGCGGTTGATGGAGGCATTGCACAGAATAACACATGGCAGCAAAGAAGAAACAAAAATCCCCGGTCATTACTGCCGGGAATTTTATTTTTCTGCATACAACAACTGACTTCTTATTCCTTTATCACCTTGCCTTGATACACGCTTTCCTTTTCCGTCAATACCTGTACGATGAAAACCCCTTTCGGTAAGCTTTCGCCGAGATGAACCGTGTAGGAAGCCGGCTTAACGACCTGCACAATGCGCCCCTGCACATCCGTTATGCGGATGCTTGTTTTACTCAACTCAGCCCCGCTGCTTAGCTGCACGGTAAATGAGTGTGTAAACGGGTTAGGATACGCGCTTACCGAAGCTGTCGGTAAAAGCGCCTTCGCTGTGCCGCTTACGATAAAAGAACCCGCTTCGCTTTCGCCGCCCAATGTGTTCTGCGCCGTTTGGTAAGAATACGGAGTGGATACGCCGGTGCCGCAGCCTCCCGCTATCTGCACCGTGTACAAGCCCGGCTGTCGGGGCTTATAGTGGTCGGTAGCCGCCCCGGCAATCGGCTTGCCATTGCGCTGCCAGCGATAGGTGAGCGCCGAATCTTTCGGGTACGCTTCCAGCCGGTTGCCGGCGCCGGCGCTGATGGTGGCTACCGGTGCCGTGGTGGCAAAACCGCCCGTATTGCTGAACGCATCCGGGTAGCCATCGTTATTGATATCAACCAAGGCACCTGGGAAAAAGCCTTCCGGAAACTGTGGACCTTCGGAAGGTGCGTATGTAAACTTGGGTTTCTTCCTGGTGCCGGTATTCTTATAGTATTCATTGTACTGAAACTGGTCTAACAGCCCGTCTTTGTTCCAGTCGTAAAAGAAAATGGTGTGCGTAAAGAAGTTATATTCTCTTTGCACCTGCTTAAACTGCGGGTTTTGCGGGGTACCCACGTTTTGAAAAGAAAACGAATAATACAGAACCGAAGAGAGAAGGTCATAATCCCCATCGTTGTCCAGGTCGGCTAAATTATATCCCAAACCATAGTAGCCACCTATAAAGCCAAACGGATTGGCAGCGCCGGTGCGCTCGGTGAATTGGGGATGTGTAGCCGTGCCCGTATTTTCAAAATAGCGGAGGCGTGCGCTGGAGAAGGCATAATCCGCATACGAGCCCACAATACAATCATAATCCCCATCGCCATCCATATCCAGGAAGCGGGGTGCATCAATGTCCTGCGGAAAATAGTCAAGCTGAACGGTGAGGTTGGCATCGAAACCGGAAGCGGTATCCTGTACATAATATGGAATCTCTTTTGTGCCTTTATTCCGCAGGAAAATCATTTTGGCAGGATGCGTAAAATTAGGTCCCAGATCACCGTACTGCTCTTCGTAGCAGTCCAGGTCGCCGTCGCCGTCAATGTCCACAAACGCGGGGTTAATCACGTTCTGCACCGGCAGCGACGCGCGGCGAATGGGGTTGCCCGAATCGGCAACGCCATAATTGCTGCAGGTTTGCTGTGCCTGCGAGGAGAGCGACAACAGGAGGGCGCTTCCCGCAACAGTGCCCGCTTTTACGGCTGGTGAAGCCAGGGCAGCCAGCTTTTGCAGGCAGCGTTCGTAACGTTTGCGCAACGCTTGCCTGTAAACCGAAACAGAGGTTCCGGATACGGTACCCTGCAGACGCTTGTGGAGTTTCCGGATCTGACGAATGAGTTTTGTTACCGTGACAGAGAGGTAAACATGGTGCATCGTAAATGGTTTTTGTTGGGGCTAAAATAACGGTTTCGGCAGTAACAACCTACATGCGTACAAAACCTTTGCAGGGGTGGCATATTCGTTTGATCTCATTGTCGCGCTTTCAAGATGTGCGGAACCAATACTACCAGCCACCTGAATTGAATTCGTATGCTTGGGATGGCTCATGAATGATATGCCCAGAACGATTTTAAAGAACGGGTGAGATGAATGTGCGGTGATTGCCCCGGAAAAGGTTGCGCAGATTGGGGATAGAGCCACGAAGTTGCAAACGTTCGCTAAGCTCGTATGCGACAGGCTTCGCTGAGTTGGCAGAGTTTGTAGCATCGCAACATCTCGTATCCATCGCGCAACACTATCGATGAAGAATATTTTTTTCTTTTCATGAAATTATTCTGAAAAGAAGGTATCTTTAGTCTTCATCCTATCACCCTGCTGTTTGAACTTGACAGCCTCTTCGCAGCCGCACAAAATTCCGGCTTTTATACTTCTCAAAACACAAAACAATCGAAGGACGAGCGAAGCCTGAGCGCAGGATGAGCGAAAGAAGATCGAAGCTACCCTTAAGGAGATAGGGAGGAGATAGCAAGGAGGTAGGGAGGAGGCGCGAAGGAAGACACCAGAAGGAGGGTCTTAAGTATGTTCCGGAAATTCTAAAATGACACAGAACATGGCACCTGATTGATGTATTTTAAATATTGAACTGACCCTCCTTTTTTGCATCTTACTATACACCCTATACACCGCCCAAAAACCTACCTGCCGACCCAAACAGGAGTCAACCCGTGCCCGAAATGGGGAGTCGCCCGCCTGCTTTGCCCTTTGCAAGGCTTTTGCACCTGTTTCAATATTGTTGTAATGCTAAACTTCTGATCGATTAAGGCTCCGCTTACCGACCCTAGCTTTATATCATGATTTATAGTTTACGGGCTATAGAATGAAGCTTTACAAGAACTTGTACGCGGTAAGGTATAAAAACTCTATTTTTCACTCACAATCTACCCAAGCGGGTATGAAATAGTCCCCCGTTGTTGGAGAAACTGTGCGCATGTAAACGGTGAGAATTTACTGATGAAGACCGATGGTTGTGATGATAATATCATCCGTGATTCCGTCGCAAGTTGACAAAATGGACCTGCCAACTCTATAGAGAGAAGTTATACACCCGGTACATTACTGCTCCGCGAAAACTGATGGTACTACCGCTATACGTCACTTCAATCAGCCAAGCGTTTTCAGCAGGCTGACCGCAAAATTCAATTCCTGTTTCCTGATAAAAATCTTCCTGTCGTTATTTCCGTCATTCAATATCATGAGGCTGTTTTCCAAAATCTCTATCGAATATAAGAGAGTCGGATTTTCCCCTTTCTCCCATATGATCAGGAACCAGAATTCTTCCTGCCTGCTGACGATACTGTACGTCGCCTTCCAAGGGTTTGCTTCAAAAACGACTACATCAGCTTCTCCTTCCAGATCATCTAAAAACGAAAACAGGAGCATCTGCGTTGGCAGGTATGCCTCGTGCCATAACCCCACGATATTGTTGGCATAGGTCTTATGCTGCTCAAGTAGCTGTCGATCCATTTTGTTTTGGTGTTTTCCGTTCAGACATGCCAGTCATCATCACCGAGGAGCCGATGGCTGCCGGCAAATGGTATCAGGCTCGTCTGGTGTGGGAAGAATCCGGCAGGAACACCTCGCCGGTCAAAAGCGGCCTCTCTTCAGGAGACCACCCGTTAACAGTACATGTTAGCATGCATCCCCACTGAACATTGCCAGTTGGATACATGGGAGGCGAAGATAACCATTCGATAGAGAGGCCTTGCAATATTTACGGGTCACACATAAAATTTCAATAACACCTATAAGTAAGCGGGCGAAGGGCAAGGTCCCTGTATTCTTCAGGAGTTAAAATACCCTGCGAGACGGAATTATCCTGACAGGAAGCTACGGCTACTCGCCCCCTAATGGTAACTCCCAAGATAGCTGTGGTGGACAATTGCAGCCGATGCCTTCCGCTTCTTTGGAGGGAAGGCTGCGGGTCGCGGAAGCCCGTTTCGGTAAGTGAGGCTGCCTGTAGCAGGCTTTAGCCTGACGTTGGTACGATGTTCCTTTACCGGAGCATGAGCCATATGTACCTATAGGTTACCTGTAATGCAACTATGTGAACCCGGAAGATATTGATGAGAGGAAGGGAAAAGCTGAGATTTACATGTATACTGCAGCCACCCCGGAGGACTGTATTTTCACCCGAGCAAATATAATCTATATTCAATATCATGGAAAAAGTAAAATCGAATCTTTTTGATCTCAGTGGCAAGTTTGGCAAACTTGTATTTGTGAACAATAAAGTGCATGGCGTTTCTTTGCGCCTGCCCAGAGGAAGCGGTAAGCCAGCTGTGCTAAACGATGTTTTGCAAAGAAATGCCGATAAGGCAAAGCCGGTTACCCATCTAGCAAAAATTACCTACAGAGCGCTTTCAGAATCGTGCGGATCTTTCCGGCATAGGGATTTGTGGCAGATGATGCTGAAACGGATGTACCCAATTTACCCTGCCGAACCCCTGCCATTGCTGAAGAGCCTGGCAGGGTTGGAGATGCATTCGCGGTATGCTTTTTCCCGGTTGCAGCCGGGACTGCGGACGGAGGTCGCCATAGATATGGACGTCTTGCAACTGACACTACACCCTCAAGGCCATCCCTATTTCCAGGCGGAGCTATTGGCAGACTGTTACCAGTATCACGTGCACCTGTACTGGCTGACAGCCACCCGTGAAGCTATAACGACCGTGATCCAAACGAGCGGCTGGATTGCCAGTGCTGATGGTTGCCTGCCGGTCCCCTTTTCCTTCCCGCTTCATCCCGAAGCAGCCTTATTATATTATTTTGTTTCAACTAAAAGGTGGCAGAGACAACCCAGCGATTGATACGATGTCATCTACCGGGATGCAGATTGCGGCTACGGGGATGTTGGGTTAACCATATTCTGCCAGCACAAGTTTACCCAGGTGTGCCGAACGCCACCAGAGTCGTTCTTTTTTATTTTCTCTGCTTGCGCTAAGCTTTTGGACCGGACCCATCAACTCCGGGTGGCAGTATCTCTTTGCAGACGCTACTCTGTCCGCAGGCTCTTTACCGGGTTTGCCCTTGCTGCTTTTATCGCCTGAAAGCTGACGGTAATGAATGCCAGCAACAAAGCCACGACGCCGCCCAGTACAAACATCCACCATTGGATGCTGATGCGGTACGCAAACTTTTGCAGCCATTGGTTCATTGCCCAATATACGACCGGCGATGCAATGAGAGCAGCAATGACAACCAGTGCTATATACTCTTTTGACAACAATTGCACAATACCCGACACCGATGCACCGAGCACTTTACGGATGCCGATCTCTTTGGTACGCTGAAAGGCCGTAAGCACCGCAAGCCCAAACAGGCCGAGGCAACTGATAAAAATGGAAACGGCGGTAGCAATATTGATGAGCTTCGCCAGGTTTTCCTCCCCCTCATACATTTTGGCAATGGCTTCATCGTAAAACTTATAGGTAAAGCTTTCGGGCGGATAAAACCGGTACCATTTGCTTTGGATGGCCCCAATTGTTTTTTGCCACTGCGACGGGTCATTTGCCAATTTGATATTAAAAGAGGTAAGGCTTTCTTTATCGCTTTCAAAAATCATCGGGTCGATGGTGGTATAAAAATTTTGCTGGTGAAAATCTTTTACGACACCTACGATCGGGGCTTTCCGGTCCGGCTGCCCGATCAATTTGCCAATGGCATCTCCGGGCGATGTAAAACCAAACGCACGCATGCCTGTTTCGTTGATTACAAATTCATTGGTGGTATCTGCTGCGCGGAGATTTCGGCCGGCCAGCAGCTTCATACCGTATAAGTTCAGGTACGCCGTGTCCACCTCTTTCCGAAACACATTGCGGCTCACCGGTTCTTGACCCTCCCGGGCGAACTCGTACTGGCTAGAAGAATAATTGTTGCTCAGGGGCGCATCGCCCAGAGAAACGGCCTGTATACCCGGAATCGTTTTCAGTTCTGCCAGTAGCGTAAACTGTTTGTTCTCATACGCTTTATTGCCTGCATATTTCCACGGCACGCCAGCCAGCACCACCGCGTCTTTATTAAAACCCATATCGGTAGTCAGCACATACCGCAACTGCCTGCCCACTATAATGGCGCTGGTAATAAACACCAGTGCAATCACAAACTGGAACACGATCAGTGCTTTCTGCAAGCTGAAGCCGCTCTCTCTTCTCTGCCTGAGCGAAGTGTTTTTAAACACGTGAATGGCTTTCACCCTTGTGATGAGCCAGCCGGGATAGAGACCTGCCAGCACCGTAATGACGATAGCAAGAAGAAGTATAAAGATGACCAGCTGCCCCGCACCGGAAAATAGCGTTATGCCCGGCGGGATGATATCCCCCAACAACCAGAAACCCAGGCGGCTTACCGCAAATGAAAAGGCGCCTGCCAGTAACGTGGTGATAAAGGTTTCGTTTAAAAACTGGGTTATCAAACGGCTGCGACTGCTACCCAGTGTTTTGCGCACACCAATTTCTTTTGCACGCTGCGGAATGGCAGCAATGCTCATATTGATGTAGTTGATGCAAGCCAGCAGAAGAAGGAATACGGCAATGCCTATCAAACCATACATCACAGGCTTACTCGCTTTGCGGTCTTCCCACTGCAAAAAGGTGGCAAAATGCGACTCTTTCAGGGGCAGCAGTTCGTACCAGCGCTTGTATTTGTAGCTATTGGTCTGGGTTTGCTCAAAGGCCCTTCTCTGCTTTGCGGAAAGGCTGTCGATCTGCACGGTTATGGCAGCCGCACTGGCACCCTTCTTCAATTGCAGGTATAGCTTGTCGGAGCCATTGGTGTTTGTCCATTGTGCCATCTCGTAAGGCTTCACGGGCAGCGAACAAAACTCCTGCGTGGTAAATTCTGTAGGTGTTGGATAATCGGCAACAATACCTGTTATAGTTCGTGTAACGGTATCCTGGTAACCATAGTAAGTAATGGTTTGCCCGAGTAGATCAGACGGTTTTTTATGGGGGAAATATTTGTTAGCCCGGCTTTCTGTAAGCACCACGCTTTGTGGTGCGGCAAACGCGGTAGCCTTGCTGCCGGCGAGCCAATGATACGGAAGCATGGTAAAGTAAGTGGCATCCGTTGCCGCCACGTCTTCAGGTTCCTCAACCAGTAATGGTTTGGTATTCCTGTCGTTTACGCTTATCGCTTTCGGGTTGGCGCCATACAATGGCACGGCGTACTCAATACCGCCAATCTGTTCGCGTACGGCCGCGTACATGGGCTTTGCTACACCGCCGTTGTATTGTTCTTTATCATCAAACACAAAACCCGATAATATGCGGTAAACATTCTCCCTGTTGGGCAGGTTCTGTTCGTAGCTGAATTCATAGCCTGCGATGCGGTAAATGATCCAGCCCGCACTGATGCTGATTGCCAGCCCGAAAATATTTAACACCGTAAACAAGCGGTGCCGCCACAAGTAGCGAAATGTAGTGGTGAAATTGTTTATAAACATAGAAGATGATTTGTGATTTGCTATCGGTGTTATTATTGAAATTGGTTACTCTGTCCGCAGACTCTTTACCGGGTTGGCAATGGCGGCCTTGATGGATTCATAGCTTACCGTAGCCCATGCTATCAATAAAGCAACCACCGATGCTATAAAAAATATTACCCAGCTTACATCAATATGATAAGCGAATCCCTTAAGCCAGTTGTTGATGGCAAGCCACGAAACCGGAACAGCCACAACCACCGCAATCAGGATGAGCCTTGTAAAATTGGCTGACAATAAATATACGATGCCAAAAACAGAAGCACCCAGTACTTTGCGTACACCAATCTCCTTTGTTCTTTGCTCGGCCAAAAAGGCAGATAGACCATACAAGCCGAGACATGAAATGAAAATGGCGAGTATAGCAAAAAGATTAAAGAGGCTTCCCATCTGCTGTTCGCCGTGATAGAGATTATCCAAATCGGCATCGAGAAAATGATAGCTGAAAGGATATGCCGGATTCAGGGTATGGTTGATTGTTGCCAGCGCCTTTAAGGCAGCTTCTGTATTGTTTGGTCCTGTGCGAACCATTACCATTCCACCGTATTTATTCA
The DNA here is from genome assembly GCA_015069695.1 of Williamsia sp. Taxonomy (GTDB): domain Bacteria; phylum Bacteroidota; class Bacteroidia; order Chitinophagales; family Chitinophagaceae; genus JADCRZ01. Next base: position 23,189 of record JADCRZ010000063.1, read on the forward strand.
GCCGAAGCACCAGCGGTTCAATTGCGTATTGAAGCGATTTGAAATTGAAATCTTTTACCACCCCGATAACCGTTCCCCGGGTGTCGCCAAACCGGATGCTTTTACCCACCGCATTATTTATATTCATGCCCATCACATGCATTGCCGTTTCATTGATCACATAGTTTGAGCTGTCACCCCTGAAGGCACCGGAAAAACTGCGCCCTACGAGCATTTTTGTTTTAAATACATCCGTAAAATGCTCATCCACATCTATAGACGGAATCACCGTTTTATCATTCGGGTCCCTGCCCGGCCAATCGATATCTGTTGTACCGGTGGTAAGGGCTGTGGGCAGGTTAGAGATTATGGAAAAATCAGCCGTAAGCGGGTTTTGCTGCAGGGCCGTTTTCAGCGCCGATTGCTTGTCGTACATCTCGCCGGTCATCGGAACATACAACAGGTTTGATTTATCAAAACCAAGGTCTTTATTCTTTATAAAGTTCAGTTGTACATATACCACGGCTGTGCCGGCAAGCAGTATGATGGCTACTGCAAACTGCATCACCACGAGCGTATTCCTGAACAGAAGATTACCGTTGGAAATTTGCAGGGTTCCCTTCAGTACTTTCACAGGTTTAAAGCCCGACAGGAATAGCGCCGGGTAGCTGCCTGATACAATGCCTGTTAACAGTGCAATGCCAATCAAAACGGTCCAAACCTTACCATCCAGCAGGCTGATCGCCAGTTGCTTTCCGGCCAAGTAATTAAAGAAGGGCAACAGCAGCGCAACCATACCCACCGCTATCAATAAAGAGATAAAACAGATGATAAAAGACTCGCCCAGAAACTGCAGTATAATCTGAAAACGGGCTGCGCCAACCACTTTGCGCAGTCCCACTTCCTTTGCCCTGCGCGCTGAGCGTGCGGTAGCCAGGTTCATGAAGTTGATGCACGCAACAGCAAGGATAAAAACGGCGACAATAAAAAATATGTTTACGTACTGAATGTTGCCGTGACCGGGCAGATCGATCTGCAGATCGGAATGCAGATGAATATCGGTAAGCGGTTGCAGATAAAACTCAATTTTTCCTTCCGGAAGATGTGTCCTGTGAATTTTTACGATGCGCTGTGTAAGCGCAGCCAAAGCCACAGGTGAAGAAGCCGTCTGCTCATTCAACAGGAGGTAGGTATAAAAATTAAAATTCCCCCACACTTTGTTTTGCAAGTCATGGTCGGACCTTGCCAGGGTCGACATCGGGAAAATGATATCGAACTGCAACTGTGAATTAGCCGGCGCATCTGCCAATACCCCAGCGACGGTAAAGGTTTCGCTGTTGTTTACCCGTAACAACCTGCCCATGGCATCCGCTTTCCCAAAATATTTCCTGGCGGTTGTTTCCGTAACTAAAACGCCGTTTGGGTTGCGCAATGCGGTCCTTGCATCGCCCTGCACCAACGGGTAAGAAAATACCTGCAGAAAATTGGAATCGGCAAAAAACACACGGCTCTCAACAAACTTTTGATTGCCGACTTCAAACAGGTTGTCAGAAGGCTTGCTAAGCCGTGTCGTTGCTTTTATTTGGGGCAACTGAGCCTGCAGCGCTTCTGCCATACCCGCCGGACTAACTGCCGCTTTAAAATCCCCGGAACTGGCAGTAAGCCGGAAGATCTGATTCGCACCCCTGTTAAACCGATCATAGCTCAATTCATTCTGCACCCACAACAGAATCAATATGCTGCAAGCCATACCAATAGAAAGACCTGCGATATTCAGTGCAGAATAAGCCTTGTGACGTGTGATATTGCGCCAGGCAATCTTGAAATAGCTTTTAAACATCGTTCAAACTTTATACTGTTTTACGTATCGGAAAACGCAATGGAACAGGCCTTATTCTTACTCTGTCCGTAAGCTTTTTACCGGGTTTGCAATGGCAGCTTTTATGGATTGAAAGCTGATGGTAAGAACCGCCGTTACGACAGCCAGTAAGCCGGCTGCCACAAACAACCACGGGCTGATGCTAATGCGATACGCAAAGCCCTTCAGCCAGGTGTGCATGATGTAGTAAGCTGCCGGTGACGCGATGAGGATAGCAACAACTACCAGCCTGATGAAGTCTTTGGATAATAAAGCAACTATACTGGCTACGGAAGCTCCCAGCACTTTTCTAACACCGATTTCCTTGGTGCGTTGTGCCGTGGCAAAAAGCGACAAGCCAAGCAATCCGAGGCAGGCAATGCAAATGGCAAAACCGGAAAAAAGGCTGAACACTTCCTGAAATAACAGATCGTCGCTGTACTGTTTATTGAACTTTTCATCGAGGAAATAATAGTCGAAAAAATTATTGGGAAAGAACGCTTCATACTTTGCCTTTACGGCTGCCAGGGTAGCCGGGAGGTCCTTTGTATCGACCTTGACGCAAATGGGATTATCCGTGCCATAGCTCGGCACCAGTATGGTGGGTTCAATGGAGTAATGCAGCGATTTCTGGTGAAAATCATTTACTACGCCAACGATATCCCAGGCTTTATCGCCGGCACCAAATTGTATCTGCTTGCCAATGGCATCAGCAGGCGATGAAAAGCCGAGCCGTTTTACCGCCGATTCGTTCAGTACAAAACTATGCAGCTTATTTCCGTCGGGGTTGTAATCCGTGGTTGTGAAGTTTCTGCCTGCCACAATCTTTGCGCCGAATACCTTCACGAAGTCGGCATCCACACTCACGTTGCGCATGGTAACGTTGTTATCCTGTTTATCGGCGCGATGCACATCAAATGCTCTTGATAGTTCGTCGCCCGCCGTTTTGCCTACCGCAGAAGCGCCATGCACGTGCGGCAACTGTGCCAGTTCGTTTTTAAAGCTGTTCTCTTTATCTATAAACGAAGAATCCCAGCCGGTAAGCAACGGGGGCTTTACAATCAGCATTTGCGACAGATCAATGCCCAGGCTTTGCCCGTTTACAAAATTGATTTGCCTGTACACCACAAGCGAGCTGATGATCAGGATAATGGTAACGGTAAATTGCCCCACCACCAACACTTTCCTGAGTAAAATACCTTTGGTGGAAGATGCAAATTTCCCCTTCAGTACCGATACCGGTTTGAAGGCAGACAGTACAAACGCAGGATAAAAGCCCGACCCTGCCATACCCAGCAGCAGGAACAAGAACAGGGGCAAAAGAAGTGAATACCCGTTTAGCCCATTGCCGAACAAGTATGAGATAGACAAAGGCTGCTGAACCAACTCGTTAAACCCGCCCTGCACCAACCACACGATACACAGGGCAACCACCAAAGCCAACACATTCAAGATCAATGATTCGGTCAGGAACTGCCGTATCAGTTGACTCCTTGTGGCACCGGTTACCTTGCGGATGCCAACCTCTTTCGCGCGTTTGAGCGAGTTTGCCGTGGACAGGTTCACATAATTGATCCAGGCAATTACAATAATCATCAGGGCTACCACCCCCAATCCCCAGACTGCGGTGGCATTGCCGGTTTTGCCAATTTCATATTCATAATCAGAATACAGATGCGCTTTCAATAAGGGTTGCAGGTAAAACTTCTCATCGCTGCCGCTCACTTTATTGCCCTTAAAATACTTTTGGCTGAAGGCGCCCAGCTTTGCCTGCAGGGCTTTGTAATCAGTTCCGTGTTTCAGCTGGATGTAATGCCAGAAATCAGAGTCTGTAAAATCATAATCTGCCTGACTCCATTTCTCCGCACCTCCCATGTACAGGGAATTATAAGACACGAGGAAATCAAAGTTCAGGTGAGAGTTTTGTGGTACATCAGCGCAGATAGCTGTAATTTTATAGGGCGTTGGGTTCCTGGAAATCAAGATGGTTTTGCCAATGAGAGACTGATAGTTTCCGCGTTGCGGGCCAAACAATTTATCTGCAAGGCTGGCAGTGAGGATGGCAGAATTCGGTTCTTTCAATCCGCCCGTTTTATCACCTGTAAGCATTGGGTACGAAAACATGGAAAGAAAAGAATTGTCAACCGCCAGCGCAGCCAGGTCGCCTTCTTTTTTATCTCCGTTGCCAACAATCTGTTGCGCAAAGGGTTCCACCCGGGTTGCACTCATCACTTCGGGGTAATCGGTAAGCAGGGCTTTGCTGATGCCTGAATAGGTAATGGTGCCATGCTGCACCAGCTTACCATTCTGGTAGCGGTCGTTGGTGACGCGGTAGAGGTCCTCTGCATGTTTATTAAACCTGTCGAAACTGAACTGGAAACTTACATATTGCAGTATCAGCAGGCAGGCAGCCATACTTACCGAAAGCCCGGCCAGGTTGATGAAAGCCTGTACCCGATTCCTGGAAAAGTTTCGCCACGCCGTTTTACAATAATCACGAAACATAAGATAAGTTTGAAGTGACGGAAATAGCCCCCTAACAGGCATTACGATATTGCTTTCCAATGGCTATGCCATCGCTGAAAGCCTTTGTCCCTCTGCCTTCCGGGATAGACAGGATCTGAAAGTGTACGGTAACGAACAGTGGTTGTACGGTTGTGCAGGCCTTGATGCCTTGTGAGACTCCGGAATGGCTATGAGCAGCCCGCTGCCTTCGGCTGCCTGATGCGTGCATAGCTGTTGGGAAGACATGTTAATGATGGGTTCATTGTGCTGTAGGCACTACCTGTTGGTAGCAGCAGCGTAGGTTTAGCCCTCTTTTGCTCCATAGGAGCTACCTGTAAAGATGAACAGGTAGCTCCTATGGAGCAGATATCTTATCTTTTACAATCGTTATTCTACAAACAGAATAGCCTCTACGAGGCATTGACAAATCTTCCCAACAGCTATGCTGATGCTTGCTGCGGAGCTTCATTCCCGGCTATACAGGTAGCCTGGGGTACCTTTCCTTTTTTTAAAAGGCGTGAGCATTGCTGTATATAGCCGGTGTAACCGTTTGCTATTTGGTGAGCGCCTTCCTGCCTCACCCTTAGGTTGTACAGGCAACCCGTTATGTGATGTACCGATGTATGATGTACGGTGTACGATGTATATCCTGCGGAAGCAGACTGAGCCGGACATTTTACATGCCGCATCTGTCTTCTTGCCTTATTCTTCGGCCTTGCTTTATATTCTATTTTTGTTGTTTTCGATTTCTTTTTTGTTCCTCTTCCGGTCTTTATTCTTCCACGATGAAAATACCGGCTTTATGCGCTTTGTAGGCGATCTTTTGTTTAAGACCGTAATAGCTCCAGTTGCGGAGCAGGAAAACATCCTCCTTCGCCGCCTCTTCTTTCTCCGACTGTTCCGCCAGGATGAGGGAGCCGGCGTGGTGGCGGATGCACAGGTCCACCAGGCGGCGGCTGTAGGTATGCAGCTTTGTATCCACATAGTTCTTTTCCTTTTCCTCAAAGCGCTCCAGTGCTGCAAGTTTCCGCTTCCGGCCGTGCC
>JADCRZ010000064.1 GCA_015069695.1 Williamsia sp.
AAACCCCTACCAAAGCTCAATAATAGCTTGTTCGTTGTAGCGCAGTGCAGTAAATTTTAGCCCCTTTCAAACAGCCTTGATTTTTTTTGCTACTTTTTTTTATCAAGAAAAAAAAGTAGACGGAGTCTTGCATCATGGCAAAAAGAACACGGAGTCTCAGCGAACCTCCTGCATACTCACCAGTCTCCGGTAGTACTTGTTCTGGTTCATCAACTCCTCATGGCTGCCTCTCTCCACGATCTCGCCTTTCTGGAGTACGATGATCTCGTCGGCGTGGCGGATCGTTGACAGCCGGTGGGCGATGACGATGCTGGTGCGGTTTTGCATCATGTTGTTGATGGCATCCTGTACCAGGCGTTCGCTTTCGGTGTCGAGGGAGGACGTGGCTTCGTCCAGGATCAGGATGGGGGGATTTTTCAGAACAGCCCGGGCAATGGTGAGGCGCTGTCTTTCGCCGCCGCTTAGTTTGCTGCCGCGGTCGCCGGTGTTGGTCTGGTAGCCGTTTTCTTTTTTTACGATGAACTGGTGGGCATTGGCGATGCGGGCAGCTTCCCGGATTTCTGTTTCGGTGGCATCTTCCTTGCCCAGGGCGATGTTGTTTGCAATTGTATCGTTAAACAGGATGGGCTCCTGTGTTACAATGCTGATTAAATTTCTAACAGAGGAAAGGGAGTACTCTTTTATGTTGATGCCATCTATGAGCAGTTCTCCATTGGTAACGTCATGAAAACGTGGTATTAAGTCGGCCAGGGTACTCTTGCCGGCACCGGAGGAACCTACAAAGGCAACCGTTTTTCCTTTTTCAATTTTCAGGTTGATGTTTTTCAGGATCACCGTGTCTTCGTAAGAAAAGCCTACGTTCCTGAACTCAATGCTTTTTTTAAATTCTGTCAGTACAACCGGGTTCTCTGCCTCGGTAACTACCAACGGGGCGTGTAGGATTTCTTCGATCCTGGCGATGGCTGCGCTGCCCTTTTGCATGTTGTAGAAAGAGGTGGAAAGGGCTTTGGAGGGATTGATGACCTGTGTGAACAGCGCAATATAAGCGATAAAGCCTGCGGGCTGCAGCGAAAACCCACTGTTGCCGAGCACCAGCCGCCCGCCAAACCAGAGAATGCCGCAGAGTACCAGCACGCCTAAGAACTCACTCATGGGAGAGGCCAGGTCGCGGCGGTAATTCATTTTGTTCTTGACTTGAAAAAGCGCATCGTTGATAGAGATAAAGCGGTTGCGCAGCAGGTGCTCTGCATTGAATGCCTTGATCACACGCAGTCCGCTCAGGGTTTCATCAAGCACGGAAAGCCCCTCACCCGATTTAATGGCTGCAGCATTGCTTTGCTTTTTCAGCGCGCGGCTCACCCGGCCAATGATAAAAGCTGTTGCCGGCAGAAAGATCAGCAGGAACAGGGACAGCTGCGGACTCAAAAAAACAAGGGTCCCCAGCAGCACGATCAGCGTAAGCGGTTCTTTTACCAATCCTTCCATGGTGTTTACAACCGTTCCTTCCAGTTCCCAAGTGTCGTTGGTCATGCGGCTGATCAGGTCGCCCTTGCGTTGTTCGGTGAAGTAGCCAATGGGCAGACTGAGGATCTTGCTGTACAGGTCATTTCTCAGCCGCGTCATAACACTGTTGCGCATCGGCGAGAGCACATAATAGCTTAGGTAAAGAAATAAGTTCTTTAAAAAGATAGAAACAATGATCACAATGCAGATATAAGCAAGGGCTGTGATAACGCCACTCTTGTTGATGATCCGGGTCAAATAATAACTCAGGATCTGCAAAGCATTTTCGGAATTCCACTGCGTTGAGCCGGGTAAAATGTTGACTCTTTTTTCCGGATGAAAGATAATGTCGAGAAAGGGAATCAGCATCCCGATAGAAACAACACCAAAAACGATCGATAAAATAGTAAATAAGATGTAAAGAGCTATATTTCCTCCAAATGGCTTGAAATATTTGAGCAGTCCGGCATATCTCTTCATGATTGAACGTTAATTAACTGCATTCCTGATATGCAGTAAAATAGATCAGGGATTAAGCCGTAAATTTACACCGAATAACTATAGAAGCATGCAACAGGAAACAAAACGGCAGAAACAGGTAGCAGGGTTGCTCAAGGAAGAAATCAGCGGAGCGATGCAAAAGCTTGGATTGGGTATGATTGATGGAGGCCTGGTTTCCATCTCTTCTGTAAAAATAACACCAGATCTTTTTGAGGCCAGAATTTATCTGAGCTTATTTCAGGTAAAAGACCCCCAGGCTGCCATGAAAAAGATAGAAGAGCGCAGCTGGGAGATTAAACGGGAACTGGTAACCAGGGTAAAAAATCAGCTTCGCTCCATGCCGCAGCTGGTGTTTTATATTGATGACACGCTGGATTATGTGTTCAAGATGGAAGAAGTGTTCAGGAAAATAAACGAAGAAAAAGAAGACGGCAAGCAGTAACCACTGCACAGACGCATAGACAGCTATATGTACCTGACTTTTGCATGGAGATATTTTAAGGCAAAAAAATCAACCAGCGCCATCAACATCATTGCATGGGTGAGTGTGCTGGCTATTACTGTCGGAACCGCTTCCCTGATCATTTTGCTGAGTGTATTCAACGGGTTTGAAGACCTGGTCAAATCGCTGTACGCTGATTTTTATACGGACCTGAAAGTGGTCCCGGCCGAAGGAAAAACAGTCCGGTTTTCCGATGCCCAGCTCAAGCACCTGGCAGAAATGCCTCAGATCAAGGCTTTCTCCATGGTTGTGGAAGAAAAGGCCCTGCTCCAGAACGGCGAGCTAAAGGCGAATGTGTCTATGAAGGGGGTCGATACCCGGTACGGAAAGGTGGCCGGCCTGCCTGACAGGATCGTAAAAGGGGCTTTTAACCTGGGTACGCCTGATAAGCCTGCCATGGTTTTAGGCACCGGCGTGGAAAGCGCCATGGGCACCCAGGCCGACCGCGCCATTGAGCCGTTAACGGTTTACCTGCCAAAACGCGGCGTCAGCATTGATGCCAATGATCCGCTCCAGTCGCTGAGCGCCTCAAACGTCAATACCTCCGGTACGTTTGCCATTCAGCAGGATTTTGACAACAAGTATGTGATCACCAACCTGGCTTTCCTGAAACGCATGCTCAACCTGCAATGGGATGAATATGGCGGAATAGAGATCAGGCTCAACAATCCGGGAAGAGATTATTTCGTTAAGAGACTGCTCGACGTGTATTTCGGGAACGGATACGTCGTGCAAACCAGGTATGAGCAGAATCGAAGCTTGTACTCGGTCATGAACCTGGAGAAATGGGTGATCTATGCGATCCTTTCCCTCATCCTGGTGGTGGCTGCGTTTACAATGATCGGCGCCCTGACGATGCTGGTATTGGAAAAACAAAAAGACATCCAGATCTTAAAGGCACTGGGTACTTCAAATTACCTCATCCAGAAGATCTTTTTAAGTGAAGGCATCCTGCTGGGAGCTGTAGGCGGGGGGATGGGAATCCTCCTGGCGATTATTGCATGCAAGCTGCAGGTGACCTATAAACTGGTAAAATTGCAAGGCAGCAGTTTTCTGATTGATTATTATCCGGTCAAGCTTATTGCAACCGATTTCCTCCTCGTATTGGGGACTGTTATTACCGTGGCCTGGATCGCTTCCTGGTTACCAGCCCGCAAAGCTTCGTTGCAACCGATAGAATTAAGAAGCTGAAAAAGGGATTTCGGTACAATTTTTTCGGTGTACAGGCTTTTCAGCTTTACTTTGCTCGAACAATTAGTCCATATATTTGTAAACCAAACTTATCCGGATGTTTGATCTTATCCTTTCTGTGGCCATTTCGTTCGCGATTACCCTGTTGGCCATACCGGTTATCATCTTTGTGGCGGAGAAAAAGAAGTTGTTTGATATACCGGACGAAAGAAAAGTTCATTCTGTTCCTATTCCTTCCCTCGGCGGCCTGGGTATTTTCGCTGGTTTTATCGTAGCCTGTTTACTGTGCGTCTCCTTTGAAACCGTTCCTGAATTCCAGTTTTTTATTGCGGCTGCTATGGTCATTTTCTTTCTGGGGCTGAAGGACGACATCCTCGATATCTCTCCCCTCAATAAATTTATTGGCCAGGTGCTGGCCGCCTTCCTGCTGGTGTACAAAGGTGGCGTGCAGCTAAAAAGCATGCATGGCTTCCTGGGCGTGTATGAATTGCCGGAAATGATGAGCCTGTTGCTTACTTATTTTACCATCATTGTAATCATCAACTCATTTAACCTGATCGATGGGGTCGATGGACTGGCTGGTTCGCTGGGTATTATGGCTACGACGGTGCTGGGTATTTATTTTTTAAGGATCAACCTGGCTCCTTATGCGATCCTGTCTTTTTCACTGGCCGGTAGCCTGGTGGCTTTTCTGATCTACAATTACCAGCCCGCAAAAATATTTATGGGCGACACGGGGTCCCTGCTCATCGGGCTTATCAGTGCCATTCTGGTCATCAAGTTTATCAATGTATCTGCTTCTTCCAACCCCAACCTTCGGGTAGCTTCTTCTCCTGCCGTTGGTTTTGCGGTGCTGATGATTCCCCTGCTCGATACACTGCGGGTGTTTGGTATCCGCATTATTCACCGCAGGTCGCCTTTTAGTCCGGACCGCAACCACATACACCATCTGCTGCTCGACAAGGGGCTCTCGCACCGCAACGTAACGCTCACCCTGGTAGCCATGAATTTGTTCTTTATCGCCCTTGCTTATTTTGGCCGGTCTATCGGTGTAACCTGGCTGATTATTTCAATTGTTTCCCTTTTCTTTGCCCTGATAGGTGTCTTATACTACACAAGAACCAAGAAGCACCACATGCATGTTACTGCCGCAGTGGCTGGTGATGAAACCCTCCTGAAAGGTTCTTCAAAAATTATCCTTACAAACAACGCTGTACTGGAAGAAGAATAAGCTGCACCCATCCGCCGGAGGCGGAAGATTTTTTGCAGGTAGCCCGCATGTTTACTAGATTTGCCCGCTTATTATAATATATATATGTCAGACGATTTACTGCTCATCATGGCTGATACGGAAGATCTGATGAACAAATCTATTGGTCATCTGGAAACGGAGCTGCTAAAAATACGGGCGGGAAAGGCGAATCCGCAGATTTTGGAAGGTATTGTGGTTGATTACTATGGATCGCTTACTCCCATTAACCAGGTAGGCAACATCTCGGTACTGGATGCCCGCACCTTGTCTATACAACCCTGGGAAAAAAATATGCTGCAACCCATCGAGCGGGCCATCATAGCTTCCAACATTGGGCTTAATCCGCAAAACGACGGGAACACCATCCGCTTGTACATGCCGCCGCTGACCGAAGAAAGAAGAAGGGAGCTGGTAAAAAAGGCAAACGGGGAAGGGGAAAACTCAAAAGTAGCGATCCGCAACCTGCGCCGGGATGCGATAGAAAGCATCAAAAAATTACAGAAGGAAGGCTTGAGTGAAGATGAAAGCAAGGACGCCGAAAAAGAAGTGCAGGACCTGACCAACAGTTTTATTACCAAGGTAGACAATCACCTTGCCCGCAAAGAAAAAGAGATCATGGCAATTTAATTTGCCTGTTATTTTAAAGGGGCTGCTGCGGTCTGGAACCGCGGGGCCCCTGTACCATTTTTAAGAAACACCCAGATGAGCATTAAACTGCAGGATATATCTACCCGCGCCCCCGAGCACTTCGATAAAAAAGAAACCAGGGAAAAAACCGCCCGCATATTGGAAGAGCTGGATGGCCTGCAGAATCTCCTATTTGCCGAATCAAAACACTCCTTGCTCATTATATTCCAGGGAATGGATGCCAGTGGCAAAGACGGAGCGGTAAAAAACGTCATGGGTACACTTAATCCGCTGGGCGTAAAGGTCAGGCCCTTTAAAGCACCGACGGAAGAAGAGCTGGCGCATGATTTCCTGTGGCGCATCCATGCACACGCGCCTGCCAGGGGCATGATACAGGTTTTTAACCGCTCTCATTATGAAGACATCCTGATCACCCGCGTGCACAAATGGTGCGATGATGAGACGGCCTACAAACGGATGGACGCTATCAACAATTTTGAACGCCTGCTCACCGATCACAACAAGACCCATATCCTGAAGTTTTACCTGCATATCTCGCGCGAAGAGCAAAGCAAACGCTTTGAAGAAAGACGGACTGATACGGCTAAACACTGGAAGTTCAATTCAAATGATTACAAGGAAGCCGAGCTGTGGGACGTTTACCGGCAGATGTACGAAGATTGCTTTCAACACTGCAACAATCCCTCGTGGATCGTTGTGCCATCTGACCAAAACTGGTACAAGGAATATACAATTGCCTCTGTATTGCTCGATACCCTGAAAGGATTGAACATGAAATACCCCGACCTGAAGAAATAGAAAGAAACAGTATGCTGGTTTTGCTGTTTACATTGTACTAAATTGTCTACATGAGTTTGCTAAGGGATTTCAAACAGTTTGCCGTCAGGGGAAATGTAATAGACCTTGCCGTAGGAGTGGTCATTGGCGCAGCTTTTACCTCTATCGTAAATGCTGTAGTAGATGACATACTCATGCCGATTGTGGGAATATTCACCGGAAGGATCAACTTCAAGGCAAGAGCCATTCGCATTGGTTCTGCGGAAATAAAGTATGGGATGTTTATACAGGCAAGTGTTACCTTCCTGATCACCGCCTTTTTTCTATTTTTAATTATCCGGGTGGCACACCAGTTCAAACATAAGAATCCGCCTCCCCCGCCGGCCCAACCATCAACCACCGACAAGCTGCTCATGGAAATCCGGGATCAGTTGGAAAAAGCAAACAGTAAAAACTTATAATTTCCACTCATTGAACACGCCCTCTTACCAGATCAAATTACCCCAGTTCGAAGGTCCTTTTGACCTGCTGCTGTTTTTCATCGAACGCGATGAGCTGGACATCTACAACATACCCATCACCAAAATCACCAACGATTTTCTGGCTTTTATTCAAACCAGCAAGTCGCTAAATATAGAATTGTCGAGTGAGTTTATTCTTTTTGTTTCCACCCTCATGCGCATCAAGGCAAAGCTGCTGCTGCCGCGCAAAGAAAAAGATGCACAGGGCGTAGAGATCGATCCGCGGCAGGAACTGGTTGATAAGATACTTGAATACAAAAAGTTCAAGGAAGCGGCGGCTCACATGGCTGAAATGGAAGCCAACCGCCTGCTGCTCATCAAACGGGGCAACCTGCAGCAGGACCTGCTTGCGGCCGGTGAACAGGCAGGAGAGGGGAGCGAGATCCAGGCCATTACGCTTTTCAAGCTGATGAAGGCCTTTGAGAAGGTGATGCAAAAAGTGCATGAGCGCAACAACAAACCGGTGCATACCGTAGTGCAGTACCGTTATACACCGGAAGAAAGCCGGGAGTATATCTACAAAACGGCAAAAAAGATCCGCAAGTCTTCATTTGAAAGCCTGTTCCGGGTATGTGAGAACAGGATCCACGCCATCTTTCTCTTTTTATCTGTATTGGAGCTGGTGCAGCTGAAACAGCTTACCATTACCATCGGGGAAGGACGCAATGATTTTCAGGTGGAATACGTACCCGAATCACAGGAAGAAACCCCCGAAGAGGCCTTTCAGGAGGAATGAATGGTGTTTAGCCGAACTGCACGGTGAGCTTTTCCCCCAGCATGCTTCTGACCGCAGCCGCAATACCCTGTGCATCATAATGACATTCCTGGTGCAGCTGCTTCAGCGTACCATGCTCTACGATCCGGTCGGGGATGCCCAATATTTTTACTTCGGCCTGGTAGTGGTTGGCTGCCATAAACGCAAGGATAGCACTGCCAAAACCACCGGCAACGGTACCGTCTTCTACTGTAATAACTTTTTGGTACTTGCTGAACACTTCGTGCAACAGTTCTTCATCCAACGGTTTTGCAAAACGCATGTCGTAATGTGCCGGGTTCAGTCCGTCAGCTTTGAGGTCGCGGATGGCAGCCGCTGCGAAGTTTCCGGGATGACCCAGGGAAAGAATGGCGATTTCGTTGCCGTCTTTCAGTTTGCGGCCGGTTCCGATCTGGATTTCCTTCATCTCTGTTCTCCATTCCGGCATTACACCTTCGCCGCGGGGATAGCGGATCACAAAGGGAACCTGGGTAGATTCGAGTTGCGCGGTGTACATCAGGTTGCGCAGTTCCGACTCGTTCATCGGCGCGCTTACAACTATATTGGGGATGCAGCGCATGTAAGCAATGTCATACGCCCCATGGTGGGTAGGTCCATCTTCGCCTACCAATCCGGCCCGGTCGAGACAAAAAACAACCGGCAGGTGCTGGATGGCTACATCGTGCACCACCTGGTCGTAGGCACGTTGCATAAAGGAAGAATAGATGTTGCAAAACACCCGGATACCCTGTGTGGCCAGTCCGGCGCTCAGGGTAACTGCATGCTGTTCGCAGATGCCCACGTCAAAAGCCCGCTCGGGCATTTTGTCCATCATGAATTTCAGCGAAGAACCGGAAGGCATCGCGGGCGTGATGCCCATGATCTTCTCATTTTTTTCGGCCAGTTCGATAATGGTATGGCCGAAAACATCCTGGTATTTGGGAGGCTGCGGTGTTTCGTAGCGTTTTTTATAGATCTCACCGGTTATTTTATCAAATAATCCGGGCGCATGCCATTTCGTTTGATCCTGCTCGGCCAGTGAGTAACCCTTTCCTTTTACAGTTACTACGTGCAGCAGTTTCGGACCGGGAATATTTTTCAGGTCGTTGAGCGTATCAACCAGCTTGGTGATATTGTGTCCGTCGATCGGACCAAAATACCGGAGCTTGAGGGCTTCAAACAAATTGCTGCTTTTCGACACAAAGCCTTTGATGCTGTGTTCCAGCTTGCTGGCCACTTCCCGGCTGAAATGCCCGCCTATAGGCAGCTTGCCGAGCGCCTTCCAGATATCGTCTTTGAATTTGTTGTAGGTCTGGGATGTGGTAATATCAGTCAGGTACTCTTTCAGGGCCCCCACATTGGGGTCGATGCTCATGCAATTGTCATTGAGAATGATCAGCACGTCCGCATCAGATACGCCGGCATGGTTCATGCCTTCAAAGGCCAGTCCGGCCGTTAGCGCGCCGTCGCCGATCACAGCAACCGATTTTCTGTCTTCCCCCTTGTATTTGGCGGCAATGGCCATCCCGAGCGCAGCAGAAATAGAGGTGGATGAATGGCCCACGCCAAACGTATCGTATTCACTTTCACTCCGTTTGGGGAAACCGCTGATACCCTGGTACTTCCGGTTGGTAATAAAGTTTTCCCTGCGGCCGGTCAATATTTTATGGCCATAAGCCTGGTGGCCTACATCCCATACCAGCTGATCGTAGGGCGTATTGTATACATAATGAAGGGCGGTCGTAAGCTCAACCACACCCAGGCTGGCCGCGAAATGGCCGCCGTGCACGCTCACAATATCAACGATGTACTGGCGTAACTCGTCACAAACCTGGTACAGCTGTTCTTTGCTGATGCGTCTGAGGTCTTCCGGGGTATGGATGTGTTGGAGTAAAGTTCCTGCGATAATTTCCATGCTGCGTTTTGAAATAATGGTTAAAGATACAGAACCTGCCCTTCTCTGCCGAATCGCTGGGTGGATAACGGATTTTTTTCACACTCTATTGCCAAAAAGACTAAAACGGTGGTTTTGCATTATATTAATGGTGCAAAGCAAGTGCCGGCTTAAAAACTGCTGTACGCCGCAGGGCCAGCTATCTTGCCATTAATACAATTGTACTTTCAATCCTTGTTCAAATGCTTAGTTTTATAGTATGAAAAGAAAAATTCCTGAATACTGGATCTACCAGATGGTGGGATGGGGATTGTTCATTTTCATTAATGCTTTCTTTGCCATCACATTCGACCGCTTTAACGATGAGTTCGTTGAAATGCAGATCATCTTTGTCGGACTGGGCATTGTCTTCTCCCATATCATGCGCCATTCCATCAAGCAAAGCAGCCTGCTGTTAAAACCGCTGAATCAGCAGCTCATTGGCTTTGTGCTGATTACGCTGATCTTTTCGTTTGCTGTGAGCTCTGTAGTTACCTGGCTGATCGATGTGCTCCATATAAGCCGAGAGCGGGAGAAGGATATGAGCCGGATAGAGATCGTCATGAACAACATCTTTTACTCTTTTGTCTACCTCTTTATGTGGAACTGCATTTACTTCATTTACCATTATATCCAGAAAAGCCGCAAGCAGCAGATGGATACGCTCAAGCTGGAAGCCCTGGTGAAGGAGCTGGAGCTGAAAACCATCAAAGCGCATATCAATCCACATTTCATCTTCAATGCCCTTAACAGCATCCGGGCGCTGATAGATGAAAACCCCGAGCGGGCGCGGACAGCCATTACAGAATTAAGCAATATCCTGCGCAGCAGCATGAAGTCTGACAAATCAGAGACGGTGCCCTTTGAAAAAGAGCTGGGTACCGTAAAAGACTACCTGGCCCTCGAGCACATCCGATTTGAAGAAAGGCTGCAGGTTGAATACAAGATAGATGAAGACACGCTCGACCAGCCGGTGCCGCCCATGATGCTGCAGATACTGGTTGAAAACGCCATCAAGCATGGCATCAACAAGCAGGTAGGCGGTGGCGTTATAAAAATTGTGTCTGACTTTAAAGATGATTATCACGAGCTGCTGGTGCAGAACACCGGCTGCTTGCAAAATACCGCCAACAGCGACGGGTTCGGATTGGCCAGTACCCAAAACCGCCTGCAGCTGATGTTTGGTGAAAAAGCACATTTCCAAATCAATGAAATCAACGGAAACACCGTAGAAGCAAAAATCCAGATACCTGTAATGGGTTAAATCTAAACTTACACAATATGGTAAATGTGGTTTTAATTGATGATGAACGCCTCGCCCGGACCGAATTAAAAAAGTTGTTGTCAGAGTTTTCCGAGATCGAAGTGATCGGGGAGGCTGCCAATGCCAACGAAGGCGTAGACGCCATCAAAAACTTGCACCCCGACCTGATTTTTTTAGACATCCAGATGCCCGGTAAAACCGGCTTTGAGATGCTGGGCGATCTTGATAAAGTACCCAATGTTATTTTCACCACCGCGTACGATGAATATGCCATCAAAGCATTCGAAGTAAATGCGCTCGACTACCTGCTGAAGCCTGTAGAGCCCAAACGCCTGGCTGATGCCATCCAGAAATATCATCTGCAGGAAGAAAAGGAATTGTATGCCGCTACCACTGTTGCACCCGGCAACCGCAATTTGCTGGAAGAAGATGCACAGGTATTTGTAAAGGACGGGGAACGCTGCTGGTTTGTGAAGCTAAGTGAGATCCGCCTGTTTGAAAGTGTCGGCAACTATGCCAAAGTTTATTTCGGTCCCAACAAGCCATTGATCCTGAAATCACTCAATGCCCTGGAAGAAAGGCTGGACGAACGGGTGTTCTTCAGGGCCAACCGCAAGCACATTGTAAACCTGCGCATGATCGATAAAATAGAATCTTATTTTAACGGCGGACTGCTGCTTGATCTGAAAGGCGGTGAAAAAATTGAGGTCAGCCGCCGGCAAACGGTGAAGTTCAAGGAAATGATGAGCCTGTAATTGACCCGTTTTAGTGTATCTTCCCGGCTGCAAAAAAAATCTATGAAACAGGTCTTTTTTATCAGCTTTCTGCTTATTGTAACTATTGGCGCTTTTGCTCAAATTGAAAAGGTCATCAACAAATCTGAGGTCGAAAGAATTGAAAAAAAGCTTTCGGCGGATGATATGGAAGGAAGAAGAACCTTTACACCTGGGTTGGTAAAAGCCGGTAATTTTATTGCTGATGAATTTAAAAAGGCCGGTTTGCAGCAGGCGCCCGGATTGACTGGTTACAAGCAGGAATTTACTATGGTGCAGCCCCGGCTGGTAAGCGTTTCAGGTTCTTTTGACCAGCAGGCACTCCCCGAAAAAAGCATCGTCGTCAATACATCTGCTGCGGATCTGGAGGTTACTGAAAAGAGTGGTTTTGAAAAGATCCGGATCAAACCCGGCAGTAACCTGAACACCGAAATTGCCGGCCTCACGCGCGCCGGTAAAAATTACCTTGTATTAATCGATACCAGCTATGCTGCCCTTTTTAGCCGCATGGCAGGCCGGGGCAGCCGCCCGGTTTTTAAAGCCAACAACAGCATTGTTTATGTACTGAGCGCAGCGGATCCAAAAACATACAAGATCAGCATCAAGCAGGAAGTCAAAGAATTGGGGCTGTCCAATATAGTCGGCGTCATCCCCGGTAAAAGCAAGCGCGATGAGTATGTGATCTTCTCAGCCCACTACGATCACCTGGGTATTGGCCGGCCCGTAGACGGCGACTCTATCTTCAACGGCGCGAACGACGATGCGGCCGGAAGTACCGCCGTGATCATGCTGGCCAATTATTTCAATACCCTGCACAACAATGAAAGAACCCTGGTGTTTGCTGCTTTTTGCGGGGAAGAAGTCGGCGGGTATGGCTCCCAGTATTTCTCGCGCCAGTTTGCGCCTGAAAAAGTAGCTGCCATGTTCAACATCGAAATGATCGGAACAGATTCCAAATGGGGAAAGAATTCAGCTTATATTACCGGCTACGAAAAAACAGACATGGGTAAGATCCTGGAAAAAAACCTGCAGGGAACCGGCTTTCAGTTTTACCCTGATCCCTATACCACCCAGGGTCTTTTCTACCGCTCTGACAATGCTACCCTGGCCAGACTGGGTGTGCCTGCGCATACCATCTCTACCTCAAAAATGGACAGCGAACAATATTACCACACCGTAAACGATGAAATAGAAACGCTCGACATGGATAACATGGCGGCGATCATCCGGGCCATTGCGCTTAGTTCGCAAACCATTGTAAGCGGCAAGGATACGCCTTCAAGAGTTGACACGCAACAATTAAGATAACAGGAATAACAGGTAGCGGCTGCTTTTACAGCGGTTCGGTAGGAACGACGGCTACGGAATGAATGGCCGCGCTCATTTCAGCAATCAGCGAAGAATCTTTCTCGATAGCATTGCCAATTACAACTACATCTGCGCCAGCCTTGCAGTTCAGGTAAGCTTTTTCCGGACTGTGAATGCCCCCGCCCACCAGCAGGGGAACTTCGATGCAGGATGCTACCCGCTCGATCATTTGTTCGGAGATGGGTTTGCGGGCACCGCTGCCGGCGTCCATATAGATCAGCTTCATGCCCAGCATCTCACCAGCCATGGCCGTACACATGGCAATTTCACTTTTGTCGGCCGGGATGGGTGTTGCATTGGAAATATAGGAAACAGTGGTAGGCGCACCTCCATCAATAACCATATAACCGGTTGAAATAATTTCCAGTCCGCTTTGCTTTACAAACGGGGCAGATACTACATGTTGTCCGATCAACAGTTCGGGGTTGCGGCCTGAGATCATGGATAGATACAAGAGGGCATCAGCATGAGGGGAAACCTGGGAAGGACTTCCGGGGAAAAGGATCACCGGAATATCGCAAGTGTTCTTTATATGAAGGATGCATTCAGTGAGCCTGTTTGAGATAACCAGGCTGCCGCCCACCAGCAGGTAATCTACATGGGAACGGAGAGAAAGTTCTACCAGCTCATCCAGCATTGCTGTGTCAGCCTTATCCGGATCAATCAGCACAGCGAATGATTTTTGTCCTTTCTGCTTCTTGCCAACCATGCCTTGGTAAAGTACCTGTTTCATTCAGATGGGATGCATTGGTGTTTTGCAAAAATGCAAAAAGTTTTTGTGTTTGCCGATGTTAATTCAAAGCTTGCTTTTTAAAAAGAAAAACTTGTTGAAAGCTGGTAGAACCTTCCTGTAAATAAGGTACGGAAGCGGACCTTGTGCTGACTATACGGGAGAAAGATACTGGTTATACACATATCCTTCTTGTCCGCTGTCTGTTCTGATCAGGCTCCACTGGTCGTTTGCCTGACCTACAACGGTCACCACTTCATTGTGTGCTGCCTTTCCGATAATCGCCTGGTCGGTTCCGGGGCCTTTCCGGATATTCAGGTTAGATGATTGGGTCGTTACTTTTGCCTGAGAGCCGGCAGCGGCTGTAGCGTTTACATTCAGCACCAGATCGCCTGCGCGGTAATCAGGGTCTATCTGGTTGTAAACATCCCAGAGCTTGTTCTTTATTTCGCCGGTAGGCGCATCCCCATCGATATACAACACATTGTCCTGCTCTCTTACCTGTAAATTGGAAACGCCGGAGTTTTTGGCCGTATCGATGAGTTGCTTGTATTTTTCATGTAGTGCCATGGTATGCCTCCTTGGTTATTTAGAAATTGTCAGGTTGTTGTTGATCTTTTTAGGATGAAGCGTGTGCAGGGAAGTCATCAGCCTGGTCAGCTTATCCCGGGTAATCTTTCCTGTCAGGGTAATTTCGCCGTTTTCCACGTTGGCTGTTACACCCGGATAATCTTTTGTTGCATCGCGCACGCCGGCCGCAAGGGTATCATAGGGCGCAACGGATATGGGAGGTGCCGGTGGGGCTGTCGTATCTATTTGCGCCGGTGCTGCGGTGGTTGTGTCCGGTTCGTTTTCTTTTGCTTTGTTCTTGCAGGAATCAAAGAAGGTGCCGGTCATCAGGGCCGCGCCCAGCAAGAAAGCTTTACAAGTCAGGTGTTTCATGGTTTTATTTTTTAGAAAAAAATCGGGTTACATCCAGGCATATACGCAAGGATCGTTCCTGCTGACAGGGCCAGCAG
Organism: Williamsia sp.; assembly: GCA_015069695.1. Classification (GTDB taxonomy): domain Bacteria; phylum Bacteroidota; class Bacteroidia; order Chitinophagales; family Chitinophagaceae; genus JADCRZ01. Next base: position 14,737 of record JADCRZ010000064.1, read on the forward strand.
GGCTGTAAACGAATATCAAAGCACATGCCATACAAATGGCACCGGCATGCGATCATAGATTCAGGTAGGTAGCAAGCTGTAAGATGTGGTTGTTGATAATGCCCCCGTTTGCCGCGATCATGTACTGGTTCATGTACCCGGTTTCCAGATCCAGCCTGGGGCTTAACCTGTACCCAACGGCCCCGTATAAACGATTTTGATCAAAGACACGTTTGTTCACGGCTGATTTATTGCCCAGGTTCAGAAACACTTCATTCTGCAGGGCTCCAAACGGGCCTTGCGTAAACTGCTTTGTTTTTTTGAGTGGAATGATCGTCCGGGTAAAATACCGGAACCGGTGAGCGTGGTTGTAGCCGTTGCTATGGAGCTGATTGTTCCGAACAACCACTTTGGGAAGAAACCGTTGTTCCAGGCGGAACCTGTGCTGGGAAGATGCAGAAAGAATTTTATGCCGCACTATAACGTGCTGCCATATACGATGTTCGGGAATCAGTTCACTGAGCGTGCCTACGTCACGGCGGGCATCGTTCCAGGCATAACCTAATGCCGCTGATACGTTTTTGTTGAACTTAAAACTAATAGCCGGCCGGAGCAGGATGGTAGAGATATTCTTTACCTGTTTGCCGCTTCTGAATTGCGCGTCCGCGATCACATCCACCTTCTTGTTTACTTTGATCGTATAAAAGGTTGCCAGCCAGCCACCAAAGTTGGCGGTTTGTGTATGGGCGTTTTTACACAAGCTTAGTAAAATGACAAGCCCTGCAAGGTTCTTTAGGTATTTCATAACTGCAAAAAAACAAATATCAGTCCAACCCCCAAAGCCATTTTATTCCTAATATATTTAGGATAAGATTGTTTTGGTTATCCACCAAATAAAATTATTAACCGGGGTGGATAAGAATTGTGCAAAAGTAACGGGTGCTTCTCTAAGCAATTGATCTTGTTAGTCTTAACATGGTTTTCCACAGTCTTGTGCATATCTGGAGTTGGCAGGAGTGGATAGCAAAGGATATTTTCGTAGTCCCCTTGAAATAAAAAAATTATTTCAAATCCGGGCAGACAAAAAATATTTTAAACGCTCAAAAACGCACCGATATGCAAAATTCTTATGAAACAGCAAAAGGCCTGAAGTTCAGCCGGCGCTTTACCCAGGAAGGCATGAATGTGTTCGACCAATTCCAGTATGATTACCGGACTTCCGTGATCCGCAACCCAAGCGGAGAAGTGGTGTTTGAGATGACCAACGTAGAAGTTCCGAAACAGTGGAGCCAGATCGCAACAGACATTCTTGCACAAAAATATTTCCGCAAAGCAGGTGTACCGCAACCCGACGGGTCACTGGGCCGCGAAACTTCCGTAAAGCAGGTGGCTCACCGCATGGCTAATTGCTGGCGCGTATGGGGCGAGCGTTACGGTTATTTTCAGAGCCAGCAGGATGCAGAGATCTTCTACGAAGAACTGGTGTACAGCATCCTCGACCAGGCCTGCGTTCCCAACAGTCCGCAATGGTTTAACACCGGCTTGCATGAAAGCTACGGCATCAAAGGAAAACCCCAGGGACATTTTTATGTTGACCCGATCGATGGCCAGCTGAAAAAATCTACCTCTGCCTACGAGCGTCCCCAGCCCCATGCCTGCTTTATCCTGAGCGTGAACGACGACCTGGTAAACGAAGGCGGCATCATGGACCTCTGGGTACGCGAAGCCCGCATCTTCAAATACGGCAGCGGTGTAGGTACCAACTACAGCAATATCCGCGGTGAAGGCGAAAAGCTCAGTGGCGGCGGCACTTCCAGCGGACTGATGAGCTTTCTGAAGATCGGCGACCGCGCAGCCGGTGCCATCAAATCAGGCGGTACCACCCGCCGGGCAGCCAAAATGGTTTGTCTGGACCTGGACCATCCCGAAGTAGTCGACTTTATCGACTGGAAGGTAGAAGAAGAAAAGAAAGTAGGCGCCTTGATCGCTGCAGGTTATGCATCCGACTACGAAGGGGAAGCTTACAGAACCGTGAGCGGCCAGAACTCCAACAACTCTATCCGCGTCCCGACTTCTTTCTTTGAAAAACTCGAGAAAGGAGAAGACTGGGAACTGAAAGCCAGGACCACCGGCAAAACGATGAAATCTATTCCTTCCCGCGAGTTGTGGAATAAGATCTCCTACGCCGCCTGGCGCTGCGCCGACCCCGGTATCCAGTACGATACCACCATCAATGAATGGCATACTTGTCCGCAGGGTGGTCCGATCCGGGCTTCCAACCCCTGCTCCGAGTACATGTTCCTCGACAACACGGCCTGTAACCTGGCTTCCGTAAACCTGCGCCGCTTCTTTGATGAAGACAAGAACCGCTTTGATGTAGAAGGATTTGAATACGCCTGCCGGCTCTGGACCGTGGTACTGGAAGTTTCTGTACTGATGGCACAGTTCCCCAGCCAGGAAGTAGCCCAGCTTTCCTACGATTACAGAACACTGGGATTGGGATATGCCAACCTGGGTTCTATGCTTATGGTAAGCGGCATTGCTTACGACAGCGAAGAGGCCAGGGGTATTGCCGGTGCTATCTCCGCTATCATGACCGGTGTGGCTTACAAGACTTCCGCAGAGCTGGCCGAAATCTTAGGACCATTCGCCCGCTACAACGAAAACAAGGAAGACATGCTCCGCGTCATGCGCAACCACCGGGCTGCTGCCTACGACGCCAGCGAAGCATACGAAAACCTGAGCGTAAAACCTGTCGGCATCAACGCAAAATATTGTCCCGACTACCTGCTTAGTGCTGCTACCCGCGCCTGGGATGATGCAGTGCAACTGGGTGAAAAATTCGGTTACCGCAACGCGCAAACAACCGTGATCGCTCCTACCGGTACCATCGGTCTGGTAATGGATTGTGATACCACTGGCGTAGAACCCGATTTTGCCCTGGTAAAATTCAAGAAGCTGAGCGGCGGCGGTTATTTCAAGATCATCAACCAGTCTGTTCCGCAGGCCCTGAAGAACCTGGGTTACAATCCCAAAGAAGCTGATGCCATCGTAAAATATGCTGTGGGCTCAGGCAGCTTTGCCGGATCTCCTTTCATCAACCACCAGACCCTGAGTGAAAAAGGGTTTATTGCAGAAGAAATCAAGAAATTGGATACTGCCGTAAACTCAGCCTTTGAGATCGGCTTTGTGTTCAACGTGTATACACTGGGAGAAGAATGTTTGCGTCGCCTTGGCTTTACACCGGAACAGTACTTCAATTTCGAGTGGAGCCTGCTCGAGTCACTGGGATTCAGCGACGAAGAAATTGAAGCCGCCAACGACTACGTATGTGGCACCATGACTGTGGAAGGCGCGCCCTATCTTAAACCTGCCCACCTGCCTGTGTTTGACTGCGCCAACAAATGCGGCAAAAAAGGAGAACGCTATATCCACGCACACGGGCATATCCGCATGATGGCCGCAGCCCAGCCTTTCCTGAGCGGCGCCATCTCCAAAACCATCAACCTGCCCAACGAAGCCAGTGTGGAAGAAGTGGCAGACTGCTACAAATTAAGCTGGCAGCTGGGGCTGAAGGCAAATGCCCTTTACCGCGATGGTTCCAAAATGTCTCAACCACTCAGCAACAAATCGGACAAAAAGAAAAAAGTGGTGGAACCAGAGCCTGACCAGATCAAGGAAGAAAAAGCAGCTCCTTTGCCTGAACCTATGGATGTAAGCAAGCTCACCATTGATGAGCTGCTGCAGGAAGTGAACAAAAGGGTACAAAGCAGCGCCGATACGCAGCTCAAACGCCAGCTGGCGATGATCGTGGAAAGAAGGACCCTGCCGGCCAAACGCCGCGGTCTGACACAAAAGGCAAAGATCAACGGACAAGCCCTGTTCCTGCGCACCGGTGAATACAACGACGGTACAGTAGGTGAGATCTTTATCGATATGGCAAAAGAAGGCGCTACCATGCGCAGCATGCTCAACTGCTTTGCCATCGCTATTTCTATCGGCTTGCAATATGGTGTGCCGCTGGAAGAGTTTGTCGAAAAATTCGTCTTTACCCGCTTTGAGCCGGCCGGTTTCGTCGATCATCCAAATATCAAGTCCAGCACGTCGATCGTCGACTTTATCTTCCGCGCCCTGGCTTACGAATACCTGGGCAGAGAAGACCTGGTACATGTGGTAGACCAGCCCGAAGTAGCCAATACAGGGGAAGACTCCTGGGATGATGTAGCGATGGAGCCTATCTCCACGCCGGAAAAGAGCGGCCCCGAACTGAGCAATGTACGGGTAAACGGAGGCGGCGCACACGGCAGCTCCTCCAACGGCAAGAAACTGGCCCATGCCAACGGCGCCCTCAATGGCACCAAAGGCATGGATGCCGTGAACACTGCTGCCCGCAGCATGCAAAGTGATGCCCCCGCCTGCCACACCTGCGGACACATCACCATCCGGAGCGGCACCTGCTACAAATGCCTGAACTGCGGCACCAGCATGGGTTGCAGCTAAAGAGATCAAAACGATTGCTTGCTTTTATGATAACAATCCGGGGTGAAAGCTCCGGATTGTTTTTGTAATGGGATCCCTTCGAGCGTTTTAAACTGCTTTATAGATCAGAATCTTTTCCCTGCTGAAAACCCAAGCCAAGGAATAAATCCATACTTATTGGCAATTGGTGTTAGGCCGATGCGCCACATCAAACCGTTCTCTGTTTGTTGTCTGTAACCAATACTGGGTACAAAGCTTACAAAATGGTTACCATTTGCATCTTTTGTGTTGTCAAGAAAATGCCCGTCAAGCCGTGACCAGGTTGTCCCTAGTCCGGCATCAATAAAAGAATTGCTTTGTTTCAGTTTAAATAAACAATTAATGCCTGCAGGTATTGTTAAGTAGAATGCGTTCTCTGTATAAAATCCTACACCCACTCTTAATCCGATCCCGGGTTGGTTTGTGAGTTGTCTTTCATAGTTGACAGATGTGAAAAGTCCGTTACCACCAGCTTCTAAATAAATGGCATTCTTTTTAAAGTTTACCTGCCCGTATGAACAGGTTGCGAGTAAAGAAATGATGAAGAACAATGTAGACCATTTCATAAGCTTTTTTTATATATCATCCGGCGAAATCTTACTACCTTCCCACATCGCTTTCAGGACTTAACATCATTGGGGAGCATCCAACCATTTCAGACAATGAGATTACATAACCCGGTCCTACCCCTTTCCTGCAGGGTCCCATAACTAATTTTAATGTATCGGGAAATAGGTGGACTGCAATTTTCCGCTCAGGATTGTCAAGGTGACTGGTAAGAAATCTCATAATACAGATGCATTGTTGAGAAATCTTTACCAGTTACCGAATTGGTATAAAGATAACAGGCTAAGTATTGATGTATTAGGGTGAATTCACCCTATTTAATTCTTTGTACTGAGAGAGGATCAATGTGGAACCCGTTGATCGAGATAAGCTGAATGGCTATCAGGAAAGAACCAAACTGTTGGTTGGTAAACTTTCCTCATCATCATGGTGCTGTTGGGAATTAACCTGAACTGTGCCGGAAGGGGCAACGGAAATTATGCTTTTTGGGTCTTCTCTTGTTCTATTTTTTGCAAGAATTCAAGAAAGTTCGACATCTTCACATCCTCCTTCGCTTTGGCAAGCTGTTCGGGAAGAAGCACCACGTTACTATATTTATTTAGCGCCGGGTCTAAACGCACAGCTATTTCCTTTTCATCAATTTTCCGTGAATCTTTCATAGGTAACAGAACTAATCAGTTTTTCGATGAACTGCAAATGACTGATAATCATAACTTCGAAGAAACAGGTGAAATCACCCTAATTGGTCCCACCGCACTGCTAAAAATTACTATACGCTGAGTTTTCACCCCCCCAGCTTAAACTACTCCAAAAACTCAAATCCCCGTATCAAAACTTCCTGCCAGCTCCAGACTCCGCATCTTCAACTTTCTGGTATCGATCTCCTCAATCACCGGGTCGGGCGTGAGGATCAGCGAAGTGCCGTTTTGTTTCCACCAGCTTTCATTTTTTAACTCCAGGAAAGGCAGCACCCCGATCAGGTATTTGCGTTCTTCATCGGCGTGCCATTCTTCGATCCATTCAAATTTTTCGCGGGGGATGTATTTCCAGTTGTTGAAGCTGAGGTATACGCGGACGTAGAAATCGCTGGTCAGCTCATGGGGGCGGTGGTGGTAGAGTTTTTTGTACTCGTATTTGTATCCGTAACGAAGGGCAGAAAGATCGCTGAGAACGGCAGAGGCGGTAGGGAAACTGCCGGCACCTTTGCCGTAGAAGAATTGTTTGTCGGCAAAACCGCTTTCAATCACCACGCCGTTGTATTCATTCTTTACAAAAGCCAGGTGGTCATCGTGCTTTACAAACTGGGGAAGTACATAAGAAGCAACCTTGCCGTTGCGCAGTTTGATCGCCTGGGCTACCAGCTTGATCTCATAATGTTTTTCCCGGGCTACCGCCGCATCACCTGCCTGGATATTCTGGATGCCATTGAAAACAAGGTGTGTGGGGTGGTCTACAATGCCGTAAGCATGCGTAAGAAGGAAAGTCCATTTGTTCACTGCGTCCCATCCTTCCACATCAAGGGCCGGATTGCTTTCTGCAAAGCCCAGCTGCTGGGCCAGCATCAGGGCCTGTGGAAAATCAAGCTTGTCTTCAAACATCTTGGTAAGAATAAAATTGGTGGAGCCGTTTACAATGGCTTTGATGGAATGAAGCAGGTCATTGTCATAATACTCCTCCAAGTTCCTGATCACCGGGATAGAAGCACAGGCGGCAGATTCGTACAACAGGGATGCACCGGTTTGTTGCTGCAGTTGCAGCAGGGCAGGAAGGTGTTCTGCGATCATTTTCTTGCTGGCGCTAACGACTGATTTACCGCTCGTAAGCGCCCGCGAAACGATCTGGAAAGCAGCATCCGCATCGTCGATCACCTCCACGATCACGTTGATCTCCGCATCATTCAGCAACTCATCACGCTCGGTGGTAAACAGTTCAGGCGGAGCATTTCTTTTTTTCTCCGGATTTTTGATGCAGACCCTTTTGATCTCAGCCCGCAGGGAAGATGTTTGCTGAAGGACCTTGTAAAGTCCTTCCCCTACTACGCCAAACCCAAACATGCCGATGGTGAGTTGCTTATGTGCTTCCATATGTTCAATGTTGATAATCAGGCGGTTTAAAGGAAATACCTCTAAACCTGCCTGTGTCTGAAATAAAACAGGTTGCCGCAAAGGTAAGGCAGGAAAGATTGTTTGAACCAAGAGCCAGCCAACCTTTCCTGCCTGAATTTGTTTACAAAGGGGAAATTAACAGGCGTTTATCTGAATATACCTAGATTAGTACCATGATATCATCAAAAAAGGCGGAGCAGAACGGAGCCGGAGAGCAGGATACCATTGAAGTGTTTGGAGCGAGGGAGCACAACCTGAAAAATATAGACATCTCAATTCCAAAAAACAAACTGGTTGTTTTTACCGGTGTCAGCGGCAGCGGCAAGTCGTCACTGGCTTTCGATACTATCTACAACGAAGGACAACGCCGCTATATGGAAAGCTTTTCTGCCTATGCCCGGCAATTTATCGGCGATATGGAAAGACCGGATGTAGACAAGATCACCGGACTTTCTCCCGTAATTTCTATTGAGCAAAAGACCACCAACAAAAACCCGCGCAGTACCGTAGGTACCATTACGGAGATCTATGATTTTCTGCGCCTTCTTTTTGCCCGGGCATCGGAAGCGTACAGCTACAATACCGGGAAGAAGATGATGAAGTTCAGCGAAGAAGAGATTGTAGACAATATCTATAAAAAGTTCCTGAACAAAAAAGTGGTGCTGCTGGCCCCCCTGGTGCGCGGGCGCAAAGGCCATTACCGCGAGCTGTTTGAAGACATCCGCAAAAAAGGATTTCTGAAAGCCCGTGTCGACGGCGAGATCAAAGACCTCGCTCCCCGCATGCAGGTAGACCGCTACAAGATACACGACATCGAAGTTGTGATCGACCGGTTGGTTGTGAATGACGAGATGAAGCTGCGGCTCAGCCAAAGCATCCAGAAATCCTTACAGGTCGGTAAAGACCTGATGTTCCTGCAGGTAGATGGCATGTCTTCCGTGGTTCAGTACAGCCGGCAGCTGATGTGCGAGGATACAGGCATCAGCTATGAAGAGCCTTCTCCCAATGCATTTTCCTTTAACTCGCCATACGGTGCCTGTCCTACCTGCAAAGGCCTGGGCACGGTCAACCAGGTAAACATGGACGCCGTCATTCCCGACTGGGAACTGAGCATCAACGAAGGCGCCATTGCTCCCCTGGGGGAAGAACGGGAAGCTTATGTATTTAAACAGGTACAAAAGCTGGGTAAAACCCACAAGTTCAGTTTAGACAAGCCCCTGAAAGAACTGCCCCAGGAAGCGATCAACCTGCTGCTTTATGGCAGCGCGGATGCTGCAGACAAAGACAAGGAATTTGATTTCAGTCCATCGGATACCAACATCTACAATACGGACTACGAAGGCATTGTAATTATGCTGCGCCGCTGGTTTGCTACGGGTAGCAGCGAATCGCTGCGTGATTGGGTGGAGAAATACATGGAATTGAAGACCTGCGATACCTGCCAGGGTACCCGGTTGAAAAAAGAAAGCCTGTGGTTCAAGGTTGATGAGAAAAATATTTCCGAGCTCAGCGCCTACAACCTCGACAAGCTGGCGGTTTGGTTTCAGGACATCGAAAAACGCCTGAGCAACAAGCAAAACACCATTGCAAAAGATGTGCTGAAAGAAATACGCGACCGGCTTCAGTTCCTGCTGGATGTAGGTCTTACCTACCTCACGCTCGACCGCTCTTCCCGCACCCTGAGCGGCGGCGAATCGCAACGCATCCGCCTGGCGACCCAGATCGGCTCACAGCTGCAGGGTATTACCTATATCCTGGATGAGCCCAGTATTGGCCTGCACCAGCGCGATAACCACCGGCTCATTGATGCGCTGAAAAATCTGCGCAACATCGGCAATACCGTATTGGTGGTGGAGCACGATAAAGACATTATGCTGGCCGCCGACCACCTGGTGGACATTGGTCCCAAAGCCGGTAAACACGGCGGACAGGTCGTTGTACAAGGCGATCCAAAAAAGATCAGGCAATCGCCTTCCGAAACCACCCGTTTTTTATTTGGGGATAAAACCATTCCTGTTCCCACAGAACGCAGGAAGGGCAATGGAAAAAATATAGAGATCACAGGCGCCAGCGGCAATAACCTGAAGAACGTAGACGTAAAGTTTCCGCTGGGCAAGCTGATCGTGGTTACCGGCGTGAGCGGCAGCGGCAAATCAACCCTGATCACAGAAACCTTGTACCCGCTGCTTTCCAGGTTTTGCTACAATTCCAAGGTAACCATCATGCCGCACAAAAGGATCAAAGGGTTGGAGTTGATCGATAAGGTGATCGAGATTGACCAGAGTCCCATCGGGCGTACACCCCGGAGCAACCCGGCCACGTACTGCGGATTTTTTACAGACATCCGCACCTTGTTCGCTTCTGTGCCGGAAGCCAAGATACGTGGCTACAATGCCGGCCGTTTTTCTTTCAACGTAAAAAGCGGCCGCTGCGAAATGTGCGGCGGCGGCGGCATGCGCGTGATCGAAATGAATTTTTTGCCCGATGTATACGTGCACTGCGAAAAATGCAATGGCAAGCGCTACAACAGGGAAACCCTGGAGATCCGCTACAAAGGAAAATCCATCAGTGACGTGCTGGATATGACCGTAGATGAGGCAGTGGAATTTTTTAACAACGTGCCCTATGTGTACCGCAAGATCAGGGTGTTGCAGGAAGTCGGCTTGGGATATATCACCCTGGGCCAATCGGCTGTTACCCTGAGTGGGGGCGAGGCACAGCGCGTAAAGCTGTCTACCGAGCTGGGTAAAAAAGATACAGGCAAAACCTTTTACATCCTCGATGAACCTACAACCGGTTTGCATTTTGAAGACATACAGCACCTGCTGGATGTGCTGAATAAACTGGTGGACCGGGGTAATACCGTACTGGTGATAGAACACAACCTGGATGTGATCAAGGTGGCAGACCATATTATTGATCTGGGCCCTGAAGGAGGTGATGGAGGCGGAAGGATCTTATTTGAAGGAACACCGGAAGGCCTGGTAAAAGTAGAAGAAAGCCATACAGGAAGATTTTTGAAGCAGGAGCTTGTGTAGTGCGCAACCGTCTGTTTGTGCATGCATAAGCTGCTTGCAGCCGGGCGGCTTGAGGCAATAAGCAAAAGCAGGGAACCATGTTGACAAAATCCTTTTTATAAGGGTATTTAATATAGGGAACGGATCAGGTTAATGCTAACCAGACCAGGACTTTATCGATCCCCTGCTGCTTATTGTTGTATGTTAAAGAGCCGGTAACTCGCTATCTAATAGTTACGTTACCGTTTCCGATACGATCGTCATTGCTTAATACCTCAAACAAATAATCCCCTTTTGCCAGTCCGGACAACAGGGTGGTTTCATTGCTGTGAACCTGGATTTGCCTGATGGGTTTTCCTCCTATATCGAATAAAAACAACTGGTACATTTTTCCTCTCGCGCCTTTTGCAGTAAAGAGCAGCACTTCTTGTGATACATCAGGATAAAGCTCAAATAGGGAAGGTTTCTTACTTTGCAGTATTTTCACAACAATGCTATCATGATAGACAAAGCAAGTGCCGAAAATGTTGCTGGCCACCGCTGTTTTGCAGAACGTTAACATTATAACAAACGTAAAGACGGCGCAGGCGGTTTTTACTGCCGCCAGCAACGGTTGTATTACCTGCTGCTCTCTATACCATTTTCTATATTGTTTTACTGCCTGAAGCACGCTGTTACTTTTTAAATATAGGGCACCTGCTGGAAGACAGCAGGGGATTGATGTCTCCGAAACGAATGCTCAGCTTGATGCCTGCTGCATAATAGGAATCGTTGTGACCTGACGTTCCTCTTTTTTCACCCGCATTCCTGTTGGCCGAACCGGCACTTTTATCGTACATCCGGTTGGCTACGATTGCTGTACTGAGCGGCAGGTTTTTATAGAACAAACTGTTGTCCACATAATCGGTACTTACGTCATCAATGTAATCGGTGAATGTTTTTCTGGTGAGGATGTCGAAACCAACGCTTACGCGTTCACTCAAAAAATATTTTATGCCAATACCCAGTGGTATATTCAATTGGGTCAGGCTATAATTCTTGCGGCCGGGAAGTTCCGGAAACCCTTGTCCTTCCGTGTGCAGGGGTTTAAGATTTACCCAGTCGCCTGTTTGTGGATCTTTTCCTTTCGGATTAAAATGAAATACACCGATCCCGGCAATTCCGTAAGGCCTGAATTTGTGGAAGCGATCAGATGGGTCGGCTTCCAGGAACACCGTTGGGTACAGCTCTCCCACAAGATAAGCTTCTGCGATGGCTGATTTGAAATTCAGGTTGCGGATCTTGCGTGCTTCTTCCAATCCGCCTTTCCCTTTGATGATTCCATCATCGCCTGCTATATTACCGTAATTTATGGCCAGGCGTATGCCGTACCAGTCGGCCGGGAGATAGGAAATATGTGCTCCCGCGAACAAGCGGGTCATCGAAAGGTTGTTGTCTTTCAAGAAAGAAGTACCCTTGCCTGCATTGCCTCCCAGGTCGCCCAGGAAATTAGAAGGAGCAATAATGACGCCTGCCTCAAAACCGCCATAATTAAACTGGCTGTATGTCGTCTTCAATAAAAGTACGCTGAGTATCAACAGAAAACACCTGTTCCTGAAAGAGTACAACTTCTTTTCATGCATATTGGATTTCGTTTTTCAACAGATAGTTGGATATCGCTATCAAAAACAGCGTAGCTTATAAACGCGGAAACAGCCCGTTTGGTGTGTGGCAGGGGGAAAAATTACACGCGTCCGCAGGAAGCATTAGAAATCATGGATAAAGGGCCCAGCGTTGTCTTTGCTAGCCGTTCGGCGTGGAGAGAACCATTTCGATGTGCTCTATTCCGTCTTCCAGATATACCGGCGATGCCTGAACGAAGTTGAATGATTCATAAAATCGTCTCAGATAAAGCTGTGCCCCTATCCTGATAGGGGCTTCTCCGAAAAGCTGGTAGCATTGCCTGATAGACTGCTGCATCAGCTCCCTTCCCAATCCAAACCGGCGTACCTTGTATGCAGTAGCCACGCGGCCAATAGACATCTCCCCGTAAGAAACACCTGCCGGAAGCAGCCGCGTACAGGCAAGGACCTCTTCCTCACTCCAGCATACCAGGTGAAAGCCTTTGGGATCTTTTCCATCGATGTCCAGGTAAACACAGTTCTGCTCTACTACAAATACCTCGCTGCGCAGCTTGAGAAGGGCATACAATTCATAGGGTGTCAGCTCAGCAAATCTTTTACATCTCCATTCATAATGCATGATGTAATTTGTTCTTTTTTTTTGATAAAAAAAGAAGCAAAAAAATCAAGGATGAGCGAGCACTCTGTCTTCTTTTTGCCTTGATGCAAAAAGAAGCAGAAAAATCAAGGCTGTTTGAAAGGGGCTAAAATTTACTGCACTGCGCTACAACGAACAAGCTATCATTGGGCAGTTATAGGTGTATGTGCCTTTGCATAGATGTGGCTTTGGAATAGTACCGGGCGTGTTCGTTGCTGAACGCTTCGTTCCGTAAATTTCTTCACGCCCCTTTCAAAAGGCCGGGGGGAAGAACGTCTGAACCTTGATT
>JADCRZ010000065.1 GCA_015069695.1 Williamsia sp.
AAACTCCCGCTCCGCAGAGATCCTGTAAGGGCGCGGCATCAGCCTGCCAGTACAAAGAGAACTGCGCCCTTACAGGATGACAAAGTATGGAGAAATTCCTTACAGGATGACAAATCAAAAAAGAAGGATGACAAAAAGAAACAGCAGCATGACACACCATACCAAATAATCCTGTAATCCCTTAATCCGTGTAATCCTGGTTCAGACAAAAAGCACCCGCAAGCTGATCAATGGTCTAACGTCCCCGAATCCCAAAAATCCTGTAAATCCCGGTTCAGACAATCCCTCCCATCCTGTAAATCAAGGTTCAGACTTCCTGCCCCGCCAATACGATGCCACGGATATTCTGCTCCAGCTGGCGCATGCGGTAGATGCGCTCTCTCGGACTGTCCTGCTGCTGGGCGGGTGGACAAAGAAAATCTTCGCGGAACTCCTGCAGGGTGAGGCCTAAACGGTGGGCTATACCAAAAAGATATGGACGCCAGCCCCAGCCCAGGTCTTCCCTGGCCTCGCCCAGGTAATTGACCAGGCGGCGGTTGAGCAGGAAGGGACCATAGGTATAATCGAGCGGCTGGCCGGTTAGCTCTGTGCAGCAGTTGTTGATGGCGGTTTCTGTCATCTGCTGAAAAGCAGGATAGCTGCCCAGGCCGGCAGCAGAGCGGGAAGCCAGCAGGATGCCACTTTGTTCATCCAGCGTGGCCTGTTCCAGAAAACGCGACAAACCCTTTTCGAAGAAAAAGATCTTGTCGGGCTCGGTGTACAATATATAAGGCGTGCCCGATGCATAGGCGGCCGACAAACTGTGCTTTACTTGCGCGAACAGTCCACTGGCAGCGCCTTCCACCAGCGTAAAATTGGGGAAGCCTTGCAAAAATTCCAGAAAAGGGAGGGGCGATCCGCCATCCGTGATATACACAGGCAGATTGAACCGGGCCAGTGCCTCCAGCGAATCACGCAACAATTGCTCTTCTTCGGAATCCCTTACCAGCGTCATGGTGGCGATAGAAAGCTCAGATAGGTTCATAGCCTGCGCGTATTTTGCAACAATACTAAGCCGTTTTCCGCTTGGAAAGATTCTCCTCCACTAAAATGTTTTCCGGTCCTGAAATTAGTTGCAATGATGCAGTGCTGCCCGTATAGCACCAACCTGATTTTAAAACATCACCAGATCATGACTTCTGCCTGATTGGATTCAGCGGTATACTATCACGACCCGATACCAGCCCAGGCTGATTTACAGTAAACCCTGTTAGCGGAAAATCAACTTGTGCTTGCAGCGGTTCCGCTTATTTTCGCACCATTAATCTTCCGTTATGTCTTTAACCGGTTTGCAGGAAATCAATGGTGATGGGGGCAGTTCTTCATCTGTTCGTGTGCTGGCGCTCAGCAGTTCCCGGGTGGGCGGCTCGGCTTACCTGGCAGCGGCCATACCCCTGATAAAAAGTTTTTTGGGCGACAGGGGTTTGCAGATCGCATTTATACCCTTTGCTTCTGTGGAGCGCGACGATGAACACTATGGTTCAATGGTGCGGGAAGGACTGGCCAGCTTGCCGCATACTATCCATACTGTACAACCGGAGAATGCGGCAGCACTGATCGCGCAGAGTGATGCGGTCATGGTGGGCGGAGGCAATACGTTCAAGCTCCTGCATGATCTGTACGCCTATAAACTGCTGGAACCCATCCGCGACCGGGTTCGGCAGGGCATGCCGTATATTGGCTGGAGCGCCGGATCAAACATCGCCGGCCTCACCCTCTCTACCACCAACGATATGCCCATTATTGAACCGGAAAGTTTCCGGGCGCTCGGCCTCCTGCCCTTTCAGATCAACCCGCATTATATCAACATCCAAACAGCCGGCTTTCATGGTGAAACCCGCGACCAGCGTTTGGCTGAATTTGTTGCCTTGCATCCCGAAGTACCTGTGGTATGCCTGCCGGAAGGAACAGCCCTGCAGCTTGAACAGGGTGTGCTTAACTATATAGGCAACCCCGCCGGTGTGCTGCTTCGCGCAAAGGGGGAAACGGGCAGATTGGTCCGCGAAGAAATTCCGGCAGGCTCCTCCATTTCATTTCTGCTGCATCAATCTTGATATAGAAAAGGGGTCAGAATATCCTGTATCCAACATGCGCACCTAAAAACTCGAAACTCCGGTTCGACCAGATGCCTGCTTCAGGCGCATCGATGCCCTTGGCATACTGGTACCGCAGCCCAAACTCAAAGCGTTTTACATCTACGCCCATACCCAACCCTGCATACAAGGTAGTAACGGAAGGCCGGGAGTAGTCGCCCACACCCCAGTCGATCTTGCCTCCCATCTCACCCAAGCCGGCCTGGGGCTCAATGTAGAACCGTTTGATGTGTTGCTTGTAACCCAGCAAAACCGGGATCATATGGGTATTGGTCTTGCTGTTTTCAAACGAAGCATTGTTTTTAAATTTTGATACGCCGACCATGGCAGTCAGCTGTCCGGAACTGCCAATGCCATAGTAGCCTTTTACATACAAACCAAAGCCGGTAATAAAATCATCCGACCAGCCATTCCCCATGGGAAGTGCAAAAGCGCCTTCTCCAATGACCTTGATTTCATTGGCCCCTTTTTGCGCCTGGACAGCACTATGGACAACAATAAAAAACAGAAGCAAAGAGACAACTCTTTTTACCGGTGTGTTTATGATAGCAGCGTACATATTTAACGTGTCAATATTTTCTTTGAATGATCAGCATTCAGGAAGGTTTTCAACCCTTAAAGGTTCAAGGAAATATTGGGATCAGATCGTAGGAAACGGACCGGCATGTAAGAATACAAAAATACTCAACCTTTCCAAATAGCATAAGATTTTTTTGTCTGAACCAGGATTATACGGATTAAGGGATTACAGGATTTTTTGGCACAGTGGATCAGCCTACTCTTTCCTTTTGTCATCCTTTTCTTCTGTCATTCCGCCGGGGCGCTTCTTGGTGTGACACCTGTGGTGGTCTGGCGCGCCCCGTGCGGAATCTCTACGGGCCAGGGTGTTGCGATGATTTGCCAGCGTCTTACTAAACAGAAACTGACTGCTCCGCAGAGATCCTGTAAGGGCGCGGCATCAGCCTGCAAGTACAGCCTTTACTGTGCCCTTACAGGATGACAAAAAATTCAATAACCTGCTCCACCCTCAAGCTGCAATCCTGTAATCCCTTGATCCGTTCAATCCTGGTTCAGACAAAAAGCCCCCGCAAGCTGATCAATGGTCTAACGTCCCCAAATCCCTCTAATCCTGTAAATCCCGGTTCAAGACCATCCTGTAAATCCCGGTTCAGACAATGGTTCAGGCATTTGTCCATCTGTTTGTCCAGTATCCAGCTAGGTTTTGTCTGCCCGTTTCCCCCTGTTTTCTTCTTTTTATATGCGAACTTGTAGCTTGTAATAAACAGCCAGCTTAACCCCTGGAAGAGTTTTCTACAACCCCTTAATTACTTCTCCCATCACAAACTGCTTAATCCTTCGCAATGAAAAACATTAAAGTACTGATCATGGAAGACCAGCATGCAGAAGCATCTTATCTGAAAGATACGCTGCACGAACTGGGCTACCAGGTTCCAGCCATCGCGACCTGCTTGTCAGAAGGACTTGAATATTTTCATGCGCACCAGCCCGACATCAGTCTGGTTGATATTTACCTCAATGGAAAGCCTGATGGAATTGTGTTTGGAATGAATATGCAGAAAGAACAGGCAGGCCGCAAGCCTTTCTTATTTTTAACCGGTGCAGATGATGCTTCTACTTTCCGGCTGGCCAAAACCTCCCAGCCTTGCAACTACCTCCTGAAACCTTTTAATAAACCCGAACTGCAGTATGCTATTGAGCTGGCGTTGGAAAAGCATGTGCAGGATGCGTCTCCCATCCCCCCTGATGCATCCAAAGCTTCCGCCCCGCCAGCTTCTTCTATATTTGTAAAAAGGGGCAACCATCTCGTCAACATCCGGTATGATGACATCAAATGGGTGGAAGTAGAAGGCAAGTACAGCAAGATCGTATGCACCGACCAGAAATTTGTTGTGCAGCAATCCCTGCAGGATGTGCATGCTTCACTGCCCGGCGGACAATTTCTCCGCGTGCACCGCAGCTATATCATCAACACCAAGGAGATCACCAAGATCGATGTGCAAACGCATGAGGCTTTTTTCAGGGATGGCAAGACCCTGTTCTTCAGCCGCCGCTACCTGGATGATTTTCTGCAGGTCTTTAAACTGATCAAGTAAACACGCGCCGTCAGCTGATCTTGCTGATCACGGTATCAAAACTGCTTTCCTCATCCAGCTGCAGTTTTTTGCGCAGGCGGTAGCGCAGCTTGTGAATGGCTTCTACAGAGATGCCCAGCATGGCCGCCATTTCACGGGATGAAAGGTTTAGCTTCATCAGGTAAAAAAAACGGGCTTCAGCCGGAGAAAGGCGGGGATACGTTTCTTTGAGCCGGTACGAAAAGCCGGGATACACCTGCTCGAACCAGCTCTTGAACTGGTGCCATTCCTGGTCGGTGAGGATGGTGCTGCTCAGCAGCTTTTCCCGGGCAGATGCAGTAAGCGTTTCCAGCTCCGGCGAATGGGAGGCAGACCGCTTGAGATCCATCAGCTCTGATTCCAACTGCCCGATCAGGGTTGTTTTTTCTTTGATGGTGTCAATGTAAGCGGTCAGCAATTCCCTGGAATGCCGCAACCCGTCTTCTGCCCGCAACTTTTCGGCCACCAGGATCTGCTTGTCCTTTTCTGCCAGCAGCATATGCCTTTTTTCCCGGAGCCACCTGTTCCTTAAAACAAAAACAGATAAAAACAAGATCACAACCAACACGGTGATCACAAAAAACAACCGCAGCTGCTCCAGGTTCTTCTCGCTTTTCAGCAGCGTCAACCGGCTGTCGTACGAAACTGCATCTGTTTTTTCGATGGCCCGGCTCAGGATCTTGTTGTCCAGCGTGCTTCTGATTTCTTGCTCGGCCATCGAGAGTGAATCTGTCAGCAACAAGGCCTTGTGATAGTTTTCCGTTTCCTTGTAATAATCGATCATAACCTTGAAGAGACGCCGGTGAAAATCGAGGCTCTCTGCCGTGTCGACAATATAAAGATCGGCAAGCTGCTTCCCCGTATTGGCATAAAACAAGGCGCTGTCTGCCTGGTGTTTGTGCAGGTGAAGGGTGGCCAGGGAAAGGGCTGATTTGGCCGCGTCTTCCTGCGCGCCGCCGGGGGCGGTATTGATGGCGAAGTTCCGCTGGTGATAAACCAGGGCGGAATCATCTTTGTGTTCAGCCAGAAAAACATTGCCCAGGTTGCCCGATCCAATGCCGATCCAGGGCAGGTCGTTGCGCTGTGTGGCTTTGGCAATCGTCCGGCGGAAAAAGATGAGGGCCTTTTCCCGCATCTGCATGCGGGCATAGATCAGGCCGATCGCGTTGAGGGTATTGACCTCTACCCGGGGCAGGTAAAATTCATAATTGGTAGCCTGTAAAAATCTATCAAGTGCCTTCTCATATTCTTCAAACTGGTAAAAACGGAGTCCCAGCGAATACAGGTATTCGGATGCATTGAGCACGTGGGCATAACCGATCTTTCCGAACGCTTCGTCGGCCTTGAGCAGGTGCTCGAATGCAAGCCCGTACCGGTTGGACATGTAGTACACCTGCCCTGCATAATATTCGCAGGAAGCGGCAATCTCAGGAAGCTTTTGTCCGGTGGCCCAATCCCTTGCGTCGGAAAACAGGCGAACAGGTGTCTGGTAATCACCCGGTGCAAAATGCTTCTTGTAATCGGCGGAGAAAATAATGCGCCAGCACCTGCGCGAATACTGCACATAGCTTTTGAGCCGATGGTCATCAAGACTATCGGCCAGGCTCAGGGTATGATCAAAGAACCGGTGAACCTCCAGCGAATCCTTTTCGGAGATTTGCTCAAGCAAACAATATTGCCAGAACCGGGATACCCGTTTATCGGCAGACAGCTTTGCAAGCGGAGGTGGTTGAGATAGTTGTTGGGCCCTGACGGGAACCAGGGGTGCAGTCAGCAGCATAGTGATCGCACAGGTAAGTAGTATCTTCATTGGAATAGGAGGTCTGCCGGTAAAATTACAGGTAATTGTTTACGAATGCATAAGTGGTTGAACCTACTCCATGGATTACCTGTATCAACCTTCAGCAATTTACTGCCATATACAACAATACCATCCTGAAGAGGATGGTATTGTAAACAGAAACAAATAACCGGCATAAGCAGCTAGGCTGGCTGTGGTGTGATCACTGGATCTGTTGCTGTTGTGCTGGACGGACTGGCATCAGCAGCAGGTGCGTTTGCAGTATCCTGCTGGGCTGCCTCTATAGGCGGGTCGTTTTCTTTTGTTCTGAGCACCAGGTAGGTGGCACTGCTGATGCCCGTGAGGGCCAGCAGGGTATCGGAAAGCTCCGGCAGCAAACACCCGGCCTGCACACCGCTTACCTTGTAAATATATACCACCATCGCAATCAGGGTCCAGACAAGGCTTTGAAAACGGTGCAGGCTGATGCCGTTGTCGTCGGACAGGATGTCAATAAAAAAACCTTCGGAAGGAGCGTTCTGGTGCCGGGGGCGGTTGTCGCTGATTTCTTTTTTGTCTATCAGGGTAGACGCCGCTGCAGTGCCGGCAAAAATACCCATCAGCACCAGCGCAGTTTTGTTGATGGTGGTTTCCGCACAATCACCCTTGCAAAGCGACAGGTAGATATAGCAGGATGAGATCAGAACGGTCCACAGCCCGAACTGCACCTTCGACAAGCTGAATGGATAGCTTTTATCAACCAGCTTGTATTTTTGTTTTTGCTGCAGCTTCTGGGCGTTCTGGTCAAATGCATCACAGTCGCTCACTTCATCGCGCAGTATATTGCTGTAAACCGCAAGCGCCAGAAACAAGGCACTGATCAGCACAATCAAACCCACCGCCATCAGCGCGCGCGGATGATCCGTAAATTTTTCCTGGCAACCAGTAAACAAGGTTGCAGCCGCCAGCAGGAAACAGGCTTGTATCAACCGTTTCATAAAATCTTTTTTAATAGACAAGGGTTACACTTTTACCAATCCGGTGATGGTACCTACGATCATATTGATAAGGCCGTTTCTGAACTCGTCGATGTGCACTTCAGCCAAACCGGCTTGCTTAAGCGCAATCATTTTTGTGAGCTCTTCTTCTTCTTCAAGCAGGTCTTCCAGGTCTTCGCGTGTAATGGAACCGGTTTCCAGCTCCTGGGTCCATTGCTGCAGGTTGCCCTTGATGTTTACCAGGGCCTGCTGTCCATCCTGCTTTGCTTCGGTTTCATAATCCTTCAGCGTATCATGGGCAACCGTCTCTGCCCCTGTTTTGAGTTGGTCAAATAGCTGGTCGAAATTGATCGCGCTCATATATATGCTTTATTGGTTAAGGGCCTGGGCCGGTTTTATCTTGCCGCTTTCAAGCTGTGATATCTGGTCGAACGATGCGCCGATCAGGCGTTTGGATTCATCGATAAAGACCTTGTCGAGCTTGCCTTCCTTTCTCCAGCGCTGAATAAACCCGCCATACAGATGCCCGCTGCTGTCCCTTAACAGCCCCCACATTTTTTCGGACACCTCATTCTTCGGGCGGTTCTTTTCATACTCATACATCTTGTCGATAGCGGTTGTTACCTCTTTGATGGCGGATTGATTATCGGAATAGTTGCCGGTAGCCAGGTCCATTACCCCCAAAGCATCTACTTTTATGGATGTTGCCTGGCTGTATGCATACTGATCGTATTTGGCAATGGTGGCACAGCTTAAAAAAAGCAGGACAGAAAAAACTTGGTATACCGGAAAAGGAAATATCTTACGCGTTACCATACACAGATTTTTACAGCCGGCCCCTTGAAGCCGGTGATCGTAATAGGATAGGCTAAAAATAGTTAATACCTGTCCTGTCAGGAGATTACAGCCATGATCAAGCGATTTAGGGGCGTAAGCGGTCGTATTCCGGTCATAAGCGTTAAACAGCATCCTGTTGAAAAGCCCACCTTACCTTTACCTGTTTCCGGGAAAACAGGTGCAGCCTCACCTGTCAAACTCCAATGATTTGAATAACCAGTCTCCTTTTCCGGGCACTACTTCCCGGCGTGCAGGAACATAGGAGCGCCACTATTCCGTTCTTTATGTAGAAAACGATCTATTTGATGAGAAAACTTTTGGGCCAAGGAGTTCTTTACTTGGGTTTCTTCCTGTCCTTTGCTCATGCGCAGATTCAGCAAATGGGTGATAGCATGCCGATGCGGCGTGATCCCTCCGGGCGGATCAGCGCTGAAAAAGAATTGCTTCAACAATCAAAGGAGTATTCCATCCGGCTGAACCAGGTTCGCTGGCAAAGGAATTTTCTGCTGGCCGCGCTGATTGTGCTGCTGGTTTTTTTTCTACAATTTTTTATCAGGAGCAGAAGGGCCACAGGAGACCTGCAGTCGTTGAACAAGGAAATTCGGCGGCTTGAACAGCTTAATGACTCAAAGGATCAGTTGCTGGCCATTATTTCACACGATCTGCGTTCGGCCGTGCATGCCCTGGGGGTAAATGTTGCGCGCATAAAGACCCTGCTCCAACAGGCCAAAACAGATGAAGCCATCCTGCTTGCTGAAAACACCGAACAGATCACCGCCTCTACCCAGTCTCTCCTGAACAACCTGCTGTACTGGTCGATGAGCCAGACCGGGCAGATCAGTTTTAACTTTGAACAGCAGGTAGTAAAGCCCCTGATCGAGCAGGTCTGTTACGATTTCCGGCCCATCGCCGCTTCAAAGGGGGTGGGACTGAATGACATGGTAAGCTATCCTTTTGTGTGCCGGGCAGATGCCAATTCGCTAAAAATCATCCTCAGAAACTTAATCGACAATGCCATCAAGTATACACCGCCACAAGGGCTGGTTACCATCAACGTGCAGCAGGATGAGCAGCATTGCCGCATAACCGTGACCGATACAGGCATTGGCATGGATGAGGAAACGGTGGTATCCGTACAGGAAACCGGCCTCAGCCGGGTGCGGTCGGATGCCTATGGGCGGCGCAGCACGGGGCTTGGCCTGTGGCTGGTAAAAAGCCTGGCCGCCAGCAACGGCGGCCACCTCAGCATCCTGAGCGAAAAAGGCATCGGCACGCATATTACCGTAACCCTCCCCGCGCGCTGACCGATTGAATAAATCTACCAAATAAGCTATTATATGTTCCGGTAGGAACATGAAATTACCACACGCCTACTTTAACCCGGTGTTACTGTGTGTTCAGCGTTTTTATAATAGCCTCATACGGGCCCCGGCTTACCTGGGTACTGCCAATGAAAGGATGATCCAGCATATAGATCAGGAACATGCTCATGCCGATGATTGCCCACAGGAAAGAAAGATAGATCCTTTTGAGCTGCTCCGGTTCTACCCACAAAAAATAAGAGAACAGCACAATCATCAGGCTGCTGATGATCAGGATGGTCCATACCATATCAGGCACATACGAACGGGTGTGGCTCAACCGCTCACGGCGCAAACTGGTGATGCTGCTCAGGTTTTCATCCATCACAGACAAGAGGCTCTCCTGTATCTTGCTGTCCGTGTGCGCCTGGAAGAGCAGGAAGCGCAGACTGGGTATCGCGCTCTGCCGGTAGCTTTCTTCCGCGCGCATGTCCCACTCCTGGTTTACCACTTCACTGCAATAATTTTTGATGGCAGCGGCTACGGGTGCCCGTAAGCTGTCGGGCAGCATATTGCTGTGCACCAGTACGCTGTTCAGGTGATCGGTTTCGTTTTCGATGGTGCGCTTCAGGTCTTCATAATTCTCCCAAACCGCTACAATCACAAAGGCAACCAGCAGCGAATAGATCAGGCTGAGCACACCAAACACAATGCCTGCCACTTCGTTGTTGTAGTTCGGTCTTTTGCTGATCCACCATTTGTCAAAAACAAACAAGCCTGCATGCGCCACAATGATCAGTATAGAAATGAGCACCACCCCCCAAATCCCTGCAGATATGTACAGTTTGAAATACATAAGACCTTCTAGCTTGTTTGACGAAAAAGGCCTGCGACTATGGCTTTCCCGGATAGCCCAGTGCGGTTCTGGCTGCATAACCCGCATCGTAGATCGCGTTGAAGCATTTGATAAAAGAGTTGAACCCGTCCCGCAGGTCCCACAAGGATAGTTGTGTAACAACTGAAACATCTGTTTCAGGATCATAAACCATCAGGTTCAGGTAACCGATGCGGGCGCCATTGTGTCCGTAACCCAGGTTTTGCTTAAAGGTGCATCCCAAGGCATAGTCAGGGGCGCCGGGAGAAAGATCTTTTTGCATCAGCTGGATGGTACCGCGGGTCAATACATTGCCGCCCTTCATCAGAGAGCGGATCCATGTATTCGCATCTTCCATGGTGCCGTACACATTGCCCTCCCCTATCTGGGCGCTCATATTGAATTTGTCAAATTTTTCGATCGTGCCGCCCGGATTCAATACAGTGCCCAAGAGTCGCGGATCAGGCAGGGTGATATCGCTTGCAAGCACCGGAAAATGGAGGCCGGTGATGGGCATAGGTGCCTTGCTGCCGGTAACAGAATCCAGGAGATAATCTCCATACGTTTTTTCCTTGCCGGCGCGCAGGGTATACACCCTTTTGATGATCTCGGCCAGGATAGAGTACCCTGTATTGCTGTAATGGTGGTTTGTACCGGGTGCGAAATAAACCAGGTTCTTGTCCTTCAGCACCTTGACCATTTCGGTGGTTGTGAACTGGTGCGTGGGATCCATCATCTGCGTATACTCGGTATAAGAGTGCCCTTTGTAGCCAGGCACCGTATCATTGTCTACATCAAACACCCCGGCCGAATGTTGCAGCAGCTGCTCGATGGTGATGATGTTTTTGTTGGGGAAATCCCAATCAGGTGTAGCCGGTACATAAGGCGTGGTGCTGCCCGGCATGGGATCAATGATCTTTGCTTTGTAATCAAGCCAGCCGGCTTCGTACATGTTCAGGATAGAGGTAGCCGTGAAGTTCTTGGTCATGCTGGCAAACCGGTAATAAGTACGGGCTGTGATCCGCAAGCCTTCTTCCGCAGCGGCACTGGCAAATATTTTTTCTGATGGCGTCTGGATCAGCACACTGAGAGAAGGCACAGCCGTGTGGAGGGAATCAGACAGGCGCTTGCGCACCGCTTCCACCGCTGTCAGCACTTTTTGCTGGTTGCCGGCAGACGCGTCTTTCTTCACACAGGAGGGCAGGACAAAAAAGCAAATAAATACAAGACAAAGCAGGAGACTATTCTTCATACAAAGAATTGATTTTTATGGATAGAAACAATGCTGGCCATGTGGCTTTCCGGTAAAACCCAGAACAGTCCTGGATGCGCTGCGGCACATTGAGCATCGACAGGTGCATTTCCTGTGCTTCCTTCTTTCCAGCCAGGTAAAATTTCAGCCTCTATCCTAATATTGTATGGATGATGCTGCATGCAGGATATTTCCGCCCAGGTGTGTCTGCATGTTTAAGGCACCGCTCACGGTTTTGGCGTTCTCGTCAAAGCTGATACCGGTGAGATCCAGGGTATAGGTCTTTACCACCGTTGTACCATCGGCTGCGTAAGCGGTGACCAGGGCCGATACAGGTTTGCCTGCCACCAGGGTTGTTACCCGCACCTGTTGCAGCGTGCCGTCGGGCCTGTTTTTCTTGTCTGTTTGCTGGGTTTGATTGGGATCGGCTGGTGGTAAAGCAAAGGCTTTACCAAGAACGGGAACGGGCACACGCGCCGGCGGAGCAGGGGCGCCATGCACCTTGGCAGCGGCACCGGGTTTCAGCTTCTGACCCCGCTCGTCGTAGGTTACCATGCTCGACGACACCAGCTTGTTGTCTGCGCCGTATACATCTACCTTCTTGGAACTGTTTACCACCTGGTTCTGGTTGTTGAATGCAGCCCCGGTATAGTCGATCATGATCTTGCTGCTCAGGGCATTGTCCTGGTAAACCAGGGTCTGTGAAAGGGATGGGACGGCGCCCTTGTAAGTCACTGCCGTCTCAGACAGCTTTGTACCCTTGTCATCCTGCACGGTATACAGCAGATCACCCGAATCAAATTCATTGCGCGCATTGAACTGGACCTTTGAGAAATCAACTTTTACTTTTGTCTTTACCGCACTGTCCGGCCCCACATTGGTGGTCTCTACCGAGTCAAGCCTTCCCAGGGGAGAAACCGATACAACAGAAGTAGCGGAAAGCGTCTTGTCCGGATTGAGGGAGCGGATAGAATACTGCCCGCCCACAATGCTGGTTCCCAGGAATTTTGCGCCAGCGTAGTCGATCTCTGCATGACCGCTCACCGCGCCCCCGTTCTGCGGATCGTAATGGGTGAATGAGCCGGACACCAGGGCTTCTTTATCAAACTGGATGGTTCCTTCATGAAGGGTGGCCTGGGTATTCGGGTCGGTAGCCGTTACTTTTACCTGTCCGGAGCTGATGTTGTAGCCATCATTCCAGGTGGCGCCGCTCAGGTCCATCGCGATCTTTTTAAAATCGCCGTCGCTGTGGAGGTTGTGTACATCGATGCTGGCGGAAGCAGGCTTTCCGTCTGCCTGGAAGTTCACTGCAGTGGTGTGGAGCTTGATGCCTTCAGGGCTCACCGACTGGTGGCTCAGGCTGCCGCCTGTAATGCTTCCATCGCTCCCGAAGCTCACGCCTTCGTAAGAGGTTGTAGAGGCAGTTGCCACTGTTTGTCCGGTTGCATCATAATGGGAGGTATTGGCTGTTTTGGGTCTGTTCACAGCGGCACCGCCTGCATTGGCATTGGTTGCGTTCAGGATAGCACCTACATGGGCAACGGCCTGCAGGTGATCCATGGAATAAGTAGCGTTCATAACTGATTTGGTTAAGCTAAGCCTGAAATAATTTTGTTGACAACCCGGCTGGTAAAATGGTGTTTCTCCCATTTGTGCCAGAGGAGTAAACCACCCCGCCGGCTGTTTTCCTGCACGATCGCGCTCAGGTGCGTACCCGCCCATGCCGGCAGCTGCGGACCACCATACGCAGGTGTATGGGCGTATACAGACGATCCGTAGCATTTTACGGAGCCGCCTCTTCCATGGCTCCTGGCATGGCCGAACAATTCGATAGAGCTGATGATGGGATCGATGAGCATGGTCACTTCTCCTGCATAACATTCGCTTGAACCGCCTTCCCAGGAAAGAGTGCCCCTTTTATACGTGTAGGAACCAACGGGCTGGCCGTTGATAAGCAACCCTTCCTCGGAAAGCCGGAAATCGTTGACCTGTTTTGCATATACCCCGCTGGTCCGCACGGCATAGTTGCCATACACGGCGCTGGGGTCTGTCCGCTTGTAAAGGGCTGTGGCCAGTTCACCCAGCGACTTGCTATCCGGGTCAACCTCGTGGGCAACAAAATTGTTTTTTGCCGGCACGGGCTCATCATTCCTCCAGATCTTGCCTACAATCCGGCGGCGCCCCTTTTCATCCACGTCGGGCCGCAGAAAGCCATGAAACGGCTGGTGGATGCCGGCCCGCCACCTGATCACCCCGCCATCGTAGCTGAAGTGCCGGATGCGCCGGTCGTTGATATAGACAATGCTTTTCTTTCTTTCCGCACCGTTGCCCACGAGCGTTACCACCAGCTCTTTTTCCGGTTCCAGGTACACACCCGTCCAGGGAAAAAGATTGTTCTGGTTCACATAATCGATGGATTGATGCAGGGAGCCCCATTCCACTTCATAGCCATTTTCATCAAACCAGGCAGCCAGTTTTTCCCGGGCTTCTTTTTTCGGAAGCGAGCCGATCTGCTTGAGCAGTACTGTGGTGGCTGCTTTGTGGTTGAGTATACCAGAAAGGGCATTTTCGGTTATGGGTGACCGTATGTAAGCCCCCTTGGAAGCAACCTGGATAGAACCTGCATCACGCGAAGCAAGCAAGGCCCGCTCGCGGTCTGTAAGCTGCCCAAACCTGGGGTCGTCCAACGCTTTTACGGGCTCCTTTTCGTACAAGGCCTGCAGCGCGGTATCAAAACGCAGCTCGATCAGGAAATCGCTGGCCCCGGTTTCATACTGCCATTTATAGGAAGCCGGTATGCTGAAGTTAGCAAACGCATCAAAAGCCTTCATCTCTTTGTGTCCATACAACCCGATCTCGCGCAGCGGTGATTTGGGTTGTACAATGTGCTGTCCTTCCTGCAGAATGCCCAGGTCTTTGACGGTTTTGTAATCGGACGGGATCACATCGCGGGGTGGAATGTAAAAAGTAGACAGACCCGTGATCTGGGTTTGCACTTCCGGATCGTGCAGCTTGTTTAACGGGAAAACATCCACAAGCGGATCGATGGTGGGATACCGCGACCCGATGTAGTGGGTGATGGGATAATCTTCTCCATAAATACCCTGCAGCCAGGATATAAAATAAGAAAAATTGGTGTTCAGGTAACCCTGCCGGCGATAGCCCAGCTCGCCGATCAACCCGACCTGCCAGAGCACCACATGCAGGCTGGGGTCTATATGGCGCTGGCGCACCAGGCAGTCCGTAGCCTCATGGGTTTGCATACCGGGGTGACAGGGATCCACGCCCAGGTCGGCGCAGAGGGTATCGAGGGCGCATACGCCGGCTTTCATGATGGCGCGATAGCCCTCGCGGCGGGCCAGCTTGATGGCGCGGTGTGTGGAGAGGACAAAAATGCCCGGATGGCCGTAGAAGATGACCACAACGTTCAGGCCCTGGCGCACCCAGTACAACTGCGCTTCGGTCATTTGCATGTAGGTGGTATAGCGCACTTTGCCATCGCCGTAAAGTACGTACAGGTCGAGGGCATCGGGCCGGAGGCGCTTGATCCAGACGATGGTGGCCGGGTCGGCCACGCAGAACAAGACCTTATCTGCACCTTCGATCAGCTTCTGGTCTCCCACGGCAATGCCGATGGTTTCTATACCGGTGCCGATGATGGTGAGAGAGCCTGGCTTTGAATTGGGCGGGACTTCCCCTTCCCCTATTTCGCGGACTTCATGCCGCAGGGAAGCGATGCCGGCCGCCAGCTCTTCCCATGCTTTCTGGTGTTCTTCGTATGTTGGATACCGTTGTATCATGGATGGTATGTCTTTTTCTTTTGTTTATTTTATCCATTCCCAGGGCCTGATCGGATCGCGCACAAAAGGATCTTCATCTTCAATTTCCGACTCATCCTCATGCTGCATGTCATTTACCTGGTCAACGATCTTGGCGCTTCTTTCCAGGCTTTCGGTGACCATCTGGTTGGTATCATCCGAAATCGCGTCTGACACCCGGTCGAGCACGCTTTTGAGCTTTGGCTGTCTTGCGGAGAATGCTTTGTATTCCGCGGCAATGATGTCTTTCAGCTTTTCGGGTGTTGCCTCGTTTAATGCGTCGATAGAATCGCCTATATCCACCGCTTCCGACTGGATCTCCACCACATCGGAGGCTTTTAGCACACGGAAGTATTCAAGGATGCCATCCATGCTGCTTCTTTGCTCTTCGAGTCCTTCCAGCAGCTTGGCCTTGGTGATCTCCAGCCGCTCAAGCTCTATTTCTTTCCTTACCTGTGCAAAATCAACTTTCTTCCACTGCGGGTTGCTTCCACCGGTATACTGGCCGAACGTCACTTCGCTTTCTTCTTCCGATTCATCCTCTACCAGGGCCAGGCGCTTGCGTGCATTCTCTGCCGTTACAGGTTCATTTGCCCGCCTTCTTGCTTTCACCCATCTATATATTTTGTAGATCGTAACGGCGTTGATGGCAATAAAGGCCACGGCCCCTACAAACGTGAGAATGGATATCAGCATATCCAGCTGCGATTTGGGGTTCACCAGCGCATTCCAGTATTTCTCGACGGGCGTAACCTGGCTTTGCGCAGCGGTTTTGTGCTTTGTCCTGCTGGGCTGGGGCGTATCAAAGCCGATGCAGGTGACCCCGTTGCACTGACCGCCCACGACAGTCATTACCTGCGTATCTTCTTCTTTGGCGGTAAAGAACTGTTTGAGCAGGAAGCTTCCTTTCAGCGCGATCTTTGGCTTGGCAGCGGTTGCATCATCCACAAACAATCCCTTGGCATAGGTGAGCGGTACGGCCTTGGAATCATCTGTGTCTGTCCTGCTGGTCGTGTTCGGGTGAATAGCAGGTGCAAACAGGCATGTGTAACCGGCATTGGCTTTCTGCCCATCAGCTGCCCCTTCTTTGTCCAGTGACACGGTACCTACAAACTGGCCGGTTTCACCATCGCTGCCATACAGGTAATAAGTGAGGCTGTCTTTGTACTGCGCCCATACAAAAGGAAAGTTGGCATAATAACTATCCACTGCTACCATATCGGCCAGGGTTACATCGGCGTATTCTTTGGTGGTCTTGAAAAAGTTGCTCACCTGGCCATCGATGGCGTCCAGCATATCCTGGGCAGACTGGCCGCTGCCGGCGGCTTTGGCCACGGCTGCTTCCTTGGCAGCGCTCAGGGCCTTCATATAGTCGTCAGCCAGCTGCGAATCGGGATAAACGGCGAGCAGCTGGTAGAAGTTGATGGCCTGGCTCATGGCCTGGGTGTTGCCGGGCGTAACTGTCTGCGGCGGGTAGCCTGTACCGTTATCCAGCTGCGACAGGCTTAATTGCACCAGCGGGTATAACCAGGTGCTGTCGCTGCCGGTCAGATCATAGTCTTTTATGGGCCCTTCTTCGCCGGAGCCGGGTTGATAGCTTTGGTTAAGGGAAACCGAGCCGGTAGCGCCGTTTTTCAGGACCGTGCCGCCCTCTGCAAGCGGGAGCAATGCAAGCTGCCGGCTGGCCGTTGTAACAGATCCGGGTGCAGGGGTTTCGTTGCCGGAAAGGGCCAGGGCAATCACCATGTCTTTGCCGGACTGGTTGGTTATTTTACACAGTGTGCTATTGTCTGTTGCCATAATTGATTTTTTGGTGGTTGAGTGTATGGGAATGCGGAGATCAGGAAATTTTGGTGAGGTATTTCATTACAACTCCTACCGCTACCTTCACGGGCAATGCCGTACCGTTGTGCGTGTAGGAGGCCAGGGTTGTATATGCCTTGGGAATATCAGCCGGAACCCTGTAGGCAGCCAGGGTATTCACCAGGCTGTCCTGATCACCCTGGGGCCATTTCCAACCATTCAGCGCCTGGTCTTCCGTCTTGTTCGGGAGTGCCAGGATAGAAGCCATGATCATCTGCTGCTCGTTGATGGAAGGTGTATCGGTTGGGTCAGAGGGCGGCGTCACATAGTATGAGAAGGTTGTCCAGCGCTCGGAAACCGGATTGGCGGGGTTCACCATGTAATCAAGCAGCATTCCCAAGGGAGCTGCCTGCGATGGCTCGGAGGCATCGTAATCGCTCTTGGCTTTGGCATGCCACATTTCCAGCAATTTCTGCGCAGCCATCATCCCCCCCATCACGGCTACGTTCTTGACCACTTCCTTGAAGATCTTTCCTTTGTTGTTCCACAGGGCCTTGCCGATCTTCTTGGCCAGGTTTCCCAAGGCAGAGCTGTCTACATCCACATCCGTATCTATATCGGTGTCCACATCGGTCACTGTATCCACGACCGTATCGATATCCGTATCGATGTCTACATCGATATCTACATCTATGTCCACTACCACAAAGCAGTCAATGTCCACGTCAATATCCACATCGATGTCTATATCCGTATCCACGTCCGTGTCTACATCCGTATCTACGTCGGTATCTACATCCGTGTCCACATCAACGTTGATCAGGTCGCCGATCTGGTCTGCAAGGCTGGACAGCTTTTCCGACACCCATTCGCCCAGGCTTTGAACCCCGTTCTTGGCTGCCTGAAAGATGGCCTGCCCGGCCGTTTTCAGGGCGTTCAGCATGGCCGGGACTTGTTTGGCAATGCCGATCACACCCTCCACCATCATATAGACGTTGATGGCCTGGTAGGTCATGTAGGCCAGGTTGTATACGCTCATCCACCAGGCCAGCTTGGGCACCTGGTAAGGCTGTACGATCACATCCTGTCCGTTTATCTTGCCGGTAAAAAAAAGCTCATAGGTATCCGGGTTGCCATCGTGCATGTTCATGTCCTGGTATACACCGATCAGCTTGTAGCCCTGGGTATCTGTTGCACCCGCAGAAGTCAGCAGGCCCTGGTTATAGGTAAATTGATCCCCGGCAGGTTTGCCTGTAGGAAGGCCGTTGTTGTAAGGGGAATAAGTGACCTTTCCCGTTGCATCAAAATTAAACACACCGGCGATCTGCTTGGGCATCATGAGTTCCTGCCCCGGGTCGGGT
Source organism: Williamsia sp. (assembly GCA_015069695.1). GTDB lineage: Bacteria > Bacteroidota > Bacteroidia > Chitinophagales > Chitinophagaceae > JADCRZ01. The sequence goes on from JADCRZ010000065.1 coordinate 18,289, forward strand.
GGTGTGAGCGCATAACAGTAAAGCGTAAACGGATTGACAGGGGCGGTAGAATAAGGCCCCCAGGAGCCCGGATCATTTTCGGCCCAGTGGGTGATCACGCCAAAGTCTGAGTAGGTAAATGTAAGTTTCTGCGCCTGGAAATAGGCATTGAGCGCATCATCCTGCTCGGTTACATCGGTGGTGAGAATGATGTTGTTGACGGCGAGGGTCTCCGGGGCAAACGGACTTCCCTTGTACGACTTGTAAAAATCAAAAGCCTGCTGCAGGCGGGTAACGCCGGCGGGGTCGAGCGTGATGCTTGTTTCGTGCCTGGCAGACGTGGTAACCGATCCTACGGGCATGCGGTCGGTCTGGTTGGCAAAAGCCAGGTATTCGTACGATTGGGTGGGATTGTAGTCCTGGGTTGTGTTGGCGGGCACGGTCGCTACTTTGGTGGCATCCGGGTACAGGGATTGTACATTGGAAGGCAAGGTGCCGGCATCCGGATCCGCCGGGGACGTGAATTTGTAGACGTCGAGCGCGTAAGGAAGCGAGTTGGTGATGTGAACGGTCTTTGACATATGGGTGTGTTTAGCATCTGCTGTGATGGAACAGACTAGTGTGAGCGGGCGTTGCAGGAAGAATGGCCTTCCGGCGGCCCAGGCGGGCATTAAAACAACCGGCGGTCCTTTTTTGTGAAGACCTGCGCGGGGTCAGTCGATCAGGATTTCTGATTCGACCGGGTCTAATTCTGTGGGTTCCCTTTCTTCATCTCTGAGGGCACTTTCCACTTCGTCATAAAGTTTTGCGCTGATCCCCTGGTAAAAATCTGTATTCTGGGGACGGAACACCGGGTTCAGCTCATAGATGCGGTCGCGGATATTGCCGATGTTTATCTGCATGCTTTCAAAATTGGTTAACTCATCCGGCAGGATGTCTTTCAGGTTGTCCTTATTTTCTTCGTTCCATATTCTATCCTGTGATATGCCGAGTTTATCCAACAAGGCGTTTATTTCTCCGGGGATGCTCTTGCCTGCTTTGGCGGCATATTGTATCATTTCGTTCAAAGCCATGCGCTGCAAGGTCATGGCCTTTCCCAGCTTGTTCCGCTGCATGAGGAGGGTTGTCCGCTCTGCCTGCTGTTTCACAAAATCGTAGCCGATCTCATCGCTGATGTTTACACCGATCCTTTTGAACCTTGCGGCAAGCTCCAGTTTCTCCGCATTTTCCAGCTGGTCCCAGTTGGTGAGCAGGTCTTTTAGCTGTTTGTATTTAACGTACCTGGCAATGCGGTACACCGCGTAGCCCGAGGCAGAGAGAAACAAGATCACTCCCGCCAGCCCGCCGGCAACGATCACAATGCCCCTCCAGTCGTCCATCACATTGTCTTCTTTCTTATCACCCCCGCTGCCGGCATCACCGCTGCCCTGCCCATCACCTGCCACCAGGGCGGGCGTTTTTGCATGCAGCGGTTTTTGTCCCAGCCAGGGCCCGTCATAGCCCAGGCAGGACGATCCGTTGACCTGGCCGGTAATCACGACGATCACTTTGGTGTCGCCGGCGGTGCCGTCAAAGTACTCCCTGAGATAGAAAGCTCCCTGCAGGGCGATGGCAGGTGTTGCCGCACCGGTATCATCTGAAAAAATACCATCGGCGTACCGGAGGTTTACCGCCTTGGAACTATCTACGGTCACCCTGCTTGTACGGGCGGGGTCTACGGCCGGATTGAACCGGCATGTATAACCGGCATTTTCTGCCGATCCATCACCCGTGCCTGCCTGCTCCAGCGTAAGCGTGCCGGCAAAGAGCGTATCGTCCCCTTCTTCCGTGTAGAGATAATAGGTGATGCTGTCCTTGTACTGTGCCCAAACAGCAGGGAAATTTCGGTAGTAGCTGTCAACGGCGGCTACACCAGGCAGGGTAACCCGTGTATATTCCCTGGTGGTCTTGAAAAAATTGCTGAGGGTGGTGTTGATGGCTGCAGATACAGCCTGTTTGCCGGCAGACAGGTCGCCGGCTGTTTGCAAGGCCACCTTTTTTGCCTGGTTTAGGGCAGTTGTATAGTCTTTGGTGAGCTGCGATTCAGGGAACGTATTGATGGCCTGGTAAAAAGCAATGGCCTGGCTGCCCGGAACCAGGCTGTCTTTTGTGATGGTTTGCGTAGCAAAAGGAGTTTGTCCGTCTGCCTGGATAGAAACGGGCACTGACGCAAGCGGACTGAGCCAGAAAGGATCGCAGACCAGCAGGTCATAGTCTGTTACAGGGCCGCTGGCGCCACTCTCGCTGGTATAAGTACGGTCGAGGAGGATGGTGCCGGTGCTTCCGTTTTTGATCACCGGATCGCCTGAGCTTGTTTTAAGCAATTCCAGCCTGCGGCCGGCATTCACGACCGAGTTGCTGGTTGCTGACTCATCCGGGTCGAGGGCAAGGGCAATGACGATGTCGCGGCCGCTGTTGTTTACAATCGAGCACTGGCTGTTTTGAACGGGTAAGACCATGATAATTTTTTTAGCGCATGAGAAAGGGAAGAATCGATGGGAGAACCCTTTCTACCTCAATACAATTTGCTTGGTGAAGATTTGCTTTGAAAGACCGTTTAGAGGTCAGGGAATTCCACCGGGTCTCCATCAGGATCTCCGTTTTCAGGATCTCCGTTTTCGTTTTCCGTCGTGGTTTTTTCTTCTTCCACGGCATCATTCACGTCGTTCATCTCATCGATGTCTTTCTGGACCTCTGCCTTCTGGGTATCGGCCACAATTTTCTGCACATCTACATTGAGCTGTTTTACCGTAGAGGTAAGGTCAGACAATTGGGTCCTTACATCCTGCATCACCTCGGAAAGATTTTCTGGTGTAACCGTATCCAGTTTGTCGGAGATGTCGCCGAGCTTATTGCCTGCATCTTCCACTTCCAGGTTGAGGTCTTTGTTTTTGGCGGTAAATTTTTCCATTTTACTCAGGTTGGCATCTACCTTATCGAGGGTGGTTTCTGCTTTGGAATAACCCACCTGGTCGCTCAGGGCAGCTCTTTCCGTGGTGGCTTTGCTAACAGCGGCAGAGCTGTCTTCCGGCACTTCCGCATTTTTATCACCGGATGCTTTTTTAAACTCGGCATCTTTTTGTGCTTTCTGCTCATCCCTCATTTCCTTGAGCTGCTTGACGATATCATCAGGCGTGGCCGGCTTCGTGCCGGTAGCTTTGTTGTAGATCCATTTTCCGATGCTGTAAAAAAGGGTTCCTATAAAGTGCAGCATCATCAGCGCACCCAGGATCTGCATCACGGAGTTAAAGATCTGGGCCGCTCCTTTGGGGTTGAAGAGGGAATCGAGCCATTGCTGCGTATCAGATTCTCCGGGTTTTGTAAGCTGCGATTCGTCGAAGCCGAGGCAAACAGCCCCGTTGATATTGCCGCTCATCACCGGTATGATTGTTTTGTCGGTAGAGACTTTTGAAAAAGTGCGCCGGAGCTGAAAGGATCCTTTTAAGGCAATGTCGGGTATATCGGAGGTTGTATCATCCACAAAAAGGCCGTCTGAAAAGGTCAGGCTCACGGCCTTTGATGTATCTACGTCTACCTTGGTGGTATCGGTGGGGGCAACGGCAGGAACAAACTGGCATGTATAACCGCTGTTGGCCAGGGTGTTGTCGATGGTAGCGGGTTGGGTGAGCACCATGGTTCCCTGGAAGCTGGTTGTGTTGCCATCGCTGCTGTACAGGTAGTAAGTCAGCGAACCATAGTTGGCCCAGCCAAAAACAAAGCTTTCATAATACGCTTCTACGGCTACCACGCTGGCCATGGTAACATGGGTGTAACTTTTGGTACCGGCGAAGAACTCGGCGATCGGGCTGGTGCTGTCGTCGCTGTCGGAGGGATCGCTGGCGTTGGCTGCCGTTACGTAATCCTGTGCCAGCTTGGTATTGGGATTGGCACTGATGGTTTGATAAAATGAAACGGTTTCTTTCATAACGGTTACATCGTCCGTCGAAACCGTTATCGCGGGAAACTTTTTTGTTCTTCTATCCCGCTCTGCGCTGACGTTGTTTATAGGGCAGTACCAGTTCGCGGTGCTGGGCCACAGATCGTACAGGGTTTCGTAAAAGGGCTCTTTGGTATCGGGGTCTGGTGCGGTGCGGTTCAGCGTGACGGAGTCGGTCGTGCCATTCGTGATAACATTGCCGCCTTTGGCCGCCTGCGGTATTTCAACGTCTTTGTTGAACGTAACAATGGAACCAGCGTCCGGTGTTTCGTCGGAGGTAAGTGGCATAGTTATAACGATGTCTACACCGCTGTTGTTGGTAATGCTGCAAAGTTTTGTGGGGTCGGTCGTGGTTGTTGCGCTGGGCAGTTGCGTGGTATTGGTTGACATCAGGTAAAGTTTTTGGATGATTAACCTGATAAAAGTAAAGTGGCCGCCCGCCGGGATGGTGCGAAGTGGCATAAAGAGAGGGTTTTCGGGATTAAGTGGTGCGATTTGGAGGATGGAAGGGCCGTATGAAAAATAGCACTGTTGAGAATTCAGGCACATAACTTCCTGCGCAAAGAATTCAAGTTGAGATCAATAAGGGGTGTAACAGCCATGCTGTTCTGCGCACAATTCCTTATCTTTCTGCTACCACAAACGGGAGCTGTATGATGGATATGGCATTACGATTGATCGAAGAGAACAAGCGCACGAAGGCGAAGTTTTTGGATTTGGGTAATTGCGGCTTGGAGAATGAATTGCCGGAGGAGTTGTTTGAGTGCGAGTGGTTGGAGGGGTTGAGTTTGGGTAATTTTTTCTATGATGAAGAAAATGAGCCTCGATATTTAGAGAATGAATGTGAAAGAAATGCTTTTGAGAATATCAATTTATTGGGTTTTAAAAGGCTAGGGTTATTAAGGAAATTATTCCTTAATAATTCTAATTTGTCTGACATCAGCTTTCTACAACATCTCACCGGTTTGCAGAGCTTAGACTTACGCTATAACCAGATCACCGACATCAGCTTTCTACAACATCTCACCGGCTTGCAAAGCTTAGACTTACGCTATAACCAGATCACCGACATCAGCTTTTTGCAGAATCTTACCAGTTCGAAGAGCTTAGACTTAAGCTCCAACCACATCAGTAATTTCAGCTTTTTGCAGCACCTTACCAGTTTGCAAAGTTTAGATTTAAGTTTTAACCAGGTCACGGACATCAGCTTTCTGCAGAATCTCACCAATTTACAGAGCTTAGACTTAAGTTATAACCAGATTACTGATGTAAGTTTTCTGCAGAATCTCACCAATTTGCAAAAATTAGACTTACGCTCCAACCAGATCAGTGACATCAGTTTTCTACGACACCTCACCGGTTTGCAGAGGTTAAACTCAAGCTCTAACAAAATCACTGACATCAGCTTTCTACAACACCTCGCCGGTTTGCAGAGCTTAAACATAAGCTCTAACGAAATCACTGACATCAGCTTTCTGCAACACCTCACCGGCCTGCAGAGCTTAAACTTACGGTATAACCAGATCACCGACATCAGCTTTTTGCAGAATCTTACCAGTTTGAAGAGCTTAGACTTAAGCTCCAACCACATAAGGGACTTCAATTTTCTACAACACCTCACCGGCTTGCAGAGCTTAGACTTACGCTGTAACCAGATCACCGACATCAGCTTTTTGCAGCACCTTACCAGTTTGCAAAGCTTAGATTTAAGCTCCAACCACATCAGTAACTTCAGCTTTCTGCAGCACCTTACCAGTTTGCAAAGCTTGGATTTAAGCTCCAATCATATCACTTTTCTGGTTGAGGATATGTTGTATGATTTACCATCTCTTACGTATCTCAATTTAGAAAACAATACTCTGCTCAATGTTCCTTCCCAGATTTCTAATCAGTCTAATTGCTTTGACGATCTGATAAACTTTTTTAAAGGCAGAAAAAGAGAGAGCATTCCTTTGTACGAAGCAAAGATCCTTCTGATAGGCAATGGGCGTGTAGGCAAGACCAGTTTGGTGAAAAGATTGGTTCATGACACATTTAATCCTGCCGGACTTTCTACCCATGCAATTCAATTAGAAGAATGGCAACTACCAGAACTCGCTAGGGAAGAGAACTTACAAAGGATACAACTAAATATATGGGACTTTGGTGGACAGGAGATATACCATTCTGCTCACCGGTATTTCATGCAAACGCAAGCCGTTTTTCTGCTTGTATGGGATGCTCAAACTGAAGAAATGCCTGAGCAACAGGAAGTCACGGCTGATGGAAGTACAGTCAGCTATAAGAATCGCTCTCTGCATTACTGGTTAAATTATATCAAAACGCAAAGCAATAGAAGTCCGGCCATCATTGTACAAACAAAGCGAGACACCGATGGAGAAAAAGATCCAGGTTTAACAGCGAAGGAAAAACAACAATATAATGTACGGGTGAGCTTGGCTGTGGAATGTAGTAAGAAATTAGCCAATGGCTTTAAGGCTTTGCAGGAAAAGATTGAAGAACTGATTGTGGAGGAGCTAAAAACCGGCTGTAAGAATATCCCTGCCCAATGGAGTCGGGTGCGTACAAGTATAGCTGAACGGCAAAGGAATGGCGTTACACAGATTACATTAGAGGAATTTGCAGAAATGTGCTATAAAGAAGGGCTAGATGGTGGTTCTGCAGAGACTTTATTGAGATATCTACACAATTGTGGTGTTTTTTATTACAAACCAAATCTATTTAACAATCAGATTGTCATTGATCAAAAATGGGCTATTGATGCTATTTATACTCTGTTCGACCGAAGCAGATTGTATATGGAGATACAGAAGGACAAGATTTCCAACAGCAAACTGAAGGATGGGCAGTTTACTGGTAAACAATTACAAAGAGTGTGGAATCAATTTACAGATGAAGAACAGAAGCTCTTTGTAAGCTTTATGAAGCAATGTGAAATTTGTTTTGAGCAAGGGAATAGTTGGAATGTTGATCAGCTTCCCTTAAAAGAGAGGAAATTTATCGCTCCACAGCTTTTGCCGGAAGAAAAGCCGGCTGCCGTTCAATTTGCTTTTTCAGGCGATGAAGGCATTTACTTCAAGTACAAACACCAGTTCCTACTGGATGCAGTCATTCAGCGCTTTATTGTAAGAACCAGTTTTCTGACAGGTACTTCTTACATGTGGAACAAAGGCGTTCTGATCAAAACAACAGAAGGCACTGCGTTGGTCGAAGCCTTTCCGGAAACCAACGAGGTCCTGATCAGAATAAAAGAAACGGATTATACCCGGTTGCTGGATAAGATTAGAAACGAATTAAAAGAAATCAACCGGGATGAGAAAGGGATTCAGGAAACCGTCTCCCTAGAAGGCAGGCATTTTGTTTCACTTAATAAACTTCGCACACACCTGTCTCACACCCATAATGAGGAGATACAGGCAGAAGACGGCCACTGGGTGCCCGTTGCCGCCTACCGGCAATTTTTGCGGCCAGACGAACAGATGCGGTTTAACAAAGTAACAGATAAGCCCCTCACACCGGAACAGGCTGGTAACAAACAAAAAATCTATTTTTCTTACGCATGGCGCGATGCTACCAATGAAGATCGGGAAAAGTTTATTGATGAATTATATCACAATCTGAAGCTAGAGGATGAATACACAGTAGTAAGGGATAAGGAAGACCTGGGATATAAGGGTTCTATTTCTGCATTCATGAAAGAGATCGGCCGGGGCGATCTTGTCGTTGTTGCCATCAGTGATAAATATTTAAAATCTGACTATTGCATGTATGAATTGCACGAGCTTTATCTCAACTCAAAATCACAACTCGAAGAATTGCGCAAGAAAATTTTTCCGATCCGGATAGAAAGTTTGTCTCTCAGCAAACCGAAAACGCAGAAAATTTATATGGATCATTGGTATGATCTAAAAAAAGACTGGGAAGAACTGGTGCATTCGCCTTCTAAAAACGCAACACCCAAGCAACATGAAAAGCTTCATAAAATAGTTAGTATCGAACATGAATTGGGAGATTTTCTTGAATTTATAGCCGACATAAATACATTAACACCTTCCCTGCTTTCTCAAAACAATTTCGAAGAAATCAAAAATGCCATCAAACAACAGGCTGCCGAAATTAAAAAGGATTGATCGGACCTGCAGTTTAAACCGAGATCTTCCTTTGAATGCACTTTTCAGCGACTGAATGCTATAAAACTATTCTTACACCTTGAAGTGTAAACACATTTTAAAGCTTATTTTAGCCACACCACCAACTATCTAACTGCTATGAAGGAAAACCAAAATCATAAAACCGCATCTCGCAGAAAGTTCCTGCAAAATACCGCAGGCAGCAGCCTGGCCCTTCTTGGCTTCAGCCACCTGCAGGCTGCAGCGCCTTTACCGGCTAATCACCGCATCAGCCTTGAAAAAGAGCCCGATGATTATGCCCCTATCAAAGCCGATCATCTTATCAGAAGCATCCCGGAGAACATGGTATATGGCTATTACGGAGCCGATGTGCCGCCTGTTGCCCGCATCAAAAATGGCGAGACGGCCGAGATACAGACGGTTAACCTGACCGGCATCAGCCGGCGAGATTGTCCCGGCCCCGTAAATAGCTGGACTAAAATGTAAAAACAGATTAGTCATTTTAGAACCAGTAAATTTACGATCTCATGAGTACCATCAAACGTAAGTGGAGCGAAGCTCAAAAGCTTGCCATCATTCAGGAGGCCGAACAAAACGGCATAACCGAGACCATGCGAAAACACAACCTCTCTCATTCTCTTTATCGCAAATGGCGCAACGCCTACAACGGTGAAGGTATGCCAGGCCTCAAACCCAAGTACAAGACCGTGGATCCGGCTCTCAGGCAGCTGGAAATGGAAAATGCACGACTAAAAAGCATCGTTGCCAAGCAGGCTCTTGAAATAGAGTTCAAGGACGAACT
>JADCRZ010000066.1 GCA_015069695.1 Williamsia sp.
CTTTTTTTGAAGAAAAATCTTCAAAGAATTGTTTCCCTTTCCCACGTGATCAAAGGCTCTTAAAACCCCTGTTTTGCTAATTGTCGAAGAGCTGTTTTTTGATTGGGGTTGCAAAGCTACAAGCATCTACTTCCACCACCAAATTTTATTTATTTTCTTCTGCCTATTAACAAACCTTTGATCCATTTCGCCAAGCGTTTGCGTCAACTTTTAAAGAGCTATTTTTAAACGGGATGCGAAGGTAATTGTGGTTACATTATCATCCAAATAAAACATTCAACTATTTGCTCCGTTAACAAAACCTTGAGCTTTTATACCATCCTGTCTGCAAAGAACTAAGTGTGTTTTTCCTGTAAGGGGGTGTAAAAATAATACAGATCACTACACCAGCCAAATCAGAACGATGTTGTGCCACCAAAAAAAACAGCCTGTACCGCTAAAACGCAGTACAGGCTTATGTTTGCGAGATCAAAAATAATTTATTGTTTCTGTTCCTGTTTTTTACGGAAAACTCCGGCAGCCTTAATGCGTCAGTGGTGCCACCACCGTTTCCTCCTTGATCTTTATTGCCCCCGTATCATATACAAAAAGTACCGAGATAGCTGCACAGATCATAAAAAAGCCTGCCATCACAATTGCATAGATCGGCTGTCCATTATACAGGTGCTTCACAATCCATCCTCCCAGCAAGCCATTGGTGATCTGCGGCAACGTAATAAAGAAATTAAAAATGCCCATGTATATTCCCAACTTACCCGGCGGGATAGAACTTGACAAGATCACATACGGCATTGATAAAACACTTGCCCACGCCAGCCCTACACCAATCATAGACACATTTAACCAATAAACGTCTTTGATAAAATAGATGGATATCAAACCCACTCCCCCTGCAATCAAAGACAAGGCATGCGTCATCTTTCTTCCGATCCTGTGGGCCAAAGCCGGCAGCAGCAAGGCATACAGCATAGACACAAAATTGTACACGGCAAAGGCTGACGTTACTTTGTTGCCCGCTTCATTGTACTGAACCGTTTTTGAATAGTTGCCGCTCAATCCATATACATGGGTGGCTACCGCATCTGTCGAAAAAACCCACATGCTGTAAAAAGCAAACCAGGTAAAAAATTGAACCAGCCCCATCTGCCGCATGGTTCGCGGCATCCGTTTGAAATCCCGGAAAATTTCTGCTATTCCTTCCTGCTTGGTATCCTGTGCCGCACCTCCATGATACCGGGCATACTCGGCGGGCGGATATTCCTTGCTGAAAAAAACAGTTACAAGGATCGCAACAACAAACAAGCCAGCGCCTATGTAGAAGGCGTACCTGATATTGTCTGCAATGCCGCTTGCATCCGGCGCAAGCGAAAAGCCACGCTTGCTCAAAAACTCGGGCAGGGCTGATCCAATGACCGCACCCAGTCCGATCAAACAGGTCTGTACACTAAACCCCAGGGTCCGTTGACTATCAGGCAGGTTATCGGCCACCAGCGCCCGGAAGGGTTCCATCGCAATGTTGAAGGAAGCATCCATGATCATCACCATGCCTGCTCCGATCCACAAAGCTGGCAGAACGCCTGCCAGGGATCCGGAGTTGGGCAGAACAACCAATGCAGTAGCAGACAACAGCGCGCCGGTAAGAAAGTATGGCTTTCTTCTCCCCAGCCGGTTCCAGGTCCTGTCGCTGTAGTGGCCAATCAAGGGTTGTACAATCATACCCACCAGTGGTGCTACGATCCAGAACAGGGGAAGCTGCTCTACTTCTGCTCCAAAAGAGCGCAGGATGCGGCTGGTATTGCCATTTTGCAGCGCAAACCCCACCTGGATGCCCAGAAAGCCAAAGCTCATGGTAAATATTTGCCAGATAGACAATACAGGAACAGGGGTTAACCCTTTTGCCGCAGAAGCCGGCATACCGGAACTAGCCATGGGAATGATTTAAATGATCAGAGAATGTACGAAAAAACCTGCAGTAGCTGCAGGTTTTAAAATTTTATCCGTGGAACAAGAAAGATGAAATGCTAAATAACATACCCATTCGGAATAATCGCTCCCTTCTTGATAACTACGATCCCGTCTTTTACCGTATACAATGAATGGTCTGTATTCTCCAGGTGGTTGCCTCCGTTGATGCGTACATCGTCACCGATGCGGCAGTTCTTATCAACGATCGCATTCTTTATATAACACCGGTGCCCGATACCCAAGTGCGGCAGTCCCTTCTCCAGAGAGCTTGTGATCTGGTCAATCGTTTCAAAATAGTCGTTGCCCATGATATAGCTGCTGACGATGGTAGTGCCATGACCGATCCGGGAACGGATACCGACTACACTGTGTTCAATCCGCGAAGCATTGATGATGCATCCTTCTGCAATAATGGTTTTTTCCAAAGTGGTACCACTGATCTTTGCAGGCGGCAGCATGCGGGCACGCGTATAGATTGCCCTGCTGTTGTCGAACAGGTTAAAGTCGGGAAGGTTCTCGGTCAATCCGAGGTTGGCTTCAAAGAAAGAATGAATATTTCCGATGTCGGTCCAATATCCTTCGTACTGGTAACTGACCACATGGTATTTGCCGATGGCGTCCGGAATAATTTCCTTGCCAAAATCAGTTGAATCTTTTTTCTCGTTTTCCAGCAAGTCGAACAAGAGCTTGCGGGTGAAGATGTAAATACCCATGGAAGCAAGGAAATTCTTCCCCTGTTGTTTCATCTCTGCCCCTGTTTCGCTTGTCCATTCGGGTAATACATCAGCTTTGGGCTTTTCGATGAAGGAGGTCACATATCCCTGCTCGTCTTTTTTCATGATGCCAAACTCTGTTGCATCCCGTGCATTTACAGGAATGGTGGCAACAGAAATATCAGCCTTAAGTTGCATATGGTTGTCCAGCATCGCTGCAAAGTCCATTTGGTACAACTGGTCACCTGAAAGGATCAGGATGTACTCACTATCAAAAGGCCCGATATGCCGGAGGCTCTGCCGTACAGCATCGGCAGTTCCCTGGTACCAGGTAGGATTGTCCGGTGTTTGTTCTGCAGCCAGGATGTCGACAAAGGCAGAACTGAATGCACTGAAATGATACGTGTTCTTGATATGCCTGTTCAGGGACGCCGAGTTGAACTGCGTCAGCACAAACATGCGTGTTATTCCGGAATTGATGCAATTGGAAATCGGTATATCGACCAAACGGTACTTTCCTGCAATGGGTACAGCGGGTTTGCTGCGGCTAGCGGTGAGCGGGAACAAGCGGGTTCCTGCCCCACCTCCTAAGATGACTGCAACCGTTGAATGTGGCATAGATGTGATTTTATAATGAAGTTAGTTGTTAGCGGGTTATAGAAACAAGTTAACTGATGCTCTCGTACACACTGATATATTGTTGTGTGCTTTTGTTCCAGCTGAAATCCAGCTCCATGATATGCTTGCGGATAGACGCCATCCTGGGTTGATCATCATACAATTCCACAGCACGGTATACGGCGTGGGTGATGTCGCCCACCGAAGCATTGTAAAAAGAAACACCATACCCTTGCGGATCGCCGTAGTCAATAACCGTATCTCTCAAGCCACCTGTGCTTCTTACAATGGGCACTGTACCATAGCGCATGGCATACATCTGGTTCAATCCGCACGGTTCTACCCGGCTGGGCATCAGCAAGAAGTCGGCGCCTGCATACATGGTATGACTCAGCTTTTCGTTGTAACCGATTTGCGCGTTGTAGTATCCCGATAAGCCGTTTGTCATTCTTTGCAGCTGGTATTCAACGCTGGGTTCACCACTTCCCAGAATAAGAAAGGTCATTCTTCCGTTTATATGGTGCAGAGAATCGCCGATGGCAGCGGGAAGCAGGTCTGCAGCTTTTTCGCCCACCAGCCTTCCTATAAAAACAACAAGTGGCTTGCTGGGGTCCAGCCTGAACGTATCACACAGGATCTTTTTATTGGCCGCTTTTCCCTTTTCTGCATCTTCGATTGTATAATGATCTTCGATGTAGCTGTCGGTTTCCGGATCCCACACTTTTGTATCGATACCATTCAAGATACCGGTACATTTTCCCTTTTCGTATTCAAACAAGGCTTCCAGTCCGTTGCTCATATAACGGAGCTCTTCCAGGTAACTCCAGCTTACTGTAGTTACCTTAGATGCACATTTTATGCCACAAGCCAATGGGTTGATGGTATCTTGCCAATCAAGCAGCCCCCATCTCCATCCATCCCAATGCGGAATATAATGACTTTTGTCCCATCCCATGGCGCCATGGTACTGTGCGTTGTGGATGGTAAGCACAGTGGGGATCCCTTCCAGTAAATACTGGTACTGGTAACAGTATTTCATCATGAAGGGGATGAGTGCAGTATGATGATCGTGCACATGTACTACATCAGGCTTGTGCTTCCAGCTTGACAGCCAGTCAACAACCGAAACCTGAAAAGCAGTAAAGCGCTCTGTGTCGTCATCATATCCATATACTTTTTCGCGATCGAGCAAACCGTTGATGTCGAGCAGGTACAAATCAAAGCCAAGTTTGTTGGTTTTCTCCTTGATGATGGTGTATTCAAACCACCACATGCCCAGGTGGGCACTTCCTTTGTGGGTTACTTCCCATTCATTGTCGTAGAGAAACTTTGTGCGGTACATGGGCATCACTACTTTTGCCGTGTGCCCTAAGTCGTTCTGGTACTTGGGTAAAGCTCCCACCACATCTCCCAGACCACCAGCTTTTGCAACAGGATAACACTCAGCTGAAACGTGTATGATTTCCATATAGGGAGGTTGGTTTTCAAGAATTATCAGAACAATTTAGGAAGGTTTTCGATTAGTTGTTGCAGTTGGATGAAATAATTTTTCGCTTCATAAAATCTTATTACTTTCAACATTATTTAATCTAAAGATTGCTATGAACCAACAAACAAAATGGTCGCAATTTGGTGTTCTGATCAGTGTATTTTTTTTCTGGGGATTTGTAGCAGCAAGCAATGATATACTGATTCCTGTTTTCAAAGAAAAGCTTCATATGAATCAATTGCAATCACAAATGATTTCATTTGCTTTCTATGCTGCTTACACTGTTGGTTCTATCATCTATGTTTTTGCTTCCAAACAAAGCGGAGGCGATATCCTGAACAGGATCGGATATAAAAATGGTATCTCCCTGGGGCTTGTTATCTCTGCGTTTGGAACCCTCTTGTTTTACCCTGCCGCACAAACCGCCTCTTTCGCCCTTGTACTGTTGGGTTTGTTTATTGTAGGACTGGGGTTTTCTTTGCAACAAACAGCCGCCAACCCGCTTGCCATTGCCATGGGCGATCCTAAACTGGGTGCACAAAGATTAAGCCTTGCCGGCGGTGTCAACAACATCGGCACAACCATTGGCCCACTCCTGGTAAGTCTGGCTATATTCGGATCTATCAACACCAATGGGGAAGCCAACACGGCAAGCATTGAAAGTGTAAAAACCCCTTATTTAATATTAGGCGGTTTGTTCTTACTGGTTGCTGCCATCTTTAAATTCTCTTCACTTCCCAACCAGATCCAGAGCGAGCCGGAAGCTGTTGCAGCTACCTCTCCCACAGATGTTTTTGAAGCAACCGTGGGTACCGCAAAGACCAGCGCACTGAATTATATGCAGCTGATACTGGGTATGATCGGCATCTTTGTGTACGTAGGTGTAGAAGTTTCCACAGCAAGCAACCTGCCTGAGTTCATGCGTCAAAAGCTGCACACGCCCACAGAGTACATTGCTCCTTATGTATCGTTGTACTGGGCCAGTTTGATGATTGGCCGGTGGACCGCTTCAGTAGATGCCTTTGGCGTATCGGCTTCCACCAAAAAGGTGATGAACTTTCTGATACCCTATATTGCATTTGCCTTTTTTCTGCTGATAACAAAAGTTGCCCGCCATGATATAACGCCCTTTTATGTGTATGCACTTGTTATTGTTGCCATTATTATCGCCAACCTGCTCAGCCGGGGAAATCCTGCCAGGCAGCTGCTGATATTTTCCATCTGCGGCATAGCTGCCCTGCTGATTGGTATGTTTTCAACCGGGCTCACGAGTGTATATGCATTTATTAGTGTCGGTCTTTTTTGTTCTACGCTGTGGCCATGTATCTTCACCCTGGCAATCGCAGGGTTGGGCAAACATACCAATGAAGGCGCCAGCTTGTTGATCATGATGATTATGGGTGGCGGCCTTGTTCCGCTGTTACAGGGTTTCCTTGCAGACAAGGTGGTAGGCATCCAATTGTCATACATCACGGGTGTTGCGTGTTTTGCTTACCTAGCGTATTATGCCATAAGAGCAAAAGCGATCCTGAAAGCCCAGGGAATTGATTACGACAGGCTTGAAAGCGCCGGAGCTCATTAAGCCCATTCATAAAATTTATCAACGATGACTTCATCTTCTCTTCAGCCATTGGCCATTGGCATTGACATCGGCGGCACAGGAACCAAGTTTGGGATTGTAGACCGGAGTGGAAACATCCTGTTCGCCGGCTCTATATCTACCCGTGGTCACAACGAGGTAGACAGCTTTATTGACGAACTCTATAAAAGCCTCTACCCGCTTATTCAAAAAGCCGGTGGCCCTGGCCGGATCGTTGGCATCGGTTCAGGCGCTCCCAATGGTAATTTCTATACCAAAACAATCGAGTATGCGCCCAACCTTCCCTGGAAGGGAATCATACCCATGGGCAAGCTGCTTGAAAATAAATTCAATCTTCCTGTTGTGCTCACCAATGATGCCAATGCAGCCGCCATCGGAGAAATGATGTATGGCGCGGCACAAGGCATGAAAGACTTTATCACAATTACATTGGGCACAGGGGTTGGCAGTGGCATCGTGGCAAATGGTCATTTGATTTACGGACACGATGGGTTTGCTGGAGAGCTGGGACATACCATTGTAATACCCAACGGGCGCTTTCATGAAGGCACCGAAAAATACGGCTCGCTTGAAAGCTATGCATCTGCAACCGGCGTACGGCTTACCACCCTTGAAATGCTTGAAAAAAGCAAGGAAGAAAGCTTGCTTAGAAACATACCACCCGCCCAGCTGGATTCCAAAAAAGTGTATGAAGCAGCCATGAAAGGCGACAGGCTGGCCAAAGAAATTTATGAGTTCACCGGCAAAATCCTCGGACTGGCACTCGCCAACTTTGTCATGTTCTCCAGCCCCGAAGCCATTATTCTGTTTGGTGGTTTAACAAAGGCCGGCGATCTGATCTTGAAGCCCACAAGAGAAAACATGGAGGCCAATCTGATCAAAATCTTCCAGAATAAAATACGCATCCTCATCAGCCATTTAAAAGAAGCCGATGCTGCCATCCTGGGCGCCAGTGCCCTGGTGTGGGACATGAATATGCAGGAATATTCTTCTCCCCTGAAGGTGTAACCACACCCGCTCTCAACGCTGCTGCTCTTTCCGCAAGAGCCTTGATTTTGCCGCTGTAAATGGCGGCAAAAAGTTCTAAGTGTAAACCATTAGAAGCACATAAATGTTGGGGGTTTGCTGGCGCAATTCCTGTAATTTTATGGGTAACACAAAGAACTAGTTTTCACCTATCAAGAACCTGGCCAGTGATGTCCTGACTGCTTCATCCAGTTGACAATCTTTTGTTCTTATTCCCCTACTGTTTCTATCTTGAAATTGCTATAGATGGTTGTAAACTGTTTTTACGTTCGCTATCAGCTGCTGTTTACCTCTGGAATCCAATCACTATCCTGAGAAAAGCCGTTCATTAGGATCCCACTATGGAGCCCTCCCTTCGGGGAGGGCTTTTCTCGTTCTATCCGGCTTATGGAGCAATTTCTTGTTCTACCGCTATCCTTCTTCCCGTGCTGTAAGCCCGCACATCCGGCTGATACATGCACTGCAACAGGGCTGCTCCGTTTGTAAACAATCCTTCCTGCGCTACAACGGTTTCGTAACTAAAGGTATGAACGCCCGCAGAGATCTTGTCTGCGAAAAAAAGCATGGAAGCGTCTTTTACAGAAGCATAAAAGGGCACGCCGTTTTCATATCTGTACCCGCTCAGCGCATCGGCCGGTTCCAGTGCAGCTGCCCGCTTGTCGTCAATAAAAACATACTGCAACAGCCGGTTGCTTTCAATGGTTAAAACCACTTTTATTTTGTCTGCAATCCTGAGCCGGGTGGCTGTGTCCACAGCATCCCAGCCCCTTGTTGTTTTGTTGTACCTGAACAGTGCTTTAGACAGATGAACGCCCTGATCTGAAGCGGTGGGCGGCATGGCAGTGAAGTAATAAGTAAGGGCTCCTGATACTGGGTCAGCTTCCCCGCGCCGGACAATACTTGAATCCGGAAACGGCTTCGCCGAACGGTCTGTAAATGCATAGGAGTTGCCGCTAAGTAAACCGTTGGTTACGCGGAGCATGCTGTTATCAACACCCATTTCCAATTGCGCCGGGCTGCCCGGCATAGGATTGCGTTGGCTCACTAACAAACCAACAGCTTCGGCGGTCGATTTGGTTGTGCTCCAGCCATGGGTTTGTTTGGCACGCAGGAGCCAGGTAATAATGCCTTTCACCGTCTCTTCTGACCCGCCGCCCGTTCTGAATGCTTCGGCTATTTTTACCACCCATTCTTCTGTTTGCGTAGTAAGATCCTCTTCATCGGCAATCGACTTCCACCGAATCCCATACACACTGTCTGCAATGGCCTGTTGACGGATAGATTCCAGTTGTTGGTGAGCAGCCTGCACCAGCCGGGTTTTGTCTGGAGCATACAGGAGTGTAGCTGTAATCATAACCGCCTGCCGGCCCAGGCTGTAGGTATCAGGTCTTTCCCAGAATTTATCCAGCAGGGAATCCAGTTTTGAGCTGGCCCGGGCAGATAGCGGATATTGCTTTAACCAGAAAACGCGGGCATATGCGTAATCGATGAATTGATTACCGGGCGCTTGCTCAATAAAGCCGGTATCACAATAGCGGATCAGCCGGGAAAGAAGCCGGGGCAGTTTTGTTTCAGCTGTATTCTTCTCCAGCAAAAGCAAGCCATCCCGTTGCAGCTTGCCCCATTCGGCTAACAGGTATACAGAGATGTGGTTGTTACTTTGGCCTCCTTTAAACCAGCTGATTCCTCCATCACTGTTCTGCATGTCTTCCAGCTGGGAAAAGTATTTTTCAATCTGGCGGTGTGATTCCAGGGTATCCAGCAACTTGTTCAGCTTTTGTTGCTGAACCTTTGCAAGTTGGTTCAGCTGCAACCAGGGCATGGCTTGTTCATCTATCTGATCCGGTATCTTTTCTCCTGCTGCATCTTGAGCGAGCGCTTTGTTTGCATGGACCAGGTGTTGTGCAGCCGTGTCTGTACGAACGATGTTGATGGCCAAAGCATGCGCCAGCAGTTTGTTTGCTGTTTGCTCGGCGCAACCGTATGGATAATAGGCCAGGTAAGGCAATGAATTCAGCAGCGCGGCCTGGGGCTTGGGTGTGATGTACAATCCCATTCCATAAGGTTCGGCATCAGTGGGTAATAGAGGAGGAAAAACCTTTTGTTCTTTTTCTCTATCCAGTATAAGCTGGACAGTACTTACCGTGAGGATCTTTTTTGCCAGGATTGAAATTACATGCTCTTCGCCATCGCTGTAATTTCTTGCAGTGCCGGAGATTTTTATGCGCAACGGGTGAAGCAAATTTCCGGGAACAGTAAGGGCAAAAGCCCCGTTGATGTTGGATTGCTGGCGAACAGAAAAGGGTTGTTGCGAGGCTGCAAGGAGTTGCCGGCTGATGTCTTCCCCGGTTACGACATCTTCGATGCTGCATGTCAGTATGCCGGATGCATCAGTTGTATCTAAATTGGTGATCCGGGATTTTAAGATGATCTTATCACCCTGGTACAGAAAACGCGGTACGGCGGGCTGAACCATCAGCGGCAGTTGGCTATACAGCTCCTTTTCGGCATAGGCAAACCGGGCATCCTTGGTATGGGCCAGCATTTTCCATTTCCACCGGGTTACGCTTTCAGGCAAGGTAAAGCTGACCGTATAATACCCGTGTCTGTCTGCATGGATCTGCGGATAAAAAAAAGCAGTCTCTGCAAAACTTTTGCGGATCACCGGAGGCGGCGGCTCTTTCTGGAGTTCTGTCAACTGCACAGGTCCTTTGGTGCTCAGCACAAGAACGCCGTTGGCTGCCCGGGCGCCGTATATAGCAGTAGCATCAGCACCTTTCAGTACAATGCCTTCTGTAATCGTGCTGGCGTTAATGGCTGAAATATCACCTTCGTATGGAACACCATCCAGTATGACCAGTGTGTGGCTATACTCACTCAGGGAAGCAGCTCCTCTTATAACAATACTGGTACCGGCTGTCAAATTACGTCGCAAGGCGGTTCCATATCCCACCACGATCACATCGTTCAGGTTTGCAGAACCGTCTATAGCCACTCCGGGTGTCCTTCCCATCAGCGCACCGTAGTATCTTCCATCCTGCTCACCTATTCCAGGATAAGAGTAAGTTTCAATGCTCCCGGTTGTGAGTGTATCAAACCACCAGGTCGCCGGCTGCTGCGGCACTTGCCGGGTGACCAGTAAGTTTTTTTGGCTGTACAGTTCGCTGCTGATCTGTGTAGTGATGGAGTTGTTCCAGTTGTTTCTTGCGTAAAACCGGGTATTGTTTCGGGGAAGCTGCCAGGTGTGCGCGACCAGTTTATCCAGCGAAGCATCGTACATAGTCGTCATCAGCTCGGCTGCACTGCGCTCATTCTTTGTTTTTACAGACACCACAAAAGTTTCTTTTCCGCCAGGTACAAGCTGCTTCCGGTATTGCTCTACAACAATATCGGGACGTGTTGATTGATCAGCAACAAATACTGTCTGTTCCTCGCGGTACAGGTTGTTATCGAATATATACAAATGGGTGAGCACTATTCTATCGATGGCCTGCTGGGGAACTGTGAATTGCCATTCATTGGCCCCCTTTGTTTCCCACCTGTTGTCGTATTGGTTCTGGATGGCAGTGCGCTTTCCGCTCCTGGTGTAGTATGCTGCATGGTAAACCGAGTACAGGTCCTGTTGCGATGTACCGGTTATCCAGGTTGCTGATTTTCCTTTTTTAACCTGATTAAACGGCATATAATTAAAGGAAAGGGTTTGCGGCGGCAGCGTTCTCGCACGCCTGTCAAATACAGTGAACTGCCTGGTTGCTTCTCCCAGTATTTTTTCCTGGCTGCTGCAAACCACCTCCATGCTGTAATGGCCGCTTTGCAGCAAAGCTTGCGGTAGCACCAGCTTGTCTTCTCCCGCCAGGATGGATGTGGTATAAATCAATTGGCGGCTTTCCGGTTGTTGGTTGGCAGGATGGAAGTCGATAGCGGGAAATGTTCGTTGAAGATCTGCCTCTGCATATAGCCAGGTGTCTGCCTCCGGCCACGTTGTCTGCCGGACACCTGTAGCGGAGGAACGAAGGGCATATATTTTTACTTCTACTTTCTTTTTCACCGGTCCTGCAAAATCTGATTTGACAGAGATAAACAAGGGAGCCAGCTCACTGCGGTCGATTGTGGAAGCCAGGGGTATATTAATGGTCAAGGGCCTGGTAGATAAAGTGATCTTTGTGTCCGCCTCATGGCTTTCACCCGTGGCAGCTACAGCTTCTACTTCTATATCATACCATGCTTCCCATTTGCGGTCGCTGGTAAAAGACAATTGCTTCAACAAGCTGTCGTGTACACTGATGATCCATTCTCCTTTTTCATCGGTGTACGCTTGTCCGCTATCCAGCAATACGGTGCCTTCTGTGCTGGTAACAGGGTACCCGGAAACATCTGTAACCGGCAGCTGTCCGCTTCTCGACACCCGGTAATTTATCTTTGTGTTGCTCAGCGCTGCGGCTGCAAAGGACACCACTTTGGCTTTTACCTGAAATTGATCACCCAAATAAAGCTCTGTAACAGGTTTCACCAGGTTGATTTCAAAGGTCGGCCGCTGGTACTCTTCCACACGAAATCTGCCGGAGTTTTCACCTGCCTGTTTAAAATCATCCATATCAATATCCCACTCACCGGTAGCTGCCTGTTTTGGCAACACAAATGAACCGGAAAAAGATCCAAACTTTCCAGGCAACACCCGCAAGGTATCAATGGCCCGGTTAAAAGGATCGTTCACCATCAATTCAATCCTTTGCTTGCTAAACTTCACGATCAGTTTGTACAGCAGCTTTTTATAAAACGGGAATTTCAAATTGTGCCAGTTCAGGATCAGCCACTCGCCTGTTTTAGGATGGCGGACTGTAAAGATGCCTTTGTAAAAAACTGTCTGTCCGGGCCGGTATATGGCCCGGTCTGTGAACAGCTGAAGCTCTATATTCTCTTCATAATATTCCATCAGGTCATCATACTCCTCTTTGCTGTACACTTCTTCGGGTGTGTCGGCCTCTGACTCGTTGATGTCTGCTTCCAAGCTGTCGTTCTGGTTGTAAACCTTTACTTCATACAAATCCTTCCGGTCTATTGTAACATACCCATCCTTGTTCACCGGCAGTATAGCTTTTTTCCGCGCAGGCTTGAGTGCGCTGCCTGCTGTGTATCCGCGGTTATGGATAACCGATACAGTGGCATGTTGTAAGGGAAAACCGGTTGTACGGTCGAGTACGTATACCCGGTCATCGCTGTTGATAACAGCAATGTTGGTGACGTTTAACTCCAGGTATTTTACACGCGCGGGCTGGCCTGTAATAACCGTATCTGAATACAAAAGAATGTACCGCCCCGCCGGCAGGGAAGGCATTTTCAGGTATGCATTGTGCCATTGATGATCGGGCGGTGGCTTGAGCGATTGATGGTTTTCCACAACAGCCGGCAGCTGTAAAAACCGGGATAGATTCCGGTCTTTGTCTGCCAGCAGTACTTCAGACAGGTTCAGCCGGATGATCCTTGTATATACCTGCGCTACATTTTTATATTGGATAAAACCGGCAACAGGCCGGTTGGGCAACCACACATCTTTGGTATGAAGATCCAGTCTTGATGCTAAAATTTCTTCCCGCAGAGAAAGCAGCTCATTTTTTATATAGTAGAAACTGTCGAGCAGCTGCTCATGCCTGGCAAACAGCTCAAGGGCCCTTACGTAGTAAAGCCGGTATGTACTGTCGAACCTTGCGTACAAATTCGGCCCGTACATGGTGGCGGAGGGATTATACTTTTCCGCGGCATTGCTCCATAGCTGGCACAACTGCAGCACCACATGCGCTTTCACCGTACCATAAGGAGATCCGGTATTTTCCAGCAGGTAAGCTTCATAAGATCTCATAGCTGCTGAATCGGGTGAAATCCTGTGATAAAAAAACTTTCTTGCGAGCGTTTCAATAAAATACGAAGCTGCTGGCTCCTGCGGACGGTGGTACTGCATCCATTGTTTATACAACCTGAAAACAAGTTGCTCCTGTGGCGTAAATAAGCCCAGCGTATCAGGCAAACCCATCAATTGATCGGGTGTGAGAGAAAGCCAGCCCGGATTGCTTGATCTATAGTTCATGTCTGCCCTGAGCTGAAACATGCGGACACGCTCCCCATATACGATGTCGCTGAAATCAGGCTTGAACAGGAAGTTCAGCGGGTTGCCCGATAGCCAAAGCAATTCTCCTACAGGCGCATCGGGCAGGTGCAGACTGATCTCCAATGCAGCCTGGTAATGCTGGCTGATCAGGGTATCCAGTTCCGGTTTGCTTAGCTTGCTGTAATCATACCGGTTGCTGTAGCTGCGGATCAACCCTTTGTTGCTTCTTGAATAAAAGCGGGCGCTATAATTGTACAGCCTGGAAGCCTTTAAAAGATGCATGACTGCTTTTAAAAGCGGTGGTGATTGCGGAGTGTCCAGGATGCTGTCTATAAAAAGGGAATTCTTAAAATAGAGTGTGTCTTCTGTTCTCTGGTCAGCAATCTGCATAAGATAAAACATGCACCTTCCTGCCACAGCCAGGTTGTTTGTTTGCAAGGCCTGTTGCTTGAGCAAGCTTACGGTGTCGTATACAAGCTGCAGGTTTTTCTTGTCCCGGATAGCAGATTCAATTCCACTCCATGTTCGCCGGTCCGCCTTGTTTTGCCCGAAACACAAGCCTGTACTCAAAAGGAGGCATACCAGAAGCAATCGATGATTCATATTTTTCCCGCACTTTGTAATTCTTAAAAGGACTTGCAAATACAAAAAACTGCTGCAAACCCGGAAAAATTTGCTGAATCAATAAATTATTCCACCTTTGCTTTTCCAAAAACAATTTTGTATGTCCCGTTCTCTTCACACCAATTTACTACCAACAATATTTTGTCCTGTCACGGGCAGAATGGATGGGCGGGATATGCGCAACAGCAATCGGGCTGTTGTACCCAGGTAGGTTAGCATACGATCTGCAACAGGAAGTTTTTTATTGATCCTCTATTTTCATCCGTTTCGAGCCTGGCAATCCGGGTCGGTAAGCGATGCTTGATGCAAGCTTTTATCCGATCGGTTACAAAGGCCGGAGCAAAAATTTTTTGCTATGGGCTATCTGATAGCAGCTGCACTGGCAGTATGTGTGTACAAGTTTTTGTTGCCTGTTCTGAGCAAGCGACTGGAAACATGGTATGTCGGCTTAAAACGCGAAACGGCCTATTTCCAGCACGCGCGCGTATTCAGCAACGACTATATTGAAGCAAAGGCTTTTTATTTAAAGGAGTTCGGTGAAACGCCCTGCATAAATTATATCACCAATGTAGATACCGTGCAGGCAGTGGAGTATATTCAAAGTGGTGCGGTGGGCAAAGTGCTGGCTGTTTACCACAGCAATTACTACAACTGGCAGGAAGGAAAGGAGCAAAGAGCTATAACCGTCTTCAAGTTGGAAAACAAGGTGTTGATCGATGTCTCTCACCTGTGTGTTGACGTCCTGCACAACAACGATCCCGTCTATGCTGCCAGGCTGGTAGAAGCGCTTGTACCTTTCAAGGTGCCTGAAAAAGAAGCCGAGTACGAGATCAACATCATTACATCTACAAACAGAGGTTTGGACCTGAAGCCCCTGGCGATCAAACCGACCCTGCTTGACGTTGACCTGTATTACAACGATGATTTCAAGGAAGTGGATACGCTGATCAGGGAAAGGCTTTCTACACAAAATGACAAGGGCATTGTACTGCTGCACGGATTGCCCGGCACCGGTAAAACTACGTATCTGCGTTATCTGATCGGAAGCCTCAGGAAGAAGGTCTTGTTCTTATCCCCGGCTGTGGCAGCCAACCTGATGGATCCTGAATTCATGGACCTGCTGATTGATCATCCCAATTCAGTCCTGATTATTGAAGATGCGGAGAACGTGATCATGGACCGCCGGAACAGCAGCCACAGCAGCGTAAGCAACCTGTTGAACATCAGCGACGGACTCCTGAGCGATTGCCTGAATGTGCAGATCATCTGCACATTCAACAATGCTTTGCACCTGATAGACAGCGCCTTGATGCGCAAGGGCCGGCTGATTGCAAAATATGAATTTGGAAAGCTGACGGTCGAAAAAGCCAGGCGTTTAAGCAACCACCTGGGATTGCAGCAACCCATCAATGAACCCATGACGCTGGCAGATATTACCAACGGCAACGGGAAAGATTACACCCCGGTAAAAGCGAATGTGATCGGATTCAGAAGGACAGCAGAACTGCAGGAAAATTAACCCTGCAGCCCATCAATCTGTCAGAAAGTGAATGGATTATTTAGTTATATTTGAAAACAGCCTCCCGCAGTGGTGTAGCTAAGGAGATACACTGCTGTAAGGCTAACTGCTTGCACGGATCTATCTGCTAAAACACACCCGTTCCGGTACACATATTTTATGTAATCAACCAAATCAAAATTTATGCAACAAAAAACCTGTTTCAAGCTGTTTATTGCTTTGTTGGGCATTACAATGTTCTTTACCTATTGTCAGAAAGGCGATACCGGGCCGGCCGGTCCTAAAGGTGACACGGGTGCCACCGGAGCTGCCGGTGCACCGGGCGCCCAGGGCCCAAAAGGTGATTCGGGTACAGCCAACGTGATCTATTCACCCTGGCTGGATGTAACTTACTTGGCTGACACATTCCGCAATGCGGGTGTACTGGATACGGCCGGTTTTTATACAAACATAGCAGCAGCAAAACTTACCGCCGCTGTTTTAAATGGTGGTGAAATAAAAGTATACTGGAACTATGGTACAACCACCAACCCGGCTGTTGCGCCGCTTCCTTACTTTGATCTTTTTTATGATGCTATCAGTATCCAACCTGAATTTCATGTCGGACGAATATTTATATACGCCACGGGCAATTATGGAACATTTACCTCTAACGGCGCAAAAGTAAATCAGTACCGGTACATTCTTATACCTGGCGGAGCAGGCGCCCGTGTTGCCCAGCCGGTAGACTGGAATGATTATAACAAAGTAAAAGAGTACCTGGGTCTGAAAGACTAGCCCTTTGCATTACAACCGTTAACCTATTTATCCGGATAAGTACGGGTGAACACCAACAGTAAAAGCCTGCCGTGTTCACCCGTATTTATCTGAATGATCATACCAGTGCAATCATACTGATCTCTACATTTACATTCTTGGGCAGTCCCTTCACTGCTACGGTTTCACGGGCCGGGAAATTACCGCTGAAATAGCTGCCATACACTTCATTCACGCCGGCAAACAGTGACATATCACTCAAAAAGATAGTTGTCTTTAAAATATGATCGAAGCTGATGCCTGCTTCGGTAAGGATTGCCTGCAGGTTCTTCATAACCTGATGGGTTTCTTCGGCTACATTGGTTGCTTCTACATTGCCGGAGGCAGGGTTGATGGCCACCTGTCCGGAGATATACAAGGTATTGCCGGCCAGTACTGCCTGGCTGTAAGGACCGATCGGGTCGGGGGCCTGGCTGGTTTTGATGATTTTCTTTTCCATGTTCAAAAATAGGCAAGGCAGCGCAATCAGCTGCACGGATGGGGGGTTGTATAAAATTAAATCCATTTGTCATAAGTTTGGCGCATGGCTTTGCTGCTGAACATCGATACCTCAACGGAAGGGGCCAGTATCTGCCTGGCCGACGGAGCAACTTGTTTGGGTTTGTTATCTAACCACACGCAAAAAGATCATGCGGCCTGGCTCCATCCCGCAATACAGCAAGCACTCCATTCAGCCAATAAAAAAATCACCGACCTGACGGCTGTTGGCATCACGGCCGGTCCGGGTTCCTACACCGGCCTGCGGGTGGCCATGGCGAGTGCAAAAGGATTGTGCTATGCCTTGCATATTCCCCTGATTGCCGTCAATACCCTCGAGGCCATGGTCTATGCAGCGCGCAGCGAAGAGGCCGACTATCTCTGCCCTGCCATCGACGCCAGGCGGATGGAAATTTTTACAGCCGTGTACGATAAAAACTTCAACACCATCCTGGGCCCCCAAAGCCTGATCATACAACCAGACTCTTTTAGCACCCTGCTGGAAACAAAGTCCATCCTCTTCTTTGGAAACGGCTCCCGTAAAATGCAACCTGTTATTCAACATCCCCATGCCTTTTTCAAAGACATTCCTTTCAATGCCACCCATCTGGCAGCAGCCACCTTTAAAAAATATGAGCACCAGGAATTTGCCTCTCTCGCCCTGGCTGAGCCCATTTATTTAAAGGAATTTGTCTGAACCATGATTTACAGGATTTAAGGGATTCGGGGATTGTAGAAATGCAGTGGATCAACCATCCGACTTGTAAAATCTTGACCAGCAAGCTGATCATCAATACAATCCCCGAATCCCCTGAATCCTGTAAATCATGGTTCAGACAACTATCTTTGCATAAAAATGGCGTTATGTTTATCAAGCAACTTTATACAAGCTGTTTAAGCGAGGCAGCTTATTATATTGAAAGCAATGGGGAAGCTGCGGTGATTGATCCGTTGAGAGATATAGAAACGTATATCTCGCTGGCTGCAGAACGCAAAGCTTCTATCAAATGGATTTTTGAAACGCATTTTCATGCTGATTTTATCAGCGGTCATCTTGATCTATCAAAAGCGACCGGTGCACCCATCGTGTACGGTCCGAATACAGAGACAAAATTCCCGATTTATCTTTCCAGGGACGGAGAAGTTTTCCCCCTGGGTGCTGTTTCCATAGAAGTGCTGCATACGCCGGGTCATACGCTTGAATCAACCTGCTATCTCCTGCGCGATGAACAGGGCACCCAGCAAGCCGTGTTCACCGGTGATACCTTGTTTGTAAACGAAGTAGGCCGCCCCGACTTAAGCAGCGGCAACCTGACGAAAGAAGAACTGGCTGGCATGCTCTACGATTCGCTGCACAGCAAAATCCTGACGCTTCCCGATGATGTAGTTGTTTATCCGGCGCACGGTCCCGGAAGCAACTGCGGCAAAAACCTGGGCCCTGATACAACCAGCTCCCTCGGTCAGCAAAAGCAGTCGAATTACGCCCTGAACCAGCCCGATAGGGAAGCGTTCATAAAAGCCGTAACAGATGACCTGGCTGAACCGCCTTCTTACTTCTCTATAAATGCCAAGATCAATAAGGAAGGCTATGAGAGCCTGCAGGAAGTACTTGTAAAAGGCCTGAAGCCGCTCAACATACAGGAATTCAAGACAAAAGCGGACGAGGGTGCCTGGATCCTTGATACCCGCGACCCGGCCCTGTTCACGCAGGGGTTTGTACCAGGTTCTGTCAACATCGGGCTCGACGGCCGCTTTGCCGAATGGGCCGGCAGCCTCCTGCCTTTTGGCAAACCGATCATTCTGGTAACAGAAGCAGAGAAAGAAAAAGAAACCCTGATCCGGCTTGCCCGGGTAGGATTTGATACAGCTGAAGGATACCTGGAAGGTGGTTTTGAAGCCTGGAAAAGGGCCGGTGAAACGCTGGATATGATCATCGATGTAGAAGCAGATGAGCTGGCCATGGACATCCCCTTTGATGAAAACCTGGTCGTGCTTGATGTGCGCAATGAAACTGAATATGCAGACGGGCACGTAAAAGACGCGCTCAATATTCCTCTTGGCGAGCTGACCGATCCCGGCAGCATGGCCGGCCTGGAAGACCACCACAACATTTATGTGCACTGTGGCGGTGGTTACAGAAGCGTGATCGCAGCTTCCCTTCTCAAGCGCCAGGGCTATCATAACCTGCGCAATGTATCGGGGGGTTGGAGTGAAATAAAAAAACAGGACAAGATCAAGACGGAGAAAGACACCAGTGTTCTTAATTAACTTTTTTGCTTTCTATCACCGGTTTGTCATCTATCCATGATGGAGCATACTGCGGCTGCCATTTGTGTTTCCAGCGCCGGTGTGACCAAAGCCACATAGCCGGGTCTTTCCGGATCACTCCTTCCAGATAACGGGCGTACTTCATGGTAAGCTCGCCTTCCGGCATTGAGGTAGGGTGCTCTGTTTCAAGATGCAGTACGGCCCGGTAGTAACCCCGTTTTGTCTTCTCGAAGTGACAAAACACCACAGGCAGCTCATTGGCCCGGGCGCTTTTTTCAGGCCCTTTTACAAAAGGAGCAGGCTGGCTGAAAAAATTGAGCCAGTAAGCGCGATTGGGAAAGGCCGGGTTCTGGTCAGCTACCAGAACCAGCGCATACAGCTCGTTCCGGTACGGCAGCATATCGTTGCGCATATTGTGTGCAGAAAGCAAGTGGGTTTTACCCTTGCTGCGCAGCTTCAGGAACAACCGGTTGATCAGCTTGCTTGCAATCGGCATGTAAACAACCAGGAACTTGTGCTTGGTTTCCAAACTTACTACGTGGTTGGCCAGCTCCCAGTTAAACATGTGGCCCAGCAGCACATTACAGCTTTTGCCTTTTTTATACAGTTCATCCAGCATTTGCCAGTTACCGGTAAGATGCCGGCGCAGGTACGCATTGCTGGCCGAAAGCATCTTGATGGTTTCGATAAAGTTGTCAATAAAATTCCGGTAAAACTGTTTGGCGATCCTACTCTTTTCTGCCTGGCTTTTCTCCGGAAAAGCAATGTCGAGGTTGCGCATCACCACTTCTTTCCTATATCCGATGCCGTAGTAAACAAGGGCATAAATGCCGTCGGAGATCACAAACAGCAGGCGCAGCGGCAGCAGGGAGATCAGATACAAAAATCCATAAACAAAATAGTACATCAGCTGGTGATCTTTATGACCGGCAAAATTACAAAGCCGGCGGTTGCTTCACAACACCTGTCTTGTTATAAAACGGTGTCCTGTACAATCTCGCTTTTGTGCGGGTAATCGGTTGTATAGTGCAAACCCCGGCTTTCCCGCCTCAGGGAAGCGCCTTTTACAATCAGATAGCCAACCGTGATCAGGTTGCGCAGCTCGCAGAGCTGGGGCGATACGGTGGTGGTTTGATAGAGCTGTTCTGTTTCTTCGTGCAACAAGTCGAGGCGTTTCATGGCACGCTGCAGACGCACATTGCTGCGCACGATCCCCACATAATCGCTCATCAGGAGCTGCAGCTCTTTCAGGCTTTGGGTGATCAGGATCATTTCCTTCGGGTCGGTGGTGCCGGCTGCATTCCAGTCAGGAACGCCTTCCTTGAATGGCAGTTCACCGATGACCCGGGAGGCATCTTCATAGCAGCGGTGTCCAAACACCATGGCTTCCAGCAGGGAATTGCTTGCCAATCGGTTGGCTCCGTGCAAGCCGGTAGAAGCACATTCCCCGGCAGCATACAGGTATTTGATGGAAGTTCTTCCCCATTCATCAGTCTGAATACCACCGCAGCTGTAATGGGCTGCAGGGGCAACCGGTATCATGTCTTTGGATACATCGATGCCCACCGATAAACATTTTTCATAGATATTGGGAAAGTGGTGAACGAATTTTTCGGGGTCCATGTGCCGGCAGTCCAGGTAAACATGTTCGGTACCATTTACCTTCATCTCATTGTCTATGGCACGGGCTACAATATCACGCGGAGCCAAGTCACGGCGCTCATCGTAGCGGCTCATAAACGCTTCTCCATTTATATTTCTTAGAATCCCTCCGTCGCCCCGAACGGCTTCGGTGATCAGGAATGCCTGTCCGCCAATGCCTGACTCATACAGGGCAGTAGGATGGAATTGAATAAATTCCATGTTCTCGATCCTTCCTTTTGCACGGTATACCATCGCGACTCCATCGCCGGTAGCAATAGACGGATTGGTGGTGGTGCGGTATACCTGTCCGTTTCCACCGGTAGCAAGCAGGGTTGTTTTTGCGATGATCTTTTCTATGCGGTTGTTTTGCAGGTTGAAAGCGTATACGCCGTAACATTCAATGTCGGGGGTTGCCTTGGTGACCAGGTAGCCCAGGTGATGCTGGGTGATAATATCCAGCACAAAGCAATGTTTGATGATGTGAATGTTAGCCTGTGCTGCCACCCTTTCCACCAGGGCACGTTCCATTTCGCGGCCGGTCACATCTTTGTAATGCAGGATGCGGAACTCGCTGTGCCCGCCTTCTTTTCCCAATGAGTAATCGCCATCAGGCTGTTTGTCAAACTCTGCCCCCCATTCAATGATTTCCTGTATCCTGTCCACGCCTTCTGTTACTACGATCTCTACTGTTCTCCGGTTGCACAATCCATCCCCCGCGATCAGGGTATCATTGATGTGCTTTTCAAAACTGTCGTTTTCAAAGTCGGTTACGCCGGCGATGCCTCCCTGTGCGTATTTGGTATTGGTTTCATCTGTATGCGCTTTGGTAATAACAGTTACTTTTTTATCAGGAAACCGCGTAGCTACTTTCAGCGAATAAGTGAGGCCGGCGATACCGGAACCGATCACCAGAAAATCTGTTTGTATCATAGGGACTCAAATTTAGGGTTTATCACAGCATTGCAGCCAATTTGTCTGCGGGGCTGCCACGGCTGTCCTTTCCTGCCTCTATGCACCGGTGAATAACACGCACATTAAAATACCCGCAAACCCTGTTTCCCTGCCTACATTCTCCTACATTTGTTCGAACAATTTTACATCCATGGCGACCATCCAACAGAAGTTTGAGGAATTGTACGGGAAGAAACCCCTGATTGCTTCTTCCCCGGGAAGAGTGAACCTGATCGGTGAGCATACGGATTACAACGAAGGGTTTGTGTTGCCGGCGGCTATAGATAAACGTATGTATGCAGCCATTGCTGCCAACGGCACCGATACGATCAACCTGTACGCCAATGAGTTTGGCGAACATTTCTCCATCAAGCTGCATGAGATCAAGCCGGAAAAAACAGAAGGCTGGCAGGCTTATGCTCTGGGTGTTGTATACAACTTACTGCAGAAAGGCTGCCGGGTACAAGGGGTAGATGTGGTGATGGATGGCAATGTACCGGTGGGAGCCGGCATGAGCTCTTCAGCTGCGCTGACCTCTGCCTTTGGCTTTGCCCTCAACGAGCTATTCGGCCTGGGCCAGAGCCGCCTCGACCTGGCCTATATCGGGCAAAAGACCGAACACATCTTTGCCGGTGCCCTGGTCGGCATCATGGACCAGTTTGCCAGCTTGCACGGCAAGGCCGGCCACGTTATGAAGCTCGACTGCCGCAGCATGGAATATGAATACATTCCCTTTCACTTCCCCGAATACAAGATCGTGATGGTGAACTCGATGGTAAAACACGAACTGGGAGACAGTGAGTACAACACCCGCCGCCGCGAGTGTGAAGAAGGTGTAGCCATCATGAACAAATACCTGCCCGGCAAGATAAAGTCACTGCGCGATGTACCGTACGAGCAACTGCAGGAACACCGCAACGACATGAACGAAACCGTGTACAACCGCTGTCTTTACGTCGTAACTGAAAACGCCCGCCTGCTGCAAGGCTGCGGCCTACTGGAACACGATGACCTCAAAGGCTTCGGCGAGCTCATGTATCAAACCCACCTGGGCCTCAGCAAACAATACGAAGTAAGCTGCCCCGAACTCGATTTCCTTGCCGAACAAGCCTACACCTACGAAGGCGTCGTCGGCACCCGCATGATGGGCGGCGGCTTCGGCGGCTGCACCATCAATCTAGTAAAAGAAGACAGGGTAGAAAGCTTCAGTCAGTTCATCAAAGAGAAGTACCGGTCGCAGTTTAACAAAGATCCGGAGATTTATGTGACGCAGATTGAGGATGGGGCGAGGATTGAGGCCTGATGGTACTTAGGATAAAAGTTGTTTTGATTTCAGCAATCAGTTAGTTAACGATCCTGAAGCTGCTTGAATAATCGTTCACAGGTCCACCCGGCTCTATCCTGAGCCATTGACCATCTACTTTGTAGTAGTATTTCCTGGTCAGACTGCTTCTTAATTCTTCCGATGTAGCATCGCGGTCAACAGAAGTAGTGCCCCAGCCTTTGTAATGGCCTCCGCAAGCGGAGAAGGTAAATGAGCCTGCCTGGGCTGTTGAACCTGCATCAAAACTGATGCTTCCGGTTGCTTTGGTAGCTGCCTGCATGTATTGTGTTTGCGCTGTGTAGTAGAACTCAGCGTTCCTGCCGTTGCTGGTGATCTTAAAAAGCTTTCCGCTTGTCCAGGCACTTCCTGTAGTGCGCCCGGTATATATATCAACGAGCTGCAAGTAAGAAGCAAAGCCGCTAGACCAGTTTCCTACCAGTCCTGCCGGTGCATTGCTGTGGGGTAATTTATCACAGGAATCGTTTGTTTGGGTATCCGCATCTTTGATGCAACCCGAGCCCAGGAACAAGGCTGTGAGTAAAATTGTAGCCGATAAAATCTTTTTCATGGTTTGTATTTTTTAAATGAAACACAAACCTAGCACACGGCTATGCGCATGAAAAGCAACAAATTCACGAATTGAGGAAAACACGCAATCAGCATGAGAAAACGACGGATATTCCGTGTGGGCTTTTTAACTCAATACGGCTCCACCCACGCATCATGCTCCTTTAACAGATTAATCAATTCTTCCACTGCTACATCACTGTTCACCGACCGCTTGATCACCTCTTTGCCCTTGTAGAGCGTGATCTTTCCCGGGCCGCTGCCCACATAGCCAAAGTCGGCATCGGCCATTTCGCCGGGGCCGTTGACGATGCAGCCCATGATGGCGATCTTGAGGCCTTTGAGGTGGTTGGTAACGGAGCGGATTTTGGCGGTGGTTTCCTGCAGATCAAATAGGGTGCGGCCGCAGCTGGGGCAGCTGATGTATTCTGTTTTGGAGATGCGCGTGCGGGTGGCCTGCAGAACAGAGAAGGACGTGTTGTTGAGGAACTGGTGGTTGTTCTTTGTTTCGAGATAGGTTCTGCCGCTTACTTTGTGGTTGCGGATCCTGGAGGGCTCGTTCATAAACCAGACGCCATCACCCATGCCATCCAGCAGCAGGGCCCCTGCGTCAGTTGAAAACCGGATGAGCTGTTCATCAATGGTAGTGGCAGCACTTTCTACAGCCAGGATAACGGGCAATTGAATTTTCCGGTTCATCAGCTCCATGATAAAACGCCGTACGGAGGGCATGGCATGGGCATTGGATGACAAGACACAAAGGACCAGGTTGGTCTTTTCGGCAAGGTTGTCCAGTATCTCCCCTGCATCCGGACTGCCAGCATCCACAGCCAAAAAATTAAGTGTATCTGACCGCAGCGCAGCATCAAAATATTCTTTGCCCTGGAACAGGGGATAATATCGCTCCTGCTTATCCGAATGGAGCCAGGTTTGATAATCGCAGACCAGTTTCAAAGAACCAGGTAAGCCGAACGAAGGGAGCTTGTTGCCTGTGTAAATAATATCTGCTGCTGCATCGTGTATGTTCCATTTGTCTGTCTGCTCGTTGTAGGTGTACCCGATAGATTGCAGGTCTTCCGGTTTAATAGGATGCTGCTTCATGAAATCAGCTACTACTACAGGAACATGCGAGCCGCCGATGTTGGTAACAGGCAAGGTTTGGCGCTTGGCATATTCAAAGGGATTGTAGGGAATTTTGTTGATGGGGGGAACGGGTGCGTGTTCCTGTCTGTGCTTGTAACGGCTCACCAGGTCCTTGCAGACCGGGATCTCAAATTCAGGGTCTTCGGTTAGGGATACCCGTATGGTATCGCCAATGCCGTCTTCCAGCAGGGTGCCAATGCCGATGGCTGATTTGATCCTGCCGTCTTCTCCATCACCTGCTTCGGTTACACCCAGGTGGAGGGGATAGCACACAGCAAACTCATCCTGCATTTTTTCAACCAACAGGCGATAGGCCTGCACCATCACCTGCGGGTTGCTTGATTTCATGCTAAGCACAATATTGTGATAGCTTTCATCACGGGCGATGCGCAGGAACTCCATGGCACTTTCCACCATGCCCATCGGCGTATCACCGTAGCGGCTCATGATCCTGTCGCTCAGTGAACCATGGTTGGTGCCGATGCGCATGGCCGTACCGTATTCCTTGCAAATTTTTACGAGCGGTGTAAACCGGGTCCTGATGCGGTCTATTTCTTCGTGGTATTCCGCGTCTGTATAATCAATTTGTTCAAACTTCTTTTTATCAACATAATTACCCGGGTTCACGCGTACCTTCTCTACAATCCGCGCAGCGATTTCTGCAGCGTTGGGTGTGAAATGAATATCCGCGATCAAGGGCGTGTGGTACCCCCTCGCATGCAGCTCCTTTTTAATAACCGCCAGGTTCTCGGCTTCCTTCTTACTGGGCGCCGTAATGCGCACCAGCTCTGCCCCCGCCAGGATACAACGGATGGTCTGGTCAACAGTTGCCAGTGTATCCATGGTATCCGTCGTCGTCATTGTCTGCACCCGTACAGGATGAAAATTACCTATCAACAAGTCTCCCACCTTTACTTCCAGGGTCTTTAGCCGTTGGTAGGTGGTAAGAGAATTACGGTATAGTTGCATAATTGGTTTATTTGTCTGAACCTTGATTTACAGGATTGGAGGGATGCACAGGATTGGATGTTGATGAGAAGCGCGTGCTGGTAGCGGGGTTGATGCATGTTCTGTTTTTAACCCACCCCTGCCCCTCCTGCGAGGGGATATTTCTTTGGCAGGCTGCATACATGGCCTCTCTACTTTTTTTGCGCTCTCAGTCTGATCATATTTTTGTCTTGAACCAGGATTACACGGATCCACGGATTACTGATCGAACCACTAACATCTCTCATTTTTCTTCTCTCCCCTTCTTCCCCCGGCCTTTTGAAAGGGGCGTGAAGAAATTTACGGAACGAAGCGTTAAGCAACGAACACGCCCGGTACTATTCTATAGCCCC
>JADCRZ010000067.1 GCA_015069695.1 Williamsia sp.
CAGCTGCAAAAGCCTGTATCACGCCTGGCACAGTACCCGCATTTGCATCGCCGCTCAGCGGGTGAGAAGCCCATAAAATACCGGTCTTAGCTTTTATGCCATTAGACGAAACCGCAAGCATGGCACCAGGCATGCCTCCCGGTAATATGGTAGAGCCTAACCTTACAGTAGTCAGATTGAACCGACTGTTTTTTCTGATAAAAGGAATCTGTTTCAGCAGGCTGTTTTCTCCCCACAAATACATAAACTCTTTGTTGTTGGGACCTCTGTAATATACCGGTGTACCATGCACATGTTTCTGGTCGGGCAGCGATGAGTTGGCGTCAATGATCTGCCTCGCACCTGTATCATTGTCACTAGTTTTGCCCATTTTATCTGTATTCACCAGATACACAATTCCGTTTTTGCTGCCTGATATAGAAAGGCGTGTCTGCGGAATCAGCATTACGCCATCACAGCCGTAATCCTGGTCGTTGGCTTCTAGATCAGGCCAATTGTGAGGCGTAAAAAAATCAGTCACTGCCAGGCTGCCGGAAGCTGTTGACATTTTTAAAATGCTTTCTCCCCGGTTGATCACATAGTTTGGATCATTGGGCGCACCTACTGTTCCGTTTCCGGTTGATAAATAGATAAAGCCTTGGTCGTCTACTGCCGGTGCCTGTCCGCTCATCCAGATGCCACCCGTACCGCCTTGCGGCGTATCGTTGTAAATATACTTCCGCTGCAGGCTGGTAGCATCATATCCCAGCACCCAACCATGGTATGGCGACCAGTCACAATAAGAAGCCCAGGCAATATAGACCACGCCATTGTACAGCAGCAATCCCGGGCGCTGGTTCTGGCGTTGCGGATTGAAGTTGATGGTGCCGTTTACCTGTCCATCACCACCGCCAAAAACAGCCGCACTGATTAAGACAGGACTGTTTGCTTTTTCAGCGCCCGTAAGGATATCAATAGCATGCAGGTATTGTATATTGGTAGCTGAGTTGGTCGTAAGCACGCTGTGTGCTACTACGTATAATGTTTTCGTGGCAAGGTCAATAACCGGCGTGCCAACCGTTCCCATATTGCCGGTAAAATCCTGGTAGTTACCATCGCAGGCGCCCGTCATATCGGTGTTCTTCACAGCCCGATAACCTGATGGCGTTAAGCTCACTTTCCACAAAGGCGTTGAGGCAGAAGCATCATCCGCATCAAAAGCATACAGCGTATTGTTTACTGTTGCAACATAAACCACATTACGAGCCTTACCACCGATGGTAAGATTGGCTACGATAAGCGGTTGCGCATAAATCTGGTCGTCCACCGTGCGGCTGAACAGTTTGCCAAATGTTGATGGAGTTACGTTCGTTTGTGTAAGTTTCTTTTCGCTTGAATTCAAGCCGGTCCTTCGCAGGTTGTTATGCTGTGTTAGAACACTGATTTGTGCTGAGGAGCAAACAGAAAATAAGCAAATAAAAAGCAGCAAAAAGCAGCTAAAGTGCAAATAAACATTTCGTCTCATTGTGTTAATTTTAGTATCGGCAAATCGTTGAAGAAGGCAAAAAGGCAGAGAAAATCATGCCCCAATTTCGTAAATTAAGCTGTACAATATTAAGAAATGATTCATTTTTCATCTTTAGCCAAAAAGGAAAACCAGAATGGCTGATCATTGGTTTCATCAAATAGCCTTTCTCAAAACAATAAAGGAAATCATTGTAATAATTCTCTGCTTAGCCGACCATAAGCATCCACCCACCGTTTCAGGCAATGTTTTTGAGTATCGTCGGCAAATTTCTTTGTTTCATCTATAGAAAACACCATGACCTCGATGCTTATTAACCGGCTAACCGCAGCCTGCATACTATTGTTATGCGCAATAACTACCTGGGCACAAGACTCCGCAAAAACTGTTCACGCCCGCCTGCTCGGGTTGGATGGCTCCCCGCAAAATGGGTACACACTCCAGTCTAAAGCGCTCAAATCATCCGCCACCACTTCGGAAGATGGCAAGTTCACTCTCAAGGTGGGTGCGCAGGATTCTGTTCTGATCGTTTACCAGGGAACGCAGCTTGGCGCTTTCAAAGTGCCGGCACTTGTCAACTTCGAAGTGCAGTTTGCGCAAGGCAATAAATTCAATGTAAAAGAGATCAGCGCCGAAGCGGCAAAAGACACCACCAAACCAGCCGCTCCCGCACAGGCAGCCGCTGTTGCTCCACCACCCGGCGATTCTGCCGCTCCTGTAAAGCCGGACTCAGTCGTTGCCAAAGCAGCAGCCGATACAACCAAGCCAACAGGCGCAGATACATTAGCCTTGGCAAAAGACAGTGCAAAAGCCCCCGCGCCAACCGCTTCCTCTACGGGCAGCGATACCACATTTGTTACCGGAAAAGTAACCGACGCGACCGGCAAGCCCGTTCCTTCCGCCAGTATTACCGTCGCCAGCGGCGCAACTTATACTTCTAAAGAAGATGGCACTTTCCGCATTCCGTTCCGCGCGGGAACATCGGCTAAGTTCACGTCCATAGGTTTCAGAGATAAAGAAGTAATTCTTTCATCTGCCACTGCACCACTTTCGGTGCAATTGGGCACTGCAGCCGCAGGTCAGTTGCAGGAAGTGAAAGTGACGGCTTTTGGTCTGTCTAAAAAAGGACGTGCCGTTGGCTATTCCGTGCAGGAAGTGAAAGGCGATGCCGTGCAAACAGCCAAAGAGCAAAATTTTGTAAACGCTTTACAAGGCAAGCTGGCAGGCGTACAAATCAACGGCAACAGCGGCTCGATGGGCGGATCTTCCAAAGTGGTCATCCGCGGAGCTAAGTCCATCACCGGCAACAACAATGCGCTCTTTGTTGTGGATGGTATATTCATGGGCAATACTAATGTATCCAACAGCTACAACCAGCAGATTGGCGGTGGTGGCTACGATTATGGTAGCCCGATACAGGATCTAAACCCCGATGATATTGAGCAGATATCTGTGCTGAAAGGTGCCGCCGCAACCGCTCTCTATGGCAGCCGCGGCTC
Source organism: Williamsia sp. (assembly GCA_015069695.1). Lineage (GTDB taxonomy): Bacteria > Bacteroidota > Bacteroidia > Chitinophagales > Chitinophagaceae > JADCRZ01. The sequence continues at coordinate 3,004 of JADCRZ010000067.1, forward strand.
GAATGGTGTGGTGCTCGTTACCACCAAGCGCGGCAATTCTTCCGGCAGGCTGGGTGTGACATACAGCTTCAATGCGCAGGCGGATAATATTTCTGTGTTACCTCATTATCAAAACCGCTATGGAGCGGGCGGCGCCAATACCACCGACCCGAACTTCGTAGCCAGTGCCTTCGATACGCTTTGGTATAGCGAAAACCCGGAGCAGTTCTTAAGCGGCAGCACCGGCACCTATACTGACCTTACGCGTGGCGGTTACGATTTGCTTCCGCAATATGCTGTTGACGAATCCTGGGGACCTGAAATGAACGGCCAAGTGGTGCGTCCCTACTATTCATTTGATCCCACAAAGAACAACCCGTATTTCGGGCAGACATCAACCTGGTCGCCGCAGCCGGATAATGTAAAAGATTTCTACAAGACCGGCATCACGCTGAATAACAGTGTGAGTGTGGGCGGCTCGTCAGATAAAGGTTCTTTCCGGCTTTCGTATAGCAATCTGAATCAAAATTTTATTATCCCAGAATCAAGATTACTGCGCAACAACTTAGGCTTCAATGGCACTTATAAAGTAACAGACGCAATTACGGCGGTTGCCAGCGCCAACTACTCGTCGCAGGCAGCCAGAGGTCGTCCGGCTACAGGTTTTTCGGGTAATAATTTTACAGAGCAGTTCACCATGTACGGGCAGCGCCAGCTAGAGATGGATAAGTTGAAGTACTATCAATATCCCGATGGCTCGCAGGTAAGCTGGAACCGCAAATCGTTCAGTGACCCAACACCGGCATCTGCCACCACGCCTTATTGGATTGTAAACAAAAGCTACGAAACGGATAGACGCGACCGCCTGTATGGACTGGCCGGTTTCGAAGTAAAAGCCACCGACTGGCTCAACGTGTCCGCAAAAGTGTTTATGGATCAGTTCAATACGGTCATCGAGGAACGCTCGCCAAAAGATTATCAAGCAGGCGGCTACACCCGCACCGACCGTACCTTCCGAGAGTTGAATTATTTATTGCTGGCGACGGCAAGGAAAGACATCGGCAAAAAGCTGAACCTGAATGCAACCGTTGGCGGCAACCTGATGCAGCAGCGCGATGACATTAACACAGGCACATTTACGGGTTTGATTGTAAAGGATGTGTACAATTACCGCAACGCGCTTGGCAGGGTAACGTATACGCCGCTTCTGTACCGCAAGGAAATTCAGTCTGTGTTCGGCGATGTGTCGTTAGGATACAACAACTCCCTGTTTCTCGAAATAACAGGTCGCAACGATTGGTCGTCTACGCTTGGTCCCGGCAACAATTCTTATTTCTATCCATCAGCTTCTTTATCTGGCATCTTTTCCGATTGGCTGAAAGCAAAATGGCTCTCCTTTGGTAAAGCCCGCGTGAGTGTGGCGCAGATTGGCAGCGATACCGATCCATACCGCATTTATACGTCTTACAATGTGCCAAGCCTGTTCGGAACTGATCCTATCATCAGCCGTGATGCTGCGCTTGCCAATCCGGGCTTACGTCCGGAGCGCAGCACCGAAACAGAAGCTGGTTTGGAACTGCGGTTTCTTGATAACCGCATCAGCCTGGATGCCACGGTTTATAACCGCATTACCAAGGACCTCATTGTGCCGCTGCAGGTATCGCAGACCAGCGGCTACAGTTCTTATTTTGCCAATGTCGGCAAGTCGCGCACCCGCGGTGTGGAACTGACATTCAGCGCCACGCCAGTACAGTTGAAGAACAGTTTCACCTGGACCATTGGTTCCAATTTCGCCATCAACCGCAGCAAGCTTGTAGCCTTAAATTTTCCCAACAATCCCGGTGTTGACCGCTACATCGTCGGCACAGAACGCAGGCGTAATTCCGTATCCACTGTGGCTATTGTAGGGCAGCCGCTGTTTACGCTGACAGGCACCGACTTTGTTCGCGATAACGCAGGCAATAAGCTGGTAGATAGCACCGGACATTACCTTGTTTCCGATGCTACGCAAATATTGGGCACCACGCAGCCTGATTTTGTGGGTGGGTTGAGCAATACATTCACTTTTAAAGGTATTACGCTAAGCGCGTTGATTGACTTCCAGAAAGGCGGCAGCTTCTTCTCTTATACCAACATGTATGGCAAAGCATCAGGTTTGCTGGATGTAACGGCTGCCAACAACGTTCGCGAAACCGGCGTGATAGCGCCCGGCGTAACGGAAGACGGCAAAGCCAATACGGTAAAAATCAGCGCGGCTGATCATTTCAAAAACAATTATGGCTTGAAAATAAACGCCGCCGATGTGTACGATGCCAGCTACACGTACCTGCGCGAAGTGCGCTTGGGCTATGCATTGCCGGAAAAATGGGCAGGCGCTGTGAAAGCAAAAAATGCCAGCCTTACGCTGTACGGACGCAACCTCTGGCTCATCCATTCCAACGCGCCGAATGTGGACCCGTCAAACATTATCAATTCCGATTCGAATATCCAGGGACTGGAAGGCGGTGCGTTGCCTTCTGTGCGTTCGTTTGGCGTAAACCTTACCGTTGGCTTTTAATTTTAAAAACACCGTTATTAATGAAACACTCTATTTTATATAAAGCTTTCCTGTTCCTGCTTCCGGTATGCCTGGCAACTGCCTGCACCAAAAAGTTTGATGACCTGAACCGCGACCCAACGCGCCCTACCGATGCCTCTCCCGAAACCTTGATTACAGGGGCAGAAAAAAGCGCTTCGGATATCATCTACAACAATTTTGTAAACGGCAGGGTAGGGATGCTGTACGCGCAATTCTGGTCGCAAACGCAGAACGAATCTGTGAGCCAGTACCTGCTTGATGAAAGCTCCAACAATACTTTGTGGAACCTGTACACCACGGCGCTCATTAACCTTGATGGCATTGTGCAACAGCATGCGCAAAACCCGGAAGCGGTGTCTGCCAATGAAGCTGCCATTGCCAATGTGCTAAGCGTTTGGGTGTACGAAGTGTTGACAGATACCTACGGCAATGTTCCTTATTCGCAGGCGCTAAAAGGACTTGACAATTTTACCGGCACATACGACGATGCCGCTACGATTTATGATAGTCTTCTCCTGCGGCTTGATGCCCAGATTTCTGCTTTCGATTCGGCGGGTGGAAATTTTGCCAGCGGCGAAAAAATATACAATGGCGATGTTACCAAATGGCGCAAGCTGGCAAACTCGCTGAAGCTGCGCATGGGCATCCGCATGGCAGATGCCAACCCCGAAAAAGCAAGAACCGTAATCGAATCAGCCATTGCAGGTGGCGTGATTACTTCGGAAGAAGACAACGCTTTGTTTCAATACTTAGCTGCTGTGCCCGACCAGTTTCCTTTTAATGAGCAATCAGGTACCGGCATTCCAAACGATTATGTAATGAGCGCAACCGTAGTTGATTTCATGGATTCGCTCAACGATCCGCGTTTGCCTGTATATGCACGGCCGGCTACTGACGATAGCGTTATTCGTGGTAAAGTGTACGGATTGGGCGCATTTAGCAATGATTTTTCTTTTTATTCTTATCCCGGCACGCGTCCATATTCACCCACATTCCCCGGTATTATCATGGTAAAATCGGAAGTGGATTTTGCCCTGGCAGAAGCGGCTGCGCGTGGCTTTATAACCGATAGCGCCGCTACGCATTATGCCGATGGCATCCGCAGCAGCATGAGTTTCTGGGGCATCACCGATACGGCTGTTGTAAATGCATATATAGACAGTGTGCCTTACAATGGGGACGATTGGCGCAACTGCATCGGCACGCAGAAATGGCTATCACTTTACATGCAGGGCTTGCAGGCATGGTTTGAGCGCACAAGGCTGAAATTTACCAAATCCGGCGGCGAACCTTTATTCGTTACACCCGGCAACATTCTCGATCCTTCCGTTACGGATGGCGTGCCATACCGGCTTACGTATCCCATTACAGAAGGCAATATCAACAAAGCTAACTACGATGCCGCAGGCGCAGCCATTGGCGGAAACACAAAGGGAACGAAGCTGTGGTGGAATAAGTAGCAGATGTCTTTTTTGCCTGAAGATGTAAACATCAGAAGGAGCCAGATTTGGAAAGAAGATTCTTTTATTTTCTATCAGGAAATAAAACAACAACGCAGATGTATTGTATCATCTGCGTTGTTGTTTTATAAATTCTCTGTCAGCAAAATCATCACTTCTGACAAGCAATCAATAGCTGAAAAATTTGCAGGAATATTTGGCTTATTTGCCCACGCTTTTATCAGGATAGGCAGCCAGTAATTTCTTGGCTTCTTCTATTGTAATCACCGAGACTGAACCATGCCTTGCATCCGGCGGAAAGCTCACATCCTTCTCCACTGTCCAATGCTGTAAATCTTCAGAATACGAAACCCCAAAATCATCCGCCATCGGGAAATCATAATACAGTAGCCAACCCTTTTTTATGGGGTCTTTCATTACACTTGGTCCTTCGGTGATGGTCGGTGCAATTTGTCCTTTATTCAAATCACCTTCCACTACGGTGTAAGGTCCTTCCATGTTCTTGGAGGTGGCTACGCGTATGGCTCTTCGTTCTCCTGTAAGCACACCAAATTCTTCTTCTTTATGAAACAGGTAGTACGTGTCTTTGTCTTTCAGCAAGGTGCCATCAATTACAGAATATGGAGGCTGGAACAAAACTTTTGCCGGCGTAAACGTTTTCCAGTCTTTTGTCGTGCTGTACCAAAGCCGGCTCTCCTTCCAGCCTGCATCTTTGAACGACGATGACCAAAACACCATATACTCCTTTTTCGCCTCGTCATAATACCATTCCGGCGCCCATATATTTCCTGCAAACGCACCCGAATCATTCTTCGCTTCTTTCATCAATGCAAGGGTTCCTTCTTCTTTATAAATAATCAAATCTTTTGACGTGATATACAAACATACTGGCCCCATCTTTTCGCGTTCCTCACGACTTCCGCCACCGGTCGATACAATCCGCCACAACCCATCCGGCGAGCGATGAATAAAAGGGTCGCGCATGAAATGATCCCACACCGGCTCGTTATTATTCAGCGGCGTCCAGTGTCTTCCGTCGGTCGATAAGGCAATATGCAGATTCGCAATCAGGAAAGGATTGGGCAGTGGCACTTCCACCGTTTTTCCATTCGAATCGATCTCTATTCTTGTCGGGTATCGTTGTCTGAAATAAGTGAGCATCCACACCTTTTGCTTGCCTGCCAGGTTCAGTTCAGGCGTTACAACTGTGTCTGCTGTTTTATTCGATTGTGTAAAAGCACCGGTAGCCGGAAGGAGAAATAGAAATGCAATTATGAACTTCATAGAGATAAAGGTAAATGTACTTACAAAAAGGAATTTGGATATGAATAAGCAATGTTTGAAACACTACCTTTTAGCAACAACAGAAAGGCATATAAACAAGCAGCAAAACATGGAAATATAAACTGGTTGCCCACTCGATAAAGCTTGTATTTATACAACGTTCATGATAGGTGTGTTTCTTTTCATGTTAAGAAAAATCCCTCATCCGTTTACCTAAGAAAAGAAGCAAATCGCTGATAGACAACGCACAAGCAAGTGCTACACAGCAAACAGGCGTATTCTTTGCGGAATAAAAACCGGAACCATATCAGGCTAGCCATTATTTGAAATCATCCGCCAACTGAATAGGAAACATCGATTACTTGTCATTCATTTTTCACCAACCAATATAAAATCTTGCCTATGATCTGCAGATTTATCCCGCTTCTCAAAAGCTTCGTCTTTGTCTTCTTGCTTGTTTCATTATCCGTCACGCAGTCCTTTGCACAAATCACTTGGCCGCAAGGACAATTGCTGCCTTCCTTTCCAAAGCCTGCTCAAACGCAGGACCTCATTACACTCCGCGAAAGCGTTCCACTCTGGCAGGCAGAAGGTCCTTCGCTTGGTCATGGTACCGGGCGATTGGAAAGCGATGGCTGGCTCTGCCAAACCTCCATCGATAGTCCCAACCAGCATATGATCTACGGTCCTTACGATACCACCATTCCCGCAGGTCCCAACGTGGCTACTTATCGCATCAAAACCGATAACAACACCGCCAACAACGACCCGATTGTGGACATTGATGTGCGCGACGCCACCACCGGCGAAACACTTGCTTTTCAAACTGTAACGCGGCTACAGTTCCCCATTGCCGGCGATTATGTAAACTTCACGTTGCCGTTTACGATGCCGGCTGCAAAGCATTCTCTTGAATTGCGTGTGTTCTGGCACGGCACAGGTTATACTAAGGTAGATTGGGTAAGTGTACAGAACAATTCCGGCGCAGAACTGTATTTATTTGCTTCGCTTAAGGGCATTATAAACAGTAAGCAACCGCGCATCTTTTCTTATGAAGGCGATGCCTTTGCCGAAGGTCCTTATACATGGTTGCAATCTTTGGGGTTGAACTGGACTGAATACACCGATAACTGGCAATTGCTATCAAAATATAAAAGTGAAATCAAAGGCTTGATTGTATACGATCCCGACCAGATACACACCGTAAACCTCGCCACCATGCTGGCAAAAGAAAACAAAGCGCTGATAGCCTCACCTTCTTTGCTGGCGCGCTTAACGGCAGCGCCTTACAACTTCAAAGTGTTGGCGGATATGCGTGGAAAGTTCACCAGTAAGCTGCAGGTTTATAAAACCATGTTCAATAAGTATTGGTCAAAAACAGATCATCGCCTGCTCATCGGTCTTGATCCGAATGTTCATAAAGCCGCGCTTCGCGAGTATGCTACCGCCATCGGCGCAGCCACCATCTGGCTCAATCCTAACATTCCCGATGAGAGTGCATTACTCAACCGCTTCTTATCCTCCATGCCTGCCGGTGCCAATATGATGGGCTGGTGGCCCGAAGAACAGCCCGGTATTGAAAGAGCTTCTTTCTATGGCATTGCCACCATTGCCAGCGATTTTTGCTCAAACCTCACGATGCACAGCGGCACATCGCGCAGCGTAACACCCAAACCCATCCCGCAAAAACCGGTGCTGGAAAATAAGCTGTATGTGGCTTTCATCTTAAGCGATGGCGACAACCTGCAATACGTTGAGCACCTCATGCGCAAACTCTGGAACGATCCCGGTCGTGGCACCGTACCTATGGGCTGGACTGTGTCGCCATCTATGCTCGATGCTATGCCTGGCGCGCTCAATTATTACTGGCAAACGGTAAGCGATAACGATGAGTTGCTATCCGGTCCTTCGGGCTATGGCTATTCTTATCCCAACGATTATCCGAATGAGGCTTCGCTTAAGCGCTTCACATCCACAACAAACGACTATACCACACGCGCCGGTCTGCGTGTCGTTACGGTTTGGAACACCATCACTGGCGGCATCGCGAGGAATGTTGGCAACTCATACGCCATCAATGCACCTTCACTGCTCGGCTTAACGTCGCAGAATACAGGAGGTGGTCTCACTATCTTCAACAAAAGCCTGCCCTCACAGGCACTGTCCTGCAACTACTGCACAGGCGAAGGCGCCATGAAAGATGCCATCGCTTCTGCCGCTGCCGGCTGGGATGGTAAAAAGCCACGCTTCATCATCATACAGGCGCAGCCGTGGACAGATGTGAAGCCCAGCAACTTTGCCAACGTTGCCAACTCGCTTGACAGCAACTACAAAGTGGTTCGTCCCGATCACCTGTTCATGCTCCTCCGCGAGTCGAAAGGGTTGCCCATTCTGCCTGTTGACTCGGCAATCAACGATCAGCTTTCACTTAGCGTAAAAGCAATAGAAGCGACAAATGAAACGGTTACCATTTTTCCTAATCCCGCTTCCAGCCAATTGGTTATTAATGGAGTCAAGGAAACGTCCGAAGCTGCCATTTACGACGCTTCCGGCAGGGTGATTCGTAGCCGCGTCAAATTGATGCCCGGCACTACCACGCTGAACATCGCCGATCTTAAAGCTGGCACATATCTTCTTAAATCCACCGGTTCAAAAAACTGGGTTGCTAAATTTGTCAAGATCAATTAATACAAAAAGACCGGGATTGCAATCCCGGTCTTTTCTTTTTTTTAAAACTTATTAGATCTAATCAACACTGCACTGTCACCCGTAAAAACGTTGCTGGTATAGATGTGCTTTCGCCCGATGAACTTTGGTTTTGCCTGACAAATAAATCCTTCAATTCGCTTTGCAGCGCATCGGCTTTGCCATTCTTTTCCGCCGCTTCAAACGCATTCATGGTTGGTCCGTAATAACTCTTGAACAGGTTCAAAACCGCAACCGGCGATAGGTTCGCTTTAAACGTAAATATTTCCTTTGCAAACGAAATATTCTCTTCCGGTACACCAGCGCTCACAAACCGCTTCGTTACTTCTTCAGGCACACCCCACAGCATCGGGCTGATAAAACCCTCCGGCGGTGGCGGTGTATATGCCGAACTGATTTTCAATATCTGCGCTACCAGCGTTGGGTCGCCGGGTATCCAGTTGCCCATTACAATGCGGCCACCTTTGCGCGTCACGCGCACCATTTCTTTGGCTACGTCGTATGGTTTTGGCGCAAACATTACCCCAAACACACTCACCACAAGATCAAAGCTTTCATCATGTAAGTCAACCAAACGAATGGCATCTCCTTCCTGAAAAGTGATGTTGGAGAGCCCTTCTTCCTGGGCTCTTTTATTTCCCGCAGCTACTAAGTTGCTGGCAATGTCAACGCCCAGCACAGTGGCGCCCAGCTTCGCTTCCGGTATCGCCGTCGTGCCGTCGCCGCAGCCGAGATCCAGAACCTGCGTGCCCGGCGTGATGCCTAATGTTGAAACGAAAGCTGCTCCGCTTTCCCGCATGTTTATGGCGACGCGGGTAAAATCGCCTTTTTCCCATAACGCTTTGTTCGCATTTGGGGGAGCTGTTGTAACACTCATAGTAAGAGAATTTTAAAATGAAGGTTTAATAATTCGGTACAAAAATATAAGAGGCGCAAAAGAGCAGCATTGCTGTAAAGTCCGTAAAGTTTGCTTTAGGGTTCAGGCAGAAGAAACCTGCCGCGCTGCCAATGGGGATACGCCAAACTGTTCTTTAAAGCACCGGCTGAAATGCGATACATTTTCAAAGCCACTTTCAAAAGCTGCTTCGCTTACGGTTCTGCCCTGGTGGCGCAGCAGCATCTGTGCCTTTTGCAATCGTTTTTGGAGCAGCCATTTGCCGGGCGTTGTGCGGAACTGTTTTTGGAAATCGCGCTTAAATGCTGACAGGCTGCGGTTGCACAGCGCTGCGTATTCTTCCAGCTTCAGGTTAAAGCAATAGTTGTCATTCATCACGCGCTCCAGCGTCACAGCCTGCGGCTCACTCATCAGCGAGCAGAAATATGAGAGTGCTTCTTCATTCTCGCGGTTGTCGCAAATGTTCAAAATCAGTTCGCGAAACTTAAATTCCAGCAACGCTTTATCAGGCTCCGTCGTGCTGCTGAAGTATGCATACATCGAGCAGAAAAAAGAAGTCAGCGTATCCGTTGCCTGCAGCCGTATCACCGGCTCATAAGTCTTGTTTTTTGTGGCAATAGGGGAGGACCGTTTCCGCAAAGTCTCGCAGATAAATTCATCCGGGATAAAAAACATCACCACGCAAAAACCAATGTCGAAAAATTGCTCCAGTATGCACGCGCCTTTCCGCACCAACACGCAGTTTCCTTCGCTTATCTCATACGATTGTTCCGCCGTATGCCATATCTTTTTACCCTCCAGAACAAATACAATATAGTTTTCCTTATACCACAGCTCAGCCAGCTTCGTCTTCATCAGCCGTGCTTCCGGCGGGCAGCTAAACAGGGTAATCAGCGAATCGCCGCAGGCAAATTGACGGTAGTAATCCGGGTAGGTAAGTATGCGCTCTTTAAAGTCAATCATACATGTTTTTATGAAGGGTGTAAAAGTACAGATTGATGCAGATATAGCCCGGCGTGCTTTGCTCCGGTTTCAATACAGACTGGCTTATATTTTTAGTTCGAAAAGTATTCTCTGCAAAAGATGCATTAGGTTACATACAAACAGATGTCACCTCACATCTTCCTGTCTTCTTTTATATTTTCCAGCAGCAAGCTCAGCCGGTTTCTATCCGATGGATTATCGGTTTTATTAATGGCTTTTTGCATGGCGTCCAATGCATCTTGTTTGCGTCGCAGGCGGTATAAAATTTTAGCCATCATTTCCAGGTTGGCTGAGCTTTCCTGTATGTCCAAAGCCCGCTTCATCCAGCCTAAAGCGGTGCTGAGTTCTGCTGCGGTGGCGTCGTTGTTATATACAAGGGAAGAAGCATCTGTCAGCTTGCGCAAATGATCGTTGGTAACATAGGTTTTGAAGTATACATTTACCATCGGCAGCACATTTTTCAGTTGTGCAGAATCCAATCCTTTAGATCGGTAACTGTCAAGCGTTTGCTGGTATATTTTCTCATCCTGTTTGCGTATTTCAGACACCGGTATATTGAGGTAATACTTGTTAATGTAGCCCGCCATCACCGGCATTCCTTTTTTCAGGTTGTTGGTGTGTTGGTAGTAAATAAACTTCCAGTTTGTTTCCTCCTTTTTGAACCAGGGCATAAACCGCACAGCGTCAGGAAACGCATCATGCGCAGGAACAACCGTGTTCAGAATCGCCGCTTCGTTCTTTTCTTCAATCGCTTTTACCGCCACTTTGTTAATGGCCATTTCAAATGTGGTAAGAAGCTTTTCACCCAACCTGTATGAACTGTCTTCCTCCGGCGATATGCGGGTAAAGTTTTGAGTGAGATGCGTATATACTTTTCCCTTCAGGTCAATGCCGTTGCTGTTCGTCACCAGCAATGCGTTACGGGCTTTCATGTATTGGTCTGGTTTCAGCATGGCATAATAATCTTCCAGCAACCGGCTGTTATCCATCCGCAGTCTGTTGCGCTTTTCTACATATCCATACAGCCATGCGGTATCAAACTTCTTTGCATCATATTCTTCCTTCCACACGCCAAATGGTTTTGGGTCGTTTTGTTCCTTAAACGCGATGGCAGCGTCCTGCAATATCTGTTGTTCATCGCGGTAGCCAAGCATAGAGTAGTAGAGCGCGCCGCTGCCATCCACAAATACAAAGTACGGGTAGCCGTCCACGCCATATCGTTTTGCTATGTTGATGCCTTCGCCCTGTTCTGCATTCAGGCGGTAGTTTATGAACTTTGAGTTGAAGGTGTCGCCCACATTCTTCAGCGAAAAAATTTCCTTTTCCATCCGCTTGCAGGGCATACACCAGTCGGTGTAGATGTCCACAAAGACCATTTTGTTTTCCTTCTTTGCGCTATCGAGCAACTGGCTCCACGAAAGCTCTTTCTGAAACAATACACCGCTGCCTTCCTGCGCCTGTAACAGCAACGCCCAAAACAAAAAGATCAAAACAAAACCGTACTTCATAACGTCGCTTTTTTGTCCGGCTCCTTCGCGTAACAAACCCTGCCCGTGGTGCCGGTATAACTAAATATTTAGTCAAATGTAACTAAATATTTAGTTGATAAAACGAAGCAAAATGATAAGCGGAAATTTCCGCCCTTCCACAAATGAATTTCCGCCGGTTATTGATTAAATAATGAACGTCATAATCCACCCAAACAAGTGTAAACACAGCCATAAACCATTACCTGCTTCGCAAACACTCATACATTATACATACTGTCCACGCTATCTGCGTAACTCATCCACCCTCTCTGCAAAAACCTTAACACCTCATAACTCCAGCTCCAACTTCACATCCATAATTCCTAATTCATAATCCATAATTCCCATACCTATCTTCGCCATCCAATGAATACATATTTTCAAAACCTTCTCAACCTTCTCAACACCGAACGCGAAGAAGACAAAAAATCCTATCTCCAGTTCGCCGAGCAAAACTCCGTTAACACCCGCCGCGAAGCCGGCTTCACCTGGTATCCCGTAGCCATCCGCGGCACCGAGCTAAGCCGCGCCGACTACCTCACCGTCGAAATAGAACGCACTACGCATACGGAGATTATCCATCAATTACGTAGCGGCGCCTCTGCCGTTCTCTTTTCCCAGCACGATGCAAAAGCTGACAGGGTAGAAGGTATCATTACTTGGCAGCGCAAAGACCGCCTCGGTCTCACCCTCCGCACTGACGAACTCCCCGACTGGGCATCCAACGGCAAGCTCGGCGTCGACCTTCTCTTTGACGACAACAGCTACGATGAAATGACCACCGCCCTCAAAACTGCCGACGCTCGCCTCGACGCTAAAGACGGCAACCTGGTCCGCATTCTTACAGGCAACACCACCCAACCCACCTTCAATACGGCTCCCTCACTCACTACTCACTACTCACCACTCACCAACCTCAACTCTTCCCAACTCTCCGCCGTTCAACAAATTGTAAACGCCAACAACCTCGCCATCGTCCACGGACCGCCCGGCACCGGCAAAACCACCACCCTCGTAGCCGCTATCCAATCTCTCTACGCACGCGATGGGAAGCAAATCCTCGTTACCGCCCCCAGCAATGCTGCTGTTGATTTATTGAGTGAAAAGCTTTTCGATGCCGGTCTTAACGTGCTTCGCATCGGCAACCCCGCCCGCGTGTCCGACAAGCTCCTCCGCCTCACGCTCGACAGCAAAATGAGTGAGCACCCAACTACCAAAGACATCAAAAAGCTGAAGAAGCAGGCTGCCGAATACAAAACCATGGCGCACAAATACAAGCGCACCTTTGGCAAAGCCGAACGCGAGCAGCGCAAAGCTCTTCTCGACGAAGCTCGCAAGCTGATGAAGGAAGCTGATGCTGCCGAAAGCTATATAGCCGATGATGTGCTCTCCAAAGCCGCCGTCATCACCGCCACCCTCGTAGGTGCCAACCACTACACGGTAAAAGACCGCCGCTACGAAACCGTCGTTATCGACGAAGCCGGTCAAGCCCTCGAGCCCGCGGGCTGGGTTCCCATTCTTAAGGGCAGCAAGCTCATCCTCGCGGGCGATCATCACCAACTTCCACCCACCGTTAAGTCTGTAGAAGCTGCCCGCAACGGACTCTCCCGCACGCTGCTTGAAAAAGCCGTGCACCTACACCCTGAAGCCGTCACCGTGCTCGAGGAGCAATACCGCGCCAACGAGCTCATCATGCGCTATTCCTCCACCGTCTTTTACGGCGGTCGTCTGCATGCGCATTCCTCTGTTGCGGCGCGCACGCTTTTCCCCGGCGATGCACCCCTTCTCTTTATCGATACCGCTGGCACCGGCTGGGAGGAAAAAGCGGAAGGCACTGGCATCCACAACCGGGAGGAAGCCTCTTTCCTCATCCAGCTTTTACTGCAGATGAAAGATGCCCTACTCCTACACTACACCCCCGAAACCTTTCCCTCCGTCGCTGTCATCTCTCCCTATCGCCAGCAGGTAGAGCTTCTGCGCGAAGGCGTCGCCACCTCACACGAGCTGCAGCCTTACGCCGCCAGCATTGCTGTAAACACCATCGATAGTTTTCAGGGCGCCGAAAGGGATATTGTGTTCATCAGCCTCGTCCGCAGCAATGCGGAAGGCACCATTGGTTTCCTGACTGATATCCGCCGCACCAACGTTGCCATGACGCGCGCCCGCAAAAAGCTGGTGATGATTGGCGATAGCGCTACTTTATCGGGGCTGCTGTTTTATGCGGGATTGATCCAGTTTGCGCAGGAGAATGAAGCGTATCGGAGTGCGTGGGAGTATATGGAGTAACGTTATGTGCGATGTATGATGTGTGATGTACAATGTTGCCGTCATTCGGGTTCTAGCACCGTCTCTCAGAGAGGACGGTGCGGTTTAAAATGCTCAATCACCTCAATTGCCTGCTCTCTGGATACGGAAGGAAAATCATCGAGAAACTCCTGTAAAGAGTGTTCTGTTTTTAAATAATCAAACAGGTTCTTTACCGGCACCCGGGTTTCGCTGAACACCGGCTCGCCACTTTGTATGTTGGGTGATATCACTATGGGTGATGGCATAAAACAAAGATAATTAATTGGGCTGTAAAGTGGCAGACATTGAGATAGAGATGGTTTAGGTAGGTGGGGACACCTACCTATAAAGAAATTCTATTGTTGCTGAAGAACATCAACAACGGCGCAAAAAAGAACAGCCGAAGCTGTCCGCTCCGGCTGTTTTACTCTTTTTCTATTCGTTATAGTTTTACTAGCTTAACTGTCTTATGCTGGTTGCCCTGTACGATTTCTACATAGTAAGTGCCCGGCATATAACCCGCGCCAAACTGCTTTGTTTCGCCTGTTCTAACGCCGCTGATTGCTTCTATCAATCTGCCGGATGCATCGCTGATGCGCAGACTAATAATGTTATTATCACCCGATTTTACCACAATGGCAAAAGCACTGCGCGATGGATTGGGATACATAACTATGTTAGAAACGCTTGCCGTTACTGCAGAGAGTTTGCTTTCCCTTAGCCCTTCTTCTGCCCGGTTGGCAATGCTGTTTTGCGCTGATCCCAGCAACCTCACCGCCAGTTCGGTATAGCCACTTCCGTTTCTGCCAAGGCTAAACTGATCTAAACCCACGGCAACAATTTTATTATCGGGCTGCACCGCACTTGCAAAGCATTGCCAGGTCTTGTATGGATCTGCATAAAGGCTTACTTTCCCATTTGTGCCAAAGCTAGCGTCCCGGCTGCCATTAGTATTTACCCGATAGACAGAAAACCGGCTGGTGGTTTGTACTATTTTTCCGTCTGTGGTAAGAGAAAGAGATGTGGTGGTATAAAAAAAGGTTGACGAGGAATCTATAAAAGCTTTTCCTTTGGTTCCAAAGGTTGCATCGGGCTTGCCATTTGCATTGTATCTCAGCAGAAAGTTTTGCACAGCACCCTCTCCCGGATTTATATAAGCACCTACCACTATCTTTCCATCAGTTTGTAAAGTCACATCGGTACCGAAATCAGCACTCTTGTTCTGGATATCGGTGGTTGTATATCCTACACTGTTAAATGTTTTGTCTAAGGCACCGGAAGGCAGGGTTCTGATGAGCAAAATATTATTGGCTGTAGTTACATTAGCAGTACCCGTGTTTCCTGCTAACACCAGTTTATTATCGCTTTGCAGGGCAATGGAATTAATGTACTCATCCGTTCCGCGCTTTGTAAATACCTGAACCCCGTTGCTGCCAAATGTATTGTCGAAGCTGCCGTTTCCGTTCAGTTGAATAAGAAGCGCATCAATATCCGACTGGAAGGTTTTGGGAGCCTGGTTAAAAGTATATCCACCCAAAACAATTTTACCGTTCGACCTGATAGCAACACCGCTACAATTTTCACCATCCAGGTATGGATTGGCAGCTGTGGTAATATTAATGCGCTTTTTACCGGTGCCGTTAAAACTGTTGTCGAAGCTTCCGTCTGCATTCAGCCTTACAACGCCAATATCAGAACCGTTGCCGCTCCCCTGCGGGTATAGCTTAACGGTGCACGATACCACTATTTTTCCATCGGTTTGCAGGCTCAGGTTGGCGGCAATATCGTCGGAGATATGGAGGTTATCGCTGTCGGTAGCAAAGTCTACAACGGTTCTTCCAGCGGTTCCAAAACTTGAATCCAACGTTCCGTTTGCGTTCAGGCGGGCAATGTACAAATCTAAAAAAGCATACGCCCGCCCAAAGTTGCTGCTGCCGGCAATGATCATTTTGCCATCGGGCAATAGTTTTACGGCCGAGATATCGCCGTATTTTCCCATGGTTGTGTCCGGTGCTTTATACACACCGTTGCTTCCGAAACCGGGATCTAATGCGCCCGGCTGGGCAAAAAGGGAGGCGCAAAACAGCATGGCAAGAGAGGTAAAAATGGTTTTCATATTCTTATATATTCGTTTTGGTACGAATGCCTTTGGTTGATGGAAACTATGATAAAGAATTCTGCACAAGAGTAGCCGGATGGGTTACATTATGCTGCTTTTGCTACTGCAAAAAGGTACAACAAGCCCAGAACAAAAAAGAGAACGTTGGTAACCGGTTGATGAAACAGCCTGTATGGCAAGCTGGGCTGTTTATATATATTCTTTTTAAGAACTGGTTTGTTTATGCCACAAAAATATATCTTTAAAGATAATATCGGTAGTACATTCCGGCGTTTTTACCGGCATAAAACTTTTTTTACCGATATCAGCATATCTGGGTTCTAGCCCTGCCGGGAAAGGATGAGCGGTATACTCTAAGAACGATCTGCCATACTTCAACTCGCCATAGTTTATCTCCCAATTCACCATAGCTGATTCAAACCAGTAAACCGGCTTGCTCTGCGCGCATGCTGCGCCTACACATGGCTTGCCTTTACTGATTGGTGTCTCCACCATAGGTGTTCGGAAGACATGTTATGCAGTCATTTACTGTCCGCCGCGGCGGACTGCCTGTTTATAGAAAAACAGGATACCACCATTGCCTTTTTGCCTCGTAGAGGCTACCTGTATAAGCAGACAGGTAGCCTCTACGAGGCAAATCTTCTTTTATCAATCTCCCCTTTTCTACAAACAGGCAGTCCTTACAGGGCTTCTTTTCATCTTCCGAACACTTGTGGCGTCTCCACCGACCGGAACCATAAGCCTGCAATACAAACCAATAAGCACGCTCTTTCCCAATCATGAGTCTAGATCCCAACTCCCACTCACACCCATCCTTCGCCCACTTACACTCATCCGCCATCCACTCACATGCATCCAGCTTCCACTTACACTCATCCTTCATTCACTTACACTCATCCTTCATTCACTTACACTCATCCTTCATTCACTTATGCGTTTCCTGCTTCCACTTATGCGCTTCCTCCATCCACTTATAAGCATCCGGCACTCACTCATAAGCATCTGGCATCCCTTCATACCTCCCTGCATTCTTCTAATCAAATATTAATCGGCTTTCATGTGTTCATGTCACCGCCGCGTTTCATTTTCTCGTTCTTCGAGATTAAGTGATAAGCTGCGCATATTGAAAGGCGTGCAATAACTTAGACAGTTCACAAGAGTGGCATCAGCAAAAGACCGCGTCTGACCATTGATATTGCAAACGTAAATTCGATCGAGATTCTGGTTAGGCTGCCCGAAAGACAAATCCTATAAGGACTGAGTCTTCTTACATGAAAACATTGGTGAACCTTACAAAAAGGTATCCCGTACAGACTGCTATATAAGTGATAAGAGGCAGCCTCTGGTGTCATTACTTAAAATACCATACTGCTATGACATCTAAGCAAACACTGCCTGTCATTCACCCTCATGCTGCCGGCATTGACGTCGGCTCTCTTACTCATTATGTTGCTGTCGGGCAGCAAGATCACGACGTGCGCAGCTTTGGCTGCTACACCGAAGACCTGCATGCAATTTCTGACTGGCTGAAGCAACAAGGCATCACCACCATTGCTATGGAAAGCACCGGCAGCTACTGGAAGGGACTGTTCCAAAGGCTGCAGCAGGACGGCTTTGAAGTATTGCTTGTCAATGGCAAGCACACCCGCAACGTAAAAGGAAGAAAGACCGACGTGCTCGACTGCCAGTGGATACAGCGGCTGCACAGCCTGGGACTGCTAAGCGGCAGCTTCCTGCCCGATGGCTTTACAGCCACACTGCGCCAGTACGTAAGGCAAAGAGATTACCTCATTGAACAGCAGGCTGCCTACATCAAAAAGATAGAAAGTGCTTTACGGCAAATGAACATCCGGCTGGATGCAGCTCTGAGCGACATTGTGGGACAAAGCGGCAGAGCCATATTGGAAGCTATCTTAGCAGGCGAGCGCAATGCAGTTGTTCTGGCAACGCTTGTCAACTGGCGGGTGAAGAAAAGCAAAGCCGAGATAGAGCGTTCTCTCACCGGCGAATGGAAAGAGGAATACATTTTTGAGACGCAGACAAGCTATGAGCTGTACGGGGTCATTCAATCCAAGATAGCAGCCTGCGACAGTCGTATCGAGCAGCTACTTACAGAAAGCCTGCAACAAAAAGAAGCGGTTGAAGTGACTGCAACAGTAAAGAAGAAAAAGAACAAGAATGCGCCAAAGATGAACTTGCAGTCTATCAGTACGCAGCTGAGTGGTGGTGTAAACCTGTACCAGATAGAAGGCGTCAGTGATGCTAGTGTGCTTGCCCTTCTGTCAGAGATAGGCCTTGACTTAAGTAAGTTCCCGTCAGCCAAGCACTTTGCCAGCTGGCTGGCACTCTCACCCAACAACAAAGTATCCGGCGGCAAAACGCTCAGCAGCCACACAGCCCATCACAACAACCGGCTGGCACAAGCCTTCCGGAGGGCAGCCAATGCCATTGGCAATATGAAGAAAGGAGCGCTTAACCAGTTCTTCCGTCGCATTGCCTATCGTTATGGAAGGATGGCTGCCATTACCGCTACGGCAAGAAAGCTGGCAGTCATCATCTGGAATATGCTGACAAAGAAAGAAGCTTATCGCTATGAAGAAACGGTCGTTTATACAGAAAGATTACGCAGACTGCAACTCAAAAACATGCAGAAGAAAATCAATGCACTGAATATAAAACCGGATGAACTTCATTTTACAACCGTCTGATTGATAGCCTCCTTATAATTAGTTATACAGAGTGTTAGCGCAGCGCACCTTGAAGACGAGATAAAGCAGGTTCCCACCTGACCAATCTAACGGACGCCTCAGCTTACCCCGCTCTCCAGAGAGTTCCGCAGGGTTCTCCGGAGGTTCAATAATAACCAGTCTCCGACTGGGTAAACTTCCGCGCTCACCAAAGAACGTCATCCACATCAAATCACATCCCATCCGCTCCCAACAACCTTCCATTCACTCCGAACAACATTCCAACCGTCCCGAAGCATAATCCATCTACTCCGAACCACTTTTCATCCGTCCCGAACAACAAGCTATCCGCTCCGGACGACAATCCATCGCGATTTTAATCACCTTTTAATTGTCCGCATAGTTATCAAACCCTACACTCATCGTAGCTTACCGACCCGGCAAAATATGTCGCACAGAAGCTGGGCGATAGTTTGCAACTTCATCCTTTCTATCTCCAGGTCTGCGGCTTACCTGCATCACAACCCTGAGCTCTTCGAAGTATCAGCACAACGCAGGAACAGGGATAAATCAGATCTCCCATCTGCCAGCCACTTAACCCCGTTTTGCAAACAACTTCCGCGGGTTTGCCTACAAGCTATACCCTGCATCATTGTCACCTTTGTAGCCTAAAAACAAAGGACAATGGAAATGAAGAAAATAAACCTCGGAAGTGAAGGCTTAACCATACCTGTGATGGGTTTAGGCTGCATGGGCATGACGGGGTTTGAAGAAGGCAATATGTACGGCGAGGCAAACGAGGAGGAAGCCATCGTCACCATTCACCGCTCGGGGGAGCTGGGTGGCAATTTCTTAGATACTGCCGACCTGTACGGACCTCTCAAAAATGAAAGGCTCATTGCAAAAGCTATCAAGGGAAAGCGAAATGAATACATCATTGCTACCAAGTTTGGTTGGGAAATAAATGACGACGGCAAAGTAACCTGGGCTATCAATGGGAAAAAGGACTACGTGAAAAAGGCGGCAGAGCGCTCCCTTAAAAACCTGGACACCGATTACATTGACCTGTACTATATGCACCGGCTCGATAAAAGCACACCCATTGAAGAAACCGTTGGCGCCATGAGCGAACTGGTGAAAGAAGGGAAGATCGGCTATATCGGTTTGTCGGAAGTGTCGTCAGAAACGGTGCGGCGCGCACATGCGGTTCATCCCGTTACCGCTGTGCAAAGCGAGTATTCGCTTTTTGAGCGAAGCGTGGAAAGGCGCGGCATCCTGCAAACCTTGCGCGAACTGGGTATTGGCTTTGTAGCGTACTCGCCGCTGGGGCGTGGCTTTTTATCCGGCGCCATCCGCAGCATCAGCGACCTGCCGGAAAACGATTTCCGCAGAGCCATTCCGAAGTTTGGAGAAGAGTATTTCAACAAAAATATGGAACTGGTAAAAGCAATAGAAGCGATGAGTGAAGAAAAAGGAGTGACGCCTTCACAACTGGCACTGGCGTGGATTGTGAGCAAAGGAATTGTGCCCATTCCCGGCACCAAACGCCGCAAATATCTGGAGCAGAATATAGCCGCCGCCGGTATTGAGCTAAGCGAAGAAGAACTGTCGCGCTTGGAAAGCATCATACCGCTCGATACCGATACCGGCGACCCTTACGATGCCTTCAGCATGGGGCTTCTTGATTAATGTATCACCAGGGCTGCCCTGTACAAACGGGCAGTCCTTAACCATTGCTCTCAAACTTTTAAATTTGTATGATGAATGCCATTCACTCTGTGTCTCAATTCCACCGCTTGCTTTCGCTGCCCGAGCCGTGGCATCCGCTGGTAAGCGTCATCAATCTTACAGACGCTATGTTTCTGGAAGATGAAATCTGGAAAGGCTTTGTCAACCGTTTCTATTGCGTTGCCCTCAAAAGAGAAGCAACGGGTAAGATACGATACGGACAACAGCATTATGATTACGACAAAGGCGTGCTTAGCTTTACAGCGCCCAACCAGGTTCAGTACCTTGACCTGCAGGCAATGGACTGCAGAGGCAAAGGCTACCTGCTCATTTTTCATCCCGACTTTCTGCTCAAGCACCCGCTGGCAACCACCATCAGCCAGTACGGCTTTTTCTCTTACGCTGTAAACGAAGCGCTGCATCTGTCAGCCGAAGAAGAGAACGACCTCGTTTCCATCCTCACCCGCATTGATAAAGAGTGCAGCCGCATCGACCATCATACGCAGGAAATTGTCCTGTCGCAAATTCAACTGTTGCTCAACTATTCAGGCCGTTTTTACGAGCGGCAATTCATTACCCGTAAAAACAATAACCTCGACCTGCTTACACGGTTTGAGCGCGTGACAGAGGAGTACTTCAATGCTGATCATACCGCACAGAAAGGACTATTGACCGTGCAGTACATAGCCGAACGCATGAACCTTTCGCCAAATTATTTAAGCGATTTATTACGCATCCACACAGGGCAAAACACGCAGCAGCACATCCACGAAAAGCTGATAGAGAAAGCCAAAGAAAAGCTGTCTGCCACCAGCTTATCGGTCAGCGAGATTGCCTATGCGCTTGGCTTCGAACACTCGCAATCGTTTAGCACGCTTTTTAAAAAGAAAACCAATATGTCTCCACTTGAATTCAGGCAGTCGTTTGCTTGATGGAAATAAAGGAAAAAGACAAATATCACCCCGCTCGGCATAGTCTTCTGAGTATGCCGCTCCTCAATTCATCGTAGCTTATCACAACCAGTAAAACGGCTCACACTCGGTGTTGGCTGTGCCTGCGCAGTATTTTTTGAGGGAGTTTTCAATAACTCACCTTCCATAAAGTATGGCTTACAACACACTTAGTATGGATATGATATCGGCCTGTTTATACTTGTCCACTTCTTCCTTTTAAAGGAAGTCAAATCAATACTTTTACACCCGAAACTGCTTAATACACCATTGTCACATATATCACTCATGAAAAGGTTTTATGTACTGTCAATATCCCTGTTCCTGCTTATCATCACAATACTTTGCCTGTTCTCCATAAGGGATATAAAAAAGCATCCGTCATCTGTTACCTTATCAACTCCTGTGAAAGAAATCGGCAAGAGATACAGTGTCACAATCGCTTTGTTTGATTGGTTCTTCTGAATAGAGTATCAGCATTCGCTGTTATTGGTGAAGAATACC
>JADCRZ010000068.1 GCA_015069695.1 Williamsia sp.
ACAAGCTTGTATTTAAATGTCTTGAAAAGACAGAAGAGGCCCAACCGCAACCGGAGACCGTTGCACATTAACCGCCGTTGATGTTTGTTTACAAACAATACGACCAGGAGTCGCTTGACATCCAGTATAACAACAGGCTGCACGTCCCTGATTATGCTGATTATTTTAACAGGTCTTATTCCTGAACGGCCTTTTTCAATTTTAAAAATCTCATCTGCCTGAATCCGAAGCAATCACTGTATAGTGCAAGCGCTGATTGTACTTTGATCCCTACAGAGCGGAGCTATTTGATAACAAACCCGCCGCTCGCCTGGATCTCTATATCTACTTTCCCACTCCTGTTCACTTCTATTTCCCGGGTATAGGTCGATTTATCCGCACCATCGTTGTACAGATGCACTTTCCTGCCTGCAAGCATGGGAAGACTAAGTGTAAGTTTCAAGGATTCCTTGCCGGCGTTCACACCCGCTACATACCATTGGTTCTGGTGAAGGCGGGCGATGATGCTGTATTTTCCGGGGTAACCGTCAATATACCGGGTCTCGTCCCAGGTTGTGGGCACTGCCTTCATAAAATCGATCTCGAAAGAGGCCACATCCGTCAGGTTATTGGGTGTAAGCCCGAACATCTGCACAGGGTTCTGGAACAGAACAGCGGTGGCCAGCTGAAACCCATCGGTGGTAAGCCGTTTGTTCCTTCCTTCATTGCTTCTAACCAAGAACTTATTCAGCAGCACGCCGCCAAACTCCATGCTTCCGACTGCATTGCGGATAAAGGGATGCAAGGTAGCATTGAACGCTTCGGCTTCCCGCACACCCTGAGAAAAGATCAGCATTTCCGATGCGACCACGGCTTCGCTGCCTGCATAGTTGGGATACATCCGCTCCCAGCCTCTTGGCAAGGTGGTTCCGTGGAAAACAATCATTAACCCATAGTCGTTTGCATCCGAGAGGATGTCTTCATACAAACGCATGGTCTCCTGCTTGTCTCCTCCGAAAAAGTCAATCTTGAGGCCCTTCACGCCTGCTTCCTGAAGCCACTTCATTTCTTTTTTCCGCTCAATGGCCGTATACATTTTGTTTCTCGGGCCTTGCGGCGCATCATTCACTGGCCCGTTGGAATTGTACCACAGAAAAACAGACACACCTTTCGATGCGGCATACCTGATCAGTTCCCTCATTTTATCCTTGCCGATCTTTGTATCCCAGAGTGCGTCCATCAGGATATATTCATACTTCATGGCTGCAGCCAGGTCAATGTACTTCTGCTGGTCTTCATAATTCATGCTGTTGTCCTGCCATACGATCCAGCTCCAGGTACCGCGGCCGTACTTGTATTGCCGGGAAGCTGCGTAAAGCGGTTCAACCACATCAAAGGTGATGTTTGTTTCTACAATGGGTTTCAGGTCACTTCCTGCAGTGATCGTTCGCCAGGGGGTTACACCCGGCAGTGCGAGGGCAGCCCCGGTACTGCCAAAACCATTGTTTGTTTTTAGATCCGGGTATTCAACCGTGTAGAGGCTGTCTTTATACTCGCTTAAATGCGAACCGCAGTAAAGACTGCTTACACCTGTTTCAGACAACAGGACCCAGCCATCATTACCAATACGGAAAAGACCAGGGAATACCCAGCCCGCTCCATTCCGGTTTGTTCTTGTCAGGGGTGCATCAGCCTGGTATCCGCTTTCATAGCTGGGCGCCGTCCGGGCAAAACCACTCATCGGGCTCATCATACCCGAAAGAAAGGTGGTGGTCACCGCCGGAAATTTGTAGCCGGTTATTTCCCTTTCAACCACGCATGACAAACGCTCACCCCATGCAGGCAGTTCGTAGCGGAAAGCAATGTCATTGTTGCTTACCTGGAACACAATGTTTATTTTTTTATCCTGCGCGTTCCCAAAGGTGCAGGTAAGCTTGCTGGCGACATACCGGATCTGGGATTTTTTTATCTTTTCCTGGCTGTAAGTTTTATTTACCGCTTCTTCTGAACTGTTGAGGTACTTCATGCCGGTGCTAAAATCTCCTTCGTTGGTCTTCAGTCCCAGGGGCGAGTTTTCCAGCATGGTCTTGTCCCCATAGGTAACCGAATAAACGGGTCTTCCGCCGGCAACAGATACCGTTACTTTTAATTGCTTGTCGGGACTGGCAACGGCCACATTCTGCGCAGGTACTTTCAGGACCAGTAAAACAAGACAGGTGCCTGCGAAGAAAGAAAGAGAAAACTTCATGAATTTTATTTTAGCGCTGGTTGGTATCATCAAAATACAAGAAGGATTTGTACCCTTCGGAAAAGATATCAGCTTTAACCCGGTTCCTTATTCAGTGCGGGTGGCTGAGGCTGCACCGAACCAAAATTAGCGTGTTTTATTTAGGCTACTACTGCATCTTCACGCGGAGCAAATAAGTTTCAGCAGTAATGAATATGGTTTTACCATCCGGTGTTAAGGCACAGTTTGTAACAGACCTGCCATCAACCTTTATTCTGCCCAGCAGTTTGCCTGCTTTCGAGAATATCCATAAACCTCCGGGACCGGCAGCAAACACGTTTCCATTTTTGTCTATCTTAAAGCTGTCGCATCCACCCACTCCTTTTTCATTGCTTGCATCATAAAACAATCTGGCATTTTGTAAGGAGCCGTCCGGGGCAATATCGTAGGCATACCACCTTTTTTTGCGGTTATCTGAATTGGCCACAAGCAGGGTTTTTCCATCCGGCAGAACCCCGATGCCGTTTGGCTGCTCAATAGAATCAACCAGCAGGGCAATGTTCCCGGAACGGTCAACCCTGTATACGCCCTGATAGGACAACTCTTTCCTGGGATCTCTGTTCCCCCGCTCAAAACCATATGACGGATCGGTAAAGTAGATGTCTCCGGCAGCAGTAACAAACAGGTCATTCGGACTATTCAGTCTTTTTCCGTTGTAGGCTCCTGCTACGGTAACAAAGTTTGGTTTGGGGGCATCTACCGGGGCATCCATCATGGCAATTCGCCTGTCGCCATGCTGGCAGATCAGCAACTTACCATCTCTTGAGAGCCGCATCGCGTTGGAGCCCAGGAAGCCGCCCCGTTTAGCGGTATCTGTGTAGCCGGCGGGCTTCAGATACACTTCCTTTCCTTTTGCTGCTGTCCACTTGTAGATCGTGTTGGCAGGAATATCGGATACCAGGAGCATCTGCTCCCTTTCCAGCCACAAAGCGCCTTCCGTAAACTGAAAGCCTTCCGCTACAACTTCTACTTTTGCGTCTTTTTTGATCAGTTTGGAAAATTCACTTGAAACAGCCTCGATCGTACCGATCTCAGGCTTTGTTTCCTGCGCACTTACGGAAGTAAAAGAGACAAGCAGGAAAAAAGAAAAACAATAACGCGACACAAGTTTTTTTGCAGACAGTCTTGTTTGTATCATAAGGCGCAGGTAGTTGATGCAATTAAGAACCAGTAAAACTATAGGAAGCGTGTTGAGTAAACTTCCAAAATTCTCCGGTGAGTAATTCTGTACATTTAAGTGCCGAATCTTATTTTATGCATGTTGACAGGAGAAGAAATAAATCCTGTTTGTTCATTGCTTCTCCTGTCAACAAAACAACAAAAAATGAACCCTTCAGGTATGGAACGCAGGGCTGTTTGTCAGCCTATCACTGCCCTGTCAGCGTATATGTTTTGCCGGCCTGTGTGGGCAGATCATATTCCATCGTCTCTCTCAGTTCGGGCTTTGTGATACTAGCTTTGTCCGAGACAAGGGGCGTCAGGATCTCATTGACCTCATAAAACAGATTCGGGTTTTTGCCGGTTGCCCTTTTCAGTCCGCTGCCAGTACTTAATTTAACGGCATTGGGCGTACGCACGCGAAGGTTGCCGCCCAGGTTCGATCTGACAATTGCTTTTACCAGCTTGCCATCTTTCCATTCCATGCTTATGATCTCGAAGCCCCCGATCGCCCGCAGTCCGCTGACAGTACCAGCCGGCCAAACATCGGGGAGGGCAGGCAACAATTGCATTTCACCGTTGGCGCTTTGCATCAGCATTTCCGTGATACCCGAAGTACAGCCGAAATTTCCATCGATCTGGAATGGCGGGTGCGCATCAAAAAGGTTGTTGTACGTACCGCCACCGCCGCGGCCGCCTCCCTGAACGGGTGTGAGCTGGTTCTGGATCAGCTTATAAGCGTGGTTGCCATCCAGCATTCTGGCCCACCAGTTTACTTTCCAGCCCATGCTCCAGCCCGTCGATATATCACCCCGGTGTGTCAGGGTCGTTTTGGCGGCACTGTATAGCTCGGGCGTGCGGTAAGGCGATATCTGGTTGGAAGGAAACAAGCCATAGAGATGAGAGATGTGGCGGTGATTGTCTTTCGGGTCGTCGATATCATCCAGCCATTCCTGCAGCTGGCCATGCTGGCCGATCTGCATCGGCGGCAGCTGCTTGCGCATTTGTTTGAGCGAGTCGGTGAATGCAGCATCCTTTTTCAGGATCTCTGCAGCCCTGATCGTAGCGCTGAAAATATCAAAAACGATCTGGTTGGTCATTGTTGTGCCCGCATCGAGCGAAGAGTTCTGGTGCGCTCTCGGCGCATTTTCCGGCGACATATCCGGATTGATCACCAGCCATTTCTTTGTTGGGTGCTCTACCAGAAAGTCGACATAAAAAAGCGATGCGCCTCTGAGGATAGGATAGACAGAGGCAAGGAAATTTTTATCGCCGCTGTACAGATAATGTTCCCAGAGATGCTGGCTGGTCCACCCGCCGGCTGCGCTCCACACGCCCCATGTTGCGCCATCGATGGCACCCGTGGCACGCCAGATGTCGGTATTGTGATGTGCTGCCCATCCTCTTGCACCATACATATCCTTTGCTGTTTGCTGCCCGGTTACAGACAACTCCTTTATCATCTGGAGGAACGGCTCATGCATTTCAGGCAGGTTGGTCTTTTCAGCAGGCCAGTAGTTCATTTCGGTGTTGATGTTGATCGTGTACTTGCTATCCCATGAGGCGTTGAGTTTATCATTCCATATTCCCTGCAGATTGGCAGCCTGCCCGCCGGGCTGGGAGGAAGAGATCAGCAGGTAACGGCCAAACTGGTAGTAGAGTGCCGCGAAAGCAGGGTCGTTGGTAGCATTGAAATTCTTTAACCGTTCATCCGTAGGAAGGTTGGCTGAACCGGCATTTCCCAGGTCAAGCTTTACCCTGTTGAAATATTTCTGGTAAGCCGCAACATGCGCGGGTAAAATAGCTGCAAACGGCCTTGCAAATGCCTTGTTCAGGTAATCGGCCGCCCGTTTGTTTTCATCGCCGGTGATGTCGTGGTAGTTGTTGAAGTTGGTGGCAACGGAAATGTAGATGGTTGCCGCATTTGCATTCGTGATCGTGAGCGAGGTGTCGTTAGCTGTGAGCCCGCCGCCCTCCAGCTTTATACGCACGATGCCTTTATAGTTCACCCCGCCTTTTACTGTTTCGTGATCGGAAGTGATGCCGGAGATGGTCAGCTCTTTTTCCGGAGTGGTTTTGATGGTGGCCCTTTTCTGCGGCGTGGTAAAAGATGCGGTGAAAGATATGTTGCCCGGTTTGCTGGCCGTTAACCGCATTACGACTACCCGGTCGGGAAGGGAAGCCAGGGCCTCCCGGGTATAGGTTACATCACCAACCGTATACGTTGTTTTGGTGACGGCCCTTTCCAGGTCCAGTTCCCTGTAGTAGTTCGATGGGTTCTCATGCCCGTTAAATGCCAGCTGCAGGCTTCCTACCGGTTCAAATTTCTGGCCGTGTGATTTTTTGGTGATGATGACCCGGTTGGCGATCCTTTCAGCATCCTTTTGTTTTCCGTCAAAGATGAGCTGCCTGATAACGGCCAGCGAATCCAGCGACAGGGGATTGTCGTTCCGGTTGGGACTGCCGCTCCACACGGTGTGTTCGTTCAATTGAATGGTTTCCCTTTCGGGATTGCCATAGATCATGGCGCCCAGACGGCCGTTGCCGATCGGCAAAGCATTCTCCCAGATCCTGCCGGAAGGTTTATTGTACCAAAGCTTTAATCCTGCGCCGGTTTGCGCGAAGCTGTTTGCTGTTGCCAACAGCAAGAAGAGGAACAAGTGTTTTTTCATTTATTTACTGTTGATCGGTTGAATCAATTTTCTGTACGGGGTTGAAGTCGTCATTCCTGGATCTGCTGCAAGGATGCCGCAAAACCACCGCGGCGCAGCAGCCGTACATCCACTGAACCCGACTTGTCTACCACCAGGTACTGCGTCGAAAAATCTTTGTCGTGTTTGCCATCCGCTATCAGGGTCAGCTTGTATTTTACGCCCTCAGGCAGAAAGTCAAATTTGATCGTTTTCTTTCTTTCCCGGATCTCCGAAGTAATGCCGCCGATATACCAGGCTGTTCCCTTGCGTCTCGCTATTACAACATCTTTACCGGGGTATCCCTCCAGCAATTTGATGTCATCCCATGCATTGGGAACGGTTTTCAGGAATGTCTTCACGGCATCAGGCAGTTCGCGGTATCCTTCGGGCCGGTCGGCCAGGTGCTGCAAACCTGATTCAAACAATACGCTCAGGGCCAGTTCATGGCCATAAGAGGTTATATGCGGAAACTGCGAATTGGTGAAGGTGACCGGCGTATAATCCATGCCGCCGATCACATTGCGGGTAAACGGCAGGATGGTATTGTGTTCCGGGGCAGTGGCCGTAAAATCCGGGCCGTTGTTGTACCACTCCGCGCCCCGCACGGCTTCATTTGTCATCAGGTTGGGATAGGTCCTCGACCATCCTCTGGGCACCAGGCAACCATGAAAGTATACCATCATGTCAAACCGGGCCGCATCATCCAGGATAGCGAGATAGTATCGGATCATATTCTGCTTCTCGCTTTCAAAGAAGTCGATCTTTACGCCGGCAAATCCCATTTTCTTCAGCTTTGTAAATTCAGCTACCCGGTTTTCATGCGTCAGCATCCGGTCTTTGGGCGTAGACGCAACAAATGTATGGTTACCGCCTGAGTTGTACCAGATCAACGGTTTCACACCCTTGGATAAAATATATTTTGCCGCATCTTCCACATTGCCGCCATTGGTCATGCTGTCCCATTCCCAATCCAGCAGGGTATAAGGCCAGTTCATTTCAGCAGCCAGGTCGGCAAATTCGGTTACGATCTTATAATCCTTTGTTCCGTGATTGCTCGACCAGTAGTTCCAGGAAACAAGCCCCGGTTTTATCCAGCCTGTATTTTTCACAACAGAAGGGGTAGACACGTCCTCCACCAGCGTAGAGGCCACAATATCCGCGAGGCTGCCCATGATCACAACGCGCCAGGGAGATTTCCAGGGTAGGGTGATGGTGGGGTTCGATTCGCCCGTGCCTCTTCCATCGCGGGGATTGGGGAAGGTAAGCTTGTACCGGGTGCTGTCGGCTGTATTGCTCAGCTTCGTGCCGCAGTAGCTGCTATCAAGGTCTGCTTCATGAACCAGGTACCAGCAGGCGCTGTCTTTTGATCTGAAGAGGGCCGGGTAGCCCCATTCCTGTTTCTGGATCTTGTCGTCGCTCATCATGGTGTACAGGCCTTCATTGGCCGGGTTCCATCTTTCCATCCAGCGGGTGGTTTCGCGGCTTACCGCATAAGCGGTCAGTTCGTCTTTCATGATAAAAGTGCCGCCCTTTTCGGGGAATTCGTACCGGAAGCTGATGCCGTCATTGTATGCCCTGATGATCAGATTCAGCCTGGCTTTGGAAGGATTCTCAAATTGAACGGCGATTTCGTTCGCGGCATTGCTGCGCACAGATTTCTTTCCGTGTAAAGCAGTATATTGTTCGTTGATGGAAAGGGGTTTGCCTGCCTTCGCAAATTTCAGCTCTTTGGAAAAATCCTGGTCGCTGCGGGAGAGCCCCAGGTCAATACGCGGACCTGCTTCGGATACTTTCCCGTTGTTGTTGTAAGAAGCTTTTAAATACCATTCCCCTGCATCTGTATCCTGACTATTGTACAAAGCAACACGGATCTTTTGATTGGGTGAACTCACCACCAGTTTCTGCGCATAGGCCGAACCTGCACCAAGGATAAAAAAGAAAAGAAAAAAAATTCTGACATTCATGAAACTATACATTTCCAATATAATTTTCTCGTTAAAAGGCGAAAATAGCCTTGAAGGTACCGGAGATATGCCTACCGGTGTGGCCATGGCGCCGTGGTCTAGGGATGATTTTCATGATTGCTGTTTCTATGGATATGTACGATTATTTTTTCGGAGGAAGCGCAAATACGATATACCCTCTGGGCACATCTTCTTCCCGTTTCGTTCTGTCGAGCAAAGGGCCTGTTGAACACACAACGAGATATTGCCGGCCATTGGCCTCGTACATGGCCGGGATGCCGCTCGGGTTGGCCCGCCCCAGATCGGCAGACCAGATCACATGACCATTTTCTGCATCATAGCCATAAACTTTCCCGTCGCCGCAAACGGCAAAGACGATCCCAGTAGCGGTGACGACCATGCCTTTGCGGGCAGAGCCGCTAATCTTGCCCAGGTTCTTGCCGCCGGTTACTGTTTCTTCATCCCCAAAAGGCACTTTCCATTGAATGGCTCCCTTGTTCAAATCATAGGCCACCACCCATGACCAGGCAGGGGCTACAACATCCGCCGCATCTTCGCCCCAGTTATGGGCTTCGATATAAATTGCTTTCGGACCTGTATAATTTGCCGGATATCCTACCTCCTTTCTGGCAGCAAATGCGGGAAGATCTACCCCACCCGAATCAACGACCGGACCGGGCGGAACATTGGCTTCCGTTCTGCCGGCGCCCATTCCGCGGAAACCGGCGCCGCCGGGACCTCCCCTCCTTTGTGTCAAAAATGCATAGATGTTTGTGATGGTAGCATCATCCAGGTGCGGCATGGGCGGCATGCGGCCTTTGCCGTTGTTGATGATCTGCTTGAACGTGGAAGCGCTCACGCGGGCGGCCAATCCTACCAGACTGGAACCCAATGCCGGCAATCCGTTCCTGTCGGCTCCATGGCAGACCTGGCAATTCTGGATATACAGGCCTTCCGCCTGTGCAAGCCTGTCGCCGGAGAGCGGGGTGATCCGCGGTTCCCGCAGCTTCAACCGGTAAAAAGACCCGGTTTCCTTGGCAAGTACATATACCATCCCTTTCTCCGGATTAGCGGCCGTGCCGCCAAAGTTGGCACCCCCTGTAGATCCCGGCATCGCAATGACCTCGTATTTATCGGAAAGCGGCTGGAACAACCCGACCTTGGCGGCGTTGATCCGCTTGATCAGCGAATCTCGCCTGCCGGCAGAGAGGTAAGGGTTCAGGTCAGCAACAGTAACCGTTTGGCGGTTGAAGGGCGGTACAACGGTTGGGAAAGGCTGTGTGGGCCAGGAATGTTCATCCGGCATTTGGCTTTTAGGCACCGGCCGTTCTTCAATGGGCCATAAAGGTTCGCCGGTTACCCTGTCCAGCACAAATAAAAACCCGGTCTTTGCCGCAACAGCTACAGCAGCTACTTTTTTTCCTCCATGGTTTACCGTTATCAATTGCGGTGCAGCCGTCAGGTCGTAGTCCCACAGATCGTGGTGCACGGTTTGAAAATGCCAGAGGCGTTTGCCCGTTCTTGCATCGAGCGCCAGGATGCAATTGCCAAACAAACCGGCGCCTTCCCTGTCGGCACCATCATAATCATAAGTGGGTGAACCCAGGGGGAAATAGGCAATGCCTCTTTTTTCATCAACGGAAATCTCGCCCCATGTGTTAACAGCGCCTGCATACTTGTACGCATCCTTGGGCCATGTATCGTATCCATACTCACCCGGAAGCGGAATGGTATGAAATACCCAGGCCAGTTTGCCGGTCAGTACGCTGTAAGCCCTTAAATGACCCGGCCCGTCAAAAGGGTTTTCACCCGGTGCTGAACCCAGTAAGATCAGGTCTTCAAAAACATGACCGGGTGTAGTAGAGGTCATCCTGCCAAGCGAGGCTGTGTCCCGGTCAAGGTGCAGGCGCATATCGGTATAGCCTTTACCGGTTTCGCCAAAATCCAGGATAGATTTACCTGTATTGGCATCAATGGCCTGCATGGTATTGTTGAGAAAGATGATCAGGCGCTTTTGTGTCTTATCCTTGCTTTGCCAGAAATTGATACCTCTTGCGATGATACCGTTGAGATTGGCATGTATCCAGATCTCCCTGCCGGTTGTTGCATCAAGCGCGACCAGGGAGTTGTTCCTTGCAAGAACGTACATCACATTGTCTACAACGATGGGGTTGAAGCTGTATGCAAGATTATCATACGCAGGATATACAAAGTCTATCTTGAGCTGGCTGACGTTGGCCTTTGTTATTTGTTTGAAGTCTACAAACTTTGAGTGGTCGGGCCCTCCGCCATAATCCTTCCATTCCCTGTGTTGCGTATCAGCAGATACGACTGCATTGTTCTTCCAGAACGCAATGCTGCAACCAACACAAACAAAGATGAATATCATCGATAAAACCGCAAACAGATGGGATTTTCCTTTGAAAATGGAATACAACATAGCAAGCTTGGTTGGTTTATAAATATCATATCTTATAATTCCAGCAGCAATCCACCGCCATCATACCGCTCTTCCTTCCTTTTTATTTTTTCTGTGTGATGGAAGCAGCCGGCGGCTTTTTATACCCCGGCGTATTCCAGAAAATAAATGTTCCCCTGTTGGTAGAAGTAAGCAGGTCCACGGCTCCATCCTTGTTCAGGTCGATCGCCGTGATCTGGGAGCCTGCGCCGGAGCGGTTATGGATCAGTTCAGGAACAAACTCCGCCCCGCCGGGGGCCCTTTTATTCCGCACCGTGCGGTACCAGTAAAGAACAGGCGGTCCATATGCATCAGGGTCAAACAAGTTATCGAGGTGGGTGAACACCCGTTTGCCGACGATATAGTCCATCACACCGTCGCCGTCGATGTCGGCAAACGTGGCGGCATGCCCCTGCGAGAAGGTAACCCCGCCCGCACTTTTTTGCGCGTAATCATCACTGATCATGTGCCGCACAAATAGGACATTGCCGGCTCCATCCTTTTTTTGCTCAAACCAGGCCAGTCCGAACCCATGCGCATTCAGGTTGCTTACTACATCATTCAAACCATCACCATTGGCATCGTAAACAGCCATTACAGAGCCGCCAATATTGCTGGCCCTGTTCTTATAGCGTCCGAATGCCATCGGGTGGTACTTCCATGTTTTATCCTTGCTAACTGCTTCAGGTTGTTCCCACCAGCCGGTAGCCCCTAAAATATCGGTGCGTCCGTCGCCGTTGATATCGCCCGCTCCGATGCCGTGCGCCAGGGCGTAGCCTCTTTCCGAAACCGGGTATTCCGTCCATGTCTTTCTATTTGCTTCCGGTTTTGCATAGCGGAACTGGCCCTGCGCCGCATACACCAGTTCCGGTTTCCCATCCTTGTCGATATCTGTAAAGAGGGTGGTTTCACTTTGTGTTCTGCCCACCGGTTCATAACTGTCCCAGCGGCGGGATTCTTCTTTTGGGTTGATGTACACCTTAGTGCCGCCCCACCCGGTGATGACGTCTGGCCAGCCATCTGCATTTACATCATAAGCAAACTGGTGGTTGATGGGCGTAAATTCTTTTGAGGGACCAACGGCAATGGCCGGATAAATTTCTTTAAAGCGGGTAAAATCAGGACCGAAGTAAATGTAAGCGCCGGCTACAATGTCTATATTGCCATCCCTGTTAAAATCTGCTGCATCCGCTCCCCAGGAATAATAAAAGTCGCTGATGCACTGCACTTTGAACCGGGGGGATGATTGTTCCTTTGGCGTATAGCGGATGGAAACGTCCTTATACATCAGATCTTTAAAATGGACCTCACCTGTGCCCCCGGCATACAGGGCGACCGGTCCGTAGCCGGAAAGAGCAGCTTCACCGTCCACAGCTCCACCGATCTCGTTGCCGTCATTCAAAAAGCTGCGGATGACATTTGTTTCCAGGAATGTTTCTATCTGGTTCCAGTCATGGTCGCGAAAAGAGGTGTTCGGGATGCGGACCGGCAGGTCGGCCGGCGTAACAGAACGCTGGCCCGCAAAATTTCCACCGCCGGTCCGGCGGCTCGTTGTATCTGGTGGCGGGGCCATGCGGTAATTGATCCCGCCCGCATACCTGAGCTTATCCTGTTTGATCACTTTTCCGTTTAGATCCAGCAACACCCAGTAAGGTGCTGTATCGTCTTTTTCTAATGAAAGCAATATACCCCTGTAACCACCAGGCGTTTTTTCCATCCTGAGCAACAGGGCTGCTTCGCTGTTAGCGGCAGCTTTGAACAGGGCATGAAAACCGATGTCCTGGTAACCCCTATCCAGCACCAGCCAGCCACCATTTGAATTCGGCTTTGCCTTGCCAATGATCTCTCCGTTATTGGCCTGCCAGTCGGCATCGCCCAACACATGCCATCCTTTGAGGGTTGATCCCTTGAATAGGTAATCAGGCTCAAAGGACTGTCCGAACTCAGCCAGGGGCGCATCGGAGCGGGTTTGTGCATGCAACAAAGCCAGGCTGCTGGTGAATAGCAGGGAAAGAAAAAAGGGTTTCATATGGCTTACTGATTTGGATGCATGAGCGTACAAGCCCTGCAGCAGAACAGTCTGTTTCCGGCGATGCAAGCAGATTGTCATGATAAGCTGGTTTTAATGAACCATCGGTGATAAAAGTTTCTATCCAGGAAAAGAAATAGATTCAAAGGTTTTGTAGTTGTCGACATTGGTTGCCGGGGCGAAAAAACAGATCACTTTCATTTCTTCCGCTCCTGTGTTTCTTAACATGTGCACTTTACCCTGTTCAAACAAGATGGCGGAACCCGCTCTTACATCACCCACTTCCCCTTCGATCATGACCTTGCCCGTACCGGTGATGATGTATATCAGCTCTTCACTGTTGGGATGTGAATGTGCAGGCCGGACCGTTTCGCCGGGCAGCATCCGGATCACGCAAACCGACAGGTTGTTTGCACGAAGCGAATGTTCATTAGCGAGCCAGCGCATAAACCGCCCGGGATGGTACACTTCAGGTACATCTGTTTCATGGATGATGGTCATAGGGAACCTGCTTTTGCTTTTTTTGCTTTAAGGGTTTTCAGCATGGTTTCGCTCACGTGTTTTGCGTCCAGGCCATAGTGTGCTGCCAGCTCGGCATAGGTGCCGGAATGGATATAATGCAGGCCACCCCTTGTTGTTGTATTGACCGGGACCAGTCTTTGCGCATTGATACTTGGCTCCGTTTGAAACAGCACCCTTCTGAAATGCGACCAGAGATAGCCGTTGTTTTGCTCTGCGATAAAAATGGTCTTTCCTGAACGGTATAATGCAAGGATGGCATCTTCATCAATCGAAGGCATATCGACCACATTGATGTGAATGCCTTTGCCTTCCAGTTCCTTTGCCGCATCCAGCGCTTCATACACGCCCCTACCGGAAGTAACCAGCACCGCTTTCGCGTGCTCGGCCCATCTTACCTGGTATGCCTTGCCGAAATTGAATGCAAAGTCTGCATCGTAAATAACCGTTGCAGGTGCTCTCAGCACACGCATATAAACCAATCCTTTATTTCCTTCCATGATCCATTTCAGCACGCCAAGCAATTGCTGCGGGCACGATACGTTGATGATCTTCAACTGTGCCACCTCGTTGAACAACATCACATCGTCATTGCCCATGTGGGTAGCACCGTTGGCCTGGGTTTCCAGATCTGCAGCCGTAGCCACCATGGTTAGGTCCAAGCCATGCCCTTCCGATAACCAGCCCCCCTTTTCCGCGATCACTTCTTCCCTTTCCTGGATCCCGACAGCGATCCTCCGCATCACTTTCCAGTCGAAAAAAGGGCAGAACGTGCTGACCCATGTATTGGCACCCATCACGGCAAACGCTTCTCCGAGCAACAGCATGTTGGCTTCGGCCACACCGGCGTTCAGGGCGCGGTATTTGTCCACAAAACCAACCCCTGCCTGCAGCCCGCTGGTAGAGGCCAGGTCAGAGTCGATGGAATACACCCTTTCATCCTGGGCAAAGGCCCTCATGGAAAGCTCGATTACCTTGTTCGCACCATAGGACTTTCCCTTCTCCAGCCTGGGCAGCTGGGAAGGCGCATACTTTATTTTTTTATCCCTTACAGGTGCCTTCGCTGTTTTGACAGGCGTTTCTATTCCCACCACCCTGTCTTTTTCGATCCTGAAGTGCATGGCCTCTGCCTGTTGCAGGATGGCATGTCTCACTTCTGCAAATTCTTTCTCTGCCAATCGAACAAAGAAACAGAAGAACTCTTTTTCCCGGGTAGCCCGCTGCTTCAACTGCATGGTGTCTTCCTGGTCCAGGAGGTCTTTGGCAATGGTGGCCTTGTGTGTGTTCATATAATCAGAAAGCCCGCCATGTCCCTTGGTTGATTTGCAAATAATAACTGTTGGCTTGCCCTCTCTCCTGCCCTGTTTGAACCGGAGCAGTGCATCGTATACGGTGTGGTATTTGGTCGCATCCACTTCAAGCACATTCCAGCCGAAGCTGGCAAAACTGGCGCTTAGGCTATTGTACGGAAAGTGAAGTGTGGTTACGATGTCCAGCTGTCCGCCATTGTTGTCCACCAGCACGCACAGGTTGTCGAGGCGCTTGTAGCCTGCGAACATGACCGTTTCCCAGATAGAGCCCTCCTGCAGTTCTCCATCGCCGGTTACTGCATACACATCAAAATGCGGCGCGCGCTGCCCCGCAACGGCAAAGCCCTGTGCCACGCCCATTCCCTGTCCCATGGGGCCGGTAGCCACATGAACACCGGGCAGCAGCGGACCAGGATGCCCGTTCAGGATGCTGGAAACAGTACGCGAACCTTTTAAAACAGACCGGTCGAAATAGCCCAGGTCGGCATAGATGGACGCAAGGGTTGCGACTGCATGGCCTTTGCTGAGCACAAATAGATCCTGGCCGGGTGCAGTGGGCTGTTCTACATTCACATCGATGATACCCCCGTAAAAAAGGCCTACCATGGGTATGGTGGCAGAAGAGGCACCGCCTATATGAATAGAACTATCTGCTGAATGGCGGCACTGGTATAGATTCATCAGCCTGATGTCGGAGTCTTTGATCTGCAGCAGGAGAACAATTCCCTTGCTGATCAGCGACTTCTTGTACTCTGGATATATCAAAACAAACGGGTTTTAAACTTGATCTGATTGCCTACATGATGGACCATCCGCCATCGACAAAATACGCCGCGCCGGTTACGAACGAGGCTTCGTCCGAGGCCAGGAAATACATGACGTTCGCCACTTCTTCGGGTGTGCCCATGCGGCCAAACACGCTTTTTGAACCCAACACTTTTTCTGTTTCTGCCGGGTTTGGCGAATCATTGATCGACCCTCTTAACAGGGGCGTATCAATAGCACCAGGCACCACGCAGTTCACGCGGACATTGTGCGGCGCCAGGTCAAAGGCCATGGTACGGGTCAGCGTATCGATGGCGCCTTTGGAGGAGGAGTAAGCGGCCCGCTCCGGTACTGTACGGTAACCCAGGATAGAACCGGTGTTTACGACAGCCCCCTTCTTCTGCGCGACCATCCCCGGCACAAAGGCGTTGGACATGTAGTAAATTCCTTTGAGGTTGATATCATACAAACGGACCCAGTCATCTTCTGCGCATTGCAAAATGCTTCCCCTGACTTCAAGCCCGGCATTGTTGATCAGTACATCGGCGCGGCCAAAACGGTCTTTTGTAATCTGTGCTGCCCTTTGCACCTGTTCCTTGTTAGAAATATCACAGAGACAGAAAACCGCATCCACCCCCATGCCCTTTATCTTTTCCTCGGCCTGTTTTCCTTTTTGCTCATTAACATCGATCAGCGTGATGTTGTACCCGTTCCTGGCAAACTTCTCCGCTGCTGCCAGTCCTAATCCGGATGCACCGCCGCTTACGATCATGACTTTATTGCTCATATGCGCTTGTTTTATTTTGTTGCCCTCTTCATCAGTTTAAATCTATTCCGTTGGGCTTTGTTGCTACTTTGATAGCGCCATCCATTCTTTTTTCAAAAACCTCGAGTGCCGTACCGAACTCTTTCAAAGGAAACCGGTGCGTCATCAAAGGCGTTAAATCGACCCGTTTGTTTACCAGCAAGCTGATGGCTTCCTGCGCCGTGTTGGGATTGGCCCTGTTGCCCACGATCTCTATTTCATCCAGTACGATCCGCTTCATAGGCAGCGAAGGCTCTTCGTGCGGGATGCCGATGACGGACACAACGCCCCCTTTTGCAGCGGCCAGACAGGCCTGCCGGATAGAATCGGTTGTACCCGCGCATTCCAGTACGGCAGGTGCACCCAGGCCGTTAGTAAGCTCTTTTATCTTTTGCACTACATCGCCCTCCTTGTAACTGATCGGCACAGCGCCCAGTTCTTCTGCCCTTTTCAACCGTTCGCCACTGCCCACAGCCAGGATGCGCCCAGCCCCCAGCGCTTTTGCAACCAGGATCGCCATTAGGCCCTGCGGACCCGTGCCCACGATCAGGATATCGTCGCCGGGATGCATGCGTGAACGTTTTACCGTGTACAGGGCAATGCTCAGGGGGTCAACACAAGCGGCATATTCCAGCGACATGGAGTCGGGAACCCTGTAGATGCTTTTTACAGAACTGCGCATGTACTGGGCATAGGCGCCGGGCGTATAGTGCCCGTATTGCCGGTGCCCCCTTTCTTCATGGCCGTAGTTCAGGCATTCATTGTAACGGCCTTTCAGGCACATGGCACAATAGCCGCACCCACAGTGGGAAATACCGCACACACGATCGCCTTCTTTCCAGCCGAGCTGTGCCGCCGTATTCCCGGTTTGCACCACGGTACCCGACCATTCATGCCCGGGCACGAACGGGTATCCTTTTGGCCAGAAACCGGGAAAGTCGCCGTTGATGATATGGGGGTCGGTACCGCAGATAAATGTGGTATCTACTTTACAGATCACATCATCTGCGCCGGGTTGCGGAACCGGTGCGGTCTCGATAACAAAATCACGGACCCCCTTTAATACAAGGGCATCCATTTCTTTTGGCAAATTACCCATCAGTTGTCTTCTTTAAATGTCTATACTGTCTGTTCAGCCTTTATGGAACCATCCGGAAATGTCTATAAGACCCGGGCCCCGTTGTGCGCGTATGGTCTGAAGTACGGCAAGGCGCATACGCAGCTATTTTATCTTATGCTCCGGCACGATGGCCACTCCCCTAAACGGGGAGCCTGAGCCGCCCTTTATTTTGAGCGGCAAACCAGCAAACCAGAATTCATGCGCAGGGATCATATCTACCTGCGCCAGGTTTTCGATATTGAGTATTTCTCGCTCCCTGCATACGATGTGAGCGGGCTGTTCCCTTACGACGGCCACTTCATTGTAGCTGTCGATGCTTGGTGCATCTGCGCCCACACAGATCGCACCCAGGTCGTTCAGGTATTCAATCGCGCTCCGGTCCACACCCGGATAATTGCGGATGTACTCGAATGGCCTGTTCCATTTCTTGTACCAGCCGGTGTGATAAAAAGCCACCGATTGCGGCCGAATGGTCACACCTGTTTTTGCAAGGGCATCTTCCACATCGGCCCTGGAGATATAGCTGTTGGGCCCTTTGTGTGAAAAATCAAACCAGACACCGGGGGCCATAAACCATTCCAGGGGCAATTCATCGATAGCACGGGCACCTGGTTCGTTCACCACATGGTTGATGGCATCCACATGGGTGTTTGAATGATCGCACATCGTGAAACCGATTACCTTGTAAGAGTAAGGCGGTTTTGTTAGTCCCATCTTCTGGGTTTCCTCGTGTGTGAGGTGGTTCCAGATCAGGGTCCGCTGGTGGCCAATGAACGTAGGGTCTTCTGGCGCGATAGTATGACTCAGGTCAGTGACAACACAGTCAATTCCTAAAAAATTCATCTTTGTCTGCAACCGGAAAGGCGGACAAAAAGCTTTTTTCATCGTAAGCATGTTATCTGGTTATCGTTAAAAAGGGTATGCAGCCCGGTCAGGCTGATTTCTCATCAAACTTGTAATTCAGCTTTGCCATAAAATCTCTTGAGATCTTTGCTGCTT
Organism: Williamsia sp.; assembly: GCA_015069695.1. Classification (GTDB taxonomy): domain Bacteria; phylum Bacteroidota; class Bacteroidia; order Chitinophagales; family Chitinophagaceae; genus JADCRZ01. Next base: position 18,087 of record JADCRZ010000068.1, read on the forward strand.
CGTACGTTGTATAGGGCGGCTTGCTGTTTGCCTGGTAGTCCAGTTCAAACATGACCATGCCCGCCATTTCTTTTCTTCTTTTTTCCAGCATCTGCATGATCTCCTCTATTTTCACATTCCCTTTGCCCAGGGGCGAATAGCCAAGGTACCCGGTTTCACCGCCGGCATAATCTTTCAGGTGCACATGTTCGATCAGGTGCATAAAATCCCTGCAGATTTTTACCGGGTCGCCGCCGCCCTTTTGTATCTGCCCTACGTCAGGTCCGAATTTCATATATTTTGTATCCAGGTTGTTCATAACATAATAGATCTCTTCCTCTGTTTCTACCGGTGTGCCTGTATGCGGATGCAGGGCACAAACAAGCCCTTCATCCGCCACCGCTTTTGCGTAGGTGTTCATAGATTCGATCATGTTCTTCGCATAGTCCTTGTAGTTAAAATCCTTTCCCCTTCTGCCGCCTGCGCAATATTCCACCAGCTTTCCGCCGTTTGCTTTCAGCATTTTTGTCCACCGCACCAGTTTTTCCGTTTCGGCTTTCGTCTTTGAAGGATCGAGTACGTCCGTTGCACAAAATGCTGATACAATAGGTACGCCATGTTTCTCCACTACCTGCTTGAAACCACCGCGTTTGGTTTCCCATTCTTCGATCACGTTTCCAAAGGTCTCAAACGAATGATAACCCAAACTGGCCATGTCTTTCAGGGCGGGCTCCAGGTTATCTGCACCATAACCCCAAAGGATGAACGTGGAACCTATTTTGAACCTTCTTTTTTTTGCTTCCTCAAAAGCAAAACCGGGCGCGATCAAAGCCGCCGCGCCGGCCATTCCGGCCAGCTTTACAAACCCTCTGCGGCTGTATGAATTTGTATTTTCCATAAGTCTATTTCTGGCACTTACTTGGCAAGTGTAACAAAGGCTATGCGTGAGAACGGCTCTACCGGAAACCTGGCCAGCCAACATGGGAGAAGATTCGTAGGGGAATCACCTGTTTGGCAATCATTGATAAAAGGAGGAAGAGCTGGTCCGGGCGGGAAGATTTCTTCATACAGCATAGCAAGAAAATTAATGGCAGTGATGTTTGTTTTGGTCCGATCATCACCAAATCAGGATGCAAGCAATTGCATACCAAATTTCCTTTTCCCGCAGAGAAATAATATCCAACCAATTCGCAATAATTGATATGATAGTAACATAAATTTGACTCCAATAACCTTAAGAAAGTAGATTTTATATCTTTTGCGTATGAAACCTCATTTGCTGAAAGTTTCGTTAAAGCCGGAATCTTCCTTCCATATTTGCCGGAGAAAGGGCTCTGATTTTTACAACCAGTGGCATTTCCATCCTGAGATAGAGCTTATTTACATTCGCAAAGGAAGGGGAACAACATTTATAGGGAACGATGTACATCGTTTTGAGCCGGGCGAGATGTTTTTGTTTGGATCCAACCTCGCGCACATGTGGCGTTGCGATCCTGAATATTTCACAAAAGGGTCCAGACAGAAAGCAGAAGTAACCATCATCTACTTTCATCCTGATTTTTTAGGTGCTAAGTTTTTTCAAACGCCGGAACTAAAAAATATTGAATTGCTCCTGGAAAAAGCAAAGCGGGGCGTTAAGGTAACCGGCGACACCAAAACGCAGGTAAAAGAGCTCATCGGCAGATTACAGGAGTCAAAGGGATTGGAATGCATCACCACCCTGCTAACGATCCTGGAAAAGATAGCGATCGCGAAAGACAAACAGTTTATCAATTCGATTTACCATCCGTTGAATAAGGAGAAACCTGAAACAGACCGCCTGAATAAAATCTTCCAGTACATCTCTGATAATTTCCAGCAAAAGATCACCCTTGCAGAAATCGCTTCCATAGCAAACCTGAGCGCAAAAGCTTTTTGCCGCTACTTCAAATCGAAAACAAGAAAGACATTTTATGATTTTTTGCTGGAAGTCCGTGTAACGCATGCCTGTAACCTGTTGGTCGAAAAAGACATGACAGTTTACGAAGTATGTTACGACAGCGGCTTCAACAATCTTTCAAACTTCAACCGATATTTCAAAAAGATCATGAATAAAACGCCGCTTGAATTCAAGCGGGAACACCGCCTGCTTTTTGAATAGGTCCTGCAGGCGGAAGCTACTATAACACAACAGCATGTAGAAACGGGAGTTTTATAGTATATTTCTACCGTTGTTCATAACAATCCCCTTTATGAGCATCTTAGCACTCCTAGCCATATATTTGATCGACCAACCAGCAAAATGAGACGTTACATGCAGTGCTTTACGATTATAGTATTATTTCCTCTGCTCATCCCTGCAATCGCCCGAACACAAATACAGAAGATTTATCTCTATCCCAAAGCGACCGGCACTGCGAGACAAGAAAAATTTGTAGATTCTATCCAATTCGTTCCCCTGGAAAGCAGGGAAGAAGTTCAACTGAGCGCCCCGGATCAATATGGAGGTGACCGACAATCACTTCATGGTAATAGATTACTCCACGAAGACTATTTTGCTTTATGCAAGAAACGGGCGTTTTATGAAAAAGATCAATTATAAGAAACTCGGAGAAGGGTTTTATCCGGCTTATCGCCAAGCCGGCAACCAGGTCGTGTTTTTTGGCAATAATAAAAATTATACACTTACACCGAAAGACCTGATAAAGATCAGGATGGACTGGGGCAATCCGCGCAATAAAAAGTATTTCAAAAAATACAGGATCGATTTGAATGATACAACATTTATGATCCAAAAAGATGATCCTGATGAAAACGACATTCTTCAGGCTTATCCCCTTTACGATGGGTATTACTGGCAAGGACAGATCAGTACAAGCCCGCTTTACAAAGAAGGCCTTGATTATGAATTTAAGATTTATAAAAACTGGGAACTGATAAAAAACTTTTTTCCTTAAAACCGGATCAATGAACCCAGGTTCTTGTATACGGAGGAAGGCACTACTATAAGCAAAACAGATAGCCCGCTTATCAATTTTATTACCCGGCCTTACTGCGACACCATTTACAAGCTGATAAAAGACAGCCTGGTGCCGGCTTACCAGCTGGTACTGCCCCGGGAAAACTTTCAGCGGAACAATGCATGGTTGTTTCGACATAACTATAATTTCTATGAAACCCCTCGATTGTTTTTCTTTACGATCAGGTATTTTTCCAATTTTGAATCGTATATCTATCAAAAGCAAAGTAATATCACCTACAAAACAAGAAATGTTAAGCCGGATAACATCCAATATAACTTGCAGCTTTTGGCAGACTATGGAACGCTGAGAAAAGGCGACAAATATTACAAAGCGTAGAAAGCAGGAGAGCTCCGCCAGTTTTTCGAGCAAAACAAAGAGGTACAAATTCCGGAAGTAATCGCAGGATTCATGAAAGGCAATCCTCCGGATGCTACGCCAGTGATAGTGGAATTCAAATTTAAAAGCACGCCGTGAAGCACAAAGCTATTGTAGCATGAAGGGAAGCGCACGCATCCCCGAAGAAGCCTAGATCCGGACGGATAAAGCAGCGGATTCGGCAGACCAATGGAAGACGGAGGCAGGAATATGCATTGTTCAATAGATCGATGTTGTTTATGGCAGAGCATGACAAGGATAAAAATAGAATGCACGAGATAAAGCTCTCCTTTGTCTTCAAAGCGTTTGTAATATAGACCGGTGAGCAGATCTTAACACAGGACCGGCATCACAACTGCTAACTAGAATCTACTATTTAGATCACTGAAGCAAGAGGGCGGCGAGCAAGTTTGCCAAACCAGAAAGTAGAACGGTATTGTTATTTCACGCCCAGGATGTGTGTTGGGCTGAGTATTTTACACATCCATCGCCAAACGAAAACCAATCGTGTTGTTTTTAAAATGTTGGTTGACTGTCATTCGATATGCTGTGTCGACCCACAACCCTTGTGTCTGCCAACAGGCGCCTCTATAAATAGGTTGATTCGACGGGTTTGGACTTTCAGGCGCTGCATTGCACCACTGGAATAAATTGCCTAATAAGTCTGAAAACTGTAGTCTTCCGGCTTTCTTCGAGCCTACGGGTTGTGTTCTATTTTTTGAATTCGCTTCATACCACACATATTCATCCATTCTTTGCGTGAAATCGGCTGGATAGTTTAACAGACAGGCATAAAGCCACTCTGTTTCAGTGGGCAATCGGAAGTTGTGATTGGTTAAGCGGTTTAGTCTTGAAATGAAGGTCTGTACCTCCATAAAGTTTATGTTTTCTACCGGTGATGTATGATCCTTAAAATAAGACGGATTTGTTTGTGTTATCTCCTTCCATACTGCCTGGCTCACCAGTGTTTCACCAAGAAAAAAGTCATGCGGCATCTTTAGTTCTTGGGTCACCTTTGAAAATCTTCGATACTGATTGCGGTGGGGCTTATCCCGCCAGTTAACAACTGATACAATTTCTCCTTTTGGAACCAGGAACATGTTAATAGGATGTTTACCGAAGAGAACCAAACACCTGCTGCTCTTCTTCATTGAGTTTACTTGCAATATTTTTCTTACAATATCTTTTGAAAGCTTATTTTATAACAGGCTTTTGTACAGTCCTGTCAACAGACATACACATCCTTGAACCATCATTTATAACCGCCAAATCCAGGCTGATTGCTTTCATACAAATGTGCACGCCACGACCGGATCTCTACTGGTCCTCTGCCGGGTTTGATAAAAACTGTGTCTTTGTAATCCGGCGCACTATACTCAATTTCTATGCAACCGGTAGCACCTGTTGATGTTGCCGCGCTGGAATTGATCACTTTTGCCGCAAAAGAGTAATACTGCGAATTCTTCCCCTGTTCCAGACCAGCCCAAGCATACCAATAATCACCCGATTGAAGAGCTTTGGGCGCAAAAATGTTGATAGGAACTGGTCGTAAGTAGCCAGTGGTATTAAACCGCAATTGGTATATATCCCATACTATACCCGCAGTATCGCGCGCAAAATAACTGGATCCGTAATCATTAAAACCAGTGGCCTTTATTACAGGCACATTTTGAAAGCCACCACCGTTTGAAAACTTCACCGTTCTGGTTTTTCCTGAAAATGCTCCGAAGCTGGTTAGTGTATATGCCTGCTTCAACGTATCAAATGCATACACATGCGCATTGAGCAGATTGCTTTTTGTGGTGTCAAAAACAATTCCGTCTATTGAAACGAGCTTATTGACAGAAGAAGGGCGTAGTGTAACAACAGTATTTTTCCTGCAGGCCGCTATCAGCGAAAAAGCCGCGATAATTGATGCAATTGCACGTGTGGAGAGATGCATAGTTCGTTTTTGAATATTCTCAATTAATGATGACGATCTGTAAAATTGTTTGTCCGGGCGATAGGACGCAGAGAAAAGAAAAAACGTTACAGCAGATGCATCACTTATGTTTGTACAATTATCAACTTCCCAAATGATAAGATTAAACCATGACATTCTCTTTATCCCACCTTCGACCCGATCGCTCTTACGTAAAGATGGAACCTGTTTCGTACTCCAATACCAAACATCGATAATGTAGAGTTTTCGAGCTTTTTGAGGCCATTTTGCACTGTACTTTGAAAGATGTTTTTTCTGATGCTGACTGGCTCTATTCTACCGCTGCAAAAAATATCTTTCAAAGTGCAGGAGCCGCC
>JADCRZ010000069.1 GCA_015069695.1 Williamsia sp.
CAAGAAGCGCCCCGGCAGAATGACAAAGAGAAAAGGGATGACAAAAAGAACAGGGTGAGGCCTATGTACCCCAAAAATCCTGTAATCCCCTAATCCGTGTAATCCTGGTTCAAGACAAAAAATGCTGGAAAAAGATATGAAAACAATCAGGGAGAGACTCCGAATGCAGCGTGCCAAAGGCATATACCCTCCCGGGAGGGAAGGGGTGGGTTCAAGATTGTAAATGCATGAAACCTGCCACCAGCATACCCTACCCTTCATCAACATCCGATCCTGTGAATCCCATCAATCCTGTGAATCAAGCTTCAGCCGTTTTTATCTTCTCAACCAAATCTCCGGATTGAGGTATTGGTCTCTGTCGTTTGAGATCAGGAATTCAAGGTCGCCATCACCAGCATCTTTTTCGGCTACTTTGCCGATGGTCTGTCCTCTTTTTACCTGCTGGCCTTTTGAGACGCTGACACCGTCGAGGTTGCTGTAAGTGGTGAAGTACTTACCATGCTTCACTACGACAGCATCTACCGACCCGATGTTCATTACGGTCACCACTTCTCCGTCAAATACGGCTTTCACTGATTTGCCTGCATCTGATTCTATAGTAATGCCCTTGTTGTCGTATCTGACCTTGGTGCCCTCGATTGTTTGGGGACCGTAATGCATGGAAACCCGGCCTGATTCTATAGGCCAGGGCAGGCTGCCCCGGTTTTTTTCAAAATCATCCGACATGGCCCGTGTTGCAGGGTCGTCGTCGAAAACACTTTTAGAGGGTTTAATGACCCGTGTTTCATTTTTAGCTACAGGCGCGTTAGCAGCTGGTGTGGTAGGAGCAGCCGCGTTTTTGCTGGCATTGGCCAATGCATCGGCCTTTCTCTTGGCAGCGGCTTCCCTGGCTGCTGCTTCTGTGGCCCGGCGGATAGCAGCAGTAATAGCGACACTCAGTTTCTGATCCTGCTTCTTTTTGGCAACCATCTCGCTGTTCAATTCTTTTTCTCTTACCTTGAGCTTGGATACCACCGCATCTTTTTCCTTTTTTTCAACTTCCAACAGTTGCTTTTGCTTGTTTTGTTCACCCAATACCACCGTTTTCTTTTCCTTGTTCACATTCAGTCCGGTGATCTTTTGCTCCAGCAGATCCTGTGTGCGCTCAATGGTAGCCACTTGTTGCTCGCGGTAAGTGCGGTACGAGCGCAGGTAGGCAACCCGCCTGACGGCATCATTAAAACTGTTGGCTGAAAAAATAAAGTTCAGGAAATAATAATTGCTCCGGTTTTTATATGCATACAAAACGCTTTTCTCATACTGCGTCTTCAGCGTATCAAGGTCTTTTTTCAGCTTTCCAATGTCCTTGTACGACTGGTTGATATCACCATCAATCAATCCAATCTGCCGGTTGATGTTGTCGATCTCCGACATGCGGAGGCTCAGCTTTTTTTGTACCAGCGACAACTGGCCAAGGGTTTCCTTTTTGTTCTTTTTGGTTTCATTGAGCGACTGTCTTACATCTTCTATCTCACGCTGGATGGCAGCACGCTGTCTTTCCAGATCTGATCTGCTTTGTGCTTGCAGGAAGGTAGAGGCAGACAAAATTGTCATTACACAGAACAGGACCAATTTTTTCATGCTCATTTTTTTATACCGGGATCAACCAGCCTGGATGGTCTTAAGCAGTCGAATGGTTTTAGCCGGCGTATGAATAAATAATTGTTCAAACCTCGGTTTGAAAGTACTGCCTTATAACATGGATTGCAAGCGATCAATTCAAAAAGAAATGTTATAAAGCCTTGTGCAACGTGTAATTTTTGGGAATCGTAAAAGGCAAGCTGACGGCTTGGTTAAAATCGTATTGCTTAAAATCCATGTCTACATCAAGCCGTGATTTTTCCGCTACGGAAATCTTTCTTTCTGTCGGAAAGTTAACGCCATTTTTATTCTCGTAGTTAGAATAAGTCAAATCACAGGTACGGTTGCGGGCAGCATTTACATCATCAAGCTTGCTGTGCTGCAGCTCGTAATTGGCTGCCGCATTTAAGGTGAGCAGGTGTTTAAACAGTTTGCCGGAACTTAACAGCAGCACCAGGTCATCATTCTTTTTAAAAGATACAATATTGGAATCTAGGTAAACCGGATTGCCGATGATCAGATCCTGCAGCGTATTAAAATCAAAAGGCAGCTGTACCAGTTCCTGCAAATAACTCACGGAGCGGAGTTGGTATTCCTTTTCTTTTTTGTTGAGCACTTTTACACTGTCGGGCGTGATCAGTACCCGGAAGGCTTCATAGCTAAAGATGGTGGCATTGATAGAAAGCCAGATCGCGCTGTCTTTTACCATGCGCGCAAACACGGTCAGGTCCGGACCTTTCCCGCTTTTATCTGTATACTCTACCTTTATCTTGGCGGAGAAAGTTTTAAAATCAATCCTGTTTTTTCTTACCTGTGAAAAGATGTCGCGGATAAACTGAACGGAATCTGCTTTGGGATCTGCCACAATCACGGCCTGGGTCGTATCTTTTTTCGCAATGGCAGTTTGTATTTTCCGGGTAGAGTGGCAGGCGCAGTTGATCAGTATCACAAAAAGGCTTAGAAAAAGCAAGCTGTATCTCATCATGGTAGATTATTTTCCGGTATGGCCATAGCCACCTTCATTTCGTTGGGTAGCTGTTATGCTTTCGACGGTTCTCCAGGCGACGGTTTCTACTTTCTGTACAATCAACTGGGCGATGCGGTCGCCTGTAGAGATCGTATAAGGGTCGTGTGAAAGATTGACGAGGATCACTTTGATCTCGCCCCGGTAATCAGCATCAATGGTACCCGGTGAGTTCAGACAGGTAATCCCATGCTTCAGGGCCAGTCCGCTCCGGGGTCTTACCTGGGCTTCATATCCGGGAGGAAGCTCGATATACAATCCGGTTGGTACGGCAAAGCGTTGCAGGGGTGAAAGGGTCAGCGGTTCAGACAGGTCAGCCATGATGTCCATACCAGCAGCACCTTCTGTAGCATAGCGCGGCAGGGCATTGGCTGATTTGTTGATGACATGGACGGTAACCGCTGGCATAACTACAAAAATAGGCTCTACCCTCGATGAAACAAATTCTACTTACAAAATGGTTCTTTGAAGAGAAGAATGCAGTTTGGATGATCCGGCTCTACTTTCTTTTTTGCAGCAGCACAGTGGCGTAGGCTACCAGTCCTTCGCCCCGCCCTGCAAATCCCATTTTCTCTGTAGTGGTCGCTTTTACGGATACATCTTCCACACCGATATGCAGGATACCTGCAATGGTGCTGCACATAAGCGGCTTGTAATCTTTTATTTTAGGCGCTTCCAGACAAACGGTGGCATCTACGTTTACAACGCAGTAGTCCCGCTCCTGGATCAGCTCAAAACATCGCTTTAGCAGGATCTTGCTGTCGATATTTTTATACTGGGCTGATGTGTCCGGGAAATGCATGCCGATATCACCCAGGCTCAGGGCCCCCAGCAGGGCATCGCAGATGGCATGCAGCAACACATCCGCATCGCTATGCCCCACGCTTCCTTTTTCAGCCGGAACCAGCACCCCGCCAAGCCACAGTTCCCGGCCGGCGGCCAGCTGGTGAAAATCAATCCCGGAGCCAATCCTGTACGACATATATAGAGGAGGATTTCTTTATACCAACAGCCAACAGCTTGTAGCGAAGGCTATCAGCTGTTGGCTGTTGATAGAAGTAGTTGGATAATGCTTATTGCTCTTCTTTGTTGAAATCAAAGATGATTCCAAACCGAAGGGTATTGGAAAGCGGGTTCTGGTTGATACCGCTTCCTGAAGGAATGATATAAGAAAAGTTCAATCCGAATACATTGTATTTAAGACCGACGCCCAGGGTAAAATATTTCCGGTTACCCTTGGTCTTGTCTTCATAAAAATACCCGGCCCTGAGCGCAAACTGGTTGTTGTACCAATACTCTGCGCCGGCCGACACCTGGAGTTCCTTGAGTTCTTCACCCATACCACCGGGCGCATCGCCAAAAGAGCTGAACCAGCTGCTGATCACGGTTCTGCCGCGGTAGTTTGCTATACCAGCAGAATCTCTGGAAGGATCACCGCTTAGCAAAGGTGGCGTGGGAACCAGCAGCTTGTTTGCATCCAGAGCAAACGTGATCTTGTTGTTTTCATCGTATACCTTGGTATAAGCTGCACCCAGTCCTAAGTTGGCAGGGATGTAATCTTTTTGTCTGGCATCGGTGGTGTAACCGATCTTGCCGCCCAGGTTGCTGATCACGCCGCCAAAGCTCCAGCCCTGGCCATTCTCATCGGGCCTGGTATAATACAGGCTGATGTCGCCGGCTACTGTGCTGCCTGATTTGTATGTAGTGCCTGAAAAATCGCCTTTGGCCAGGCTCGAATTGATATAGCGCAGTGCCACACCCAATCCGATGTTTTCTGAAAGCTTGCGCGAATACCCTGCGTCTATAGACACTTCGCGGGGTTTGTATGCATACAGGTCTTCTCCCCTGTCATTCGTAAACTGGATATTACCCAGGCTGAAATACCGCACCGAGCCGGAGATGGCCTGCATCTCGTCCAGCTTGTAATAACCGGAAGCAGTGGCCAGGTACACATCATTCAGACCCAGTCTTTTTAACCAGGGTGTGTAGGTTAAGCTCACACCACCCGGACTGGTGTTAAAGGGCGTCTTCGACAGGTTCCAGAAGGGTGCATTGGCATCAGGCGTTGTGGCGATCCCGGTTTCTCCCATGCCGCCAGCCCTTGCATCGGGCGATATGCGCAGGAAAGGAACAGCAGTGGTCACAACATTGATTTTTTGTTGCGCATAGAGGGTTGTACATCCTGTAATCACCAGAAAAAAAAGCAGAAAGGCGCCGGTTGGTTTTCTCATCTAAATTGATTTTGTTGTTTGTAGCCAAGCCTAGGGATACCGCCCCTTTTCATGTATGTACTGTATACATGAACAAAATCGTACCCGCAATCTAAGCTCCTGTAAATTGTTTAACGTAGAGGTTTAATCAATCGGCGGCTAAAATAATGATTTTGAACAATTCGGCTACCATATCAAACATCTTCCGGACTTGCTTGCCCGGGTATTGACGTCTGTAACAGCAGTTATCTGATAGAAGTAGATTCCTTTGTGCGGTTTGGCGCCCTCGTTATCTCTCCCCTCCCATTCAACCTCACAAAAACGGCTCCCTTCTGTCTTTATTGTCTTTTTCAAGGCTTTTATCAACTTGCCTTCTGCTGTAAATATGTTGATAGACACCTGCATCTGGCTTACAGCTGCATCATGTTCAAAATGAAATACGGTGGATGACAAAACGGGGTTCGGATAGTTGGAAACATTCAGGATAGAAAACCCTTTTTGCTTCACAACCCGGAAGCGGACAGCAACCCCATTTGAATTGTTGACCCCATCCCAGGCTTTGATCTGCAGGGTATGCTCGCCTTCAGAAACGGAACTCAGCTGGTAGCGAACGGTTCCCTGCTGAAAGCTGTTTGGATCACTCTCAAAAAACGGGTTGAGCCTATACACCTGCTTTCCGCTGTCGAGCACGGCTACCAGGTCGTGGCCGATGCCGGTGCCGATGATGTTGATGCCGGAGCTGTCTTTCAGGTGCACGATCAGCAAGGGATTTTCACCCGTTGTACCGCCATCTTGAAAGCTTTCATTGTTCAGATATGCCTTGATTTCAGGCCCCGTCACATCAGTGCTCGTACGTTGCGAACCGCCGATGATAAAATCCCTGTAGCTGCCGTTTCCATCCCAGTCTCCGCTTTGTGCGTAATAACTGATCCTGCCCCTGCCAAATAAATAACTGATGTCCTGTGGAACAACAAAGCTGTACGCAAACTCTCCGTTTTTTACTTTGGCACTTCCTTTAAACAGGACGGCATTCTCTACCTTGAAGTCTTCCCGCATGCTCTCCGGGTCATTGCCCAATGTGCCAACGGTTTGTGCTTTGTCGTATACGGTTATATTGACCGTTCCATTGAAATTACTGATCACAGCACCCGATGCGCCAGCTACCTGGCCCCTGATCTCGTATTGCTGCAAGGCTTTCAGGGTGTCAAGCACACCGGCAATGGGTTTGCCGTTGATGGCTGTTGTTTGCACCGTGTACCGGGGAAAAGCCAGGGTCAGTGCCGGATCGCCCAGCAGCGTGAACTTCCGGTTGTTCACGGGATCGTTGTATAGCCGGTAATTGTTGTTTTTTGTAAGCATCACTGCTTCTCCCAAACTGTAATAAGTTCCGTCTCGCTTTTTTTGTAAAGCCACCTGCATGTATTGCTGGTTGATGATCCTGTTGCTATAGGCAAAGACCAGCCGCGTAGTGGTCATCAGGGCAATAGCGCCCGTTTTTTCCCGTAACAGGATGTTCTCACCGAGCGAGTAGTTGGCCGGATTGTCGTAAGGCGCAAAATCGCAGGTGGCAGTGATAAACAGGGGCAGTTTTCCCTCATTGCGCCAGGAGTCTACGATGCTTTCATCCAGCACCACTTCTTCGGCCAGCCGGCGGGCGCTTCCATGGCCGCTGTAGTTCCAGATCAGGGTTCCCTGGTTGATGCCATTATTAATATCCTGGTTGACCAGCGGATAGCGGCTGCCGGATGGCGTACTTTCCTGTTGATAAGCATCCAGGTAAATTTTTGTTCCGGTATAACCGGGATTTATTGTATCGGCTGTAGCCGAGATGATTTCTGCATCATGAAAATGAAGGTTGAAATCTTCGTCGTCGGCCACAAAGCTCAGCCGGTTCCGCCAGGCGCCCCTGCTTCCGGCACTGGTATAGCTGATGACTTTATCAACATAAGCCTTGGCCTGGGCGGCTGTAGCTGCCGGTACGCGGCCGATACCAATGTCGAGCTGGTTTGCAAGGGTGTCATTGCTGATGTCTTCCCTGTCATCCAGAAAACCAAAGAAATCATCTGAGGTGTAGGTAGCCAGCGGGTCTGTAGAAGCGCGGCTTTCAAAGGCAGGCACCAGGCTGCTGTTGTTTTTCAGCCGGTTCTTGTAATCATAGGAAGCATCTCCAAACAGCAGCAGGTACCTGGGGCGTTTGGAAGAATCAGCACCGGCCCGGTCGTAGATCATCTTTACAAAATCGCGCAGGGCCGTCGGGTCGGCGCCGCCGGAGGCAAATTCATTGTAGATGGCTGCTACAGGCACTACCAGCACGTTGAGGTGATCGGCTCCTGTATGATAAGCCGCCAGGCGGGCAGCCTGCTCCTGCACGGCGGGATGGGTGATGATGATCAGATCGGCAGGGGCGGGCCGGTGCAAGTTCTGGTTTTCTATCCTTCCTACGGGCTGGGGCGCCAGGAGCTTTTCGCTGTTGAAAGCGATGTACTCGTGCAGCGTGCTGCAATCGTTGATAAATGCTGCCGCTCCCCCGGTTGGTGTAACAGGAAGCCGGTAAGGCGTCAACGGATCTGTTATATCCCAGACCTGGGTAGTGGTACCGGCATTTTGCAGGATGAATTTTCCCCTGTTCCCTGCTCCCACGCTGGCGAGATCACGGAAAAGAAGCTGGTCGCTGCCTTGCATGCTTAAACTTCTCCTTCCTGAAAACTCAAACCAGTCCAGCCAGCCCTGGGCATCGTAGGCGCCCGACTGGTAAGCATAGCTAACCGTTACGGCACCAGGCGCAGTGAGTAGGACCGGGGCATTTACAGTAGAGGCTTGGGCAAAGGGATCCAGAATACCCTGCCCTACAGCTGGAATCAGGTGCTGTAATACGGGTATATTGTTGATGCCCACATTGAAGCTGCCGGGTGTACCAATAGAACGGGAGATACAACTGGACGTAAAGCTGCAGTTCCCGCCCAGCATGTTTTGTAAAGGCAACACAAAACTGCGGCTTGCATTCCTGCTGTTGGTGGAAAAGTCTTCGCCATACCAGTCCTTACCGCTGTTCAGCAGGTTGATGGAATCCGGCTCATAGAAATAATGCTCACTGAAAGAAGCAATGGTCTGGTTAAAAGCCCCGCTCACTCCTGCTTCGCCCATCCGCTTGCCTGTTCCGCCCAGGGTAATAAAGTAAAAAGATTGATCGCTGTAGAGGTTTTTCCGGTGTGAGAAGGTTTGGCTGGCTGTGTCGAGGATCCAATGATGGGGACCGGCAGCAAAAAACAAGAAGTAATCAGATCCGTTGAATACACCATCTCCCCCGTCGTTTAGCTGGATGGCATTTTCCTGCAGGTCATCAACCACGCTGCCCGCACAATTTTCGGGCAGCATGCCGCCACCATTGCCGTACAATCTGATGGAAGAGGAAGGAAAGGAAATGGCCGTGATCCCCAATGTGCGCAACAGGGGCAGGTCTACCTTGTACACACCCGCTTCCTTTACGGCAATTTTATACCAGGCGCCGGAAGCCAGTACAGATGAGTCATGGTACGCACGCTGGGCTGTTGCACTATTCATAAAAAAGCACAATGCAGCCAACCAGTACGTGCATTTTATGGTTATTCTTATCTTCACAGGGATGTGAACAGGGTTTTTGCAAGAAAAATAAAACGTTAAATTAGCTTTTTAGCGCGTGCAAGAGGAAGAGCGTACAATATTACGAAGACCGTTATATTCATGAAACTATTTATCTTCGTGTACCGGTTTCCCCGTAAATTTTATTGCAATCACGATACAATATTTTCAGTTAGATCACGTTTCAAAATCTAAAAATAGGCTTCATGCTTCACAAATTGAATGTCAAAACGTTGGTGGTACTTGCCGGCTGCGCTTTGCTGGTATCTTCCTGTAAGGACGGCAAGCTGTTTGGTAAAAAGAAGGAAAGTTCAGATGTAACAGGCTGGAACTACAACGACAAAAACCAGGGTGGTTACCAGGTTGCCCGTGAGAAAGAGCAACGCACCGGTCCCGGACTGGTATTTGTCCAGGGTGGTACATTCACCATGGGTTCTACCCAGGAGGATGTAATGGGAGACTGGAACAATATTCCCCGCCGCGTGACCGTCAACTCATTTTATATAGACCGTTCAGAAGTAGCCAACGTACACTATCGTGAGTACATGTACTGGATCAATACCGTGTTCGACGGCGATGAATACCAGGCTGTGCGCAATGGTGTGCTTCCTGATACCCTGGTATGGAGAAGCGAGCTGGCCAACCATGAGCCCATGGTAGAAAATTATTTCCGTCATCCGGCTTACAACTACTACCCGGTCGTAGGCGTAACCTGGAAACAAGCCAATGATTTCTGTTTGTGGAGAACTGACCGCGTGAATGAATTGGCCCTCGTAAACGCCGGTTTGATCAACGACAAATCTTTAAAAAATATTTCCGGATTGGGTGCAGAGCACTTTGAAACCAAATCGTACCTGCTGGGTGAGTATACACCCACACCAGGCACCAAGGCGCGCTCCAGCAAAAATCCGTTGAAGAATCCAAATGGGACTCCCCGTACCCTTGCCACGTATGAAGACGGTATTCTTTTCCCGAACTACCGCCTGCCTACCGAAGCTGAATGGGAATACGCAGCCCTGGGTTATGTATACCAGAACCCGCAGCCAAGCAAAAAAGAAGGCGGCCGCGGAGAGGAACTGGTTACCAACAAACAGGTATATGCATGGGGACAAAACGTAAACGGCCTGCGTGATGCCCGTCATGGCAGCTGGCAGGGTACGTTCCTGGCCAACTTTAAAAGAGGCGCCGGTGATAACATGGGTGTGGCCGGTGGCTTGAACGACCGCGCAACCTATACCGCTCCCGTCGGTTCTTTCTACCCCAACGGTTACGGCTTGTACAACATGTCGGGTAACGTGAACGAATGGGTAGGTGATGTTTACCGGCCCCTTTCACCGGTCGATGTAGAAGACGTAGCACCTTTCCGTGGTAACAGGTTTACGGTAGTTGATATGTCTACAGGCAAACCGGAACTGGACAGCCTGGGCCGTGTAAAATACCGGGATGTAACTGATGAAGAAAGCAGCAAAAGAAGAAACTATCAAAGAGGAAATGTGATCAACTACCTGGATGGTGACTCTGTTGTACAAGGCATCCGCTACGATTTTGGAAAAACGACCCTGATCAGTGATCATTCAAGAGTGATCAAAGGTGGTAGCTGGAACGACAGAGCTTACTGGCTGAGCCCCGGCACACGCCGCTATATGGAAGAAGACCAGGCCAGCAGCACCGTCGGATTCCGTTGTGCCATGGACCGCCTGGGCAGTCCGGAAGGAAACGGCAGAAAAACCGGTATCCAGTATAAAGCAAGAAAACAGAATACCAGAAAAAGGTGATGCTCCCTATAAATCATTCTACAGAAGCCACTCCGCAAAGAGTGGCTTTTTTGTTCCGTTTACCTTGCCTTTCTTTACATCTGTTTACGCAAAACTTCTATCATGACCATCGAAGCGCTGTACCAGTTGTTCCTGCAACACCCGTCCATTTCCACCGACACCCGCACCATCCGCACTGGTGATCTTTATTTTGCCCTTAAAGGCCCTTCTTTTAACGGCAACTTGTTTGCCCGCCAGGCACTCCAGAAAGGTGCTGCCTATGCTGTAATTGATGAAGCAGCGCAGGCAGCCGGCGATAAAACCATCCTGGTAGAAGATACCCTGCAAACCTTGCAGGAACTGGCAAAACACCACCGGCAAACTTTTTCCATTCCCTTTATCGCCATCACCGGCTCAAACGGAAAAACAACGACCAAGGAATTGATCCACCAGGTTCTTTCCGGCACCTACAAAACCTATACGACACAAGGCAACCTGAACAACCAGATCGGTGTACCCCTCACCCTGCTGAAGATCCGGCGCGATGCCGGGATGGCGGTGGTAGAGATGGGCGCCAATCATCTAAGGGAGATTGCCAGCTATTGCAGTTATGCCCTTCCTACCCATGGCATCATCACCAACTGCGGCAAAGCGCACCTGGAAGGTTTTGGCAGTGAAGAAAACATCCGCAAAGGCAAAGGAGAATTGTATGATTTTTTACGGGAGCATCGTGGAACTGCTTTTGTAATGTGGGATTATGCTTATCTGCAGGAAATGAGCCGGGGTCTTACAATCATCCGGTATGGTACGGCCGAAGGAGAAGTAGTAGGCAGAGCCAAGCAAAGCGATCCTTTCCTGGAAGTAGAGATTGATGGTCTGCTTATACAGACCCAACTGGTGGGCGCTTATAATCTTCCCAATGTGCTGGCTGCCGTTGCAGTAGGCCGCCATTTCTCTGTACCGGACGCCGTGATCAAAGCTGCCATCGAAGCTTATCGCCCATCCAATAGCCGTTCGCAGCTGATTGAGCAGGGGTCTAATAAGATCGTGCTGGATGCATACAATGCCAACCCCAGCAGCATGCAATCGGCCATAGAGAATTTCGCCCGCATGCATGCAACCAGTAAGGTCGTCATCCTGGGCGGCATGGCTGAACTGGGCAGCCAGAGCCTGCAGGAGCACCAGGCACTTGTTGACCTGTTAAAACGGTATTCCTGGAAAAGGGTCGCGCTGGTAGGTGGCGATTTTTTACAGATTCAACATCCATACAGTTCTTTTCCCAATGCAGCCGCAGCCGCAGCCTGGTTCCAGGAGCAACACTTTACAGATACCCATATCCTGATCAAAGGATCAAGGAGCATGCAGATGGAGAAGGTGCTGCAATTCACCTAACTTTGTTTGAAACAGAAAGGTATGGACAGCGAAGAAAGAAATCCGGGTTACCTGATGGCCGTGCTTACCAACAAATGCCCCCGTTGCCGCCAGGGCCATCTCTACAAAGAAAGAAATCCATATAAATTAAAATCAGTCGTTACCATGAACGAAGCTTGTCCGGTATGCGGACAGCCGACTGATATTGAAGTGGGATTTTACTACGGCACATCCTACGTAAGCTATGCCCTGGCCATAGTGGTTTGTGTAGCTTCTTTTATCGCCTGGTGGGTACTGATCGGATTCTCCTTCAAAGACTCCCGCTTTTTCTGGTGGATGGGCTTTAACGCAGTCCTGCTTATCGTCATGCAACCTCTCCTCATGCGGCTCTCCAGAACTCTTTGGCTCTCCTGGTTCGTAAAATACGACCCCAACTGGAAAGAAAACAAAATCAAATCCGAACACCTGGAAAGAATTGTTTCAGGGCAGATGAATAATTGGTGATTTTGTTTTGAACCAGGATTACACGGATCCACGGATTACAGGATTGCAGCTTGAAGGTGTATCTTCTTGAAAATAGTCGATGCTTATGTTTAAGGATCGATCTTTAAACTTGGGTCTTGATCAACTACAAGATGATCAAGACTCAAGCTGCAATCCTGTAATCCGTGGATCCGTGTAATCCTGGTTCAAAACAAATAATTACGGTATACTCACCCTCGACACCGTAAACGGCAACGTAGGAGGCGTGGTGCCTGTGCGGCGGTTGAGCTGGCCGTTGACTACCAGCAAGTAATTGCCGGCTTTTGCCATGGTGGTGTTGAACAGGAGGTTGTCGCCAAAACCGGTGCCGACCGTTCCTTGGGAAAATTCAGGGTTGAGCGTTACAGGAAAGATCTGGTTGGTGGAATTTCTTGATACGTACAGGATGTTTTTATCCAGCAACAGGCCATCGCCTGCCAGAACGGTTGTGTTCAGGGTAATTTCCACGATGTTTTTGCTGCTGATGTCTATGCGGTACAATTTGCCGGAGCTTGATACAACGATGATCAGGTAATTGCCGCTGGGTGTCATCACAATGCCGTTTGCATTGGTGCCGGTAGCGGCATAAGGAATCTGCTGATCAGTAAAAGTAAGCCACCGCTCTACATCACCCGGTGATGCAACAGATACGCTGGTGCGGTAGATCTGTTTGTTTTGCGAGTCGGTGAAATAAACATAGTTGTTGTCCAGCACACAGTCGTTGATAAAGCCGGTGGCGGAAAAGGAGGACAGGTTCCAGCTTTTCAGCAAGGACCCGTCAGGGTTCAGCACATGGATTTTATTATCGGAACCACCACAGACCCACAAACGGCCTTTGGCGTCTAATTTCATGCCTGTAGCGGCCGCCCGGCCCTGTGCGGCACCGGCTGCGAACTGAACACTGGCGCCAGTTTGCACATTTACCTGCACAATATCACCGTTTGATACACTGCCGGTATAAAACACGCCTTTGTTGTCATCATATGCAATGCCTTCCGGGAAGAAAGTATTTCCTGGTATGGTGTAACTGGATTGACTGACCTGGATGTTGTCGTCCTTCTCGCAGGCGATACAGCTGGCGACGATCAGGATCGTGAAGATGGTTCTTGTGAAAATGGTTTGTCGGTTCATACAGACTTAATTATAGAGGTGAAAAATCAGGATACAAAAATGTTCGTATAGGGTAAGGAGGGTTGCTTACCCTTTAACGTTGGATATACGCTGGCGGTTGCTTTACGCCTCTTTCGCATAATCATAGCCCCAGTTCTTCAGGGAGTAGTTCCACTTGGTTTCCGATACATCGCCCTCTGGTTGCTGGGCTTTGTGGCGGCTGATATAGCTGATCACCCGGTGCATCTGGTGGTAATCATCGGCCGTAAGGTCTGCTTTTTTCTTGCGCAGGATGTCAACAATATACTTACCGGATTTATGTCCGATCGCTTCTCCATCTCCACTGTCCTGACCGGTGTGTTTCGATTCATCCGTCTCGAGCCATTTTTCAAGCTGCGAAGCGGTCATGTTTACCAGCTTTTTAAACTCCTCATGGGTATCCTGGTGCTCTTGTTCTTCTTTCAGATCTTTGTTTTCTTTCATGGGCTTTTTCCGGAAAGAAAGAAAATTCTGTGCCAGTAGGGCCTCACTGCCCACTTGTTGAATGTTTGTAAAAGAAGCGCAGACAAGGGTTCTACAAGTCGCTGGCGCGGGGCGTAATCAGGTAGTAAACGCAGGTCGTAAAGAAGTTCCGGAGAAAGGGAATGTGAGCCAGCGGGAAAACTTGCTCCCTTGCTTTCCAGCCGAATTTCCATTCATAAATCGGATTGATCAGATAGAACCGCCTGTTCAGCATGCGGTACCCTGTGCGCCTGACGATCTTTTCAAACCGCTCAATAGAAATACCGGTGTCTTTGATTTCCAGGAGCTCGTCTACAGGTTCCCGGTATTTCTGGAGAATGGCCTTGTAAATGGGACGGGGCAGCAAATGGTAATAGGGCAGCTTGGAGGTCAGCTTGTTGCGGCAGATCTGCTGGTGGCCGCCAAAGGGCATCTGCCAGGGTGGAAAGCCGAAGAAGATAGCACCCGCTGGTTTTAAAAAATCCTGCAGGCGGTTGATCAGCTTTTGCTGATCGTGAATATGCTCTATTACATCTTTTAAAACAATCAGGTCAAAGCTGCCTAACTCCTGGGGTGATGTTTTGTAGATGTCTTTGGTAACAAACCGGATCCGCCCGGCAGCAATATCCTCCGCAAGCCAGTTGTTGGCATTGTCGATCCGGCTCTTGTCAAATTCCACCCCTACGCCTGTACAGCCCTTGTTCACAAAGGCTTTCAACACACCGCCTTCCCCGCAACCAATTTCAAGCACCTGGATTCCCTTGTTCAGGGTAAATTTTTCTTCCACAAACGGAATCACCCATTTCTCCGCATTGATGACCTGGATGTCAAAATACCTTTTTCTGTCTTGATGAAATTCAAACATGCGCTGATACAATTGCCAGCTAAAATAATCAACTTATACGGAGTTAGCCGGACTGCTTACAGAACTATTGCACTATTTTAGCACCAGCAAACAATGATCGGCATGAAGAAACTATTGCTGGCAGCCATCTGCTTACAAATGAGCTTAACAGTGATCTCGCAGGAAATTATTCCGCTGTATTCGTCGGTTCCCAACTCAAAACCCGGTCCCGACGAAGAAAAGATGGACACAGCGGCCAACGGGCGTATCGGGGGCAGCAAGGTCTCCCGTCCTACGCTTACGGTGTTTGTGCCGGAGGCAGGCAAAGCCAACGGTACAGCTGTGGTCATTTGTCCGGGCGGCGGTTATGTGCACCTGGCCATGACACATGAAGGCTACGATGTAGCAAAAAGGTTGAACAGTTCAGGCATCACTTGTTTCGTACTCAAGTACCGCCTGCCAAGTGATCAGATCATGGTAAAAAAAGAAATCGGTCCCTTGCAGGATGCGCAGCGTGCCATTCAAATAGTAAGGGAAGGAGCAGATCGCTGGCACCTCAATAAAAACAAGATCGGCATCATCGGGTTCTCTGCCGGTGGCCACCTGGCTTCTACAGCAGGTACGCATTTCCAGCAGGTCGTGATCGATAACAAAGCGGGCACCAGCCTGCGGCCTGATTTCATGATACTGGGTTATCCTGTTATCAGCTTTTCTGATAGTCTGGCGCATATGGGTTCCCGTAACAACCTGGTCGGCAAGGAAGCCTCTCCTGAGCTGGTGAACCTGTACTCCAATGAACTGCAGGTTACAACCCAAACCCCGCCTACCTTCCTGGTGCATGCAAAAGACGACAGAACAGTAAAGGTGGAGAACAGCCTTCGTTTTAAAGAAAAGCTCGACAGCTTTCATGTGCCCGCCGAGATCTATTTATATGAAAAAGGAGGGCACGGGTTCGGACTCAACAATTCCACCAGCGATGTAAAATGGATGGACCTGGCAGAAGCCTGGTTGCGCAAGCAGGGATTTTTATAACAATCAGGTAAAGACTACTTGGCTGCCCAATTCCATCTCAGGGAGAGATTGGCAACCCTTCCGTCAATAGGCGCCCACAGTGGTTTAAAAAGCGGGTTGGTGATGGAGCCGGTGTACAGGGCTTCGTGCCTGCTTTGGCGGTAATCAAGCAGGTTCTCGCAATTGGCTACGATACTGAAATGAGCACCCAGCGTTCTTAATACAGATGCTGCAATAAACATATAACCCGGTGTTTTGCTATCGCCATCCCGGAATTGCGGGCCCGTATACGATCCTTCCAGTCCGGCCCGCCACTTGTCTTCTATTTCATACACGATCACAAATGCCAACCGGTTTTTGGGCGTCAGCGGCGTAAACTGGTTCTGTTGTAAATACTTTCTTTCGGCCATCGTGAATGTGTAACCCGCATAGAGCTCCCAGCCGTTCAGGTGCGCCTGCAGGTAAGTATCAAATCCCCTCGTAACAATCGATTTGCCGGCATTGCTGAATAAAATATCCTGACTGGTATTTACAGTAGCAACAACCGGATCAGCGATCCGGGTCAGGAAAAATGCATGGTTGATAAACAACGACGCATGCTCGTTGAACTCTTTTTTATAATTCACTTCAGCGTTGTAGCCCGTTGAACGCTCTGCCTTTATGCCTGCCGGAAGAGGCAGGATGGTTTCTACCGGATAATCTATATTCTGTACCGCCAGCGGATTGGGTGTTTTATATCCCAATCCGATCCCCCACCGCGTTGCCCAGTGTTCGTTGAAGCGGTGAAAAAGGGCCAGTCTTGGCAGCAGAAAATCTCCATAATGATTGTGGTGATCACCGCGCAAGCCAGCTTCAAGCGTGGTCTTTTCACGCCGGGTGGCAGTAAACTGTGCAAATGCGCCCACCGTATTGTTCTCGAAGTTGTTTAGCAGGATGGGGTCTGAAGGCAATTTCTTAAACCGGTCACCAGTCATGTTAACCCCGGCTACCCAGTTATAATTGTCTTTTGTATGCAGCAGGGAAGCCTCCGTATAATAGTTCAATTGATTTCCGCTGATGTAACTGGCACGGGTGGAAATGCTTCTTGTGAACGTGCTGATGCTTCCTTTCACCGAGCCTTTCCATCCTTCTCCCATGTACCGGTCTGCGATCAGATCAGCCGTGTGGCGGTGAAGCCTGTTCTTTTCAAAATATTGATGCACGGCATCCCCCTTTCCCCTGATCACCTGCATGTCGCCACCGTCACGGGTTTCAAAGGTTCCGGTGTAGCCCGTGGCAATGGTGGTGTGGCTGTCAGGATAAAAAAACAGCCGTGGATGCAGCACAACGGCATCAAGCTGCGGAACATCCGAAAAGCCATCCTTGTCAACATCCACTGCACGCTGGTGCGTAATGCCGCCGAAAAAATTATAGCCTGCGTGCTGGTACCGCTTGGCGAGGTATGTGTTGAGATTGGTTTCTTTCAGGGTGCTTTGGTTGAGTGTAACCACACCATCCTGTTGATAAGTGGGTGTTCTTGATATCAGGTTGATCAACCCGCCGATGGCGCCACCGCCGTACAAGGTAGAAGCAGAGCCTTTGATCAGCTCGATCTGCTTGAGATCAAGCGGGGGAATCTGCAGGATGCCAAAGCCGCCGCTGAAGCCTTCAAAAAGAGGCAGGCCATCGCGGAGGATCTGGGTGTAACGGCCATCCAGCCCCTGGATCTTTACGTTTGAATTGCCGGAAAGCGGCGACGACTGCTGTATCTGGATGCCACTTATATCACCCAGGATGCTGGCGATGTTACCGGGTTTGATGGTGTTTTCCTCCTCCATCTCTTCCTTGCCCAGCACTTCTACTTTGATGGGTGCGTTTTCTATGGGCTGGTTGTTGCGGGTAGATGAAATGACCGTGACTTCTTCCAGCACATGCCCCCCTGCCGAAAGCAGAACCTCCTGCAGGGAGCTATCAGGCAGCACAAAGGTCTTTTGTTCGGTTTGATAACCTACATGCGAGAATAAATACCGGAACGGGCCTGCATGGGACTGGCTGATCCGCGCATAACCGCTGTCGTTGCTGGTGCTGCCTTTTCCGGTACTGTCGGTTATAGAAACACCGGACAGTGGCCTGCCGGTTGCCTTGTCACGCACAGCCAGCTGCAGCACATACTGTGCATGGGTTTGTATGGCAAGGATCAGGGAGAATACAGCCAGCCGGTATTTCATAGGCTTCCTTCTTCCTGTTTTATTTTTTCAGGCCGATCTCTCTTAACCGTTCATCCAGGTACTCTCCTGCCGTAGCATCCGGGTAAGCTTTTGGATGTGTGGCATCTACGCAGCTGTCCAGACAGGCCAGGCTCATGCGGCTCTTGGGATGCAGAAAAAATGGAATGGAAAAACGCGATGTATGCCACATGTTGCGGGGTGGATTTACAACGCGGTGGGTGGTTGATTTGAGGCGGTTGTTGGTAAGCCGCTGCAGCATATCGCCCACGTTCACCACAATCTGTTCGGGCAGCGAAGTAACACCGATCCATTCGTTTTGCTTTGTCAGGATCTGCAGGCCATCGGCTGATGCCCCCACAAGCAGGGTGATCAGGTTGATGTCTTCGTGTTGTTCGGCGCGGATGGCTGATTTGGGTTCGTGCGTGATGGGCGGGTAATGAATGGCGCGGAGAATGGAATTGCCGTTGTGCACTTGCTGTTCAAAATAATCTTCGTCTAATTTCAGGTACAAAGCGATGGCCTGCAGCAAGGCACGGCCGGACGTTTCAAATGCGCGGTAGGCTTTGCGGAAAGTAGGCGTGAAGTCCGGCACTTCTTCGACCGCAATGTTTTCAGGATACTCTTCCTTTACCGGATCGCCGTCTTCAACCGTTTGCCCGAACTGGAAGAACTCTTTGAGATCAGGCGCTTCACTGCCTTTGGCGTGTTCTTTTCCAAAGGAAGTATAGCCTCTTTGTCCGGCCAGGCCCGGCACTTCATATCCTTTTTTCTCGTCGGAGGGAAGTGAGAAAAACTGTTGTACGTATTTATACAGGTCGGCAATGAGCTCGTCAGGGATGCCATGGTTTTTAACAGCTACAAACCCTACGTCTTCATACGCTTTACCCAGCTGGTTTACAAAACTTTGTTTTCTGACCGGGTCGCCTGATAAAAAATCGGCTAAATCAACTACAGGTATTGACATATAATGGCAAACATTTGCGGTGAAAAATAGATCCTATTATCACCGGTAAATGTAGCGTATTTGGGTCAAAAAACAGGGTGCTTGTTTAAGCCGGTTCAAGTTAGAACAGCCAGCTATGCACCAAATGCAAGCCGGAAGATAACGACCATCACCATTACATAACCGCATACAATTCCGCCGTCCAGGAATTCGTCAATTTCTTCTTTTCCAAATCGCATGTTCAGGGGTTTTTACATGGGTAAAAACGATTTAGACGATGAATAATTGCGCGCGGTAACAAGAGAGCGTGTGCACGAACCTTATTTAACACAGCACACTGTGTTAAAATTCTGCACTGCCTGGTGTTCTGGGAAAAGCAATTACATCGCGGATATTGGTCATGCCGGTTACAAACTGCACCATGCGCTCAAAACCCAGTCCGAACCCGGCGTGTGGCACGGTACCGAATTTGCGGGTTTCCAGATACCACCACAGCTCGTGGGAAGGAATATTCATTTCTTTCATTCTCGCTTCCAACAAATCGAGCCTTTCTTCACGTTGCGAACCACCTACAATTTCACCGATGCCGGGCGCCAGGATGTCCATGGCTGCAACTGTTTTGCCATCCGCGTT
Source organism: Williamsia sp. (assembly GCA_015069695.1). GTDB lineage: Bacteria > Bacteroidota > Bacteroidia > Chitinophagales > Chitinophagaceae > JADCRZ01. The sequence continues at coordinate 19,369 of JADCRZ010000069.1, forward strand.
CTGGCGCATGTAAAATGCTTTGATCTCCTTGGGATAGTTGGATAAGATCACCGGTTTCTTAAAATGCTTTTCTACGAGATATCTTTCATGTTCGCTTTGCAGATCGATGCCCCAGCGATCGACCGGGTATTGAAACTTTTTCTTTTTGTTGTGGTTGCTTTCTTTTAAGATCTCGATCGCTTCGGTATAGGTAAGCCGTTCAAACTGGTTGCCTACTACAAACTGCAGTTTCTCTGTCAGGCTCATCTCGCTGCGTTCGGCCTGGGGCTTGCTTTTTTCTTCTTCTGCGAGGCGTTGCGACAGGAACTCCAGGTCAGTTGCGTTGTTGTCTATTACATACTGGATGATGTAGCGGATAAATTCTTCGGCGAGGTTCATATTGTCTTCCAGGTCATAGAATGCCATCTCAGGCTCTATCATCCAGAATTCGGCCAGGTGCCGGGCTGTGTTGGAATTTTCTGCGCGGAAGGTAGGACCAAACGTATAGATGTCGCTAAACGCCATGGCAGCCAGTTCGCCTTCGAGTTGTCCGCTCACGGTGAGGTTGGTGGAACGCCCAAAAAAGTCTTCTTTGAAATTTACAGAGCCGTCTTCATTGCGGGGAGGGCCTTCAAAAGGAAGGGTGGTAACGCGGAATGTTTCGCCTGCTCCTTCCGCGTCGGAAGCGGTGATGATAGGCGTATGCAGGTAGATAAATCCCCTGTTGTTAAAAAACTGGTGCACGGCGAATGCCAGGGCATGCCGTACCCGGAAAACCGCGCCGAACGTATTGGTGCGGAAACGCAGGTGGGCAATTTCGCGCAGGAATTCCAGGCTGTGTTTTTTGGGTTGCAGTGGATATTTTTCCGCATCGCAATCGCCTAGTATTTCAATGGAAGCGGCCATGATTTCCACTTTCTGGCCTTTTCCAACAGAGGGAACGAGTTCACCTGCTGCTTTCAGGGAAGCCCCGATGGTAATCCGTTTTAGCAGCGCATCATCGAAATTTCCCAATGTTGCCACTATTTGTATATTGTTATTGGTACTTCCGTCGTTTAATGCAATAAACTGGTTGTTGCGAAAACTGCGTACCCATCCCATCACTGTTACTTGGTGGCCAGTTTCGCCACGCTGCAGGAGCTCATTTATTTTTACCCGGTTGTTGAACATACGGCCTGGTTTGATTATTGTGTGCGCAAATATAAATGATGCCGGTAAGAAGCAGGGAGAACAAGTCCGGACAGCGGTTAAATAAAGCCAAAACAGCCTTTTGTAATGGTTTGTTAAGGGCGGACTTGAAGGGTAAAAAAATTTTGAGATTTATGATTTTTTGGTAATATTGCAACGGAATTACGCTGATTTGTTCATTTCTTGCATAGCTTATCAGTACTCATAAGTTCCTCAGACAAGTTTTCAATTAATTTTTTTTCAAAATTTCCGTTTGTTTTTTGATTTACTTTATTCAAGTATTATATGTACGACATTTCACAATTGAACGACATGCTCGTTCCTGAGCTGCTCGATATCGCCGAGCACCTTAAAATCCCACTATCTAAGAAACAGCCCGACAAGCAAGACCTGATTGGTAAAATTCTCGACAGCCAATCTGCTGATTCCACCTCTTCTCCTGCTGAAGGCGGAGAAGAAAAACGCAAGCGCAAGCGCATCATTAAAGCCGCTGTTCCGGTCAACATCACAGAAGCCCCTCCAGCACCTGCAGCTCCCGCAGAACAAGAAGAAAAGCCCAAACCAGAAGCCCGCAGAACAGCCATAAAAAAAGAAGAAGGAAAGCGGGAAGAAAGACCCACACTACGCAAATCAGTCAGACCCAGAAAAAAGACAGACGAAGAAGTTCCGCAGGAAGCTTTTGCCCCTGCAGACAATTCACTTTTCTCTGAACCTGCTGATGAGCCTCAACAGGATACGCCTATTTCCCAGGCTCCGGAAAGTATTTTAAAAGAGCCTCAAGTTGACCAGGCCGATCAGGAAGACGAAAATAGCGTAGATGAGGGCGAAGGCGATGACAATGACAATGCAGAAAACGAGCAAACCGACAATGGCAATTTCCAGAGCATAGCCAATGTGTTTGACCCTGCCAACAACAAAGGCTATCAGCAGCGGAGAAATGATTATTTCAACATAGAATTCGACGGTGTTATCCAGGCAGAAGGTGTACTGGAAATGATGCCCGACGGATATGGCTTCTTACGCAGCAGCGATTACAACTATCTTTCTTCTCCGGATGATGTATATGTATCTCCTTCCCAGATCAAACTGTTTGGATTGAAGACAGGTGATACCGTGCACGGATCTGTACGTCCGCCAAAGGAAGGGGAAAAATATTTTGCCCTCCTGAAAGTAGAAACCATCAACGGCAAAGGACCGGAAGAGGTGCGCGACCGTGTACCCTTTGATTACCTGACCCCGCTGTTTCCCTTTCAGAAACTGAACCTGTTTACAGCAGCCAATAACTACAGCACGCGCATCATGGATCTGTTCACGCCCATCGGTAAGGGGCAGCGCGGACTGATTGTATCGCAACCAAAGACCGGTAAAACCATGTTGCTCAAAGCAGTGGCCAATGCCATTGCCGAGAACCATCCTGAGTGTTACCTCATGATTGTACTGGTAGATGAGCGTCCGGAAGAAGTAACCGATATGGAACGGAGCGTAAGAGCAGAAGTCATTGCTTCTACCTTTGACGAGCCGGCAGAAAAACACGTAAAAGTTTCTACCATGGCTTTGCAAAAAGCCAAACGGTTGGTAGAATGCGGCCACGACGTAGTGATCCTGCTTGATTCTATCACCCGCCTGGCCAGGGCACACAATACCGTAGCACCTGCCAGTGGTAAAGTACTCTCGGGTGGTGTGGAAGCCAATGCCATGCAGAAACCCAAGCAATTCTTTGGTGCTGCCCGTAAGATAGAAAACGGCGGCTCACTCACCATTCTTGCTACTGCCCTGATTGATACCGGCTCAAAAATGGACGAAGTTATCTTTGAAGAATTCAAAGGTACCGGCAACATGGAACTGCAGCTCGACAGAAGACTGTCCAACCGCCGCATCTTCCCTGCCATCGACCTCGTTTCTTCTTCCACCCGCCGCGACGACCTGCTGCTGGAAAAAGATGTTCTCCAACGCATGAACCTGCTCCGCGTCTTCCTCAGCGACATGAACGCCGAAGAAGCCATGAACGAGCTCCTCAAACGCATGCGGGGAACAAAGGACAACGAAGAGTTTCTGGCGAGTATGAACCGGTAAGGGGCTGACTTCTTTTTTTCTTGATAAAAAAAGAAGCAAAAAAATCAAGGCTGTTTGAAAGGGGCTAAAATTTACTTCGTTGCGCTACAACGAACAAGCTAGGGCCTGGCAGTTGTGGGTGTTTGTGCCGTTGCATGCATTGAGCTTTAGAATAGTACCAGGCGTGTTCGTTGCTTAACGCTCCACTCCGTAAATTTCTTAACGCCCCTTTCAAAAGGCCGGAGTAAGACGAGAAGAGAGAGAGGGAGATTGGATGTAAAGATGTTTGGACCTTGACTCTAGGGATTTTTAGGATATAAAGGATTCAAATAGAGCATATATACAAGAAGGGGAAGGTGATTATAAAATATCACCTTCCCCTTCTTGTATTTTGGACGGAATCAAGAGAGGGGAATAAGAGCTTAAACAAATTTGTCGAGGGCTTGTGCGAGTTGTCTGTCTTTTTCTGTTACGACATCTCCGGCATCATGCGTGGAAAGCCATATCTCTACCCGGTTGTATACATTCGTCCATGAGGGATGATGGTTCATCTTCTCTGCTTCCAGGGCCACCCGGGTCATAAACGCAAATGCTTCAGAAAAATCCTTGAATTCAAATTTTCTGTACAGCTGGTTGTTTTCTTCTTTCCACATAGTTGTAGTTGTCAGGATTGGTAAATGTTTGTTGTTGGTTGTATGTTGGTGGCGGGTTTATGTCTTAAACCTTGATTTACAGGATTAGAGGGATTCGGGGACGTTAGACCATTGATCATCTTGCTGGTGCTTTTTGTCTGAACCAGGATTGAACGGATCCACGGATTACAGGATTTTTTGGTACAGTGGAGCAGCCTACTCTTTCCTTTTGTCACCCTTTTCTCTTTGTCATTCCTTTCCTTTTCATCATTCCTTTTCTCTTCCTTCCCTCATCAATCCTCTCTTCTCCTCCTCCTCTCTATTCTTC
>JADCRZ010000008.1 GCA_015069695.1 Williamsia sp.
AAGGCAGCGAAGAGGACAACTACGAGGGTGAGGATCTTTTTCATGGTATTCAGTTTTTTAGATTTTTTCTTTTTGTGTGTGTGATGCTGCTATAGTTTCCAAAGCTGTGCCGAAGGGCTAAGTGGCTGATCATCAGCAAACAAGCACTTGGCACACACCCCATTTCTTCCCAGGATTGGAAATGTCATCTTGTAAAGGGAATTAGCGACGGCAACTGCCTTGTTGTAACCGTGCGTTGCGGAAGTCCGGCCTTGTCTCGTCGTAGACTCCTGTCTGGGAAGCTTCTGATGTATTGCTGGCATAGGGTACAAGCACCGGTTTTGCATACACGGATAAATAAAGCCCTATGACAAAGAAGAGTCATCCCGAATGTCCTGTACCTGCGGGCAGCCTGATTGTTATCGGTGGAAAGGAAAACAAGGGTGGCGAGGAAGCCGAAGGGAGAAAATCTCCCAACGGGTTTGCACCCATGGAAATCCTGGAACGGTTTGTAAAACTGTCAGACAAACCCCATCCCATCATTGAAGTTGTGACCAGCGCCAGCGGCAACGGGGAGGAAAGTTTTGAGGAATACAAAAAAGTATTCGAACAGTTGGGGGTGAAAGAAGTGTCGCATATCCATCACACAAACCGCCAGGAAGCAATGGGCAAGGAGGCAATGGGGAAAATGGAAAAGGCAGATGCATTCTTTTTCTCGGGCGGCGACCAGCTCCTGCTGACTTCCTTATATGGCGGAACTCCCTTCCTCACTGAATTGAAAAAAAGGTATATCTATGAAAACATTGTGATTGGTGGCACCAGCGCCGGCGCCATGGCCCTTTCCACTCCCATGATTTATGCGGGCAATGAAGAAGTGCAGCAAATCAGCGGTGAGATCAAGGTAACAACCGGACTGGAATTTTTGAAAGATGTCTGTATTGATACCCATTTTGTGCACAGAAGCCGCTTTGTAAGACTGGCGCAGGTAATCAGTACCAATCCTATGTGTATCGGAATAGGTGTGGAAGAAGATACCGCTTTTGTTATCCACGACGGGCAGGAAGGAGAGGTCATTGGCTCCGGCGTTGTTATTATTGTAAGCGGGTTCCATATCGAAGCATCCAATATCAAAGACTTCTCCCAGAAAAAGACGCTCTCAATCCGCAACCTGAAAGTTGATATACTGGCTTCCGGAAACCGCTTTGTAATTCCCCGCACCAATCCGCAGCATGTATAGCCTGTTACCCCCTGTTTGTTTTGACAGATTGTAGAATTATATACATAAGTGGTGGAAAAAGCTGCAGCTTATTTACTTACAGGCTGCGCAGTCCATCCTGTTATTTGCACCTCACGTACAATACAATGCATTTCTGATGATCTGTAAGGCACAAGTCGTTATAATTGGAAGCTGGTATGATATTTTAAGAAATAAAGGTACCAGTGGAAAAGAAAGACCAGCATCTTCACGATTAAAATCTGTGGTTTATCCACTGCAGTGCGGAGAACAAAGTGGGTGTATGCAAAGCAAACCATCTTCTTGCCCTGTATCTGCCGCAAATAAAATACCTGAAACGTTTTGCCGCTGCATCCGGGTGCATGTGACCCGGTATGGATAAAATGCAAACTGCAACAAGGGCGCTTACATGGTCTGTGCAGCATGCCCGCCCTTGTGCTTTGAACAGGTATTGCTGTTCCCCCTTAACCCGATAACCCTGGTGTGTGACAGGAACTGTGTTGTAAACAGATGTGTGTATGAAGAAGCGTGTGTGGATTGTTGTGGCTGTAATATTTGTGGTGATAGCTTTGGGTGGTTGGCTCTGGTGGCGCTCGCCGGCTGCCAGCAAAACAAAGAAATCTGTAGCCAATCGTGTGATGCCTGCTGTGAGCATGGCTTCGGTTAACATCACTGATATCAGTGAAGACCGGATCAGCTTAACCAGCAAAGTAAAAATAAGCAATCCCCTGCTCTTTGACCTGCATGCCAACGCACTCAATTATGAGATCTATATTGACTCTGTGCGTGTATTGCAGGATGCCTATAAAAAACCGTTGCGCATCCGCTCAAAAGACAGTACGGTGATCGAACTGCCGCTTGAGCTGCCCGCAAAACAACTGGCACGTGTGCTTACTTATTTTGACAGGCAGCATGCAGACAGTGCTGATTATACGGTAAAAACAAATTTTACTGTAGATGTGCCTGTAGCCGGTAACCGGAATATAGACCTGAAATTTTCAAAACGGCTGCCGGCCCTCAGGCTGCTGAAAATAGAAGTTAAAGACCTTGACATGAATGTGCTGAAGATGAAAAAGAAAGGAGTAAATATGACAGTGCTGGTGACCAATCCGAATGCATTTGCCATCAGGATGAAAGACGGTGCCTTTACTTTCAATATTGAAGATGATGTGGAAATGGCGGGCCGGTTGGAAAAGATCATCAACATTCCTGCACATGGTTCTCAGAACATAAGCATGCATGCCAGCCTGAAAGAAGGAAAGGTGCTGAAGGTGGGATGGAAGATGCTGACAAGCAAACAAGAAACAGGCTATCAATTCAAGTTCACCGGCCGGCTTGTATCAGACAACAAGCTGCTGAACAACAGCATGATTGCAACTACCATGAAAGGCACCCTCAACGACCTGCTGGAAGCAGCCAAAGGAATGAAGGCAGGAGCGGGGGAGGTAAGCGCAAGGTAGTGAGAGGTGACTGGTTGGTCAGCCCGCACGGAGAGCTGCCGAACACTGAATACGATTTGGAAACACAAAACTAAACAAGCTAGCATGTTAGCAATGAACTACCGGGGACCTTACAGGGTCCGTGCCAGCCGAAAACCTTACCCCGAGATCCTGCATCCGGATGATGCAATTGTACGGGTTACGCGCTCCTGCATCTGCGGTTCCGACCTGCACCTATATCATGGCCTCGTGCCCGATACACGCGTAGGCATGACCTTTGGTCACGAGTTTATTGGTATTGTAGAAGAAATAGGGCCCGCTGTGCAGAAATTGAAAGTAGGTGATCATGTGCTGGTGCCTTTTAATGTGGCTTGCGGAACCTGTGCTTTCTGCAAGCAGGAACTATATGGAAATTGTCATGAATCAAACTCCTCAGCAACTGCCGTAGGCGGTATCTACGGATATTCTCATACAGCGGGAGGTTACGATGGTGGGCAAGCCGAGTATGTGCGGGTGCCTTTTGCAGATGTGGGTCCCACCATCATTCCTGCTGACATGGATCCGGACAATGCCGTGCTTCTGACCGATGTGGTTCCGACTGGTTACCAGGCCGCGGAAATGGGCGGCATCAAAAAAGGCGATACGGTGGTTGTTTTCGGCGCAGGCCCGGTCGGCATCATGGCAGCCAAATCAGCCTGGCTCTTCGGAGCGGCCCGCGTGATCGTGATCGATCATGTTGAGTACCGGCTTGATTTCGTACGCAATTATGCGCAGTGCGAAGCCTACAATTTCCGCTCCATCGAAGATGTGGTCTTATTCCTTAAAAAAGAAACAGGCTGGTACGGGGCCGATGTTTGCATTGATGCGGTTGGCGGGGATGCATCCGGAAACGCTATGCAAACCATTACCGGCAAAAAACTGCTCCTGCAGGCCGGTGCAGCAACCGCACTCCACTGGGCCATCAACTCAGTAAAGAAGGGAGGCATTGTTTCGATCGTTGGTGTGTACGGTCCTACAGACAACCTGATCCCGATCGGCAATGTCGTGAACAAAGGCATTACCATCCGGGCCAACCAGGCATCTGTAAAACGCCTTCTTCCCCGGCTGATCAACCACATACAGGAGGGACGGCTTGATCCCAAGGCCATCATCACCCACCGGGTACCGCTCGAAGAAGTAGCAGATGCTTACCACATCTTTTCGGCCAAGCTCGACAACTGTATCAAACCCATTTTAATTCCGCCCTCCGCCAGGGTATAAAAGATTTTTATGGAAAACAGACCAGGAGATTTTTCGCACATAAAAGGATGGGGCATCGATGCCGATCCTGAAAACGAACCTACTTACCCTATCAAGAAATACACAGGTGATGACCACAACCGGCTCAACTGGCAAAGACCCGCACAGCAACCTGCCACAGTAGAGGTGCTTCATTCCAACGAGCGCCCGAACCTATCCGCCGTCTTTGGTACATCGGCTCCGCCCGCTGGCCTCAGCGGCAAGCTGCGGCGCTATGCCTTTCAGTTCAGCGAATCAAGCTACGGTCATTGGCTGCCCCTGTTGCTCGCCGACCGCATCAATGTAGCAGAAGGCATTATTGATGACCTCAAACAAGGCCATGTGCCCAACATATTTGCTGAAAAAGGATGGAAGGCCGATTGGAAATACAACCGCCCTGCCCTTGTAAAAAGGGTCGTGGTCACAGCTGTGTTGACAACAGCCCTCATTGCCTATTGGAACCGCAGGAAAAAACCAACTAAACGGTAAACGGCCTTTTTTCATGCTTGCCATAGTTTGATCGGGCAGAAAGATGTTTGTGAAGCAAAGAAATCAAGTACAATATAGAAGCTATGAAAAAAGAAGAGATTCATCTGGGTGATATCAAGCGTTGGCTGTTCGGGCAGATGCCTCCCGAGTTCATGGTAGAGGTGGCTATCAGGACCATTCTGATATACCTGATCCTGCTGCTGGTAGTCCGCCTTTTCGGCAAACGCATGGCAGGCCAGATCACCCTGGTAGAACTCTCCGTCATGATCACGTTGGGGGCAATCACTGCTCCGGTGATGCAGTTGCCTGACCGCGGCCTTTTCTTTGGTGTGGTTACGCTAACGGTGGCCCTGCTTTTTCAGCGCGGGCTCAACCTATGGGCATTCAAGAGCGAAAAGGTAGAACACGCAACAGTTGGCAAGATGAACCTGTTGGTCAAAGACGGTACAATGATATTGGGGGAACTCGATAAAAGCCGCATCACCAAACAACAACTTTTTGCTTTGCTGCGGGAAAAACAAATCCAGAACCTGGGTAAAGTAAAAAGAGCTTACCTGGAAGCCTGCGGTAAATTAAGCGTCTTTGAAGACAAAGAAGCAAAGGCCGGGCTTCCTATTTTCCCTCCTGGCGATCAGGAAGTCATCGGCGTACAACAGCCATCGCCCGATTCTATGATGGCCTGCAACAATTGCGGCCATGTGCAAAAGACAAGTGGCAATCATAAGGTGTGTGAAGTTTGCCAGCAGCAAGACTGGTGCAAAGCTTACCTGCAAAAACAATAGAATGAGACCAGAAGAAATCAAGCTGAGTGATGTGCAAAGAATCCTCTTTGGACAAGTGCCTCCTGAATTTTATATAGAATTGGTTATCCGGGGTCTGCTGTCTTACCTGCTGCTGATCGTAGCCATGCGCCTGCTGGGCAGCAGGATGTCGGGTCATATCAGCCGGCTTGAGATGGCTGCCCTTGTCTCCCTGTCTTCCGCTATCGGCGTTCCCCTGCTGTCACCCATGAACGGCATACTGCCTGCGTTTATCATAGCCATGATCATTGTGGTCATTTCCCGCATCATTGCCCGGCTCAGCATAAAAAGCAAAAAAGTGGAAGACGTTACACAGGGTGAGTTTGATACCCTGATTGAAGATGGCATCATGGACCTGGACACAATGAAAAAATGCAGTATTACGCGGGAGAGACTGTTTTCTGAGCTGCGGAGCTTACAGGTAAGCCACCTGGGGCATGTTAAGCGGCTGTACATGGAAGCCGGCGGTGCTTTTACCTTTGTTCCCAATGAGCAGGCATTTCCAGGCTTGCTGGTGCTGCCCGGCTGGGACAAAGACTTTCTGGATGACCAAATAGAATGGACAAATACAACTATCTGCAAAGAATGCGGGGAACGGAAAATGCAAAGCATTGTCATCAGCGATGACCAGGTAACATGCACCAATTGTGGTGCCAGGGAATGGACCCGGTCGGTGGTTGACAAAGAGGTAAAAAAACAAGCATCATGAACGTACAAAGCACAATAAGAGCAGCCTGTTTTTGCCTGCTGCTTGCCGGCATGACGGGTTGCGATGCATCCGGCAAAGACCAATCTGTCAAAGCTGATCTGGCAACAAAAGCTGAAGCAGAGAAAGATTTTACAGGTGTGCGGTTTACGGTAGAAAACGGCATCGTAAACCTCAGCGGCCAATGTGCAACCGAAAAAGCAAGAGCCGCCGTGGAAACAAAAGCCAGGAACCTCTATGGCGTAAAAGCTGTTGTCAACAACATCACCATTGCGCCGGTGATTATCGGCACAGACCAGCTTTTGAAACAGGGCATAGACAGTATTCTCAAACAATACGCCGCTGTAGAGGCCATTACCAAAGACAGCCTGGTTCTTTTAAAAGGGAAAATAGAAAAAGACAGGACCAAAGAGCTCCTGGCGGCTGTTAAACAACTGCAGCCAAAGGGAATTGAATCTGATTTATCACCAAAATAAGGCAGATGAGAGCGCTATTTTTTAACCAAACGGGAAATATGTGTGAAGAAAGGAAAGTAGAGATATGGGGTGGAATTGAAGGAACGATCAACAGAGTAGAAAACAGGTACATCGACCAGTCAATTTATTCAGGACATTATAACAGGGAAGGCGATATTGATTTGATTGCATCACTTGGAATCAGGATGCTTCGTTATCCGGTTCTTTGGGAGAAGCACCAGCCGCAGGAAGAAAGACATATCGACTGGTCACATGTTGCAAAAAATCTGGAGAGGCTCAAAGAATTAAGCGTTGAGCCGATCGCCGGATTGGTCCATCACGGAAGCGGACCTCTTTTTGTCAACTTCTTTGATGGCAGCTTTGAAAAGGGACTGGCAGGATATGCCCGCCAGGTGGCAGAACGGTTTCCCTGGCTCGAGTATTATACACCCGTGAACGAGCCGCTCACCACTGCCCGCTTCTGCGGGCTCTACGGCCACTGGTATCCGCACCACAGGGACGACCTGGCGTTTTACAAGATCCTGTTAAGTGAATGCAAGGCAACGGTGATGGCGATGAAAGCCATCAGGGAGATCAACCCCCGGGCCAAGCTTGTCCAAACAGAAGACCTGTCAAAAACATACAGCACTCCCTTGCTTCAATACCAGGCCGACCTGGAAAACCATCGCCGCTGGCTTTCATACGACCTGCTCTGCGGAAAGGCTGACAAACAGCATCCCCTCTGGGATTACCTGACAAAGGAAATCGGGCTTACAGCAAAAGAGCTGCAGTATTTTACAGAGAATCCCTGCATGCCTGATATATGCGGCTTCAACTATTATGTTACTTCCGAACGGTTCCTCGATGAAGACATATCTCGATATCCCGAACGGTGTCATGGAGGCAACGGATTGCACCGGTATGCAGATGTAGAACTGGTGCGGGTTCCACATGGAGGCGATTCAGGCCCGGCGGTGCTGCTGCGGGAAGCATACGATCATGTGCGCTTACCCATTGCTGTTACAGAATGCCACCTGCACTGTACCCGGGATGAACAGCTCCGGTGGTTCCATAGCATGTGGCAAACGGTCAACAACCTGCACGCAGAGGGCTTGGATATACGGGCGCTTACTGCCTGGTCTTTATTGGGCGCCTATGGGTGGGACAGGCTTGTAACAAAACCATGGGGGACCTATGAGCCGGGTGTATTTGACCTGAGAACCGGCAAGCCCCGGCCGACTGCCCTGGCCTGGCTCATCCGTGAGCTGAGCCAAAAACAAACCTGCGATCATCCTGTATTGGAAACAGCAGGCTGGTGGGAGCGGGAAACAAGGATCCTGTATCCGGGAAGAGAAGCTGCAAGCAGAAAAGGCAGGCCGCGCAAACCTGCATGCCGCCCGCTGCTGGTGGTGGAAGATTCCGGTTCGTTGAGTACATCCCTGGATCATATTTGTGCGGAGAGAAATATTCACCACCTGCTTGTCAGAAGACAGGACCTGAGTACAAAGAGCAAAGATTCCGTGAAGAAGATGATCAGGAAACTCAATCCATGGGCCGTTGTACATGCCGGGGAATATAGCAGCAATTCGGAAACCGCATGTGCAAGCAACGTGATGCTGGCGGAAGTCTGCTGGGAAGAGCAGGTTAAGCTGGCTGTACTTTTTTCCAATCTTTCTTATTGGGCACAACCTGATGACTGCAAGGAAGTGGACGAAGTAAGCCCGTCTCTCCGCGATGAACAAACAGGCATGCACGCACACCATGAGATCCTGGAAGCAAATAAGGATGCCCTCGTCATTCACACCGGCAACTTATTCAGTCCATGGGATAATATCAACTTTATCACAGCCGCTCTTACCAGCCTTAAACAAGGCAAAAAAACGATGGCCGCCCATGATGTGTACACTTCTGTTACCTACGTACCCGATCTTGTCAGGGAAACGCTCGACTTGCTGCTGGACAACGAAAGCGGCATTGTTTACCTGACAAACGAAGGAAAAATGACCTGGGCCGATATCGTCCGCAACATTGCGGAAATGACAGGTTGCAACCAGGCGCTGGTGGACTGCAAACCAGGCAGCCACATACACCTGCGCACCGCAAGCGATTTTTACAGCAACTTCCAAAGTAAAAAGATCCAATTGCCCGCCTGGCAACATGCGCTCCGGTGCTACCTGGCTACGGCCGGCAACCAATACCGGGCTGATGCGATCGCGGTATAACCCAATGGTGAGAAGGGGTATTTGAAATGCGTACATAATATCAAATTGAATTAAGGAGTATGGTATAAAGGGTTTACAAAATTGATAAAGGACTTTATACGAATGGATGTTTCTAACCGGAACATCCATTCCTGTTTTTACCTCCATCCTCCCCCCAGTGCGCTGTATAGATTGACGATGGCTTGCAGCTGCTGTAGTCTGTCGTTGACGCTGCTTAGCTCTGCGGAGAGCAGGCTTTGCTGGGCCGTCAGTACTTCGGTGTAGTTGGCAAAACCGTTGTTCAGCAACTCCTGTGTATACTCAACTGATCTTTGCAGGGCGGTTATCTGGTATACCCTTGTGCTCATCTTCTCCAATGCGGTCTGGTGCAGGTACAGCGCATCTGAAACTTCTTGCCCTGCAACCAGCAACGTATTCTGATAGGTCAGCAGCGCAGCTTGTTGGTTGGCCCGGGCTACGGCGAGTTGGGTTCTGTTTAATCCGCGGTTAAAAATAGGTTGTGTGAGCCCTGCGGCCACATTGCCAAAAAGTGCCCCGGTAGCAAAAAAGCGCGCAAAGCCTGCACTCAGCAAACCGCCCGAACCCGTGATGGTAAAGGCTGGGTAAAAGCTGGCGTAGGCAACATTCGTTAGTTCAAATGCATTTCTGAATGCATAGACCGACTCCTGCACATCGGGCCGGTTTTGCAGCAATTGGGCCGGTATGCCTGTTTGCAACACCGGCAGGGGTTGCTGGTCATCCAGCGAATCTCTTGGGATGGGTGCCGGAGAACGCGCCAGCAAAATGCTCAGCGCATTTTCTGTTTCCCGGATGTTCTGCCGCAAATCCGGAATGGTTACCTCGGCTGCATATAAATTGGCTTCACTTTGCACCACAGCAGCTCCTGTTACAACAGCTCCCTCTTTCAGGGCCCGCATGGTCTCCAGCGTAGTTCGTCTAAGCTCCACCGTTTGGTTGGTGATCGTAAGCTGCTTGTCGAGTGATAAGAGCAGGTAATAGTAATTGGCAATGCTGGCCACCAGGCCGGTTTGTACGGCGCGGCTGTAAGCTTCGCTTTCCAGCAATGCGGCCAGGTTCGCACGCCGGGTACTTGCGAGGCGCCCCCAGATATCAGCTTCCCAGGCTGTCGTAAGCCCCAGCTGTATCTGCGGGACAGAACCTGTTCCCTTTCCGCCCTGTATATCTGCCAGCTTCGACAAAGCCGCACTGGCATTGGCATTTGCGGAAGGAAGAAAGGCCAGCCTGCTTTGTTGCAGGTAAGCCTGTGCCTGCTGGATGCTTGTGTAGGCAATCTGCAGGTTCGGGTTGTTGTGGATGCCTTCCGCAATCAAGCCCTGCAGGATGGTATCTGTAAAAATTTGCGTGTAAGGCAAGCTGGCCATGTTTGCCGTATCTCCTGTGGAGGCTCCCCGGAAGAGGTCACCGGAAGGTGGGGCAGGAGGCGCATAAGGACGTGCAATGCGGCAGGAGACCAGCAGGGCTGTGGCCACCGTTATCAGCAGGTATGTTTGTTTTATCCAACGCATGATCAGGCTTCACATTTTTTCCAAACTTTACTTGTCTTTCTCCGGCTGCTTGTTCTCTGTTGCAGGCGCCGGTTGCGGCTGTCCACTGATCCGTTCCTGCAGCGACTGAAATAAAATAAACAAGGTCGGTATAATGAACACGCCAAACAGGCTACCTACCAGCATGCCGCCAACGGCACCGGTGCCAATAGAACGGTTGCCTGCAGCGCCTGCACCCGAAGCAATCATCAGGGGAACAAGCCCGAGGATAAAGGCAAAGGATGTCATCAGGATCGGGCGAAGCCTTGCCTGTGCCCCCTCCACCGCCGCTTCCACAATACCCATTCCATGCCGTCTTCGTTCAACGGCAAATTCCACGATCAGGATGGCATTCTTGGCCAGCAAGCCGATCAGCATGATCAGGGTTATTTGCAGGTAGATATTGTTGTTGATGCCAAAGAGTTTTGCAAATAAGAAGGCGCCTGCAAGCCCGACGGGCAACGACAACAACACGGCAAATGGAAGGATATAACTTTCGTACTGCGCGCTGAGGAGGAAGTAGACGAATATCAGACAGAGCGCAAAAATAAATCCTGTTTGTCCGCCTGCCGACAGTTCTTCCCGCGTAATGCCGGAAAACTCATATCCGTATCCTGCCGGCAAGGTCTGCGCCGCCACTTGCTGCACCGCAGTGATGGCATCTCCCGAACTAAACCCGGGCTTGGGTGAACCGGTAATGCTGACCGAAGTAAAAAGGTTGAACCGCGAAATGGTCTGCGGACCATACACCCGCTCAAGGCTTACAAACTCGCTCAGGGGCGCCATGGTTCCGGTACCGTTGCGGATGCTGATATTGTTCAATCCTTCCGGGTTGGCCCGGTAAGCGGTATCGGCCTGTATCATGACCCGGAACTGTTTGCCAAACTGGTTGAAATTGGAAGCATACAAGCCACCGTAGTAGCCCTGCATCGCGCCCAGTACATCATTCACCGACAAACCCGCTTCCTTTACGCGTGCCACGTTTACATTAAGCTGGTATTGGGGAAAGTTCGGGTTGAAGGAAGTAGAAGCATATTGGATCTCCGGCCGCTGGTTCAGGGCTGCGAGAAAATCCTGGCTTACTTTGTATAGATGGGGTATATCGCCGCCCGACCTGTCCTGCAGCTGGAATTCAAAACCACTCGTAGCACCAAAACCCTGGATCGTAGGCTGGGCGAAGAAAATGACCCGGGCATCTTTTATGTCGCTGGTCATGGCAAACATGCGTGTAATGATAGATTGCACGTCCTGCCCCTTGCCTGTACGCTGTGCCCAGGGCTTGAGCCGCATGATCACCATGCCGTAGTTGCTGCCTGTTCCGCTGATCATACCCCGGCCTGTTATGCGCAGGATATTTTGCACCTCCGGAACGGTTTGCGCGATCTTTTCAATTTGCCGCGTCACCACCTCTGTTCTTTCCAGCGAGGCAGAAGGAGGTAGGCTGATGTCTGACATCACAGAGCCGATGTCTTCACTGGGCACAAAACCGGTCGGGGTGGTTTTCAGCATCCAGGCAAAGAGGGCTGCAAACAGGGCAATGCCAAGAACAGGTACCCAGCGTTTCCTCGAAAAAAATAAGATGGAAGATTTGTACCGCCGGGTAACGGTATCAAAGGCGGTGTTGAAAGCCCCGTAAAAACGCTGCATCAAATTTTTCTTGTGGTGCTTGTCTGAATGCGGTTTTAAAAACAAGGCACACAAGGCCGGGCTCAGCGTAAGCGCATTCACAGCAGAGAGAATGATAGAGATGGCCAGGGTGAGACCAAACTGCTTGTAGAAAACACCGGCCGAACCCTTGATAAAACTCACCGGCACAAACACCGCTGCCATCACCAGGGTAATCGATACAATGGCGCCGGAGATTTCACGCATGGCATCCACAGAGGCTTCCCTCGCTGATTGATAACCCTGGTCGAGTTTTGCATGCACGGCTTCCACCACAACAATCGCATCATCCACCACAATACCGATCGCCAATACAAGCGCAAAAAGCGTAAGCAGGTTGATGGTAAAGCCAAATAGGCTCAGGAAAAAGAAAGTGCCTACGATCGCTACGGGTACTGAGATCGCCGGAATAATGGTAGAGCGCACATCCTGTAAAAAAATAAACACAACGATAAACACAAGCACAAACGCTTCGATCAGGGTATGGATCACTTTTTCGATCGAGGCATTCAGGAAGTCGTTTACATTTACCAGGTTTACATATTTGATCCCTTTGGGAAAGGTCCGGGATGCCTCTTCCAGCACTTTCACCGATTCCTCGATCACTTGCTTTGCATTGGAGCCGGCAGTTTGGTTGATGGCCACGGCCACAGAAGGTCTGCCGTTGGTGCGCGTCGTGCTTGCATAGCTTTGGGCACCCAGTTCTATCCGGGCGATGTCTCTGAGCCGCAGCAGCTGTCCGTTGCCAACCGAGCGGATCACAATGTCACCAAATTCAGCCGTGTTTTTCAGGCGTCCGCGGTACTTGATGGTATACTGAAAAGCCTGCCCGCCGCGCTCTCCGAATTGTCCGGGCGCTGCTTCAATATTTTGCTCGGCTAGCGCATTGCTGACGTCGTTGGGAACCAGTCCGTAGGTAGCCATCACATCCGGTCGCAGCCAGATGCGCATGGAGTAATCCATGGAACCAAAAGCAGTGGCATCCCCTACGCCGGATATGCGCCTGATCTGGGGGATCAAATTGATGTTGGCATAGTTCTGCAGAAAAGCCTGGTCAAACGCGGGAGACTCACTGTACAGCGAAAAGATAAGCAGGTTGCTGCTTTGCCTTTTCGTGGTAGTTACACCGGCCCGGGTCACTTCCTGCGGAAGCAGGCTGGTAGCGCGTGACACGCGGTTTTGCACGTTTACCGCAGCCAGGTCAGCATTGGTGCCGAGCGAAAAATTGACCGTAATAGAAGCCGTCCCGTCGTTGGTGGCGGTAGACGTCATGTAAGTCATATTTTCCACGCCGTTGATCTGTTCTTCCAGCGGCACGATCACGCTGTTGAGCACGACATCGGCATTGGCTCCGGTGTATGAAGCAGATACCTGCACGGTGGGAGGCGCAATTTCAGGGTATTGCGAAACAGGCAAGGAGAGCAGGCCCAGCAATCCCAGTGTTACAATGATCACAGAAATCACCGTCGACAGTACCGGGCGTTCTATAAAGCGTTTGAGCATATGGTTTCTTTATCGGTGGAACAGAGGCAGGGATCAGGGTTGTTGCGCAAGGCTGTTGTACACGCTGTCAGCATTGACAGGCCTTGGCCGTAAGGGCGCTCCCTCCCGCAGCGTTTGCACGCCTTCGATGATGATGCGGGTGCCGGGCCTGAGGCCTTGCTGCACTACATAGCACTGGTTCTCTGTATTTGGATTGACCTGTATTTCCACAGAGCGCGCCAGGCTATCAGCTCCTGCCACGTATACAAACATTTTTCCCTGGATCTCAAAAGTTGCTTTTTGCGGAACCAGCAGGGCCGTGTCGATGGTAAAGGGGAGCCGCACGGTGGCACTGCTTCCGCTGCGGATGAGGGCAGCAGGATTGGGAAAAGTAGCCCTTACATTCACCGATCCTGTTTGGGTGTTGATCAATCCGCTGGAAGCATCAATGCGGCCCTTGTGGGGATATTCAATGCCATTGGAGAGGATCAGGGT
Organism: Williamsia sp.; assembly: GCA_015069695.1. Classification (GTDB taxonomy): domain Bacteria; phylum Bacteroidota; class Bacteroidia; order Chitinophagales; family Chitinophagaceae; genus JADCRZ01. Next base: position 13,789 of record JADCRZ010000008.1, read on the forward strand.
TACCGGTGGCAGGGTAGTTAGTTTGGCCTGCTGGGTAGCCCCTTTGGCGGATGCGGAAAAGTTGAGCGCCTGCTTTTCATTCACCGCAAAATAGGCGTAAATATTACCGATATTGGAAACGGTTGTAAGCGGGTCGGCGATGGTACTGCTTACCAGGCTTCCGATCTTGTATGGGATGGTGCCGATAACACCATCGGCCGGACTGTAAATAGTTGTATAACTTAAATTGGTGCGGGCATTGGCGAGATTGGCCCGGGCCTGGGCCAGCGCTGCCTGCCTGGATTGCAGGGCAAATTGTGCCGACTGCAATTCGTATTTGCTGATAATGTCTTTTTCAACCAGGGGGCGTACTTTGTTTACATTCATTTCAGCTGCGTTCACGTCTGCCTGGGCTATTTGTATGTTGGCTGCAGCTGTGCGTACGTTCTCCGCATATTGCGGCGCACTGATCCTGAAAAGCAACTGCCCCTTTTTTACGGCAGCACCTTCATCCACATAAATATTTTCAATGTAGCCGTCAATCTTTGGACGGATTTCCACGTTCTGCTGCCCCTGTATACTTGCCGGAAAATCCGAGTTGAGCGTGGCCCTGCGTGGGGCCATGACAACAACTGCATATTCTTTTACTGCATTTGCCTGCCCTGCTGCTGCACCGGTCTGGCCTCCCTGTTGATTTTTGTTTCCGCAACCGGTTGCCAATACCAACAATGCGATCCCGATCCCTGCTGATTGTATACCCATACACACGCCCCCCGCAAAACTGACAGTTAAAAACTTGTGCCAGGAAAGTGGAGGATATGGCTGCACGCTGTTTTAGTTCCTGCCAACAATTGTACAAAACACGCAGGGCATCCCTTCTATCTCCGGGATCAGGACCCGGACAGTAATTCATAACACTGACGGGCAATTTCAAGTTCTTCATTGGTGGGCACCACCAGTATCTTTACCCGCGCATCATCCTTTGAGATTTCGACCAGGCCGTCGCCGTAAGCCTGGTTCTTTTCCGGATCCAGCGCAATGCTCAGCACTTCCAGGTTGCTGCAGATTTCTTCGCGCATGCGGCGGTCGTTCTCTCCTACACCGGCGGTAAAAATGATGGCATCCAGTCCGTTCAATGCCGCCGTGTAGGCGCCAATGTATTTCTTTATTCTGTACGCGTATATTTCCCAGGCAAGCAGGGCTTCCTGATCTGCTGCTTGCAATAATTTACCCACATCGCGCATATCGCTAAAGCCGGTCATGCCCAGCATGCCGCTTTGCTTGTTCAACAAGTCGGCTACCTGCTCCGGACTGTAGCCTGCTTTTTCCATCAGAAAGAACAGGATAGACGGATCGATGTCACCACTGCGGGTACCCATCACCAGGCCGCTGAGCGGACCAAACCCCATGCTTGTATCGATAGAGCGGCCTCCATCTACAGCAGCCATGCTGCAGCCGTTGCCCAGGTGAATGCTGATCAGCCTGGCTGCCGGATTGCCGAGCCATTTCATGGCCTGGCTCGTGACCCATTTGTGGCTGGTGCCATGAAACCCATAAGCCCTGATCTTGTGCGTGTCATACAAACGCTTGGGAATGGCATAGCGGTACGCGTGCGGGGGCATGGTTTGGTGAAAGGCCGTGTCGAATACCGCGACTTGCTTTGCCCGGGTAAAGATTTTTTCCGCCACTTCGATGCCTGTATAATTGGCCGGGTTGTGCAAGGGCGCGAGCGAAAAAAGTTCCCGGATCTGCTGCTTCACCGCTTCATCAATAATGGTCGTAGCAGCAAAGCTTTCTCCTCCGTGCACAACGCGGTGGCCGACTACATGGATCTCATCCGGGTTGCGGAGTACGCCCCCATCTTCCTGTGTCAGCAACGACACCACTTTTTGCAGGCCGGCTTCATGATCCCGCAGGGGGCCGGTTTGCTCGATCGCTTTTTCCTGCCCGCTCGTAAGCAGCTTGTGTTTGATCAGGGCGTTTTCCTGCCCGATCCGTTCCACCAATCCTGTACAAACAGGCTGTGGATCAGGCATCCGGAACAACTGGTATTTGATAGAGCTGCTGCCGGAGTTCACTACAAATATGTTCATGTGGGTAGAAGGTTAATTGTCCTGGCACTGGATGGCCGTAATAACGACCGTGTTAAAAATATCATCCACCGTGCAGCCCCTGCTCAGGTCATTGATGGGTTTGTTGAGCCCCTGCAACATGGGGCCGATGGCCAGGGCGCCGGTTTCGCGCTGCACGGCCTTGTAGGTATTGTTGCCCGTGTTCAGATCGGGGAAGATCAGTACGCTGGCTTTGCCGGCCACTTCCGAACCGGGGAGTTTTTGATTGCCCACGGTGGGGTCAACAGCGGCATCGTACTGGATCGGTCCTTCAATCTTTAGGTCGGGCCGTTTTTGCCGGACGATCTCGGTAGCCTGCCGCACTTTTTCCACGTCTGCTCCCTCACCCGATGTGCCGGATGAATAAGAAAGCATGGCGATGCGGGGCTCGATGCCAAAGCGCTGGCTGCTGCCGGCAGAGGAAATGGCAATATCAGCCAGTTGTTCTGCCGTGGGATCGGGGTTTACGGCGCAGTCGCCAAATACAGAAACCCTGTCGGGCAGGCACATAAAGAATACAGAAGAAACGATCGAAACACCCGGTTTTGTTTTGATAAACTGCAGGGCCGGCCGGATCGTATGCTGGGTGGTATGCACGGCGCCGGACACCATGCCATCAGCATGCCCCTTGTACACCATCATGGTGCCGAAGTAAGAAACATCGGTCATTAAGTCTCTTGCCATCTCCAGCGTGACGTTCTTATTTTTTCGCAACTCATACAGCGTTTGTACATAGTCGTTGTAGCTGTCGTCGTAGGCCGGGTTTACGATGTGGATGGAGCTGATGTCTATATTCAGGCCCAGCCGCTTGAGCGATGCGGCGATGGTGTTGCTGTCGCCCAGGATGGTCAGCTCTACAACATCCTGCGTCACAAGCCGGGCGGCCGCTTTGAGGATCCGGTCGTCGTTGCCTTCCGGCAGCACGATGTGTTTTTTCTGGCTTTTGGCCCATTTAACCAGCTGGTACTGGAACATATACGGCGTGATGTTCTCTGTTGTGAAAGTGATCATCTTTTGCTCCAGTGCCTGCGTGTCGACATATTTGTTAAAGACGGTCGTGGCCAGCTCGATCTTCTTTGTATTGTCGTACGTGATGCGGGAGGGAATGGCGCCCACTGTTTTTGTTGTTTCAAACGTACCGGTTTGTACGGCGAGGATGGGGAAACTTTCCGGCAATCCTTCTACCAGCCGCCGCACCGGCTCTTCGGGTTCTACGCCGGCCGTAAGAACAATACCGGCGATCTTTGGATAGCTGGTAGAAAGATTGGCCTGCAGCGCACCGATGATGATGTCGCCCCGGTCGCCTGGTGTAATGATCAGGACATTTTCTTTTATATAGCTCAGAAAATGCGGCAGCTGCATGGCGCCGGTCACAAAATGATCTACCTGGTTCATGAGCTGCTGCTCACCAAAAAGAAGCTTTCCCTGCAGTCGCTCATGGATTTCTTTCATGGTCGGACTTTGCAGTCCTTTGTGCGTCGGGATCACGCTCAGGATGATACCGGCAGGCAGCTGTGTGCTGAGCAGTTCGCGTACATCGTTCTCCTGCGGTGGACTTACCTTGTTTACAACAATGCTCAGCACCTGCAGCTCGCGGGCTTCAAAGTTGCGCAGTACGCTGAGGGTAAAATTGACGACCTGTGAAGTGGTTTTGTTATCACCCGACACCACGATCATCACAGGTACGCCCAGGTTTTTTGCAATGGAAATATTGTATTCAAATTCAAAAGCAGTTCCTTCTCCCAAAAAATCGCTGCCTTCAATTACAGTATAGTCATAGTTTTCTTCCAGCTTCTTGTACTTTTCGATCGTGGTATTGATGATCTCGTGCTGGCTGTTGGATTCTATCCGGTTCAGCACTTCCTGGCGGGTAAAAGCATAGGTATCTTCATAGCCTACGGCCAGCGAGAAATGGCGCAGCACGGTTTCAATGTGCACATCCCGTTTTTCTTTGCTGTCCTGGTTGATGATGGGTTTGAAATAACCAATGCGGTTTGCCTTGCCCAGCAGCATGTTGATGAGGCCGATGGTCAACAGGGATTTTCCGCTGTAGGGTTCTGCAGAGGCTATAAAGATGGCTTTGTTCATGCCCGTTTGTTTCACACGAAAATAGACAAGGGTATGGTAAGTTTGGATAATTTTATGGATCTATCTAAACCATTTCTACATGAAGTCTACCTTACTCTTCCTCGCAGTGCTGGGTATATCGGTTGTTGGGCCCATGCAGCTCCTTGCGCAGATCGGGCGGCGTTTTCCTTCAGAGCGCAAAGTGATCAAAGATCCGGTGACGGGAACCCCACTTACCTTTCTAACCAGCACGCCTATGGGCGATTCAAAGATCTACCAAACGCACAACCAGTGGACGTCTGACGGGCAGTGGCTGATCTTCCGTTCAGGACGGGTGCGGGGAGAAGCAATGGCGGTGAATGAGCAAACGGGCGAGCAGGTACAGGTTACAGAAGGCGGGTATACGGGCATGCTGAATATTGGGCGCAAATCCATGAAGCTTTATTTTATGCGCAGTCCTGCACGCGATACCGGAACCCGCCGGAATGGGCCGGCATCGGTGCAGATCGTGGAGGTAGACCTGGCCAAACTTTTTGCCGACAGCAAGGCAGGCAAGCTGCAGCCTGCTGCTGTTTACCAGCGGGTATGCGGCACTACACCGCCGGAGCTGGGAGCCGGTGGGGACATGGCCCTGGATGGTGCCGAAGACTGGGCTTATTTCCGGGTGGGAAAAGAAGAAGCTGCCAAACACCTGGCGGCCGGTACAAAGCCGGAAGGCAGTTTTGGTCCGCGCAACATGGGCGCAGGGCCCTCCGGTATAGCAGCCATGCATGTGCAAACGGGGCAAATCAAGTATGTCGTATCTGTTCCTTTCCAGATCGGTCATATCCAGACCAATCCCTGGGTGCCGGGTGAAATTGTTTTTTGCTGGGAAACAGGGGGCAAATCGCCGCAACGCACCTGGACGGTTTTAGCTGATGGCAGCGGATTGCGTCCACTGTATCCGGAAGCTGAGTACGAATGGGTGACGCATGAAGCCGTGATCTCAAAGGATGAAGTGGCGATGGCCATCATGGGGCACCGCAAGATCCCGGGCACCCATGCGGTGGTAGCACCCGGTACGCCCGTGAGCGGCGCCAATCCGGGGCAGGAAACAGCCTGGGGACCTTCGGGCACGCGGGAAAAGCCAACAGGCCTCGCCATCGTGAACCTGCGTACGCGTGAAATGACCATTGCAGGGCAAACGCCCGGTGGCAGCGGGCTCTGGCATGTCAGCGGCTCACCTGACGGGCGCTGGGCTGTCGGCGACGATTTCTCCCGGAGCATCTACCTGATCGACCGGCATACGCATGAAATGATGCTGCTCTCCACGGGTCACAAAGAAACGGCGGCCGACCATCCGCATCCAACGATGAGTCCGGACGGTACCAAAATTGAAATTCAATCAGCCATGCTTTCAGCTGATAACCGCTCGATGAACATCTGTATCATTCCGGTACCTGAAAGCTGGCTCAAGCGCGTGTATAAAAACTGAGGTTTAGAATAAGCAGGCGATCTGCTTTGCAAAATAGATCATTCCATGTTCGACCAGCATAGAAACAAGTTTCCGCTAGATGACGATACATGGAATGATTACATCAGTTGCTTTCATGTTATGCAGGTGCCTGCAAAAACAGTTCTTTTAAAGGAAGGAGAAGTTTCGAAAAAGATGTTTCTGATCGAAAAGGGTTGTCTACGGGCCTGGTTCAACAGCAATGGCAAAGACATCACCTTTCAGTTCTTTTTCGAAAATGAAACAGTGGCTTCCGTTGAAAGCTTCCGCAAAAAGATACCCAGTCTTGTTACCATTCAATCAGTAGAGCCCAGCCTGGTTTGGTGGATCCATAAAAGAGATGTGGACAGGATCATCGGGTCACTCAAAACGTTTCCTGCCCTGCAGGATCTTTTTATCGATGCGGTGTTTGAACGCATGTTTGAATATATGAAGCACTTTTTTTCTTTTATAAAAGATACGCCCCTGCAACGCTATCTCAACCTGCTGAAAGAAAAACCCCAGCTTGTTCAACGCATTCCGCAACGTTACATCGCTTCTTATCTAGGCATAACCACGGTTCATTTAAGCCGCATCAAAAGCAAGCTGGCAAGAAATAAATAGCAATCGCTGTTTAATAACAAATGTTATTGTTACCGGCAGAGCGGCTGGATAGTTTTGCAAAAAAATATCATGAAAGCAGCAGCCCAATTTGAGCGCGGTGCCATGCCGCGCTACATAGAAAATTTTCCGGAACCCCTCCCGCGTAGCGATGATGAAATCGGCATGTCCGTGAAAGCGGCGGCCCTCAAGCATTTCGACAGATCAAGGGCAAGCGGCAAGCATTATTCTGCGGCCGGGAACATAAGTGAAGCACGCGTGATTGGCGGCGATGGGGTAGGAGTGCTGGAAGATGGCACCCGCATTTATGCGATCGGCGTTGGCGGCATGATAGCGGAAAGAGCAGTCATAGAAAAAGACAGAATGGTACCGCTACCAACGGGCATTGATGATGCGACAGCGGCGGCCCTGCCGAATGCCGTGATTGGCTCTGCGATGCCCCTGCGTTTCAAAGCAGGAATGCAGGGAGGCGAAACTGTTCTGATAAACGGTGCTACCGGCTTTACCGGAAAGATGGCTGTACAGCTTGCAAAATACTACGGGGCAAAAAAGATCATTGCAACCGGGCGAAACAGGCAATCACTGGAGGCTTTGCTGGACTTGGGAGCTGATGAAATTCTGTCGACCCAAACCAGCGACAAAGACTTTGTCGCACAGCTAAGGAAAATCCATCATCACACGCCTTTTGACATCATCCTGGATTATTTATGGGGGCCTACTGCTGAACTGATCTTTTCTGCCCTGAAAGGCAGGGGTTCCTTCACACCTAAAACCTGCTTGGTATCTATCGGTTCGGTAACCGGAGATAAGATTCAATTGTCCGCAGAAATCCTGAGAAGTGTTAACCTGCAACTTTCAGGTTCCGGCCTGGGCAGCTGGACAAGGGAAGAAGTCCAAAAACTGTTCACCGAAATTTTGCCGGAGATGTTTGAACTGGCAGCGGCGGGGAAATTGATAATTGAGACAGTAAAAGTGAACTTAAAGGACATTGAAAAGCTGTGGGAAGAGGAAGTGCCCGCTGGCAAAAGGCTGGTGATAGTGATTTGATAAGACAAGACGCTGATCTTTCTCTTTATTTTCAAATAGGTATCCTGTTGATAAACGCACTCCAGTAATGGAAAATAAGCCGGGGCTTCTTATCTTCAATCCAGGTAAGGATAACAGATTCTTACTTCAGGCCATGTGTTGCTTGAAGTGTGGATTTGGTATACACAATCTCATCAGGGGTAAATCGCAATTTCAAACAGTATCAATGCCATCGATAATATGAAAAAACTCCTCCTTTTATTTTTTGTGCTGGCCCTCCGCCCGCAGCCCAAAGAGCTTGCCTGGACGGCCCTGGGTGATTCGATCACCTATCTCAATGATCACCGCAATGAGACCGGTAACCGCATTACAAAGGGATACATGACCCTTGTAACAGAACGCTTGCCCAACCTGCATTTCATCAACCAGGGACACAATGGCTGGACGGTCGTCCGCATCGCAAAGGAAATCGATCAGCTCGGGTTGGAAAAATCGGATGTTTATACCGTGTTCCTGGGTACCAACGACTGGTGGCACGAAGAACCGCTGGGTACCCTGCAGGACTATACCAATCAAACCGGCAACAAAACGGTTTGCGGCTCCTACCGCATGATCATCAACAAACTCCGCAGCCTGAACAAAGACGCACAGATCATCCTGATCACGCCCATGCAGCGCAGCGATTTTGTTTATATCAACAACGCGCACAACAATGCCTGGGGTTCGTACAAGGACAAGGCCGGACAATCTCTTTCCCGGTTTGCAGCAGCCATCAAGGAGATTGGCAAAAAAGAACATTTTACCGTCATTGATCTCTACAACACCAAACCGCTTTCGGTAGAGCACCTGGTAAAATTCAAGCGGCTCAAAGATCCCCAAACAGGCAACTACAAAAACTTCCCTTACCCGGCCTATACAACCATTCCCTTCAACCCCGATCTGGATGAATACCCCTACCCGGTAGAAGCCATCGACATGACGTATGACGGCCTGCACCCGTCGGATAAGGGATATGAAGTGATTGCGGATGCGCTGGTGAAAGTGATGAAAAAGCTGTAAGTACAAAAGCCGCATGCTGGGCTGCTTTTGTACTTGCGGGTTATCCTTGTTTTCCTTAAGCAAACACAATGGGCTGAATGATCCGTTCTTCCGGCATATGTTTTTTGTTTTTCTTGCAAATATTTTTTGCAGGATGCCATCGTAAATCAAGTGCAGCTGATGGTGCAAACACCGATCCTGCTATTGAAGGTAAACTTGCGTACCTATTGTCAGAGAAAGAGTACTTCAAGCTGAAAAGCTTTTATGAAGATCAAATTTATGAACTCAGTAAGAAGAGCAAGCTGTATTATGGAGCGTTCCTCTACAATGTGTTTAACCAGAACATGCTTTCCAGCCGGTATGTAGATACCTTGTTTCAATACCCTGTGCCTGCCTTGACTGATTCACAGCGGATGTCTCTTTTTCAACTGCAACGCGACAACTTCATCAAAACATTCAGCTACAGCGAGGCAAATGTTATAGACGATTCGCTGCTCTTTTATTACAGGAAACGGAATGATTCTTCTAGAATAACGGAAATCAAAACTTCCAAATTAATCGACCATGCCCTGGCTTCTATCTCAAAGGAAACATTGCTTTTACATAAAAACGACACGCTTACCTGGCAAAGAGACAGGATTGGCCTGATGGAAGTTCCTGTTCAGGTACAACATTCAACGTATAGCTTTGTGTTCGATACAAGAGCCAGTATTTCGGTTATTACGAAAACATACGCCGAAAAACTTCATCTGAAATTGCTGCCGGTATCTTATGAAGAACATAGCGGAATAACCGGGAATGCCTTCCGTTCAGGACTGGCTGTTGCAGACAGCATTTATCTTGGAAGAACACTTGTGCTGCATACTGTTTTTCAGGTTATTCCCGACTCTGTGCTGGCTTTTCCGATGCTTGGCTTTTCTATCAACGGAATTGTTGGTTTTCCGCTCATTAAAGAACTGGAACAAGTGCAGTTTTTTAAAACAGGTAAACTCGTTATTGCCGGAGAAGGTACAACACAAACGTTGCACAATCTGGCACTCGATGGCTCAACCACAGTGGTTTCATTTAGAACAGAAAACGACAGTCTGCCCTTTCACTTCGATCTGGGTGCAACCAGTACCATCCTTTACCACACCTACCTGGAAAAGTTCAAAACTGAAGTAACACAACATGCTCATCTGACAACCTCCCAGATAGGTGGAGCGGGCGGTACCGAAAACCGTCAAGTGTATGTCTTGCCTGACTTTCGGTTGTCCGTAGCAGGCAAAACGGTTTCATTGGACAGCGTGGACGTATTGACAAAACCCATCTACCCGGGTCAGCGATTCTATGGAAATATTGGACAGGATCTGGTCAATAAATTTGCTGTGATGACCATCAATTTTAAGAACATGTATATAGATTTTGAGTGAGTTTATCCCCCCCTTTATCCAATATTGGGAAACCCTTTGCGTTAGAGGGTATCAAAATCCATATGCTTCCGAAAGCCGACCGACTGTTATTCGTTGCCCTGATACTGGCTGTTGTGATTCATGGCTCGGCCCTGCTGTACAATGTGGATAAGACCTACGATGCTTTTGTACACATTTTTTTTGCTGATCACTACGCCCGTACCTGGTTCGAGCCCTGGGAGTACCGCTGGTATACCGGCTTCCCGATCAACAGCTACCCGCCGCTCAGCCACCAGCTTATTGCCCTGCTTTCGTTTGTTGGCGGATTGAAATTCGGATTTATCACCATCATCCTGTCTTTTCTTTGCTGGTTTGTACTGGGCATTTACCGCTTTTCCCAATTGTGGGTACCCAAGCGCTCGGCAGGGTATGCCGCCATATTCGCCGTAGTAGCTTCTTCTATTCTCCAAACCATTCATATCTACGGACAGATGCCGACCATTATCAGCATCTCCTGTTTGACAAATGCCCTGCACGAAGTTTATGCTTTTTTTCGCGGGGGTAAGCGCCGCAACCTGGTGAATGCCCTGGCCATCCTGGGCGTTACCGTGGCTTCGCACCATGTAACAACTATTTTTGGCACCGCCTTTTTTATCATGCCCATCATTGCCACGGCCCTGCTCGACACGGTTGGAGCAGAAGGAAATATCTTTGTTGTGGCATGGTCCGTTGTGGTGACCGCGTTTAAAAAATTCAAATCGCTGGTTATCTTTTTTTCTATCCTGGGCGTGGAGATCGTGACCATTATTTTTCCCTACTGGTACTATTCCAAAACAGATCCGATTACACAGGTGCCCATACCGCATGGATCAAGGGATTCATTTATAGAAGTGCTTTCATCGGGTATGATGTTCTTCCTGATCCCAACCGGCTTTACGCTGCTGATGCTTCCTTTTATTTTCAAGAGCTTGTATGTACGCCGCAATATCTTTCTGGCCCTTTCTTTTTCGCTGCTGCTGCTGCTGGGCACAGGTGGCACCACCCCGATCCCCAAGATGCTGCTAGGCAGCAATGCCTTCAACATCCTTACGCTCGACCGCTTTACCTTCTGGGCTTCTGTAATGGCCATTCCGTTTGTAGGCGATTTTTTCCGGCGGTTGATCGAAGGTGATATCCGCGAGCGGTTGGTAGGGCGTTACGGCAAAAAACGGTACAATGCCGTTGCCGCGTTGATGATCGGACTGGTAGGCTTTCAGGTCCTGTTTATCCTCAACTTTCACAAGTTCAGGGCCCTGCAACCGGCGGCCATTGAAGTACAGCCCATCCTCAGTTTCCTGGAGCGCGACCAGCATGCCAAGTGGCGCTTTATGACCCTGGGCTTTGGCGATCAGATGGCCTGGCTCTCAGCCCAAACAACCGCCTGCTCGATCGATGGCAACTACCACTCGGCCCGCCGTGTTCCGGAAATGACCAGCCAGCCCCTGGAGCGGCTGGAGAATTCCAAGTTCAAGGGCATCCAGGGATTGGGCTCCCTCCAGCAGTTCCTTACCATCCCGGAAAAGTATTACCTGAAATTTATTTTTTCCAACGACAAGTTCTACGATCCTATTCTGTACTTCACCGGCTGGGAGCGGGTGCAGCGATTGGAGAACGGGATCATGGTCTGGCAGAAACAGGACATTCCGCCCCTTCCCTCTGTACTTCCCAAAAAAGAAATGCCCACCTATCAAAAGCTGATGTGGGGCATCCTTCCGGTTTCGGCATTTTGCTGTATGCTGTGTGTGGTGTTTATTAACCGCAAACATTATTTTTATTTTCCGTTTCCGGAAATCCAGTCAACAGGCTACAAACCTGCTTCCGGCAACCGCTGGCTGTTCAGCTATATGGGACTGATCTTACTGATAGCCGGTTTTTTCTGGATCAAGTCTTTGCTCACCTCTTACCAGAAAGACCCGGAAACCCTGATCAAAGCGTATTACAATGCGCTCGACTTTAAATTTTTTGAAAAAGCACACAGCTATTTTCCGCCAGGCAGCGTCGGGTTTGAAGATTATGTGCTGCAGCTTTCTGTCCGCGACGGCCTGCTGGCCTCTTATGGAAAACTGAATTTTATTTCTATCAAGCTTCTGGATAAAAAGCCAAACAAGATCACCGCGCTGGTAAAAACAGAATGGGTTACGCCGCTGGAACGTTACCACCAGGAAGCAGAACACCACCTGGTGAAAATAGGCCCCGACTGGTTTATACAGCCACCCGTTTTTACCCATTCTACCGCGCCCGACGAACACATGGAAAAAGGCATCCTGGCCCTGCACAGCCAGGGAAAAAGGACCATCAGTGCCGCAACCACCGAACACGATGATGTGCTCGACCGCCCCGAGCTGCGCATCTTATCCGCTAAACTGATCCGGCTCGACAGCCAGTTTGTGGTAGTAGGAGAAGTGCAGAACGTAGATGAACAAGCTGCCCATATCACGATCGAAGCCGAGCTCTACGATTCGCTGAACCGGCGCCTGGTTTCTTACAACTCAAAATATGCTACCATTCACAAAGTGCTGCCCAAGGAAGTTGTGCCCTTCCGCATTGAATTTGAAGAAACCGCCTGGGTAAAACAGGATGATAACAGTCCCCTGAAATTTGACCCGGCGCAGTTTACGGCTTACACGTTCAAACATCCGCCTGTACAATTCAAGGTGCTGGCAAGGGCCGTGGTCACCGACCGCGATATGTACCGGGATGCAGGGGTGGAAGAAATGCGTTTTAGCGAAGGAAAGATCAAGGGTGAAATTTACAATTATGGCATAGAAGAGATCAGTGTGCCGCAGGTGCTGTTTACGTATTACGACGGAGATAGCTCCGTGCGGTACGTGGATCACCTGTTCTTGCGCGACGGGGTGCGCCAGCAGGCAAAACAATTGTTTGAAAGAAAGCTGCCTGATTTCAAACGGGTGCTGGTAATAAAGCGTGCTGAAATAAAAGATTTTTATGTGAATGGCCTGCCGCAGGACAGCTTTGAAGATCATTACCGGACAACCACCCGGCCGGAGCTCATCCCCCTGCCAAACGGTCCGGGCTATACGAGGCTCCAGGTACATTCTTACATCGGCAATCCCACGATCTACTGATGCGCCGGGTATGGGTATATGGATTTATTTTGCTGGCAGCATCCGCACTCGTAAGCTGCCGGCATCCACAACAAGTTTTTGTGAAGGCAGGCACACTCTCTTTTCAGGCGCCTGATTCTATCCCGGCAGGTAGCTTGCTGAAAGTAACGGTTTGTACAAAAGATTTTACTCCGGCAGAATCAATATGGATCCAGTCCCAGGGCAGCTGGGGAACCAGCATCCGGGAATTTGTAACAGGAAGAGACAAGGAAATCCGGTTCCGGGACAGTCTAACAGGCATGCTCACCCTGCGTGCGCTATACCACGGAAAATTACTGGCGGAAAAAAAGATCAGGATCCTGCCGGTAGTGCCCGCCGAGCCGATGGACAGCTACCTGGGGTCAAAATCCGTGATTGCCAACGGCGAAGACTGGGCCATGATCACGGCAATACCTACGGACAGTTTTGGCAACCTGATCCCGGAAAACACGGAGGTGGATTTTCTGCTATTAAGGCCTGATAAACGGGTGGAACACTATACGATGCCCACACGCGCAGGCGTGGTATACAGAAAGATCACCGCCGGCACGGTAGCAGGAAAAACATTTGTAGGCGCCAGCGTGCAGGGGGTAAACAGCAAGGAAAAAGAGCTGCAGGAGGTAGCCGGTTTTCCGGAACCTTTTACCATCGCTGCAGAAAGCAAAAGCATCTATGCTGATTCCCGGCAAACGTTCAAGGTAAAGACCAGTGTGCTGAAAGACCGCTACAACAACATTGTACCGGAAGGCACGGCCGTATTTTTTGACTGCCGGGATGCCAATGGCACCCGCCGGCAGCTCAGCGCCTATACCTTGCGGGGCGTGGCAGAGCTGTTTATGCAAAATCCGGCTTCTGCCGGAACAATGACCATTGAAGGATCAACGTTTGGGGGAGGAGCGAGCAACCAGCTGCAGATCTACTTTACCAGCGCATTCCAGGATATTCCGCTCGTATACGACAGCGCCGCGAAACGCCTGTTTGTAGGTTACCTGCGTGGCAAGCTGAACCAGCTGGTTCCCAATGGCACTGAGGTTCAGCTGCAAATTGACAGCAGCCTGAATACAAAAGCGGAAACCGTTGGCGGTATGGCGCTTTTTGATTTGTCTGACCTGCTGAAAGGCAGGCACAACGCAAGAGTAACCGTATTTGATACCACTGTACAAAAAGAAATCATAGTTCCCTGATGGCAAAAAAGAAGATTAAATATTACAGGTACTGGTTTTCAGCAGGAGGGGCCCTGGTGCTGCTTCTTTTGATCGGCGCCTCTTCAAAGATCTGGGTGTATTTCAACAGCGGTGCCGACAGGAGCACGGCTTTGAACATACCGCCCGTACTGCCCGAGGTACACGTGCCCGAGATCCGCTGGCTGCCGGATGACGATCCGGATGGCCGCAAGATGGAAGATTTTAACCGGCAGGTGATCATGAAAGATTATATCCGGGGCTGGTACCAGCTGCACCTCAGTTATCTCAGTGGCAAACCGGTCGGGTTAGCGGAATACTTCACGCCCTCTGTTCTGCCGCATGCCATCCGGGCCATCTATGCAGTTGGAAAAAACCTGCAGCTCCACCAAACCGATCTGCAGCACAATATCCAGTTGCATTTTTATTCAGCCGACGGACAAATTGTATCATTCACCGACAAGCAGCTGGTTTTAAAGCAACGGCTGTACCGGCGGGATAACAGCGAGAAAATATTCTCCGGGGAAATCACCGCCGACTACGATGTGGTGATGCTGCTGGATGATGGCTACTGGAGAATTAAAAACATTGTACGGAAAGAATCATCGCCTGTACCGGGCATCGACACCATCAAGCCCAACAGGCAGGGGCTTGTAACAGCCAGGGGAAACCGCTTTTATGTGAACGATTCTCTCTTTGTTCCCAAAGGGATCAATTATTATCCGCAGAAATCGCCCTGGTTGATGTTCTGGCCGAACTTTGATTCATTGGTTATCAAAAAAGATCTTGAAAAGATCAGGCTGCTTGGCTTTAACTGCACCCGGATATTTATCAACTTCAGCGATTTCAACAAGGGAAATGTTCCGCCTGAACGGATCATGCAATTGCAAAGCCTGCTGGATATATCGGAGCGCCTGCAGCTGAAAGTCATTGTAACCTTATTTGATTTTGTTGGTGATTACCGGGTCCTGAATTTAACCGCCACCGACCGCCAGCTGGAAACCCTGCTTACCCATTTTAACCGCCATCCGGCCCTGCTGGCCTGGGATCTAAAGAACGAACCTGACCTGGACTTCAAGCACCATGATCCCGAAGATGTACAGGAGTGGCTGGGCTGGACGCTGAAACAGGCCCGCATCTATGATCCCAATCACCTGTTTACCATCGGCTGGGCATACCCGGAGAACGCCCACTTGTTTAGCGAGCGGCTTGATTTTGTTTCCTTTCACTCATACAGAACAACGCAGCAATTATCGACGGGGATCGATGGGCTCCGGGCCAAGGTGAAGAACAAGCCGCTCGTGCTGGAAGAGTTCGGGCTTTCCACGTATCATGGAATGTGGTCGCCCCGGGGTGCCGGTGAAGAAGAGCAGGCAGATTATTTCGCGCAGGTAAAGAAAGTGCTCAGCCAAAAGGGAAACATCCCTTCCTTTGTCTGGACCTTATACGATTTTGCGGAAGTGCCCAACGATGTAACAGGCCGCATGCCCTGGCGCCGCAACCCGCAAAAGAACTTCGGCCTGATCACCGTAGAAGGCAAAGTAAAGAAGGGTGCAGATGTGCTGGTGAAGTAGGTACGTGTTATACCCAATCGAATTTACTCTGTCGGCATTATTTCTTCAGGATCCGTAGAAAATGCAGGTAATACCAATCAGTGATATCGCCCATGGGAAGGGATACGGCGGCGAAATAATTTTTTTCGCCCAGCTCGCGGCGGTAATCATCGTTTTCTACCACTTTCTGGATGGCATTGGCCAGGCTTTCGGCATTTTCTGATTCAAAGAGTTCGCCGGCATACCCTTCTTCACGCATCAGTTCACCGAGATCGCCCAGATCCGGCATGATCACGGCCTTGCCATAGCTGCCCGCCTGGTGCAGCACGCCCGAACTGCCGGTGGTGCTGGTATAGGGAAACACCACCACCGCACTGTCGTTAAAGATCGCAGGCACATCTTCTTCCTGCACATAGCCGGTAAAATGCAGGTCATTTACATGGGCATATTGTTCTTTAACGCGTTCGAGGTAACCTTTTTTGTTCGGACTATCGGTTCCGGCGATCACGATCTCCAGTTCGGTCTTGCTTTTTTTGCGCACCAGCTCAACCGCGTCAATCATGACCTCTACTTTTTTGTACGTGCCGAATTTTCCAAATGTCATTACTTTTTTCGGACCGGCCGGCAGGGTGAAAGCAGGCTGGGGCGGTACTTCAAAACTTCCATGCGGCACCAGCGCAACATTTTTTGCCCCGTATTTCCGTTCCAGCGTTTCTACAAATTTCGGAATGGTAACGGCCACCATATCGGCTGCCAGTACAAAACGCGTCAGTGTAGTTCCCACAAAACGGTACAGGGCAGCCAATAGTTTGTTGGATGTGATACCGGCACCTTTCAGGTCTACTTCTTCCATGATATTGTGCAGCAACACAACAGCAGGAAAGCCGGCAAGCTTGGACAAAAAGGGGATCAGCAGTCCGAGGGCTGCAGCGATCTTTTTGTCGCCAAACGAAAGAAACTGGATGTTGAACAGGACAATATCAGGCTTCGTTTTCTTCAGCGCTTTGATGATATGCCAGGGATTCATCAGGCTGTTGAACTTCCAAACTGTTTCTATGGTGAGCGGACAACCCGCGTTGTTGATCCCATACGTTTCTCCGGCAGGCAGCCTGTCTGCGATCAGCACCACTTCACGGATATTTTCGTTTTGCTGCAGGTGTTTGAGCAGGTAATAACCATACTCGTTCAGGGTCTCTTTGCCGGGAGGATGGGTGGAAACAAGCGCTACTTTCAGTTTGGGGTTCATAGGAGGGGATGGGTTAGTATTTTTTGGCCAGGATCCATTTAAACTTCAAACCGGTTTCCGTATACACATACCCTACAACCGATGAGGTAGCACTGTTGCTGTGCAGGGTATAGATCAGGAATTCAAAATTGGTTACGGGGCGGTAACCGGCGGCTATCGTATACCGGTAGGTGCTCTGGCTCTTGTTGCTTTCTATTGTCTGCATACCTCCTGCAGCCAGTACCTGGTACAGCCATTTTTGCCGGGGCACCTGCAGGTTTTCCAACAGGCCGAACAGTTCACGGCTGCCGAACTTTTTAGGACTGAAATAAATCTCCGGTACTTGTTTCTTGAAACTGATGGTGCTGAAATTGATGCCGAATTTTACGACCGGTGCAGCCATCAGGTTATAATAAAGCGAAGCAAACAGGAGGTTCTTGCTGTTGCCATCTGAATAGTTGGTATGAAAGAACTGGCTGTACAAACCCAGCTTGATGTCTGTGTTCAGGTTGTAGGTGGCAATGTAGTTGTTCAGCTTGAGGTTGTTGTTGATAAGGCCGGCCGTAAAGTTTTCTACATTGGTCTGGTAGCGCAATTCCAATGATTGGTTTTTGGTCAGCCTGAATTCAGATGCCAGGTCGGTGAGCAGGTGGGTGTTGTTTTTAACGCCGCCCCGCAGCACGGCATCGGCCACCGTTCCCGTGATCAGCCAGAACGGCTTAAAGCGCCAGCGCAAACCTGCCGCATAGATTTCACTGCGGGCACTGCTTTTTTCAGCGCTGTTTTCGGCCATGCGTGTCCGGTATTCTGCCGTGGCACGCAGGTTGGAAAGGATGTCGAAAGAAGCCGCCACCTGGAAGTTTTTGGATGAGTTGCCACCCTTGTCGCTGCTGTAAAAATCGTGTGATACAATGGTGGGAGAATGACGCAGGGCCAGTTTGTACATAAAATCCTTGGCGTCTTTCTGGTTCGGATAGTAGTCCAGGGTTTTCAGTACATACTTTTTTGATTCCACATCTGATTCCTGTGCGAACAGGGCATCTGCACAGCCCAGGTTGCCATCGAATGAAGAAGGCTGTTTTGCCAGCGCCTGTTTGAACAGCTTTACGGAAAGCCCGTATTCTTTGTTCCATGTCATCAATCCGGCCCGTTTCAGGGTGATGTCTACACTGCCGGGAAATTGCTTCTCCAATGAGTCGAGCGTGGCAAAAGCCAGCTTGAACCGTTCGTTCCACCCCAGGGCCGTAACCCTTCCCAGCCAGGCTTTTAATTTTTTCTCCGGTTGTGTTTTGGTGCTTTCGATGGCCTGGTCGGCATAGCGCAGCGCACCTTTCTTATCCTTCTTTAAAAAAGCAATGTAGGATAAGTTGAGGTAAACTTCTGTTTGCCCTTTGGTGAGTTCAAGCAGGAGGTTGTTGATCTTTTTTGCTTCATCAAACTGTTCCAGCATGATCTTGAGCTGTGCTTTGGCAAAAAGGGCATCTTTGTCGTTGGGAAAATCTTTCAGGATGTCTTCCAGCAAAACACCGGCTTTCATGTACTGCTGGTTTTTGCTGTATTCGCTCGAGAGACCCAGGCGCGCAAATTTCTTGCTCACCATGGCATTGGCATTGCCGGGTTGTATTTCCAATGCCTTGTCGATGAACTGGATGGCTTTTTCAAAATCATGCAGGCTCGAGAGGGCATTGGCATAGCCGAGGTTGGCAGCAAAATCTTTCGGTTTTTCCTTCAGCAGTTTTTCGTACCATTCCTTGGCTGGTTTGTATTCCTTGCCCCACATCAGCGCTTCCACCGCATTGAGGGAGATTTCAAAATCACCGGGGTAGCGGGTGAGCAATTTGTTGAAAATGTCTTTTGCTTCCGGGATATGGCCGGATAAGCCTGCTGCTCTTCCGTAACACAAAAGGGCGGTGCGGTTCTGTGAATCACCGGCATCAAGGTAGCTTTTAAAGAAAGCTGCTGCTTCGCCAAACTTGCCGTTTTCGAGCATGGCAAAGCCGGGCTTGAGCTGCTCCTGTGCATACAAGGCAGGCAGCAAGAAGATCAGCAAGAGAGATAGAGATACTTTTTTCATAGGATATAGATAGCCGGTGGCTTACTGCAAACCACTGGGTTTTAATTGAGGTGAATAAAATTTAGAGAGGGTGGATTGGTACACCACCATCAGCAGCAGCATGCCGCTCATCAGAAGGATCTGTATGTTGATGACCTGCTGAAAGCTCGCGTGAAAAAAGCTGAGCAGTCCGATCTGCAACACACCCCCGCCGATCATCATCCAGGCAGGTGCGTTGCGGTCGAGCGAGAGATGGTAGTATACAAACACATTGGCGCTGGCAAACAAGGCTGTTGCAAGGGCGTACTGCCAGAGCAACGGTGCAATAGAAAGATACTGCTCTCCAAACAATCCCCTTATGGCCAGCTCCGGAAAAAGATACAGCACGCCAATGATGGCTGCGCCCATAGATGCCACTGCGAGCAATCCGTAAACAAAATATTTCAGGTGCGGCTTGCCTTCTTTTTCCAGTTTGATCACAGTCGGAAAAAGCATGGTTACCACCGTCCAGGTGCCGAAGTAAACAATGCGTCCGATCAGCGCGAGTGCTGCGTAGAGGCCTGCTTCGGTAGGAGAGAAGTAGTGCTTTACCAGCACCGTATCTGAGTTGTTGATCAGGATCTGGCTGCATTCATACACCAGGATCATCAGGAAAAAGCGGAGGGCTCTCTGGTTGTTGAAGCTGGTTGCTCCTTTCTCTTGCAGCCTGATCCGGGACAGGAACAAGCTTGCCAGCAGGGAAGCGGTAATGCCGCCGGCTACGCCGTTTACGCCAAAGCCAAGCCATACCAGCAGAATGGTGACTGCCAGCCGCGTCCACATTTCAGCCTGGTAGGTAAGCGCAAAACGGCCATATTGCTGGCTGCCCTGCAGGATGCCCCTGTTGGTGCTCATCAGAAGATAAACAGGCATGCCTGCACCAAAGATGATAAAGGGCAGAACGGAACGGGTCTGAAAAAAGTCCTGCCAGAAAAAGGAAAGCCCCATCAGCAGTGCGGCCATTGTCAAGCCTGCTTTCCAGGCCAGTTTGCGCAGCCAGTGAACAAGGGCGGCGAGCTGGCCTTCTTCTCCGGCCTGGTGATACTGGGCTGCCCATTTGGCGCCGGTAAGCTGGAAAGCCAGGGCCCAGAAAGATAGCATCAGCATCAGCGTGATCAGCAGACTGACCTCTGAAAAATCAGCCGGGCCCATCCACCTGCCAAGCAGGAGGTTGATCGCGTAATTGCCGAGGTTAACGACCAACGTGCTGACAAACAGGAGCGATCCTTGCTTAAGCATTCCATCTTTGGAGGCTTTGTTCATACAGCTTATTGAAGGGTGTAGGGCAACAGCAGGTCGAACTTGGTGATGTGCAGCATGCGGGCCGGCTGGCTGTTGCGGGCAATTTTCAGCTGGAGATTGCCTTCCCGCCCCCGCAGCTTTTTGTAGGCGCCGGCCAGCGCATTGATGCCGGCAATGTCTACCTCATGAACCGAGGTCAGGTCAAGCAGGAGATTGTCGTGACCCTGCTCGATGAGCTGGTGCAGCTCCTGTTTTACCTGCAGTGCCTTTCTCGCTACAAAATCGCCTTGCAGCTGTACTTGATAGGGTGACTGACGCATAGGATAAGGTTTTAAGAGGTTAGGTACTTGACAGGCCTCCCTGAAAAAATCAGCGGTAATGCAAAGCGATCTTGCTGAGCTGTCCCACGATCTTGAGCGAATCTTTCATAGAAAGTTTGGAACCATCTGCATGGATCCAGCGCTTGAGCGGCTGTTCGCAGATCAGGTTCTGCACCTGCTTCTCACCGTAATATTTTTTCATCCGGAGAAATATCTCTACATCAAAAAGCCACCGGGTTATAAATTTTTTGTTGAATACATGTTCCGCTACTTCGCGGGTCATTACCTTGGCGCCGCATTGCGTGTCCTGAAAGCGCATGCCCAGGATGCGCTGGATCAGCAGGTTGATGGTTTTGCTGATCACTTCACGGGCAGAGTTCTTGGTGATATTGGCACCCATGCGGCTGATGCGCGATCCGCTTACAATCTGAAAACCGGAAGACTCAATGGTTTTTACCAGGTCGTCAAAATCCTTGAAGTCTGTGGAGAGGTCGGCATCCAGGTAGCCGATATAATCAAATTGGGTGTCCTTGGCGAGGTAAAGCATGCCCTGGCGCACAGCTTCTGCTTTTCCGCCATTGACCGGACAGTTGTATACACTGATATGGTCTTCATGACCCTTGCTGATAGACTGGAGCATGGCCAGGGTATTGTCTTTGCTGCCGTCGTTTACAAAGCAAAGATGATAGCCCAGGTTGCTGTGAACAAAGTCGATAAATTCTTTGGTGGAAAGTCTTTTTTCTTCGTTGTAGCAGGGAATGACCACGCCCACAACTTTTTTCTGCAGGGTAGCCGTTGCATCTTTTTCTGATGTTACCTGCACCGGTGATATCTGCGGCTGGTTTTTGAGCAGGCGCTGGATCCGGACCTGCACCTCCTTTACACCCACGGGTTTTTCGATGTAGTCATCAATGCCCATGTTAAATGCCGTAACAATGGTGTCTTCGTCTTCTTTACCAGACATCACGATAATAGGTGTCTGGTCTTTGCGAACGTTGCGGATATGATCGATCACTTCAAAGCCGGAATGGTCGGGCATGGAAAGATCGGTGAGTACCAGATCGGGCCGGTGTTCGTCGTAAAGGGTGATGGCCTGTTTGCCGTCTGCCGCTGCGAATACTTCATAGCCAGCAGATTGTAGTTTGTTGGAGATTGATTTCAGGATCAGGGGCTGATCATCAGCAGCCAGGATTTTCATAGGTTATCTTCTTTGGATACTTGGATTGCTACAAATTACCTGTCTAAAAGATCACAGTTTTTTGCAGCTAAAGGTTTATACATAAACGATTTTAGCTGTAATAAATTGTGCAGTACTAACTTGTGACCTGTAATTCTAAATCTTATTGAAATGCCTTTTACCCCGGCCCATGTGGCGGCGGTGCTCTCCTTCCGCAAGCGGGCGTTTTTTTCCTTTACAGGTCTTGTGATTGGAAGCATGGTGCCCGACTACGAATACTTTCTGCGCATGACCCTCTACGGGCATTACGGACATACCCTGCGGGGCATCTGGCTGTTTGATCTTCCTGTTGGTGTTTTTTTATATGTGCTCTATCACGCGGTTGTGCACCGGCAATTGCTGGCGCACATGCCTCCCTTTCTTTACCGCCGTTTTGCCTGTGCGGCCCATTTCAAATGGAAAAGCTATTTTCTTTCCCGTTTTCCCGTTATCCTGTTGTCAGTATTTATTGGAACAATGACCCATTTTGTGTGGGATGGATTTACGCACGATGAAGAGTACTACCTGGCCCGGTACCTGCATGTGCTGCTGCTGCCTGTTCATATCATGGGGTATACAATTCCTTGGCATATCCTGTTGCAGGGCCTGAGCAGCGTAGCCGGTCTTTTTATATTGTGGGTATATATCATGCGGTTGCCGGCAACGGGTGGAAATCCTGAACAAGGCAGCCGTGCTATCCGGCGGTTTTGGCTCATCGTACTGTTACTCAGCATCTTCATCGGCATTGCGCGCTGGCTGATGGGGATGCCGGATGAAAAATTGATCGGTCAGCTCATTGTTGTTTCTATCAGCTCTTTTCAATTGGCCTTGATCATTGTTTGCGGCGTTCTCCAGCTGCGGCAGCAAAGTGCCCCGGCTGCATAAAGCAGTATGTTGATTGACGCTGCTGCTTACAGGGAGCTTTTGGCTGATTCGATGTGGGTGATCACAATCCCAATTTCTTTCCGCACATCCTCAATCAGGTCGTTCACTACCTTTTCATGAAACTCAGGAAGTTTTTCCATCACCTTGGCCAGGTTGCCTACTTTGCTCATACCGGTTATCAGCGCTGTTCCCTTGAGTTTGTGAGCAGCCGCGTTCAAACTTGCCAGGTTACCGGCCGTAGCAGCTTTCTGCAGGTCTTCCTGCGATGCTTCTAGTTCTTTGCGTGTAATATCCAGAAATTCAACAAGAAAATCCGTATCGCCATCCAGGTAGTCGATCACCTGCTGCAGATCGAAATAAACGGATGCTTTTTCTTCAGCAGGCGGAGCAGCTTGCTTGCGGGTGCTTACTTCCACTGTGGTCCATTTGGTAAACTGGGCGGCCAGTTCTTCTTCTGAGAACGGTTTGGAAAGAAAATCATCCATCCCGGCTTGCAAACATTTTTCTTTCTCCCCTTTTACATTGCTTGCCGTAAGTGCGATGATGGGAGTCCGGTTGCCTTTTTCCAACGCCTCAAGCGACCTGATCTTTCCGGTAGCTTCCCATCCGTTCATTACCGGCATCTGCACGTCCATAAAAATAATATCCAGTTTCTCCGACTGGAACCGCTTGACGGCTTCTTTGCCATTGGGCGCTTCTATGATGCGGGCACTGGGTGCCATCTTTTTGATCAGTGTTTTAGCCAGCAGCATGTTGGCGTTGTTGTCTTCCGTGATCAGCACGGTAATAGGCCCGGTATGCAGGGGCTGCTTTTCTATGGCGGCCGCCCGTGCATTTGAAGGGCTTTCTTTTTGCGTGTGCTGGAAAAGATGCATGTACATCTCCTGCATTTTAATGGGCTTGGCAAGGCGGCTTGTTATGTTCAGTTCTTCGGATGCCTTGATCATGAGCTCATCATCAGCAGAGCTGTGAAGCAGGATGATCTTGGGATCGAAGGAAGGGTCGGAAAAGTTTTTCCTGATCTTGCGGATGGTTTCGATGCCATCCATATAAGGCATGTGGTAATCAACAATGATCACATCGTACCGGACGCCTCTTGCAAGCAGGTTCAGCGCTTCAAAACCATCCTTTGCCTCATCTGATTCAATTTGCTTCAGCAGCAGCATTTGTTTTACGATCAGCCGGTTGTTGTCGTTGTCGTCGATAATCAGCACCCGCCTGATCGAATCCCCGTTTGTCCAGGTACCGGGTTCGCCGTGTTCTGTTTTGGCCAAAAGCTCAAAATAAAATTTACTGCCATATCCGGGTGTGCTTTCTACCTGCAGATGGCTGTCCATCAGGCCCAGCAGCTTGTTGGAAATGGTGAGACCCAGTCCGGTACCACCGTATTTGCGGGTGATCGAAACATCTTCCTGCAAAAAGGCTTTGAATATCTTCTGTTGTTTGTCGAGTGGAATGCCGATACCGGTATCCCTTACTTCAAAGTAAATGGGGGTGTGGTCATTTTCTATGCCCTTTCCTGCTTCCACTTTTATTTCGATCTCTCCCTTGTCGGTGAACTTGATGGCATTGCTGAGCAGGTTGATAAGTACCTGTTTAAGCCGGATGGGATCAGTCCAGATAAAGCGGGGCGTGCTGGCTGAAATATTCAGCAGCAGTTCCAGCTGTTTGTGCTGGGCCTGGTAGCTGATGATGTCGGTTGCCTGGCTCACCAGCTCGTACAAATCGCATTTGGTAACATCAAGCTCCAGCTTGCCCGCTTCGATCTTTGAAAAGTCAAGAATATCGTTGATGATATTGAGCAGGGAATTGCCCGATTGGTGAACGATCGAAAGGTATTGCCGCTGTGTTTCGGTGAGGGTTGTTTTCATCACCAGGTCAGTGAACCCGATCACGCCATTGAGGGGTGTACGGATTTCATGGCTCATGTTGGCCAGGAATTCAGATTTGGCCATGCTGGCTTTTTCTGCCACTTGCTTGGCATTGCGCAGCTCTTCCTGCTGCACAACTGATTCTGTGATGTCCTGAAAAGCGCCATACATCCGCTTGCAGGTTCCGTTTTCACATTCTATTCTGCCTTGAGAGCGTACCCAGATCAGCCTTCCTTTGGCGGTTATGATCTGCAGTTCGAGGTCCCAGGGTGTGCCATCCTGCATTGCAGCGGTCACTGCTTTTGAAATTTTATAGCGGCTTTCGCCAGGTTTATAGAAATCAAGTCCCCGTTCGATATCCGGTACATAGTCTGGTTCTACTTCATGGATCAATTTGGTAATGGGCGACCAGTACATCCTCTTTTTCAGCAGGTCAAACTCCCAACCCCCAATGCGCGCCATGGTGTTGGTTTGCTCCAGCATTTCTTTGGTTCTGTTGAGGTCTATTTCAAGCAGGTGCCTTTCAGTAATGTCAATGGCATTGCCTATGATATACATTGAACCGTCGGTTCCCTTTTCCAGTACATTGTTGTACATCCATATTTTCTGCGCCCCATTCTTGTGCTGCGTAACCATAATGCCGTTTGACCTGCCGGTTGTATTGATCTGCTGGAGATAGTACTTTAAGGAAGTGTGGTGCTTAGCGGGTACAATGTCAAACAAACTCAGCTGCAACATTTCTTCCACTGTATAACCGAGCATGGCAGCACCGGCCTGGTTGGCAGAAATAAAGCGGCCTGCCGGATCGTGGGTGCACATAAAACCCTGCGAATTTTCAAAAAATGATTTCAGGTTTTTTTCACTGATCTGCAGTTTTTTTTCTTTTTCCTTTTCTTCGGTGATGTCGCGTGCCACTGCAAAAAAGATCCCGCTATCGGGTTCAGGAGAAGCTACCCACTGAAGAAATTTATAGGTGCCGCTCCTGGTTCTGATGCGGTGGGTGAACTTGGTGATCGAGCTGCCGGATGTTAGCCGGGCTACTTCTTTGAGGGTGCCCACAATGTCGTCGCGGTGAACCAGGTCAAATAAAGACGTGCGCAGCAGGTACTGTTCATCCCATCCCAGCAAACTTTCAAAAGCCGGATTGATCTTTTTGAAATAGCCATCATGCCCTACGGTGCAGATCAGGTCTTTGGATACATTCAGCATCCGGTCCAGGTGTTTGTTCTCTTCCTTCTGGTTGCTTTCTTCCACCAGATGGGCCATTTGGGAAGCCATCAGCCCAAGCGCCTTCCGTTGGGTTTCGCCCAACACATGGGGGGCATAGTCCAGCAAGCTCAGCACACCGATGGCTTGTCCGTCGGGATTGACCAGCGGGTAACCTGCGTAGTACTGGATAGGATCGTCTCCGGCGTACAAAGCCTGCTTTTCAGCCAGTTGATTGATCTCAATGGGTTCTCCGTGGGCCAGGCAGGTTTCGCAGAGCAGGTCCAGGGAAGCCTGGGGCCGGAGCGGGGGACTGAGATAGGAATGAACCAACCGGGTTCCCCTGCAGCGCAGTGTTACGACGGCCAGCGGCAGTCCGGAAACCAGCAGTACCAGTTCGCGGAGGTTGGTAAACTGAGGATGGTTGATTGTATGGGATGCTTTGTGCAGCAGGGCAGGCTCTGGCTTGTCGGGGATAACAACCGGAAGCTCGTTCATAGGTATAAGATTGATGGGACGGTCTTTGGTTTTCTTTTTGCGTGCGGGGCCCCATTTCCAGCATGCTTTTTTATAACGCTGCTATGTACGAGTTATTATATCCGGATACGGGTAATTGTATATAGTTGATAGAGGGGCTTCCCTCTTTTTTTTAAAAAAAATTGCGGATGCAGCAAAAAAAAACCGTCTGTTGTCTGATATTTGACGTTTTTACCGGCTATTTTATCATAAATCAAACCAAGCACATGAGAAAAACCCTACTCTTCTCATTTTTCCTTTTTATTTGTTCGCTATCCGTTTTTGCGCAGAACCGCACCATCAGCGGCTCGGTGCTGGATGAAAAAGGCGAGCCCCTGATAGGCGCTACCGTAGCAGTTGTTGGTACAGGGGTAAACACCACTACAGGCATTACGGGAAATTTTCAGCTGCAGGTTGCAACCAGTGCGCGGCAGCTTGAAGTGACTTATGTCGGCTTCACCACCCAGCGCGTTGTCATTGGCAACCGGACCACCCTGGAAGTCAGGCTGTTAAGCTCCAATCCCAACCTTTCAGAGGTGGTGGTGGTAGCATATGGAACAGCAAAAAAAGAAGCTTTGACCGGTTCTATCGGGCAAATAGGCGCGAAAGAAATACGCGACCGGCCCATCAACAACGTGACCAATGCGGTGGAAGGCGCCATTGCAGGTGTTGTTGTTACCTCGGCCAATGGACAGCCCGGTTCTGGCAATACCATCCGGGTAAGAGGCTTTGGATCGGTGAACGCTTCCCTGGATCCACTTTTTGTGGTAGACGGGGTTCCGTATCTGGGTGGTACTTCCAATATCAACCCGGACGATGTAGAGAACATCACCATCTTAAAAGATGCCGCTTCTACAGCCCTGTATGGTTCAAGAGCAGCCAACGGGGTTGTTATCATTACAACCAAAAAAGGACAAAAAGGCCGGAACAATGTTTCTGTGCGGGTATTGCAAGGGGTGGCTTCGCGGGGGTTGTCTGAGTACGACCGGCTGGATGCTTTCCAGTATTATCCGGTTATGTGGGAAGCTTACCGCAATTCCCTGGTTTATCCTGCCACCGGTACGGGTATTTCACTGGATTCAGCCAACAAAGTGGCTTCCGGGCTGACTACGAGAAGCAGCATCAAAGACCTCCTGGCCTATAACCCGTTTAATGTGGCAGCAAATACCATTGTAGGTACGGATGGTAAGATCAATCCAAACGCAAGACTGCTTTACGGGGATGATCTTGACTGGACCAAAGACCTGATGAGAAAAGGAAGCAGGAAAGATTATAGTATAAACTTCAACGGCGGAGGAGATAAATCTGATTATTTCATGTCAGCAGGGTATGTGAAGGAGAACGGCTATACACTTAAAACAGATTTTGAACGCTATACAACCCGGCTCAACGTAAACATCCAGCCAAAGACCTGGTTGAAAACAGGCTTGAATATCTCCGGAAATTATTCTGTGTCGAATCTGGCTAACGACGGTGGAAGCACCAACTTTGTAAATCCATTTTATTACTCTCGCAATGTGGGGCCTATTTATCCAGTGTACTTGCACAACATGACCACGGGCGCATACGTACTGGATAATACGGGTAACAAGATATGGGATCTTGGAAATTATGGAACCAGCGCAATCGGCTTGGCAAACGGTGTTCCCAACCGGACAAGTGGCGGGTTTGCGGGCAGG
The DNA here is from genome assembly GCA_015069695.1 of Williamsia sp. Lineage (GTDB taxonomy): Bacteria > Bacteroidota > Bacteroidia > Chitinophagales > Chitinophagaceae > JADCRZ01. The sequence goes on from JADCRZ010000008.1 coordinate 41,622, forward strand.
CATGCATTGGCAGAAAACACCTTGAACGACAACCTTTACAGGAGAACCGTGGTAAGTGCCAGGGATTATGTAGACATCAGCTTCCTGAAGGATTTCAAGTTTACTACCAACGTGGCTGTAGATTTCCAGAATCAGGCCAACAGTTCTTATGAAAATACCCTAGTGGGCGATGGTGCCCCTGCCGGACGGAGCAGACGGATAGCTGCTTCTGTTACCGGCTTTACTTTTAACCAGTTGTTGAACTATGGAAAGAACTTTGGAGATCACCGGGTAGACGCCCTGATAGGCCATGAGAGTTTCAACAGGCGTGAAACAGAAGTGAATGCCTTCAAGCAAGGACAATCGCTGACCGGCAACACCGAATTGGGCAATTTCACAACCATCAACTCTGCCACCTCCCTTGTAGACAAGAATACGATTGAAAGTTATTTTTCAAGGCTGAACTATTCTTTTAACAACAAGTATTACGCTTCCGGTAGTTTGCGCCGCGATGGCAATTCGCGTTTTTCCAAGTTATCCAGATGGGGAACTTTCTGGTCAGCAGGTGCCGGATGGAACATCAACAGAGAAGAATTTATGAAGTCAGTTGAGTGGGTTGATCTGCTCAAACTCAGGAGTTCTTATGGTATAGTGGGCAATGCCGAAGGTGTAGGGTTTTATGCATACCAGGGAGTTTATGTATTCAACAACAATGCGAACGAACCAGGTATAACGCAAAGCCAGACAGCCATTAAAAACAATGATTCTTTAACATGGGAAGGAAACAAGCAATTTGATCTGGGAATTGACTTCAGCTTGTTCAAAGGCAGGGTAAACGGGTCTTTAGAATACTATAAAAGACAAACCGTGGATCTGTTGTTCGACGTGCCTTTGCCTCTTTCAAGCGGAGCCCTGTCTTTGAACAAGAATACCGCTACCATGTACAATAGAGGCTTTGAGCTGCAGCTGGATGGTAACATCGTGCAAAGCAAAAACTTTGTCTGGAACATGGGGGTGAATCTTTCTACCGTAACGAGCAAGATCACCAAGATGCCGGATAATTCAAAAGAGATCATCAGCGGAACCAAAAAATTATCAGAAGGTCATTCGCAATATGATTTCTGGTTGCGGACTTATTACGGCGTTGATCCTGCAGATGGGGCCGCGCTCTATGTTTCGGCCAATACCGCTACTGCTACCAACCGGCGATTCATCAACAACAAAAACGGTACTATTGACACGGTAACTACGCTGGCCAGCAACGGTAAGTTTGAATACCAGGGAACAGCTATCCCTGACTTATATGGAAGCTTTACAGAATCTTTTACTTTCAAAGGATTTACGCTGAGTGCTTTGTTTACCTTCCAGCTGGGTGGTAAAACCTACGATGCCCTTTATCAGGGTTTAATGTCAGCGGGCACATATGGCAGTGCATTGCATACAGATATTTTGAACCGGTGGCAGAAAGCAGGGGATGTTACCAATGTTCCCCGGCTGGATGCAGGCAGAACCACCGACTTCAATGCACAGTCTTCCCGCTGGCTGATAGATGCGTCTTACTTCAACATACGTACGGTAACCTTGGCGTATACTTTACCCAAACCCCTGCTCTCCCGGTTGTCGATCAACAATAGCCAGGTTTTTGTATCAGCAGAAAACGCTGCGTTCTTCTCCAAAAGAAAGGGTATGAACAACCAGCAGGCATTCACCGGCGTAACTTCTAATGCTTATCCGCCTGCTCGGGTCATTACCGGTGGCATCTCACTCAATTTCTAAAAATATTTATATGCGTATTTTCAACTATAAGTTTTTTTATCTCATCTTATTTGCAGTGATCATTTCATCGTGCAAAAAAGATTTCTTGGCTACGTATTCCACCACAGCCGTTCCTGCCATCGATGCCCTGGCAACGACTTCAAATGCCTGGGCGGCTTTAAACGGTATTCACCGGATTATGTACACCCAATATGACCAGCAGGGCGAAGCAGGAGAAGGCTCCAACAACATTTTTCGCGACCTGATGGGAGAAGATATTGTTTATCCGCTGGCAAACGGCAGTACAGGGCTGATCGGATGGATGCAATGGATCAACCACCGCAATGTAAACGCAACGGACCTGCGGTATGTATACCGTTTCTACTACCGGCTGATTTCCAATGCCAATGTGCTTATCAACGGGATCAACCAGGCCAGTGGTCCGGATGCAGATAAAAGATACATCCGGGGCGAAGCCCTCGCTTACCGGGGATGGGCGCATTTTCAACTGGTACAGCTTTGGGGCAAACGGTATGATGCTACTGCAAAGCCCAATAGCCAGTTGGGCGTACCTCTCCTGCTGACAAACAACCTGAATGGACAGCCGCGGGTTAGCGTAGAAGAAATATATGCCCAGATCAACAAAGACCTGGATACAGCCGTTGTACTGCTCAATGGCTATGCCCGTTCCGGTTCTGCTGCCAAATCAAATTTTGATGTCAATGTAGTGAAGGCCATCAAAGCGCGTGTAGCGTTGGCGCAACAGGATTGGGAAACAGCTGCAGTTAATGCAATTGCAGCTAGGAGTGGCTATCCCCTGATGACGAACGCTGAATACCTTAGCGGCTTCAATAACATTACCAACCAGGAATGGATCTGGGGCACCCGGCAGATTGATGATCACAACACCTTTTTCTACTCTTATTTTGCGTATATTTCTTCAAACTTCAACTCGACCGTTATCCGCACACAACCCAGGGCTATCAATGCTACCTTGTGGGAGCAGATACCGGCAACGGACATACGCAAACAGATGTGGGATAAGACCGGTGCTACGGTTGTTATCCCGCCGGGCGGTTCCCGTTCGGCTTACCAGAACAAGAAATTCCTTGCCAAGAGCGATGCCTTGAGCACAGGCGATGTGCCGTATGTTCGCTCAGGTGAGATGTACCTCATCGAAGCGGAAGCAAGGGCCATGCAGGGCCAGGCAGCAGCTGCGCAGGATGCTTTGTTTACACTGGTAAAGAACCGCAATCCAAGCGCTACGAAATCAACCAGCACAGGCCAAGCGCTTTTAAATGAAATTTACTTTAACAGAAGGATCGAGCTTTGGGGAGAAGGCTTCCGGTTTACAGATCTGAAACGCCTGAACCTGCCCATGAGCCGGGCCGGCATACCCAACCACCTGCAGGCCTTGATCCAGATCGTAACCGTTCCCGCAGGCGACAAGCTGTGGGAGTGGCTCTTTCCGCAGGATGAGCTGAATGCCAACGCAGCTGTGCAGCAAAATCCGCTTTAAATTTTCTGAACTTATAACAAAGCGTTTATCTCAAAGAGGCCGTTCATCCGAACGGCCTCTTTGTTTTGGGCATAAACCGTATATTTAAATACTTTATCACTCCTTAATCAGCTGCCATGTCAAACGAACTGCATTTTTGTTTCAAGGCCGAAGACGTAAAAGCCCTGATCGACAAAGGGGCTTATTATTTTGTGGCTTCTTCCCATATTGAAGAAGACAAAACCAAAAAAGTTTTCTTGTTTCAGGTTTCCGGAGAAGGATATAATCGCGACAATAAACTCGTTGGCAGGGTGCAGGGCTGTCCTTGTCCGCCCTGCAACCCTGCGCTGGCTGAAAGCATAAGCAGGAAAAAATGAGTGAACCCTTCTTTTCTTTTGTCGCTAATTTTCTGGAGCCTTTGTCTTACCTTCTGCTGTGTGGTGCACTTGTGCTCCAGGTACTCACACACAAGCGGGTGGAAATAGAGGCTCTTGCCATTTTTTACCTGGTAGCAGCTGCGGGCCTTGGTTACGCCAGCTGGCTGGCCGACCGCCGGGTAAACAACAACTGGATCTACAACAGTCTTTACCTGCCGGCCCTCCTGGTGATCTCCTTCTATTTTTATCGCGTCCTCCGCAGTAAAAAAAGCAAATGGGTGATCCGCTCCCTGGTGCTGATCAATGGACTGTATTTTATTGGGCGCATCCTGTTTTGGGGAGCGCTGCTGCTGATCGATAATTTTGGGTATGCCCTGCTCTCTGTTTCTGTGACCCTTTTGTCGTTTGTCTACTTTTATGATGTGCTCTCGCATGTAAGTGAATCTGCGATCTGGCAAAGGGTTGATTTCTGGCTGGTATCGGGTTACCTGCTATATTACCTGGGAAGCTTTTTTATCTTTTTGCAATTCGCCAACCTGGCGTATAATATCCTGGATACGTATACAGACAAGCAAAGGGCGCCGCTCACCCTTCTTTGGGGCGTGCACAATGTGTTGTTGTTTATCAGTTCCCTAACCACCTTACTGGGCAGTATATGGATAGCCTATCGCAGCAAATCATAATCATCATTGTTTCATCTGTCTTCCTGCTGCTGGTGGCAGGTTGCATTATCGTGCTGGTATTTGTTTACCAGAAAAGACAGATTGCGTCTATAAAGGAAAAGGAACAGCTGAAAGCCGATTTTGAAAAACAAATCCTTGAAAGCAAGCTGGAGATGCAGGAACAAACATTCAAATACGTTTCGCAGGAAATTCATGATAACATCGGACAAATGCTAAGCCTGGCTAAACTTACGCTCAACACCATGAACCCGGATGAGCCTTCCGGATTGCAGCATAAAATTACAAACACGAAAAACCTGGTGGGCAAGGCAGTTGAAGACCTCCGGGATTTGTCGCAGAATCTAAATACCGATCATATTACGGACAGAGGATTACAGGTTTCGATAGCGCATGCCCTGAAGGTGCTGGAAAACGCTTCTCAATACACGATCTCTATCCATGCTGATGGTGAGGCTTACCGCTTGCCCCAGCAGCAGGAGTTGATCCTGTTCAGGATTTTTCAGGAAGCTTTGCAAAACATCCTAAAACATGCAAGGTCATCGGCTATTTCCGTCACGCTTTCTTATGGGCCAGCGCAGTTTGTGCTGCGCATTGCAGATGACGGACAAGGCTTTGATGCTTCCCTGTTTAAGCCGGGCGCGGCCACCAGTGCAGGGATCGGACTGCGCAACATACGGCACCGGGCTAAATTGATTGCCGCTGATTGTGTGGTAGAAAGCCAGCCTGGTAAAGGAACAACAGTTATAATCTGCTTACCCATTCAATAAATTTCTTCCATGCAACCTAAAATACAGATTGCCCTTGTTGATGACCATGTGCTGCTCCGCGCCGGGCTGAGCGGATTGATAGAAAGCTTTTCAGCGTACCAGGTTTTATTTGAAGCTGACAATGGAAAAGATTTTATACAAAAGCTGGAAAAGAAAACGCTGCCCGATCTTGTTTTGATGGACATCAACATGCCGGAGATGAATGGCTATGAAACCACCCAATGGTTAAAGACCCATTATCCGCAGGTAAAAGTGCTCGCACTTTCTATGTACGACAATGAGACGGCCATTGTAAAAATGCTGCGGGCAGGTGTGAAAGGATTTATCCTGAAAGACTGTGAGCCGGCCGCGTTAAAACAAGCGATCAATGCTGTTATGCAGGTCGGGTTTCATTATACGGAAAAGGTAACTGGCAAGCTGATCAGCATCGTTAGCAGGCACGAAAAAGAAGTGGACTTGAATGAGCGTGAGCTGGAGTTTCTCCGGCTTGTTTGTTCTGAACGCACCTACAAGGAAATCGCTGATGAAATGAACAAAGGCGTCAGAACCATTGATGGTTACCGCGACACCTTGTTTGAAAAGCTGGATGTGAAGACCCGTGTCGGGCTGGTACTCTACGCCATCAAAAACGGCATCGTACACATAAGCGCGAGCTGTTAGGATGCCGGCTCTAATTTTTGTTTGTGATGAAGGATGGTTGACTTGAATGCAAACCGTTTCTTCCGGTTGATGCGGAAAAGACCGGGGAAGGAAGACTCTCCGAATGCTGTCAAGTTCAGCAAAAACATCAAGGCTCCAAAGAGGGGCAGCCCAAGGAAAATGGCGATGCCCGCATGCATGCTCAGTATCCCAAGCAGCCAGAACTTTCTGGTTTTTGACCACAGCATACCAACCGGATAAATCGTTTCGATCAAAAGGGTGCCCCAGCACAGGAGCTTGGGAACAATGGGTGTGCGTGCCATCCAATCAATATTGACAGAATGAAACTGGTCCTGCTGCATGGCTATCCAAATCGCTTCACCATTCCACCATTGCGCTCCCAGCGCTTTTTCCAACCCGCTTGCCGTATACATGATGCAGAGATGCAGCTGGATCAAACGCACGCTGAGGGTAACCAGGTAGGGCGGAACAGACACTGGTTTCTTCCAGTTGTCAACCGACCAGGAAATATTTACCGGCAATACAATGCAATAAAATAAGGCAATATGCGCAAACATTTCAACGCCGTATGCAGTGAAGTGCCCGGTTGTGTTCAGCGCAGTATGCATCAGGTAGGCAAGGATGGCCATGATGCGGGTTTTGTATCCTGCGGTGAGTCCGGTCAGGGACAAGAAGTAAATTCCCGTTACGATCCATACGGTTGATTGGGATGATAGTCCTGCTGCGGCAAAGCCTTTAGCAAAAAAAGACAAGCCAGGTGTGCTGCGGATAGAAAGTGCATCGCTCACTTCCCAGGGCAGGATACCCTGTGGGCCGTAAAGCGGCAGCCAGTCGGGCAGCAATACAAACAATTGGACAAGGGCAAAAAATCCTGTAGCGATTCTGAATGCGCCGAGGGTTTGGGCCGGTACTTGTTGGGTAAAAAAGCCTCTGGCCCGGGTAGAAATTTTTTTCATGTCAGGGGGCGTGTTGAGCGGTTTGTAAATTGCTTGTTTTAAAATCGCGGTGGAACCAAAACCGCCACCGGCATCGTTCTCCCTTTCTGTAGCTGCTCATGTCAGGGATTTGCTGCACCACCATGGCTACCCTGATCTTGTCTGCACCCGGGTACTGCCGGGAAACAAAGCGGGCCAGACTGGCAGCAAAAACATCGCGGCCTTCGGGGAGCGTCAGGTAACCATACACGTTGTTTATCCGGTTGGTAAAATCAGGTGAGCTGCCTTTGAGATCGATCAGTTGTTCATGGCCGCTGGTGTCTTTCACAGCATATACCACATAAGGCTGGTCAGACAGGGCAGGGGCAAAAAAGCTGAAGATGTTGTTGCTGCCTGTATAATCGCCTATTTTGCTTGCGGCCTTAAGCAATGGCGCATCTCTTCCCCATTCGCCCATATGGGAAGCAAACAGTCCGACCATCAGGAGGTGAAGCCCGGCCAGGGCGTAGAATATTTTGTGTTTGCGTGGCATCCGGATAAGTTTATGCATAAAAGGAGTATCCGCCCGCAGGCGGATACTTGTAAGGGTACGGATCTTAGTAGGAGAGAACAGCGATGTTTTTATCTTGTGCCAGCGGTGTAACTGTCAGATTTTTGTACAGCGATGCATTGAGCTCAACCAGTCTTTCCCGGATCACTTTCAGGATCAACGGATCAAAACATCCTTTTTGAGTGGGTTTCAGAATGTCTTTCAGGCTTAATTTGTACTGTTTGAAAACAATGGAATTCAGGTCGGCCCAGCCGTAGAAGTTGCGCGTGAACACGCCGCCGTTCAGCGCATCGGAATTGCCAAGCAGGATAAATTTATCCGGGCTCAGGTCTTTGGTGATCGCGTCGATCCGGTCAGATTTCAGGTTGGCATACTGGCTGGTAAACCGTTCGGTGGCCAGCAGGGTTTTCCCATCGGCCAGCTTGATTTGTTTTGCTCCTTTGAACTGGGCAGGATCAGCTTTTACCAGCAGTTCCTGGATCTGGCTGAGCTTCCAGATGTCGATGCTCATATCAGGGCAGGTAGGGACCACAAAATTGGGTCTTTTGTAGATAGGCACTTTTTTGATCTGGTAGCGCAGGGGTTCACCGCATATGACATCCTGCGGATCGGCAAACACCAGGTAGTTGTCGGCACCATAAGCAGTGCGGGTGATGCCGGCGGAAGCGTAGGTCTTGTCGAAGCTGAGCGAGTAATTGTCTGCCGACAGGCCTTTCATGATCGAATCGATCCTGTCTTCACGCGTTGCTGCCAGCGTGGTGGAAGCCTGGATGGTTGACTGGGTGATGCCAGGAACCGGTTGGGCAGATTGCTGCAGGTTTTTGCTGCAGCTGGCAAGAAAAAGGACAGTGGCGAAGGCCAGTACGGGCACATTGTGTTTCATAAAAAACGGGGTTTGTTTGGTTGAATAAAATTGTAACACAAATGTCTGTCCCCCCGCAAGCAGTCCCTTTAGCAAGATGACTGTATTATTCGTAGCAAAATAACAGGCGTAAATACCGTGTTTTCACCTTTTTTCTTGTTGTTAAATTTATTATATCATGTCCAATCGGGTTGTTTGCTTAGGATGATACAGCCTGCGTGCATGCTTATCTCAAGCGCATAATGTCTTGAACCCATCCCTGCTCCCGGGAGGGACAGGGGTGGGTTCAGGACCGGAAACATTCCAGCTTGCAGTATAATGAAGCCAGTTCGCAATAAAAAAGGCCCGAGATCACTCGAGCCTTGTGTCTGTCAACCTGTTTGTGCGATTATTTAAGCACCTGCTTTTTCCGCAGCAGGTTCATTGGCAAATTGCTTTCTTTTTTCGGAGAACAATTGCTTGAGTTCAGGTGAACTGTCTACCGCTTCCTTGTTGCGGTTGTACAGGGCAACCAGCTCTTTTTTGGATTTGCATTTGCCGAGTTCGGCAGCCCAGTTGGGTTGCAGACCGGCTGCGGGTGCGGCGGCAGGAGCAGCAGCTCGGGCGGCCCGTTTTTCTGTTTTTACTTCCGGTTCCTGCAGAACCAGCTCATGGTCAGCAAAAGATTCAACGGGGTTTTCGTCGCTGTAGATGCGGCCGTTGATGACCATGTCTTCAATGTCCTGCGTAAAGAACTCGGACGCGCCGGTCGCAATCAGCACAGCGCCCACGAAAGCTCTTTTCTGCGCCATTTTCATGATCGTGTTTTTCAGTCCGATCACTTCCGGATTGGGAACCCGGTAATGGGTAACCGACTCGTTGATCTCCCAGGCATCCATTTCTTTTCCGCTTTTGGATGTCTTCACAATCTTGCGGGCCGTATTGTTTTTGATAGCTTCTTTCCACATGTTCCAGTAAGAAACCGGTTTTCCGTACTGTCCGCCAGTTTCTGCCTTGGAAATGGCAAAATCAAATTCCTGCAGCTTTTTCCCGGATGTACGCTGGCGCAGGTGGGTGATATCTGTTCCTTCGGAGAGCTCGCTTACGGGCAGCCAGGAATACCCAAATTTGGTTTCCAGGCTGTTACAGCTGCCTTCGCATTGCGAAAGGATCTGTCCCTGCTTGCTTCTGACCGTGCATTTATAGGTGTAATCAATAAAGGGCCGGTCCAGGTCTACGGTTTTATCGGCCACTTCCAGTTCAACACCCAGGCCGTATGCAAACCGGAGCTTTTCGGCTCCTGCTTTCAGCAATGCTGGTTTAGGCGTACCCGGTATCACGCCATAGTCTAGATCTTTTTTCAAGATCGACTGGGTGAATTCGGCAAACTGGTTGTACCATTCCCTTGCCTGTTCAATGGGCATCATTTGCAGGCTTCCGTTGCTGCGGGTAACCTGTTCATCTTGTTGCATTGCTGGAGTTTCCATTTTACTTGTTTTTAGCTGTTTATAGATCGAATAAACGAGGCGAAAGCCCATCAAACACCAATCATTTTTTATGCCGGTGCAGCGGTTCTCTCCACATATTCTACCATCTACTAACAACAAAAATGCTAAAATGTTTAGCATGGTTGAAGCAAATTGCTAAAAAAATGTTAAGAGAACGGAAAAGGCAGCGGGCAAGATTTCTTAAGCTGCCGCAGAGCTGCTGGTAATGCCTGCGGACTGGATAACCCCTGATAAAGAAAGGGTAATAATTCCTTAACAAGGTTTTTTCAGGAGGGTTGAAGGAGAGGGTTTACTTTAGGAGTGGATTTGATTATGTATGCTAAAATGTTTTTCTTTACCGCGCTCCTGGTAAAGACCCCATATGAACCTGTTTACACAGCTTCCCGCCTTCTTACTAGTTAACTGCACGCTTATTTTTCAACCCTCTTTTTATGAACAGCAACCTGTGGATACAGGTATCCACTTTCGATCTCGACGAACCTGTCAGTGAATACGGATTTTCAACCCGTCTGGCCTGGGAAAACCAATGGACAGCCGATTTTACCCAAAAAGCGATCCTGGAATACAAAAAGTTTATGTACCTGGCCGGAACCTCCGGTGAAATGGTATCTCCTTCCCCCATCGTAGACCTTGTCTGGCACCAGCACCTGCTCTTTTCAGAATCTTATACGGCCCTTTGTACCCTGATCGGCAAGTCTATAAAGCATGTGCCTTCTACCCACAACCAGACAGATGCAGCCAAATTCAAACAGGCTGCAGAACAAACCGAAAAGCTTTACCTGCAGGAATTTGGTGAGCAGCCCCCAGGGATCTGGACTGATAAAAGCCATTTTGACTCGCTGCATTTACCCCGGGCAAAATGGGATGTCGCAACATTTTCACAGCTTTCTGTACTGGCATTTATCGTACTCGTATTTCCCGCCTACTTTCTCCTCAAACCCCTGTATATCCACCTCAACAACCCGGGTTTTCTCTATGGATACGGGGCCATTTTTGCGCTGGTCATGATTTTCCTGTACAACTACAACCAGGATGGTCTCCGGAAGATAGTGAACAGCTTTGCTGCCACTGCTTATGTTCGCCATCTTTGTCCGGCTGAATTGGTGTACCTGAAAACGCAGGACCTCTCTTCCGTCATTCATGGCTGTGTTGACAGGCTGATAAAAGACGAAAAAATAGTCGTGAACCGCGACCAGACTTTGCAGCTTGCAGCTGGTATCCAGGCCGCCACAGCTGCAGAAGCAACCATTTTCCAGGCTATCAATACAGGACGTATCACTTATCCTGTGCTGCTCAAGATACTGGTGCGCAAACCCGTGTTTACAACCATTGCCAATTCTATGGATGCTTTTCGCTCGTTCTTTATCCGGTCAAAAGATTTTGGCAGCTTGTATTACCGGAACGTGTACATCTTGTTGTTCATGCTGATGCTGGGTGTAGTCCGGCTTCTTACAGGGTTGGTTCGGCAGAAACCTGTTGTGCTGATCTTTTTAATGGTGTTTCTTGGCGTGATCGCGGTCGCCGTCTTTCTCAGGAACCTGACCAACCTTTTTTGCACCAGCACCCTGACTGAGTTATACAGAACAGAAATTTTTCGTGCCAGTCAACACGGAACGGCGCCAGCAGCATGGGAATATTTTCTGTATGGAACAGTTGTGTTATCACCGGTATTCATACCAGTTGTCGTGCTCGCAGGCGACAGTGGCGGATCAGCGGATGGAGGTGGGGGAGGAGGTGACGGCGGAGGCGGCTCGTCCTGCGGAAGTTCCTGCGGCGGTTGTGGTGGGGGCGATTGAATAGAAGGACCCGTATGCTGCTTCAGCGAGGAAACCTTAGATTTGAAATATGAAGGACCTGCACCCCTATACCGATACAGATTCATACATTGCCGGTTTCCCGGAAAACACCCAACGCCTGCTCCATGAGATCCGGCGCACCATCCGCGAGGCGGCACCGGAAGCAGCAGAAAAGATCAGCTACGGCATTCCTACTTTCACAATGGGCGGTAACCTGGTCCACTTTGCGGCATACGATCACCACATCGGTTTTTATCCGGGCTCATCCCCTGTAAAAGCTTTTGAAAAAGAACTGGCAGGCTACAAAACCTCCAGGGGCACCGTACAGTTTCCGCTCGACAAACCGCTTCCGCATGAGTTGATCAGCAAAATTGTTCAACACGGAATTGCAGAAATAAAGGCGAAAAAGAAGAAGAAATAAGGTGAAAACATGGGATAGATGATTGTTTAGGCCACTAAATCAATCGTGCCCGGACAAAAGACCCCTTCTTCTGGAAACAAGCTGCCAGATAAGCTCGCCGGAAGCCAGGGTAGCAAGCGCGAACAGGAGTGGTTTAATCGTTTTTTCTGAATTCAGCACGGCCCCGGTCATAGCAAGAACATATACCGAAAAGGGAAGCAGGGCCATCAACGCCAATCCTAGCCGGTTCAACGGGATCTTGAACGGCCGGTGCATAGTTGGCAAAAGCGTGCGCAGACGGATCAGGGCAATAAACTCCAGGAACAACGCGGCCCCATACAGCGTAATATCGATGATGATCAGATCGCCGAAGGTCCAGATGACCATGCCGCTCACTACTACTGAACAACAAATAATAGAAACATAGGGACTTTTATATACCGGGTGCAGGGTGTGCAGCTTGGCTGGCAGCAGCTTGTCATCTGCCATTACCTGCGGAATCCGGCTCACCGACAGCAGAACAGCAGAGTACAAACCTGCTGCGCTGGCAATTCCGCCCACAGCCACCGTGGTTCCCAGCGCATAACCACCCACAAGTGTTCCCAATGCAGGAAAGCCTTCTTCGGCCAGCACGGCGGGTGCGATCCCTGCGTTGATGGCAATAATCACGGCGATAAAGTAAATCGCAAACACCACGAAAAATGCAGCAAACAGGGAAACCAGGTAAGAGCGGATCGGTTTGTTGACTTCTTCTGCGTAGGTGGTGGTATTGTCCCACCCGATGAAATTCCACATAACGGTGTAAAGGCCTAACCCGATCGCGGAAAACGGCGCATGGCCAAAACTGGGTATGGGAAAGGAGAGATGACCCCCGTGCCGGACCAGGCTCAGGCTGAAAAGCACTGCAAAGGGTATAAGCACAATGGCGCCTAGTATCAGTGAAATCCTGCCAACCGGTACGATGCCCAGGATATTGATGACTGCAGACAGCCAGATCACAGCCAGGCAGATCGGGATTTTATAGGCTTCTGCACCGGGGTAAAAAAAAGAAAGGTACTGTACAAACAGGACCGGATAAATGGCCAGATCGGCAAACGTGTACAGCCAGGTCCACCAGCCTTCATAAAAAGCAAACCGCAGTCCTAAGCCTCTTTTTACCCATTGATAATAGCCTCCGGTCACCGGCATCATGCTGTTGAGTTCCAGGACTGCGAAAATGGTAGGGACATCCCATAGAAGGGGTGTTGCCATCAGGAGAAGCAAGGCAGCCTGGCTCCCTGCAATGTCGAGCAGGGGCTCTAAACCATAAGGGCCACCTGATACGGTCAGGAAGATCACTGCAGCCAGTTGAAGCGGCCGCAATTTTTTGCTGGCGGGGGTAGAAGGGCGCATAAGCAGTAGAGCAGAAAGATTTGGGTTCAATGTATCTATTTTTCCGCTACCAATGTTCTCAACTGGTACCGGATTGTGAGAATCTGATCCGCTTTTGAAAGAATCTTCTTGTTTAAGCAGCTTCTAATTTGTTTTCCACAGTACACGGTATAATTATTGCTGCTTGAGAATAGATCCATATCTTTGGCGCATTCAAAGAGGAAAGCCCTCGTTACAACCATGATTCTTCCTAAGAAAACGCCTTGCTTGCTTTCCTGAAAACCCTTGGTATCCATTTGCCTGTCGCATCGTTCTCTGAATAATATTGTTTTAATTGTCTTTGACAGATAGTTTTTATTATAATATGGTATATTTTGTGTTACCAAACTAATATGAAAAACACTTATACACTAGGCATCGCCCTTCTTTTTTCTTTGAGTTCGGCATTTGCGCAACCAGACGTTTTCAATCCAAATGATCCTGTAGTCAACTACGATCCTGCACGTCCGCCTGCCACACCTCCTTCCAATACCATTGCCAAATGGGTGAGGACAAAAGTTTACAACTGGAATACAGACAACTTCAAGTGTTATTACTACAACGGCATGGCCTTTCGGCTGCGGTATCCGACAGGATACAACCCGGCTGACAAGTCAAAAAAATACCCGGTAATCGTTTTTTTCCATGGAGGTGGTGAAGCCGCTCCCATCACTGACAATGAAACCCACCTGTTTTTTACTGCAGAGAAGTTTCAAAACATGGCCAACGATGGGTCATACAACTCTTTTCTGTTGTATCCCCTGCAGTCGCAGCCAGGCATTTGGGAAGACTGGCACTTCCAGCAGGTTAACAATCTTCTGGACTCACTCGAAAAATATTGCAATACCGATCCTGATCGGGTGCTGACAATGGGATTGTCGATGGGTGGATTTGCCACCCTGCGGTATGGTGCCTGGTACAACCAGCGTTCTTGCCTGGCCATCGGTTCTTCCCCGGCCCTGGTTGAAACCCTGACCTCCGATATGAAAGACAGGTTGCTTTATATCCCCATGTGGATGGGGAATGGGGGATTGGATGTGAATCCAATTCCACTGTACATGCAACTCTTTGATGATTACATTACGCAACGGGGAGGAAACCTCCGCCACAGCTTCTACCCCCTGGTAGGGCATTCAACCTGGTTTACCCAATATGATGAGCCTTATCTGCTTCCCTATATGCAGGATGCACACAAAGCCAATCCCATCCTTTTTTTCGGGCGTAGTTTGTACGATCAAGAGTCATCTGTTGATGCACGCATGGGCATCAGCGCCGGTTTTTACAGCTATGAATGGCAGAAAGACGGTGCGCTGATCGCCAGCGCTACCAACGGCAGTGTGCAATTTGCTGATTACACAGTAGTGAACAGCACTACCGGAAACGAGGTAAAAGTAAAGAAATGGGGCAGCTACAGGGTCCGTTTTAAAAGAACCTATTCTTCGAACTGGTCTGAATGGTCACCGAAGCCCGTTGTGATCAGCAGCTCAGCAGACCGCACTGCTCCCACAACACCCGCCAACCTGAAAACCGTATTCTCCAGCCGTACTTCCATCGACTTGGCCTGGGATGCTTCCACCGACAACATAGGTGTTACTCAATATGATGTATATGTAAACGGTGCGTACAAAAAAACAACGACCAGCACTTCGGCCACCATCGATGGATTGACACCGCACACGAATTACTCCTATGCTGTAAAAGCGCTGGACAAGGCGGGCAATGCTTCTGCACTCAGCAACACAGTAACAGAGTACAGCGCTGCAAATGGCCTGCGTTACAAATACTACCAGGGTATCTGGTCCTTGTTGCCCGACTTTCTTGGTTTAAATCCTTCCAAGCAAGGAACTTCAGACAATATCGACATCAGCCTGCGCCCCTCCGGTATAAACTCCAACTATGCCTTTGTATGGGAAGGATGGATCAACATCAGGGTGCCCGGTACCTATACGTTTGAGACCGCCTCTGATGACGGAAGCAGGTTTTACTTCAATACAACCTACAATGTACTAACGGCCCCGCTGATCAACAACGATGGCATACATCCCCTGTTACCTGTTAGTGCAACGGTAACCAACCTGGCGGCAGGTGTTTATCCGGTTACCATTACATATTTCCAAAAAGACGGAGGACAGAATATGGGGCTGTACTGGTCTGGACCTGGTTTTGCCAAGCAGCCTGTACCGGATTTGGCTTTCTCCGAAACCGAGGAAGACAATATCCCGCCAACAGCACCGGCTAACCTGAAAAGCAGTTTTACAGGACGCACACTGGTAGATCTTGCATGGGATTATTCACAGGATAACATGGGCGTAGCCAAATATGATGTTTATGTGGACAAAGCGTACAAGCTTTCCACTACCAGCAACAGTGCTACAGTAAGTGATCTTACGGCACGTGCAAGCCATACTTTTGAGGTAAAAGCTGTTGACCTCTTCGGCAATGTTTCACCGGCAAGTTCCATAACAGTTACAACGGCAGCCAATGGATTGAAGTACCGGTATTATGAAGGAAACTGGGATTCGCTGCCTGAATTCAATGCGCTGGTTCCGGTGAAAACAGGGGTTTCTGCCAACATCGATATGGGTGTCCGGAACCAGAATGATTATTTTGGTTTTGTATGGGAAGGATGGATCAATATCAAAACGGCCGGTACCTACACGTTTGAAACTGTTTCAGACGACGGCAGCAAGCTTTACTTTAATTCTTTCTACTCGCCTTCTGCTACGCCGCTTGTCAAGAACAATGGCGTACATCCTGCCTTGTCATCCAAAGGATCGGTGTATATATCCGCACCAGGATTTTATCCTATTGCCATCACCTACTTTGAAAAGCAGGGTACAGAAAGCATGCAGGTATATTGGGAAGGGCCCGGTGTAAGCCGCCAGCTGATTCCCAATAGTGCATTTGTTGAAAACCTGAACGGTACTGCCAGTACAGGCCTGCAATCAGGAGAAGCGCGTGTAATGGCTGACGGAGCCGATAACGCAGTTAGGGGATCGACCCGGATCAGCGCTTATCCCAATCCATTTACCAATGAGCTGAAGATCGGGTTCTATAATTCTGCTGCAGACAATGATGTGAGCGCAGGCATCTATGACCTGAGCGGTAAGCTGCTGTACTACAAACATTACGGCAAGCTGGCACCAGGCGCTAACACGCTCCAGCTAAACATGCAGAATGGATTCAATGCAGGCACCTACGTAGCCCGCCTGCAGGTAAACGGCATTGTAATCAGAACCTGGAAAGTGATTAAGTCCAAGCGCTAAGCGCCAGTATCATAAAACAATCTCTATACAATCCGGGAATCAGATTCCCGGATTTTTTTTATTCTACTTGGTACCAATTTGAATGTGCAGATAAAGTATGCATAGCAGACCCACCTCTGTCAAAAAGTGTTTAGACTATGCACGCATGTATGCTGTTCACCAAAACAAACACGCATAGTATAATACTCGTCTCGCAAAGCATGTTGTAATAAAACCGGACATTCTTTGTTCACAAACGAACAATGAAGAAGCAAAAAAACAATTTAATTGCTTGAAAACCATGTACTAACTCTTTTGGATGATTCATTGTACAAGCCAATACGAGGAAAGACAATATTGTACCGGGCGTTTAACAAGCTTCCATGCTAAAAAACTATCTGAAAACTGCTTTGCGCAGCCTGCGCAAGAACAAGCTTTACACTGTTATCAATGTATTCGGACTCGCTGCCGGACTGGCGGCTTGTCTGCTGATCGGTTTGTATATCATCCATGAACTCGGCTATGATGGCTTTCACGCCAATGGCAATCGCATTGTGCGTGCTACGATGGAATACGGCCGGGAAGGCACAAACAATACCACGGCTACCACAGGAACCAAGGTAGGCCCGCAGTTTAAGCGCGTATTCCCCGTTGTACAGGAATACGTGCGCACCTTTATCTCCCATAGCACGGTGAAAGCAGGCGAGCAGTTGTTTGATGAGCCCCGCATCCTGTATGCCGATGATCCTTTTTTCCGCGTTTTCTCCTTTCCTCTCATCCAGGGTGATGCAGCTACTGCACTGGATGCACCCGATAAGATCGTATTGACACAATCCATGGCCCGGAAATATTTCGGCGCGAAGGAAGCCCTGAACCAAACCATCACCTGCAGCGGCAAAGAATTAAAAGTATCCGCGATCTGTGAAGATGTGCCGCAGAACTCCCAACTGAAATTTGATTTTGTTACCCAGTTCCTCAACTTAAGAGGCGTTAAGGACGAAACCTGGTGGACGGCCAACTGGATCACCTACTTTTTATTGCGGGATGAAAAAGATCTATCCCAGTTCCAGCAACAAGTTACTGCCTACATGAAAACCGGGCAGGTAAGGGCAGATGCGGGGCTCAGTGGAAGCGATTTTCTTACCTACCACCTCGAGCCGCTGAAGCGGGTGCACCTGTATTCCTCCCTGCCGGGGTTTGAACCCAATGGCAGCATCACCTACATCTACATGTTTGCGCTGGTTGCCCTGTTGATCCTGGTGATTGCCTGCGCCAACTATACCAATCTCGCCACTGCACAGTCTGCCGGACGTACGGGTGAGATCGGTATGCGCAAAGTGATGGGTGCTTCCAAAGGAGCCGTGTTTATGCAGTTCATGGGTGAATCTTTCCTGCTGACTTTGTTTGCTGCAATAACTGCTTTTGCAGCCAGCATTCTTTTGATCCCGGCTTTTAATCACATAACCGGCCGGCAGTTTACGGCAGCTGCCCTGCTGCAGCCTTGGCCCATCCTGATTGTACTGGTTTGTTCGCTGATAGTTGGTTTTTTTGCCGGTTTATATCCCGCACTGGTTCTGTCGGGCGCACAGGTGATGGGCGTGCTGAAAAAAGGATTTGCATTTACGGGGGGCAACAACCTGCTGCGCAAAACCCTGATCGTTGCCCAGTTCGGTATCTCTGTGTTCCTGATTATTTACACGGTTATCATTCTGCAGCAGCTCCACTATTTGCAGACAAAAAATTTAGGGTACGACAAAGACCATGTAGTGGTGCTGCCGATCGGCGGTAAGATGATGGAAAGTTTTCAAAGCCTGAAAGAAGCTTTTGCACAAGTGCCCGGGGTAGAAGGCATTACTGCATCTTATGAAACACCTGAGTTTGTGGAATGGGGCGATGGGATAACAGCGATGGATGAAAAGGGCAAACACGATGTGTCACTCAATGCCATGCCGGTCGATCTTGATTTTATCCGCACCATGAAAATGCAGCTCGTGGCGGGCCGCGATTTTCAGGAAGCAGATTTTGCCTTGATGGATACCAGCAACAAGAGTGCTAACTATCACCTGCCCTATATCATCAATGAAACCCTGGCAAAAACCATTGGCTGGACGCCGCAGCAGGCCATCAACCGGACCATTGAGAACAGGGCGGCCGGGCCCGTAGTAGGTGTGGTGAAAGATTTTAATTTCAGCAGCCTGCACGACCCGATCGGTCCCCTGCTGATATTCCTGGGGCGAGATCTTTCCCGCGATTTTATGATCCGGATAAAAGGAAGCAATACCGCCGGCACCTTATCAGCCCTGGAAGCAGTTTGGAAACAACGCATTCCTGAACGGCCTTTTAACTACCACTTTCTGGATGAAGATTATGACCGCCTGTACCTGGCTGAGCAACGCACTTCCCGCTTGTTTACCGTCGCGGCCACGCTCGCCATCGTATTAGCCTGTTTGGGTTTGTTCGGACTGGCAGCTTTTACCGCCCTGCAGCGTACCAAAGAAATCGGGATCCGGAGGGTACTGGGAGCTGATGTAGGCAGCATTGTGTTCCTGATTGCCGGTGGCTTTCTGCGCCTGATCGGGATCGCGATCCTGATGGCTGTTCCGCTGGCCTGGTGGGCCGGTAACAAATGGCTGCAGGATTTTGCCTTCCGGATTCCTGTACAAGTATTTCCTTTCGTGTTAATTGCCGGAACCACCCTCTTGCTGGCCCTGTGCACGGTTGGCTATCACTCCGTGCGGGTCGCTTTTATGAACCCGGTGAAAAGCCTGAGAACAGAGTAAACAGATTGTATGCTGAAAAATTATTTCAAGATCGCCTGGCGGAACCTGATAAAGAGCAAGTTGTTTTCTTTTATCAACATTGCCGGCTTAACCATCGGACTGACCTGCTGCATGCTGATCACATTGTATGTGTATCATGAATTGAGCTATGATTCTTATCATAAAAATCTCAAGCAGCTGTACCAACTGGGAACCATCTTTGTAAAACAAGGCAAGGAAGAAAGAAAAGCCATTACACCGGCGCCGATGGCAAAGCTGATGCAGCAGGAGTTCCCGGAAATCGCAAAAACAACCCGGTTGCTGCGCACCTTCCTCGATGATAAAACCCTTTTGCAATACAGGGGCACGGATGGTGAGCTGAAATCGTTTTATGAAACAAACGGCTATCTCGCAGATTCTACTTTCTTTGATGTGCTCACTTATCAATTCAGGGAAGGAAATCCCTCCACTGCTTTACAGGAGCCCAACTGCGTGGTGCTTTCCGAAGAGATCGCCCGCAAGTTCTTTGGCAACAAACCCGCATTGAACAAGGTCATCCACATCAGCAGCAGCACCAACGGCGATTTTGATTTCAGGATAACCGGTGTGTTTACACCCGCTGAAACACCTTCGCACATCGACGGGCGTTTTTTTATGTCGATGGCAGGTGGTAACATGGCTAATTACATCAGCCAGCGCACAGATCTGGCTACCAACAACATGTTTTACACCTATCTCTTGCTTCGGCCGGATGCCGATCCCGAAAAGCTGGAGCAAAAATTTCCGGCCTTTATAGACAAGTATGCGGGCAAGGATCTAAAGGCCATGGGCTTTTACAAAAAGCAATTCCTGACCGCTGTAAAACAAATTCATCTTTCTTCCCAAACTTCCGACAATGTTACACCGGGAGGCAGCGTGGCCTACCTGTATGTATTGGGCTCGATCGCGTTGTTTACACTCCTGATCGCCTGCATCAATTTTATGAACCTTTCTACGGCCCGCTCTTCCAAACGCTCGGCTGAAGTAGGCGTGCGCAAAGTATTGGGAGCAGACAAAGCCTCGCTGGTGCGGCAATTCCTGAGCGAGTCCTTGCTGATGGCCGGACTGGCCTTTGTTGTTGCCCTGCTCGTAACCGGATTGGCGCTTCCTTTGTTCTCAAAGCTTTCGGGACAAACCATTCATTTCTATGTTGGAAAACAAGGCTGGCTGATCTGCGTGTTTTTTGCGCTGGCGCTTGTTACGGGTTTGCTGGCCGGCAGCTATCCTGCTTTTTATCTCTCTTCTTTCAAACCCGTGAAAGTGCTGAAGGGACGGGTCACCAATTCGCTGGCTGCCATTTCACTGAGAAAGGGCCTGGTTGTTTTTCAGTTTGTGATTTCCGTGGTGCTGATTGTTGCCTCGGTAGTAATTGTAAACCAGATGAAGTACATGCGCAGCAAAGACCTGGGTTTTGAAAAAGACCAGCAGATCATTATCCCCCTGCGCAGCAACATAGCCAAAGGAATTTATACGCCGTTGAAAGATGAGCTTTCCAGAAAATCTTTTATCAGCTCAGTGGGTGCCGCCCAATATTACCCCGGCATTTTTCACCCCAGCGACATGCTCCTGTACCGCGAGGGACTGAGCATGCAGGAAGCAAAACGGGTTTATCAGAATTATGTGGATGAAAACTATTTACCCACGCTGGGCATCAAGCCGATCGCAGGAAGGATCTACGCCAAAGAATTTATTGCGTCCGATACCTCCAACGCCGATCCGGTGATGGTCCTGAACGAAGAGGCCGTAAAGCAGCTTGGCTTTCTTTCTCCGCAGGAGACAATTGGCAAGCACGTCAAGGTAGATATTTCAGGAAGGACCTATCAGATCCGTGTGCTTGGCGTGGTAAAGGATTTTCATTTTAAAGACCTGCATACAGCCATTGAGCCTTACGGATTTCAACTCAATACAGGAGGTACCTATAGTTACCTGATCGCACACGCCCATGCAAAAGAAATAGGTACTGCGCTGCAGGAGATAGCAGCCGTATGGCATCGGCTCAACAAGAACGAACCGTTTGAATGGAGTTTCCTGGATGAAGATTTTCAAAAGAACTATGAAGCCGGTAACCGCCTGGCTTCTATTGTAAGTTACTTCACGATCATCGCCATCCTGATTTCCTGTATGGGCTTGTTTGGTTTGTCGCTTTTTAGCACCGAACAGCGTACCAAAGAAATAGGCATCCGCAAAGTATTGGGCGCAACTGCAGTCAACATTGTTGCCCTGCTGTCAAAAGATTTTGTAAAGCTGGTGCTGATTGCCATTGTGATCGCCTTGCCCCTGGCCTGGATGGCCATGCAGAAATGGCTGCAGGATTTTGCGTACCGCATTCCGATAGACTGGGTGATCCTGACTGTTACCGCAGGCATTGCCCTTGCGATTGCCCTTATCACAGTGAGCTTTCAGGCCCTGCGGGCTGCTTTTTCAAATCCCGTAAAAAGTCTGCGGACCGAATAATTGCGTTGCCACTGCGTTCCGACTACGATCGCATAGATTCCGCAGGTTGTATCCCATCTCCGGCCGGCAAATTATTGCTGCCAAAAACCTTGCACAGAACCGGGGATATTCAGGATATTTGTTTCTATCTTCTAAAAATATCTATTACCTATCTTCATGCGGATCAGTAAAAGATTGCGATTGCTTGCGCTCATCCTGGGATTTTATGGAACAGCCAGCGCACAGACAGCCCTCAGCACACAAGCGGCAGATGCCATGCTTCGGTCAACCAGGTACATGGTGGAAGAAGTAAGCACCAACGGCGGTTATGTATGGTATTATACCCCCGATCTTTCGCGGCGATGGGGTGAGATGGAAGCTTATAAAACCATGGTATGGGTGCAGGATGCGGGAACGGTTGACATGGGCAACTTGTTTCTGGATGCATATACAGCCACCGGAAATGAATACTACTACGGAGCAGCAGAGAAAGCAGCAGCAGCGCTGATCTGGGGACAAAGCCACGAGGGCGGCTGGAATTACATGATCGATTTTGCCGGCGACCGCTCGCTCAAAAACTGGTACAATACCATCGGTAAAAACGGCTGGCGCCTCGAAGAGTTCCAGCATTATTATGGCAACGACACCTACGACGATGACGTAACATCCAACGCAGGCCGTTTTCTGCTGCGCATTTACCTGCAAAAGCTGGATCCCAGATACAAACCATCCCTCGACAAGGCAATTGAATTTTTGTTGAAGAGCCAGTACCCTGCGGGCGGCTGGCCGCAACGGTATCCGCTTCGGTATGATTTTAACAAGTCGGGGCACGATGATTACACATCGTACTACACCTTCAATGATGATGTGACCTGGGAGAATGTGAACTTCCTGATCCAGTGCTATCTCGCTTTGGGTGAACAGCGCTTCCTGGACCCGATCAGCCGGGGGATGAATTTTTATGTGATCTCCCAGCAGGGCAATGGCGCCTGGGCACAACAGTACAACCTGCAATTGGAACCTGCCGGCGCCCGCACCTACGAACCCGCAGCCCTTTTGCCCCGGGCCACGTTCTGGAATGCTTTGCTGATGATCAAGTTTTACGAGTACACAGGCGATCGCAAGTTTATTGCCCGCATCCCCGACGCGATCAAATGGCTCGAAAAAGCCCGTTTGCCCGAGAGCATGACTGAAGGCGGAAAATGGAGCCATCCCCTGTTTGTTGAGCTCAAGACAGACAAGCCCATTTTTGTGCACCGCAAAGGATCGAATGTAAAGTGGGGGTATTATTACTACGATTACAAGGACAATAACCTGCTGGGCCACATGAACGGGAAGGGAAAGATCGATGTGGACAAGCTCCGGAAGGAATATGAGCGCGTATGCGCTTTGTCGCCCGGGGAACTGACGAAGAACTCGCCCCTCAAACAAGAGCCGTTCACAGGGCCCGGTACACCCCAGCAGGCCTATTCAGCAGAAGGGGAAGCACCCCGCTTTTCCCGGGAAGAGGTTTCAGCGGCAAAGGTCAAAGAAACCATCCAGGCGCTGGACAGCAAAAACCGCTGGCTGATAAAACACGCCATGATCAGTCATCCCTATACCGGAGACGGAAAACTGGAACAGCCAACAGATGAGTTTGCCACTACGCGTGTTGGTGATGAAACCGATACGTCTCCTTACATCGATACGACAGAACAGCTTTATTTGTCAACGGCCGCGTATATGCGCAATATGCGCCTGCTCATGCGCTATGTGCAAACCGAGCGGGAACGGGGAGGTAAAAAGAATTAGACCATATGATCAAACGCTCTGCTCCGCCAACCCACCCCTGCCCCTCCCGGGAGGGAATACTATATTGTGCAAGACCGCCGCACTTTCTTTTGATCTTCAGAAGGGGAGCAATTGTATTATCCCCTCGGGGTAGGGGTGGGTCGGCACACAAGCTGATTGTCTTCATCCTCCTGCTATCCTCCATTCAAACCCACGCCCAGCTTGCACCTGAGCCAACAGTAGGCTATCTTGCCGGACAAGCAACCCGTCCGGCCAAATCTCCGGAGCCCGGCCTGCTTTTCTACTTATCCGGTGAACAGAAAGGAGTAGCTGATTTTGCTGCTGGTGGACAGAACCTGCCCAATTTTTTCCGCGGTATCGATCCTGTCACGGACGGAGCAAAGGGAGCAGCCCTGCAGGCGGCTGATGAACAGCTCTTGTCTTACTGGGCTCCCGGTAATGTATATGCGCAGCGCGGGACGCTGTCTTTTTTCTGGCGTTCCCGTTACCCGGTCGGCCCTTCTCCCTTTCCTGTTTTCCGGATCGGCTATGCCGATCATTCCAGCTGGGACATGGTCTGGCTCCGGATCGATTACAACGGAAAAGGATTTGATGCTTTTGTGACGGATGTAGGACTGGCCCGCACGCGGGTGTCTTATTTCCCGGACAGCTTTCCCCGGCCTGGTCAATGGACCCATATTGCACTGTCCTGGGATGAAACCCGCGGGATCCGGCTTTATATCAACGGAAAGCTGGTCAAAGAACAATCTGCAAACGGAACGGTATACGATACCGGCTTGGATCAGTTCGGTCCGCATTCTCGCATCATCAGTCCCTACCAGGTGCAAAGCGAATACAGTTTTGTCCGCGGTGGCGATCTGGATGAACTAAGAATTTACGACCGGATGCTATCCGATGAAAACATCGCCCAGCTTTACCACCTGCAAATTCCGCAAGCCATTCCTGCGCTGCAGCGTGACCTGCGGGACCGGCGCTGGCGCGATGAATGGTGGACACGCAACGGATGGAACCTGCCCAATGAACCACCCGCTCTGTTACCTGCTTCTGCTGTCAGCATCCGCAAAGTAGAAGTGCACGATGCTTATGACATCAAGCGCTGGTACTGGAAAGCAAACGATGGCATTCGCGAAACAACCTGGCCGGGCGTGTACAATATGTCGCGGCTGCCGGGCCGTTACGATTATTTTGTGCTGCCTGACTGGGATACCTACTCCCGTTCAGGCCAGACGATCCGTTTTCAGGTTCCCGATGAACCCTGGAACCATGTGGAAATATGGGGCAAGGCATGGGGACAGCTCACCTATGAAAAACAGCTTGCGTACGATACCACATTCGCGGTACGCCACCAGCAGCAGATCAAATCCTTTCACCCTATACCGACCCGCCAGGGCGGTACGATCCGCTTCGACAATGCCCTGATCGAAGAACCGATCGGTGAACTGGGTGTTTACAATATACAGGGAGGCAAGGCGCCGCAGGGCAGAACGGTTGAGCAGTTTACATTGGGAACGGCATCGCCGGACGCATTTACCAAGCCCCTGAAAGACCTGTCTGCGTTTGTAGATGGCCGTTACCCGGCAGATGAGCAGGAAATGCTAACCGGCGTGCTGAATGGAACCCGCAGCTCTGCAGCTGCTTCCGCAGGCGGGGTTGGCTCGCTTCCCTTTTTTCATATCCTGATCCCCTACGGCAATCACCCTGATGAGGGATTGGATGGAGTAGAGTTGGAACTGCCAGCGCTTGCTGTGCAACCCACGCATGGAAGCGTTTTTCCGATGAACATCTGCGTCAAAGATCCGCTCTGGCCCATGCGCGACCTGGCAGACATAAGCTTCTCCGTCAGACCTGGGAGGGCTTATACACTGTGGATCGACACAAGGGACCGTGTTCTTCCCGATGATCATGCCCTTTATATAACGCTTTCCGGTGCAGGCGCGGACCTGACAGCTGCGCAGCTGCAGGGTGCCGTAGTGCGCCTGGTATACACTTCGAAGGAAAAAGCCAGCCAGGAGCACGAGATCGATCGCACCACGCAGATCCGCGATTTGTATGGCTTTACAGTAGAAGAACGGCCGGTTTCTCCGCGCCTCAACCTGTACAACCGCTTTGCCGCCGATGATGCAGACCTGCTGAAAGTAAATGCTTCCAGCTTTCTGGGTAAGGCCTACAAGTGGGTGCTGACAAACAATCCCAAAGACAGGCCTGATTATCCCGTACCCGCTGCTCCTGCCGGGGTGCCGCAATGGGCTTTCCTGCAAACTGAGTACCTGCGCAAACTGGCGACCGTCCTGAACTTTTACATCGACAAGCGGCAGATCGCCAACGGTGAATTTGGCGGCGGTCTTTCAGACGATGATGATTTTACCAATCTATTTCCCGGCATGGCCCTGATGGGCATTGAGCCCGATAAAACGCGCCGTTCCCTGCAGCGCTTTATAAAAGGCTTTTACGACGCAGAACGCAGTGCATATGATGCGCCCTTGCGGCAGCCCAGTCTGCCCCTGTTTACCAACGGACTGGCGACCATCAAAACCGATCTTCTGCACGCATATGAGGAAGGCATTGAAGCAGTAGGACAGATGCAGCTGATCGACTATGGCAATCCGATCCATCTGGTGCACGGAATGCAGATCGCCAAACGGGTGATGGAAGATGTGACGGCGAAGAATGCCGCTGGTCACCGCCATTTCCGCTCGCGTTTTTATGGCGGTACCAGCATTGCCACAGAAGATCCCTGGCAGTGGTCGGGTGCCAATTCATACCATGTCATCCACCCGGCATATAATATTGCCCGCTACAACGGCAACCCGGCCCTGCGCCGCATGGTAGTTGAGGTGGCTGACGGACTGATGGCACACGAGGATAAAAGCGGACTGCCTTATACGGACATCAATTTCTCTACAGACGAAGTGCGCGGCAGTTCCGGTATCCAAAATACCTGGCAGATATTCAAAGCGGCCTACGATTTTACCGGCGACAAGAAATACCTGCAGCCCATTGCCACGCGCAAGCTGGAAGAGGTGCATGCCTTTAACAAAGACAGCCTGGTAAAACGCTATACCGACCGGATCAAAGACCTGGGCGCCCGCGAATTTATCAACACGGAAGGCAGCGTATGGATCGACCGGGTTGTTTCGCCAGACAATGACCTGCAGACCGACCGCCTGGGCGGCGTAGCCCTTGCCAGGATCCAAAATATTTATCAGCAACATTACCTGGGCTGGAAGATCGACAAGCCGGCCGGTTATGAAAGCCTGGCCGTTTTTGTAACGCAGGCCAGCGCAACCAAGATCAGCCTGCTTGCCTACAACCTGGACCCGGCGGCCCTTACAGCCGAAATGACGCTCTGGAACATTCAACCCGGCCGCTGGCGCATCCGCCAGGGAGTAGATCTCAACGATGACCAGCAGATGGACGGGGCAAAGACAGAGCGCATCGTTGAACTGGAAAGGGGCGAAACCCTGAAGCCTATTTTCACCTCCCATAAAACCACCATCCTGGAACTCGAACTGGTAACACCGGCCAAAACCGATTACAGCCAACGCCCTGACCTGGGCATCAATCCGGAGGAAGTGAAAGTGCAGGGTGATACAGTAACTGTACGCGTGTACAGTATAGGCGCCACAGATGCACCAGCCAGCACGCTCATACTAAAAGATGCAAAAGGAAACAAGCTTGCCGCAACTTCCATCCCCTCCTTGAAAGCACCCGTTGACCTCTTACCCAAGTGGGTAGATGTAAAACTAAAAGTTCCTCCCCATGCCGATGTAAGCAAAGGCAGCGTAGAGCTTGATCCGGAAAAAAAGATGGTGCAGATTACGAGGTTGAACGACAAGGCGGAGTGGTAGGGATGCATAATATGGGTTCAGCTTACTTCGGATATGCCAGTGCTAGTACACACTGTGACGATACATATCATCAACAATCCGTAAGCTCACGGCGAGTCCCGCGCTGAAATCTTGTAGGTGCAATATCATGCCGCGAAGACTCGCCTGGGAAATGAAGATTGTGACTTTCAACCATCAATCCTGTAATCCGTGGATCTGTTTGATCCTGGTTCAGACAAAAGCATCAGCAAGATGATCAAAGGATTAACGTCCCCGAATCCCCAAAATCCTGTAAATCAAGGTTCAGACAATCCGCAGAAACCTGGGTAAGAATAAAGGTTCATTTCCTAACAACCTGCAAATCCTCCTTCCTCAAAGCCCTGTCGTGAATGCGAACTTCTGCGATCTGGCCTTTGAACCAGTTGACCCGGTTGAGGCGGACGCCGAGGGAGATTTGTCCTGGCAGCATAGGATCCAGCGCAATGTCTCCTTCTGATTCTTTCACACCGTTTACGTAATCACTCATCCTGCTGCCGTCGTAGACCAGGGCAAGCCAGGACCATTGACCGCAGGGGTGTTGAAGGGTAGAGTCGATCAAGGTGAGGCCTTTTTCTGTTTTGCCGTTTCGCAGGAAGGTGTCTGCATACCAGCGGCCGCCTGGTACAAAGCGCAGCTCCAGCGTACAACGATTGCCGATAGAATCCTGCATGTGCACAAAGCGGGGTGCCGGCGGACCATCTGCTGCAGGCTTGAAGAGCACTTCTACCGTAAAGGCCTTTTTCTTCTCGAGCGGATTGACCGGTAAGACCAGGCCATCATCTACCCCGTTAAACCGGACTGCTTTGCGGGATCCATCCTGTACAGCTACAGGGTGCCCGAGCTGCACTGGCTGGTGGTTGCCGATGCTGGAAGTATTGTCTACTTTCCAGATAACTGATCCGGTTTGCCGGGAGGCCGAGAGCAGGAAGATGGTGCATAGGCTGAGCAGCGCTGTAGCTATCCTGTTTGTATTCATGGTAGTGCGGTTGGTTAAATTTAAGGGATCTCTGTTTAGATCGTCTTTACAATCTTCACCAGGTCTCCCTGCCTGATGACACCCTTGCTTCTGGGTATCAGGTTGATGCCGAAGCTGACACCACCCCGCGGATGTTTTTTGTACAGGGCCAGGGTTCTGAGCGGTTCCTGGTGCAGGTATCTTTCCAGGGTCACCGGATCAAGGGTGGTTACCATGCAGCGTTTGCAAGCTTCACTTACCTCAAAAAGCACTTCACCGATCCGGATTTCTTTCCACCCTTCTTCCTCCTCCGCCACGCAGCCGTCGATAACCAGGTTGGACCGGAAGTTTCTCATGCTGACCTTCTCTGGCAACCGCGCATTTAAAGCTTCCAGCGTAGCCGCGGTGGTGAGCAAAAGCGGCGCACTGTCAGCATAGCTTACGCGATCAGCAGAACCGCCGCCATGTTTGGGAAGCATATACCGGATGCAATCATCGTCCATAAAAATCAGCCTGGCCGCTCTGCCCAAATGGGCTGATAAAAGCGCATCAGCCTGGCTGATATGGTTGCCATATACCGGTAAGCCAAAAACGGTGACGGGTAACAGATTTTTGCTATGGGGTATCAATGGTACTTCGAGCGGCGGAAAGCCCGGAACCGCAATCAGGAGCGCATCCGGGGCAATGCTGGTGTGTATGGTAAGCAGCGCGGGATGCTCGCGCGGCGTCAGGATCCTGTTTTCCTGATCGATCACTGCCCATCGTCTGTCGTAGGCCAGCCCTTCCGGCTGTACAAAACTTTGGACAGGGGAGAAGCCGGCGGTGGATTTAATGGGATAGATGTAAATGGACGAAAGAGATTTTTGCCGGGGCTCTATCTGCATAAACAGGTTTAGTTTTTCTTTCTTATATTCATGCCTTCTACAAGATAAATATCAAACATTTTTCTTCACGCCATCCAACTTGCTGCCACATGAATGATACAACCAACTCTACACCCGATCGCCGCAAAGCCCTGAAAATGCTGGCCCTGGGATCAACAGGCCTATTTGGTTTATTCAATTCGCCCAAAGTTCGCGCGGAACGCCACGAAACACCGCAATACCAAAAAGGAGCGCCACCGGTGACCATTACACGCGTAAGGGCCATTACAACGGCACCTGGCGGTTCTAACCTCGTGATCGTAAAGGTAGAAACTTCAGAACCAGGTTTGTACGGGCTTGGCTGCGCCACTTTTACCCAACGTGCCGCTGTTGTTGTGCCGGCCGTTGATATTTACCTCAACGAATTCTGCAAAGGCCGCGATGTAGATAATATTGAAGACATGTGGATGTCGGCTTACCTGAGCTCTTACTGGAGAAACGGACCTGTGCTCAACAATGCCCTGTCCGGGTTGGACCAGGCCTTATGGGATATTAAGGGCAAGCGCGCCCGCATGCCGGTTTACCAGCTGCTGGGTGGCAGAAGCCGCATCAATGTAGACACCTATATCCATGCAAGCGGCACCACCGTAGAAGCTATTGCCGACCAGGTGCAGAAGTTCATGGACCAGGGCTGGCGGCACGTGCGCATCCAGCAGGGGGGCTATGGCGGGGTAGGGGCTTTTGGTGAAGCAGTGCCTGATTTCAAAGCTGCCAATTATGCCCGGCAAACAGACGGATATTCAGACGCGGCCGAATACCTGCGCCGTGTGCCCAGGATGTTTGAGTTTATGCGCAAAAAATGCGGCGAAAAAGTAGAGCTGCTGCACGATATGCATGAACAGGTTGAACCGATCCAGGCCATCAACATGATCAAATCGCTGGAACAATACCGGCCCTTCTTTATCGAAGATCCGTTCTCGCCGGAAAACATGACCTGGTTTAAACAGCTGCGCACGTCCACTCCCGTACCTATTGCCATGGGCGAATTGTTCAACAACATCAACGAGTTCAAAGAACCCATGGCCAACCAGCTGTTTGATTTTATCCGCTGCCATATCTCCCAGCTGGGTGGCATCACGCCAGCCATGAAAGTAGCCCGCCTGGGCGAATGGTTCAACGTACGCACAGCCTGGCACGGCCCCGGCGATACATCACCCGTAGGCCACCAGGCCAACAACCACATCGACCTGGCAGTTTTTAATTTCGGTATTCAGGAAGGACAAGTGTTTAATGATAAGGTGCGCGAAGTATTTCCCGGTTGCCCTGTCATTAAAAATGGCTATTACATTGTAACAGAAGAACCCGGGCTGGGCATCGACATCAATGAAAAAGAAGCAGCCAAATACCCAATCAAATACAGTGGCATGAATACGCTCCGCAAAGGAGACGGTGGTATTATAAAACCTTAACTTACTACCTGTTGTTGAATGAATATGTTCAGCCAAACAGCGCCCTGCATAAGCAGGTTGATATGCGCATCCCTGCTTGCCGGCTTTTTTTACCTGGGGGGATGCAAGGATAAAAACTCCTCCCCCACAACCGGTAACGACTGGCCGGCGTACGGTGGCAACAAACAAGGCAATCGCTATTCACCGCTGAGCCAGATCACGGCAGACAATGTAAAAAATCTGCAGGTTGCATGGACTTACGATGCAGGCACGACAAAACGCGGTGATATCCAGTGCCAGCCCATTGTGGTAGCAGGTATTCTTTATGGTACCACGCCCGATCTGCACTTGTTTGCCCTCCGGGCAGAAACAGGCCGCGAGATCTGGAATTTTACTCCCCGGCCCGATGACCGTCCCAACCGGAACAGAGGGGTCATGTACTGGGAGGGTGATACCGCAAAGCGCATATTCTATACCGTTGGTGCCGGCTTGTATGCAGTTGATGCAGCAACCGGAAAGCCTGTTGCGGGCTTTGGCAAAGAGGGGCGGGTAGACCTGCACGAAGGCCTTCAAACCATACCCGGCTATGATGTTTCCAGCTTATCGGTTGGCGCTACCAGTCCGGGTGTTATTTACAAGAACACGCTCGTCATCGGCTCTACCGTATCGGAAGGTGGAGATGCGGCGCCCGGCCATATCCGGGCATTTGATGTGATCACGGGCAAACTGATCTGGGTTTTTCATACCATTCCGCAGCCGGGTGAGTTTGGCTACGATACCTGGCCGCCGGATGCCTATAAAAAGATCGGCGGCGTAAACAGCTGGAGCGGCATGGTGCTCGATGAAAAAAGAGGCCTGGTGTATTTTGGCACCGGCTCACCATCTGCTGATTTTTATGGCGGAGACAGGGCAGGCGCCAACTTGTTTGCAAACTGCATCATGGCCCTGGATGCCCAGACAGGCAAGATGAAATGGTTCTATCAAACCATCCACCACGATCTCTGGGACCGGGATCATCCTTGTCCGCCAAACCTGGCAACGGTAACGCACAATGGAAAGCAGCGGGATGTAGTGGTGCAGGCAACAAAGGACGGGTTGGTATATGTGCTCGACCGGGAAAGCGGCAGTTCGCTGTTCCCGGTAGAAGAACGTCCTGTGCCAGTAAAGGGATTGCCCGGGGAGCAACCGTTTGCAACGCAAAAGTTCCCGCTGCTGCCGGCGCCTTTCGCCAGGCAGGTTTATACAAAAGCTGACCTGCCCGATTCTTCCGGCTCTTCGTTTACACCTGTCCGTGAGCGCTATGTAAAGATGCAGTCGGCCAGTAAATTTACGCCGCCGGATACCATCGGCACGCTCCTGTTTGGTTACAGTGGTGGCGCAGAATGGGGCGGCAATGCGGTTGACCCGGATGGGATCCTGTATCAAAATGCAAACGAAGAACCCTGGGAACTGGTGATGCAAAACAGCAGGGCCTCCCAATCTGCCGCGCACCTCTCACAGGGCCATGCACTTTATCTTGAAAACTGCGCAGCCTGCCATGGCTCAGACAGAAAAGGTACGGGAGCAGAGATTCCCAGTCTTGTCAATATAGAGAAAAAGCGTTCTGTGGAAGACATCAAAAGCCTGCTAAAAACCGGTTACGGCCGGATGCCCCAGTTCGGGCATCTGTCGGATGGTGAACGCAGCAGGATTGTTGATTTTATCACCGGAAAGGAAAAGGATGGCGGCAAATCACCATCTCCAAAAACAGCTGATGCATCCAAAGCAAACAACCCTTTTCCTTACCAGCCTGCGTACAAGGCAAAAACCTGGCGGCGGTTTACCGGTCCGGATGGCTATCCCGGCATCAAACCGCCCTGGGGTACGCTGAACGCCATTGATCTGAATACAGGCGCTTATGTGTGGAAGGTTCCGTTGGGAGAGTATCCCGAACTGGCCAAAAAGGGTGTGCCGACAACAGGAACTGTTTCATATGGCGGACCGCTTGTAACAGCCGGCGGACTCTTGTTTATCGCCGGGACCAAAGATGAAAAGATCAGGGCTTTTGACCGGAAAACCGGTAAGCTGGTTTGGGAGCACCAGTTGCCTGCAGGTGGTTTTGCTACTCCGATCACGTACCAGGTAGCAGGCAAGCAGTACATCGTAATAGCGGCAGGCGGCGGAAGGGAACAGCAGCTGGGCGGCAATTATATTGCGTTTGCCTTGAAACAATAACATCTGTTGCCCGTTCCGGCCTCCTTTTGTTGCGCATGCACAGGCGTACGCCCGGTGTACGGTTCCGGACACAAACCCCTCACCTAAATCCCGGACTTATTCATTTAGAAGCAGTTGGGTGTTGGCATATCGCTTGTGCTGGACAGCAGTCCCGGTATCTCTTCCGGTAAAGCAGAAGGCTGCCGGGTTTAATACTGCCTTCGTTATGTTCAAAACTTACTTCAAGATTGCCTGGCGCAATATCTTCAAGAACCGCTTTTATTCTGCCGTTAACATCATCGGTCTTTCTGCCGGTTTGTTGTTCGGATTGCTGATTGGAGTCTATGTCTGGAATGAGCTGCGGATCAATCACGGTCTCCATCATGCGAAGAACCAGTACTTTCTTACCAGCAAATGGAAGAACCCCAATATAGGGCAGGACTTTACCACATTAGGCCCCCTGGCAAGGCGGCTCAAGGAAGATTATCCAAGCCTGGTAGCGAATTATTACCGCTGGGATGGCATTACCTCGGTTGTGTCGAAGGGGGAAAAGCATTTGCGCGAAAACATCCAGCTGGGCGACAGCACCATGCTGTCAATGTATGGATTTCCCTTGTTGTATGGCAATGCGGCAACCGCGTTGAATGATCCTTATTCTGCAGTGATCACACCCAAGACCGCTGTAAAATATTTTGGGAAAACAGATGTAGTCGGACAAACCCTCACCATCCAGAGTTTCTCTGGTACGCAGCATGAATTTACAATTACGGGCGTGTTGGGCAGCGTGCCGGAAAATTCTGTCACACAACTCAATGATGCCAACCACAACGATCTTTTTATCCCGACAAATACCTACCAGTATTTTGGCAGGAACGATTTTGAATCCTGGTCGAACGTGATCCTTCCTTCTTACATTGAACTGCGTGACGGGGTGCAGGCAGAAGCCCTGGAAGGGCCGCTGAAAAAATTGATTGCGCAAAACAGTGCGCCGGATTGGGTAAAGCAAAACCTGCAGGTTACAGCGGTTCCGCTTACCCGTTATTACCTGGGTAAAAACAATGCACTTGTAACCAGGATGCTGTATGCCCTTTCGTTTGTAGGCGTGTTTATCCTGCTGATGGCAGTCGTTAATTTCATCAACATCTCTATCAGCAACGCCACTTCGCGGACCCGTGAGATCGGCATCAGGAAAGTGATCGGTGGCGAGCAGAAACAGATCATCTGGCAGTTCCTGGCTGAATCTGTTATCCTGGTGCTGCTGGCCATGTTGATTGCCGTAACGGCCTATTCCTTTGTGCGGCCCTTGTTTGAAAAAACAGTCGGGAAAGAGATCTTGCCGCTTGCAGCATTTTCCTGGTACAGTTTTCCGATCCTGGTTTTTGTTGTGCTGGTGGTAGGCATACTGGCTGGTTTTTACCCGGCCTTCCTCCTGTCATCTTATCACCCGGTTGATTCGCTCAAGGGCAAGTTAAAGACGGCGGGGGAAAAAAGCTTGCTGCGCAAATCGCTGGTAGGATTTCAGTTTGCCATTGCAGGCACTGTGATGATCGCTGCTTTTGTTGTTTCCCGGCAAGTGTCGCATTTTTTTGATCAAAGCCTGGGGTACAACAAGGATTTTATTGTTTCATCGCAGGTGCCGCGGAACTGGTCATCAGAAGGGGTGCGGAAAATGGAGACTGTGCGCAATGAATTTGCCGGCATGCCGCAGGTAAGCCAGGTGAGTCTTTCCTATGAAATTCCCAACGGCATGAACGGCGGGCAGCCGGCCGTTTACAAGGCAGGGACCGATTCAACAACTGCTGTTGGATTGGCATCGCTGGTGACCGATGCCCATTACCTGGATACCTATGCTATTCCACTGGCAGCAGGCACATTTTACAATGCCGGTGATCCGGATACAACAAAAGTGGTGCTGAATGAAAAGGCGGTTGCAGCACTTGGCTGGCAACATGCAGAAGAAGCCATCGGCAAACAGGTAAGGATAACAGGCAGTCCCTTGTTCTTTACTGTGCAAGGTGTTACCCGTGATTTTCATTTTTCTTCCATGCAGCAGGAAATACAGCCGATGATATTTGTTCAGCCCAGACTGGCACTTGTTTACCGCTTTCTTTCGTTCAAGATAAAACCCGGTGAGGTCAGTAAAACCATTGAAGCCATTCAGAAAAAATGGTCGGTCTTACTGCCGGGCAGCCAATTTGAGTTCAGTTTTATGGACGATACGCTGCAGAATCTTTACAAGCAGGAGATCCAGCTGAAGCGGGCTTCTTATACAGCGACTGTATTGTCGCTGGTGATTGTATTGCTGGGTATCCTGGGACTGGTATCGCTCAGTGTACAAAAGCGAACAAAGGAGATCGGCATCAGGAAAGTGCTGGGTTCGTCGGTGTACGGCATCCTGGTACTTTTTATGAAAGAGTTTTTGACCGTAATTTTTGTGGCAGGATCGGTGGCCTGTCCGGTTGCCTACCTGATCATGCACAACTGGTTGCAAGGATATGCCCACCGCATCCAGCTCACTGCTGTGCCTTTTGTTTCAGCAGTATTACTGTTGGCCTTTGTTTCCGGTGCGCTGATATGCCTGCAAACGGTCAGGGCTGCACGCTCCAACCCGGCGAGGAATTTACGGACGGAGTAAATAAGGGGAAATTTGATTTACACGTATGCTGTAAAGTCTAGCGGGAGGGGTAGGGGCGGGTTAAAGACCTGTACCGTATAAACCAATTTAACTGGTACTGTTTATTTCTCCAGGGTCTCTCTTTTTGACCAGCACTCATCCAATGGGCCGCCGGTTGATTTTTCGCCCTTGTGCCGCCAGTCGCCGTTTACAAAGGAGTAATCGAACTGAAGGCTTTTTCCTATGCTCTCCCCTGTCTTTGTAAAGAACTCGATGTTCTCTGTGTATTTGCCGTTTGATGTGGTGTACGTGCCGCCGCCGGCATTGGTAAACGCGCGGGTGTTTACATTGTAAGCGATCCAGTGAAAGTATTTGCCGGATAACACTTTCATGGTTCTGCGCGGTATAAAGGGACTGGCCCGCTTGATCGCAGAATCGTTTCTGTAATTGCCTGTAATGACCCATGCACCCATCAGGGCGCCGGGAGTGCCATCGTCGAGCCGGGTCCAGCTTTCTTTTTTGCCGGGTACCTGGAGTTTGCCGCCGGTTAGTTGCACATCCTCGCTTAGTTCTGAGCCAACCTGGGTGCTGTCTACAGAATTCCATTCTATCTTTTTGATCAGCTTGTTGTTCTCGGTCCGCCAGGTGCCTCCATAGGAACTGATAAAGCGTTTCCCGGGCCGGTCGTAGGTGGCTACAGAGAATACTTTGTCTGTGGTGATCATAACGGTTTTGTTTTGGGGCGTGCCATAGCCCCAGGCGCCGATCAGCTCTTTTGGTTCAATAGGTGCACGGTAAAAAGCAGTGAGCAGCAGGGTAAGTGCAACAGCTGCAATGGTAAGAAGAGACTTCATATAGGTTGATTTAAGCAGTACCTTAAAGGTATTAAAATGCGCTGGAATGTTGCGCCCCCATTTGTACCCGGACCGGTCTTGTAATGCGATTGTATGCTGTCCGAAACACAGTGCGCTGTAACTATTTACCCTTTCTTAAGGTAGCTGGAAAACCACTGCTTCGTAGGGGCGCAATGTGAGGGCGCTTGCCTTGCGGGCAGGTCCGGATGCAGCTGTGTAATTGGAGAGCATCAGCCGCGCATTTGTCGTGTTTAATCCAACCTGGGCTTCTGCTGTATGAGCTGAAAAATTAAGTGCGATCAGCCACTTCTTGCCTTCCATCTCCCGGGTGTAAGCGTAAACGGATGGATTGTCTTTGTCTAGCAGGGTGTATTTGCCGTAAACAAGTATCCCATTTTCTTTGCGCAGTTTGGTGAGCTTTCTGAAATAGTTGAGGCAGCTGTTTGGATCTCCTTCCTGTGCAGCAGCGTTGAGCCAGGTGTAGTTTGGATTGACGCCGATCCAGGGCTTTCCTGTAGTAAAGCCGGCTTGGGCGGTGCTGTCCCACTGAAAGGGCGTGCGTCCATTGTCCCGGCTTTCAAAGCGAAGGCGCTGGATGAACTTTTGCAGATCGCCACCGGTATTTTTCTGGTGCTGGTATTCATTGAGCGCTGATACATCGCGGTAGTCTTCGATCTGTCCAAAACGGGCATTGGTCATGCCCAGCTCATCTCCATTGTAATAGTAAGGTGTGCCGCGCATGGTCATGATAAATGTGCTGAGCATTTTTGAGGAAAGGTCCCGGAATGCACTGCTGTCGTTGCCAAACCGGCTGACCATGCGGGCCTGGTCGTGGTTGGCGAGAAAGATAGAAAGCCAGCCTTTTTGCGCAAAGGCGCTGTCCCAGCGGGAAAACACTTCTTTGAAATGCGCGAGCGTATATCCTTCGGGTTTGGCAATGTCTACACCTTCAAATGCGTAAGCCATGTTTAGTTCATGGCGGTCGGCATCTACCAGTTCATGTGCGTCTTTGAAAGATTTGCCGGCACCTTCCGCTACGCTCATGACGGGATATTTGCTAAAAACTTCCTGGTTCATTTCCCGGAGGTAATCATGCAGGTGCGGACCCATGGCATAGTACTCAATAAAGTTTTTTTCATACCCTTGCGGAAAAGGAGGGAAGCTGGTGTCTTTGGCCGCAAACTGAAAAGCATCCAGCCTGAACCCGTCGATGCCTTTCCCGGCCCAGAATTTCATGATGTCATATACTTCCTGGCGCAGGCGCGGGTTCTCCCAATTGAGATCGGGTTGTTTGCGCGAAAAATAATGAAGATAGTAGGCATTGGAAACAGAATCCCATTTCCAGGCATCGTGGTTGATGTCGAACAGGCTGTACCGGTATGCAGGCTTGCCTCTTTCCGCATCCCACCAGTGGTAGTAGTTGCGGTACGGACTCTGCCGGGATGACCGGCTTTCCTGAAACCACTTGTGTTCATCGCTGCTGTGGTTTACTACCAGGTCCATCACCAGCTTGATATGGCGTTCATGCATGCCCTTTAGCAGGGCATCAAAATCAGCCATGGTGCCAAAATCTTTCATGATGTTGCGGTAATCACTTACATCATAGCCGTTGTCGTCGTTGGGAGAACTATAGATCGGGTTCAACCATACCACATCCACGCCCAGGCTTTTGATATAATCCAGCTTTGAAATAATTCCTTTTAAATCGCCAACGCCGTCTCCGTCACTGTCCTTAAAGCTGCGGGGATAGATCTGGTAAACAACCACTTCTTTCCACCATGCTTTTTCAGACTGGCTCGCATCCGGCTGGGCTGGCCGGCAGGATGATAACAACAATGATAGAAGAAGTATGGAAGAATAATACAGGCGGGTAGACCAGTTGGCAGCAAGCATAGTTTTTTTATGCAAATTATTGATTCTGTAATTAAGCACCATTTTCAGCCTCCTTCAGCTTCTTGTCTGCAGGTATTTGGCTGAATGATTTTGTAGCAGGTTATCCCCTGCCGGGGCTATCCGGATGGCAAGTCGTTTAGGCTGGTCGCAGGTTGGGTGGCTCCGGGTATCACGGCGAGGTACATCCTGTTTTTAAAAATGGTATGTAAAAGCCTCCTCTTTTTCATCTAGGCTTTATTTAACAGGTTTTTGCACAATATTCCTTCCATCTTTCGGAAAGCTTGTACAATTATCTGCAAAAAGGTTCCGTTCTTCCAGGTGATATACACCACTAAAACAGATACAAAATCATGAAGACCTCAGTACTGATTATTTTTCTCTTCTTCTGCAGCGCCGCTTTTACACAAGACAAGGAAGCCGCTGAGAAGCTGGTTAAGGAAGGTGTTGCTTTCCACGACAAGGACGAGTTTGACAGCGCTATAGCCAAATATGACCAGGCCTTGCAGCTCGACAAAGACAATCTTGCGGCCCTGGCAGAAAAGGCCGTTACCCTGGTTTCGCTGCAGAAATATGATGAATCGATCAAGACCTGCCAAAAGGCCATCGAAACGCATGCCGGTGAAAAGGATCTTAATATTGTATATGTTTCATATGGAAATGCTACAGATGCCCTTGGAAAAACTGATCAGTCCATCAAAATATACGATCAGGGAATCAAGCTGTTTCCTGACTACTACCAGCTTTACTTCAACAAAGGCATCGCCCTGATCGGCATGAAAAGGTACGACGATGCCATGCAGTGTTTTCAAAAGTCGGTCATGATAAATCCTGAACATCCAGGTTCTCACAATGCAATTGCCCGGATCTCTAATCTCTCTGATAAAAAGATTCCTTCCCTGCTGGCTTATGGCCGCTTTTTGTCTGTTGAACCGACCAGCACACGTGCAAAGGAGAACCTGGCCAGCATGCAAAAGATAATAAAGGGCAATGCCGAAAAAACCGGCGATAAATCAATCACCATTAACCTCAGCACAGATATGGTGAATGGGGCAACGAAAAAGGGCAAGCCCAAAGAAAATGATTTTTCCATGACAGAGATGATCTTGTCCCTGAGCTCGGCCCTGGATTATGATGACAAATTCAAGGACCAGAAAGAAGTAGAACGGTTCATCCGGAAATTTGAAGGGGTTTGCTCTTCGCTGAAAGAGAAAAACAAGAACTATGGCTTTTTCTGGGAGTATTATGTTCCTTATTTTGTTGAAATGAAAGATAAAGGGTTCACTGAAACATTTGCCTATATCGCGTTTGCTACTTCAGAAGACCCGGCTGTTACAGACTGGTTGAAGTCGCACCAGGCTGAACTGGAAAAATTTTCTGAATGGTCTTCAAACTTTGCGTGGAAATCGAAATAGCTCACCCGGGCAGCTTTCTGTTGCAGAAAACGGTCTACTCTAATTTCCGGACACTGCAACGTGTTTGCTGAAAGCATGGTCAAGCTTTAAAAACATTCCAATGATCAACAAGTTCTTACTGCTGCTCCTGGTTCTGTTCTTCGTGTTAGCAAGCTGCGAGAAATCATCAACTGATCTGGCCGCTTCTTATTCCGCCGATGTTGCAGCAGGCGTTATTACGCCACCCAGTTCGGGTGGACAGGGCGGTCAGTCACAGCCGGGCGTGATTACCGCAGGCGAGTGGAACGATCTTGATCACTGGAGCTTTCTTGATACCCTGCTTGGCAAGGAACAATTCAAGACAATGCCCGGTTATTGGAATTTTTATCCCAACAACCGGATATCGGTGGTTATTACCGGAACCGACGGATCTCCGCTTGTAGATATTCCTGTAAAACTGAAAAGGAACGGAACAATTGTTTTTACTTCCAGAACAGACAACAAAGGCAAAGCAGAGCTATGGGCTGATTTATTCCAGGAGAACAAGAGCGCTGATTTTTCAACGCTGGCGCTCGATATCAACAATGGTGCCCGGACTATCAGCAACGTAAAAGCGTATAAAGACGGGATCAACCAGGTGGTTCTTTCTCCGCTTAGTATTGTAGATAAGATTGAGGTCGCGTTTATGGTTGATGCAACCGGCTCTATGGGAGATGAACTGGAGTACCTTAAAACAGAACTGTATGATGTGATAGCAAGGGTAAAGGCCGGCAATCCGCGTTCTTCACTTGTTACTTCGGCTGTTTTTTACCGGGACGAAAAAGATGAATATGTTACACGGGTTTCCAATTTTACCAGCGACATCAATGCTACCATCGGCTTTATAAAAAACCAAAAGGCGGCCGGCGGTGGTGATTTCCCGGAAGCAGTTCATTCGGCGTTGGAGAAATCAGTCAATGAACTGCAATGGTCGGCCAATGCAAAGACCCGTCTTCTTTTTATATTGCTTGATGCACCGCCGCATTACACCACTCCTGTTATCAGCAATCTGCAAACCTCACTTACCAAAGCTGCGGAAAAAGGCGTCAAAGTAATTCCCATTACCGCCAGCGGCATCGACAAGCAAACCGAATTTCTGATGCGGTTCATGGCCCTGACTACAAATGGAACCTATGTGTTCATCACCAATCACAGTGGTATCGGCAATGCGCATCTGGAGGCAAGCGTGGGCGAATACCAGGTAGAGTATCTTAACAACCTGATGGTGAGGCTGATCAATAAATATGCTCAATAGGCACTAGGGATGTGGGTTGCAGTATGTACTGTAAACAATCCTTTCATCATAAAGAGAAAAGATTCAAGCTGCGCTGTTCGCATCCAACCCGTACAAATTTCGTTTCTGCACAGCATACAAAAAGAAAGAGGGAGCTAGCTTTGTTCTTGTAACGGAGAAAGCCGGTCACTCTTTTTTTAACCATGTCAAAATCATTTTGTATGAAGCAGCTAACGTACACCACCACCATCCACGCAACGCCCGAGCAGGTTTGGTCAACCATGCTCGACCCTGTCACCTACCAGGAATGGACAGGTGTAAGCTGGCCCGATTCGTATTTTGAAGGCAACTGGAAGCAGGGAGAAAACATCCGTTTTATTTCGCCTGATGGCAGCGGCACACTGGTCGCCATTACTGCCTTGCGTCCTTACGAGCATATAGCAGCCCGGCACATAGCCATTCTGGAGAAGGGCGGTGTAGAAGACAAAACAAGCGAAGCCGCCAAGGGCTGGATCGGTACCGGTGAAAATTATACTTTTACAGCACACGACGGGTTTACTGAGCTGACCATTGAACTGGAAATAAATCCGGAATGGGAAAAAATGTTCAGTGAAGGCTGGCCACGGGCATTGGAAGCCTTGAAGAAAATAACGGAAGAAAAATAAAGGCTGCCAGCAACACGCAACACAATCTTAAGCTCAAAAAGCAACGATGTCATTTCAAGCATATATGGACAATATCCAGGCAAAGACGGGGAAAAGTCCGGCAGATTTTAAAAAGCTGGCAGAAGCCAAAGGTTTTTTAAAAAGCGGGAACCTGTTGCCAAGTATAAAAGCCGGTGAGGTGGTAAAGTGGTTGAAAGAAGAGTACGACCTGGGTCACGGGCACGCCATGGCTCTTTTTGCCTTGTTCAAGGGCACGAAAAAGGAAGGGGATCAATAAAGATAGAACTGTTTTTTCCTCTTCCAAATAAGTCGCCGGTTAAAAACCAGCGTGGCTCCTGGCTGGGCTTTTCGAGCAAGGTCTTTCCATATTGCTGCCGTACAAAGCAGCTGTCGTAGCCCATGGCGGATAACAAAGTAGGAAAAAGTGATTCGTGTGAATAGCCGTTCTGATCCGGTGAGAAGCCGGCAGGAAAGAAGCCTGCATGGTCATAAGCCAGCAAGGGTACCTGTCCTTCGATCTTGCCGGCATTGTAGATGGATGCATGGGTGATATTTAATGCGCCCGCAGCATAATTCTCTCCGTGATCAGACGTGTAAAGGATCAGGACACCGGATTGACCGGCTAGTTTTGTTGCCACGCTTTGCCAGAACCGGTCTACATTCCAGAAGACAGAACTAAAGTAAGGAGCCGCGTTGGCTCCTTTTTTGTTTTCCAGCTCATTGAAGTGGTCCATGCGCAAACCGGGAGGGAAATTATTTTTATAAGGCCAGTGCGCTCCTTGCTTGTTCACGTACGCAAAAGTAGGCCGGGTACTGCAGGCAAGCTGCACGATCTTTTCCGCAAGCATGGAATCGCGCATATACAAGGCTGCAAATTCTTTCGCAGCACCTGGCTGATACAATGAATCCACAAAGTGGAGGTCTTTGCGGGTATTGTAGTTCTGAAGGGTGTGGCCATTCGCCTGGCCATCCAGCAGGAATGTCTGGTAACCTGCTTTCCGGGCGTATTGGAACAAGGTAGGTTTGCGAAAGGAGAGATACTGCTGATCAGGCAACTCACACATACGCATACCCGAAAGAAGGGACAGGTTTGAGCCGGCGCTTGCATTGGTGAAAGAAGAGGCAAGGCCAAAATTGATAAACTGTTTGGCTTGCTTCTGCAAAAACGGTGTGGTGTTAAGCGCAAAGCCGTTGACCGACAAACAGCTGCCTTCCACGCTTTCATCTACTACGAGGAAAACATGCTTGATTCCTGGTTGCACCGGACTGGCAGCCACTTCTTCTCTTCTCCATTTATCTTCAGCCCTGATCCTGTCGGCTGCGAGCAGGTTGCCGGTAACCCTGTAGAGGGCAGGTAGAAAATCGTGTGCGCCCGGATGCTTTTTGGCATACCCGAAAGCAAGTGCCTGCAAGGCAATAAATAGAAGTAGCCATCCTCCTGTAAAAGAAAAGCTAAAGCGGCGGACCGACAGCATGACCAACGCAAAAAAAACGGCGGCTCCTGCAAAGGCCAGGAGGAATGCAGCTTTGAAAGTTGTGAGGGAACTGGAAGCGTAAGCCGGGTTGTTGAATAAGTTGATGGCATCCGGATAAGAGAACGGAAAATTGCCGATGAGCAGGTAAAGTCCATCCGTATAGATAGCTGAAAAAAGCAGGATCCTGAACAACACACGCACCCAGGCCTTTTTGCTTTGAAGCAAGGCAAAGCAAGAAAAAAATGCCGGTATGTAGAACAGAAGGATCAGTCCGGCTGGCGGACCATCTGCTTCGTAAGCAGCCTTTATCAGACGCGCATCATTCCCGATAAACAAGAGGATTACAAGGGGCAGAAAAACCCAGCCTGCCTTTTTAAAAAAGGGCTTGTCAAGCTTTCTGCCAAACTGCTGCACGAAATGGGCCATACTGGTCTGGGTACTGAATGAACAAAGTAGTTGTAGACTGATACATGGAAACGACTTTGCCCATTCTTGCAACTACCGTACCAGTGCTATCCGGGGCGCCGTTCCACCCTGGCCTCCTTCCATGCCACCGTAATCTTTTGTTTTGTCGCGCCAAACTGAATGCGGATGGGTGCCGGGCAGGATAATTCCGTGCTGGCTGGAATACTCGATCCACACGGAAGGACCATCAATGCGCACATAATCGTTTTGCGCGGTTACTGTTGTTGTGCCGGAACAGGAGATATAGGTATTGTCCAGCTCATCGGTGTAGCGCTTCAGAAAAACCTTTGCATCTGCATCATCGATGTCATCCACATACGTTTTGATCGCGTTCAGCACCAACTGTTTCTGGGCGGCGGATAAGTTGCTGCATTTGATGCCGGAGGGGGTGTTGGGAAATTGGCCGTCCCGGCGCGGGCCCACCATGAGATCGCTGAAGGTGCGGCCAAGCTGTGCCGAGGCAAGCTCGGTACCGGATAAGCTGGTGAGCATAGCCGACAAAGCCGCTTGTTCCTGGTTGAGGGGTTGATTGGTTTTGTTGTTCACGGTAAAGTTTCCGAAGGGCTCCACGCCCCGGAATGAAGGAGTGGCACCTACGAGTACGCCGTCTTTGTAGGTATTGGCAAAAGCCAGGTGGTGACCGCCAAACTGGATTTCAAATATGCCTTTTGCTGCGGGTGTTCCCAGCAAGGCAATATAATAATGTGCGGCGCCGTATTCAGGTCCGCCGCCACTTGTGTTGAGATAATCATCTGCATTGAGCAGTTGCTGCAGCTCGTCCCAGCCTTCATTTACTTTGGTGCCGGCTACTGCCTGCATCAGGGCTTTGGCGGTTTGCACCTGTGCGGATGTCATGGCGCCAAAATTTAATCCTACCCGTTGTGCACCCCGGAAAGAAGCCGGTAAATTAGACCATTTGGCTGCATCTTCCCTGGAGTACTGAAGTTGTAAGCGGGCCAGCTGGTCTTCTTTCAGGGAAGCTTTCAGGGCATCTGCCAGGCGGACGATTTTGGTGATGCCGGCATCTTTTGGATTGTCAGCCGCCAGGCCTGCAGAGCGGGTTTCCGGTTGCTGGCGGTTGACCGATTGCTGCATCAGGAGAAGGAAGGTCAGCAAAACAATGGTGCTGCTGCATGCCAGGATCCATTGCCTGAAATAACGTACATCAAACAGCGAAATGGAAAACAGGGACGTACTACCATGGCTGTTTTTTTTATCAAACAGGCTGTTTAAACTTACATCCCTGTTGGGGGAATTGGCAGCAAGCTGCCAGGAAAAAAAAGATTTGTAGTAAGACATGATATGGTATGATTGAAAGTGGACAAGTTTGCTGCCGGCAAAACTATTGCTGTGCGTTGCGCAACAAAACCTGTTGATGCAAAGCGGTAAAATGCTGAGACAAACGCGCCGGATCAGTTTATAAAAATACAACCTA
The DNA here is from genome assembly GCA_015069695.1 of Williamsia sp. Classification (GTDB taxonomy): domain Bacteria; phylum Bacteroidota; class Bacteroidia; order Chitinophagales; family Chitinophagaceae; genus JADCRZ01. The sequence continues at coordinate 86,438 of JADCRZ010000008.1, forward strand.
TTCGCCCCTTTTTCCAGTTCATGCATCCTGCATTTTCCAAAGCTGTCTGTAACAGCAACTTTGCCTTGTGATCATCTTTTACCCTAAATCCCGTACAATGAAAACGTTTGTTCTCGGGCTGTTATGCTGTACAGCCATGACGTCGCTAAAAGCCCAGCCGGCAGTAAAAAGGAGAGGGCCTGTAAGCAATTGGGTAGCAAGCTTTATGACCGAAGGCGCATCTGCAACCAGTTTCCGGCATTTTATCCTGCTTCCCGATGGTACACTCGAAACCATTAAACCAGGCGAAAACCCGCAACCCTTTCCGGGTATGGATCATGTGGCAGCCATTTCAGCCGGAACGTTTCATATGCTGGCTTTAAAAGAAGATGGAACAGTATGGGCCTGGGGCCGGAATGATGAAAAAGAACTCGGCAACGAAAAGCTGGCGAAAAATCATACCAACAGTGCTGTACCGGTGCAGGTCACGGGTATAACAAATGCAGTCGCGGTGTCTGCTACCGGACAAAATTCTTACGCCCTGCTAAAAGATGGAACGGTGTGGGCCTGGGGCAATGCAACAAGAGGCAGAACCGGCGACAATGGCACCCTTACAAGCAGTTTGATGAACTATGCCCGCGCATTGCCAGTAAAGGTATATGGAATTATAAATGCCATCTCCATTGCTGGAGCGATGGCCCTGCTGGCTGATGGTACGGTTATGACCTGGGGTGAAGGTTACTGGGGACAATTGGGCAACGGCAGCAATGAGCCAAGCACTGTTCCGGTAAACGTAAAAGGCCTGAGCAATGTAGCGGCCATTGCAGGCAGAGACCAGGGAGGGATGGCGCTCAAAAAAGACGGCACGGTCTGGGTCTGGGGCAACAACGAAAAAGGCCAGCTGGGCCGCAAGCCTGTAAATGATCATGATCAAAGCAATGTGCCGGTGCAGGTACCAGGCATCACCCAGGCAACAGCCATCGATGCCGGTGCAGTTTGCATGGCTCTTATCGCAGACGGAACAGTGCGTGTATGGGGCTGGGGGGCTGTAGGCGGCATGGGACTAGGCCGTCCCGGAACCAACGATGTAAATCCCCTTCCTTTGAAAGTACCCAGCGTTGACAGGACTGTAGCGATCAAGTCAGGCAATGGTTACGCACTGGCACTGCAAGCGGATGGAACGCTGCTGGGCTGGGGCGCCAACATGGTTTCTTCAGGGGTGTATCATCAAACATGGACCCCGGTAAAGATTGCACATGTGGATATAGGTGCAGAAGAAAAAAAGGCAGTCCGCTGATTGTACGGATGCCTTTGTATTACTTTCACACCTGATTGTGCTTGTATCGCACTTTTCAGCCTTCTTGTCACAAATTGGATGTAGAGGTGTGATATTTTTTATACGGGATATAGATTGAAGAGAAGTTTTATGCCTGCATTTGTTTCACCAGCTCTTCCAGATGCATCAGATGGTTGCCAAACTTTCTCTGGCTTAACTTTCTGCTTACAAAATATTGGAGGGTAAATAATGCAGCATAAGCGCCTAGCCGGACAAGGGGATGTAGCGCGTGCCATTTATCCAGCATGCGGTAATGCTGGAAGTAGGGGACCACTTCTATGAGTATTACAAAGAAAAGGAGCGCGAACCGCAAACCTATAATGTTCCACTGCAGCCTTTTTTGCAGTAAGTTGACCTGCAATTCAAGATTTGATTTTACCATCCCGTCCATTCCCTCCATTCTGCCCACGATCCGGTAATTGTAAAATGAAAACATGATGACAGCCAAACAAAAAGCTATATAGCTCCAGAACAAGACGCTGGTAAGTACTTTGCCGATGTCATTGATTGAAGTGGCGAAAATCAGCAATGGCAGAATTATCATCAGCCTCATTTGTTTTTTGAAAGCTTTCTTTAAGGCGGCCACCGGGCCGTAATGCTTGTTTTGGATCAGTTCCATGATATTTATGTTTGTAGACGTATAATCTTGATTTTTCTTCCAGGTATTTTTAAGATCATCAAGTTCCATAGTTGATTTCTTTTGTGAGTTGACGTAATTTTTCTTTGATCCTGTTCATCTTCACCCGCAGGTTTCCCTGGCTTAGGCCAAGAATAGCTTCCATCTCCTCATAGGAGCGGTCTTCCATGTATAGCATCACAATGGCTTTTTCGACTTCGTTCAATCGTCTGATGGCTTCATACAATTGCTTCAGCTGCTCTTCATCTGTCTTCGCCGCGTTGTCGTCGCTGATGTGTGCCGGCAAGCTGAGGGGTTCGTAGTAAGTAATAAAATCTTTTTTCCTGCGCAGGCCGGTAATAGCTGTGTTGATCGCAACGCGGTACAGCCAGGTGCTGAATTTGGACTCACCCCTGAACTTGGGAAAAGCTTTCCAGGTCTGGATCACAATGTCCTGGAATAAATCCTGCCGGTCAACATCCGTAAATGTATAAATCCGGCACACTTTAAAGAGCAACAGTTCATGTTCTCTCATGTGTGCTTCGAACTGCTTTTCCAATTCCTGCTTATCCAATGCGGCTAACTTTTGCTATAGTAGTCGCCGGTGGGAGGGGTTTGTTACAAGGACGAAGAATTTTTCCGGTCTTTTAAAAAAAAGATTGGATCAGGGTGCTCTCATTCATTGCCTTGTTCTATCGATTCTATTTGCCCCAACGGCTTCATTGAACGCATGCGCCTATTCTTTACTGCTAGAAAGCTGTTGCCGTCCGATGGTGAGCGGGATGGTCTTCTTGACGACCACGCCGCCTTTGTTGTCCAGGATAAATACGTGCGCTGTTTCTTCCTTCCGGCTGCTTAGTTATGGTGCCGCAGGTATTCAGCAGCACAGTGGCGGTTTTAGGTAGATTGATTTGCTATGGCCAGATCCGGCCTTCCGTCGCGATCGAAGGCACCTGCCGTGATGGAAGGCGTGTAGTAGCCTACTCCGTAATTGACCCCTGGGGCGAAGCTGCCATCACCGTTCCCAAATTAAACAGTGGCGGTTCCGTATCAAATTGCCTCTAAACCCTTTACCGTGACTAAATGTGCCTGGAGTGAGCAAGTAAAGCCGGTGAATGCTTTCAGTCAGTCTGCCGGCACACTCCGGCTGAGTTATGTGGGGTATGAAAAGCAGCTATTTACATCCAGCAAATTCCGTGGACTGCCAATTCTTGCTTATTGGCTCCAAACTATTTCCTTGATTTCGCTATCAACTTGAAATTGGGCTACAAGCAGGCTTAATTCTTTGGTTTCGATGTTCTTGAATGAAAATGAAATCACGCAATCATTCTCTGCTTTGTCTAGGGAAAACGATGCAATGCTTACATTTTTGAGACTGAAGATTGCGCTTACAATTTGAATTGATTTACTTTCATTCGATGTCGATATCTTTAATCTCCTTTGTGTGAATCGTTGAGATAATTTCTTTTCGAATGGCTGCAGAATGAATAGGATGATGATGGCTAAAGTAGTTGCTGCCGAAGCTGCAAAATACATGCCTCCACCCGTTGCAAGTCCGATTGCAGCAACGGTCCAAAGTCCGGCTGCAGTTGTTAATCCTCTTACAATACCTTGCTTAAGAAACAGAATGGTTCCTGCCCCGATAAAACCGATGCCACTAATAACCTGGGCCGCGATTCTGGATGGATCTAGGACTATGTTTTTGAGCCCAAGAACATCTATGAATCCGTAAGCAGAGACCAGCATTGTCAAAGCTGATCCCACACATACTAGCATGTGTGTTCTTAGTCCCGCTGCCCAGTTTTTTCGTTCTCTCTCAAGTCCAATAATTGCCCCGAATAGAGCCGCCAGCGTTAAACGAATCAATATTTCCGACCAGGTAATCATGCTTGAAGCCAGCAGATGGCTTTTAAATGTAGTACAAATTTAGAAGTAATTACGGAGCTGGGTGGTTGCGTTTTAGTAATCATCGACAGTGCCAAGGTGGAAAATGAGTTTGTAAAGCTCACCGGCACCAACGGCAGCGGGTTTATGCCGGTGATGGAAGGGAAGACGAAGGATCCCAAGCAGATCGAAGGGAGCAAAGACATAGCGCCCTGGCATCGATTGCCTGATTTTTTATTTCCTTACTTTGATACTGGTTTTTCCGTTTGCTGTCACTCCTGTTTTTGATGTTTGTCAAAGCAAAACCGTTCTAGTTCAGCAGATTTCAGCCGTTCTTATTGAAAAAATACTCATTTTCGTTGTCAGCATACGCTCTTTAGATGGGCCGAACGCTCTTTTGGGCCTCTAATCTGTTATTAACGCATAGATGCAGTTGGGCTAATTTGACTTATCGGCACCCCAATTCTATGATCACTTTTTCTGATCTGACATAAATTTATGCATCATGCACGAAAATTTGGACGGACAAAATAAACCAAATGAAGCAGCAACGCATGGGCAGCAGGAAGAACGGCAAGCGTTTCTGTTTAGCCTGAGTGACCACCTGCGTGCTGAAACCGGAGTAGAGGCGGTTGGTAATCGAGCTGTTCAAATGATCGCTGAGAGGTTGAGCGCGGACCGGGTCTATCTTGTCCGACTGACGCCCGGAGATGACAACATAGTGATCACACATGAAACGCGCCGCCAGGATATGCCACCGCTTCTTGGATCTTATCGGGGGTCTGATTTTCCATCTGCAATCAAGGAGGTTTTCGAGCGTACCATCATATATACAGATGTTCGCACAGACCCCCGCCTGACCGACCTGGACCGCTTGTCATTCGCTGGGTTAGGGGCTGTAGGTTTCCTTGCTGCATCCATCCGGCGCGGGAACGAGTCCATGATATGGGCTGCCGGAGCCGTGTCAACAACCCCCCGATCGTGGACTAAAACCGAGATTACATTATTTGAAGATGCAGTTGAGCGTACATGGGCGGCTGTAGAACGTGCCCAAGCTGAAGAAGCATTGGTCAGATCAGAACAAAAATACCGGACGCTGTTTAACTCCATTGACGAAGGCTTTTGCATTTTGGAAGTGATTTATGATGAGAACCAGCATGTCATTGATTGGATTTACCGGGAGCACAATCCGGCGCTGGCACGCCTTACAGGGCTGTCTCAAAATATCGTCGGGAAAAAAGCCAGCGACATCTACCAAAATCTGGAGCCATTCTGGAAGGAAACCTTTGGCCGCGTAGTTCGGGAAGGTGTTTCTGAGCGTTTTGAATACAGCGTCGCCGATCTTGGAAACCGGTGGTTTGATGTGTATGCTGCCCGGGTTGGCGGCGCCGGCAGTCGGGAGCTCGTGCTTGTGTACAACAACATCACTGAGCGCAAGCGACAAGAACAGCGGCAGGAATTTCTGCTGCGGCTTGCCGATGCACTGCGCGTTCACTCGCATGCTCTTGAGGTTGAGGAAGCTGTCACGCGAATGGCATTAAAGCACTTCAATGTGGAACGGTGTTATTTCGCAACGGTTAGGAACAGGCAGGCTATTGTGCAGTGCGATGCGAGGCTGGACGACATGCCATCCGTAGCAGGTGTCTATTCGCTGGAATCCTTTCCGCTGTATCAGCAGGTGTTGGATAGCGGTCGCCCTTTTACAGTGCAGGATGTTGCTACAACCGGTGTAATGGAAGAAGGATTAAAACAGATTTGCCTGTCGTTGGGTCTTGTAAGTTCTATCCAGGTTCCGGTTGTAAAGAAAGGAGTGACAGCCGGTATTCTTTGTCTTGTACAATCTGGAGAACCCAGCAAAACTGGTTCTTCGTCAATTTTGGTGGTAGGCGTTTTAACTTTTTGGATTCAATATTTTTCGATATGATGAGTGAAAAGGAATATAAAAGTGATTTCAGAAGAGCTTGTTTTCGGCTCATCAGATATGTTTGAAGTAACAGCATGTCAATGCCTGGATGGCCAGGTGATTTTATCCGTTCAAAGTCGTAGCAAAAGTTGTCCTTGTCCCACCTGCGGTTCTAACAGCGGAAAACTACACAGCTACTATTACAGAAACATCAAGGACTTACCGGTTTTCAATAATAAAGTCTCACTTCGCCTAAAAGCCAGAAAATGGTATTGCCACAATACAAAGTGCAACAGAAAAATATTTACTGAACGTTTTGAACACAATTTTAAGCGATATAAACGCTTTTCTGACCGCCTACGCGAGAAACTATTGAATGTAGCACTTCTATTAGGCGGCAACGCAGGAGAAAAACTCTGTCATACACTAAATATCTCAGCCAGTAGTTCCACCCTGATCCGGCTCATTCATGCACAGCAAGTAGCTGTGCCCTCAACAGCTACTGCTGTGGGAATCGATGATTGGGCGTTTAAGAAGGGTATCAATTACGGCACCGCTATCGTGGATCTCGATGAGCACAGGGTAATGGATCTGTTGCCGGACAGAGAAGCGCAAACGGTACAGCAATGGCTTACGAACATGCCGGAAATTACAATCGTTGCCCGTGATAGATTTAGTCCTTATGCTTTGGGAGTAACCAACGGTTCTCCTGATGCTTTACAGGTAGCAGATCGCTGGCACTTGCTAAAGAATATGGGAGATGCGCTGCTCAAGCTGCTGGAGCGTAAACGTCAGCAGATCATAGCATTGCAGCATAAAGAGGTGATAGAACACAGAGAAAATGCTCATCAGCAAACACCTGATCAAGCACAGCAGGTGGAAAACCCTTCACCTAGGCACCAGTTACTGCAAAGAGTCAAAGAAATGTACGCCGCAGGCAAGGGCACCAAAACGATCGCCAGAACACTTCAAATCAGCAGAAATACGGTGAAAAAATATATTCACCTGCATGAACCTCCACAGAAAAAAGGTATCAAGACGACTAACCTGTTCGGTTTCAGTGAGTATCTGCATAATAGGATTAAGCAGGATGCCGATGTGACCAATGTTCAATTGTTGGGGGAGATAAGGTCAATGGGCTATAACGGTGGCAAGTCCATACTCAACAATTATCTGAAGAAGCAGGGAAAACAACGTAAGGGAAGTATACTTATGAAATTACCGACAGTAAATTGGACGGCTGCAAAACTGAAAGTGCTGTTGTGCAAAAAGGATGAAATGTTGAAAGATAAGGATCGGAGACTGGTCAATGACATCTGTGAGAAATCAGCTGAGATCCAGCAAGCACGACTACTGGCTGGCAAGTTCAGGGATATGATGGATGGCAAACAGGGACAGCTGTTAAGCAGATGGATTGCTGAAGTAGAGCAATCTTGTATTGCGGAGATGAAAGGCTTTGCAAAAGGACTGTTGAGTGACTATCAGGCAGTGGTAAATGCGTTGACCCTGCCGTGGAGTAATGGGCAGGTAGAAGGCCAGATCAACAAACTTAAAACGATCAAAAGGCAGATGTATGGCAGGGCAGGATTTGAGCTGTTGAGGAAGCGAGTGATACTACATTCCGCGTACTACCACCAAAATTGACGAAGAACCAATTTGCGTGGTTGTTCCAGGCAGGCTACGGGAGCTCTGCGCCGAATGCGAAGGACTGCCACTCACCTGCTGCGGTTTCTGCAGCCTTCCGGTGCATACTGGCCGGTTTTATCGAGTCAGCAACCACTTCCACAAGTGCATGGACTACTAAAAGCAGAGTCTATCCATTATCAAGAAGAACGCGCTGACAAGAAATAAGCAGGCTATCAAAACAGATTTCCTCATCGTCACCATGTCGTACAATTCCTATCAACATGGTGAGGATGACTTCTTTAGAGATTTTGTATCATTGGCTCAATGGTGGATCAAGGGCTGCATCCTGTTCAACAATTGCGACCAAACGGCAAACAGCAAGGGCGATGTCAATCCATTTTTCAACGGGTACATTTGCCTTAAAGCTTCCCAAGTCGCGCAACTCAAACAGGCTCAGATCATCGTCAGCTCCATAAGCTCCTATTCCTTCAGGACGTGGAGTACTTGCGTGTGATGGAAATGTAGGTGGTGGTGACAACAAATCTTTAGGTCCCGGTCCTGAGACGATTGAATTAATCCATTCCAGCTTGGTAGGCCCTTTATGCCTGCGGTTGTCCGTACCAGTATAACCACCAGGGAAAATATAATCGTTCAGAGGATAAACCTGATTAATCACTGATTGCAGCGTTTTATTTGTCCAAAGACGAGTAAATAAAACTTTCACATCGTTATCAAGCGTTGTTAGCATAGAGCGAAAATCTGTACGCGGCATCAAAGGGAATGCATATTTCGGATCCGTAAGCTCTTTCCCCACTGTTTGAATACGCATCCCACAAAGTTTTAAGTATTACACTTAAAAAACCTGAAATTTCTTTTTTCTGAGATTCATGTAGGCTATCCCAATTAAATTTATCTAGTATGCACGCTTCCTTTAGAAATTTAATTGAATCATCACTTGAAATCTTCACTTTGTATGCTGCACCTTTACTACCAATGGCACGGTCAAATTCAAGGACCGGTTCACCAGCTTTTGGACTACCGCGCTCGCTCATTTTACTTAATAAATTGAACAATTCCTTGATGTTCATCATACTGATACCTATTGTCGCCTGTGGCTTTGCAGCAAAATCTGAATTCTTTGTGTCCACACGGTGCATCTTTAAACCTGTTTTTAACGCTGCATCAGCATTTTCATCTCCTTCAAGGTCTGTAATTTTGTTACTTTTCAAGTCTTTAACCATACCTTCCATTTCGCTGAATGTTGATACGATTTCCTCCCAGGACGACAAAGGACGTGTGACAAATTCTACCTTGCCGCCATCTGACGATGCTCCGGCCAATGCATTTTTAGTTGGCAGCAGGATATCTTTTGTATGAGAAATGCCAGCCCATTCATCCTGCGGAGAATCCTTCCCCTGAAAGCGCCAGGTTTTATCTCCTGTTGACTCAAACTCAAAACCTACTTTCCGCTGTATTGTTTGTAACAGAATATTATCTTTGACTGGCTGTAGTACGCTTTCACGTTTTGACTGTTTTGCTTTATTTCCCATCTGATCTGCCTCGCCCTCCAATACCTTGTCATCATTCACGGCCACACCTCCTTTCATCTGCATGGTAGCCTGCACCCTTCCCTGCTTCTGCTGCACCACATGCCATGCTTCATGCGGCAGGTGCTTCTCCTGACCCGGTCCTATGTGTATGTCCGTTCCTTGCGCATAAGCCAGCGCCTGCAGCTGCGCCGGCTTGTCTGAGTTGTAATGCACCTTCACATCATCCATGGAGTAGCCAGACAGGTTCTCCACACCTTCTTTTAGCTTATCTGGCAGCCCAGTATTGTTCGGCTTCTTCTGCATCGACTCTTGTTTGCCATCCGGTTGCGCATACATCTGCAGGGGATTATTACCGGGCACTGAATACCTTTGCAAGCAGCTGCAATGATTTTTGCTTGGTTGTTAAAGGATTCAGCGGGTTCTGGTGTGAAACCATGGGCTTCAAGGGGTTCTGAGTCGACGTCCTTGGCTGTAAGGGATTTTGTGTTGACGTTCTCATCTGCAGCGGATTGTGCGTGCCCCTCATCCATGGCTGTTCATGCTCTTGGACAGCCTGTTCTTGCATACTGCTCGTGTCGAGTGTGCCAGGCATTGTGCCTTTTGTCTGCTCAGCGTTGTGTTGAGCAGCCTTGGATATAGACTCTTGCTCTTTGTCGGCGTAGGTATTCATGATAAGCAGTTTGTGGGTCTGGTGATCAGGATGGGAGTAATAATGAAAGTTACCAAGTTTCACAACAGCAGACAATCACCCAAATTGGGGGATATTTACCCAGCGCGGTTATGCTTGCCCTTGGAGTTGAAAGAGTCTTCAGTCCAACCAACAGGATAGAAAACAGGATTTATCCTATATTAGCAGTCCTGCTCTTCCTTTTACCACCTTCTCTCATTATCAAAATCAACCATTATGAAAGTTGTACACATTAATAAGAAGGGCATTGAGCGGCAGAGGCAGGTTCTAGAATTCGGCAATGAAATAATGGAAAGGAGATCACAACGGGAGTATCAACGTTGCCTTCGCCTCTTAGCGATCCAAGAGGAAGAAATGAAAAGGAAACAAAAAACTGGCAGTGCCTAGCTGCTGGGTTACTAACCAAACCGTAACATTATGTCAGACGGAATTTATATAACCAAAACAGACTTCAACCAGCTGATGAAGAAGATAGACAGCCTGGAGGAATATATCCGCAACAGCATGCGGAAGGGCACACAGCCCAAATGGATCAAACCGGCAGAAGCTATGGAACTGATTGGCTGCAAGAGTACAACGCTAAAAAGGCTCCGCCTTTCAGGTCGTATCCACTGGCGTTATGCAGGCAATGGCCGCTGCGTGATGCTGCTCCGCTCCTCATGTGAGAAGTATATCATGGACAATTCAACAGTTTTTGAAAGAAGCAGCGGATGAACCGAATGCATGTCTGGCAAGAATCGTTACTCTGCTAGCGTCCTATTCGTATAGTCCTGGGCCACATCTTCCACCGGCTGCTCTTCCTGATCCGTCAACGACCAGATTTCCTTTTTATAGGTCTGCTCCAACCATTGGGATTTATCATAGTTGTGGTCATTGGAGTAGCCGATGCCGTAGCCGTCCGGCAGCCCTATCACCTTCAGGTCACCCTGCATCTGCCCGGTAAGAAGCACACCTGGAAAGTGACCATAATCTAAATATCACGTGAAACTTGGGTATTCGTAGGACAATAGGACAAGCCCAACTTGTGTCCTAATATTTTAAAGGAATTCAAATAGGTATCTTTCAAAAAGTGTCGGAAATGTGTCGGAGAAGAAAAAATGAGGAAGCCGTTAACCTATACAACTTCCTCATTTTCAATGTGACCCCGCACGGACTCGAACCGTGGACCCGCTGATTAAGAGTCAGCTGCTCTACCAACTGAGCTACGGAGTCAGTTTATTTTAGGAGCGCAAATATACCTGCTTTTGGCATACCACAAAAATCAAACAGGACTTAGCGGATCAGCACAACGGTTCCTTTTCTGCGCTGGACCCCTCCCCGGTAATCAATGCCCTCGGCCATGTACACAAATGTGTCGGTTTTTTGCTGCATGCCGTGGACCGTACCATCCCATCCCTTGTCAACCTCCTGTGTGCTGTATACCAGTGTGCCCCAGCGGTTGTAGACCCGGAAGTAGGTCAGGCTTTTTATTCCTGCCAGGATGGGTTTGAGCACATCATTTCTTCCGTCGCCATTGGGGGTGAATGCCGTAGGTACAAATATTTCGGGCAGGGTTTTGAAGATCTTTACTTTCACAGCGTCCTCGCCGTAACAGCCATCCTGGCGCGTTACCCTTACCGTATAGGTGATGGAATCCAGGGAAGCAGGGAAAACAGCTACCGGATTGCTGATAGTCCCGTTGTTCAGGGCGGTATAAGGTGTCCAGCTGTACTGGGTTCCGCCGGAGGCGTTTAATTGCAGCGGCTGTCCAGGTACCACCACCGTATCGTTGCCGGCGTAGGCAGGCACGCGCGGATAAACAATTACCTGCACCGTGTCGCGCCCGGGCTTGGGACAACCCAGCGTATCATAGGCAGTCAGCACATACGGGGTGGTGACCAAGCTTAACGACCGGGGATGGAGCGTATTCCCATTCTGCAGCGTACTGATGGGTGTCCAGAGAAAGGAAGATCCTTTGATGACTGCATTGAGCTGGGCCTTATCGCCAAAGCAAACGGCCGTATCCCTGCCCGCATCGGCCTGCGGATAAGGAATGGTTTTTACCAGAATAGTGGCCTTGTCCTGGCAATTACCCAGCCGGGCTGTTACCTGGTAAACAGTATTCCGGACAGGAGCCGCCGTTGGATTTTTTCGCTGCGGATCACTCAAGCCAGTTGCAGGCAGCCATTGGTATTGCAGGGCATCACTGACAGGGCGGAACCGGATGCTGTCCGTTAAACAAATGGTAGTGTCTGCCGGCAGCTTCACCGTAACAGAATCAAGCACATTGATCCTGATAGAATCACTGGTAACACAGCCTTTTTCATTGAGCGTAACGACATACACGGCCGTGTCTTTTGGAAACACCAGGGGATCAGGGGAAGAGGGGTTTTGGAGAAAGCTTGCAGGCGTCCATGAAAAACTGCCGCTGCCCCTGGCATGCAGCTGCAGCGAATCAATGCTGCAGATCAGCGTATCATGGAAGGAGAGCGCAAGAAAGGGCTTGTCTGATACAACAACGGTTTTTGTAACCGTGTCTATACAGCCTTTGGTATTGCTTACAATGAATGAAACAGTGTTGCTTCCGGGTGCGGTATACTGATAGCTGGCGTTGCGGGCAGTGGATGTATCCGTTGTTTTATCCGGATCGCCAAAATCCCAGCTCCATTTATCAACCACTCCGTACCGGGTCGTGGTGGTGTCGGCAAACAAGAAGGGCGATTGATAACAGCTTCCGGTTGCCGTGAAACCTGCATTGAACCCTGGATAAACGATCACTTTCGAAGTCGCCGAATCAATACAACCCGCGGCGGTGCTTACTTTCAGCTTGAGTACAAACGTTCCAGTATCCGGATAGGTATAAGAAGGCCGTGCTTTGGATGATGTATCTGTTCTGAGCGAAGGCACGCCGAAATCCCAGCTCCATGTGTCGATATTGAACGACTGATTTTCATTTTTGAAATCAAAGGAAAAATCAGCACAGTTCACATAGCTTGGTTTGAGCGTAGCGCCTGAAAGCGAGCAATCAGCTACCGTCATATGCACTTCTTTTTTCGTCGTGCCGATCTGCACGCCTCCCCTGAACTCGGCTACGCACACTGAAATCACGTATGTTCCTGTTGCATCAGGCGCAACACCGGAGATCAGTCCGGTTCTTGCATCGATCTGTACCCCGCTCCCCATCGGTGCTGCAGCGGAATAAGCGCCCTGGTAAGGAAGATCGGCATAGGGTGGGGGAGAGGGAGGATTGGGCTGCCGGTTCTGTGAACTGGCACCGGCTTTGGCTGAACAAAAGGAATAGGTAAGCTGGTCGCCGTCTTCATCTACGGCGCTGAAATCAATGGTGAACTGGGCATTGTGACAAATCACTGCCGTGTCGCGCTGGGCATATACCGGACTGGTATTCTTCCGGTACACAATCCCGCTGATCACACCCGGGATTGTGTTGGTATTGGTGGTGCCGTAATTCGATGAATTCTGTACGTTCACGATATTGCTGATCCGGCAGCATTCCTGTTCAGCCAGTACGTAGCCGGCTATGTTGTCAGCCAGCTCAATGTTGTCGATGTATTCCACCACAAAAAAGCAGATCTCAGGTACCGGGTTGATGCAGGGACTAAACTGATTTTTTTGCAGCGTATACGTATTGGTGCGGGCAATGGTAACCGTTCTTATTAAGTTGTTGGTGGCCGCATCGAATATGCCCAGGTAAGAACTGGCTTCAATTAAGTTGGCAGAACTGCAATCAACATAGTGCTTGACGGTGATGCGGTAAACAGAAGAGCCGGTTGCAGAACCGGCTCCCTTGTATTCGTAAGTAATAGAGCCACCCTTGCCGTGCCGGGCTGATGCTGTTTTAAATAGGCAAGCCAGTCCGGCAACCAGAACAAGGCGCAGTATCATGCGCCCGTTCAGCATGGGTGCTCATCCCTTGTTTTCATGTGTCAGCCATTGATAAGGTTATACAATTCGTCCAGCTTCGGGCTCAATATGATTTCTGTTCTCCGGTTCCGGGCCCTGCCTTCTGCGGTCGAGTTGGAATCAACGGGGTCGTATGAGCTGTGGCCGGAAGCTTCTACCCTTATCGGATCTACTTTATAGTCCTTGGTTAGGATGCGTACAATAGAAGAAGCGCGGGCCGTACTAAGCGCCCAGTTGTCTTCAAAACGGCCTTTGATGGGAATGCTGTCTGTATGTCCTTCGATGTTGACGTTGATGTCAGGGTTGCCGTTCAGCACACCGGCAAGGGTGCCGAGCGCTTCTTTGCCTTTGGGGTTCACCGCAGCACTGCCGGATGGGAACAGCAGGCTTTCCTGCAGGCTCACATATACTTTGCCGTTCTTAACCGTTACGGTGAGTTCGTTTGAATTGAATTTGATGAGCGCATCGGCCATTTTCTGGCGGAGTGCATCGGCGTTCTTCTTCTGCTGCTCGAGCAGGCCTTGCAACGATTCAAGCTTGCGCTGCTGGTCGGCCAGTTCTTCCTTGCTCTTGTTGAGCAGCGACTGCTGGGAGGCTATCTTGCCGGCTGCATCACGGGATGTTGTTTCCAGCTGTTGTTTCAGGGTGTTGATGTTTTGTTGCAGCGAGTTGTTGTTCTGGGTCATGTCAGCGATGTTTCTTTCCAGCTGGGCTACCCGGCCTGCCAGGGAAGTGCTGTCGGTGCGGACACGTTGCAGCTCTGCCTGGGAAGCGAGAAATTTTTTCTTCGATACACAACTTGCTAAAAGAAGCAGACCTGCTGCCACTGTAAGTAGATAGATTTTCATATGAGGCTTTTGGATGAATAATAAAGTAAAACAAATCTACAGTATGTGCGGGATGCTTGCTAGCAAAAATGAAAATAAAGAAACGCGTTTCCTTTCAGCGATCTTTCAACCCCTCCATGTGCGCATCTAATCAACCTGGATCGTAAAATATGAACTGGCTAATTTTCCGTCTGCACTGATACCTTCCACCACACCCAGGTATCTTCCCTTGATGTCAGACGTATAAAAACTGATTTCTTTTTTCCCTGTCCCGTCTGTTTTAATTGTGGGCGACCATTGCAGCACGCTGCGGAAATCAGGTGTGCGGCTGGTCCTTTGTTCCTCGCCCGAGTACTGGGGGGCGTAAAATTCCCGTTCCAGCTGCAGGCCTTCATAATCGATCACCACTGCTTTGGGATCAAGCTGAAAACCATCCAGCCCGCCCTTGTAAGTAGTAAAGCTGGCAATGCCGTTGAATGCATAGTAGCCCATAAAATATTGGTTTGATACAACGTCCAGCTTTTTTACCCGCATGGGATCGTAAGAAAATATTTTTGTCTGATCAAAGACGGGTACTCCATCCACCAGCACAAGCAGGTTGCCGTTAAAAAATTCCCGGCGTGGCTCATTGAGCATGATCATCTCTAGCTCGCCGTTGTGGTTCCTAACATTGATCTCGCGCACATACTCGCGCAGCACTTCTTCCATGGTTACAAACCGGGTGTAGTTGTCGAGCAGGTACTGGTGATCGGGGTGGCCAAAAAAGGGCAGGGTGTCGATCTGCGGCAGCCCGAATTTTGAGATGCTGTCTTCTGTATAGGCGTGCTGCACCTGCATGCCGATGCTGCGCCTGGTCAGGCGCCCCAAACCTTTTTCATCCAGCTGAAGCAGCGGTGATTCGGCCCCCGTATATTCTTCAAAAAACGGACTGGCAATATCCACCCGGTAATTACCTGTGTCCTGTTCATGGGTTTGTACCACAAGTTCACCGGCGCCATAGTAATCTTTTACATCAAATTTTACCTCTCCGCTGTCACCGCTTTTCTGCACATTGAATTTTGTCTGGATGCCAGGCACGGAAAGAAAGGTTTGGATACCAGGCTGCGGTTTGCCTGTTAATGCATGGGTCACCTTTCCGGTGATCAGGTGTCCATAAAATTCAGGCGTGTATTGAAACAGGCGGCCTGCAGCGCTTGAACCGGGATCCCTGAACTTTCGCCAGCCATGCGTCAGCACCAGGTTTTCGGCTGCCTGCGGATCTTTTTGGGTAAAGTAATAACGCGGCGATTCCACAAAGCCCCTGAGTTCAGAGCGGAGCCAAACCCAGTCAACCAGGTCAGTATCTTCGGTGGCCTGCAGCGAATCAAGTAAGTAAACAGACAAAGAAAGATTGGCAGGCAGGGGTCTTGCTGCACTATCCGTTGTGAGGAGTGATAGGGAAACTTTTTTTCTTGTTCCATAAGCGGCGGCATCACTGCGCGTGGAAATCGTCATGCCTGATGCGGGTTGTTTGAAATAGGGCCGCTCACAAACAGGCTGCTGCGCTTCGTTGAAAACGGTTAACAGGCTAATGCCTTCACCCAATTCAGCTTCGGTGAACCTGAAAACAGCGCTGTCACCTTCCAGGGTGGCTTTTTGTGCCAGCCTGAGCTTTTGCCTGTTGGAGGCAGTCAGGTACAGGTTCTCACCGGGCCGGTGCGTACCCCGTCCTTTTACGGTGATGCGTAGCTGCTCTCCGGCAGCTTGCAGGTTGAGGACCCATCCCCCTTCCAGGGCAGCCGGTAAGTTCTTTATGAGAGACGGGTTGCCGCCAACAGAAACCAGGGCCTTGTATGTGCGGCCGGCCTGCGGCACATACACAAAACTTCCCATCCCGAATTTGTACGGCTGGAACCGGCACACCGTGTCACCTCTATCGTCTACTACGGCGCCCTTGCCTTCCACTCCGTGAAGAGAACGGTCAACCAGTTTGAACGCTACCTTGCTTTGCAGGCCGGTTACCAGCTGGCCACCTTCCGGAAAGAAATCGATCTGGTAAAGCGGGGTAGTTGCGGCAACTGGCTCCAGCCGCTTGAACGTATTGACGATCGCAATAGATTTCTCAAAAAAAGAAGCTGCGCCAAAATTCTTCATCCAGTTTGTATATGCGCGGATGGTATAAGAGCCGGAAGGGATTGACACCGGGAGCATAAATGATCCGTTGCCTTCCCCGCCATCGAGGGCAATCTTTGCCTGCAGCTGCGGTTTGCTGGCTTTATCCAGCACTTCGATATAGGCCACCTTGCTCACATCGAGCAACCGGTGAGAAGCTTCTTCCATGCAATACAACTTGAACCAGAGTACATCGCCGGCCACGTAAAAAGTTTTGTCGGTATGAAGAAAAACTTTTTCGTGCAGCAGCTTTTCAGCTGCGGTAGCTGCTTGCGCTTGTACCGGGCTGATCGCGCCAGCTTGCGCCTGGGCATAAGAGCGTGCATGCAGCAGTAACAAACTGCCAATAACCGTGGTAATAAGTTTTTTTTTCATCTGCTGCTTGGTTTCCCTGATCGTTTTAGGCTTGTCTTACCAGAATGAGGGTCTGACATTTGTTCCTCTCAACCTGCAATCCACGCATCCGGTAGTAGAATAATTATACCCCATGGCACCTGAAGGCAGGAACGCCTCATCAGTCGGACTATAACCGCCACCCCCGAAATAAGCTTCCAGGCTGTCTTTGTTGTTGGGGGTAAAAAGCAGTTCGCAGCCATCCCTGTAAAACCAGTTCGAGACATCTGCATTGTTGATAAAAAGCCGTTTGTTCTGAATATTTCCCACGCTGATATAACCCAGTACCAGCTCTGTTGGGTTGCTTGTACTATGGATGTTGCCGCTGATCTCGGAAGGCAGGGGATCAAAGATAGAGCCCAGACTCTCGGTGTTTTTCTGCAGGTTCAGCCAGTATTGGTAGCCTTTTTCATCAAGGGCATATTGCCTTACGATGATGCTGTAGCGCACGCTGAGCATCCACGAGCCTTGGGGGATAGATGTGACCGGACTCAATGAAATCACATCTTTCACCAGCTTTGCAGAAGACCCTAGTAAGATGCGGCTGGAGATTTGAGATTGCCAGCAGGTAAACAGGTCAATGTTCGGATCACGCCGTACGATTGCGTGGTTTTTGTACTCCAGCACCGTTCTGTAAGCCGAATGATATTCCCATGTTTCATCATAATCCCAGCGGTAATAAATTGTTTTGTTCTGGTCATCATGCGCGTTTACATAGATCTGCACGCCATCTCCCGTCCTGCGCCAGTTTACACTGTCGATAGCCGGTGTGGCTTTGTAGGCAACCCAGTCAGATACGTACTCCCTGTTTCCTGTTGTAACAATCCGCACCCGGTACTGCTGCGCCGGGTTTAAATTTGTCTGGGCCAGTTCGTATGTGCCACCACCCCTGTTTGCAAGCAAGTAAGAAGCACCGCCATTGCTTTCCACCCTGACCTGGGCATTGGCTTCTACTGTTACCCTGGCTGTATCGGCCAGCTTGAACGTACGGGACAATTTAATGGTGGTAATGCCGGACCCGTTGATATAACCTTCCACCACCAGATAAGAGTTGTTGGTTGATACCACCGGCGGATTGTAGCGGTCTTTGCAACACAGCATGCAGAGTAAAAAAAGAAGGATGGATAGTTTTTTCATGCTAGAATCTGATGTTGAAATTGACAAAGGGAATAACGCTTCCGAAGATTGACAGTTTGTATCCGTTGATGCGTCCGTTCTCTGTAATAAAATAAACGGAATAGGCATTCTTTCTTCCGGTCAGGTTATACAAACCAATGGTCCAGGAGTTGTGGGTAAGCTGGTGAACCTTGTGGTTGCCTTCGATGTTCATCGAAAAATCCATGCGGAAAAAATCAGGTACCCTGTAAGCATTTCTATCGGAGTACAATACCCGCTGGCCACCGGCATAATAATACCTTGCTACCGGCAGCGTGATGGGGCGGCCTGTGCTGTAGGTGGTATTGAAAGAAACAGAGAAACGGTGATTGACCCTGAAGTTGCCGATAAACGTAAAATCGTGTGGCTTGTCGTAGTTGGCCGGATAAAACTCGCCTTTGTTGATCAGGTTGGTTGCCAGCGCATCATCAGCCCTGAGCAGGATGCGTGAGTAGGTATAGGATATCCACCCGTTCAGCTTACCGGTTTGTTTTTTCACAAGCAGCTCAAGGCCATAAGCTTTGCCGCCTGTATTTACCACATCGGTTTCAATATGATGATTTAATACAAGCACGGCTCCCGGTTTGTAGTCCAGGTAATTGTACAATTTCTTGTAGTAAACTTCCAGCGAAGTTTCGATGGTATTGGACTGCAGGTTCTTGAATATACCGAACGAAAGCTGCTCACCCCGTTGGGGCTGGATATTGGGATCACTCAGTTTCCATACATCGGTTGGTGCGATCGCCGTTGTATTTGAAAGCATGTGGATATACTGCCGGGAAGAGTTGTATCCGGCTTTCAGTGAAAAGCTATTGGTAAGGGCATAGCGAACAGCTAAACGGTATTCAGGCCCATGATAAGTTTGCACCACCTTGCCTTTGCTGTACGATTTTGTGTTCAACAGGCTGGATTCGTCACGCGGCAAACCGGTCGCATACTGGTTAACCTGCTGCGGACCCAGCGATTGAAAAAAGGAATAGCGGATGCCTGCATTGAGAGAAAGTTGGGGTGTGATGGTAAACCGCTCCGCCAGGTAGGCTGCACTTTCCCGCGCCTGTTCCGTAGGCATCTTATCAGGCTTTACCAGCGACTTTGATCCCAGTGGCTCATAGTAGCCGGGATGCAGGGTATACCTGATCCAGCTTGCACCAAAATCGAGCGTGTGCTTGGAGCTGATAAAGTAGTTGAAATCAGTTTTGAAATTCAGCTGGTTGATGTCGAACGAAAGTTTGTAGGCATTCACCGGGTTTTGGTCGCTGGAGATGTCGTACTTGTAACGGTCCGCCCCTGTGGTGAATACGCTGTTGAGCTTGCTGTTAAACGTATGCTTCCATTTGAGCGAGGCATTGGCATTGCTATAGTGATAGGCCGTGTCGCTGTTCAGGTGAAACCGGTCGTTGCTCAGATAGCCGGTGAAATACAAATTGTTCTTGTCGTTGAGCTGGTGGCTGATGCCGAGGTTGGCATCAAAGAATGAAGCGCTGCTGTTCTTATACGATTGCGGCAACAGGTTCAGCAACCAGTTGGCATACGTGGTGCGGGCACCCAGCACAAAGGAAGTCTTGTTTTTATCCAGCGGGCCTTCTAAGTTGATCCGGCTGGTCAGCGGTCCGAGACCGGCGCTTCCATGGTATTCTTTTTTATTTCCTTCCTTGCCGGTAATGTCGAGCACAGAAGAAAGCCGACTGCCGTATTTAGCGGGGATGCTGCTTTTATACAATTCAATGTCTTTGACCACATCTGGATTAAAGGCAGAAAACAATCCAAAAAAATGGGAAGGGTTGTAGATGGTCATGTCATTGAACAAGATCAGGTTCTGATCGGCCGAGCCGCCCCGCACGTTAAAACCGGTGCTGGCTTCTCCCACCGTTTTTACACCGGGCAGTGTAAGCACGGCGCGCAGGATATCAGCTTCGCCAAACACCACCGGCACCTGGCGGATAGCCTGGATGGTTAGTTTTTCCACACCCAGCTGCACCCTGTTGATGTTGACCAGTTTTTGCGCCGATACGACCACTTCTTTCAATGAAATCACCTGCTCGGAAAGTTCCATGTTCAGCTTTCCATCAGCATACATCATCACCTGGTACCGGGCATCTTTCATACCCAATCCCTGTACGTTGATGGTCTGCCGCCCTTTGGGAATAGTAAGTGAATAAAATCCGTATTGATCAGTTACAGCGCTGAGCTTTAGCGAGGGGATAAAAATGGCTGCGTTGATGATGGGCTCGCCGGTTTTGGCATTGATCACATACCCGCTCAGCGCCGCATTGCCTTTGCCTACCACATTTGTTTTCAGCCCGATCTCATGCAGCTTGTTCTCCGGCGATGCATCCAGCTGCCCTTTCTTCTTGCCTGCCAGATAGCTGGCAGCTGCAACGGTGTCGGTTGCCTGACCAGCTTCTTTGCGGGTGCCCAGAAAGTCAGTGGGCAGGGAAGTTTGGATAGAGAATCCTTTTGTAATAAACACGTTGTCTGTCTCATCAATGGCAACTTGAAAAGCGCTGTCGGCCGGAAGCGCGGCGGCCAACACTTTATCCAGGGGCTGCGCCTGTACCGAGAGGTTGATCCGGATGCTGTCGAATTGGGAAGAGGTGTAGTAAAAATGATACGGTGTTTGTGTTTCCAGGCGCCGTACAAATTCCTGCATGGTGAGTCCGGAGAAATCGCCACTCACCAGGCGGCTCTTTTCCTGTCCAAGCAGCACCTGGACAGCCAGTACAAAAAAAGACAGCAGAATGGTACGCAGCATATCAGCGAATGGGTTGATTGTTGTAATAATCGGTGGCTTTGACCAGGTAATTTTCAGGGCCTTTCCGGAATTTGGCGCTGTTCTTTTTCATGAATTGCTGCACTTCCCTCTTTCTGTCCTGCATAACATCCAGCAATGCATTTTGTGAATTAACGGGATAATACCGCCCATCAACCCGCGCAAAAAAACTTTCTTTCAGCTCGATCCGTTTTTTCACTTCCATGTTCTCGATAAACTCTATGATCAGCTTTTTTCTTCTTGCCAGCAAGGTTATTTTGCCGGTGGAGAGTATTTCATAAAATCCGGTGGTTGGCGTATGTGCGGTATCGTTATCCGGCTGCACCAGCCGTACAAAGGGATGCGGACCAACCCAAAACCTGCTGACGCGGTCGCTGAACAATTCAAATGCGCTGATGGTATTGAAGTGCTGCACCACTACTTTATCTCTTACCTCGTCATAGCGCAAGGATACGTTCCGGAAAAGGATGTTGTCGTATTCTACAGCGCCCGCCTGCGGGTCATTGGATACGTAATACGCCGAACCCAGCATGGAAGGCTGGTATGGTATATGCGCTCTGCCGTTGTATAGTTGTGATTGCTGGCCGGCAGACCGGTGAAAGACCTGGATCGCTCCGGCAACAGCTTCAGTGCCCGTCACGGCTGTATCAGCGATCGATTGCTGGGCATAAGAGGCGCGGCAAACAAGCAAAAAAGAATAAATAAATACGACAAGCTGTTTTGGCATGATAGAGGTGAGAGGTTAACAGCTTGTAAAATAGGGAAAAATCAGGTAGAATAAACTGACAGCTCCTCTTTTTATGCCAGAAAAGAGGGCTTTGGGTACAGCATGCAAGGCGAATCTCCGCCGTTTACACGATTTGTTTACAGCGTAGCGGTATGCTGCAGGAGGGTTTCATAATCTTCCATCGTATCAATATCGATCTCTCCTTTTGGAAAAGGAACGATGGCTGTCTGGTCCTGGTTTTTTTGAATGATCCTTTTGGCACCCTCATCGCCTTTGAGGGCCATCAGCTGGTTGAAAAATGACCGTTTAAAAAATACAGGTGTGCCGAGGGTGTTTTTGTATGAACAGGCCGCAATTTGCTTGTTCTGCTGTTCGCAAGCAGCTTGCAGACTGTTGAGCAAACCCGGTGTCACAAAAGGCTGGTCGCATACCATGAGGATGGCAGCTTCTGTTTCGGGCGCCTTGTTGAGCAGGGCTGTAACGCCGCAACGGATCGAGGAGGCCAGCCCTTCTTCCCGGTTGTAGTTGAACGCCAGGCGGAGCCGGTCATCTTCCGGAACTGTTGCATCCGAACCCGGTACTGCTACAACAATGACGGGATGTACGGATGCAGACAAGGCGGTTTGAATGCTGTGATGAAGCAGGGTAGTGCCCTGGTAAGGAAGCAACTGTTTGGCTTGTTGCAGGCGGCGGGAGGCACCGGCAGCCAGGAGGATCAATCCACAGGAAAGCATACGTTGATAGTTTACATTCTGATAGAACTACGGAAGTACGAGCAGGGGCTTTTCTACGCTGGCATGTGCATGAATCGCATCGGTCTTGCTTCTCAGCGAACCTGCATTCTTGCCGGTCATGACAGCTTTTATTTCTGCAATGATCGACAGGGCAATTTCTTCCGGGGTTTCCGCACCGATGTCAAGCCCTACCGGACCAAAGATCTTTCCGCGCGCTGCAGGGTCCAGGTAGATCCCTTGTTCCCCGAGTTCAGACAACATCCGGTCTAATTTCTTTTTGGGACCAAGCACCCCGATATAGGGCAAGGGCTGGGGGATCAGTTGTTTGAGCAGGGCCAGGTCGTAGTTGTAGTTGTGCGTCATAAGCGCAAAAACTGTCCTGGCGTCAACAGGCACGCCTGTCAGCACCTCAGCGGGTTTGGCTACCAGCACCTGCTGAACGGCCGGGAAGCGGGCGCGCGTGGCATAGTTGGCCCTGCCATCTACTACTGTGCATTCCCATCCCAGCATGGCTGCCATCTGCGTAAGCGGAACCACATCGTTCCCGGCGCCGATGACCACCAGCGAAACAGCCGGTTGCACCAATTCCATAAAAGCGGTATACTGATGCTCCCGGGTCTTGTACGACCGGTCGGCAGACCTTTGCGTGCGCATCACCTCTTCCGCATCTGCCAGCAGGGCTTGTTGAAAAAGGGATTCGCCCACATCACCAAGAATGACCTCATCAGGAAGACGCAGCAGGCAGGTGCCCGGCTGGACTGCCTTGCGGTTCTGGAGGGAGAACAGGGTTACCAGAACAGCCTGTTGCCGCCTGGCCAGCATCTTTTTAAGTAAAGCAACAGGATGCACGGGACTGTCTGCCAGCGGCTCAATCAGGATATGGATAATGCCATTGCAACCCAGGCCTACACCCAGTTTGGCATCGTCTTCGTCGGTGGTGTCGTAGGTCACCAGCATGGGTCTTTGTTCCCTGATCACCAGGAGGGCCTTTCGCAAGGCATCGCCTTCCAGGCAGCCGCCGCTGATAGCACCGGTTAGTTGCCCATCATCGGTGATCAGCATCCGGGCGCCCGGACGGCGGTAAGAAGAGCCGTCTACATGCACAACGGTTGCAAGCGCCATCTGCTTGCTCTGGCGCTTCGCCTCATCGTAGGCAGCAATAATGTCTTTGATTTCTTTCATACCGGAACAGGTTTGCCGAAGAATATCCGCTACAAATTACCTCTTTTTTTAGCTGGTCGGGCTGTCCGGAACAAATTTCATGGAAATAGAATTGACACAATGGCGGGTGTTCTTTTTGGTAAACCGTTCTCCCAGAAAAACATGGCCCAGGTGTGCGTCGCAATTGGCGCAAACAATTTCCGTGCGGTGGCCATCCGCGTCCGGTACGCGTTTTACGGCGCCAGGTATCTCATCATCAAAGCTGGGCCAGCCGCAATGCGAGTCGAACTTGTCGGCTGAGCGGTACAGCGGGGCATTGCATCGCCGGCATACATAGGTGCCGCTTTGCTTGTTGTTTGTATACTCGCCTGTGTAAGGCCGTTCTGTTCCTTTGTAAACAATCACTCTTTCTTCTTCCGGTGTTAATTTGTTGTATTCCATAATCCTTATTTTACAATTAGACTGGCTGCATTGTTTATGCTTACAAAAACAGCACCAAGTAGGAGATGGGAAAGAATGACAGCCTCCTGCAAGCCTGTCCGTTCGCTTTGGTGTATATTTGCGCAGTTGATCAACTGTGCGGAGTGACTGGAAAAGTAAAGGAAGGTGTTGCTCATTGCTTGCATGAAAATCATCTCCATACCTGGCACGGGTGAATTCCAGGCAGGGGATTTTTGGTCAGCTTCGTTTAAAGTGTACGTATGACAGTCAATGTGTTGGCCTTTGGTATTGTTAAAGAAATATTTTCAGGGTCTTCTGTCCGCATCAGCCTGCCTGAGGGCGCCAGGGCAGCGGAGCTGAAAGCAGCCCTGGAGCAGGCTTATCCCCGCCTGCAGCAGCTGGCAAGTTGTTTGCTGGCTGTCAACAGCGAGTATGCTGCTCCTGATAAACAAATTTATGAAAGGGATGAAATCGCGCTGATCCCGCCCGTAAGTGGCGGATAAAACCGGTAACCATGACCGATATTTATATAACGAGTGAGAGGTTGGATCCTGCTGCCTGCATAGAAGCGGTGATGCATCCTGCAAGCGGGGGCATTGATGTATTTATCGGAACCGTGCGGGATTTCACGCAGGGTAAGCGCGTACTCCGCCTGGAGTTTGAAGCCTATGAGCCCATGGCCCTCAGCGAAATGAAAAAAATTGCCGGGGAGGCCCTGAGCCGCTGGCCGCTCCACAAGATCATCATCCACCACCGCACCGGTCTGCTCAAGATCGGGGAGGTAGCCGTCGTAATCGCTGTATCAGCTGCTCACCGCGCGGCCGCCTTTGAAGCCTGCCGCTATGCCATCGATACCCTCAAGCAAACAGTCCCCATCTGGAAAAAAGAAGTATTTGAAAACGAAGAAGTGTGGGTAGCCGCGCATCCCTAACGTCCCCGAATCCCAAAAATCCTGTAAATCATGGTTCAGACAGCTCCGTCCAGCCTTTCAACCCACCTTCCAACGAGTAGGCGGGCACTTGTGGAAATTGCTTTCTCCACCGTTTTACTGCTTCGGCGCTTCGTTTGCCTGACGCGCAGTAGAAGACAACTGGTTTTTGGGTAGAGATTGAATCTATTTTGTTTTCCAGTTCACTTAATGGGATATGTGTTCCGCCGATGTGAAAAGCTGCTCGTTCATCCGGGTTGCGCACGTCAACCAGTTCAACTGTTTTGCCGGCCAGGGATGTGGTAAGATCCTTGGCTGATATCGTGGGAACTTCTGCTGTAGCTGGTAAGGATGTTACGGGGGTGTGAGAAGCGGAGCCGATTTTTATGAGGCGGGTTTGCAGGGTGGCTGCATCCAGCAGGAGCAGCTTGCCTGCCAGCAGCTCGCCAGTTCCGCTGAAATATTTGATCACTTCATTGGCCTGCATACAGCCTATCATGCCGGCCAGGGGAGGGGTCACGCCTCCTACTGTACAGTCCGGAATTTGAGTGGCGTCTACTTCCGGGAAAACATCGCGGTAATTGGGTGAGCGGGTGCCATCCGGATTGAGCAGGTTCCATACGGCAACTTGTCCTTCATACTGGTAAATGGCCCCGTATACAAGGGGTTTGCCCAGGAGCACACAGGCATCGTTGAGCAGATAGCGGGCATCAAAATTATCTGTTGCATCCACCACCATGTCGTAAGAAGCCAGCAGGTCCATCACATTGTCTGCACCGATCTTTATGCTGTGTTCATTTATTTGTATGTGCGGATTCTGGCGGCGGAGTGCTGCTGCTGCGCTCGCTACTTTAGGTGACCCCGCATCTTCTTCGCTGTACAAAACTTGCCGGTGCAGGTTGCTGACAGAAACCCTGTCGTAATCAGCTATACCCAACGTGCCGATACCGGCTGCCGCAAGGTACAACGCGGCCGGGCATCCCAGTCCGCCGGCACCTGCAATGAACACTTTCGCCTCCTTCAATCTTTTTTGGGCCGCTGCCCCAAAACCGGGCAGGACCATCTGACAGCTATATCGTAAAAAATCAGCTTGCATCAGGTACGGTCAATTTTTCTTGTAAGAGCTGGCGCACTTTTTCTGCATCGGCAGGCGTATTGGCATTGAGCAGGGACGCAGCGTGTGGAGGCTCAAGGATGGCAACGGGGGAGTTGAGCAAAACCTTCCGGGGACAGGTAATGCCTTGCGCTGCAAACTGCTGCAACACAGGAAAGCTGGCCGGCTCCCAAATGGTAATCAGGGGCTCAGGCAACCCATCATGCGGACTCCTGAACGTTGTTGCAATAGACTGCGGATGGCGGTGGCGGATCAGATATTGCAGGGTGTCCATATCCAGCAGGGGCAGGTCACAGGCCGTTACCAGCCAGGCACACTGCGGGTCATGGCCGAATGCAGTAAGGATGCCGCTCATCGGACCCAAACCCGGCTTGCTGTCAGCAAGCACAGGATAATGCGGATCGATGCCGGACTGCTGATCGCTGCGGCACGAGATAAAAACGGTGTTGCACAAACGCTGCAGCAGGCCAGCCATGTAGTAGCGCTGTTCTATTCCATGCCAGTCCAGCAGGGCTTTGTCGGTTCCCATGCGGATGCTTTTGCCGCCTGCCAGTACCAGTCCGTTGAGTGCCGGTGTTTGTTGAATGTCCATCCTTCAAAATTAATTGTTGTTACCCTATATAGAATCCGGTTCAGGTTGATTTAGATAGAGAACAAAGTTTGTTTTCTGTCCTTGTCACCTTACGAACGTTTGAAATCTGATTTGCCACCTGTTTTTTCCACCAGCTTGGTTTCCCTGATCACGATATCATGACTCAGGGCCTTGCACATGTCGTAGATCGTCAGGGCAGCGATGGATGCGCCTACAAGGGCCTCCATTTCCACGCCTGTCTTTGCTTCCAGGCTGGCCGTACAATGGATGACCACTTCCTGCTGCTCGTTCACCTGGATGTTAACCGTACAATTTTCCAGGCCCAGCGGATGACAAAGCGGGATCAGCTCCCCGGTTTTTTTGGCTGCCATGATGCCTGCAATGATGGCCGTCTGGAACACAGCGCCCTTTTTCGTATGCAGCTCGCCGTTAGCCAGCAAATCGAGTACGGCAGCAGGCAGCACGACGATTGATCGGGCGGTAGCAGTTCTTTTCGAAACCTTTTTCTCGCTCACATCTACCATCCCCGGCTGTCCTTCCTTGTTGATATGTGTAAATGGATTCATGATGGTATGAAAATTTTAAAACCCCCTTTTAAAAGGCCAGATGGGAAATACCTCGCCTTCCCTGAAACTATTTTGTGCGGCCGGCAATTCCATAAAGGCATTCACCTGCAGCAGGTTGCTGAAATCACCCGAGCCGTTTCCTTCCTCCGGCCGGGCCACTGACAGGCCCTGCTCATTGATCTGCCAGTTGACCTGAAGGAAATATTGCAGCGGCGGAGCAAATTGGACCGGCGTATCCAGTGCAGCATAAAGCCGGGGAGCGGCAGGCATTCCCAACGATGCCGTAAGCCAGGGGATGAAGTATCTGTGCAGACATAAAAAAGTGGCGACCGGGTTGCCCGGAAAACCAAAGACCAGCGTGCCTTTTCCCTGTTGCCTGCCAAACCACAGGGGTTTACCGGGCCGCTGTTTTACTTTGTGAAACAGCTCCTCTACCGCTAACGCTTTCAGGGCTGCCGGTACAAAATCAAACTTGCCCATGGAAACGCCTCCGCTTAATAAAACTACATCATAGTCGTTCAGGGCCTGGCCTACCTGTTGCTCCACCACCTGCTGCTCGTCGGGCAGATGGAGCATGTCTGCAACCAGTTTAAGCTCTTCCAGTACAGAACAGATCATGTAATTGTTGGAGCGCCTGATCTGCTGGGGTAAAGGAACGCTTTCTATTTCAACCAACTCGTTTCCGGTTGAAATAACAACGATGTGGGGAAGCTTCTTCACCGGCAGCCGGCTCTTGCCAATAGAAGCGGCTACGGCAATTATAGATGGAGTAACAAGCGTGTTGGCTGCCACCAGCAGGTCAGCCTGTTTCTTGTCTTTTCCTTTTGCATGGATGTTTTGTCCCGGCTGCACCCCTGATTGAAGAGATGCCCCTGCTTCGTTCACAACAATATCTTCGTAGGGAACAACTGCATCAGCAGTAGCGGGTAATGCGCTGCCGGTCATGATCTCTATGCAATCACCTGGCTCCTCCAGCTCTATAGGCGGATCGCCTGCTGCTTGTGTTCCTTTGATCCGGAACTGGCGGATGCCCTTCCGGTAAGCCTGGTAGCTGATGGCAATGCCGTCCATGGTAGCACGGTTGAAAGGTGGCATGTCGCGGTCTGCTAACAGGTCCTCTGCCAATATCCTGCCTGTTGCCTGCTCAAGCAAAACGCTTTCCGTGCTATAATATCCCTGGTGCGCTTGAATGATTTTGACTGCTTCCTGAACAGAAACCATGGTGATCTTTTTGGGAGAACATTTTTAAGTGCTAGCCGCCGATCTCTGCCATCGACTCGTGCATGCCGTTTTTTTGCATGCTTTTTTCTTCTGCCTGCCAGCCGTCCCTTTCCCGGTTTTGAATAGCCAGCTGTAGCGCGTTGCCTACTTCTTCATCGGGCAAGCCATTGCGGAACAGGTCGCGGATGCTTAGCACGCCGGTGCCGTACAAACAAGTTTTCAGCGTGCCCTGGGCTGTGATGCGGATCCGGTTGCAACTGCCACAAAAAGAACGGGTGTAAGCGGCAATGATACCAATGCTGCCCTTGTGCCCGGGTATCTGGTAATTGTAGGCTGTAGAAAAAGGCGGATCAACCAGCTTGCGGATAGCAGGGTAAGTCAGCTGCAATTCTTCCAGGATGCGGTGGTGGTTCCAGACAATGCCAGAAAAGCCCGCCTCTCTTCCGTTGAAGGGCATCTGCTCAATAAAACGGACTTGCACGGGCAGGTCTTTGGTGAGCGCTGCCAGCGGAATGATGTCCTGTGTATTCTTTCCTTCCATGACCACTGCGTTGATCTTTACCTCCATGTTATGATGAAGCAGTTGTTCAAGGGTTTGCATAACTGCGTCATGTTCATCCCGGTAAGTAATGGCAAAAAAACGGTCACGGTCGAGGGTATCCAAACTGAGATTGACACTATGAATGCCCATTTTTTTCAGCTCCGGCACCAAGGGGGCCGTCAGCACGCCATTGGTGGTAACGGTCAGCCGGCGCAGTCCGTCGAAGCGGGCCACTTCAGCCAGGAAAGGCATGATGTCTTTGCGAACGAATGGCTCACCACCTGTGATGCGGATTTTTTCAACCCCCATCCTGACGAGCAGGCTGCAGATGCGCAGCATCTCCGGGTACGACAAAAGCTCTGCCCTGCTCAGCCAGTTCAAACCCTCCTGGGGCATGCAATAAAAGCACCGCAGGTTGCATTTATCGGTCACTGCCAGCCTGAGATAGTTGATGGTTCTGCCAAATCGGTCTGTGATCACGTACTGCTCCTTATTTTACCCGAAGTTCACAATAATCAGCCAAACAGGCAACCTGTTTTCGGAAACGGAAGGTTGAACCCGTGCTGCTTCCCTAACAAGCGCAGCTGCTTCTTGTTTGCAAGCTGCACGAAAGAAAAGAGCTGGCACAAGTTTTATGAAACAACATTGCGTTAATCTGCTTCCGCTTATCTTGCAGATCGAATTATCACATACCCTTTCAAAAAACAAATCTCTATATGAAAAAGACCTATATAGCAGGATTAACGGTGCTTATACTGGCCGGAGCCCTGGTGCTGATGTCAGCGAAAAAACTCGCCCACTCTGGCAATACCCTTCCTACCCCGGATGAAGGAAATGCCGGGTTAAAGTTACCTGCCGGTTTTGGTGCCCTTGTAGCCGCGGATACGCTGGGCGGTGCCCGGCACATCGCTGTTACCACAGCGGGCGATCTGTATGTAAAACTCGCGCGTCCGAGAAACGGGAAAGCAATTATCTATCTGCATGATGGAAATAAGGACGGCCGCTTTGATGAAATAAATGGCTTTGCCAACTACGGTGGCACCGGTATGTATATAAAGAATGGATTCCTGTATGCTTCTTCAAACCAGGAAGTGTTTCGTTATAAACTGGACGCAAACGAGAAAGTTGTCAACCCCGATCAGCCGGAAAAGATTGTTACGGGTTTGCTTGACCGCCGCCAGCATGAAACCAAATCACTGGTGGTGGACAATGCAGGAAATATCTATGTAAACGTAGGTGCTTATTCCAACTCATGCCAGATCAAAGACAGGACGCCCGGTTCGCTGGGTCAGCAACCCTGTCCTATTCTGGATTCTGCAGGAGGTATCTGGCAGTTCAAGGTAGACAAGCAAAACCAAACCTATGGCGATGGTGTACGGTATGCCACAGGCCTGCGCAATGTGGTCGGGCTGGACTGGAACCAGCAAACAAACAGCTTGTTTGTTATGCAGCACGGGCGCGACCAGCTGCACGACATCTTTCCCGATATGTTCACCACCAAGCAAAATGCCGATCTGCCTGCAGAGTGTATGTACCAGCTGAAGCAGGGTTCCAATGCAGGCTGGCCTTATATTTATTACGACTGGATGCAGAACAAAAAGATCCAGGCACCTGAATATGGCGGAAACGGAAAAAAAGAAGGCAGCAAGGAGTACATAGATCCGGTGGTGGCTTTCCCCGGTCATATGGCTCCCAATGGTTTATTGTTTTATACCGGTACCCAGTTCCCTGAAAAATACCGCAACGGTGCGTTTATTGCTTTTCATGGTTCCTGGAACCGGGCACCCGAGCCGCAGGCCGGTTTTTATGTGGTTTTTGTGCCGTTTAAAGGAGGGAAACCTTCGGGCAAATGGGAAGTGTTTGCTGATGGGTTCTCCGGCTCGCCGCAACAAACAGCCTCCGGCCGTGCAGCACACCGCCCCTGCGGCCTGGCCCAGGGACCGGATGGTTCGCTGTATGTTTCAGACGATGTTAAAGGCACTATCTACCGCATTGTGTACAACAAACCATAATCTCATTGCATGAAAAAGGTCTTTGCTATAAATCTTTTTATATTGCTGCTGGCTGCCGGTGGGGCAGTGGCACAAACAAAAAAAGCGCCTGTCAAGAAAGCTTCAACAGGCGCGGCAGGAGGGGCATCTGCTGCCAAACCTTCTGTTGCAAAAGGAAAAGTTGTGTATACCACTTATTGTCTTTCCTGTCACCAGGCTGATGGAGGCGGCGTTCCCAATATGAACCCGCCGCTGATTAAAACTTCTTACGTGCTGGGTGATAAAACCAGGCTGATCAATATTCTTTTAAAAGGATTGAATGATGAAATAGAGATCAATGGCGCTACTTACTCGAACCCCATGCCGGCGCATGATTTTTTAAAAGACGATGACATCGCCAATGTGCTGAGCTTTGTCAGAAGCAGTTTTGGCAACAAAGCTTCGCCAGTAACAGCTGCCGAGGTAAAGAAGCTCCGTGATGCTGCCAAGTAGCAGCTGGTTCTATCCTGCTTCTCAGGATGGCTGTGTGCAGAACTGGATCAGCTTCACTATATCTTCCTGGTTCTTGAAGTTGATCTTGTTTTTCTTGCTGTAGTCCTGGATCGCATCGGCCTTGGCCGGATACAGCTTGGCCAGCTGCTTGATATTGGATATTTTGTTGTACTCGCCTTCCCTTTTCAGAAAGAACTCTGTTTCCGGAACGATCTGATAATCGTCAGGCAGCTTGAGCGCATACGTCTGCGTATTGTTGGCGATCTTGGATATATTGCCCGGACTGGAGGTCTGCGAAGTGGTACCGTACCCGGCTGGATTGCCTGGGGGTATAACCCGGCATTTGTGGTTTACAAAAAGTGGCGTAGCTCCTACAGGCACCACTTCGTAAAATACCGGGCCGTTGGGTATGAATTTCCTGTTCTCGATAAAAACAGTGTCAATGTTTTCCGGTTGCCCCAGCGCCTGGTAACCGGCATTCTGCGTGAAAATCATTTCCTGGGTCATTGAGTTGTAGTTCAGCATGGCTTCCTGCGTACCGCCGGCTTTTTGCTGAACCCTTCCTTTTACAAAGGCAGGGAATACGTAGTGGGATAAATAGGTGATCTGGTTGGGGGTCGCCGATTGGCTCATGACCATATTGGTCACCAAAATACCCAGTAAAATAGAGGATGTCTTTTTCATATGGCTATGTCTTGCTACCAAAAATAAAAATTTCCGGTGAAATCGCTGGCCGTTTGCCTGATGACCGGTCCTTACATACGGCCGGGAGCGTGGAAATGATATTTATTCTGGCCCCCTGCAACGCCTGCAGCTTTTTATGCGTCAATGCAACTGTTACAAGCCTGTAATTTAGAAGTTAACCTTTGTCTCATAAGCTGTTAGTTTTAGGTTAAGCCATTTGTTTCCACAAATGGCTTTTTTTATGATTTCTCCTAGCTTCTTGTTCTTTTTAGCACCCGGCAAGCCTTTCCTGAATTGGAAAATCAGATCTTTTTAGGTAACTTTGGAGTCCTCTACATAACAACGTAAAGGTAAGCTCCCTGGTTATTCAATACTGCGTTATATAGTTGCTACCCTTCCTCCTGCATGTTTCTGCATCAACGCTAACCAACTGGTGAGATTTAACATACGGACGAAAAATTATTTATTGAACAACTAGAACAATGATATGAAAAAGCAAGAGACCATCGACGTCATTCCATCAAAAAAGATTGTTGTTGGCGATAAAAATGCACCGGTTACCATTGTGGAATTCGGTGATTATGAAAGCGAAGACTGTGCACAGGCACATGAAGTTGTTGCCCGTTTACTCGATCTATATGCCGGCCAGGTCAAATTTATTTTCCGCCATTTTCCCCAGCTGAAGATTCACCAAAAGGCACACAAGGCCGCTGAAGCAGCCATCGGTGCGGCACAGGAAGGCAAGTTCTGGGAAATGCACAACCTCCTGTTCGCCAACCGGCGCAACCTGGGCGTTATCAGCCTGAAGCAATACGCCCGTGAAGCCGGTGTGACCAACAAAAAATACCTGGACGAGCTGATCAATGGTACCTACGGACTGTATGTACAGGATGATTTGAAAGACGGCATCCAGCTGGGTATCAGCAAGGTTCCTGCTTTCTTTATCGATGGCGTGAAGTTTACCCAAACGCCCAACTTTAAAAATTTAAATGCCTATATAAAAGAGCTGCTGGCGAAAAAGAGCGTAGATTCCAAAGCCGCCGCCTGAGTAGACTTTTCAATTTTACTTTTTTCTTCAAACAGCCGGAATAGCTTATTCCGGCTGTTTGCTTTTGATAGATTCCCTCCCTGGAAGAGATTAACATATATTTATATACCCTGTAGGAAAAATAGTGGTAAACTCGTTTTCTGAACCCTTTTCAGCCAACCGCATGAGCCGCCTAGCCGTTCTCTCCCTTCTTCTTGTTTTTATTTCCCTTTCACTGCAGGCACAAACATTTACCTTAAAAGGCAAGATCACCGACAACAAACTGGAGCCCCTGGCATTTGCCAGTATCCAGATAAAGCAATTCCATTCCGGCACCATCAGCCGGCAGGACGGTTCGTACCAGCTAAGCCTGGAAGCAGACAAATACGACCTGGTGATCAGCATGACCGGTTACACAACCCAGGTGATTACGGTAACCGTAAACAGAAACACCACACAAAATGTGATCCTGGAAAGGGAAGATCCCAAAAGCCTATCAGAGATCACTGTAAAAGCCAGGACCAAAGACCGGGCGGAAGAAGTCATCCGCCGGGTGATCGATCACAAGGAAGAGATCATGCAGGCAGCCGGTCCTTATTCTGTGAAGATGTATATAAAAGGGGTTCAGTATGATTCCGGGATGGTGGCTTCCAGAAAAAAAAGCAAGGCAGATACGGTGAGAAGAGGGGATGAAGATCTAAGCAGGATGGCCATGGCCGAAATTTCCCTGAAACTGGATATAGGCACCGGGCAGCAATACCGCGAAGAGCGGCTGGGTGTAAAAAAGAATGGCAATGCCCAAAGCTTGTTTTACCTGTCTGCCACCGAAGGAAATTTTTCCTTTTACAACAACCTTGTCAAAGTGCCGGCCATCTCAACCATACCCTTTCTTTCACCGGTTAGTTACAGCGGATTGATTGCTTACAAGTACAGGACGGTGAGTACCCAGCAAAACGGCCGGTTCAAAACCTGGGTGATTTCTGTGAGGCCCCGCCAGATCAGCAACGCAACGGTAGAAGGAGAAATCACCATCTCAGACAGTGCCTGGGTGATCACACATACCCGCCTGCGCTTCCCGCGTTATCATTTGCCCGAGTATGATTTCTTTGAAGTAGAGCAACAATACAGCCTGGTACAGAACAAGGCATTTATGCTTTCCAGGCAACAGTTCTCCTACTATTCCAAATCCGGCAAACAAAAACTCTCGGGCAATACACTGGTTACTTACTCAGATTATGAACTGAACAAACAATTTCCCCCACATTATTTTGGCACGGAAGTGAGCGCCACTACGCAACTGGCGTATGAGCAGGACAGCAGTTTCTGGAACCAGGCAAGAACAGAACCCCTGACTGCGCAGGAGCTGCGCTTTGTCCGGTACAGAGACAGCCTGTACCGCGCCACCCATACCCGGCAATATCTTGATTCGGTCGACCGGCTTACCAACAAGATAACCTGGCAGAAAATGACCTACCTGGGGCAAACTTTTTATAACAGAAAAAAAGAACGGACCTGGTTTGTGCCTCCGGTCTTGTCCTTGTACCAGCCCTTGGCATTTGGAGGAACCCGCATCAACCCGTTTTTGTTTTATTCAAAAATCTATCCGTCCAAAAAGAACCTGTATGCTAACATAAACTTAAGCTACGGTTTGCGCAACCACGATGTAAACGGCAGTGTATCCGTTACGCGCATGTACAATCCTTTTAACCGGGGCTTTTACCGCGTTTCGCTGAAAAGGGATTTTGAATTTATTTATTCGGGCGATGCATGGATCAATCTTTTAAAAAGAAGCAATTTTTATCTCAACAACGCAGTGGGTATAGGGCATGGATTGGAAATAAAGAACGGACTATTCTTGTATTCTGATCTTGACATAGCCCTGCGCCGTTCGGTAGGGCGCTACAAGATTGGCAGCCTGGTAGACAGCTTGTTTGGCAACATACTCGACAACAACCGGCCGGTTTATTTTGAACCTTACAATGCCGTGTATGGCAAGCTGCGTCTGCAGTATACGCCCTTTCAGCGCTACATACGGGAGCCAAAGGAAAAAGTGATCCTGGGCTCCAGCTGGCCTACTTTCTATACAATGTGGAGGAAAGGAATCCCGAAAATACTATCCAGTAAAATAAACTTTGACTACCTGGAGTTTGGCATAGAGCAGGAAGTTCATGTAGGACTGCTGGGTGTTTCGCGGTACAATGTCAAAACAGGCAGCTTCTTAAACAAAAAGGAGCTGCAGCTGGTAGATTACCAGTTCCAGCGGCGGGGTGATCCGTTTTTGTTTATGAATCCGGATGAAGCTTTCCAGGCGCTGGATTCTACATTCGCCCTCTTTAAACGCTTTTATCAGGCGCATTATGTACATGAATTCAATGGTTCGCTGATCAACCGGATCCCGCTGCTCAAAAAGCTCCAGCTGCGCGAAGTAGCCGGCGGTGGTTTTCTGATCGCGCCCGAACGGCACCTGCGCTATGTGGAAGCATTTGGCGGTATCGAGCGCGTATTTAAATGGCCTTTTAGTCCGATGACAAAATTCAAGCTGGGCGTATACATGGCCGGTTCGGCAGCCAACCGGTTTACCAGTCCCGTTCAGTTTAAGATAGGCATCACCTCCTGGGACAAGACACGCAACCGCTGGTACTAAGAAGCAAAAAGCAGGCATGCCATCCTGCACCTGCTTATTGAAGCGGGTAAGATAACCTTCCGTTGTACTGCAATTCTCTGCATCTTTACGGTAAATATTTTTCATGCTCACAGTTGACCTTGCATGGATGCAAAGCATCCATGACCTGAAAGAAGTTCCGGCCGACCAGCTTAGCTGGCTGGTTGATAACAGCCGCCATTACATACAGAATGAAGGTGAATGTATGATCCGGCCGGGTGAACCCATCGGCGGCATGCACATTATTGTACAGGGAAAACTGCGGCTCTATATCATGCAGGATAACTTTAAAAGGGAACTCGCTACCCTTTCAGAGAGGGACATCACCGGTTACCTGCCTTATTCCAGGGGCAAGATAGCCAATGCCTATGGGGAGGTCCTGGAAGATACCCAGCTGATGACCTTTCCTGTTGAGCGTTTCCCTGAACTGATCAAGGAGCATTTTGAGCTTACCCAGGCGCTTGTGCATGTAATGAGCAACCGGGTGCGGGAGTTTACCGCCTTGCAGCAGCAAAATGAAAAAATGATGGCGCTCGGTAAACTCTCTGCCGGACTGGCCCATGAACTCAACAATCCTGCATCTGCGATCGTGCGGGCTTCCAACCTGCTGAAAAAGCAACTCAGGTTGCAGCCTGATACGTTCAGAACCGTGATGGCTCTCCAGATGACACCCAAACAGGTAGATCATGTAAGCCAGGAACTGTTCCGCATCCTGCGGGAAAGAAAGCCGGAGCGTCTTTCCCTCCGTGAACGCTCCAACAGGGAGGATAGGCTAACCGACTGGTTTGATGAACACGAAGTGGAAAATGGGGCTGAAATGGCGGAGAATTTTGTTGAGTATGGCTTTGCGGCTGAAGACCTCAACCTGATCCACAGCGATATCTCTACTTCGTTCTTAACGCCCGTGTTTAGCTGGGTCAACAACAACCTGATCATAGAAAGGATCGTGGAAGACATTGAAAATGCGTCTGGACGGATCGCCGACCTGGTTTGCTCTGTAAAAGTGTTTACACATATGGACAGGGGAGGGGACAAGCAACTCACAGACATCCATACAGGCATCCAGAATACGCTCACGATGCTTGGGTACAAGATCAAGAAAGGCAATATCAAACTGGTAGAGGAATACGACGAATCCCTGCCACAGCTCACGGTCCGGGTCGGTGAGCTCAACCAGGTATGGACCAATATCATCGACAATGCCCTGGATGCCATGGAACCCAATGGCAAGGGAACCCTTACCATCCGCACGGCAAAGGAACACAATGACGTACTGGTGACTTTTATTGACGACGGCCCCGGCATTCCGCAGGGGATCCTGTCCAGGATCTTTGACCCTTTTTTTACGACCAAAGAGATCGGAAAAGGTACAGGCATGGGACTGGAAGTGGTGCAGCGCATCATCCACCAGCATCACGGATCTATCCGGGTAAATTCCGTGCAGGGACAAACGCGGTTTACGGTCTGTTTACCGGTTGCTGACAAGTAAACTAATTGTCGTAATATGTGCCAGCTTTATTTACCTGACTGAGTATGAGCAAACCCATTCTTTTTTCCATCGATGACGATGAACAGGTGCTGCGTGCCATTAGCCGCGACCTGAAATCAGAATACGCCAAGAATTACAAGATCGTCAGCACCTCTTCGGCAAAGGAGGCGCTGGAGAGCCTGACCGAATTTAAAAACAGCGGCGATTCCGTGGCCATGTTTCTTTGCGACCAGCGCATGCCCGAGATGGAAGGCGTTGATTTTTTACAAAAAGTCATTCCTCTTTTCCCGGATGCCAAACGCGTACTGCTGACAGCTTATTCGGATACAGAAGCTGCCATCAAAGCAATCAACGACGTACAGCTAGATTATTACTTGATGAAGCCCTGGAACCCGCCGGAAGAAAAACTTTTCCCGGTGATAACCGATTTGCTAAACGACTGGCAAAGCAACTACCAGCCTGAATTCAAAGGCATCAAGGTGATCGGTTACCAGTTCTCACCGCAGGCCCACGAAATAAAAGATTTTCTGGCCGGTAACTTAATTCCGTATCAATGGCTTGATGTACAAAAAAACTCGGAAGGCTGTGCCCTGCTTACTGCCAACGGACTGCAAACAGAGCAGTTACCGGTTGTGATCTTTGAAGACGGCAGCTTCCAGAGCAAACCCAGCCTGCGGGAGATCGGTGCAAAAACCGGCTTGAATCCGCAGGTAAAGAACGAAGTATATGATGTGGTGATCATCGGTGCTGGCCCGGCCGGATTGGCTGCAGCAGTTTATGGCGCATCAGAAGGACTGAAAACCCTCGTGATCGAGCGCAAAGCTCCGGGCGGACAAGCAGGTACCAGTTCGCGCATTGAAAATTACCTGGGCTTTCCCGCCGGACTGAGCGGTGCCGATCTCACGCGGCGCGCCATCAGCCAGGCCATGCGGCTGGGTGCGGAATTTATCACGCCTCAATCCGTTAAAGACATCCGCCTGAAGGAAGGTTACAAGACCATCATACTTGATGACGGTTCCGAAGTAGTCAGCCGCACCGTTGTGATTACGACAGGCGTGGATTACAGAAAGCTGGAAGTGCCCGGTATCGAGAATTTCACCGGTGCCGGGGTTTATTACGGAGCGGCTGTTACCGAAGCCAGCGCCTGCAAAGACCAGGATGTGTATATCATTGGCGGCGGCAATTCAGCCGGACAGGCAGCTATGTATCTCTCCAAATTTGCCAAGCAGGTGTATATCATGATCAGAAGGCAGGGACTGAATGATACCATGTCGGCTTATCTGATCAACCAGATCGGTGCCACGCCCAATATAGAAGTAATGCCTTGCACGGAAGTGGCGGAAGCGATCGGCTCTACGCACCTGGAAAAGCTGAAGCTCATCAACGTCAATTCAGATGAAACGACCATCCGCGAGGCGGCTGCGCTGTACATTTTTATCGGCGCAAAACCGTATACCGATTGGATCGGGCTGGACATCATCAAGAACGACAAACAATTTATTGAAACCGGCCGTGATCTTATTGGCAATGATGTGTTCCGCCGGGTCTGGAAATTAAAGCGCGATCCTTACCTGCTTGAAACCAGCAGTCCGGGCATTTTTGCAGCGGGTGATGTACGGGCCGGTGCCATGAACCGGGTTGCATCATCGGTAGGGGAGGGTTCAATGGCCATCAGCTTTGTGCACAAGTACCTGGCGGAAGTGTAAGCAGGCAACTCCCTTATAACAGGAGTTGCCATTCCATCCGTTCGCCTTCCTTGCCCCAGTTTTTCAAAATGTTTTTCAACTGTTTTTGAAATTCGCCGGAGGCAATCTTTTTGCCTCTGGTGGGGCTAGCCAGGGAAGCATCTTTTACTTCGGTCAATTGTAACTTGGTTGCATACCAGGTTGTGTGCATTTTAGGAACGGCAATACCCAGGATCATTCCGGGAAGACCCGTAAAAGATTCAGGGCCGCCGCTTGGCAGGATTTCATCTGAATAAAAAGCAATCACTACAATCGAATCCATTACCCTGCCGACAGCTTTGCGGCAGTCGAAGCCGGCAATTTTCCGGATTTCCGCCCCGATCTTCCAGTCAATCTTTCTGAGCGAATCCGAGATCAGGTAAGTATCTCCATAAATGCTTTTTTGGGTTACAGATGTACTGCTGTTCAGGTTGGTAGAGATGATGTTATCGCCTTCAAACACGCCCCAGTATTTGTTTTGCCTTACATCGGCGTCCCGGCCGGCTTTGTACAACAGCTTGTCGTTGTCAAATTCCAGGTCGAAGTAATAGGTCACAAATTTAGGCAGGCTTTTCTTGGCGGCCTGGTCCCAGGGACTGTTCTCATCAAGAAACGCATGCTGGTTGGTTTTGCGCTCGAATTCAATTTTACCTTTTGTAATAAACTGCTGGGCAAAGCCGGTGGCTGAGAAGATCATCAGCGCGATAAATAAGATATACTTCTGCTGCATATAAAATTTTTTGGCTGGTTTAGAATTGTTGTGGCGAACCGTTTTTGTTGAAGTTGAAAATCAGGGAAAGCATAAAGAATCTTCTGATCGTATCATAGGTTCTTTCAGAAATAAAGTTGCTGTTCACGCTTCTTTGGAAACCAAGGTTTTGATCAAGAATATCATTGGCGGAAAACCGGAGGGTGGCAGCATCTTTTTTCAGGAACTTTTTATCTATGCTGGCGTTCCATCTGATCGAGTTTGTATTCCTGTCGAATGCATCTGTTTTCTGCCGGATATTGAAAGAACAATCGCTGTTGATCTGTATTTTCCCCGGCAGGTACACGGATGCATATGCGCTATGCGATTGTGTCCAGTAAGCCGTAGGTTCATCGGGGCGGATAGAAGAGGTTGATTTGGTGTAGGAAAATCTCGGTGCCAGTGTCAGATCAAATTTCTTGTCTTTCCGCAGCGAGATGCGCGGGCTGATGCCTCCGTTCAGCGAATTGTTGATGTTCCGTAGGGTATTGATGAAGTTGGTGTTCCGGTTCTTGCTCAGATCCAGGTCCAGTCCGAGCCGGACATCCGGCTTGTTGACCTTGATGGAATAATAGGCATAGGAGCTGAGCGAATAGTTGCCTTGTACGTTAACAGGCTGGGAAACGCGTCTTCCCAGGGCATCCACATAGTTAATGGTGCTGAAGTCGTTTTGCACGGTGCTTGCGCTCAGGGAAACATACATGTTCCGTTGCGTCAGCAGTTTGTAATTACTCAACGAAAGAGAAAACCGTTGTCTGAATGATTGTTTTAAGTCTGGATTGCCGATGCGCTGATTCAGCAGATCTGTATTGTCTTTGATCGGTTGGATCTGATCGATGCTGGGCGCCCGGGTGCTTCCGTTGTAATCGAAATAGACATTGTTGCCGTTGGCAAGGGTCCAGTTTACATTGGCTCTTGGAAAGAAATTGAGGAAGTGGTAAGAAGTAGACGTATCTGCCCTTACATCCCTGCGCGTGTAATCTGCTCTTGCAATGTTGCCGCCAAAAGAAAAGTTGATCTTTTTGACCTTGGAGTACCGGTAATTGATACCGCCTGAGTTGGTGAGCACGTTCAGGGTATAATCATTGCTCAGGGAGTCAATGAAGTCTTCATACTTAACGCTGGAAGATGCCATTTTTCCAAAGGTGGAAATCGCCGAATGTCCATGGCTGTTGGCCAGGCTGTAGTTGAACTCAAGGATGGCCCGTTTGGATAAAGGCTCCGTATAAACGGCCCGGGAAGAAACGGTGGATTGGATGCTGGAGCGTTGTTTGCGCTGATCAGTTGTTTCTTCTTTTTTGACCGCACCATTGTTGTCATAATATTTATAGTCCGCATTCAGAAATCCGTCAGAGCGGGTATCATTGTAGTTCTGGTTCACGTTCAAAGAAAAAGTGCGGCCTACCTTCTGGAATTTTTTCCTGTAGAGCAAGGTTGTATTCAGGCTTTGATTGTCGGCCTGGGAAGAAGTGCGGCGATTGCTGGTATTGACAAATTTACCCGCATTGTCAAGTGATTCTGAATAATTGTTGTTTGAGCTGATCGTTCTTCCCGTATAACCCGACGCTGTTATTTTCAGGTTGGAACCTGAATCGAGCTGGTGCTCATACATGCCGTTCAGGGAATTGCGCAGTCTGCTGCTAAAACTGTTCCCGTCTTCATTGATATAATACAGGGTATCGGGCAGGATGTATTTGCTCTGCATTGAGCTTCGCGCGGCCGTGTTTAATTTTTTATACTGGTAGCTCGAGTTGAAGTTCTTTTTGTCATTGTCCCATTTGTTTGAATACAGCAGTCCGCCGTTCCAGACTTTGGGCAGGCCTTCGCCGTAATAATTGGATCCCCCGAAATCATCTCCACCGCCGCCCATGATATACATGCCACCTGTGGCGTCGTCAAATATGACATCTCCGCCCGAGTTGCCATAGTTCTGGCTCTCCTGCCAGTTCATGCCGGTCTTGCCTGTATTCGACATAATGCCGAATGCGGAAAACTTTCGCTTGCCCTTGAAGGCGTTCAGCATGGCATTGTTGTTCCAGTACTTAGTGGCATCCGTACCCACTTCTGCTTTACCAAAGTATCCGTGTTTCCTGTTTTCTTTTAGTTTAAGATCGATGGTCTTTATCTTTTGTCCGTCGTCTATGCCTGTGAAAGCGGCCTGGTCGCTTTTCTTATCATACACCTGCACCTTGTCTACGGCATCGGCTGTCATGTTCTGGGTTACGATGGTAGGATCGTCGCTGAAAAACTCTTCCCCGTCAACCAGTACCTTTTGCACCGACTGGCCCTGCGCGGTGATCTTGCCATTTTTATCGACCTGTATGCCGGGCAGCTGTTTTAACAGGTCTTCCACGGTAGCGTTGGCTCTCAGGTGAAAGCTGTCTGCCTTGAATTCTGTTGTATCGCCCTTTACGCGGATGGCGCCGGTGTTGGTCACAATCACTTCTTTCAGGAGCTGGCTTTTCAGCGTCATGTATATCTTGCCCAGATCCATGGCTGTACTGGTCAGATTGATGTCGTCAATATAATCAGCGTATGCAGGATGCGTGATCAGGAGAATAAATTTTCCTGCGGGTAGTTGAGGGAAGGTAAAATTCCCGGTCTTGTCGCTGCGGGTGAACCGCACCATCACAGAATCCGACTTGCGCAAAACGGCAATGACCGAATTGGCCAGGTTTTTCTTTTCACTGGAATCTGTTACTGAGCCATGGAGACTGCTGCTTTGGGGGAATGCAGAAAAAAAGGTTCCTGTCAGAAACAACAGGATCAGGGTCATTTTCATGTTAAGCGGTTGTAATAGCTATGTAAGATGAAAAAAGGGCTTGATTCACCAAATTTTAACAAAATAGGTCATATTCATCCTACCACTGGTCATAATGTTACGTTAAAGCGCCCCGGGAAGGGGGGAGAAGGATTAGGTGTCAAAAAAACAATTAAAATGGAGAATGAGGCGGAAAATGTTAAAATAAAATGGGTTTTGCAAACAAAATTATAGATATTCGTTCACCTGATTCACCAACGAATTGCCCTGTTATGAAAAAGCTCCTTTCATTGGCCTTCCTTTACTTTCTTTCGACCGGTTTTCATGTGGCTCCTGACCCCGCTGACCAGCCAAGACGGCTAGAGATCCTGTTGCTGGGGCACAAGTCCAAACACCATGATTCTGAACAACTGGCAAATATTCTCACTAAAGAATATTTCAAAGATGGTATCAACATCTCGTATACCAACAATCCGGATGACCTGGATGATAACGTGCTCAGCAACTACGATGGTTTGGTGCTTTACGCCAACTATGATACCATCAGCGCCAAGCAGGAAAAAGCGTTGCTTGATTTTGTAAGAAGCGGCAAAGGATTTATTCCCATCCACAGTGCTTCCTACTGCTTCCGCAATTCACCGGAAGTTGTAGAAATGATTGGTGGACAATTCTGGAAGCATACGGTAGATACATTTTCCTGTGTGATCAAAGAACCCAATCACCCGGTTGTTAAAAATGTAGCTTCGTTTACCACCCGCGATGAAACCTATGTTCACCGCCTCATCAGCAAGAATATTGAAGTGATCACCGAACGTGTAGACAGCACCCACCGGGAGCCTTATACCTGGGTAAGGCCATACGGCAAAGGCCGGGTGTTTTACACCGCATATGGTCATGATGATATAACGTTTAACAACAAGGGATTTTTGCAGCTGGTGGAAAACGGCATTCTCTGGGCTGTAGGTGATGAGGCCAAAGCAAGGCTGGCATCTTACCAGATCGCCAACCCTTCTTATTCCGATGCTGTGATCCCCAACTACGAACGCCGCAATCCGGCGCCCAAATTCCAGGAACCTCTTTCACCCCAGCAGTCCATGTCGCTTATGCAGGTGCCTGTTGGTTTTGAGCTGCAGCTTTTTGCATCCGAACCACAGGTCATCAACCCCATCTTTATGAACTGGGATGAACGTGGCCGTTTGTGGGTGATAGAAACCGTCGACTATCCCAACGAAGTAAAAACAGATGATATAGCCGATGACCGCATCAAAATACTGGAAGATACAGACGGCGACGGCAAAGCCGACAAGTCTACCATCTTTGCTGATAAGCTCAACATACCCACCAGCTTTACTTTTGTCAATGGTGGCATCATCGTCAGCGAAGCGCCCTCCTTTTTATTCTTAAAAGACACCAATGGGGACGACAAGGCCGATGTAAGGCAACCCCTGCTCACGGGCTGGGGTAAAAGTGATACGCACGCACAA
Source organism: Williamsia sp. (assembly GCA_015069695.1). Classification (GTDB taxonomy): domain Bacteria; phylum Bacteroidota; class Bacteroidia; order Chitinophagales; family Chitinophagaceae; genus JADCRZ01. The sequence continues at coordinate 130,303 of JADCRZ010000008.1, forward strand.
GCTTCCAATCTTCGCTACGGCCTCGATAACAAAATATGGGGCGTGGTAGGATACTCTGGTTTTCAGGGCCAGGTAGGAAAAGATTCACTCCGCTTCGGCAATGGACTGTACCGCTTTACAACAGACGGAAAAAAGCTGGAGTATTTGTCTACAACCAGCAACAACACCTGGGGACTTGGATTCTCCGAAGAGTTTGATGTGTTTATCTCTACCGCCAACAACACGCACAGCGGTTTCTATGGCATTGATAAAAAATACCTCGACATGGCCAAGATAAGCGAGTCGGGTGTAGAAAAAATCGATGCACATTATGCCATGCACGTTGCTACCAAAAACCTGCGCCAGGTAGATGTGCCGGGCGGGTTTACGGCTGCTGCCGGGCATGCACTGTATACAGCAAGAAATTATCCCAAAGAATACTGGAACAAGGTAGCCTTTGTAAATGAGCCTACAGGCCGCCTCGTTCACAAACAGGTGCTGAAGCAGGTTGGTTCCGGGTTTAAGGAAGATGGTGATGGATGGAACATGCTGGTAAGCGCTGACGAATGGGCTGCCCCTGTGCAGACCGAAATTGGTCCGGACGGATCGCTCTGGATCGTTGACTGGTACGATTTTATCATCCAGCACAATCCAACGCCTACACCCGACCGGGGTGGATACCTGGCCAAAACAGGAAAGGGCAATGCCTACGAAAATCCCCTGCGCGACCACCAGCGGGGACGCATCTACCGCCTGGCTTACAAAGGCAACGACCAGCGCAACAAGCTTACCCTCAGCAAAGACAATCCCACCGAGCTGGTAAAAAATCTTTCCAATAACAACATGTTCTGGCGCACCACAGCCCAGCGGCTGCTGGTAGAAAAAGGCGATAAATCTGTTCTGCCCGCCTTGTACAAACTTGTGCAAAATGAAGGCAGGGATGAAGCAGGCATCAACCCGGCTGCCATCCACGCGCTCTGGACCATGCAGGGATTGCATGCCCTCGATGGCACCAACAAACAGGCCATGGATGTGGCGCTCAAAGCGCTTACCCATCCGGTAGGAGGTGTGCGCCGTGCGGCCATCCAGGCCCTGCCGCATACGCAGGCAACTGTTCAATCCATGATCAAAGCCGGCAACTTCAACGATCCGGATATGCGGGTGCGATTGGCCGCGGTGCTGGCTGCTACCGATGTGAAACCTTCTGCGGAAGTCGGAAATGTGCTGGTAGATATGGCTGAAAAAGAAGAAAACATCACCGATACCTGGTTGAAGGGAGCCCTGACCATTGCGGGTAAAATAAACCAGGAAACATTTGCGGCAGCCTTTAAAAAGCGCGGACTGCCGGAAAATCCATCTTTAGGCCAGGCATCGCTGGCACAGCGTTTAGCCATGGGAAGCCGCCTGCAAGTGGTTCCGCTGCGCAGGATATTCGGGCCGCAGCAGGGAGAAGCGCCCGTACCCGAATTAGCCGAAAGCGAGCTCTTGATCTCAGGCGATGTTGAAAAAGCCCGCGAGACTATTTACTCCGGTATGGTCGTCGCGCAGGGCAACAAAGAAAATGGTTATGCACTGTACCTTACAGATGATAAGATGCATTTCCAGGTAAACCAGAACGGGAAAGCTTACGATGTAAGCACACCCCAGGCCCTGCCGGCAAAATTTTCCTTTAAGGCCAGTCTGCAGAAAAACGGAACCATTTCCCTGCTGGTAGACAACAAGGAACTGGCCAGCGCCAAAGCAGAAGGCTTGTTTAAAAAGACGCCGGAAGGTCCGGTAAGGGTGGGATTTGACAACAAGACAGGAAGCGATAAGGTTGGTAACTATCCTGATACATTCAGGATGCGCAGCAACCTGATGAATGCGAAACTGGAATACCTGACACCGGTAACAACAGCTTCTAACAAGAATCTGGGTGCGGTAGAGAAAACGATTGTACTAAAAGTGGTGCGTGATGTAATGAAGTATGATAAAACGCTGATCACTGCTAAAGCAGGATCGGTTGTGAAGATCGTGTTCCAGAACCCGGATCAGATGCAGCACAACGTGGTGGTGATCAAACCCAATACCATGGAGAAAGTGGGGGCAGCGGCCGATAAACTGGCTACGGATCCCAACGGAACCAAAATGAATTATGTGCCCAAGATGCCGGAAGTGTTGCAGGCAACACCGCTGATCAATCCGGGCGGCAGCTATACACTTACATTTAAATTGCCGGCTGTGCCGGGAGATTATCCATATGTATGTACCTTCCCCGGACATTGGCGCATTATGCGGGGCGTGCTGCGGGTAACCAAATAGCCTTATCAATCGATCACCATATTTCTAACCTAACAACTACACTGATGGAGAAACGTGCATTTCAACCGGCATCCGCTGCCGCAGCACCGGACATGAAGTTATTCTACGCCTGTTTCGTAGCCCTTGTAACAACGGCCTTTGGATTTATCCTGCGGGCGCTTATGCTGCCGGAATGGGGAAAACAATTCAACCTGACCCAGACACAATTGGGTGAAATTGCCGGTGTAGGTCTCTGGCCCTTTGCCATCAGCATTGTGCTGTTCAGCCTGATCATCGACAAGATTGGCTATAAAACAGCCATGATCTTTGCCTTTATCTGTCACGTTTCCTCCGCCCTGATCACCATTTTTGCAACGGGCTACTGGATGCTCTACCTGGGTACTTTTATCGTAGCCCTGGGCAATGGAACGGTTGAAGCCGTCGCCAATCCTGTGGTCGCTACCATGTTCTCCCGCGAAAAAACAAAATGGCTCAACCGGCTGCATGCCGCCTGGGCATTCGGACTGGTGCTGGGCGGTATTATTGCCCTGGCCATGGGAGCAGGTACCAGCTGGCAATATAAGATCGGTTTGATCCTGCTGCCGACTGTTGTTTATGGTTTTATGATGCTGGCGCGGAAATTTCCACCCAATGAAAGAGTGCAGGCAGGGGTTACATACAGGGAGATGTTGCAGGAAGTCGGCGCCATCGGTGCATTGATTATTGTTGCGCTGATCGTGTTCCAGCTGGGGGCTGTTTTTCATTGGCCCACCGCTGTAAATGTTGCCATTACCCTGCTGATCACTGTTTGGTTTGGTTATTATACAAAAAGCCTGGGCAAACCGCTTTTTATCATCCTGCTGCTGATCATGGTTCCGCTCGCAACTACCGAATTAGGAACAGATAGCTGGATCACCGACCTGATGACACCTGAAATGACCCGGCTCGGACTGCAGGCCGGATGGGTATTGGTTTATACATCTGCTATTATGTTTGTGCTGCGGTTGTTTGCCGGTACCATCGTGCACAAGGTTTCACCACTTGGTTTGCTGGCCATCTGCTCCGGCATTGCTGCGATCGGCTTGTACCTGTTGTCGCTTTCTTCCGGTGTAGCCATCTTGTTTGCCGCTACCTTGTACGGACTGGGCAAAAGCTTTTTCTGGCCTACCATGCTCGGCGTGGTAGCTGAACGGTTTCCCAAGGGAGGCGCGCTGACGCTGAACGTAACGGGGGGCTTGGGTATGATTGCAGCCGGTGTAATCGGTGCAGGCATTCTTGGTTTTATACAAGACAAGTCGATCGACTCTAAAATCGGCAGCTACGACCAGGCCAATAATACAAGCATCCACAGCACCTACGTAACCGAAAACAAAACCAGTCTTTTTGGCGACTACCAGGGCCTCGACCAGAGCAAGCTGGATGCTGCCAGTCCGGAAGACATTAAAACGGTGACTACCATCCGCGATACGGCAAAAAAAGAAGCCCTGCGTTATATCGTGATCTTCCCCCTGCTCATGCTGGTGAGTTACCTGGTTCTGATCTTTTACTTTAAATCAAAAGGCGGATACCAGGCCGTTGTGCTTGACCGGGAGCCGGAAGCGACCGCTTATTAAACCTATTTAACCTGCTCTAATTTTTATGGACAAAAAAATTAATGTGGCCATCATTGGCCTGGGCTTTGGTGCCGAGTTTATTCCGATCTATCAGCGTCATCCCCTTGCCAATATGGTAGCTGTTTGTCAGCGCAACGAAGAAAAAATGAAGGCCGTTGCAGACAGTTTTGGCATAGAAAAGCGCTATGCTGATTTTGATGAGCTGCTCAAAGATGCGGAGATAGATATGGTGCATATCAACACGCCCATCCAGAGTCATGCAGAACAATCGCTCAAAGCCCTCCGTGCCGGCAAGCATGTGGCCTGCACGGTACCGATGGCTACTACGGTGGACGAATGCCGGCAGATCGTGGAAGCCGTGAAAGAAACCGGGTTGAAGTATATGATGATGGAAACGGTTGTGTATAGCCGGGAGTTTCTTTTTGTAAAGGACATGGTAGAGAAAGGGGAGATGGGCAAGCTGCAGTTCCTGCGTGCCTCGCACCAGCAGGAAATGGCCGGCTGGCCTGGTTATTGGGAAGGACTGCCGCCGATGTATTACGCCACGCATTGTGTAGGACCTGTCGTAGCGCTTGCAAAAGCTGATGCGGAATCTGTATCCTGCCTGGGTTCGGGCCGCATTGATGAACACCTGATCAGCAAGTATGGCTCTCCGTTTGCCATCGAAACCTGTCATATCAAATTCCGCCACTCTGATCTGGCAGCGGAAGTCACCCGCTCCCTTTTCAACACAGCCCGGCAGTACCGGGAAAGCTTTGATGTATACGGTTCTAAAAAAACATTTGAATGGACGCTGGTAGAGCACGAAGACTCCGTGATCCATACCGGCGAAACCCCCACGCGCGTAAAAGTGCCTGACTTTGCGCATCTGCTGCCCCAGGAGATCCAGGCATTTACAACCGGTGGCGTGTATGATGCAGACAGCAACCAGCACCTCTCTTTTATCCAGGGCTCGGGCCATGGCGGCTCACATCCCCACCTGGTCAATGAGTTCCTGCAGGCCTTGCATACAGACCGCGATCCTTTCCCCAACGCCCGCCAATCAGCCAACATCACCTGCGTCGGCATCCTGGCGCATGAGTCAGCAATGAAAGGAGGCGCGCAAATTCCATTACCGGAATTTACGTTGTCGGAAGCCTGATTGTCTTGAACCAGGATTACACGGATCCACGGATTACAGGATTTTTTTGTTAAGGGTGGAGCATGTTTTTAAATTTTTGTCATCCTGTAAGGGCGCAGTTCAGCTTGCACTTGCAGGATGATGCCGCGCCCTTACAGGATCTCCTTGGAGCAGCCAGTTCCTGTTTAGTAAGACAGTGACAGATCATCGTACCATCTTGCCCCGCAGAGATTCCGCACGGCGCGCGCAAGCATACCGTACGTGTAAGAGCAGCATGCGCCCCGGCGGAATGACAAAAAGAAAAGGGTGAGGCCTATGTACCCAAAAAATCCTGTAATCCTTAGATCCGTGTAATCCTGGTTCAGACTAATAAAACTTCGGCGGCGAATTCAGCGTTGGACGGTCCCGCTGGTGCCAGTAAGGATAGATCGTGGGTGATTCGCTGTCGGCATCCAGTTTTTTTACCTGGTCTGTGGTCAGGTTCCAGTCTGCTGCGGCCAGGTTTTGTTTTAGTTGCTCTTCATTTCTTGCACCAATGATGATGCTTGAAACGGTGGGGCGTTGAAGCAGCCAGTTGAGGGCTACCTGTGCGACTGTTTTTCCGGTTTCGGCTGCTACCGCATCGAGCGCATCTACGATGTCATATAGTTTTGCTTCATCGTATGCAAAGGAGGGTACTGGACTGCCGCCCTGGGCTACCCGGCTGTCTGCAGGGTCGGGTTGGTTGCGGCGGTATTTGCCACCGAGCCGGCCGGCTGCGAGCGGGCTCCAGATCAGGCTTCCCACGCGCTGGTCGATGCCCAAGGGCATCAATTCCCATTCGTATTCCCGGTTGAGAAGCGAGTAATATACCTGGTGGGCCACATAGCGGTTCCAGCCATGCCGCTCACTGATGCCGAGCGACTTCATCAGGTGCCAGCCTGAAAAGTTTGAACAGGCTATATAACGCACTTTGCCGCTTTGTACCAGGTCGTCCAGCGTGCGCAGGGTTTCTTCGATGGGTGTGTTGCCATCAAAGCCATGCATGTGGTATACATCAATGTAATCCGTTCCCAGGCGGCGCAGACTGCCTTCGCAGGATTGGATCAGGTGAAAGCGCGAGGAGCCCTGGTCGTTCGGGCCATTGCCCATAGCGAAGGTGGCTTTGGTAGAGATCAGCAGCTTGTCGCGGCGGCCTTTGATGGCTTGTCCGAGGATTTCTTCTGCCATGCCCGTTGAATACACATCTGCCGTATCAAAGAAGTTCAGGCCTGCATCCAGGCAAAGATCAACCAGGCGGCTGGCTTCTTCTACCTGGGTGCTGCCCCATGCTTTAAAAAAATCATTGCCGCCACCAAATGTGGCCGTACCAAAACAAAGGACCGGTACAAATAAGCCCGATCCGCCGAGTTGCCTGTATTCCATAGTAGTTAATTGTGGTCTGTGTAAGTGGTTTGTTTAGGTTATAAATGTACAACATCCTGTTTCTTCCTGCGCTGTAATAACACGCATGTAACCTCTTTGATTTTGCGTATCTTTCTTACTAAATGCCTGCAGATGCGCACGCCCATCCCTGTGCTGGCTGCAATGTTCATGCTGGCCATTTCCTGCTATCGTTCAAAAATACAAATTGGTGATAGGGCAAGTGTTCTTAACCCTCCCTATCTCACACCTGATACAGCCTATATCAAACCCGGTACTTCCCTGTTCAGAAAGGGCGGTGTGTGGCCCGGTTCATCTTTCGAATTCAATTTCATCTATTCCGGCTAAACCTCTTTGAAAGTGCAGATTGCGGGTATGAAGAGTTTAAAAAAGTCATAGGAAAAGAGTTCACAATCAGGAAAAGACTTTACAAGAAAATAGCATCGCGGGATGGAAACTATTTGCTGGGTATGGGCTTGAAGAAAAAGAAAGACATCAGAGAAGTGTTCGATGAGTTCAAGGGCAAGCTGGTGTAAACCCTGCCGCGAAGAGTTGGTCGCAGTCCGTGAGCTGGAGAGAAAATGGGCAGGAAAGAACATCGCGTTCATGTATGTTTCCTTCGATACAGCTATTGCCGGCCGGAAAAAGGCAAGCGTTTATGAAAAACTGGCAACCCACCCCAACTATCTCCTGTCCAAAACCAAAAATTCATCTTGCGTTAAAGAGTTCAATATCCGCACCATTCCGCGTTATATGCTGATCGGAAAGGATGGCACTATCATCAACGACAACGCACCAACGCCCAGCGACCCCAAATTGCAGAGACCGATTGATAGCAATTTGCCCTAAGCTCTCTACATTTGCGGCTCAAACATTCATCTTTGCCGTATGAACCGGAGAGCCTTCGTAAAAAATTCATCCCTGCTGGGAGCTGGTATGCTGGTCAGCAAATGGGGACTTCCTGCAACTGCTGATTTTCCTGTAGTCCGTGTTGCTCCTGAAAAGCGTCACTTTAAAAGTGAAGCGGTAGAAAGGGCCATCACCCAGTTTAATTCAAAAGTCAACGACAAAGAACTGGCCTGGCTGTTCAACAATTGTTTTCCGAACACGCTTGATACAACTGTACAGTATACAGAAACAGGTGGCCGTCCGGATACATACGTGATCACCGGCGACATTGATGCCATGTGGCTGCGTGACAGCAGCGCGCAGGTATGGCCTTATCTGTCCCTGATCAAGCAAGATGAACCGTTGAAGCGGCTGATCGCAGGCGTGGTAAACCGCCAGACCCGCTGCATCCTGCGTGATCCTTACGCCAATGCCTTCTATCACGACGATACGAAAACAGGGGAGTGGAAATCTGATTTTACGGCGATGAAACCCGGTGTGCACGAGCGCAAATGGGAGATCGATTCACTTTGCTATCCCATCCGCCTCGCCTATGCATACTGGAAAGCAAGCGGTGATACTGCACCGTTCAATGAAGACTGGCAGCGCGCGATTGAAACCATCTTACAAACCTTCCGCGAGCAGCAGCGCAAGGAAGGCGATGGGCCTTACTCATTCCAGCGCCGGGCCCGCACGGCTACCGATACGCAGCCCATGGCAGGTTTTGGGTATCCGGTGAAACCGGTCGGACTGATCTGCTCTGCTTTCCGGCCCAGTGATGATGCCACCCTTTTTTCTTTCCTGATCCCTTCTAATTTTTTTGCCGTCCGTTCCCTGCGGCAGGCTGCTGAGATCGTCAAGCAAGTGCGGCATGATGAAAAGCTCGCTGCCGATCTGCTTGCGCTTGCAACAGAAGTAGAGCAGGCCTTGCAAAAATATGCCGTGGTTAACCATCCTGTATATGGGAAAGTATATGCATTTGAAGTAGACGGGTTTGGCGGCATCAACCTGATGGATGATGCCAATGTGCCCAGCCTGCTTTCCTTGCCTTATCTGGGGGTGATGAAAAATGCAGATCCGGTTTATCTCAACACCCGCCGGATGTTGTTGTCGGCAGACAATCCTTTTTTCTACAAGGGAAAGGCTGCAGCGGGTATTGGCGGACCGCACGTAGGCAAGGATATGATCTGGCCGCTGGGCATTGTTATACAAGGACTCACCAGCAGCAACGATGCAGAGATAAAAAATTGCATCCGCATGCTCAAAGCCACGCATGCCGATACAGGTTTTATGCATGAATCATTTCACAAAGATGATCCCAAGAAATTTACGCGCTCCTGGTTTGCCTGGGCCAATACAATTTTCGGTGAGTTTTTGTGGAAGGTCTACAATGAAAAGCCCCAGTTGCTCAATGCCTGAAAGGGGCTAATCTTCACGGCTTCCATCATCCGCCATGCGGACCATCCTGGGTGTAAAACGGGCAACGACATCTACAAGGTCTTGCTGCGCGCTCATCACCTGGTTGATGTCTTTGTAGGCCATGGGTGCTTCATCCAGTCCGGCCCCGATCAGGGTCACCTGGTGTTCGTTCAGTACGGCTTTCATGTCGGCTTTGGTGATGCTCTGAACAGCTTTTGTCCGGCTCATCAGGCGGCCTGCTCCATGGGAAGCAGAGTTGATAGCTTCTTCCTTGCCGCGCCCTCTTACCAGAAATCCGGGCGCGGTCATGCTGCCGGGGATGATGCCGAGCACACCCTTTCCGGCAGGTGTGGCTCCTTTGCGGTGCACCATCACTTCTTCTCCCTTCCAGTTTTCTTTCCAGGCAAAATTGTGGTGGTTCTCTACACGCGTCAGTACATTGGCTCCAATGGCTTTGGTCAGCTTTTCATGAATCACCTGGTGACAGGCAGAAGCATAATCGCCGGCTAAGTTCATGGCCAGCCAGTATTCTTGTCCGGCTTCAGACCGCATATCCAGGTAGGCCAGGTTGGCAGCTTCCCGGGGCAGTCTGCACAACTCTTTGGCAAGTTTGGTGTAATGGCCGGCAATGGTAGCACCCAGTCCGCGCGAGCCCGAGTGGGAGAGAAGGGCCAGGTACCTGCCAGGTTCAATGCCCAGCGCCGTATCTTGTTGCAAAAACTCGATGATGCCCCATTCTACAAAATGGTTGCCGCCGCCGGAGGTACCCAATTGGGAAGCCGCTTTATCCTGCAGCTGTTTGATGAAGGGTATCATGTTGAAAACAGGCTGGTCGAGCACTGCATGATCCACTTTCTTTTGTCCGGTATACCCGGCGCCCGCACCGAATTTGGTATGCGCGATCAGCTCCCGTTTGTACTGCGCAGGGTTATCCTCGATATGGGATGCTGGTATATCAAAGACCGTCAGGGCCATGCGGCAGCCAATGTCTACACCCACTCCATAGGGGATAATGGCATCGCGCGCAGCAAGCACGCCCCCAATGGGCAGTCCGTATCCCTGGTGTGCATCGGGCATCAGGGCGCCTGCTGCCGTTACGGGCAGTTTCATGGCAATGTCCATCTGTTGACGGGCGCCTTCTTCAATGTATTCTGCACCATAAACGGAGTAGGCATGGGGCGTCTCAATCAAAGCAATGGTTTGATCGGGTGGCACAGCAGCCTCTTCGATCATGGCTTTGGCCAGGGGCTGAAGTTTTTCATCATCCAGAAAACTTTCCGGGTATTGCCGGAGCTTTTTCATCAAACCCAGCACTTCATCTTTGGGAAGAGAACTAAAATGCTTCTTGATCGCCTTTAGCACCAGTCCCATGATCTTGTCTTCCTTATAGCCAATCGCCAGCAATTCTTTTCCGTTGATGTGGGTTTTCATATGTTGAACCTACGCAATTTTTGGACCGGCTGAACCATGATTGCACAATCCCTTCCGCTCCTGTAAATCCCGGTTCAGACAATTATGTAATTCAAAATAAATGTTCGATTTTTAAAGGCGGAATACCCTAAACCGGATTATGTGAATCTTTCTGAAGAACAGATACTTCAACTCGCGCCTGATGAGGCTTCGCGCAAGGCTGGCCTGGGATTGGCGGGTGCTGCCAAATGGGTCAGCAGGGGCGTCAACGATCGGGCGCTCTGGGGCGAATGCCAGGGCAGTGGCAGCAAGCCTTATCAAACCCAGGTCGATCTCTCCACCACTTCTTTCAAATGCTCTTGCCCGAGCCGTAAGTTTCCCTGTAAACACGGACTGGGCCTCCTGTTGCTGTATGCAAGACAGTCCTCCCAGTTCAAAGATCATGAAATGCCTCCCTGGGTGGCAGAGTGGATCCAGAAAAGAGAAAAGGGGGAGCAAAAAGCAACTGCGCCTGATAAAAAAGTGGATGAAGCCGCACAACAAAAGCGGGGAGAAAACCGGGAAAAAAAAGTAGGCGCCGGCATTGAAGAACTGCTTCGCTGGATCAAAGATATTGTGCGGGGCGGATTCATGCAGCTGCCCGATAAGCAACCTGCATTCTGGGAGGGGATGGCCAAACGCATGGTAGATGCGCAGGCAGGTGGACTGGCAACCCTGGTCAAGCAATTGGGTGAGACGAATTTCTTTGCAGATGGATGGCAGACCGGGTGCATAGAGCAGCTCCTGAGTATATACCTGATCGCACATGCCTATAAAAACAGGGAAGGGCTTTCGGCCGCTTTGCAGCAGGATGTCAGGGCTTTGATCGGTTTTACCCAAAACCAGGAAAATCTCAAAGAAGCAACAGGCATAACAGATACATGGCTCGTGCTCGGCAAGCAAGTGGTGCAGGAAGAGCAGCTGACGGTGGAACGCTACTGGCTCTATGGAACCCAAACCGCCAAGTCTGCACTTGTGCTGCAATTCCTGGTGCGTGCGCAAGGAGCTGTCTTATCCCTTACACCGGGTATGTTTATAGAAGCGGAACTGGTTTACTATCCTTCTGCTGTGCCCTTACGGGCGCTGATCAAAAAACATGCATCTGCCCGTCCGGTCTCCCTGCAGGGCATGATGCCAGCATGGAGAGAACTACGAAAGCAGGAGGTAGAAACGAAGGCCCTTTTTCCTTTTCTTCAAGCACGTCCTTGCGTAGTAGAACAGCTTACTCCTGTATGGCACAAGGAACGCTGGTGGTTGCTGGATAAAAACAATGAGCTGATGGAGATTGCTGCCCCCTTTGCACCTATCTGGAAACTGGCTGCCATCAGTGGTGGCAAGCCCCTGGACACAGCCCTCGTAGGAAGGGATAACCAGTACGAACCAATCGGCGTTTGGGAAAACGGACAGTATAAAAGTTTGTAAATGGACTGGAACAAGATCATGCACACGGCTTTGCTCGGAACAGACCGGGCTGCCCTGCCCGAAGAACAGGATCCTGCTGCACTGGGGGAGGCTTTCAGGCTTGTTGCAGAACAGGGATTGGACAAAGAAGATGGCTTTCTGCAGATGGCATCCATCGCCATGAACTGGCGAAAATGTGGTGAGCTGCCTCCGAATGAACAGGTTTACTTCCCTTTAGCGGGAGAAGAAGAAAGTCCTTATTGCAGTGAGGCCGCCCGGCAGGTCCTGGATAATATGCTGGTTATTGAAAATGAGCCGCTCTTGCAGCTGTGGCTCTCATTGTGTGCAGCCTCGCATCAACTGCTTCCACCGGAACGGTTGCCTTCCCTGTTTGATTTTTCGCAAAGGCACAAGCGGATACAACCTTTGCTCATGGCTTGTGCCGGCAAGAGGGGCGCGTGGTTGTTGAAATTGAACGGGGCGTGGAAAGTGGATGAGGAGAGAGAAGATGGAACTGTCTGGGATACAGGTAGTCTGCAGCAAAGAGCCTTGTATTTACAAAAATTAAGAAAGAAAGATCCTGCGCATGCCAGGAAGCTTTTGCAGGACGTATGGGCGCAGGAAAATGCAGCTACCCGTGCAACCCTCCTGCAGCAGCTATCCGGCACCGTAAGTGAGGAAGACCTGCCCTGGCTGGAAGGATTGATGACAGAAAAAAGCCAGAAAGCAAGGGAAGAAACCTTGCGCCTGCTCAGGCAGGTACCCGGATCTTCGCTGGTACAGCAATACTGGAACATCGTAAAAGAGGCTGTTCAGATAAGCAAAACCAAAGGACTGCTGGGCATAGGCAGCAAAACAGAAATACGCGTCCAGCTACCGGATGGTATTGACGAAGCCTTGTTTAAAACCGGGATTGAAAAAATGAGCAGCCAGAAGGGCGTTTCGGATGCTGATCATATTTTATATCAACTCATTTCGGCTGTGCCACCCCAATTTTTTGAGACGAAGTATGGTTTCAATCGCGATGAGATCATCGGCTTGTTTAAAAAGGTAAAACAAGGAGACCGGTACCTGGCTGCGTTGGGAAACGGGGCCGTTGCTTTTGGTGATGCAGCCTGGTTAAAAGCCATTGCTGCGGAGCGCGGCCATGAGTTCTACGTCGAAGCACTGAGCGTGTTCGATGGGAAAGAAGCGGAAAAATATGCACATGGATTTTTAGAGAAGGGGGCGCAGCCTGATCTGGTTGTCAGATCGGTGGCTGAATACCTGAAGGAAGAATGGAGCAAAGAGCTGACACTGAAAATATTCACCCATACTGCCAATCAGATCTACTCGTACAACCGGTCTTTTTACAGCCACCAGGTGCTGCAATTTCCAGCTTCGATTATACCCGAGCTGGAAAAATGTGCGCCTGCCAATCCCTATGCCCGCGAGGCCTGGAGCAGTACAAGCGAATACATCACCCAACTCGTCAACCTGAAAGTTCAAACACAGAAAGTATTTACAACACATACCTAACCATGTCAACACTCTTACGCGAACACGCCGAACAATTGTATGCACAGGAACTGGAGGAAATCAGCCGCCAGGAAACAGGCAGGCGGCCTGCCAGCTGGAAGCTTACACCTCAAGGGGTGGTTACCTATCTTACTGGTGGCAAACTGAAAAACGGATTTGAAGTTTCTCCCAAATACATTGGCAACAAAAGGCTGATGGAAATCGCCGTAGCCACTCTTACTACCGACCGGGCCCTCCTGCTTTATGGTTTGCCGGGCACGGCCAAAAGCTGGGTCAGCGAACACCTGGCTGCTGCCATCAGCGGCGATTCTACCATGATCATACAGGGTACGGCCGGTACAAGCGAAGAAGCGGTCAGGTATGGATGGAACTACGCACGCCTGCTTGCTGAGGGGCCTACACCTGCGGCCCTGGTGGAAACACCTGTTATGCGTGCCATGAAGGACGGAAAGATCGTCCGCATTGAAGAGCTTACGCGCATCGGTGCGGATGTGCAGGACACCCTGATCACCATTCTTTCAGAAAAAACCCTGCCTGTACCTGAGCTGAACCAGGAAATACAGGCCGTGCGCGGTTTTAATGTGATTGCCACGGCCAACAACCGCGACAAGGGTGTAAATGAATTGTCCAGCGCGCTCAAGCGCCGATTTAATACGGTTATTCTTCCGGTGCCCGATACGATGGAAGAAGAAATCAGCATTGTAAAACGGCGTGTAGAAAGCTTTGAAAAAGTGATGGAGCTTCCTGCCGAGCCTCCTGCCCTGCAGGAAATCCGGCGCATCGTAACGATCTTCCGCGAGCTGCGCAGCGGTACCACGCTGGATGGCAAGTCAAAGATCAAAGTGCCCTCCGGCACCCTCAGCACGGCAGAAGCCATCTCCGTCGTCAACAACGGACTGGCCATGGCCGCGTATTTCGGAGATGGCCAGCTAAAGGCCGCCGACCTGGCCGCCGGCATCATCGGCGCCATCATCAAAGACCCGGTACAAGACAAGGTGGTCTGGCAGGAATACCTCGAAACCGTCATCAAACCCCGCGACGAATGGAAAGATATTTACAGGGCTTGCAGGGATCTGTCTTGAACCATGGTTCAAGAATAACTTTTACTTATGTCAACACACATATTAGGCATTCGTCATCATGGACCGGGGTCGGCGCGGCATGTGAAGGCTTTTTTGGAGGAGCTGCAGCCGGACATTGTTTTGGTGGAAGGGCCGCCTGAAGCAGATGCCCTGCTTGCGCGGGTGGGGGACAAAGAACTGCAGCCCCCTGTGGCGATCCTTTGCTACCAGCAGGATGATTTGCAGCATTCCGTATTTTACCCGTTTGCTGTTTTTTCTCCTGAATGGCAGGCCATCCTGTATGCAAAACAGCACAACAAGAAAGTCAGGTTTTTTGATCTGCCCATTGCAAACCAGCTGGCTGTTGAAAAGGAAGACCGGATGAAAAAGCACCAGCCAGACGAAACAGACACCACCAGGCAAGCCAGCGAAGAGGAGCCCGTTGCAGCAGCAGCTGGTGTCCGGGAAGATCCTATCTCTTATTTATCCCGGGCGGCAGGTTATGAAGAAAGTGAAAAATGGTGGGAGCAGATGTTTGAACACCGCATACAGGGAGAACAGGTGTTTGAGGCCGTGCAGGAAGCCATGCAAAGCCTGCGGGATGAGCTGCCCTCGAGGGAAGACCGGCTGGAGCGGTTGCGAGAAGCCCATATGCGCAAAATGATCCGGCAGGCGGAGAAAGACCTTTTTGGAACGGTGGCCATCGTGTGCGGAGCCTGGCACGTGCCCGCCTTGCTAAACAGGTCGCAGCAGAAAGAAGACAACGAATTGCTCAGGGGCCTGCCCAAAACAAAGATCGAGTGTACCTGGATACCCTGGACCTATAACCGCCTGAGCTACCACAGCGGCTATGGTGCAGGCATTGTTTCTCCGGGCTGGTATGAACATGTATGGACCCATCCTGCAGACGATGGAACCCGCTGGATGAGCCTGGTAGCCCGGCTGTTCCGGAAAGGAGGCATGGATACATCTGTGGCGCATGTGATAGAAGCTGTCAGACTCGCTGAATCACTGGCAGCCATGCGACAGCTGAGCAAGGCTGGTTTGGAAGAGCTCAATGAGGCTACGCTGAGCGTGTTGTGCAATGGAGAGAGCATCCAGCTAGCCGTGATAAGGGAAGAGCTGATCATCGGCAACAAGTTGGGAGAAGTGCCGGACAGTATTCCCAAGCCGCCGTTGCAGGTAGACATGGAAAAAGAGCAGAAACGGCTGCGGCTCCCGCCCACTGCCGATTTCAAGGATTGTACACTTGACCTGCGCAATGACAATGATCTGGAAAGAAGCATCTTTCTTCACCGCCTGCAGTTGCTTGAAATCAGCTGGGGTGTTCCCTCAACAGTAAGCGGAAAGGGAACATTCAAAGAGCAATGGCGCCTGCAATACGATCCGCAAATCGCCATCGACATCATCGAAAAAGGAGCCTGGGGCAACACGGTGGAAAAAGCTGCTTCAGCATATGTTGTTCACCAGGCAACCCGGGCTCCTTCACTTCCCGACATCACCCGCCTGCTGGAACAAACCCTGCCTGCCGAGCTGCATGCGGCAGTGGAGGTGCTGGTTCAACAACTCAACAACCTGGCTGCTGCCAGCGGCGATGTGATCCAGCTTATGGAAGCCGTGCCCTCCCTTGTGACCGTAAGCCGCTATGGCAACGTACGCAAAACAGATGCAGCCCTGGTAAACGGGATCCTGGAAGGCATGATCACGCGCATTTGCGTAAGCCTGCCCAACGCTGCCACCGGCGTTGATGAAGCCGCCTCACAACGCTTCCTTGAATTGTTTGCTGCATTAAACGAAGCGGTCAGTACTCTGCAGCATGCCGGCATGCTCAGCCAGTGGAAACAGGTATTGGAGCTGGTATCAACCAATCCAGGATCTTCGCCGGTGCTGGCCGGTTATGCACTCAGGATCATGGCCGATCAGAAATGGATCCATGGTGATGAGCTGGTAAAAAATTTTGCCCTGCGTATGTCGCGTCTGAATGATACCCGCTTAAGCGCCGCCTGGCTGGAAGGATTTCTTAAAGGCAGTGGTACAATGCTGCTGCTGGATGAAGATTTGTGGACGGTTGTAAACGGATGGGTAGCCGGGTTGGATGATCGCATTTTTATGGAAGTGTTGCCGCTGCTTAGAAGAACATTTTCAAAATTCACAAAGCCTGAAAGAAAAAAGATCGGAGAGAAAATAAAGGGAGGCAAAGCGCCGGCCGGTGTTGCTGGAATGCAGCAGGGGAACTCCTTTGATGAAGACCAGGCAAAACGCGGCATCCCTGTTGTGCTGCAATTATTGGGTTTGTCAAAATCTGGAAACAATGAATGATGCTTTAACACGCAAATGGCGGCTGATCCTGGGCGGACAAGCCGAGGGAACAGGTGTAGCCCTGGAAGGGAACGACCTGCGCATAGATGCTGCCCTTGAAGCCCTGTACGACAGCGAACGCAAGGGAAATTTGGGTCCTTCTTCTCCCAATGTAAACCGCTGGCTGGGTGATATCCGGACCTTTTTTCCTTCTTCCGTTGTGCAGGTGATGCAGCAGGATGCCCTTCAGCGGTTGAACCTGACACAAATGCTTTTTGAAAAGGAAACCCTGGAAACAGTAGAGGCTGATGTAGAGCTGGTAGCAACCCTGATGACACTCAGCCGGGTGATCCCCGATAAAACAAAAGACACGGCGCGGCAGGTGGTACGCAAAGTGGTGGAAGAGCTGATGCTCAAGCTGGCCTCCCGCACACAGCAAGCCATCACCGGCAGTTTAAACAAGAGCATCCGCAACCGGCGGCCCCGCCACCAGGAAATAAACTGGCATGCGACCATCCTGAAAAATTTAAAACATTATCAGCCCGACTA
Source organism: Williamsia sp. (assembly GCA_015069695.1). Taxonomy (GTDB): domain Bacteria; phylum Bacteroidota; class Bacteroidia; order Chitinophagales; family Chitinophagaceae; genus JADCRZ01. The sequence goes on from JADCRZ010000008.1 coordinate 147,279, forward strand.
CCAAACCATCATCCCGGAAACCCGCATTGGCTATGGCCGGAAAAGGAGCTCGCTCAAAGACGTGGTGCTTTGCATCGACCAAAGCGGCTCCATGGGCACATCTGTCGTCTACTCCGGCATCTTTGGCGCCGTAATGGCTTCCATACCCGCTATCAAAACCAGGATGATTGTTTTTGATACGGCTGTCGCTGATCTTACAGAAGAATTGTCCGATCCGGTGGAGCTCCTGTTTGGCGTTCAGTTAGGCGGTGGTACCGACATCCATGCCGCCCTGCGTTACTGCGCACAAATCATTACCCGTCCGCTCGATACGGTGCTCGTCCTGATCACCGATCTGTATGAAGGTGGCAACCTGCAGGAGATGCGCCGCAAAGCCACGGAACTGGTAGCTGCCGGCATGCAATTCATTGTGCTGCTCGCCCTCAACGACCAGGGCGCCCCCTCTTACGACCACAGCAATGCCCAGTTCTTTTCCAATCTCGGCGTTCCCGTCTTTGCCTGCACCCCCGACAAATTCCCCGACCTCATGGCCGCCGCCCTCAGCAAACAAGACATCGGCTTATGGGCCGCTAAGGAAGAGTTGGTGTTGAAGAAGTAGTCTGAACCATGATTTACAGGATTGGATGGATTCTTGGACGTTGGTCCCTTGGTCATCTTATTATTAAAGTCGTTACTGGTTTAATGCTTGAACCACCAACGTCCAAGAATCCATCCAATCCTGTAAATCATGGTTCAAAACGTTCAAGGTTCAACAATACCCAGCAAATCGTGCACAGCATATTCAGCCTGGGAATAATGAAAGGGGAAGCCTGCATCCAGCAGGCGTTGAGGAGATACCCAGCGGCTTTTGAGGATGAGCTCTGTTTCTGTGCCGATGAGTGCTGCGCCTATTTCAAGGAGCCAGGCAGGAGCAGGCAAACCCACGGGCATACCATATGCGTGGCGCAGGAGTAACATAAATTCCCTGTTTCTCATGGCTTGCGGAGCGGTGCAGTTGAAAATGCCGGCTTGCGTTGAATGGTCGGTAAGCCATTCGATGCTGCGGGCAACATCCTGTTCGTGGATCCAGGAGATATACTGCGTGCCTTCACCCTGGTGGCCGCCCAAGCCACATTTTACCAGGTTTAACAGGCGGGGGAATACGCCATCGTGGCGGCTCAATACAATGCCCAGCCGCAGGGCAATCTTCCGCGTGTGAGGGATGGGGATTTGAAAGAAAGCTTCTTCCCACTGGCGACATACATCAATCGAAAAGCCATAGCCGATCTCGCCCGTATTTTCATCCTGCGGACGGTCTTCCGCGTGGCGGTAAATAGTGGCTGAGGTGATGTTGATCCAAAGAGCAGGCGGCTGTTCCATCTGTTGCAAGGTTTTTCCCAGCAACAGGGTAGGGGTGATGCGCGACGCAAGAATTTCCCGTTTGTTCTTTTCTGTATAGCGGCAGTTGACGTTCTTGCCGCAGAGGTTTACCAGCAGGGCAGCGCCTTCCAGGTGCTGTACCCAGTCGCCAGCATGTTGCCCGTCCCACACCACCGTTTGAACATGTCCGTTCTGGGGCCGTGCAGACCGGCTCAGGATAACTACCTGGTCTGCCAAGGGCTTGAAGTGTTTAGCCAGGACTTGTCCCAGGTGTCCGCTGCCGCCTGCCAGCACTATTTTGTTGTATTTGGTTGCGTGCATAGAATGAGCTTGGTTAAGCTTGTTTGCCGAAATAAAATATGATGAGAAGAACACCGAGCCGATAGGCTACCCAGCTACCGGTCAGGATCCAGCCTGTGTTTAATAACCTTGTTCGGCGGATATGTTCCAGCAGCATCAGTCCGGCCACTGCTAAAAAGTAAGCGGTATAGAAAAGGGGTGAGAGGGCAAGGAATGATGCCAGGAGGAGACCAGGCAGCAACAATAGGGCACCTGCAAGTGATATGGTCATCATGTTGCCCAGGTAATCCCAGGCTTTGCGCCTGTACAGGATGCCGGCAATGATACCCTGGAACAGGATTTGTCCGCCACACACCATGTATTCACGCAAGGGACCTCCCGCTGGTACTGCACCTGTAAGCAGACGGGCATAATGGGAGAGGATCCAGGCTGTGATCACCCAGGTAAAAATCAGGTAAGCGATCCTGTAGGGCAGAAGAAAGGCGGGTTGCGGCCAGTAGAGGCGCCCTGTATCTATTGGAATAATGACCCGCCGGTTGTAGGATACAAATGCATAGACTTTGCTCATCAGCCACAAAAAAGGTTTGAAGTTGAACAAGCGCTTAAAGACCGGAAATGCATGGCCGATGATGCTGAACAGGCTGCGGATACCGTATTGCACTTCTCCTGTTTTCCGGTTCACGAGGGCAATCTCGTTCACCGCTCTTTGCCGGTCAACACAACCGGCCACTTCATTTGGCATCTGCTGGTAACAAGCCCGACCTGTTTTGTCGAGCATACCGGTTTTTACAAATGCTTTGGTGTACAGCTGGCACATGGGGCATTCCTCGTCGTACAGGATCACATGGTCTTTAAGCGATTGCATGGTAGATAGATTTAGGAGGGATGAAAGAAGGGGATCAGGCGCGTCTGGTCTGAAGCTGGGCCCGGTTCCTGAGTTTGAAAAAAACTGCCAGGTTGAAAAAATGCATGCCGCCCAGGATCAGGATAATAGATCCCAGTTTGTAGCTCAGGGTTTCCACCACTTCCTGGATGTCAGAAATCTGGCCTGTTTCTTTGAGCACCAGGGTCATATAGCCGATGTTGATCAGGTAGAAACCGACTACCAGCAGCTTGTTGACGGAATCGGCGAGCGGTGCATTTCCATGGAAGATGTCTACAAGAAAGATCCGGCCGTTGTTGAATAAGACCCTGGCTACCCAGATGGTTAAGGCAATGCTTGCCAGCAGGTACACGGCGTAGGTAAGAATGTAGTAGTTCATGATGTTTGTAAATTTTGAATTTTCAGGAAAAAATGAAAGTTTAATGCAAAAAAATTTTATTTAAATATTTTGAACAGGGATCCCCAGAACCAGTTTTCTTCTGCCTTGAGCATTGTTTCCAGGGTTTTGTTGACATTGCCAGCCAACTTGCCGATATTGGTGATAGATGTTTTGAATGTTTTGTAAGCAGGATTTTTTTCGTCGCCCTTTACAGCTGATAGCTCCTGCAGCACTTTGAGCATGGGATCAAGTTCCCGTTTTCTTCTTTCCTTGGCTACCTGCCGGGCGATGTTCCAGGTGTTTTTATCTGCAAAAAAATATTCTTTGCGCTCACCGGCTTTGTGTTGCTTTTCCACGAGTCCCCACCCGATCAGATCCCGCAAGGTCATGTTGGCGTTTCCGCGCGAGATGCTGAGTTCTTCCATGATCTCTTCGGTGGTAAGGGCATCCGGACTGATCAGGAGCAAGGCATGCACCTGGGCCATGGTGCGGTTCACACCCCATTCTGAACCCAGCTTGCCCCAGGCTTCTATAAACTTTTGTCTTGCTTCCGGTAATTCCATCCTCAAAAATACCAAAGTTTTTAAACTTTCAAAATATATTGAAAAATAAATTTACTTCACGCTGTATTGTCCCTCTGTACAGGTGGTAAAGAAAAAGATGACGGTCTGTTATCTACAATACAGGACTGATGACTATATTTACTCCTCTTTTTTGTCTGATCTGTACCTTTTTAGAATCCTTTGATTTTTCTGCTTATCTGTCTGTCTTCAACAAATTGGCCTGTTTGCCGTTCCGGCGAACAGAAAGATCCTTCTATATCCTGCAGTGTTTGCTTTTATACCAAAACCCATACATATGAAGTTTCGTTTCTTACCTGTTTCACTGGTTGCGCTGGTCTTTATTTTTTCAAGTTGTCAAAAAGAAGATATTCCCTCGGCACCCCAAAGTACCCAGCAGGGGGCTGCTGCTGCCGATTTTACCCGGTATATTTCTGTGGGAAATTCAATAACAGCCGGTTACTCTAACGGCGGGTTGTACAACGGGGGATTGTTTCTGGAAGGCCAGCAAGTGGCTTATCCCTTTCTCATTGCCACCCAAATGAAATCTGCCGGAGGGGGGAATTTCTTCCAACCGCTGTTTCCTGCTGAGCAGGCCAACGGCTCTGGTTATCTGCGGCTGGATGGCGTTAAACCAGACGGAACGCCCAATATCGTACCTGTAACAGACAAACTGGCTATCCGGGGCACTGTTACCATTCCGGGGTTTGGCCCCGTTACTTTGTATACAAAGTATACCGGCGATCTCAACAACTACGGTGTGCCGGGTCTCAAACTGCAGCAAATCACTTCTCCCCTGATCGGTAACCTGAATCCCTATTTTGAAAGACTGCTTCCCGGTAATGCTGGTACCAACACCACCTCTTATCTTGATTTTGTGACTGCCAAGCCGTTCACATTTTTTAGCAACTGGCTCGGCAACAACGACGTGCTGGGTTATGCTACTTCGGGAGGAGAAGGTGATGTGTTGACAGATTCAATCCAGTTTGCCGGTCTGTACGCATTGCTTCTTTCCAACCTCACGAAGAACGGCGCAGGGGGTGTAATCGCAACGATACCGGATGTAACTGTGTTGCCTTACCTGAACACTGTTACTGTACAAGCGCTGAAAGTTGCCGTTAGCCGGATTACTGCAGCAAACATTTATATCAGCGCACTGGAGCCTGCTACCGGAAAGTATGTTGCGCGTGCTGCAACGGATGCAGACCTGATCGGGTTAACATTCAATGCAGGCAGCCTGGGTCAGGTTGTTAACGGCATGCCTGGTTACGGCATCACCCTTAGTAACCCTATCGCAAGCAAGGAAGTGCTTGATGCGGCCGAAACAGCCCTGGCCCGCCAGTACGTGGGTGCCTACAACCGGATCATCAGGAGCGCCTCCACACTTTACGGACTAGCCCTTTTCGACAGTATGGATTTTCTCAACAAGGTAAAAGCCGGCATGGTCGTAGACGGTGTTACTGTAAATGCTGACTTTATTACCGGTGGTGTGTTTTCACTTGATGGTGTTCACCTCACACCCCGTGGCAATGCCCTCACTGCTAACGAGTTTATAAAAGCCATCAATTCAAAATACAACACCACCATTCCGAGGCTGGATGTCTCGGCTTTCAAAGGAGTTTTGTAAGCTGACCTGATAGCTGGTATACTCATTTTCTGTTTACTCCCTTATGCATCACCGGGATCGTAGGGGAGTAACTGTTTATGCCCTTGCTTCATCATTCTGCAAAGGCTTCAACTTGATCTGATCCGCACTATTATAAAAAACTTCTTTGGCCAACGGTAAGAAAAGGAGTGAGGTACGATACGCTACTGATTTATTCGGATCGTATCATCCCTCCTGCCGCAAAACCTCCAGTGGTGGCTTGTTCAGGACTGCCCGGCTGTTGAGCAAGCCAATTACAATGGTGAGCAAACAGATAATGATCATTACAAGAAGCAAGGGCAGCAGGCTGGCAGTAAACGGGGTTTTGAAAACCCATCTTGCCAAAGCCCAGCTTGCTGCTACTGAAAGAAGTACGCCTGTTCCGGAGGCCAGGACCCCAAGAAAAAAATATTCCAGCGCTGTGATGGCCAGGATTTGTTTGCGGCTGGCTCCCAGCGTGCGCAGGAGAACGCTCTCGCGGATGCGCTGGTATTTGCTGATCAGCACGGACGCGATCAGTACAATCAGTCCGGTTATTATGCTAAACGCAGCCATAAACCGGATCACAAATGCAATCTGGTCAAGGATGGCATCCAGGGTGCTGAGGATCAGCCCCAGGTCGATGATAGAAACAGTAGGAAAGCGCCGCACCATGTCCTGCTGAAAGCGGGCCGAAACCTGGTCAGAAGAGACACGCGTAAGCATCACATAGAACTGGGGTGCTTCTTCCAGCACACCTGCCGGAAAAACCACCAGGAAATTTGTTTGCACCCGGTTCCATTCTACTTCCCGGAAACTGCCCACCCGGGTAGTAACTTCCGCGCCCTGTACATTGAACACCATGGTATCGCCAATGTGTATGCGCTGCCGCCTTGCAAAACCCTGTTCAAGTGATATATTGATTGCTCCGACTGTTCCGGCCGGCCTGCCATACCAGCTTCCTTTGGTGATCTTTTCCGAACTGGTGAGCGTATCCCGGTAAGTGACCCGGTACTCCCTGGTAAACACGCTTCTGGCATAGCTGCTGTCTGGAGGCAGGTTCGCTGCCGATTTGCCGTTCAGTGATTCCAGCCGCATATTTACGATGGGCACTTCCTGCAGCACAGACAATTGGTGTTGCTTTGCCAGGTCCCGCACGCCCGGCCGTTGTGCTTGCTGTATATCAAACAAAACCATGTTAGGCTGGTTGCCGCTGGCCGATAAGCTAACCCGGTTGATCAGGATGGCCTGGATCAAAAAGAGCGTGCAGATAAATGCCGTGCCTAAGCCAATAGAAACAATCAGGATCGCTGTCTGGTTATTGGGCCTGTATAAATTGGCCAATCCCTGCCGCCACACATACCGCCAGCCCGCAGGAAAAAACCGGCGGATCAGGCGCATGACCAAGAGGGCCAATCCCATCAGCAAAAAGAAGGCGGCTCCCAAACCCGCTACAAAAAACAAGGTTTCCCGCCAGTCATGCAGCTGGAAGTAGGTAAAGACCAAAATAAAAAGCACGATCAGTCCATATACAAATACTTTGAGCGGCTCTCTCCTGGCAACCCCCTCTTCATAAGAAATGCGCAGGGTATTCAGGGGTGAGATGGTGCGCAGGGAAACCAGCGGCAACAGGGCAAAAAGGACAGAGATGCCCATGCCCAGCAGGATGCCCTTCCCGATGGCCGGCCACGAAAGGGCCGTAGTGATGTCGACCGGAAGAAAATCTTTCAGCACGCCCGGCAACACCTGCTGGATGGTGGCACCAAGTATAGCTCCTGCAACAGATCCGATCAGGCCGATGCCTGCAATCTGCAGCAGGTAAATAACAAATGCTGCATTCGCCTTCATGCCCAGGCAACGCAGTACGGCAATGGTGGCAATCTTTTCACGGATATAGATATGGATGGAGCTGGCCACACCCACGCAGCCCAGCAGCAAGGCAATAAAGCCAACCAGCGAGAGAAAAGAAGTGAGGTCGCTGAAAGACCGGCCCGTATCTGCTTTCTGGCTTTCGACAGTGTCGTAGTTAAGTCCCTCCCTCCGCAGCCGGGGCTCCAGATCTGTCACCAGCTTTCCTATGTTAACAGAACGGTTGTACTTGAAAAAATAGCTGTAGCTGATGCGACTGCCTTTTTGTGACAAGCCGGTCTTTTCAAGATAACTGAGCGGAATGTATACGATGGGCGCAATCGAAGAAGCAAAGCCGGTTTGCCCGGGTGCTTTCTGCAAAATGCCGGCAATGGCAAACAGGATATTTCCGACCTTTACAGAATCACCGATCCTGGCATTGTACTGAAGCATCAGGGTTTTGTCAACCAACGCTGCCTGTTGGTTGCGAAACTGGAGAGCGGCCGCTGCGGGCGTGGTTTCCAGCGCGCCATAGTAAGGGAATGCACCCTCCAGGGCCTTGATCTGTACCAGACGGGTACCCCGGCTGGCCGGGAAATAGATCATGGAAGCAAAGCTCCGCTGTTCCGACCGCTGGTCACCCAGCGAATCAAGCAGGGTTTTGATCGAATCGCTTACAGGTTTGCCGGAAGAGATTTGCAGGTCGGCGCCGATCAGGCTGGCGGCTTGCTGGTCTATATTGTCGCGCAGGTTATCACCGAGTGAATCGATGGCTACCAGGGCCGCGATACCCAATACGATGGAAGAGATAAAAAGAAACAGCCGCGAGCGGTTGCGCCGGCTGTCGCGCCAGGCCATCAGGAGGAGCCACCGGAAGTTAAATGGGCTTTTTGTGTTCATGCTATACTTGCTTGCTGCATCTGTGTAGGTCAGTCTTGATTCAGGGAAAACAGGATCAAAGATGGGAAGAGCCGGTCGGTTCATCTGCCACAATGCTGCCACCCCGGATGCGTACGATGCGACCTGTTTTGGCAGCCAGCTCTCCGTCATGGGTAACAAGGATCAGGGTGGTTCCTGCTTCGCGGTTTAAATCAAACAGAAGCTGTACAATTTTCTCGCTGGTCTCGGCATCCAGGCTGCCTGTTGGTTCGTCGGCAAATAAGATGCGCGGGTTGTTGGAAAAAGCCCTTGCCAGCGATACCCGCTGCTGTTCGCCCCCGCTCAACTGGGAGGGGTAATGATGGCCCCTGTCTGCCAGTCCTACTTTTTCAAGCAGTCCGCGCGCTTTTTCTTTCGCCCCCTTTTCCCCCCGCAGCTCCTGCGGCACCATTACATTTTCCAGGGCTGTCAGGGTGGGTATCAGTTGAAAATTCTGAAAGATAAAGCCTACATTCCTGTTGCGCACTTCTGCCCGCTGGTCTTCGCTTAAATGATCAAGCCGCTGCCCATTGAGTTCCACGGTGCCGCTGCTGGAGCGGTCCAGGCCGGCACACAATCCGAGCAAGGTCGTTTTGCCGCTGCCCGAAGGACCGACGATGGCCATGGTAGAGCCGGCCGGTACGGAAAGACTGATGTCGTGCAGCACTGTAAGGGTGCGGCCGGCGGATCCAAAAGTTTTGTGTACGTTCTGCAGGTGTAGAATAGTGTCCAACGTGTTTTTATTATCTTGCTGTGAGGAATGCTGACAGATTCAAAAATAATCAGATATCCTTTTACAATCCGTTAAGGCCTTAGTAAAATAGAGAGGGGTGAGACCCGATAAATCAAGTGTATGAAAAGAGCTTACTTGTTGCTGTTTGCTGGATTTCTTTGCCTTTTAGCACCTGCCTGTACCAGCGATGGATCAAAAGGGGAGGGGACCGAAACCAAAGAAGCTGCCCCTGCTGCTGCCAGCGCGAATAAACCCCGCAAGACCATTTTGTTTTTTGGCAACAGCCTCACCGCAGGGTACGGACTTGATCCGGCCGAATCTTTTCCCTCCCTGATCCAGCAAAAACTGGATTCCCTCCGGGCACCTTACAAGGTGGTCAATGCCGGCGTGAGCGGGGAAACTTCTTCGGGCGGCAACAGCCGCATCGACTGGATCCTCCGCCAGCCGGTAGATATTTTTATCCTTGAGCTGGGTGCCAACGACGGACTGCGCGGCATCCCCCTCACAGAAACAAAAAAGAACCTGCAAATTATCGTAGATAAGGTCAAAGCAAAATACCCGGGGGCAAAGTTAATCCTGGCCGGCATGCAGGTACCGCCCAATATGGGCCCGGAGTATACGTCCAATTTCCGCAGCCTGTTTGCCGATCTAGCGCAGAAAAACACCATGCATTTGATCCCTTTTCTGCTGGAAGGCGTTGCCGGTATAAAAGAACTCAACCAGGCCGACGGCATTCACCCAACTGCAGGCGGAGCAAAGATCGTAGCGGCAAATGTATGGGCTGTGCTGAAGGGGGAGTTGTCTGAACCAGGATTAACGTCCCCGCATCCTCCCAATCCTGTAAATCAAGGTTCAGACAACTGAATATATTTCTCGAACGCCTTGCGTACCCCGTCATGTTGGTTGGTATCGGTGACCCAGTCGGCTACTGCTTTTACTTCGTCGGGGGCGTTGCCCATGGCGATGCCGGTGCCGGCGAAATCGATCATTTCCTTGTCGTTGAAATTGTCGCCGATGGCGATCACTTCTTCCCGTTGAATGCCGTATCGCTCCATTAAGAATTTTACCGCATTCGTCTTTGAAGCATCGCGGCGCATGATCTCCAAATAAGTGGGTTTGGATGTATACACGTTCATCTGATCTCCGTAGATCCGGTGCAGCTCCGCTTCCAGCTCGCCGATCACTTCTTTTTTCCCGATCGCCATGATCTTGTTGATCCCGGCAGGATCCTTTTCCCATTGTTTTAACAGGCCTTCATAAGGGGCGATCCTGACCGGCACTTCCGTGATCCGCTGTTCCTTTAAGGTGGCCGCGTTGCTCTTTTCTGCAAACCACTCCATGCCACAATAGTAAATCAGGGTCACATCATACCGGTTGGCCACCGCATGGATCTCTGTTACGGTTGACAGATCAATGGCTGACCGGAAGATGATCTTGTTTTCCAGTCCGATGTAAGCGCCATTCAGGCTTACGATCGGCATATGGTCTGTGCCCAGCCACTGGCTGATAGGTAGGATGCCATGCATAGGCCTGGCTGAAACAAGTATAAAGGGGATTCCTGCATCAACAATTTTGCGGACCAGCTCCCGGGTGGCCTCACTGATAGAATGGTCTTTGCGGAGCAGCGTGCCATCCATATCCGTAAAAACGGCTTTGTACATTGATTGCTTGATTTAAAGTTTTTCCGTGGGCAATCGTTTATAAATCAAAGACGCCTTACAGGGCGTCTTTGGCAAGCAAACGCGTGGGCCCCTGCTGCTATTGTGTGCCGGCTTTAGCGCGCAAACGCATCAGCAAGCCCATTTAATTGTGCAGGGCTCAGGGTCTTGTTGTTCTCATCAATTACGACCCGGTATCTGAAGCGAACCGATTCCCCCTTTTTCAACTGGAGGTTCTTGGTACTTTTTCCGTTGGTAAATACGTTTTCACCGAGAGGGTTCAATGCAAACAAACCATAGCCCCGTGCATGCCAGAACGTAGGGTAGTTGGGATTGGTGGGATGGTCGATCATGGCAATGGTAACTGAATCGGCGCCCATTTTTCCATACAATTTGCACCACCTGCCACGGGTACTCCAGGCATCGTTGCCTTGTTTGCCTTCGCTGGTGAGATAAGTGCCATTGGCGGTCTTATCGGTTCCTCCCTTGACGACGGTCACAATGCCCTTGTCGTCAGTAAATTTCTGGTCTTCCTGCGAAGGGATCTGCAGCTCGTGGGCTACCCGCATCCCCAGCAAACCGTCTTTTGCATCTTTGAACTGAACTTCCTTTACAGCTTTTAATTCGGTGGTCCGGTCAATGATGCGCTGGTGAGGGTCACCGCTGAACTCAAGCTTCGTGGTTTCTTCCAGCAGCACTTCGTTTTGCTGGTTTGTCCAGGTAGCATGATAGGTCAGCGAACCTTTGGCGGCCCCGTCGGTTGCTTCCACGATCTTGTCTGTCTTGATCCAGCCATAGCCCCCTTTTTTTTCTTTGGGGATGGCATAGGAATTATTCCAGAAGTCGAGCCCGTTTACATTTTCGTAGTTGAACCAGATGCCCATGTGGTGCGGATGATCTGTTGGCTCACCGGGCAGCGGACTGATCGGAAAGCCCCTTGTTACCACCGTGCCATTGGCTGCCCGGATCGGGTAGAGGATGGGTTTCTCGAGGGTGTCCGGGTACTGGAAACTGGTAAAAGGCTTGCCGCCGATCAGCACATCGATCTTGCGGAGCTTGTCGTTCCTGACCAGTTTAACCGCCTGTTGCTGGGCCAGCAGGGCGGAAGAGATACATAGAGAAAATGCGCAGGTGCCTGCGCATTTCAAGAGTTTATTCATACTAAGTTGCTTGACTTTCACACATCATAATTTGAACGGTTTGCCACCAGCCATGACTTCCTGGGTTTTTTCATCGAAGGTAACTTTTTGTCCGGTGTGCACGGCCGCGTTGGCCATGATGGTAGCAATAGAATGGCTGTAACCTGCTTCCACCGGTGCATGGGGTTGTTTGCGGCTGCGCACGCATTCCATCCAGTTGCGCACATGGTTTGACGTAAGCTGGTCGCCACCGGTATTGGCGGAAGCCACAACTTGTTCTGTCATGGCCAGACTGGTTTCCTGCAACAGGTTTTCCTGCATACCCATTGCAGCCGCAGCGCGTTTGGTCAGACCGCCGGTATGGGAGACCTTGTTGGTATTCAGGTTTAGCATACCGCCATTTGAATAATAGATTTCTGCGGGGTTTTCATCTCCGTTGTGCATGCGGGATGCAAAGCTGACCTGGAAACCGTTGGCGGGATCGTTTGCCGGACCATAATCAAATACCGCGGTAATCGTATCCCAGTTTTTCCGGCCATCTTTCCACACATAGATACCACCATTGGCCACTACGCTGCGGGGATGCTGCAGTCCGGTGAACCAATGCACCGTATCGATCTGGTGGCTCATCCACTGACCCGGCAAACCGGAAGAATAAGGCCAGAAAAGGCGGAACTCCAGGTATTTGCGGGGGTCGAATGTATCGTTGGGCCGGTTGATCAGGAAGCGTTTCCAGTCTGTATCTTCCTGCTTGAGCTGGCCCAGCAGTTCGGGACGGCGCCAGCGGCCGGGTTGGTTTACATTCCAGCTGAGTTCAACCATGGTAATAGGACCAAACTTGCCTGAACGGATAAATTCATTGGCTGCATGGTAATTGTTGCCGCTCCGTCTTTGCGAACCGATCTGCACAATCCTGTCAGAGGCTTTGATCACCTTCAACGCATTCCTGTTGTCTTCCATGGTTTCTGCGAAGGGCTTTTCACAGTACACGTCGCAACCCGCTTTCACGGCTTCCGTGGCATGGTAAGCATGTTGAAAATCTGCCGTGCTTACAAATACGGCATCCACCAGCTTTTTATCATACATTTCTTCGTTGTTGCGGCAGGCTGTTACATCATGCCCCATTTTTTCTTTCCAGATGGCCGAACCTTCTTCCCGGCGCTTTTTCCAGATATCTGATACGGCCACTACATCAAAATTCAGTTCCTTGTAGTGGTTCATGAAGCTGGGAATATGGGAAGAACGGTGGCGGTCTGAAAAGCCCACTACGCCTACCCGCACACGATCGTTGGCGCCAATGATCCGCTTATAACTTTTTGCAGAAAAGCCGGCTTTCGTCACTGCTACGCCTGCTCCGGCCAGTGCTGCCTGCTTGATAAAAAAACGACGGGAATTTATCATAATGACAATGTTTATAAAATGGAGAAGAGGGCTTTTTGTGGTAAGATGACAGCTTAAGTAAGGACTGCTTTTGCGTTGCCGTTCTATCACTAAAAGCCAGGGGATTCAATCGATGATAGCTTGCTTAGCGCAAGCTGAGCAGAAAGCCAATGGTAAAGTTGGCGTCCCAGTCAAAAACAAAGGTATCGCATTTGGTAGCGTCTTCCAGTGCTTTGTAGATATTTATACCGGAAGCCATTTTTTTATCGGCTGCTTTATAACTGCCAGGCTGGTTCAGCACCGTATAACGTTCTTCCCCGTTGCGGTGCTGCTTGGCCAGGGTAAACGGAACGCCGCCTATGATAAAAGCTACATTGCGTTTTCCTTCAGGAATTTTATTTGCACTGGCCTTTACTTCATCGTACACAGCATCATCCGATTTTCCCTGCTCATAATATTTTGCACCGGGTGTTTCAACCGCTCTCAGTCCGGCGCCTTCCTGCCAGGATATTTTGGTGTTACCGGAGCCAATGTCTACCAGAAATGAATTGTCCTGGTATGCAGGAGGTACGGTTGCCTTGAAGGCAAATTTGGCTTCCTGGTCGGCGGTGACAAGGTTTACGACATAACCCATTTTTTTCAGCTCATTGGCGATGGTTGCTGTTTTGGGTTCTTTTTGGGCGCCTGATGAAATCACAAAATGCATGTTGGTTTTGTTCACGCCTTTTTCAAACATGCCCGCCAGGTATTTTTTCAAACCGGCGCGGATGTCATCTGTTGTGGCAAGTCCTTCGTAGGCAAGCGATTCACCAAAATCTTTGGAAACAATTTCCCAGCGTTTTTGCTGGTCCATATTTATCACAAAGGAGTTAAACCCGGAAGCGCCTACTTCAACTACACCCCTGAGAATGCCGCCGACAGGTTTCTCCGGGGAGAAATCAAAGCTCCTTCTTTCGCCAGAGGACGAGGTAGAAGAAGAACTGCCTGAACGAGGGTTGTCGGATTTTTCATCATCCCGATCGCGCCGTTCTTCCGAACTGGGCGCAGATGATGAGGTAGACTTCGAAGGATCGTTTGTATCTGCTGCGGGTGCCGGAACAAATCTTTTCAGCACGAAAAAAGCCACTGCGGCAACGATAACAAACAATAAAATTTTACCACCCAGTTTTAATTTCATACGCTTAGTATGTCAGGATTATTTTCTCAGGGAGAGAATGTATTTAACCATGGCCTTTGCATCGTCTTTGGAAAGCTGCGGATGCGGGCTCATAGGGATCTGGCCCCATTTTCCGGCGCCGCCTGTAATTACTTTTTGTGAAAGTGAGTCAACCACTTCAGCGGTCGCTTCATACCGCTGGGCAACGGCCTGGTAGGCAGGGCCTGTAGCGGTTTCATTGATCTTGTGGCAGGTCAGGCAATCGTTGTTGGCTACCAGGGTAAGTCCTTTCGCGATATCCGGATCTTCCTCTTTGGCAGTAGCTGTTGAATCTGTTTTTGTTTCAGCAGTGTCTTTTTTCTCGGCATCGTTGTTTCCACAACCAATCGCAAGGCAACCTGTGAGCAGGATAAACAGGAATTTTTTCATGTAATGATATAATTTAGAATATGTACAGTTTTAAGCTGCAGATAATAAGGTCGATCGAGACTGGCACGCCATCTCACCCACCTTGCGACAAATTTATAGGTTTCCTTTTTCAACCGCCCGGTAAATCCAAAATTTTTTTGGGGTTCGTACAAGGTATGGTATAAATTGCTACATTTAACGCCTGTATTATAGAGCCTATGATCAACAATTCGCTTGCTGATACTTCTTAGTACAGTGCGTTTCACACTGATATAGGCCAGGAAGCATCCCTTCTAACTTTTATAATCAATGGTTTGCTCATGACATTCTCTACGCGTTTCCGGCTCTGCGTTATGATGTTTCTGAATTTCTTTATTTGGGGGGCTTGGTTTGTGACCATGGGAACATACCTGAAGTCGATACCTGGCATTACAGATGTACAGGTCGGTGTGGCATATGGAACGCAATCGCTGGGCGCTATCATTGCACCTTTTATTATTGGTTTGATCGCCGACCGTTTTTTTGCCGCGCAGAAAATTCTCGCTGTGCTGCATCTCGTGGGGGCTGCCCTGTTATACTACATCACCACCGTAAGTGATTTCAACGCATTTTATCCGGCCCTGCTTGTGTACATGATCCTGTTTATGCCAACGCTTGCGCTGGTGAATACCGTTTCTTTCAAACAGATCAACAACCCGGAAAAGGAATTTTCCAATATCCGCGTGTGGGGCACTATCGGATGGATCATCGCTGGTTTGATGATCGGCTGGCTGGCCTGGGAGCAGGAGAACACACTGGTAAATACGTTCCGGCTTGCTGCTGCTGTTTCCCTGATCATGGGCGTCTTTTGTTTTACACTGCCCAACACACCGCCCCCCAAAAAGGGTACCCGTACCAGCTTTGGAGAAATCATCGGGCTGGATGCGCTGGGTCTTTTCAAGGATAAAAACTTCCTGGTTTTCTTTCTTTCTTCCCTGCTTATCTGCATACCCCTGGCTTTCTACTACCAGGAAACAAATATCTACCTCAATGAACTGAAGGTAACAGGTGCCGCCGGTAAAATGGCGATAGGCCAGATGTCTGAGATGGCTTTCCTTTTTTTAATGCCCGTGTTCTTCAGCCGCCTGGGTGTAAAGAAGATGCTGCTGATCGGGATGGGCGCCTGGGTGGTCAGGTATCTTTGCTTTGGCTTTGGCGATGCCGGCAGCGGTATGTGGCTGTTGTATGGAGGCATTGTTCTGCATGGTGTGTGCTACGATTTCTTTTTTGTAACCGGACAGATATATACCAATGAAAGGGCGGGTGATTCCATCCGTTCCGCAGCACAGGGCATGATCACGCTGGCCACCTATGGCGTTGGCATGCTCATCGGCTTTTGGGTAGCCGGCCTGGTAGCCGAGAAATATGCGCTCCCCTCGGGAGGACATGACTGGAGAAGCATCTGGATCGTGCCGGCCATTATTGCTGCAGTGGTATTTGCTATGTATGCCCTGCTGTTCAGGGAAAAAAGAAAAACAACCATCACGGAAGCGGATGCAGAAAAAGGATTGGCTGCCAGTCCGCTGACCTAACGCTGTACGGAGACGTCTGTATAAACCTTAAGAACTTATCATAGCCAGAACCCACACCTGCCTATCTTCAGAGAACCAGGGGTGCGTTGGCACAAGTGCTTATGCGAAGAAAGAAAAATTCGCAACTTTCAAAACTGCAACACAGCATCAAATGTTACCTATATGAGTAAGCATACTACCAGACGGAATGTTTTGAAGGGACTGGCATTGGGCGGCTCCGCCATGATCACCGCCCCGCTTGTTACTTCTGCATCCGCCGCAACAAACCCTGAAAAAAAAATGCTTAAAGGCAATGTAAACCACTCGGTCTGCCGTTGGACCTACAGCACATACAGCGTGGAAGATCTCTGCAAACACGTCAAAGACATTGGCTTTGCTGCCATCGACCTGGTTGGTCCTAAAGACTGGCCTACGCTGAAGCAATACGGCATTTTTTCTTCTATGTGCAACGGTGCCGAAATCAGCATCAACGATGGATGGAACAACAAGCAGTTTCATCCCACCCTGTTAAAAAATTATTCCGACAACATCGACCTGGTGTCACAAGCCGGGTATAAAAACCTGATCTGTTTCAGCGGAGCCAGAAAAGGGATGGACGATGAAACCGGTTTGAAAAACTGCGCGGAAGGCCTGAAGCAGATCATGGCGCAGGCAGAGAAAAAAGGCGTGATCGTGCAAATGGAGCTGCTCAACAGCAAGGTCAATCACAAAGATTATATGTGCGACCGCTCGGCCTGGGGCGTAGAGCTTTGCAAACGCATCGGTTCACCCAACTTCAAACTGCTCTACGACATTTACCACATGCAGATCGATGAAGGCGATGTGATCCGCACCATCCGCGACAACCACCAGTACTTTGGTCATTACCATACCGGCGGGGTACCGGGCCGCAATGAAATTGATGATTCGCAGGAATTGTATTATCCTGCGATCGTTAAATGCATTTTTGATGAATTGAAGTTCACAGGTTATCTGGCGCAGGAGTTTATCCCTGCCCGCGAAGACAAGATCGCTTCCCTGCGGCAGGCGATCCATATATGCGATGTATAAACGAAGCAAGGCCATCAGTATATAAATCCGGTAGAGGCATACGACCGGAAGCTGGTAGCAAACGATTGTTCATAAAACATACTAATTCACAAATATGGCTATCAACACGTATGATGCAATAGTTGTTGGTTCCGGAATCAGCGGCGGATGGGCCGCCAAGGAACTGACAGAAAAAGGTTTGAAGGTTTTGATGCTGGAACGCGGACGCAATGTGGAGCATGTAAAAGATTATGTGAATGCGACGAAAGGCCCCTGGGAATTTCCGCACCGTGGCTTGCGCACCAGCCAGATGAACCGGGAATACCCTGTCTTGAAAAGGGATTACCCGCTCAACGAGATCAACCTGAACTACTGGGCCAATGAAAAAGATGCGCCCTATGTAGAAGAAAAACGCTTCGACTGGTTCCGCGGTTACCAGGTAGGCGGCCGTTCCCTGATGTGGGGCCGGCAGAGCTACCGCTTCAGCGACCTGGACTATGAAGCCAATGCCAAAGATGGAATCGCCATCGACTGGCCGATCCGCTACAAGGACATGGCTCCCTGGTACGACTATGTAGAACGGTTTGCCGGTATCAGCG
This sequence comes from Williamsia sp., assembly GCA_015069695.1. Lineage (GTDB taxonomy): Bacteria > Bacteroidota > Bacteroidia > Chitinophagales > Chitinophagaceae > JADCRZ01. The sequence goes on from JADCRZ010000008.1 coordinate 164,823, forward strand.
GCTCCAAGGAAGGACTTCCGCAACTGCCGGATGGTCAATACCTGCCACCCATCGAAATGAACTGTGTTGAAAAGGATGTGGCCGCCAGAATAAAACAGCATTACAAAGGGCAGCGCAGCATGATCGCTGCACGCGTGGCAAACCTGACCGCGCCCCACGAAGGCAGGACCAACTGCCAGTTCAGGAACAAATGCTGGCTGGGATGTCCGTTCGGGGCTTACTTCAGTACCCAGTCTGCCACCTTGCCGGCTGCCATGAAAACAGGCAATCTCACCCTCCGGCCTTTTTCGATCGTAAAAGAACTTATTTACGACAAGGATACCAAAAAAGCAAAGGGCGTACGCATCATAGACGCGCAGGACAACAAGACCTACGACTATTTTTCCAAGATTGTTTTCCTGAATGCCTCTACCCTCAACAGCACCTGGATCCTGATGAATTCAGCGACTGATATATGGCCCGATGGATTGGGCAGCAGCAGCGGGGAACTGGGGCACAACCTGATGGATCACCATTTCCGCGCAGGTGCCAATGGCAATGCAGAAGGGTATGATGACAAATATTATTTTGGCAGAAGGCCGGGTGCCATCTATATTCCCCGCTTCCGCAACCTGCCGGGCGGCGAGAAAAGGGATTATATACGCGGCTTTGGTTACCAGGGCGCTGCTTCACGCCAGGGCTACGACCGCGAGATCGCCGAAATGAGCATTGGCGCTGATTTTAAAGATGCGCTGTCTGAGCCAGGTCCCTGGGTGATGGGGCTCACCGGTTTTGGTGAAACCCTGCCTTACCATGAAAACCATATCCGCCTGGACAAGGATAAAAAAGACAAATGGGGCCTGCCGGTACTGGCTATTAACTGCGAGTTTAAAGACAATGAGAATAAGATGCGGCACGACATGATGGAAGATGCGCGTGAAATGCTGGAAGCCGCCGGTCTGAAAAACGTGGAAACATACGACAGGGGAAGCTATCCTGGAATGGGCATTCATGAAATGGGAACTGCCCGCATGGGAAAAGATCCTAAAACATCTGTCCTCAATGAGCACAACCAGGTATGGGATGCTAAAAACGTATTTGTTACAGACGGTGCCTGTATGGTATCCGCTGCCTGCGTCAATCCGTCCCTGTCTTACATGGCCTTTACCGCCCGGGCGGCAGATTTTGCTGTAAATGAATTAAAGAAACAAAATCTCTAGTTATTTATCCCGGTTTCTGTGAACTCAATTTGTTGTCAACCATAAATCTTCAATCTGTTACGCTAAAAAAACAAGCATGGAAGAAAATAAAAAAGAATCATCACTCCCATCCAGACGAGAGTTTGTCAAAAATGCCTCTATGGCCGCAGCAGGCTTTATGATTGTGCCCCGCCATGTGCTCGGTGGAAAGGGATACATTGCTCCCAGTGACAAGTTAAACGTGGCCAGCATCGGGGTCGGCGGTAAAGGCCAAAGTGATGTGGCCAACTTTGCGAAAAGCGGTAAAGCAAATATTGCTTACCTGTGTGATGTGGATGATGCCCGTGCAGCCAATAGTGTGAAAGCTTTTCCGCAAGCCAAATACTACAAGGATTGGCGCCAGCTGCTTGACAAAGAATCAAAGAACTTTGACGCCGTATCTGTGTCGACACCTGATCACAACCATGCGGCTCCCGTACTGGCAGCCATGCAGCTGGGCAAGCATGTGTATGTTCAAAAACCAATGACCCACGATGTATACGAAGCACGTGTGCTTACCAAAGCCGCCGAGCAGTACAAGGTAGTTACCCAGATGGGCAACCAGGGCGCTTCCAACGACGGTGTGCGCCAGCTCACGGAATGGTATGATGCCGGGTTGATTGGTGATGTAAGCACCGTATATATCTGGACCAACCGGCCTGTATGGCCACAGGGCATTCCCTGGTCGGATAGAAAAGCAGAAGTTCCTAAAACGCTTGATTGGGACCTGTGGCTGGGAAGTGCCCCTTACAAAGATTATGTGGAGAAGCTGGTTCCTTTTAACTGGCGTGGCTGGTGGGATTATGGTACCGGTGCACTCGGCGATATGGGATGCCACCTGGTAGAACCGGCATTCCGTGTGCTTGACCTGAAATACATCAGCGATGTACAGGCCAGTGTAGGAACCGTATACGTAGATGAATTCAAACAAGGGTATTTCCCTGATTCCTGTCCGCCTTCGAGCCATGTTACCATGACCTTCCCTAAAACAAAAAAGACAAAAGGCCCGGTTACACTGCACTGGATGGACGGGGGCATACAGCCTGAACGTCCGGCCGAGCTGGGACCCAATGAAGTGTTTGGAGATGGCGGCAACGGTGTTTACTTTATCGGCAGCAAGGGCAAGATGATGTGCGGTACCTACAGCCGTGATCCCAAGCTGATTCCGCTTTCGCGCAACCCGGAAACAGCCAAGGTAAAACAAAAGATTCCGCGCGTACCTGGCGGCGAAGACGGCCACTATGCACAATGGGTTGAAGGCGCTATTGCCGGTTATGGTAAAACGCAGATGAGTTCCCCGTTTGAAATTGCCGGTCCGCTCACAGAGGCGCTGCTGATGGCCAACCTCGCCATTCGCGGCTATGATCTGCGGGTACCCCGCACGAACGCCAATGGCCAGCCCAACGGCTTCAACTATCCAGGCCGCTATGTAAAGCTGGTATGGGACAACGACAACATGCGGGTGACCAATCTGGACGCGGCTAACCAATTTGTAAAGCGGACCTACCGCGAAGGCTGGAAACTGGGAGAAGCAAAATCGTTCTAAAAATTATTACAACGGTATGAACAGAAGAGACGCAATTCAGCATATCAGCCTCCTGCTCGGTGGAACCATCCTCGGAGCAGAGGCTTTTCTTTCAGGCTGCAAAAGCAATGCAGACAAAACCGTCGGCTTTTCAGAAAAAGATGTGGCCTTGCTTGACGAGATAGCCGATACCATTCTTCCTCCCACCAAAACGCCCGGTGCAAAAGCCGCCAAAGTAGGTGAGCTGATGAAAGTAATGGTCAACGACTGCTACGAAGAAAAAGACCAGCAGCTTTTTCACGACGGCATGGGCAAGATCCAGGACCTCGCTGACAAAGAATACGGCAACAATTTCATGGAGATCAAGCCTGAGCAGCGGCATGCCCTGCTGGTGAAGCTCGACAATGAACAAAAAGCGTATACTAAAACAAAGAAAGCCGAAGATCCGCCCCATTATTTCAGGCTGATGAAAGAGCTCACCCTGTTGGGTTACTTTACATCCGAGATCGGCTGTAAAGAGGCAAGAAGATACCAGGAAACTCCCGGCAGATGGGATGCCTGCATTCCCTACAAAAAAGGAGACCGCGCCTGGACCTAGTGCCAGCGCAAGCAGAAAGGTATGCAAACCACAAAATCACTCCTGATCCTGGTAGCCGGTCCCTACCGGTCAGGCACAAACGACGATCCGGCGCTGATTGCAGCGAATGTAAAGCACATGACGGATACGGCCCTGCAGCTCTACAACATTGGCCACCTGCCTGTGCTGGGCGAGTGGTTTGCCCTGCCGCTCATTGAAGCAGCCGGTTCCCGGCAAACAGGCGATCCTGTTTTCAACAAATTTTTTCATCCCGTCGCCATCAAGTTGATCGACCACTGCGACGCCGTCCTGCGCATCGGCGGTCCTTCAACCGGCGCCGACGAAATGGTAGCGGTAGGCATGAGCAGGGGAAAAATTATTTTTCGCGATTTTGAAGAGATACCGGAGGTGAAGTAATCCTGGTTCAGACAAAAAGCACCCGCAAGATGATCAATGGTCTAACGTCCCCGATCCCTATAATCCTGTAAATCCTGGTTCAGGCTTTTCAGCCGCTCATAAAACCTGTACACATCTTCAAACGAATTATACAGTGGGGCAGGGGCTACTCTTACGACGCCTGGTTCTCTGTAATCAACTACGATGCCCTGGTCGATCATTTGCTGGTGGAGTTGTTTGGCCCGGTCGGGGAAGAATAAGCTGAGCTGGGCGCCGCGTTGAGCAGGATCTTCGGGGGTGATGATTTCAAAGCGGATGTTGGATAGTTCGTAAAGCAAAAACTGGAGATAGCCGGTAAGGCGGATGCTTTTTGCCCGCAGGTTGTGGATGCCGGCTTCATCAATAATTTCCAGGGCGGCTTTTAAGGGAGCCATGTTAAAAACCTGTGCTGTGCTGATGTTCCAGCCGCCGGCACCGGGTTGCGGAACAAAACCCTTCTCCATCCTGAACCTTGTCTTTTCATCATTGCCCCACCAGCCCGCTAAACGGGGGTGGAGCGGATCGCTCCCATATCTTTCATGTACAAATAATCCTGCAACCGAACCGGGACCTCCGTTCAAGTATTTGTATGAACACCAGGCGGCAAAATCTACGTTCCAGTCGTGCAGCTGCATGGGTACGTTACCAGCCACATGCGCCAGGTCGAAGCCAGCCAGGGCACCTGCCTGGTGGGCCGCTTGGGTAATAGCCGAAAGGTCGAACAGCTGACCTGTGTAATAGTTGATGCCGCCGAATAACACCAGGGCCAGACTGTCTGCATGAAGGCGGATCGCCTCCAGGATGTCTTCCGTTCGCAGCGTTTTCTCGCCTGCCCTGGGTGCGATTTCAATGATGGCATCGGCTGGTTGAAGGCCATGGTGGCGCACTTGTGTTTCAACGGCGTATTGATCACTGGGAAAAGCGCCGGCTTCCATCATCACTTTACAGCGTTTTCCCTGCGGACGGTAAAATGAGAACATCAGAAAATGCAAGTTCACCGTAAGAGCGTTGGACACGGTTACCTCATCTTCGCTGCAACCCATGATCCTGGAAAGGGAGGGTTTAAAGAAATGCTGATAATACATCCAGGGATAAGTGGCCTTGCGGTATCCGTCGATGGCAAACTTTTTCCAGTCTTGCAGTTCCTGCTCTATGGAACCCTGTACATTGTCCGACAGCAGTCCCAGCGAATTGCCGCACAGGTAAATGGTGTCTGTGCCATTGTGCTGCGGAAAATAAAACCGTTTCCGGTATTTGTGGAGCGGATCGGTCCTGTCTGCCTGCTGGGCATAATCCAGTGTTGCCTGGTAACCTTCTGTGTTGTTCATACGAGGGCGTAAATTATTTTAAAATAGTGGGTTGAGCAGGGATCTGTTTTATAAGATGGTAAATGTGGAAAAACTTTTGCAAATTCACCCGGGATCTTTTTCTCCCTCTTTCTTATGAACATAGTTATTATCGGAACGGGAAATGTAGCCACTGTGTTTGGACGGTTGCTGGCGCAGGCAGGGCATCGCATTCTCCAGGTCTTTGGCCGGAACCCTGACGCTGCCGTGGCGCTGGCCCGCGAGCTGCAGGCATCGGCATGTAGTTCCTGGGAAGAGATTGCGTGGGGTGCCGATCTGTACCTGTTTGCACTTTCCGACAAGGCCTTTCATGAATTACGTCCGCTCCGGCTGGCCAGCGGAATGGTGGTGCACACAGCAGGTTCGGTGCCTATTGATGTACTGAAATCGTTTTCGCCCAATTATGGTGTGCTGTACCCGCTGCAAAGTCTGCGCAAGGAAATGCCTGTGCTTACCGGGGTGCCCCTGCTGGTCAACGCCGGCAACAAAGAGACGGAAGAAAAGCTGATGGAACTGGCCGGCAGCATTTCAGCAGATGCAAGGGTAACAAGTGATGAGGCGCGGCTGCAGTACCATGTGGCGGCGGTATTTGTCAATAACTTCACCAATCATTTGTATGCCGTGGCGGAAAACTTCTGCCGGCAGCAAGGCCTCGATTTCAGCCTGCTGCTTCCCCTGGCGCTGGAAACCACCCGCCGCTTGTCCCTTGTTTCCCCGGCTGATGTGGTTACCGGACCAGCCGTGCGCAACGACCAGGTGACCATTCAGAAGCACCTGGAATTGCTGCATACCTATCCTCCCATGCAAACCCTGTATAACCAGCTTACAGACAGTATTCAATTGCTCCAAAAAACTAAAACCTAAATACATTTTGATAATTAGATTGTTTTAGCGAAATTTGCCGTCCAAAATCAAGGAATCATGTCAAGAGTATGTCAGGTTACGGGTAGAAGGCCTGTTACAGGAAATAAAGTTTCGCATTCAAATATCAAGACAAAGCGCCGGTTTTTACCCAACTTAAAAACAAAGCGTTTTTTCCTGGCTGAAGAAGACCGCTGGGTTACCCTGAAGCTCTCTACCGACGCTATCCGCACCATCAACAAAAACGGGTTGTACGCTGTCGTAAAGAAGATGAGGCAGGAAGGAGCCACGATCTAATGCCCCGAGGGGCCATCCCGATTATCAACAATAAACACTATTTACAATGGCAAAGAAAGGAAGCAGGGTTCAGGTCATCCTGGAATGTACAGAACACAAAAACAGCGGACTGCCCGGCACAAGCCGTTATATCACAACCAAGAACAAAAAAAATACACCGGAAAGACTGGAACTGAAGAAATTCAATCCTGTTATGAAAAAGGTGACTGTTCACAAAGAAATTAAATAAACGGGGCTGCAATACGGCATCTGCCTATTGTATACCATCAACAGCTAAGTCATGGCAAAGCAAGCAAAAACCGCGATCAAAACCAAAGACCAAAAGGCCGCCGCCGAAGCAAAAAACTGGACAAAAGTGATCAAGGCTGTCCGCAGCCCCAAAACCGGCGCCTACACTTTTAAAGAAGCCATCGTACACAAAGACAAGGTAAAAGATTTTCTGGCTGCCAAGTAATGGGTCTTATCAACATATTGAAAAGCTGTTCCCCTTTCAGGAACAGCTTTTTGTGTTTAATTTATTTCCCCGTTAACCGCCGGTTCTGACCTCCTTTTGCATGGCAATCATCCGGCGATACTCTTTACTAATTAATACAAGCAATGGGACTGTTCAATAAATTATTCGGGAAAAAAGAAAAAGAAAGCCTCGACCAGGGTTTGCAAAAAACCAAGGAAGGGTTTCTTTCCAAGATCACCAAAGCCATTGCAGGAAAAAGCACCGTGGATGAAGAAGTGCTTGATGAACTGGAAAACGCCCTGGTAAGCTCTGATGTAGGCATCGACACAACGGTTACCATTATCAAGAACGTGGAAGAACGCGTGGCCCGCGATAAATATGTAAGCACCTCCGAGCTCAACAGGATCTTGCAGGAAGAAATGGAGGCCATCCTCGTAGACGCACCCGACTCGCGCGACTACTCTTTTTCAACCCTGCCCCAAAAGCCATTCGTGATCATGGTGGTAGGGGTGAACGGTGTCGGCAAAACCACCACCATTGGCAAGCTGGCCAACAATTTTAAAAAGGCCGGCAAATCGGTGCTGCTGGGGGCTGCCGATACGTTTCGCGCTGCAGCTGTTGACCAGCTTACTATCTGGAGCGAGCGGGCCGGCGTGCCGTTAGTAAAACAAGGCATGGGCTCCGACCCCGGAGCCGTGGCATTTGACACGGTGCAAAGCGGTGTGGCAAGAGGCAGCGATGTGATCATCATTGATACAGCCGGCCGCCTGCACAACAAAGCCCATCTCATGGAAGAGCTCAGCAAAATGAAACGCGTGGTAGGCAAGGTCATTCCCGATGCCCCGCACGAAGTGCTGCTGGTACTGGATGGCTCTACCGGACAAAACGCGCTCGAGCAGGCCAAACAATTTACCGCCGCCACCGAAGTAACGGCCCTGGCCATTACCAAGCTGGACGGCACGGCCAAAGGCGGTGTGGTGCTGGCTATTGCCAACCAGTTTAAAATCCCGGTGAAATTTATCGGCACCGGAGAAAAGATTGATGACCTGCTGTTGTTCGACAAGCACGAGTTTGTAGACAGCTTGTTCAGTTTGGAAAAATAGCAGGTTTAGTTTTATTGAAGTGATCGATTATATATGAAGACAAAAACACGCAAAAAAGACAAGGTCAATATCATCACGCTGGGCTGCAGCAAGAACATGGTAGACAGTGAAGTGCTGAGCGGACAGTTAGCCGCAAGCCAGTGGGATGTAGTGCACGAAAACCGGCAATCCGATCACAACATCGTGATTGTAAACACCTGCGGTTTTATCGACAAGGCAAAAGAAGAATCTGTTAATACCATCCTCGACCAGGTAGAACTGAAAAGGAGGGGCAAGCTGGACAAGGTTTACGTGACCGGCTGTTTAAGCGAACGCTACCGCAACAACCTGGAAACAGAGATACCCGAGGTGGATGCTTATTTCGGCACGTTTGAACTGCCCCTGCTGCTCAAACGGTTTGAGGTAGACTACCGCCAGGAACTGGTTGGTGAACGCGTGCTGAGCACACCGGCGCATTATGCTTACCTGAAAATTTCAGAAGGCTGCAACCGGACCTGCTCTTTTTGCGCCATTCCGCTGATGCGGGGCAAACACACCAGCAAACCCATCGAGCAGGTGGTGAATGAGGCAAAAGGGCTGGTGAGGAGAGGCGTGAAAGAAATCATGCTGATTGCCCAGGAGCTTACTTACTACGGATTAGACATCTATAAAAAACGCGAACTGCCCCGCCTGCTGCACCTGCTGGCTGATATAGAAGGATTGGAATGGATCAGGCTCCATTACGCTTATCCTTCCCGCTTTCCGCTTGAGATCCTGGATGTGATGCGCGAACGGGACAATATCTGTAATTATCTCGATATGCCCCTGCAGCACGCCAGCGATCCGGTTCTCAAAGCTATGAACCGGCAGATCACGCAAGCCGATATGAACCGGTTGATCGATACCATCCGCGAGCGCGTACCAGGCATCTGTTTGCGCACAACACTGATCGCCGGCTTCCCGGGTGAAACCCGGGCAGATGTTGAAGAGCTCAAATCTTTCCTGAACCGCCACCGCTTCGACCGGGTTGGGGTATTTGCCTACAGCCATGAGGAAGAAACCGGTGCCTACCGGCTTTTGGATGATGTGCCCCAGGAAGAAAAAGAGGCGCGGGCCCAGGAAATCATGGAAGTACAGCAGGAGATCAGCTATGAAAAAAACAGGGAAAAGGTCGGGCAGGTATTTAAAGTGATTATCGACAAGCGCGAAGCCGGTCATTATATCGGCCGTACAGAATTCGACAGCGTGGAGGTGGACAATGAAGTAATCATTTCCACCAACGAGCAACTCCAGCCGGGCGATTTCAGATCGGTGCGGATCACCAATGCATACGACTACGACCTGCAGGGTGAGCTGGTAGGATAGGTGTACCTACTGAATCATAAATCTTCCCAGCTGCACGGCATGGGTGCGTTTGTTTTCAGCCTGTACAATGTATACGCCGGAGGGAAGTTGGCCGGCAACCCCTATCCGGGTATAATCTGAATTTGATAGCTCCACCTGCTTCATCATTTTTCCTGTCATACTTACGATCCGGATGCTCCAGTCCCCCTTTCCTCCGTTCGCAAAATAAACGCTGATCCAATCTGCTGCTACGGTCGGGTATACTTTCATCGACAGGGCTGGTTTGCCCGGAAGAACAACCGTTTTTACAGCTGTGTACTTGACGCCGCCGCCCTGTTCTGTTTGCTTGACCCGGAAAAACAATTTGTTCCCATCCGCTTCTTGCGGTTGGTAATCAACCTGGTAGCTGGTTCCTCCGCTGTGCTCGGAAATGACGGATTGAAAAGAAACAAAGTTTCTGCCATCAAGGCTTTTCTGTATTTCATATACTTCACCTGTAACATCATTGGGTGTATACCAGCTCAGGTGGATGGTACCGGTGGATTGCCGGCTGGCGGTAAAATCTCTGATGTCAGCCGGTAAAAAACTGACTGCGCAATAATAATAGGTCAGCTTAAATGAGATTGAATCTGTTGCGTTGGTGCTGTACAGGTAATGACTGCTTCCGGAAGGGTAGGAGTCGGTAATCGAGTTGTAAGTAAAATCAACGGTTCCGATACCCAGAAAACCCGCCACTTCATCGGTTATGTTATAATTGATAGGATATTCTTTGAATGCGTAGACAGGCCCGACGGAGACATAATCGTTGCCCGCTCCATTGATCCCGTCATAAGGTTGAAGCAGGTGGCTGTTCAGGGTTTTGACCTGGGTGGTGCCCAGCGGAGCCAAGAGCGCCGAGCAATAGATCTCATCCGATCTGTTTACCCTGACCCGGTAAAGGATGGGGTTGGCATCTGTGTTCTCCAGCTGGTAGTTGTATTTAACGGTGATGGCTGTTTCTATGGAAACCTTGACAAGGGTGCCCAGGGTAGGATCAAACTGGGGGAAGTTAAAACCATAGACATCGTTTCCCCCACCCAAAACAGCCGTGTCGTAAGAAATAGAATGAGACGACTGGCCCGCAGCACATTGACTGGCTGCCGGGTTGTGAACAAGTACAACAGTTAGAAAGGACAGGACAGAAGCCTGCATAAAATACGGCAACTTCATAGGATAAGATTGGTACGGTTTCGATACAGATATCTAACGGATTTATATCCAGATTTATGCTAATTCCCCGGCCGTACATATCAATATATTATTTAAATAAGCAGAAACCATTAGTTTGTTGCTTGTGCATGTGAACAACTCCACAGAACACGCAGGCATTCCCCGGATTTTTGTGGAAAGCAAAACAAGTAAAGAAACGCTCCGGCAATCGTAATTTTACCAGGGCAGCATATTTGCAGGCCTTTTCTCTTTATTTCATTGAAACCCATATAATCCAAGAACAATGAATCCACATTCGGCTACGATACAAGAAACAGAAACCGCGATGAACAATGCATTGGCGGCTTTCTTTGTATATAGAAAAACTTCACCTGAACAGCGCGCCCAGTTCCTGGAAGCCATAGCAAAAGAAATTGATGCACTCGGTGATCAGCTGATTTTAAAAGCATCAGAAGAAACACACCTGCCGGCGGGCAGGCTGCTGGGCGAGCGGGCCCGCACTACCATGCAACTACGCGCCTTTGCTGCCATGTTGCGGGAAGGCAGCTGGGCCCGGGTTTCCATCGATACGGCGGTGCCCGACCGGGCGCCCCTGCCCAAACCCGACCTGCGCAAAATGCTGACCCCACTGGGGCCTATTGTTGTTTTTGGCGCCAGCAATTTTCCCTTTGCCTACTCTACAGCTGGCGGTGATACGGCTTCTGCCCTGGCAGCCGGTTGCCCGGTTGTTGTAAAAGCCCATCCTGCGCATGCTGAAACCTCTGATATGGTGTATGGCGCCATTAAAAAAGCGATTCAGGCAGCCTCTGTGCCGGAAGGGGTATTTCAGCACCTCTACGGCGGCAATGATATAGGAAAGGCACTCGTACAACACCCTGCAACCGCCGGTGTAGGATTTACCGGTTCATTTACAGGGGGCAATGCCCTATTGAAGTATGCGCAGGAAAGAAAAAATCCGATCCCGGTTTTTTGTGAGATGGGCAGTGTGAACCCCGTGGTGATTTTGCCGCAAACCCTGCAGGAGAACGGTGCGCAGCTGGTAAAGATGTACGCGGACTCTATTACACAAAGCATGGGGCAGTTCTGTACCAATCCGGGTATCATCCTCGCGCAGCAGGGAGCAGAACTGGACCAGTTCATACAAGCACTGGCAGAAGAAGTGGAGAAAGTGCAACCGGCGCCTATGCTTCATGAAGGCATCCAGCGCAGCTATGTGGAAAGAATGCATGCTGCCTTGTCGCAAACCGGCGTTGAAACAGCCGGAGAGCAGGAAGAGACCGGATCGGAAGAAGCCGTACCCCGCATTGCCACGGTGGAGGGCAGGAGTTTTCTCGCCAACCATTTGCTGCAGGAAGAAGTGTTCGGGCCTTACTCGCTGGTCGTGCGGTGTAAGGATGGTGCTGAACTGAAAGAGGCATGGAAGGCCTTGCAGGGACAGCTCACGACTTCACTCATGGGTACTGAAAAAGATTTTCAGGATAACAGGGACCTGGTCGAAGAAGCCACGCTTATCGCCGGAAGAATCATTTTCAACGGGGTGCCAACCGGGGTGGAAGTTTGTCCGAGCATGGTGCACGGCGGGCCTTACCCGGCTACTACCGACAGCCGCTTTACAGCGGTCGGCATCGAATCAGTTAACCGCTGGGTTCGTCCGGTTTGTTACCAGAATTGTCCGGAAGAGCTGCTTCCGGATGAGTTAAAAAATAGCAATCCCTTGCACCTCCTGCGTTTTGTAAACAGCACCTGGACGAGGGAAGCCGTTCAATAAGAAACAACCCTGCCAGGAGGCATGCGGGCAAACGGCCTCCCTAAAAAATTTGATTTCCAATGTACAGAATCCCTTAATTTCACCCCGCTTGAACAGCCCTGCTGTGCAGGCTTATTAAACCCATTTTAAAACACCAAAAGCTATATGAAAAAGGCTATTTTATCTGCATCCTTTCTCCTGTTCTCTGCGCACCTGCTGGTTTCATGTTCTAACTCGGAAAACAGCAATGCGGGAAGCGAACAAAAAGATTCTTCTACTTCAACTTCTTCTTCTATGGCACCAACAGCTTATGGCAATCATGACAACCAGGCCGTCAATCAATACACCCTGAGCAATTCAAAGGGTATGACCGTGAAAATATTAAACTATGGAGGCACGGTGACCGACATCCTGGTGCCGGATAGAAACGGAAAAACGGGTGATGTGGTACTGGGCTATGATTCCCTGTCGGGCTATACCCAAACCGGAAATCCTTATTTCGGTGCGCTGGTAGGCCGGTACGGTAACCGGATCGCCAACGCAAAATTTCAGCTGGATGGTAAAACATATACACTGGCTGCCAACAACAACGGCAATACCCTGCACGGCGGAACAAAAGGTTTCGACAAAGTAGTCTGGAACGCAGACCAGAATGATGACCATACCCTGGAGCTTACTTACACCAGCAAAGACGGTGAAGAAGGCTACCCCGGTAACCTGCAGGCCAAGGTAGTGTATACCGTTACCGACGACAACGAGCTGAAAATAGAATACACAGCCACTACCGACAAGCCTACTCCGGTAAACCTGACCAACCATACGTATTTCAACCTGTCTGGCGGCAATGAGCCTACCATTGAAGGCCATGAGCTGATGCTCAATGCGTCCAAGTATACCATTGTAAATGACAAGCTGATCCCGACCGGAGCATTGCCAGATGTAAAAGGCACGCCGATGGATTTTACTTCACCCAAAAAGATCGGGCAGGACCTGGCAAAAGTAAAGGGCGGATATGACCACAACTATGTGCTCAACAAATCAGGCAACAGCTTAACCCAGGCAGCAACCGCCTACGATTCGGCCAGCGGGCGTTACCTGGAAATGTCTACCACCGAGCCGGGCGTACAATTTTATTCAGGCAATTTCCTGGATGGTACACTGAAAGGCGGCAGAGGCGGCGCCAAGTATATTAAACATGCCGGTTTCTGTCTGGAAGCCCAGCATTTTCCTGATTCACCCAACCAACCTTCTTTTCCGTCAACCATTTTGAAACCCGGCGATACCTATCACCAAACAACGGTTTATAAGTTCTCTACGAAATAAGAATCAACACCCAATAAAAAAGCCCCTCCCTGTTTTTTGCTTGAATAGACAGAGAGGGGCTTTCAGTTTTAATTTCTTTCTTACAGTTTACCCTGATCAAACTGGCCGGCATCAATGTCTTTGTTGACCTCTACTTTGCTGACGTTGGTTGTGATCGCAAACTGGCCAAAATCAAGTTCGGCCGTGTAGGGCATTACATTGCCAAAATCTGTTTTCTTGAAGTTTGAGTAATTGATCGTAATGGGAACGATCTGTCCCTGCATCTCGGTTTTGCCGACAGACTTATTCATGTAATAGGTGTTCGCATCGATATAATAGGTTAGTTCGGCATTGCTGGATGTGGTCACTTTCAGCTTGTAGTTATTGCCTTCCTTGCCCTGCAGCTCGATCTTGTTTCCTTTTGCTGCATAATCATACAGGGCGCCACCCGTGAAGATCTGGCTTCTTCCGTAGTTGTAGTAATCAGCGCTCATTTGAGTGGGGGCTGTGCCGCCGGTAAACGGATTTACAACCCAGCCGCCTTTGTCCGTATAGCACTGGATCATTTTTTGACCATTGAAATCCATCTCGCTTTTAAAGCCTTTTCCATCCACCATATAGGTTTTACCCGTGCTTTGGTTGCCCATTACCTCCGAGCTTGTTTCGGTATACAGGGTCTTGATCTTACTTAACTTGTCTTTTCCGCCAATGGCTTCAATGTGTTTGGCTATAATTTCATCCGCCGTTTGTGCGTAAACCGCGCCGGTCATACAAAAGCAGGCAATAGCTGCCAGGAGAAGAGTTACCTTTTTCATGCAAAGTGATTTTGTTGATAGGAGCAAAAATACAAACTGGGGTAGAAATTTAAACAAAAGCCGTTTTTACTGTCAATTCTGTGTCAGTTCTGACAAAATCATAACAATTTCTTCATGAATGAATATTTATTCACCTACATTTGCGGGGTGAAAGTAAAGGATCAGTCAAAGATTGAGCATATTTATGATGCAACTTTAAAACTGGTTAAAACGAAAGGTTTGGCGGGCATTACCATGAATGAAATCGCCGCCAGTGCGGGCCTGGCCACCGGTACCCTCTATATTTATTTCGACAGCAAAGAAGACCTGATCAATGCCTTGTTTTCCACATGCAAGCAGGCTTCTGAACAAATATGTTTTCAGGGATACAATGAGGGGGAACCCTTTAAGAATAGTTTCCGGACGATCTGGCACAACCTGCTGAATTACCGAATCGACAATTTCAAGGAAGCTGTTTTTATGGACCAGTGCTGTCATTCCCCCTTTCTTACCGAAACCAATAAAGAGCTAACCAGTAACATCCTTCATCCCCTGTTCAAACTGTTCGAGCAGGGCAAGCAGGAAGGAGTGATCAAGGCGCTGGATAATTTTTTGCTTATCACCTTTATTACCGGAAGCATTCATGAAGTGGTAAAGTACGCACACTCACATGGGAAGAAATTAACCGGTCCGGTGATTGAGGATATTTTTGAAATGTGCTGGAATGGAATAAAAGCTTAATTTCCATGATGGTTTAGCCATCGTGTGTTTAGCAGTCTGATGACTGTGTAGATTGGTAGAGAACCTTTATCTGTTAATATATTTTATTACGCTAATGCACAACAATTTAAAGGAAAAAGTTTCCAAATTTAAAGATGCCGCCATCGTGAGAAGCAAAGGATTGTATCCTTATTTCCGCCCTATTGAATCCGGACAAGATACTGAGGTGATGATAAACGGGAAACGGATGCTGATGTTTGGATCTAATTCTTATTTGGGACTTACCAATCACCCTGCTATTATTGAAGCAGCCCGTGCAGCTGTGGCCAAGTATGGCGCTGGCTGTGCAGGTTCCCGTTTTTTAAACGGCACACTTGATCTGCATATTGAGCTGGAACACCGGCTGGCCCGCTTTGTTGGCAAAGAAGATGCGGCTGTGTTCAGCACCGGCTTCCAGGTAAACCTGGGCGTGCTATCCTGCCTGGCAGGCCGCAACGACTATCTCCTGCTCGACGAATATGACCATGCTTCCATCATTGATGGCGCAAGGCTTTCTTTTGCCAAAACCATCAAGTTTTCTCACAACAATGTAGCTGACCTGGAGCGCAAGCTGTCTCAGCTTCCGGCAGAAGCTGTGAAACTGATTGTGGTGGATGGCATCTTCAGCATGGAAGGTGATATTGTAAAGCTGCCTGAAATTTGTGCATTGGCAGAAAAATACCGCGCCAATGTTTTTGTGGATGATGCCCACAGCCTCGGCGTAATTGGTAAGAAAGGCGCCGGCACCGCCTCTCACTTTGGTTTGACTGATAAGGTAGACCTGATCATGGGTACATTCAGCAAGTCGCTGGCTTCGCTGGGTGGCTTTATTGCAGGCGATTTCCAGACCATCGATTTTATCCGCCACCATGCCCGCTCGCTGATCTTCAGCGCCAGCATGACGCCTGCTTCTGCAGCCAGTGTGATCGCTGCGCTCGACATCATCGAGCGCGAACCCGAGCACATAGAAGCCTTGTGGAAGAACACCCATTATGCCAAAAGCCTGTTGCTTGAAACCGGCTTTGACCTGGGCCCCACCGAAAGCCCGATCCTGCCGGTGTATATCCGCAGCAATGAAAAAACATTTCTTTTTACGCGTTTGCTGCAGGAAGAAGGGGTTTTTGTAAACCCGGTTGTTTCTCCTGCCGTGCCGCCCGAGTCATCGCTGATCCGCTTTTCGCTGATGGCTACCCATACGTTTAAACAAATTGAGGAAGCAGTAGAAAAGCTTGCTGCCGTTGCAAAAAAAGTCAGGTTAAACCTGGTCAGAGAGCCCGCATGAAACGCATCGAAAAGGTCAGTTCTTCCAGGCAGCTGAAACTATTTATAGACTTTGTGCACGACCTGTACAAAGAGGATCCGAACTATGTGCCTGAACTGTTTATCGCGCAGCGCGACCTGCTGACGCCCGGCAAGCATCCCTTTCATGAGCATTCCACCTTGCAGCTTTTTCTGGCTTATGAGGGAGACAAGATCATCGGAAGGATCGCCGCTATTCTCAACAACAACTACAATGCCTTTAACGGGGTACAGGAAGGTTTTTTTGGCTTTTTCGACTGCATCAACGACCAGGCTACGGCTGATCTGCTGCTGAATGAAGCCACGAGCTGGGTAAAGCAAAAGGGCGCCACCAAAATCCTGGGCCCGGTAAATCCTTCTACCAACGAAACCTGTGGCATGCTCATAGAAGGATTTGATTCGCCGCCCGTGGTGATGATGACCTACAATGCTGCGTACTACCCTGCTTTGGTGGAACAGGCCGGCTTTGCGAAGAATGTAGACCTGATCGCTTACAAGCTTACAACAGCAGATTATACCGACCAGCGTCTTCAGAATATTACAGAAGCGCTGAAGAAAAGATTGTCTAGCCGCAACATTACTTTCCGGCCGGTAGACCTGAAAAATTTCAAAGAAGAAGTAGCCAAACTCCGGGAGATATACAATTCCGCATGGGATAAAAACCTGGGATTTGTTCCCATGACGGAAAAAGAATTCGCCTATATGGCCAAAGACCTGAAGCTGATCCTCGACAAGGATTTCTGTATGGTTGCTGAACACGAGGGAAAGATCGTTGGCTTTTCACTGGCAATTCCAGACATCAACCAGATCCAGCGGACCGTAAAGCGCGGAAGGTTGCTGCCGACGGGCATTTTTAAATTGCTTTTCGGCCGCAAAAAGATCAACAACCTGCGGGTGCTTGCCCTGGGTATTGTGGAAGGATACCGGAAAACGGGCATCGACATGTATTTCTACCGCTCGATCATTGAAAACGGAATCCGGAAAAATTTTATTTCCGCAGAAGCATCCTGGATACTGGAGCACAATGTTCCCATGAATAAAGCCATGATCAGCATCAACGGCAAACCGTATAAAAAGTACCGGATCTATGAAAAGACCACATGAGAAGAAAATTGTTGATAACAGGTGCAAGCGGCTTTGTTGGATACCATCTGATCCGGGAAGCGCTGCGCCAGGGGGATGCTGTTTTTGCGGCTGTCAGAAAAACCAGTCAGGTCAGCCACCTGCAACAACCTGGCATTAACCTGGTTTACCCCAATTTTCAACAAACAGAGCTGCTAAAGGGAGAGCTGGAAGGTTGGGGCATCACACACATCGTTCATGCTGCCGCACTTACCAAAGCAGCCTCTCAGCAGGAGTATAACTACGCCAACGCCGTACTGGCGCGGAACCTGGCCCAGGCCGCAAGCAGTGCCGCCATTGATCTTCAGCGCTTTGTTTTTCTCAGCAGTCTGGCCGCCATGGGCCCTTCCCTGAATGGCCTTCCCATTACAGAAGATCAGACTCCGCACCCGGTCACATTCTACGGTAAAAGCAAGTTGCTGGCCGAACAATACCTGGCTGATGTGGGTCCGCTCCCCTTAACCGGCCTGCGCCCAACCGCCGTATACGGTCCGAGGGAAAAAGACCTTTTTATTGTGCTGAATATGATCAGGCGGGGCGCGGAATTTTATATCGGAAAGGAGCCGCAGCGGTTGAGCTTTGTATATGTAAGCGATCTGGTAGACGGTGTGTTTAAGGCGTTTGATTCACCGGCCACCGGCAGCTATTACCATGTGAGCGATGGACAGACCTACGATCGCTATGCCCTGGCATCCTTTGTGAAAGAGCTGTTGAAGATCCGCACCCTGCGTCTGCATGTTCCGCTCAAGCTGGTATCCTTTTTTCTGAAAATACAGGAAGGGCTTCCACGCAGAAAGGGCAAAGTGTCGATCCTCAACAGGGATAAGCTCCAGGAACTGACGGCCAACTGGGACTGCAGCATAGAAAAAGCGCGGCGGGAATTAAAGTATCAGCCGGCTGTTTTATTGAAAGAAGGACTAAGCCGGACCATTGAATGGTACCAGGCAAACAATTGGTTTTAAAAAAATATTGATTTTGTAAAGTAAGATAGGATGATCAAACGTTTACAAAGAGTGGAGCACAGGAAAAAATGGGGCGGACTGGTGGCATGATGCGGGTGCACGCGATGATATGCGCCTGTTTGGGGATCGGATACCTGAAAGGAGGCGGCAGCTATGCGGCACTTGTTTTTGTCATGATCCGGTATATGACCAGGACCGCAGGAAACAGTATTGCAGTACAGCTGGCTGTTTTTGGGCTGATTTCTGTGGTGGGCGTGTGGAGTTCATCGAAAATGGAAGCGGTGTGGGGTAAAGACAGCAGCAAAGTGGTCATTGATGAAGTGGCTGGTATGAGCCTGACCGTGTTGTTTGTTCCGCCCACAGCACCCTATCTGATAACAGGATTTGTTTTGTTTCGTTTTTTTGATATTGTAAAACCCCTCTATCTGCGCAGGCTGGAAAAGATTCCAGGTGGTTGGGGGGTCATGCTCGACGATCTGGGTGCCGGCTTGTTTGCCCACCTTGTTCTGTCTGTAACGATTGCAAGCCATCTATACTAGTATACAGCTATACGAGAATATATGTTTGTAAAAGCTCAATTTGCTTCCCTGTTTGCTTCTGTAATCGATTTTCTTACGACGATTATGCTGGTAAGTGTTTTCAAGATGCTGTATTTGCCGGCATGCATGGTGGGCATTGTGGCCGGTGGTATCTGCCATTTTACCATCAGCCGCCACTGGGTATTTTATGCCACTGAAAAAGACAGGGTCGCACAAATCATCAAATATGTTCTGGTGTGGTCTGGTAATTTCGGGCTCAATGCGGCAGGGCTGTACCTGGCACTGCACTTTCTGGGCGTGAATTACGTGCTGGCCAAAGGCGTCGTGGCTATCTTGGTTGGCATTGGTTACAACTATGCACTTCAAAAAAGATTTGTTTTCAAATAGCTTAAAAACCAGGAAATGACTAAAAGAAGAATATATGAATCCATTTGTACCCTGCTCCTTTTTGCCTTATCAAGTTTTATCCCAGCCCAGGCACAAACTGTTGAAATCAGCGGTACGGTAAAAGATTCGGCCACCAGTGCCCCCTTGCAGAATGTAAGCGTATACATCAAAGGCTCACGGGGTACCCGCACTGATTCGGCCGGTAATTATACGCTCACCTTGCGCAAAGCGGCTTCTTATGTAGAGTTCTCGAATGTAGGGTATAAGACCCTGCGGAGATCTCTCAACGGCAATGGTTCTCAAACCATCAATGTAAGCCTGCAGGCTTCTTTCAATGAGCTGAGTACGGTAACGGTGACCAACAAGAAGATCAAGTATTCAAACAAGAACAACCCCGCCGTAGAGCTGATCCGCCATGTAATCGAAAACAAGCCGAACAACCGGATAGAAAGCTATTCTACAGCTTCTTTTGAACGGTATGAGAAGATCATGCTGTCGCTGGATAAGATCTCTCCCAAGATCACCAACAACAAGATCCTGAAGAAATACGATTTTATCTTCGACAACAACGATACCACCAAGTTCGCCGGCAAGTCGCTCACGCCGGTTTACCTTGAAGAAAAGCTGTCGCAGAATTATATCCGCAAAGACCCCGACAAGAGCAAGACGGTCATCCTGGGTGAAAAAAGGGTTGACTACGGCGAGTTTATCGATGTGCAGGGCGTCAGCAATTACCTGAACCGCCTGTATGAAGATGTTGAAATATACGACAACAATATTTCCCTGCTCACCAACCAGTTCCTGAGTCCGATCGCTGACATGGGGCCTACTTTTTACATGTACTTCTTGGGCGATACGGTAGAGATGGGCACAGACAAGCTGGTCAAGCTTTATTTCTCACCGCGCAACGCCAACGACCTGCTTTTCAGGGGAACCATGTTTATTACCCTCGACGGGCGCTATGCTGTTCAGAAGATCAACATGATCGTTAGCTCACGCATCAACCTGAACTTTGTGCGGCAACTGCACGTGATCCAGGATTATGAAAAAGATCCGGAAGGCCGCTACCGCATCTCCAAAAGCGATGTGATGGCCGATTTCGGTATTACGAAAAAGGGAGGAGGCATTTATGGAGAACGGAATGTGTTCTACAAAAAGTTTGTAACCAATGCACCCATCCCCGACAGCGTCTTTGGCGGCAAGGCCGTGGTCACTGTGGAGAATGCGGCAAACCAGCCGGACAGTTTCTGGATCAGCCACTACTGGCCTGATACGCTGACCGCAGCCGAAGCAAAAGTCTATGCCAACATCGACAGCCTGAAAAACATGCGTTCGTTCCGCCGCCTGCTCGACTGGGGCACCCTGCTGCTGGCCGGTTATAAGTCATTGGGACCCGTGGAAATTGGTCCGGCGAACACGTTCTACAGTTTTAACCCGATCGAAGGACTCCGGCTGCGTTTTGGCGGCAGAAGCACCACCAAGCTGAGCAAGCGTTATTATTTCGAAGCCTATGGGGCCTACGGCTTTAAGGACGAGCGATGGAAGTATTTTCTAAGCAGTACGTACTCCATCAACAACAAATCTATTTACGCATTCCCCGCGAACTATGTGCGGGCGAGCTTTCAGCGTGATACCAAGATACCCGGACAGGAGCTGCAGTTTGTACAGGAAGACAATTTCCTCCTTTCCTTCAAGCGGGGCAACAACGACAAGTGGCTTTACAACGACATTTTCCGGTTGAACTACCTGCATGAGTTCAACAGCCATATCTCGTACAATGTCGGATTCAAGTACTGGAAACAGGAACCGGCCGGTACCATCTCCTACGTAAAGATGCAAAACAACACGCCCAAACTGCTGCAGGACCTTACCACCAGTGAGTTGTCGCTGGAGCTGCGCTGGGCGCCCAATGAGCGCTTTTACCAGACCAAGCTGTACCGTGTGCCCATCGTCAACAAATATCCCATTTTCCTGTTGCGGTATATCGCCGGTGTGAAAGGCTTGTTTAACGGGGAGTACAATTATCAAAACCTGTTCATGCATGCGGAAAAACGGTTTTATCTCTCCCAGCTTGGCTACACGGATGTAACCGTGGAAGGAGCTTACATTTTCGGCAAGCTGCCCTTCCCGCTCATGACCATCCACCGGGCCAACCAAACCTATGCATACCAGCTGATTTCCTACAACCTGATGAACTTCCTGGAGTTTGTCAGCGACCATCATGTTACCGTATATGCCGATCATTATTTCAACGGCTTTATTTTTAACAAGATACCCCTGCTGAAAAAGCTGAAATTGCGCGAGGTAATTGCCGGTAAGATTTTGTATGGAGGAACGCGGGATGAAAACAATCCGTACAAAGACCCGAGCCTGATAAAATTCCCTACTACCAATGGCGCCATTGCAACCTATAACCTGACCAATACGCCTTACCTGGAAGGCAGCGTGGGCATTACCAATATCTTTAAGCTGATCCGCCTCGATGTGGTAAAACGGTTTACGTACCTGGACCATCCGGAGATCGCGAAATGGGGCATCAGGGGCCGGGTGAAATTTGATTTTTAATTGACTGCAACTCTTTTATATGTCGACTCGTACTAAACTGCAAAAAGGCATCTATGTGGTAATTGATCCGGTGGTGCGGCTTTTTATCCGTGCCGGGCTCACACCCAACGCAGTTACCGTGATAGGCCTGCTCCTGAACATAGGGGTAGCAATCATCTTTATCCGCGGCGCGGAAGAAGGCAACCGGGGTGATTTGACCTATGTGGGATGGGCCGGGGCCCTGGTTTTGTTTGCCGGATTGTTTGATATGCTCGACGGGCAGGTAGCCCGTCTCGGTAACATGGGTACAAAATTCGGTGCCTTGTTTGATTCTGTGCTGGACCGCTACAGCGAGCTGATCATGTTC
The DNA here is from genome assembly GCA_015069695.1 of Williamsia sp. Taxonomy (GTDB): domain Bacteria; phylum Bacteroidota; class Bacteroidia; order Chitinophagales; family Chitinophagaceae; genus JADCRZ01. The sequence goes on from JADCRZ010000008.1 coordinate 186,992, forward strand.
CTGGGGATTTGTTATTACCTCGTAGGCCATCATTATTTTTTCAGCTCCTTATTTGCCTTTATTGCGCTCATCGGCTCTATGATGGTCAGCTATGTGCGGGCGCGTGCCGAAGGATTGGGCATCGAGTGCAAGGGCGGGCTGATGCAAAGACCCGAACGGGTGGTAACAGTAGGCGTGTCGGCGCTTGCCTGCGGTGTGTTGTCACACTGGATGGGCGGTGATTACAAATTGTTTGTTCCGGGCGTTTCATTCCATGTGTTTGAAACCATGTCCATCTTTACGATCCCGATTACCATTATGGCGGTGCTGACCAATATCACCGCTATCCGCCGTTTGTATGATTGCAGAAAGGCCATGACCGACCGGGCTGTACCCGCATCCAATATATTTTCCGGTAAGGTCAATACCTGGTTGCTGGTTGCATTGGCCGCCGGCAGCGCCTTGTTGAAAGGCTAAAGTTCAACAAAAGAATCTATTGTCTGTTTATACAACCTAATTTTGCATACAGCATGAAAAAGAATTACATATCCAACTCATCCGAATCAAGCCGGATGTTTCGCAATCCGCTGCTGGAGAGTCTTTCCAAAGTGCATTTCTCTGTGCCGCTGATCATTTACATTCCTGTCATTTTATTCTTTGCCTACAAAGCCTTGTTTGCAGAAGAAGTTTCCACTTTATTTTTTGCCGGATTCTTTTTGTTGGGGATATTGCTTTGGACCGTAACAGAATATTTCCTGCACCGCTATATCTTTCATTTTGTTCCCAGCTCCAGCTGGGGACTGCGGCTCCACTTTATCTTTCATGGCGTTCACCACGATTATCCGCGTGATGCCAAGCGGCTGGTGATGCCGCCATCAGCAAGCATTCCGCTGGCTGTTGGGTTTTATTTTTTGTTTGACCTGGTGTTTTCCAAGGCCCAGTTGTTTTCATTTTTTCCGGGCTTTGTAACCGGTTATCTGATCTATGATATGATGCACTACGCCATGCACCATTATAATTTTAAAAGCTCGCTGATGAAGCGGGTAAAGCAGCACCACATGCTTCACCACTACTCAGATCCAACCAAAGGATATGGCGTGAGCTCAAAATTGTGGGACGAGATTTTTCGATCCGATTTCATCAGGAAGTAAGTATGTTTGCAGCCAATTTGAGCAAGCGGGAAGGGCAATATAAATATCTCTTACAGGCAGCGTTTATTTCAGTCGTTTACTTGTTGTTGTCTTATGTGCTGGTTGGGTTCAGAAGCGACCAGTTGTTTTTAGTGGCCTTGTTTGATTTCCTCTTTTTGCTTTCACCCGTCACGCGCCGTTTCATCAGCGGGTTCTCCATCTTTTTTGTTTTCTGGATCCTGTTTGATTACATGAAAGCTTTCCCCAATTACCGGTACAATCCGGTGCACATCGAAAGCTTGTATGATCTGGAAAAGGGATTGTTCGGGATCAGGCAGGAAGGGGCTGTTGTTACCCCGAATGAGTTCTGGCTTACACATGGCCATACCTGGCTCGATGTATTGTGCGGTTTTTTTTATCTCTGCTGGATGCCCTTGCCGCTCCTTTTTGCAGGCTGGCTTTATTATGCCAAACGGCCCCAGTTCTTCCGTTTTTCGTGGACCTTTCTGCTCACCAACCTGATCGGTTTTGTCATTTATTATATATATCCTGCGGCACCGCCCTGGTATGTGCAGCTGCATGGTTTCCACTTCAGTGCGCATACGCCCGGCAATACGGCCGGTCTGGCAAAATGGGATCAGTTCTTCGGGGTACACATATTTGATGCGCTCTATGCTAAAAGCTCCAACGTGTTTGCTGCGATGCCTTCGCTGCATGCTGCTTACCCGCTGCTGTCTTTTTACTATGCTGTGAAGAACAAGATCAGCCCCTGGGCAGTTGCGTTGTTTGCCCTTATTACAGCCGGCATCTGGTTCACAGCCGTGTATACCAGTCACCATTACGTACTGGATGTGCTCGCAGGCATTCTTTGCGCACTAACCGGGATCACCCTGTTTAATGCGGTGGCAAAAAAGCAAAACTGGTTCCCGGATAGGGATGCGGGCCCAGACAGGAAACACAAACCTAACCTGCAATAAGCCGGGAATGCTGTACTTTTAGCCTGGCATACATTTTTTGTGCGATCATATTTCTTTCAACAAAGCTTTTCAGCGCCCATGAGCTTAAACCAGGCAGAGCCGCGTAAATATTTTATCAGCAAAGGGATCGATCAGTTCTTTACCGACATATACCTGACCTTCCGGTTTGTGATGCGGTTTTTCAAGGAATTGGTAAAACCCCCGTATGAGTTTCAGGAAATCATCCGCCAGTGCTATTATATCGGTTTTAAATCACTTTCCCTGATCACCCTTACAGGCTTTATCACCGGACTGGTGTTTACAAAACAATCGCGTCCTTCGCTGGCTGAATTCGGGGCTACATCCTGGCTGCCATCATTGGTAACGATCGCTATCATCAAAGCGCTCGCACCCCTTGTGACAGCCCTGATCGCTGCCGGCAGGGTAGGTTCCAACATCGGTGCAGAACTGGGATCTATGAAGGTGACCGAACAGATAGACGCCATGGAAGTATCGGCCATCAACCCGTTTAAGTTCCTGGTGGTGAGCCGCGTTGTTGCTACTACTCTCATGATACCGGTGCTGATGGCGTACACCGGTTTTATCGGATTGCTGGGATCTTATCTTGATGTGCATGCCAATGAATTAACCAGCTTTGCAACATTTTTTGAGAAAGCATTTGAAAAAATAAGTTTCCTGGACATCTGGTCTTCTATTGCAAAAGCCGTTACCTATGGCTTTACCATTGGTGTGGTTGGTTGCTACAAAGGATACAATGCCTCGCAGGGTACGGAAGGGGTGGGCCGGGCGGCCAACTCCTCTGTGGTGCTGTCGATGTTTTTAATTTTTATAGAAGAAGTTCTGATCGTACAAATTACCAACTGGATCAGGGTATTTTAAGCAAGATGGAAAAACACAATATCCAAAGAGACGAAGCGCATCGCGACATCCATATAAGGGGATTATTCAAATCTTTTGGCGACAACCATGTGTTGCGCGGCGTTGATCTGGACGTATACAAGGGAGAAAACGTGGTGGTACTGGGCCGCTCAGGAACAGGCAAGTCTGTACTGATTAAGATCATATCAGGCTTGCTCAAACCGGATGCCGGTACCGTGAATGTGTTGGGGCAGGATGTAGACAAGCTGGACAACTTTTCCCTGCGTGAACTCCGGTTAAAGATCGGCTTCTCGTTTCAAAACAGCGCCCTGTACGACAGCATGACGGTTCGCGAGAACCTGGAGTTTCCACTGGTGCGCAACAAAAAAAATTTAAAGCGCAGGCAGGTGGTGGAAGCCGTCAGAACGGTGCTGGAAGGAGTAGGGCTGCTGCAGACGATCGACCAGATGCCTTCTGAATTATCAGGCGGGCAGAAGAAGCGGATCGGCATTGCCCGCACACTCATCCTGCAACCGGAGATTATGTTGTATGATGAGCCAACGGCAGGTCTGGACCCTATTACATGTATCGAAATCAACAACCTGATCAATACCGTACAGGAAAGATATCATACCAGCTCCATCATCATCACGCACGACCTGACCTGTGCCAAAGCTACCGGCGACCGTGTTGCCATGCTGCTTGATGGACAGTTCCTGCGGCAGGGAAGTTTTGAGGAAGTGTTCAGTACACCAGACGAAAGAATCGAAAGTTTTTACAACTACAATTTTATTCAATAGCAAATGAGATCAACCAAAAATACCCGGGCAATTGTAATCGGAATCTTTGTTTTTTTGGCCGTGGCGATCTTTGTGGCTTGCGTGCTTACCCTTGGCGGACAAAAAAAATCATTCGTAAAAGCCATCACCATCAAGGCCTTGTTTGATGATGTGAATGGACTGCAGAAAGGCAACAATGTCTGGTTCTCCGGTGTAAAAGTAGGTACTGTAAAGACCATTGATTTTACACCCAACGCCCATGTGCAGGTGGTGCTCAATGTAGAAGAGCAGGTAACCAAGTTTATCCGCAAAGATGCCATGGCCAAGATCAGTACCGATGGACTGATCGGCAACAAGATCATTGTTATATACGGCGGTACGGCTGCTCAGCCCACTGTTGTTTCAGGCGATGTACTGGGTGTTGAAAAAGCGCTCAGCACAGAAGAAATGCTCAATACGCTTCAAAGCAACAACAAAAACCTGCTGGGCATCACCGCGGATGTAAAAACCATTACGGCCAACCTCGCCGGCGGACAAGGAACCCTGGGCCGTCTGCTCACAGATGAGTCGCTCCTGAACTCCATGCAAGCAGCAGTCGCAACACTCACCAGGGCCTCCGTCAATGCAGAAAGATTATCGGCCAATCTTTCCACCTATGCTTCCCGCCTGCAAACCAAGGGCACCCTGGCAAACGACCTGGTTAGCGACACTACAGTATTCAGCAGCGTCCGTGCCACCCTGGCCCAGCTGCAGATCGTATCCGAAGCAGCAACCGCCATCGCAAAAGATTTGAAACACACCAGCGAAAATTTATCCGACAGCAACAACACCGTCGGTGTACTCCTCCGCGACCCGGAGGCTGCCGAAGGCATCAAAGCCACCATCCGCAACCTCCAATCCGGCACCCACAAACTCGACGAAAACATGGAAGCCCTCCAGCACAATTTTTTGCTGAGAGGATTCTTTAAGAAGAAGAAGGCTGAACCATAGTCTTGAACCATGATTTACAGGATTGGAGGTATCCGCAGGATTGTTATTGGTTATTTGTACGGGCAGCTGGTTGTTCAGGACAAAAAATCCTTGAGCAAGAAATTAATTGAATCACTACCATCCCTCAATCCTCCCAATCCTGTAAAGCAAGGTTCAGACTTATGTCCAATATAAAACTTCCGCCTTCGGGCAGCGTCTGCTGATCTCTGCTTCAAAAAAGTCTCTCAACTCCTTCATGGTTTCCTTGGGGTAAACGAATTTGATGCCGCCGAATTTGTTGCGTTTGATGGTTCTGTTCTCTTCGTTCATGTCCAGGCTGGTATTGGGATACCATTCCATCAATACGTCTTTTGAGCCGGGAGTGAAGCGGTGACTGATCAATTCAAAGGTGAGGTCGCAGGGGAAGTTTAATTGTTGCTCCAGTTGTACAAACAGGTGGCTGTAATGCTGCCGCCAGTCGGGTATCGGCATAATGGGGGCAAGCACAATGCCGATGGGATAACCGCCACCGCCTTCTTCTTTTGGAAGCGCCAGTTTCCTGAGCGCTGCTATTCTTTCCGGAATGGAAGACGTGCCGCCTTCCAGGCGCTTGGAAACAGCTTCCGCGTTCAGGCTCATGCGGCAGCGGGTACGGCCATTGTGTTGCAGGGGCAGCAAAGGATCTACCGCATCGAACTTGGATACAAAACGCAAATGGGCATGCGGATGATTGCTGAAATAATCAATTGTTTTTGCGAGTCCGCCTGTCAAGTGTTCAATGCTGAGCGGATCGGTGTAGCAGCTGGCTTCAAAACTGGTTACTTTGCCTGGTTGCTCATAATTAGCAAGATTGTCCAGGATAGCCGGAAGATTGGCATATACACGGATCACCGGAGGACCGGAGAGACTGCCTGCCAGGTAACAATACTGGCAATGGGCCGGACAGCCTTGCGCCAGGTGAAACTGCCAGTCGGCTGATGGTGGAATAGGCTGCAGCTTCATGGCGCTGGGGGGCGCCGTTACCACCGCCAGCGTGCTCTTTGCAAGCTTGTATGTTTCCCTTTCAGTACTGCCCTTGATACCGGTAAGCCGGTTGTTCTTAAGCACTTCAACGGGAAGATCCAACTGGCTGACCTTTGCGAAAATTTCTTGTCCATAGGGCTGCTCAAATGCTTCGGGTGTAAAAGTGACCCGCTGCGGCATCCACCTGCGCGGACGTTTAGACAGGGTCGGTTGAATGAGAGGATCTGCAGGCTGGGGAGAAAAAAGATCGGTTGTTTCCATCGTTCATAATAACACGTCAATGTTGTTTTTGTTGGTGGCACTGATGGGTTGTACGATGAGACCAGGTGCTTAAAATTAAATTGTTTTAAATCAAGAATGCAGATAAGTGGTTGATTGTTAAGGAGGAAAGTTTGAACATATTTGAATTTTTTACCTGTTTGCCTGTTTGCGCAACATTTAACGATCCATTAGTCAATTGGTCTGTGTATATTGATATGAAATTTATTCTCTAACAGTTCGATACCCCCCGAAACACGCTGATGTCTTTTTTTTATTTCTCGAAATGGGAAGGATTAGACTGCCTTACCATTGTTTTCACACTGGAATTTTTGCTGGATAGCCAGGAGTTTAGTTGTGTGGTTTATGCCAGAAAAATAACCGATCTCACCCATTACTCCATTACCCCGTTGAACGAAGAAGGGGAGGAGGTACTTTCTCATCCTTTTATATTGGTTGAAAAAAACAATCTACTGGGCAATACATCATTTGAGCATGGTGATCAGCTGGCACCTGTAAAACAAGCCTGTGCCATCGCCCTGGAATTTTATCTGTCCCAAAGAAGATCTATGCACCACATGGGACAGCGTTACATTGCTTGACAAAGATTTTCGCAGCAGCAGGCTCCGTAAGTGTCCTGAGTAAGACCTATATTTACCCTTGTCATTAACAGCCTGAATTTGTATGCGCAGATCCTGTATCGTGCTTTCTCTCTTCCTGATCAGTATACTTCCTTCCCTCACTGCCCAGCGCCTGATGGAATACCTGGACAGGGGCATTGTAGCAGTACCGCAAGCCGGTGGAAAAGTGTTTGTAAGCTGGCGCTTATCAGCTACAGACCCGGCAGGTTTGGGTTTTAATCTCTACCGCTCGCCCGCTGGAGGCCGGCTTGTAAAACTGAACAGCCAGCCCCTGGTACAATCAACCGGTTATGTTGACCAGCTGCCAGACAGCAACCTGGCTTATACCTATACAGTAAAAGCCCTGGTAAATGGCAGGGAAGCAGAAGGGGGCAAGTCTTATACCCTGCCTGCCCATCCACAAAGATTTCTTTCTATCCCGCTGCAAACACCAACCGGTTACACCCCCAATGATGCCTCCGTTGCTGACCTGGACGGAGACGGCCAGTATGAGATCATCCTGCACCAAACAGGCCGGGGCCGCGACAATGCCTCTTCGGGTGTTACTGATCCGCCGGTTTTCCAGGCTTATACCCTTGCCGGTAAATTGTTGTGGACCATCAACTTGGGTAAGAACATCCGCGAGGGCGCCCATTACACCCAGTTCATGGCATACGACCTGGATGGTGATGGCCGTGCAGAACTGGCCATGAAAACAGCGGATGGAACAATTGACGGAAGGGGAAAGGTGATCGGTGACTCCACCAAAGACTGGCGCAACCGGGATGGCAAGGTCCTGGACGGCCCCGAATTCTTTACCATATTTGATGGCTTAACCGGCGCAGCCCTGGCTACAACCGATTACATCCCTGCACGCGGCCGCATCAACGGCTGGGGCGGAAGAGGCGGCAATGGCGGCAACGACAATAGCGGCAACCGGGTAGACAGGTTTACGGCCTGTGTGGCCTACCTGGATGGCAAGCTGCCGAGCGTAGTGATGTGCCGCGGGTACTACGGCAGAACCGTACTGGCAGCCTGGGACTGGAGGGGCGGACGTCTTCGCTCACGCTGGGTCTTTGACAGCAAAGACAGCTCCAACCCTTATTCCGGCATGGGCAACCACAACTTAAGCGTGGCTGATGTAGACGGGGATGGAAAAGATGAGATCATCTATGGTTCTATGTGCGTGGACGACAATGGAAAGGGATTGTATACAACCGGTCTACGCCACGGCGATGCCATTCATGTAAGCGACCTGGATCCATCGCGACCGGGTGAAGAAGTGTTTGGCGTGCACGAAATTGAAGAACGTACCACCGGGCCTGGCTCTGCCATGTATGATGCAAGAACTGGTGAGGTTATCTGGACAGGGGATGCCGACAAGGATGTAGGCAGGGGCGTATCGGCTGACATCGATCCGCGGCATCCGGGGGCTGAAAGCTGGGGTGGATCAGAAGGGCTGCGTACAGCCAAGGGTGAGCGCATCGGAGAGGGTCCCCGCTCTGTTAATTTTATTATCAGCTGGGATGATGATCCCCTGAGTGAGCTGCTAAACGGAACCTTGATTGAAAAATGGGATTATACCCAGGGCAAGCTGACCAAATTACTGGATGCCCGCGATTACGGCTGTGTGTCGAACAATGGCACCAAAGCCAATCCCGTACTTTCAGCCGACATCCTGGGCGATTGGCGGGAAGAGGTCATCTACCGCAGTGCCGATAACCGGGAACTGCGGATCTTTTCTACCAATATTCCTACCCAGCTTAAGTTTTACACGTTTATGCACGATCCGCAATACCGGCTTAGCATAGCCTGGCAAAACGTAGGCTATAACCAGCCGCCGCATACCAGCTTTTTCCTGGGTGAGGGCGTAAAAAACCTGCCCAAACCTGCTATTGTTTTGCCGAAGCAACGATAACTTTCTACCAACACACCTGATATGAAAAGGTATAGAATTCCATCCTCGCTCCTGATTATTTCATTGCTTTTCCTGGCTGCTTTTATGTTGAAGCATCCGCAAAGAAAACCGGTCCTGTATATCATTGGTGATTCAACTGTGAAGAATGGCGATGGTACCGGCAAGAATGGCCAGATGGGCTGGGGCAGCGTGATCACGCCTTATTTTGATACGACCAAGATCAGCGTGCGCAACCATGCCCTGGGTGGCCGCAGCAGCCGGACCTTTATTACAGAGGGCCGCTGGGACAAAGTGCTGGAAGACCTTGCACCGGGTGATTTTGTAATCATGCAGTTTGGACACAACGACAGCGGTCCGCTGGACGATACAGCCCGTGCGCGGGGAACCATCAAGGGAACCGGCGACGAAAGCAAAGAAGTGTTCAATCCGATCATGAAGAAACAGGAGATCGTTTATACATACGGGTGGTACATGCGCAAATATGTGAACGATACAAAGGCCAAAGGTGCTACAGCCATTGTTTGCTCGCTCATTCCCCGCAATACATTCAAGGAGGGAAAAGTGGCCCGCTCTGGCGGCAGCGATTATGGCGGCTGGGCAAGCGAAGTAGCCAAATCAACCGGCGCATTTTTTATCGATATCAACGCCCTTATTGCCGACCAGTATGACAAGATGGGCGCAGAGAAAGTCAATGCATTTTTCCCGGCAGATCATACCCATACCAATGATGCAGGTGCCCGGTTAAATGCAGCTGCTGTTATTGAAGGATTAAAGCTGATACCGGCTTGCAGCCTGAACAAGTACCTGGCAGCAACCGCCAAAAAAGACGTTACCCGTAGCGGATACTGATATCAAGCCTCACAGATAGAAGTCCTTAATACAGACCCATATAGCATGCTAGTAAAAAAGCTTGTTTGTTGTTTGCTCTTCACGAGCTTATTAAGCGGCCCCGGCACAGCCCAGCCCATTGATCGCAAAGCCCTGGTAGAGCGCCATACAGTTGTAAACCAAAAAGCAGATACGCTCTCCTCGCTTTCTTTGGGCAATGGTAAGTTTTGCTTTACGGCCGATGTAACCGGACTGCAGTCCTTTCCGGAAGAATATGAAAAGGGCATTCCTCTTGGCACCCAATCTGAATGGGGCTGGCACAGCTTTCCGAATACGGGCGGATACAAGCTGGAAGAAGCTTACAAAGAATACAAACTGAATGGGCGCACTGTTCCCTATACCGTCCAGTGGTCAACACCCCAGCGCAACAAGGATGCGTCTAATTATTTCAGGGAGAATGTTCACCGTTTGCAGCTGGGAAACATTGGTTTTGAAATTATAAAGAAGGATGGCACCCCGGCCCGCCTTGCTGATCTTGAGCAGATATACCAGGAACTGAATATGTGGACGGGCGAGTTGAAAAGCAGTTTTACGATAGAAGGAGAACGGGTGGATGTGTCTACCCTGGTTCACCAGGAGAAGGATGAAGTAGCCGTGCATGTTCAATCAGCCTTATTAGAAAAAGGAAGGTTGCTGATCCGGGTGCGTTTTCCTTTTCCAAGCAATGCTTTTGCCGACATGGGTGATAATTGGGAAGGGGCAGATAAGCACCGCTCTGCACTGTCCACTGCCAACGGAGCTGCCTTGCTTACGCATACACTCGATACAACTACCTATTATGTAAGATTGCAGTGGAACAACAAGGCTGCCATCTCACAAAAAGAAGCCCACTATTTCCTGATCAAACCCACAGGTTCCGAGTTTTCCCTGAACTGTCTTTTTTCACAGGTACTGCCTGCTGCGAAGATCCCCCGGTATGATGAAGTAAAGGCCAATAACATCAGCCAGTGGAAATCTTTCTGGACCAGGGGCGGTGCGGTTGATTTTTCCGGCAGTACCGATCCGCGTGCGAATGAGCTGGAACGGCGCGTGGTGCTGTCGCAATACCTAACCAAGATCCAGTGCGAAGGCAGCTATCCGCCGCAGGAAACCGGACTGACCTACAACAGCTGGTATGGAAAGCCGCACATGGAAATGCATTGGTGGCACGGTGTGCATTTCGCGCTCTGGAACAGGATCGACCTGCTGGAAAAAACCTTGTCGTGGTACAGCAGGGCCCTGCCTCTTGCCAAAAAGATCGCAGCCCGGCAGGGTTATTTAGGTGCCCGCTGGCAAAAGATGACCGATCCGCAGGGAAATGAAAGCCCTTCCTCGGTGGGGGCTTTTCTGGTCTGGCAGCAGCCTCACCTTATCTATTTTGCCGAACTCTGCTACCGGGCTCACCCCAATGCACAAACGCTGCAGCGATACAAAGAACTGGTATTTGCCACCGCTGATTTCATGGCAACTTTTGTCAACTATGATTCTGCCGCAAAAAGGTTTGTATTAGGAAAAGGATTGATACCTGCACAGGAACGCTACAAGCCGGAAGAAACCTTTAATCCGACGTATGAGCTGGCATACTGGCACTGGGCACTCTCGACTGCACAAAAGTGGCGGAAGCGCTTGGGAATGCAAGAACAATACATCTGGGCCAGCATTCTCGAACGCCTATCCGCTCTTCCTGTTCAAAAAGGCGTATACCTGGCTGCAGAAAGCGCGCCTGACTCTTACACTAATCCAACGTACAAAACCGATCATCCATCTGTGCTTGGCACCTACGGCATGCTGCCTGCCACGCCCTTGCTTGACACAACCGTGATGCGCAACACCTTTAACCTGGTATGGACTGACTGGGACTGGAAAGATACCTGGGGCTGGGATTTCCCTATGACGGCCATGACGGCTACCCGGCTCCACATGCCGGAAAAGGCGATAGATGCTCTTTTCATGAAGGTGCAAACAAATACTTATCTTGTCAACGGGCACAATTACCAGGACAACCGCCTGCGTTTATACCTGCCCGGCAACGGGGGGCTGCTTACTGCCGTAGCGATGATGTGCGCAGGCTATGACGGGGCCACAAAGGACCATCCCGGTATTCCCGACAAAGGCTGGAAAGTACGGTGGGAAGGATTGAAAAAAATGCCCTGAGAAGCGAATCAATATTTTTGAACCGATCAACCTGATGCTATGTTCACCAAACTCTGTTCCTGTACGCTTTGGCTCGGCCTTGTCCTGCTGGTTTGTTCACCTGTGAGCGCACAGAAGCTGCCTGATAAAAAGGCCCTCCTGCAACAGCTCCAGCTTGCAAACAACTATTTCATGACCAAATGGCCAGATCCGGGCAAAGAGATCGTTACAAACATCGCCCGCCCCAGCAATATCTGGACCCGGGCTGTTTATTACGAAGGACTGATGGAGTTGTACAAGCTCAACAAAGACAAAGCCCCGTACGATTATGCAGTAGAGTGGGGTGATAAACACCAATGGGGTTTGCGGGGTGGAGCTGCTACCCGCAACGCAGACAACCAATGCTGCGGACAAACCTATATCGACCTGTACAAGATAGATTCCAAACCAGAAAGGGTCCAGGCCATTAAGACATCCATCGACGAGATGGTAAGGAGTGAAAAGAAGGATGACTGGAACTGGATTGATGCGCTGCAAATGGCGATGCCGGTTTTTGTGCGCCTGGGTGATCTTTATAAAGATACATCTTACTACAGGAAAATGTGGGACCTGTACAATTTTTCAAAGCACTCACATGGCACAAACGGCCTGTACAATCCGGCAGATCACCTGTGGTGGCGCGACAAGGATTTTGTACCCCCGTACAAAGAGCCCAACGGGGAAGACTGCTACTGGAGCCGGGGAAATGGCTGGGTGGTGGCGGCCCTGCTCAGAACACTTGAACTGCTGCCAAAAAACGATCCTCATTACAATGAATACCTGACTGATTACAAAGACATGATGAAGGCCGTGCTTCCTATCCAGCGGCCGGATGGTTTCTGGAATGTGAGCTTGCATGATTCAACCCATTTTGGCGGCAAAGAGCTTTCAGGTACGGCGTTATTTGTATATGGAATGGCCTGGGGCATGAACCGGGGTTTGCTTGACAAGAAGACCTACCAGGCACCTGCCCTCAAAGCCTGGAACGCGATCGTCCGCGAATGCCTTCATCCGGATGGCAAGCTGGGCTATGTGCAGGGAACCGGCAAAGAACCCAAGGACGGACAGCCGGTTACCTTCGAAAACACACCTGATTTTGAAGACTACGGCCTGGGCTGTTTTTTGCTGGCAGGCAGCCAGGTGTATAAAATGAAGTAAGCGCCTGCCGGCTTGTTCCACCTGTGTTATTATGAGAAATCTTGTTGTACAAACGTTTACGCTGTTTTTGGGCCTTTGCTGCCTTGTAAAAGGAACAGCACAAAACAAAGCAGGTTTGTCCTCCCAAAAGCCAAATATCATCCTGATCGTAGCGGATGACCTGGGCTGGGGAGATCTGGGCTGCTATGGCCAGGAAAAAATCAGGACACCCAACCTGGACAAGCTGGCCACACAAGGCATCCGGATGGAACAGTTCTATGCCGGTACGGCCGTATGCGCTCCTTCAAGGGCCAGCCTGCTGACAGGCAAGCACACGGGGCATACCACGGTGAGGGGTAACCGCGGTTTTAAACCGGAAGGACAGTTTCCCTTCGCTGATTCAGTGCTGACGCTCTCGCAGGTGTTGCAGAAAAGGGGGTATGCGACGGCCGCTTTTGGCAAATGGGGATTGGGGTATCCTGGTTCCACCGGCGAGCCCCTGAAAAAAGGCTTTGACCAGTTCTATGGCTACAATTGCCAGACCCTTGCTCACAATTACTATCCCGCGTATCTGTGGAGCAATCATACCAAAGTAGAACTGCCGGAAAATGAAAAAACCGATTCCATCTATTCCGCCGATCTGATCCACCAACAGGCCATGCGCTTTTTACAGGCCGGCCATAAAAAGCCGTTCTTTCTTTTTCTTCCTTATACGTTGCCCCATGGAGATGTAATTGTACCGCACGACAGCGTATACAACAATTACGTGCAACAATTTCACGAACCTGCTGCTACCCGCCCGCTTAACGACAATTCTACCGCACACGGGTTTGAGCCACAGAAGCACGCAGCATTCGCAGCCATGGTTTCAAGGCTGGACCGTTTTGTAGGAGAGGTAGTAGCTGAAATAAACCGGCAGGGCCTGGCAGAAAATACGCTGATCATTTTTACCAGCGACAATGGTCCGCACCGCGAGAACGGAGGCGACCCCGAGTTCTTCAACAGCAATGGCGGACTGCATGGCATCAAACGCGATCTGTACGAAGGCGGTATCCGGGTGCCTTTTATGGCGGTTTGGAAAGGGCATATTGCGCCCAGTGTGGAAAATAAACAAACAGCTGCTTACTGGGACCTGATGCCTACATTGGAAGCTGTGGCAGGTATACCGTTAACAAAGAATATGGATGGCATTTCAATCTTGCCCCTGCTTACCGGCAAGCCGCAGCAAGAGCAGCATCCATTTTATTACTGGGAATTTCACGAATCAGGCGGCAGGCAGGCTGTGCGGGCCGGGCACTGGAAAGGCGTCAAGCTGAACGTAAGCACCATCGCCCATCCTCTTCTTGAGCTGTATGATCTGGACAAAGACCCGGCAGAAAAAAACAATGTTGCTGCGCAGCATCCGGACGTGGTAAAGGAGCTTGAAGGTATTATCGTGCGTGAACACAGAAAAGATCCTAACTGGCCTCTGCTGCTGGGAGAGTAAGCTCAGCCCTTTCCTAATTTTGCCAGCGTACTGGTGGTAGAAAACCCTTCCACAATCGGATTGATGACAACCCGGCCGCCATTGGCAATCACTTCCTTTGCGCCAACAATCTGATCAAGGGTATAGTCGCCGCCCTTTACCAGCACATCAGGAAGGAGGGATGAGATAAGTTCCAAAGGCGTGTCTTCTTCAAAGATAATGACAGCATCTACCATGAGGAGCGAAGCCAGGAGCAGGCTGCGGGAGGCCTGGCTGTTAACCGGCCTGGTAGGTCCTTTCAGCTTTCTTACCGAATCATCTGCATTTACACCTACGATCAAGACATCAGCTTCGCTGGCCGCCTGGGAAAGAGAATAAATATGCCCCTCGTGCAGAATGTCGAAGCAGCCATTGGTAAAGGCCATGGTTTTACCCAGGAGTTTCCAACGGATGATCTGGCGTTGCAGGTCTGAAAGGGAATATATCTTACTCTGGATGAAGGCCGGGTTTTTCATACTTGTTTTTGTTGAGTACAGGCAGGAGAACCAAACTTAAAAAACCAAAAAGCAGGACCATAAAAAACTGCACCAGCCACAACAGCCAACCAAATGCTTTGGCAATGTTTTCATTGAGTCCGTACAGCATCATGGTTTCCTGCACCAGGAGGGGATAGGCACCAATGCCGCCTTGCGTGGCAATCATTCCCACACTGCCCATGGTGAGCACAGAGAAAGAAGCTTTCATACCATAAACACTGGTTTGTTCAATGGCTTTGAAGCCAATCCAGATGCTCATCAGATAACAGATCCAGATCAGGGCTGTATGGAAGAAAAACAAACCCTTGTGTTGTACAAAACGCACGCTGGTCAAACCCTGCCAGATGCCTTTCAGCATGAGTTTGATCCGTTGAATCACATGCACGTGTGCAAAGCGGTGGAGAAAGTATCGGATCACCAGCAGCAGCAGCAGCGGGATGCCAAGGGTAAGTGCCAGTTTCACAAAATTAAAATGGCCGGACTGGTCCAGGATGATGGCACGCAGGGTGGTTGTGGCATAGTGGCCGATGATGTCGAGCTGGGAAAAAACAGTGATCGCCAGCACGATCACCAGGCAGATCAAATCAAATGCTCTTTCGGCTACAATGGTGCCCACGAGTTTATCGGCAGGTACTTTTTCATACCGGGACAAGAAGGTGCACTTCAGCACTTCACCCAATCGCGGTATGGCGAGGTTGGCCAGGTAGCCCAGCAACACACAGAGATAGGTGTTGATGACAGAGGGACGAAAGCCAAGCGGCTCCATCAGGATCCGCCAGCGGATGGCCCTGCTGAAATGGCTCAGTAAAAGGATCGCTACAACCGGAATTACAAGAACGTAGTTGGCGCTCTGGATGGCTGATTTTATTTCTCCCCAATCCCTCCCGCTGATCTTGCCAACAGACCACCATACCAAGAAGATTCCCAGTGCCAGAAACAGGATGTATTGTAATATGCCAAGAATTTTTCTGTTCATACCAAAATCTTCTGCACGCTTTCAGGTGCGTCTTTGCCTTCCCTGTGAATAACTACATGCAATCAACTGTTGTTGCCCAGCAACATATTGTCGATCAAACGCACTTCATTTATATAGGCTGCAACAAGTGCCACCAGCGATTGTTCTCCATCCCACCCGTTTACCTCATCCAGTGTAGCGGCATCGGCAATGGTTACATAATCTATTTTGAAACGGTGTTGTTCCAGCAACGATTTTGCTGTTGCAACAAGCGGCTGCAACGGACCGGGCCGCAGCTCTTTTTTTATAGAGAGCAAGGCTTGCGAAATCGCCGCAGCTGCTTCCCGCTCTGCCGCATTTAAACGCAGGTTCCTGCTGCTCAGTGCCAGTCCGTCCGGTTCACGCAGGGTAGGGCAAGCATGCAGCACGGCGTGGGATCCAATGAGCGACTGCAATTTTTTGATGACCATGCATTGCTGGTAATCTTTTTGTCCCATGTACAAATTCGTGGGTTGTACAATGTCCAGGAGGCGGTTCATCACCTGGCATACGCCCTGGAAATGCCCGGGCCGGTAGTAGCCTTCCAGTTTGTTTTCAATGCTTCCCAACTCGTAGCGGCGCAATTGGGTTGTACCACCAGGATAGATTTCATGCACATCCGGAAGAAAAAGAACATCGGTCGCATGCTGTTCAAGCAAGCTGATGTCTTTCTCAAGGGTGATCGGATACTTCTTAAAATCCGCGGGATCATTGAATTGTGTCGGATTTACAAAGATGCTGCAAACGGTGCAGTCATTTTCTTGGACGGAATATTGCAGCAAAGACAAATGGCCTTCATGCAGGGCACCCATGGTGGGCACAAATCCTATTTTCTGTTGGTGTTCTTTTTTGCGGGCGAGGTAATTATGCAATGCATCCGTTTTTTTAAATAAGATCATAATCCCCGGCTTTAGCTTTCCTGAAACGGGCTGTGGTGCTTAATTACTGATAATGTCTTACCTTTGCAGCCGGCTTTTTTAAAAGCAAGTCTTATTATACTATTTCTCATCAATATTAATTGATAATGTCTACAAAGAAAAGAATTTTATTTATCGCGCATGAAATGTCGCCCTACCTCGAGATGACAGAGTTTGCCGAGATAGCCAACAGGTTGGCTATAAAGGCAAACGATGGCGGTTTTGAAGTAAGGTGCATCATGCCCCGGTTTGGAGTGGTGAATGAGAGAAGACATCGTCTTCATGAGGTGGTGAGGTTATCGGGGATAAATGTTTCTATAGACAACGACGATTATCCATTACAGATCAAAGTAGCTTCCTTACCCAATGCACGCCTGCAGGTTTATTTTCTAGACAACGAAGATCTTTTCAAACGCAAATATATCTTTCACGACGAGCAGGATCATTGGTACGATGACAATGGGTTGCGCACGGTATTTTTTTGCAAGGGAGCATTGGAAACAGTCAAGAAATTTGGCTGGCCGCCGGACATCATTCATTGCAGCGGCTGGATGACAGGCCTCATACCCATGTACCTGAAAACGGTGTATAAGAAGGAGCCGGTATTCCTGCACAGCAAGATTGTTTACACCATCGGACAAAATACCTTCAAAGAAAAATTGGGGACTGATTTTACCAAGCTGGCTAATATCCACGCCAATATAAAAGACAAAGACCTGGAACCTTTTAAGGAAGCCACCAACACAGCTATGTTCAGAGGCGGTGCCCTGAATGCTGATGCTGTTACATTTGGCGCAGAGAAGGTTGAAAAATCTTTGCAAGATGAATTCGGAAAGGCGAGAGGCAAAAAGCTGCTGGCGTATAATGCAGAGTCTGATTTAACAGACTATTTACAATTATATACCGACCTTGCCAAGTAAGTAATCAAGCAATAAGGGAAAAATCTGGTCTTGATCCCGCAATTCAATCAAACCATAGGCGTGAAGAAATTTTATTTTGGTGTTGCCTTTCTGTTGGCTGCATTGATCCTTGTACAATCCTGTCAGAAAATAGATACAACCCACATAGGGATAGGACTGATTCCTGCCGGTGACAACGTGCCTGTTTATGACACCCTTCTCGATGTAGTAACCGACACCAATTTCCTGTACCTGGATTCAAGCCGCATCACCAGTACAGAAGATCATGCCCTGGGTTATCTGGAAGACCCAGAATTTGGAAATACATCTGCTGCTGTTTACTTTGGCCTTTCTCCCCTGACCACAGGATCTAACCCTTTTCCCAACAAGGATTCTATTGGCGACAGGATCGATTCTGTAGTGCTCTCGCTGAGCTATACGGGTATGTATGGTGATTCTTTTTCTGTAGAAAATATCCGTGTTTCTGAAATCGCCAGCACGGCTGATTTTAAAGATTCACTGACAGGCTATCCGGTATCAGCACCTTATTTCCCGCTGGTATCGCAACCGCTTGGCACAGCAACGGTAGACTTCACCAAACTGAATGATGCCAAACAGTTTAAACAAGGAAAGGACACGGCGCTTACCACACAGGAAAATGTGCTGCGCATCAAATTGGACCGCTCACTTGGATTGCGGCTTGCTGCTTATGATACGACGAGCGCTTATTCAAGTGATTCCCTGTTTGCTACCAAATTCAAAGGCATTGCATTGACCATTGATTCAGTTGCATCCTCCCGGAAAAAAGCCCTGGCTTATTTCAACCTCTCGGATACAGCAAAAACAAAGTTGACGGTTTACTACCGAACCTCCAGTGGCGGTGTGCTGGATACCGGGTATGTAAACTTTATATACAACACAAGCACCAGTGCCCGCAATGCCAACCTGTTAAGAAGAACAATTACCGGTACCAATTATCAGCGTAATCTGGCGAGCACCACGCCCAACAAAGACAGGCTTTATATTCAATCCGGTCCGGGTTCTTATGCTACCATTTCTGTACCGGGGCTTAGTACCATGACCAACCGGCTGATCTACAAAGCCGAGTTGATCATGAAGATCCTTCCTTCACAGGAAAATGCTTTTTTAACACCACCTATTTTATTTTTAGATCAAAGTGACCCGGTCAATTCCCGGTACATCACCGTACAAAATGATTTTTTAATAGACAATTCCGGTAATTACAATTACACCACCTTTGGTGGATTGGTAAAAGGGGATACCGGATATATTTTTAACCTGACCAGGTATTTCCAGAGCGTTATTTCACGCAAACAAACTGTTTACAAGTTCCGTGTATCCGCTCCTTTCCAGACACAACCTTATTATGCATCATCCGATGTATATCCTCCAACGTATAGCTTGCCTACATATCCTTTTCTGATCAACTCATTGATAGCTCGCGGCCGTGTGGTACTGGGCGGGGGCAGCCATTCTACGCAGAAGATGCGTGTACGGCTGGTTTATTCCCGAATTTAAGTGATGCATATTTTCACCGGAGTATTATCTTTGCGGCTGATTTTAAAAATGCAGCCGGTACGCGGTGCCGGTTATTGTTCATCTTTAACCATAATTTCTAACAGTCTTATGCCTTACTTATTTACATCCGAGAGTGTTTCTGAAGGCCATCCGGATAAAGTTGCAGACCAGATTTCCGATGCGTTGATCGACAATTTCCTCGCTTTTGATCCGGAGTCAAAAGTGGCCTGTGAAACCCTGGTTACCACCGGACAGGTAATGCTGGCAGGAGAAGTAAAAAGCAGCGCGTACCTGGATGTGCAGGAAATTGCCCGCGGCGTGATCCGCAGGATCGGCTATACAAAAAGCGAGTACATGTTTGAAGCCAATTCATGCGGTGTGCTTTCCGCCATTCATGAACAATCGCCCGACATCAACCAGGGTGTTGACAAAAAGAACAAAGAAGAGCAGGGCGCTGGCGACCAGGGCATGATGTTCGGATATGCTACCAATGAGACAGATGATTATATGCCGCTGGCACTTGACCTGGCTCACAAGCTGCTGATCGAACTGGCTGCCCTCCGCCGTGAAAACAGCGACATCAAATACCTGCGCCCCGATGCAAAAAGCCAGGTAACGCTCGAGTACGACGACAACAACAAACCCATACGCATAGACGCTATTGTTGTTTCGACACAGCACGATGATTTTGATAGTGAAGAAAAGATGCTGCAGACGATCAAAGAAGAAATCATCAACATCCTGATCCCCCGCGTAAAGGAAAAATATTCCAAATACTCTCACCTGTTCAGCAACGAGATCAAATACCATATCAATCCGACCGGCAAGTTTGTGATCGGCGGACCACATGGTGATACCGGGCTGACCGGCCGCAAGATCATTGTAGATACCTACGGTGGCAAGGGTGCCCACGGTGGTGGTGCTTTCAGCGGAAAAGATCCTTCTAAGGTTGACCGCTCTGCTGCTTATGCAACCCGCCACATCGCTAAAAACCTGGTTGCTGCAGGTGTGTGCGATGAAGTGCTGGTACAGGTTTCCTATGCTATTGGTGTGGCACAGCCTACCAGTATTTACGTCAATACCTACGGAACCGGCAAGGTAAACCTGCCTGATGGTGAGATCGCAAAAAAAGTAAGTGAGATCTTTGACATGCGCCCTTACTTTATCGAGCAACGCCTCAAACTGCGCAATCCGATTTACAGCGAAACCGCTGCATACGGACACATGGGCCGCAAACCGGAAACAATTACAAAATCTTTCAACATGCCCGGTGGCAAAAAGAAAGAAGTAGATGTGGAGTTGTTTACCTGGGAGAAGCTGGATTATGTTGACAAGGTAAAAGCTGCATTCGGTTTGTAAGGCAGCGGTGCACAATAAATCAGAAGGCTGTGTCGGACCAGACACAGCCTTTTTACATTGTTCAATTCTGTAATTTTAAAACGTGAAAGCCAATTACCGCAAACAGTTCCGTCCGAAAAAAAGCCAGCTCATAGCCGGCAGAAAACGCGTGTTTGAAGCCATTGCGGCTGGCAAGCACCTGGAAAGGATTTATCTTGATCAGCTGGCGCATGGAGAAGAGATCAATGCCCTGAAGCGGGCCGCTGCCGATCACCTGATCCCGGTCAACAAGGTGCCGGTAGAAAAGCTGAACAGCTTTCATGTACCTGATCACGAAGGATGCCTGGCCCTGGTTGCCAAGATCCAGTACCAGGATCTGCAGCAGGTCATCTCTTTTATAGTCGAACAAGGAAAGACACCCTTGTTTCTGATCCTCGATGGCATCACAGATGTCCGCAACATCGGCGCCATTGGCCGGACAGCCTACTGCTGCGGAGTGCATGGACTCATCATACCCGACAAAGGCGTCGGTGCCATCAACGAAGATGCCATCACCACTTCAGCAGGTGCACTGGAAAAGATCGCGGTTTGCCGGACGGACAGCTTGCCCAAAGCCATTGAAGAGCTTCACCTCAACGGCATCCGGGTAGCGGCCAGCGAAATGAGCGCTGCCAAAAAATTGTACGAACTCGACCTCACCGAACCCTTTGCCATCATCATGGGCAGCGAGGACAAGGGAATCCAACCCAATTTGCTCCGCATCGCCGACGAACAATTCAGCATCCCCATGACCGGCCACTTCGAATCTCTCAACGTCTCCGTCGCCGCCGGCATGATCTTGTACGAAGCAATGAAACAGCGGATGTTTGCACTGCCTTGAACCAGGATTTTTGGGATTGGGGGACGTTAGACCATTGATTATTTTGCTGGTGCTTTGTCTGAACCAGGATTACACGGATCCACGGATTGCAGGTTGAGGGTGGAGCAGGTTATTAAATTTTTTGTCATCCTGTAAGGGCGCAGTTCCGTTTGCACTTGCAGAATGATGCCGCGCCCTTACAGGATCTCTGCGGAGCGGAGAGTTTTGTTTAGTAAGACGCTGGCCGATCATCGTACCATCTTGCCCCGCAGAGATTCCGCACGGCGCGCGCAAGCTTACCGCAGGTGCAACAGCAGGTAGCACCCCGGCGGAATGACAAAGAGAAAAGGGTGACAAAGGAAAGAGTAGGCTGCTCCACCCGTACCCAAAAAATCCTGTAATCCCCCAATCCGTTTAATCCTGGTTCAAGACAAAAAATGCTCGGAACAAGTGGGC
>JADCRZ010000070.1 GCA_015069695.1 Williamsia sp.
GCTGCGTCAAACAGTTCCCAGCAAAATGGATTACCTGCATCCATCATTCAAGGACACAGATGATTACCAGCTGGCAGCTGTTAAGGCAGAGGAGGTCAGGGAACTCAGACAAGCTTTGCAGTAAACCTCTCTTCCATTTATTCTATTACAGCAAATCTGTTTTTTAGGTACAGCAACTGTCTGATCACTGCCAGGTGGGCGTAAAAAACGATGGGTACAATCACGCAAGGCAGCCATACAAATGGAAAATACAGGATGGCTACGTTGGGCTGGTCAAATCCAAACTGCTGATATGCAAACGGGATAGAGAGGACAGCGCTGATAACAATATTCAGCAGCAAAGCCAGACAAATAAAATTCCACAACAGCAGGAAGGTCCGTCCGAGCAAATGTTTGGTATATCCGTAATAAGCAACAAAAGGAGCTGATAAACCAGCAATGATGTCAAAGTTCCTGCCCTCAAAGGTCATCAGGCGGGGCACTTGTGCGTGCAGGTACAAACCCAATAACACAAACTCAACGGGTATGCGGATGGTATGAAGATAAGTGAGCCATTTAGGATCCAAACTATCAGTAAACCTTTTACCTGCCGGGGTAACAAACATCAGAAGCACCAGTAACAATGGAGGCATACCAAGCAGGGCAAAACGGGGCGGTGTTGTATGTGTTTGGGGATAGAATTTAGAAAAGCCTATGATACCCTGCAATACAAGCCAGGCAATTACGATCAGCAACGTAAGCCTGTGATGACGGGCTGCCATAGAAAAACAAAATATAGACAGCAGGGTGGTTAAAGCAAAAGAAATTGCAATGTATGCAGGCAGGTTTTCTATCATGATAGTAGGTTTCAGTATCGGAGAAAATGCGGGAAAGACAGCGGGGAACGGACAGGTTAAAATTACACTATTTCATGGTTTCACAAGAATGGATTTTTCTATGTACGCAATCGGTTGCATATTTGTATCCTAGCAATTTACCCATATGACATTCAACAAAAAATCCCTCCAGCTTTTGCTTTTGCCCTTCTGTTTGCTTGCAGCTGCTGCCTGCCATGACAACAAAGCTGCAGACCCGGCTGATACAACGGAAGCCAAAACCGATAGCGCCAAAGAAACTTCGCTCTCCAACCCCCTGGTCACGGCCATTTATACGGCCGATCCCTCCGCACATGTATTTGATAACAAGATCTGGATTTATCCATCGCACGACATCGAGTCAGGCATTCCGGAAAACGACAACGGTGATCATTTTGCCATGCGCGATTATCATATCTTTTCGATGGACAGCATCGGGGGGCCTGTAACAGACCATGGTGTCGGGATAGACATCAAGAACATTCCCTGGGCGGGACGGCAGCTCTGGGCACCGGATGCAGCCTTTGAAGGAGGAACTTATTATTTGTATTTTCCGGTCAAGGATAAAAAAGATGTGTTCCATATTGGTGTAGCTACCAGCACCTCCCCTGCCGGCCCCTTCAAAGCCGAGCCTACGCCGATCGCAGGCAGCTACAGCATCGACCCGGCCGTTTTCAAAGATGCTGACGGAAGCTATTATATGTACTTCGGCGGTATCTGGGGCGGGCAACTCCAACGCTGGCGTTCGGGTAAGTACGACAGTACGGTAGCTCCCAGCGGTGCCAGCGGCAATGAACCTGCCTTGAGCTGTAAGGTGGTCAAGCTCAGCAAAGACATGAAACATTTTGATGGCCCGGTAAAAGATGCGCAGGTCGTCGACAAAGACGGAAAACCCCTGGCAGCCAGCGACAACAACCGCCGCTTTTTTGAAGGCTCCTGGATGCACAAATGGAACGGCAAATACTATTTCACCTATTCCACCGGCGATACGCATTATTTGGTTTACGCCACCGGCAGCTCTCCATACGGACCCTTCACCTACCAGGGCGTTATCATGAACCCCGTAAAAGGCTGGACAACCCACCACTCCATCGTCGAATTCAAAGCAAAATGGTATATTTTCTACCACGACGTTGAGCTCTCCGGCAAAACCTGGCTCCGCAACATCAAAGTCACCGAACTCACCCACAACCCCGATGGCTCAATCGCAACGATTGATCCGTATAAAAAGAATGATTAAAAGCAGGATGTTTCCTGTTGAAAAGCATGCAACATAAATACAAGTGCGCCGCCCTTCAAGAAGGGCGGCGCACTTGTATTTTATAAACTAAGCTTGGTAACTGTGATCAATGCGCAGATAACCAGTTTTCGCCTACGCCTACTTCTGCTTCCGCAGGTATTTCGTGGGGGAGGGCGAGGGCTGATTTCATGCAGTCGAGGATGATGGGGGTGATGGTTTTGACTTCATCTTTGGGGGCATCGAACACCAATTCGTCATGCACTTGCAGCACCATTTTGGCACGGATATTCTGCTCTCTGAACGCCTGGTGGATCTTGATCATGGCCAGCTTGATCATATCGGCGGCGGTACCCTGGATGGGTGAGTTGATGGCGTTTCGTTCGGCGTAACCGCGGACGGTAAAATTGCCGGAGTTGATGTCTTTGAGCCAGCGCCTTCTGCCCATCATGGTTTTTACATAGCCGTGCTCGCGGGCAAAGTTGATCATACTATCCATGTATTTCTGGATATTGGGAAACTGCTTTCTGTAATTTTCAATGATCTCCCTCGCCTCGGCTTTTGTAATGCCCAGGTTTTCAGCCAGGCCGAATGCACCTTGTCCGTAGATAATACCGAAGTTCACGCTCTTTGCTTTGTAGCGCATTTCTTTTGTTACCTGGTCTTCCGGCACCCCGAATACCTTGGCAGCAGTAGCCGTATGAATGTCCTTTTTCTGGATAAAGGCATTGCACATATCAGGGTCGCCACTTACGGCGGCCACTATGCGCAGTTCGATCTGCGAATAGTCGGCGCTCACCAGCAGGTGATCTGCATCACGGGGTATAAACGCTTTGCGGATTTCGCGGCCCCGCTCCGTCCGGATGGGGATGTTCTGCAGATTGGGATTGGTGCTGCTCAACCGGCCCGTTACGGCGATCGTTTGCCCGAAGCTGGTATGTACGCGGCCTGTTTTGGGATTGATGATCTGCGGCAGCGCATCCACATAGGTAGACTTTAATTTGGTAAGCTCCCGGTAGCCGATGATGTCGTCTACGATAGGATTCTGGTGCGCCATCTTGCGCAGGACTTCCTCACCGGTAGCATACTGCCCGCTCTTTGTAGTACGGGCATTGGGATCAAGCTTGAGCTTCTCAAATAGGACTTCTCCCAGCTGTTTGGGAGAAGAAAGATTGAAACGCAGACCGGCTTGCTTGTATACGCGCTGCTCACATTCGTCAGCCTGGCGCTGCAATTCTTTGGAGTATTCTTTTAAGAAATCCGTATCAACCCGCACACCTTCAAATTCCACATCGGCCAGTACCTGCACCAGCGGACTCTCCACCTCCCTGAACACCCGCTCTGCTTCTTTTTCAACCAGCAAGGGTGTGAATGTGTTTTTTAACTGAAGGGTGATGTCGGCATCTTCAACAGCGTACTCTTTTATTTTATTGATTTCCACATCGCGCATGTTGCCCTGGCCCTTGCCTTTTTTGCCGATCAGTTCTTCAATGCTTACAGGCGTGTAACCCAGGTACTGCGCACTGAGCAAATCCATGTTGCGCCTGCCTTCCGGCTCAATCACATAATGTGCAACCATGGTATCGAACAGAGGGCCTTTCAGTTCAACACCATACCATTTCATCACCAGCAGATCGTATTTTATATTCTGCCCGATCCATTTTTTTTCCGGATTGCTGAACAAGGGTTTGAAGTGTTCGAGGATGGCAAGTGCCTGTTCGCGGTCGGGCGGACAGGGAACATAGTATCCCTCTCCTACTTTGAAAGAAAAAGAAAAGCCGACGAGCTCAGCATTGTTTGCATCAATGCCGGTCGTTTCCGTATCAAAGGAAATTTCGGTTTGCTGGTCGAGCAGGTTGACCAATTCCCTGATGGCAGCTTCTCCGTCTACAGTATGGTAGTTGTGCGCTGTGTTGTGTATGTTTTTATCTGCGATGATCCTCAGCTCTTCTGCCGGTGCAGGCTCAGCTGTTTCTGCAGCTGCAGCAGGCTTGCCTTTTTGGGGTACGACGTTACCAAACAAATCGGTTTGTACACCGGCCGGTACAGCCGGTGCGCTGGCGTACGCGTTAAACTCTTCGCCCAGGATGCGCCGGCCCAGGGTTTTAAATTCCAGGTCGGCAAATATTTCGCGGAGGGCCGTTTTATTAAAATCTTTTATCCGGAAATCTTCTTCATGAAATTGGCAGGGAACATCGGTAACGATGGTCGCCAGTTTTTTGCTGAGGACAGCCAGGTCCTTTCCGGCTCTTACTTTTTCTCCCACTGATCCCTTAATCGAATCTGCATTGGCCAGGATGTTTTCGAGCGAGCCATAGTCGGCCAAGAGTTTGGAAGCGGTCTTCTCTCCTATGCCGGGAATACCGGGGATATTGTCCACTGCATCACCCATCAAACCCAGGATGTCGATCACCTGGCGCACGTTGCTGATGTTCCAGCGTTCACACACCTCCTTCACGCCCATGATTTCTTCCCGGTTGTTCTGGAACGGCGGCTTGTAGATCTTGATGTTCTCTGATACAAGCTGACCAAAATCTTTGTCGGGCGTTACCATGAACACCTCATATCCTTCCTTCTCGGCCTGTTGTGCAAGCCCACCAATGATATCATCTGCTTCGAAGCCTGCACATTCTACGACCGGCAGGTTAAAACCGCGGATGATCTTTTTGATGTCTTCAAGGGAATTCATCAGTTCTTCCGGCGCCTCCTGTCTGTTGGCTTTGTAATCTGCAAAGTCCGTATGGCGCTCGGTCGGTTCCTGGGAGTCAAAGGCAACAGCTAAGTGGGTTGGCTGCTCCCGGTTGATCAGATCAAACAGGGTACTGGTAAAACCAAACTGAGCATTGGTGTTGCGCCCCTTGGATGTAAGCCGTGGATTGCGGATCAGGGCAAAATAAGCACGGTATATCAAGGCCATGGCATCCAGGAGAAACAGTTTCTTGCTCATGGTGCTAAGATAGGAACTAAGGGACAGAAAAATTGCTAAAATAGTTGGGTGAGCGGCTCCCCGCTCTTCCAATTATTGTTGCTGGCGCGGAGGGTTGCCACCACCGGGCTGCTGACCGGGAGGAGGACCTTGGGGCGGACCCTGCTGGCCTTGCGGAGGAGCGGTACGGGCCGGTTTGGAAGCCCCATGATGGCAACTGTAGCAGGTCACTTCCAGCTTGGTTCCCATTTGATCTGCGTGCTTGATATTGAAAAATTTCTTGTTGATCTTGTTTTGCATTTTCATCATCACGCGGGCCTCGCCTTTCATTTCTTCATCATCAGATGCAAAATTCAGCTCGCGTTGTCCCTGCACCTGTACATGACAGTAATTGCACCGCACACCCAGGGCCCTGGTAAAATGACGCATGACGCTGTCGAGCTCTGGTTTGGTAATCTTCTTGGGAAGAACCTTCAGGTTTTTGTACAGCGGCTCGTCCGCAGCCGTGGTAAAAGAAAGTGAGATAGCGATCAACGCAAAAATGGCAGCAGTTACAAAGAGTGATTTTCTCATATCCGGTTAAGCTGTTTAGATGGGTAAATATAGTGATCAAATTGGGCAAAAAAATCAGCGTGAAACAAATGTTTTTTATACACTTTATAATTTCACGCCGATGCCTAGGGCTAACCCGTAAAAATTGATATATGATTTCACGGGCGCATTCTGGTTTTGATTGATTGAAGTAAAGCCCAATTGGGCAGTCGGCATCACACTGGCACTCAGGATGCGGTTAAGCCTGTACGAAACACCGGCCGTTAGTATGCCACTGAAGTACATCGACCTGAGCCCTTGTATTTCATTCATATTGGCGTAATTCTGGACCGTGCCCTTTGTGATCTGCGTTTCTATGGTACTCACCGTTAAGAAATTGGCCTGCAGGCCGGCACCGGTTATAAATTGGAACTTACCCTGCCCGAAGCTGTATTTAACGATCAGGGGAACCGAGAGATATTTCAGTTTATTGGAAGAAGAAACAGCCTGGGCTGTATCCGCTGCATACGGTGGATTGGTGCCGGGTGTTTTCAATTTGATGGAAGAATAACCGGATGAACAGTAGAACTGATAGTTGATCTCGCCCCCACGTGAGTCAAAATGGCCATAAATCGGCTTTGCTTTGATATCAGTAATGCGGCTTGAAATAACCAGTCCGGACCCAACGCTCCAATGCGGGTTGATGTGGTAATCAAGCTGCACGCCGAAGCTTTTTGACGACCGGGTTTGCTCTTTGTCTTTGATCTCTTTTTTATCTTCTGCCCTGTTAGGCGGCCCTCCGGTGAAGTTCATTATTCTGTTGTCAGCTATCCTGGTAGAAACCAGGTTGGGCGAAAAGAAAACGGTTGCCGTAAAGGCAGGCACAGGCGTCAGGCGCACGGGAGTGGGTGCCGCGGCCAAATCAGGCATTAAACTGCGATACGCCAATAGAGGCAGCCTGGAAGCGTCCACATCTGTATGATCAGCAAGCGCCCCGGGTTCCGCAATAAAGGCATTGCGCAAAGGAGCTTCTTCCTGAACCGCAGTGGACAGGTTATTATTTCTATCCTGTTTCCCATCCTTAACGATCAAGGAAGGTTGTATAGCTTCTTCCTTGGCTCCCCTTCCTGTCACTTTTTTATTCTTCTCCCGGTTAGCCGCAGCAGTTTGCCTGCCGCTGCCTGTTTCCACAGAGAGGTTTCTGCCTGCAGGCTCAAATGATTCCTTGCGGCCGATCAGCTGTTCTTCTTTTTTAAGCTGTTGATTGTTTGCTGTTTTTTGTCCTGCAACATCCGTCGATTCTCCTTTTATGGGAGGGTTTTCTTCCTTGCCCTGAGACGATGGCGGTATCACCCGCTCATTGCGTTGAAGACTGTCGTTTACGCCAGCTTGTTCACGAACTTCATTGCCGCGATCGTCCGAAGACGTAGAAGAGTTTTGAAGAGGAGCCTGTTCCGTTTGCAGGCGGGGCAATCCATTCGCATGCTGGCTGCTCCTGTCTTTGCGCACCAGCCCGCTGTTCCGCTCGTCCCTGCGCAGGTGATAAACCCACATGGCCGCCATGCTGAGGGAGATCAGGAAAAGGGCCGCAGCCACCCATTTCAGCTTGTTGTACCTGCCGGCAATGGATGCTACTTTTTTCTGATCCAGCTTTTTATCGAGCTGCTCCCAAACAAGCGGTGGAGGGGCCTCCGCATGCCCTTCGATGCTTTCCTGGAAAAGCTTGTCAATGTCGTGTAGATCTTCGCTCATAGTTCATTCACGTTTTGTTTGACCGACAGTAAGCTGCTGGCAATATTCTTCTGCAGAATAGCCCGCGCATCGGAGAGGTTTGATTTGGAAGTACCTTCAGAAATGTTCAGGTGGGCCGCGATTTCCCGGTGCTTCATGCCTTCAAACACATACAGGTTAAATACCATCCGGTAGGCAGGCGGAAGCTGTTGTACCATGCCGATCAGTTCCTTTACGCTGATCTTTGATAAAATATCTTCCCGGTCTGCATAATCAACATTTACATTGTTTACATCAATGTTCGCTACGGCATGCAGCTGTGATTTGCTTCTATACTTGGAGAGCGCGCAGTTGACCATGATCTTGCGCACCCATCCTTCAAACGAACCGGTAAATTTATACTGGCGGATGTGCTCGAACACCCGCATAAATCCTTCCTGCAGTACTTCTTCTGCTTCTTCCCGGTTGCGTGCATAGCGCAGGCATACCACAAACATGCGGGGTGAGAGGGCTTCGTACAGCCGGCTCTGGCTGTGGCGCTCTCCATTGATACATCCCTGTATAAGTTCGCTGATCGAGGTCACCGATAAATTTTGGTATGATGACATGGATGCTGTAGAAAAATAAATGGTTGGGTTAAAAACGCCTTTTTCCTGAAAATGTTGGAAAAAGGATTGTTAACCCCTGGCCGTCCAGATGACCTCGGCTATCTGGAGTGAATGGGCGATGGAGCGGGCCAGCACAAACAGGTAATCACTTAGCCGGTTCAGGTACCGGAGCACTTCGGGCTCCACAAATGAACCGCTCTCCTGAAGCCCTACACAAAGCCGCTCTGCCCGCCTGCACACACAACGGGCCACATGGGTGGTAGAAACAGCTACATGTCCGCCCGGAAGAATAAAATGTTTCATGGGGGGCAAGGTCTGCTCCATCCTGTCAATCCGCTCTTCGAGCTCGCGTGTGTCTTCTGCCTTTAAATCCGGGATTTTCATGGCAGGCTCCTTTTCCGGATCACAAGCCAGCGAAGATCCGATCGCAAACAGGCGGTCCTGGATCGCCCTGATCTCTCTCTTATCCATTCCCTCCGGCAGGAGATCGCTTACAAGTCCCAGGTAGGAGTTCAACTCATCGATGGTGCCATATGCTTCGATGCGGTGGTCGCTTTTGGGAACTTTTGTACCGCCGATCAAACCAGTAAGCCCTTTGTCGCCGGTACGCGTATATATTTTTATAGCCATGATTGATGCGGAAGAAAGGTTTTAACAGGTAGGACAAAGACAGGCAATTTTGCCGGTTGGTAAGAATCTTTTTATTCAGAAAGGGAAGCTACCCTGTTTTTCTTGTCGGTTTCTATCAGCCCGTCGCGCAGCCGCACGATGCGGTGGGCATGGTTGGCAATGTCTTCTTCGTGCGTTACCAGTACCACCGTATTCCCGCTAGCCTGTATGGCGCCAAAGATGTCCATGATTTCAATAGAAGTTTTTGTATCCAGGTTTCCCGTCGGTTCATCGGCCAGGATGATAGAAGGGTGGTTGATCAAGGCGCGGGCAATCGCTACACGCTGGCACTGGCCACCGCTCATTTCATTGGGTTTGTGGTGGCTGCGGGTGGAAAGGCCTACTTTATCCAGCACCTCATGGGCCATCTCAACCCGTTGCTTTTTGGTGATGCCTGCATAGATCAACGGAAGCGCTACGTTCTCCAATGCGGTTAACCGGGGCAACAGGTTGAACTGCTGAAATACAAACCCGATTTCCTTGTTCCTTACTTCGGCCAGCTCATTGTCGAGCATCTTGCTCACATCCTGGTTGTTCAGCACATACCTGCCCCCGGTGGGCGAGTCGAGGCAGCCCAGGATATTCATCAGCGTACTTTTACCGGAACCTGAAGGGCCCATCAGCGCCACGTACTCGTTTTTATGTATATCGAGTGAGATGCCCTTCAATACGTCGATGGGCTCTTTGCCCATAAAGTAACTCTTCTTGATATTCTCCAGGTGTATGATTGAGGATTCCATAGCTTCTGCAGGACTTGATTAATGAGCGGGGTTCTTGATTACTTTAGGCACTTTAAAAAACCGGGTATCGGCAACCGGTGCATTGGCCAGGGCTTCTGTTCTGTTCATAGAACCCTGGACCTGGTCGGCCCGGTATACATCAACAGCTTCCGACATGTGCAGCAAGGGTTCAACACCGGTTGTATCTACTTCGTTCAGCTTGTCAACAAAAAGGATCATGCGCTGCAGGTCTTTTTTGATTTCTTCCCGTTCCTGCTGGCTGAACTGCAACCGGCTGAGCCCGGCCAGGTTGTCGATCATTTCATCCGTTACTTCCATACAGACAAAAATAACGCAAACGGCGGAATGTAATCCGGAATAATAGCAATCCCTATCTTCGCGCTCCGTATGAGCACTCAACCGATTGTTATGAGCGGAATCCGCTCTACCGGCTTTTTACACCTGGGCAATTATTTTGGCGCCATCCGCAATTACGTGCGGATGCAGGATGAGTTTGAATGTTATTTCATGGTGGCCGATCTGCATACCCTTACCACCCATCCTGACACCGCCCAGCTTAAGCACAACGTACACAGGGTACTGGCTGAAAACATCGCCTGCGGGCTTGATCCCGACAAGGTAGCCCTGTACTGCCAAAGCCATATCCGCGAAACATCGGAACTATACCTTTATCTCAACATGCTGGCGTATAAAGGCGAACTGGAAAAAACCACCACCTTTAAAGACAAGGTAAGACTGCAACCTGAAAATGTAAATGCCGGCTTGCTGACCTACCCGGTGCTGCAGGCAGCAGACATCCTCCTCCACCGGGCTTCGCTGGTACCGGTCGGCAAAGACCAGGAGCAGCACCTGGAAATGGCGCGCAATTTTGCCAACCGCTTCAACCACCGCTATGGTCCTATCTTCCCGGAACCTATGGCATTTAATTACGGCACGGAACTGGTCAAGGTTCCTGCACTGGATGGCAGCGGAAAGATGAGCAAAAGCGAAAACCAGCACGCCACCCTTTACCTGGCCGATAGTGATGAAGACATCCGGAAAAAGATCAAAAAGATGAAGACCGACGGCGGCCCCACTGAACCGGGTACGCCCAAGCCGGATTATATCCAATCCATTTTTCTGCTGATGCAGCTGGTAAGTCCATCCGAGGCCATCCAAAAATTTGAAGAAGATTATAACAACTGCTCTATCCGCTACGGCGATATGAAAGAGCGCCTCGCGCAGGATATGATCCGGTTTATCGCCCCGATCCGGGAAAAGGTGAATCAGATCATGGCTGATGAAACTTACCTGTCGAATATCATGGAAAAAGGTGCCCAAAAAGCGCGCAAAAGCGCACAGGCAACCATGGAAATGGTCAGAAAAGCCATGGGACTTGTATACTATCCATAAACGAAATACTGGCATTGTTTCTGTGAGAGGTCACTAACCCACATTCATGGCAAAAACAAAGAAACCCAAGCACATCGCGATCGCGGGAAATATCGGAGCAGGAAAGACAACGCTGACGGAACTCCTGAGCAAACACTATCGCTGGATCCCGCAGTTTGAAGACGTGGACCACAATCCTTACCTGTACGATTTTTACGAAGACATGCCCCGCTGGAGCTTCAACCTGCAGATCTATTTCTTAAACAGCCGCCTCAAGCAATTGCTGGAAATACAAACAGGTACGGAAACCGTGATCCAGGACCGCACCATTTATGAGGATGCCTACATCTTTGCGCCCAACCTGCACGAGATGAACCTGATGAGCATGCGCGACTTTAACAACTACGCGAGTTTTTTCGAGACCATCAACAAAATGATTCCGGCACCTGATCTCCTGATCTATCTGAAAGGCTCGGTACCTACCCTGGTAGCGCAGATCCAGAAACGGGGACGGACATACGAAGAAAACATCCGCCTGGAATACCTCAAGCGTCTCAATGAGTTTTACACCAAGTGGACAGACAGCTATAAAGAAGGTCCGATGCTGGTGATCGACATCGATAAAAATAAGTTCGGGGAAAATGCAGAGCACCTGGGCGACATCATCGGCAAGATCAACTCACAGCTGTACGGTTTGTTTTAGTTATAATCTGCATAGGCTTCCAGGTCGTCCAGTTCTTCCTGGATAATCAGGAGCCATTCCTGCTGTGCCCGGATATTTCTTGAATGATCTGTTTGTGTATCGTATAAACTCTGGCGCTGCTGCAGCTCCTGCATCACGTTTTGATAAATCCTGTTCACATCATCACCCACACTGGAATTGCGGTAACGGTAATGCGATAAGGCTTTGTGAAGGCGGCGGGCATATACCTCCGACAGATCAAAATGCCCTTGCTCGTGCGCGAGGATCAGGTTGTTTTTCACCCGTCCCCATGAGCGGCTTTTATCAAAATGACAACCGATCTTGTAGGTAAGATAACGACCATTGGCTGTATAATCAAGGGTAACACCACTGCTGGTAA
Organism: Williamsia sp.; assembly: GCA_015069695.1. Lineage (GTDB taxonomy): Bacteria > Bacteroidota > Bacteroidia > Chitinophagales > Chitinophagaceae > JADCRZ01. Next base: position 11,750 of record JADCRZ010000070.1, read on the forward strand.
GCGCCGCATTGGTAGCGTTGGGGGGAGGCGCCCCTTTGAAATCACTCCAGGTTAGCCGGGGAGATTCGTTCCATAGCAGGAGCGGGTCTGGTTTATCAGCACCGGTGTAGAAGCAGAACAGGCAGGCTGCTAAAAATCGGATGAGCATGGTTTAATAACGCCTAAGTTAGTCTTGTGGTGCTTAATAAAAACTTAAAATAACCGGGTGCCATCGTAACCGGGAAAAAGAGATTGTAATATCTTGCGCTGAGACTGCTTACAGCATTGCATCATCCAAAAACCATCTGTCATGAAATACGCACCGTTGAATTCAGCAATTTTTATCCAGAACCGGCAGCGGTTTACCGGAAAAATGGAAAAAAATGCGATCGCTGTTTTTAACAGCAACGACGAGCTGCCCTTAAATGGCGATGCACTCTATCCGTTCAAGCAAAACGCCGATCTGTACTGGCTTACCGGTATTGTGCAGGAAGACACGATGCTGGTCCTGTTTCCTGACAATCCCGATCCCAAATACCGGGAAGTGCTCGTACTGGTACGCCCCAATGAGTTAAAAGAAAAGTGGGACGGGCATAGACTGAGAAAGGAAGAAGCCACAGCCATCAGCGGTATTTCTACCATTGTATGGCTCGACACGCTGGATGGTTTGTTGCAACCCTGGATCCACCTGGCAGACATCATTTATCTCAACAGCAATGAAAACGACCGGAAAGCCAACCTGGTTCCTGTGCGTGATTACCGCTATGCCGCTGAAATGAAACAGCGGTATCCCCTGCACCAGTATACCCGCAGCGCCCGGATCATGAAAGAGCTCAGAGGCACTAAATCTTCTTTGGAAATAGAAGTGGTGCAGCAGGCAGTGGACATTACAGAAAAAGCATTCAGGCGCCTGCTCCGATTTATACAACCCGGCGTGTGGGAGCATGAAATTGAAGCCGAGATCTACCACGAGTTCTTACGCAACCGCGCTACTGGTCCGGCTTATACCAGCATTCTGGCCAGCGGCGACAAAGCCCGCACCCTCCACTACCACGACAACAACCAGCAATGCCAGGCAGGAGACCTGATCCTCATGGATTTTGGCGCCGAGTACGGCGGCTACTGTGCCGACCTTACGCGGACGGTTCCCGTTAGCGGCACCTTCACGCCCAGGCAAAAAGACGTATACAATGCATGCCTGCACCTGCTTCGCTATGCAAAAAGCATTTTAAAACCAGGCATTGCCATTGTGGATTATACAGAATCAGTGGGAGAGGAAGCTACCCGGCAGTTTCTCCGGCTGGGCCTGCTGAAAGAATCTGATGTAAAGAACGAAGATCCTGCCAACAGGGCCTACCGCAAGTATCTTTACCACGGCATCTCGCACCACCTGGGCATAGACGTCCACGACCTGGGTACCCGCACCGCACCCATCGCCGCCGGCATGCTGTTCACCATTGAGCCCGGTATTTATATTGAAGAAGAGAAGATGGGGATCAGACTGGAAAACAATGTCTGGATCACGGAGGATGGCAACAAAGATTTATTTGAAAACATTCCGCTGGATGCAGATGAGATCGAGCAGCTGATGAAAAAATAACAGGGTTTATTTCCTGACAATGCTGAAGCCGGTGAATGGCTGATCGGGCAGCCATTCCGGCACCACCGCTGACACCTGCGCACCGGAAGGGCCTTCCTTGCACCAGGCAATAAATTCCTGCAACCGTTCCTCCGTTCCGGTGGCCCATATTTCCACATCACCGTCTTCCCTGTTCCTGACCTTTCCTGTGATGCCAGTTTTATCAGCCATCTTCTTTGCCGAAGCGCGGTAAAATACGCCCTGTACCCTTCCTTTTACAATAAGATGTACGGTTGCCATGGGTTAAATGTAGGAAAAAAGAAGATTAAGAAGGATGCTCCTATCTTTACGGAATGTCGGCTTACAACAAAGCAGTGTTGTCAATCATCATCGTGATGCTCATCTGGGGCAGCAGTTTTACAGTCACAAAAATTGCAGTGAGCCAGCTGCCACCTATCTGGTTTGCATTCCTCCGTTTTACGGTCGCTTCCCTGATCTTGTTGTGTCTTTATTTTTTTAGAAAAAGACCTGCTGGCCCAAAACCGCCGTTGGCCCTATTGGTTTGGATGGGATTGAGCGGAGTGAGCTTTTACTATTTGTTTTTCAATCTTTCCCTGCGCTATACTTCTGCTTCTACCGGAGCACTGCTGCAAGGATTTATACCGGTGATCATTGCTGTGATGGCGGCTATATTTTTGAAAGAACGGATCAGCAAACGGCAGCTGGCCGGTATCCTGATCTCTGTCGCAGGCGTGGCGGTTGTTGGTTTTATTGCAGCGCCGGAAGCAGCCTCCGCGTCTTACCCCCTGCTGGGCAATACCCTGATGATGGTATGTATCTTGTCCTGGTCTGTATATACGATCCTTTCAAAGAAAACCGCGGATGCTGATCCCATCTACGTAACAACCTGGGTCACCGTTATTGGCACCCTGCTGCTGATTCCTGCTGTGCTGGTTGAAGCAGGCGGGCACCCTCCTCCCCTTCCCTCGCTGCAGGGCGGAATCAGCATTGTATACCTGGGCGCTTTTGCTTCAGCCCTTTGCTATGTTTGGTACAATGGAGCCATGCAGCACCTGAGTGCGGCGCAGGTAGGCAATTTTTTAAACCTGGACCCGGTAGCAGGAGCAGGCATTGCCATGCTGTTCTTACACGAAAAGATTTCCCCGTTACAGGTTGGCGGATGTTTGCTGGTGGTAGCAGGCGTGTGGCTGAGCGGATCAAAAGATTCTTCCCCATCAGAAACGGCCTGAACGTTAGACTGTTTCCATCATTTCAGCGGCTTCTTCTTCCACTTTTTGTTTGCTGGCATTGTAGCGGATGAATTTTGTTCCGATCATCAGCATGCAAAAGCCGCCACAGGCACAGGCAGCCATGACGCCTGACATGGGCAGGGCTGTATGACTGCTGTCGCTTAAAAAGCTGACGATGGCAGAAGCCAGCGCACCCAAACTCATCTGGATGCTTCCCATCAGTGCGGAAGCACTGCCGGCTTTTTTCTCAAACGGTGCCAGCGCCAAAGCAGACGCGTTGGGAAACTGAAAGCCCTGGCAGCAAAGAAACAAAAAGACCCCGCCTACAGCAGCATAAAGGTTCCACCAGCCCTGCATCATTCCCAAAAAGTACACCAACCCGATCAGCGACTGGCACAAAAGTGCACCAACAACAATCTGTTCACTCCTGTATTTTTTCAAAAGCACACTGTTGAGCTGACTGGAACCGATCAATCCCATAGCGGCAAATGCAAAGATCCATCCGTATTGTTCTGCTGTGGCCTTGTAGATCTGGATAAACACGGCAGGAGAACCGGCTATATAAGCGTAGAGGCCGGCGCTGGCAATGCTGGATGTAAAAACATAGGTATAAAACTGCGGCTCCGTAAACACCGAATAAAAGCTTTGTACAATAGACCTGGGTTTCAAAGAAACCGACTGGTCTGGTTTTCTGCTTTCCGGCAGCACAAAATGAACGCCAGCCAGAATAAAAACCCCAATGCCCGTAAGCACAAAAAAGATATAATGCCAATCGAGGTTGGCGGCAATATAGCCACCCAAGGTGGGCGCGATCAACGGAGAAACCGCAATCACGAGCATCAGGAGGGAAAACACTTTGGCATTTTCACTCACCGGAAAAATATCCCTTACCATGGCCCGGGCCGCCACCATACCTGCGCAGCCACCCAGTGCCTGCAAAAAACGCAGTGCGATCAGTGCATCTACGGAACCCGCAGCTGCACAGCCCAGCGAAGCAAGAATGTACAAGGAAATGCCGAAGTAAAGCGGCTTTTTCCGGCCAAAGCGATCCAGCAGGGGACCATAGAGCAGCTGTCCTGCGGAGATACCGATAAAAAAGCTGGACAAGGACAGTGCAACCTGTGACACCGTTGTATGCAAATGGGCGGCGATAGAAGGAAAGCCGGGCAGGTACATGTCGATCGAAAAAGGCCCGATCGCAGAAAGGGTTCCCAGGATCAGGACCAGAAAAAAATATCTTCTTTTTGTTATTTGCATGCGTTTAGATAAGCTGGATTAAGTGGTCCCGGTTTCACCCGGGTTCTTTTTATGCTGAAGTTCACCGGAAGGTAACCTCTCATCCAGCCCATTTTGAACAATATAATACAAACTTGTTGCCATCCACCCGATCCAGAACAAATACACACCGATATGAAAGCGCTCACCAAGCAGGTGGTGTGAGATGGTATGCCTGAAATCATCGTAACAAACATACAAACCGGCGATCGCCAGTACGCAGGAAATGATAAAAATCTTGTTGGAGCGGTTCTTCGGAAGTTTTTGCCTGATATACCCATGCAGGGCAAACAGGATGATCAGCACGACAAAAAGCAGCAGGGTATCTTTCCACCAGGAACGCAGAAATAAGTACTCCTTGTAAAAGATCTTCATACCCATGCGCCCCACAATCGACACTTTCGAAAGGAGATAACCTGCTACAATGGAAAGCGCTGCCAAAAAAATAACAAAACCGGAACCCTTTTTCATACTAATTGTTGAGGCTGCAAAGTAAGCAAGGATTTTTGAATGCCTTTTGCATCGTCGCAGCCCCGACCAGGCTGGAACTCTTTTTGCAGCAGATAAGAAAAAACTTATGAAACAAGGATTAATGGAATTTACTGTAGACGGTGTTCCATATGAAGTAAAAGTTGAACCGTACGAATACAATACAGAAACCCGTTTTCGGGTAAGCTATGGCGATAGTCCGGAGTATATTTTTACCTGGGACTCTGAACTGGGCCGTCTTGCGGCGATCGGCGATGATGCGGCTACCCTTCCGGATGATGTAGAAACAGCCATTGCAGAAAGATTGCAGGCAGGGAAATATTAAAAATCCCTTTGTGGCACATTTCATACAACGATCGCAGTGTGAAATGTGCCACAAAGGGATGATAAAAATTGAAGGATAGATTGGTTTTATTTGATAAAATCAATCAGGTCCTGGTTCAACTTGTCTTTTTCCGTATAGTACAATCCGTGGGGTGCGCCATCATAAACTTTATAAACGGCGCCGGTGATCAATTTGGCGGTTCTATCGCCGGAGGCTTCGATGGGAACGATCTTATCGGCGTTGCCATGGATCACCAGGGTAGGCACGTTGATCAGGGAAAGATCGTTCCGGAAATCAGTTGCGGAAAAAGCGCCTACACAATCCAGCGTAGCCTTCGGTGAACCCAGCAGGCCCAGGGTTTGTGACCATTGCAACATGGCCTGGCTTACGGGCCGGCTGATCAGGTTAACACCAAAGAACTGCTTGCCAAATGTTCCGAGGAAATCAGCCCGGTCTTCCTTGATCTGCTCAAGTATCTGGTCAAATACAGAAACATCAACACCATCGGGATTGTCTTCTGTCTTCAACAGGTAAGGCGTTACGGCACCAACCAACACAACTTTGGATACCCTTTTTCCGCCGTATTGCCCGAAATAGCGGGCTATCTCTCCCCCGCCCATAGAAAAGCCAACCAGGGTCACATCTTCCAGGTCCAGTTCATCCAGCAAGGCTTTGAGATCACCTGCCATTGTATTGTAATCATATCCGCTCCAGGGCTTGCTTGATTTGCCGAAACCGCGGCGGTCATACGCAATGCAGCGCAGGCCGTGTTTGGGCAGTTCGGTTAACTGGTATTCCCACATTTCATGGCTGAGGGGCCATCCATGTATCAATACCACAGGTTTTCCATGTCCCCAGTCTTCATAAAAAATGTTGGCGGGAGAAGAGGAATCCTTTGAATGAATGTAGCTCATGTCTTAAAAATTAAAATGAAAAAATTGATTTACTACGGTGTCTAGTAGATAGTCAGTCTCATTCAATAATTGTTCCAGTGGTATTCGCCTATCCGTTACCGGTGCTTTGTAACACCTACCTGCTGGCAGTATTCCAGTACCGGGCAGGTTGAACATTTCGGTGCGTTTCCTGTACAGATGTGTTTGCCAAAGGGCATCAGCAGGCGGTTGATGTCGATCCATTTTTCATGCGGCACAGCCTTTTCCAACGCCAGCATGGTTTGTTCCGGCTGGCTTGTCTGAATGATTCCCCAGCGGTTAACCACGCGGTGCACATGAATGTCTACACTGATGGCAGCCTTTCCGGTCGCTACGCCCAGCGCGAGGTTGGCGCATTTGGGCCCCACTCCTTTTAAATCGGTCAGTTTTTTGAAATCAGCGGGCAGCTCACCACCGTACTGCTCAACCGCAGCCTTTGAGATACCTGCAATGGTCGCTGCTTTTTGTCCCGGAAAAGTTGAGCCATACAGCAGTTCTTCCAGCTTGCCCGCAGGGAGTTGATGGATCTCCTGCGGCGTACGGGCGGCTGCAAACAAGCGCAGGGAAACAGGAATGGTTGTTTCATCAAGGGTGCGAATAGAGACCACACAGGAAACCAGTTGCTCAAACAGGCTGCTGTAACCGCGTTCGTACAGGTCGAACATGGCTGCTTTGGGATAAGGGGCTACAGCCGCCCCGATCCGTTCAAGAACGACGGTAAGATCAAAATCTTTTTTCATTTTTCCCCATTGCTTGGTTTATTGCTTTATATTCGCCCTGCTGTTGCTGATCCATCCCATCCTTTACATCCATGCAATGTTTTTTATTGCAAATCTTCTGCCTGCGCAGTCAATTTGTTTGCATGAGCTGAACGATCCCGTAAACTCCGACTTTCTTTCAATATCCTGGCAACGATATCCGGCTGTCAGACAGCGCTTTTAACCGCCTGCCTGCGCATGCCGCGAACAACTTGCAGCGAAAGGCTGTCTGTCCATTATCTTTCACCAGCCTCTCACGTAGGCTGGTATGGCGCGCATTATTAAACCCTCAATAATCAAACCATGTTGACACACACGATGAGAACACGCACACAGCTGGGAATTTTGCTTTGTGCCCTTCTTTTTCTCTTTAGTTCCTGTGAAAAAGCAATGCAAGAATCAGCTGCCGCCAATCCTGACCAGGTTTTTGTGGCCTTAACCAAGGACCTGGTTTTGCAAACCTATAACGCGAACGACTTGAGCAAGCCGCAAAAAAGCGTGCAGGTCACCGGGCTGGAATCGGCCGAAACCATCCTTGGAATTGATTACCGGCCGGCAAACGGGCTCTTGTATGCTTTGGGAAATACAAGCCGGATTTATATTATCAACCAAATGACCGGTGTGGCAACAGCATTGGGTTCAAAGCCTTTCATACCGGCCTTGTCGGGCATCATCGCCGGCTTTGACTTCTCACCGCGGGAAGACCTCATCAGGATTGTGACTACTACCGGGCAAAACCTGCGCGTCCATCCTGAAACAGGGGTTGTACAGAATGTAGACAACAATATAAACGGTGCGGCAGGCGTGCAGATTTCCGGATCTGCCTACACCGAACCAACCCGGCTTCCGTCATTCACACCCGAACTGTACGCCATAGACGTTGTTGCCAAAAAACTGTATAAGCAAAGTCCCCTCGCAGGTACCCTTACCGAGCAGGGTTCGCTCACGATACCCAATTCAAGCGGCGAAACAGGTTTCGACATTTCCTATACCGGGATCGCACTGGCGGCTATTACAAGCGGCAACAGCTCAGGGCTTTACCAGATCAATTTGAGCAATGGAGCAACCACAGCACTGGGGACTTTCCCTGATAAAATCATAGGTCTTGCCATGCAGGCAGAGCCTGTCGCTTATGTTATAGGTTTCAGGGATACGACCTATACGGCATACCAGATTACAGCATTAACGCCGGAGAGACCCAGTCCTGGGGGTAGTCTGTCCAATCTTCCGCCAGGTGAGACCATTGTAGCCATCGATTTCCGGCCATCAACCGGCCAGCTGTACGGCTTGGGAAGAACCAGCCGGCTCTATACGATCGACCTGACCACCCTGGCCGTAAAACAGGTAGGCAACACCCAGTTTTCTCCCCTTTTGTCGGGAACAAATTTCGGCTTTGACTTCAACCCGGCGGCCGACAGGATCCGGGTGGTCAGCAATACCGGGCAGAACCTACGACTTGACCCGAATACCGGCTTGGTAGCGGCTGTAGATGCGAACTTGAATCCAGGATCACCCTCGGTGTCCGCAGCAGCTTATACCAATAATTTTTCAGGCGCCTCCAGCACTACTTTGTATACGATTGATCATGTAACCGACTGTTTGTACCGGCAGGACCCGCCGAACAACGGAGTATTGACTTTGGTGGGCCCGTTGGGAGTAGATATACTGGCCGACAACGGGTTCGACATTACAGGTACTACTGGAACAGCCTACGCGTTTTTGACCACCACCGGCGTCTTCAGCGATCTGTACTCTATCAATTTAAGTACAGGCAAAGCAACATATATACTAACGCGAGCCACCGCCTTTGGCATATGTAAGGGGCTTGCGATCGGAACGGGATTTTAACCTTCTCAGCGGCTTTTATCCCCTGTGCGCCTGCAACGATCTTTTCAGGCGTACAGGGGATAAAAATTTCTGCACACCCGTTTCCCTCCCACCCCCGCTTCGTACATTTGCGGCATGCTTGATTATGATTATCTGAAAGGGCTGAACAGCCCGCAGCGAGAAGCCGTATTGCAGACTGAAGGACCCGTAATGATTGTAGCCGGCGCAGGCAGCGGGAAAACAAAAGTGCTTACCACCCGCATCGCCCACCTGATGCACCATGTAGGGGTCGATTCGTTCAATATACTGGCGCTGACCTTTACCAACAAGGCCGCCGCAGAAATGAAAGAAAGGGTCGAAAAGATCCTTGGCAACAACGAAGCAAGAAACCTGTATATCGGAACCTTCCACTCCGTATTCGCCCGCATCCTGCGCGTGGAAGCACCCCGCCTCGGCTATCCCAACAACTTTACCATCTATGATACGGACGATGCCAAAAGCGTGGTAAAAACCGTTGTGAATGAACTGGACCTGGACGACAAACATTACAAGCCGAACCAGGTATACAACCGGATATCTTCTGCTAAAAATGCGCTCGTCGGTCCGGGTGAATACGCGCATGATTATTATATCCAGCAGGAAGACGCGCGCGCCAACCGGCCGGCCATGGGTATGATCTATGAAGCCTACAGCAAACGCTGTTTCAAGAACGGCGCGATGGATTTTGACGACCTGCTGTACAAGTTTTATCTCCTGCTCAAAAACTATCCGGAAGCGCTGCACAAATACCAGCACAAATTCAAATACATCCTCATCGACGAGTACCAGGATACCAACCCGGCGCAGTATGAAGTGATCAAGCTGCTGGGTGCCATGCATGAAAATGTGTGCGTGGTAGGCGACGACGCGCAAAGCATCTACAGCTTCCGCGGCGCTACCATCCAAAACATCCTGCAGTTCCAGAAAGACTACGACGATGTGAAAGTGATCATGCTGGAACAAAACTACCGCAGTACCCAAAGCATCCTCAACGTTGCCAATGATGTTATTGCCAACAACAAAGGCCAGCTCCCAAAAACGCTTTGGACGGAAAACGGAGAAGGCGACAAGATCCGCCTGGTGCGCACGGCAACCGACAATGAAGAAGGAAAAATCGTAGCTGATACCATCCAGGAGCAAAAGCTGCGCAACCATTTCAAGAACCAGGATTTTGCCATCCTGTACCGGACCAATGCGCAAAGCCGCAGCTATGAAGAAAGTCTGCGCCGCATGAACATCCCCTACAAAATTTTCGGCGGCATCAGCTTTTACCAGCGCAAGGAGATCAAGGATTTTCTGGCCTACCTGCGCGTGGTGGTAAATCCGCACGATGAAGAATCGCTTAAAAGGATCATCAACACACCCGTGCGTGGCATCGGCAAAACATCGGTCGACCGCGCCGTGCTCCATGCGAACGAGCAGGCCATCTCCATGTGGCAGGTGCTGGAGCAGGCCGCCAAATTCGGTTATAAGGCCGGTACGCTCGACGCCATTGAAAATTTTGTGCTGATGATCAAAATGTTTCAAAGCGAGCTGCAAAAACGCAATGCGTACGAGGTAGCCGTGCTGATCGGCAAAAGCACCGACTTCGTAAAAGAACTGTTCAACGACAAAAGCACCGAAGGACTGGCCCGCTACGAAAACGTGCAGGAGTTGCTGAACTCCATCAAAGAATTTACCGAAACCCCTTCCAACGAAGAGGGCGAAGTAGGCGATAAAGGACTGGGCTCTTACCTGCAAAACATTTCCCTGCTCACAGATGCGGATACCAAGGAAGAAGACAGCAATGTGGTGAAGCTGATGACCATTCATGCGGCCAAAGGGCTGGAGTTTCCGGTGGTGTTTGTGGGCGGACTGGAAGAAGGCTTGTTCCCCAATGCCATGTCGATCAATACGCGGGAAGAGCTGGAAGAAGAGAGGCGGTTGTTTTATGTTGCCATCACCCGGGCCAAACACAAGCTGTGGCTTACCTATGCCAATGCCCGCTACCGGTTCGGCAACCTGCAACAAAACGAGGCCAGCCGTTTCTTAAACGAGCTCCCCGATCAATACCTCGACAGGAGCTTTGCTGGTCCCAGTACCCGCAACAGGAGCAACAGTGGCTGGAGCAACAACAGTGCGTTTGACCGCCTCAATGGTGGCTACAACGGAAGCAACCAGGCAGAAAAGAAATACGGTCCTCCCCCGGTTCAGCGCACGGAAAGCAAACCGGCCTATATGCCCAAGGCCGAAGTAAAACTGGTAGAACATACGCCCACACCGGGTTTTGCTGCCAGCGATACCTCTAACCTGAAGGCCGGCCAAAAGGTAGAGCACCAGAAGTTTGGCTTTGGAGAAGTGCTGAAAATGGAAGGCGCTTCGCACAATCCCGTGGCAACGGTGAAATTTGAGCACAACGGAGAAAAAAAGATCATGCTCAACTACGCCAAGCTGCGGATCGTTGAATAAGGAACAGGATCGCCGCTGTAAGATTTTAACAGATTGTGGTTAGTAATTAACCGGATAGAAAAGGGCTGGATACCACCGCGTATTTTTGAACAGGCAGCAGGGTTCCGGCCCTTTTCCATCCTGACCTGTATGCAAGCAGGTGCTGGAACAGCATGGCTCTGCTGCTCAAAAAATTTTACCATGACCAAGCCTTTCTTCCTGCTTCCGGCAATCAGCTTGTGCCTTTTTTGCCAGCTGTCTTGTTCTTCTTCTAAAAAGGTATCCAATCCACCTGCAGAACAGAAAAAAACAGCACCCGCTACTGCCCTGGTCAGCAATTATGAAGGGGCCATGATCGGCCTGCCACCCGATTCGCTGAAGCTGGATCCTTTTTACAAAAAATGGGCGGATGCATTTGGCATACCCATCGTTTCTTCCCACCAGGTACCCGATGCTGCCTTGCTGATGGCCCGCGATATTGTCAACTTTATGCTCTCCAAGCGCCCGGATGTGCGCACGACCCTGATCAGCAGAAAAGCACGTGTGCTTGTAATGGCGCAAACAGAAATGGAGACCGACCTGCCGGAGCGCAGCAACTGGAAAAAACCCAC
>JADCRZ010000071.1 GCA_015069695.1 Williamsia sp.
AAATCAGGTATTCCGGAGCCGCGCTGTTTATAATGATGCTTGCTATCTTCTGCTTACCGTTTTGCTTTCACCATCTTGACCGTTTTTACCGGTGCGCCATTCACATTGACTTTCACGATATAGTATCCGTCCGCCAGGTGGCTGCTACCCAGGTCCAGCTGGAGTTTGTTGCTGCCCGGGGCCAGTTTGCCGGGATGGTACTGATATACCAGCCGTCCGTTCACATCATACACGCCGGCGCTGATATCATTGGTGGGTGAGTTGTTGTAAAAATCAATGCTGATGCTTTCTGCAAAAGGATTGGGATATATTTTTCCTACCTGCAGCTTAGCTGCATCCGGCGTGGTACCGCCAATGCTTTGCCATACCTGGGGTTGTGCATCGAGCGAGCTGTACACCCGGAAAGCTGAATTGGGGATAAGCTGCCTTGATATGTTCGGTCCTGTCCAGTACACCTGCATTTGCTCGCCTTCACTGTTTTCGAAGAACGAAATAGAGATGGGATATAGACCCGCAGCGGGTATATTCACCGTTCCTGTAGCAGATATGGGTGCATGAACCCCATCATTGTTCACCGTTGCGGTAGCCGCAGGGTTATAAAGGGAATTAAAATACAGCTTGCTGCCATCATCCGATATGGTTTCAAACGTGTAAATGCCCGGTGCAGGTATGTTGATATAACCCTGCCACAGAAAAGCATACTGGTCGTTTCTGCCGGGTGTCCGTTGGCTAAGATCAACATTCGCACTGTTGCCGGTTTTTACCGGGTTCAGCGTGTTGAAGTTGGGGAGGGAAGTCCAGGCGCCCTCATAATATTTATAGCTCAGGCCGTTTGAGGGTGGCGGCTGGGTTGTTGATAGCACAGAATTGGGAACAGGTTGCCGCGCAATGTTCGGACCTGCCCAGTAGACCTGCATCTGCTCTCCACCATCTTTTTCAAAATAAGTAATGCAGATAGGGTACACGCCGGCAGCGGCTATGTTCACAATGCCGCTGGCCGAGGTGGGCGCATGCAATCCGTCGTTGTTGGCCACCGGTGTAGCTGCAGGATCGTACAGCGTATTGAAATAAATCCTGCTGCCATCGTCCGATACGGTTTCAAATGTATACATGCCCGGTGTAGTGATGGTAATGTATCCCTGCCAAACAAAGGCAAAGCTGTCGTTTCTGCCGGGTGTTCTTACGCTGATGTCTGCATTGTCGGTGGTGCCGGTTTTTACCGGGGTCAGGTTGTTGAAATTGGGAAGGGCATCCCAGCTGCCTTCATAATATTTGTATGTCAACCCACCTGTTGCAGTGGGAGCGGTGGTACTGAAGGCAGAATTGGGAATAGCCTGTCGCGCAAAGTTGGGACCTGTCCAGTATACCTGCATCTGCTCCCCGCCATCTTTTTCAAAGAAGGTGATAGAGATCGGGTACGTGCCGGCTGCCAGCACATTCACCGTGCCTGTTGCAGAAACCGGCGCATGCAATCCATCGTTGTTCACCGTTGCATTGGCTGCCGGATTGTACAGGGTATTAAAGTACAGCTTGCTGCCATCATCCGACACGGTTTCAAAGGTATAGGTGCCGGCTGTTGGAATGGTGATATATCCCTGCCAAACAAAGGCGTAATTGTCTGCCCTGCCGGCTGTTCTTTCATTGATGTCAACATTTGCACTGGTACCGGTTTTTACCGGTGTAAGGGTGTTGAAGTCAGGCAGGGAATTCCAGCTGCCTTCATAGTATTTGTAAGTCAGTCCGCCGGTTGAAGAAGTAGCCGTGGTAAAGCCAACAGGGCTGCTGTATGTACTGGTGCCGCTGGTGCAAACGGTGGCTACCTGGAAGGTATAAGCTGTTCCTGCAACCAGGCCATTGAGTGTATAAGATTGAGCCGTGATACCGGTCACAGTGGTCCAGCTGCTTCCGGCAGCGGGTTTCCATTGCAGGGTATAGCCTTGAACCCCGCCGACAGCTGTCCATGATAATACAGCAGCATTGCTGGTTACACTGTTGGCAGCCAAACCGGTAGGAGCGCTGCAGCTCGTGGCTGCAGCACCAACACCTACAGCATACCAGGCGTTCATGACCTGGGCAACTTCATTGGAACTGGCACCATACAGGTCGGTTGCCGCCTGGATGCAGGCAGTGCGCCAGTCGGCATATTTTGAGGTGGGATTCAGATAAGTTGTATTGGTACGGTAAAGGATCTGGTCGGCTTTGGCCAGGCCAATGGCAGAAACCGTATAACTGTTACCCAGGTCGTTCTGACCACTGCCGCCGGTTACCAGCAGGTAAAACATAAAATTGCCGACACCGCTGTTGGTATGCACGCCACAGTAATCGTTGTACTGGGTAGAGCTGCAGCCGGTGGTGTTAACCCAGTAAGCGCCGCCATAGGTATCAGGTTGCGAGCGTGCATTGGGGTTGGCCATATCGCGGATGATCCAGGGTACATCATTGCTGATCTGCCAGTTGACATCCCCCGGTTTGGTATAAAACTGGACCGATTTACCCATGATGTCGCTCATGCTTTCGTTGATGGCACCCGGTTCTGCCGTATAGGAAAGCTGACTGGTATACTGCGTAACGCCATGCGTCAGTTCATGCCCGGTGATGTCGATAGCGGTAAGTCCGGCCCCATTCGACAAATATCCATACCGCATGGAATTGCCGTCCCAGTATGCATTGGCCGAACTGCCTCCGTTGCTGGTTGCAACCGTAACATCGTTTACATAGCTTCTTAATAAAATGCCGTGATTGTCGACGCTGTTGCGGTTGAAGTTGTTGAAGTAAAACGTCCAGGTGGCCCCCACACCATAATGTGCATCCAGCGCATACCGGTCTTTTCCCTGCAGGGAAGACCAGCTTGATGAAGGGCTGGTGTAGTCTACATTTCCGTTTGCTCCGTTCAGGGTTACGATGCCATTGCCTTTGGTATAATCACGCAGGCGGTAAGAAGTGCCGGTGTTGTCACTATGCAGGGTTTGAGCACCGCTGAACACGGTTGTAACGGCACTGGTTTCATCTACTGATAAAAGAATGGCTTTTTCTCCCAGCACCTGTCCGGTTTGTGCATCTACAAAAATCCATTTTCTTGCGAGGGGCTGCAGGCTGTATACATCTACTTTATAGGCAAGCTTCAATTGAGCCGGGTTGATCTCCTGCTGACCGCCATACCAAACTTTGGTTGCCACCGGATAGTACGAAGCCCGGGGTCCTTTTTCTTCTTTCAGATCCTGTTCAAAAGCTGCATCCTGCCAGGCCCATTTCTGGGCATGAACCCACTGCAGCGCGGCATCCACTGCCTGTTGCGGAGAAAGGCCGGCCGCTGTGCGGAGCTGTGCCTGGCTGGCGGTAAAGTCGGTTACGATGCTGCCACCCGCAGCCTTCAGCAGGCCCCGCTGGGTGTGTACGATGTACATAGCGTTCTCAACCGGAATGGATTTGTAGGTTTGGGCATAGCGGTAATGGGTAAAGCCCAGCTTGTCTGTTTCTGTATTCACGATCGCCAGGTCGGAGTTGGGGTCCAGCTCAAAAGCGCTGCGTGCCTGGGCCGGGTTAAAAGCTTTTTGCTGGCTTTCGGAAAAAAGAACCAGTTGCTTGGAAATGCCCCTATCTTCCCTGAGTAATTGGCGTAAATTATTTTGGGCGAGTAGGGGGGAAAGAAAAACACAGGCGAGAAAGGATAAGGAAAGGTATTTCATGTTAGACTTTATTGACAACGTACTGAATGGTAATCAAAGAACCGGGTCATCTGTAGAACATCTATAGTATCCAAATCTTATCAAGAGGTTGCAAACAGAAAGCCGGATATTTTTTGCCCGTGCCGGCCGGGAACAGATGAGGAGCTTTTCTGTAAAAACGGACCCCCTGCCTGATCTGTTGGGAAAGCCGGAGTGTATGTGCAGGATGAACGAACATCGCTAAGATAATAATTTCTGATTGCCTGCGCCATCGTTTGGAAATTTCTGTTTTGGCTGTCCAGAATTTTTTTGCGGTTTCGAAAATAGCTTTCATATTTGTGGCGCAATGGAAAAAAATACCCAAAATAAAAACTGGTGGTGGCATACAAACCTTTTGCGGGGAAAGTAATGCTATACCTTTTTTTATGTATTACCATATTGCCCCGGACCTCCGGGGTTTTTTATTTTTATCCCTTGCCCAACAATCCAGATACGGAGTATGAAAAAGATAGAAGTAACAACCACGTCTAAAAAAATGCTGGCTGATGTATTTACGCCTGTCGGCATCTACCTGCGCCTGCGCGACCGGTTCCGTGATACGATCCTGCTGGAAAGCGCGGATTTTCATGCCGGCGAAAACAGCTTTTCTTTCATCGGCATCAACGCCATTGCCGGCATCGAAATCACCAACACGCAGGAAATTGAGTTCAAGCTGCCCGGACAAAAACCGGAAAAGATGCCTATCACCAATGTGGCTGAAGTGCCTGACCTGCTTTGGAACTTTATGCAGCGGTTTGAGGTAAATCCTCTTCCAAAACCCGGCAATGCAGTACAGGGATTGTTTGGTTACACCACGTTTGATGCGATCCAGTTTTTTGAAACCATCCGGCTTTCGTCCGGCAATCTTCCGCCTGCCATTCCCCTGATGCGTTACCGGTTATACCAGTACGTTATAGCCATCAATCATTTTAAAGATGAACTGTTTATCTATGAGAACCAGATCAAGGGACTGGAAAGCGAGCTGGTGGTGGTAGAAAGTTTGATCAAGAGCCGCGATATACCTGTGTTCCCGTTTAAAACAGTGGGTGATGAAACCTCCAATATCCGGGATGAAGCTTACATGGACATGGTCAGCAAAGGTATCAAGAGCTGCTACCGGGGTGATGTGTTTCAGATTGTGCTGAGCCGCCGTTTTCAGCAGGCATTCTCCGGCGATGAATTCAACGTGTACCGGGCCTTGCGCAGCATCAACCCTTCTCCCTATCTTTTTTATTTTGATTACGGCGATTACCGGCTCATGGGTTCAAGCCCGGAAAGCCAGCTCATCATCAATGCCGGCAAAGCAGTGGTGCATCCCATCGCAGGCACTTTTAAACGCACCGGCGATGATGCGACCGACAAAAAGCTGGCAGAGCAGCTGCTGGTTGACCCCAAAGAAAATGCAGAACACGTGATGCTGGTTGACCTGGCCCGCAACGACCTGAGCCGGCTTTGCGACGACGTGATCGTCAGCAGCTACCGCAAGATCAATTACTACAGCCACGTCATCCACATGGTTAGTGAGGTTACTGGTACCGTGCGGCCTGATACCAATCCCTTCAGGTTGCTGGCCGTAAGTTTTCCGGCCGGTACGCTGAGCGGGGCGCCTAAATTCAAAGCCATGGAACTGATCGACCGCTATGAGTCTACAGCCCGGGGGTACTATGGTGGGTGCATCGGCTCAATTGGTTTTGATGGTTCATGCAACCACGCTATTATGATCCGCACCATGCTGAGCAAACAAAATACCCTGGTGTACCAGGCAGGCGCGGGTGTGGTCGCTGCTTCGAAACCGGAAAGCGAACTGCTGGAAGTGAACAACAAGCTCAATGCCCTGAAAGCAGCCATCAAGATGGCAGAGGAAGTTGTCTGAACTGGGATTTACAGGATGGGCTGGATGGAGAGATTGATGCAATAAATTTTTACAACTCATGGCACGCATATTAGTATTTGATAACTACGATTCGTTTACCTATAATTTGGTTCACCTGGTGGAAAAGATCACGGGTGAAAAGGTGGATGTCGTGCGCAACGACAAGATCCCGTTGGAGAAAGTAGGGGAGTATGACAAGATCATTCTCTCACCCGGTCCGGGCATTCCTTCGGAAGCCGGACTGCTGCTGCCCCTGATCAGGGCGTATGCAGCCAGCAAATCGATCCTGGGTGTATGCCTGGGGCACCAGGCGATCGGAGAGGCATTTGGCGGCAGCCTGGTGAACCTGAGCACGGTCTATCATGGGGTAGCTACTCCTGTGCGCGTTTTGCAGCAGCAAACGGTTCCGGCAAATGGCGTGTTCAACGGATTGCCGGATGAACTGGAAGTAGGCCGCTACCATAGCTGGATCGTGGCTACAGACAGTTTCCCGCAGGAGCTGGAAATAACAGCGGAAGATGAGCATGGTTATATCATGGCCCTGCAGCACAAAACATACGATGTGCAGGGCGTGCAGTTTCATCCGGAAAGCGTACTGACTCCGCAGGGCGAACAGATGTTGCGGAACTGGCTGAAGGGTTAAGGAATCACCGCTGTAACAACCGCCGGTCCATCCCATCACACATAAACTTTCACTTTACATGAAAAAGATTTTACAATACTTGTTTGAGCACAAAACGCTGAGCAGACAGCAGGCCAAAGACGTGCTGGTAAGTATCTCGCGCAATGCATACAATGAAACCGAGGTAACCGCTTTTATGACGGTGTTCCTGATGCGCAGCATTACCATCCAGGAACTGCAGGGGTTCCGCGATGCCCTGCTGGAACTCTGTGTCCGCGTTGACCTGGACGAACATGGCGTACTGGACATTGTAGGCACGGGCGGCGATGGAAAAAACACCTTTAATATTTCTACCCTGAGCTGTTTTATTGTTGCCGGGGCAGGCGTGAAAGTGGCCAAGCATGGCAATTACGGGGCTACTTCGGTCAGCGGTGCTTCCAATGTAATGGAGCAATTGGGGTATGCTTTCAAGAACGATCCGGCCCTGCTGAAACGGGAAGTGGAAGAAGCCGATATTTGTTTTCTGCACGCACCCCTGTTTCATCCGGCGCTCAAGGCCGTGGGCGCTATCCGCAAGAACCTGGGGATCCGGACATTCTTTAACATGCTGGGCCCCCTGGTAAACCCTGCCTTTCCGCAATACCAACTGGTAGGAGTGTACAACCTGGAAATGGCGCGGGTATACAATTACCTGCTCCAGCAAACCGGCCGGGCTTTTACCATCATCCACAGCCTGGATGGGTATGACGAGATCTCGCTTACCAACGATATCAAGGTTATTACGAATGAAGGAGAAAAAGTGTACACGCCGGAACAAATCGGAAAAAGAATGGTAAGCGCAACCGATATTTACGGCGGCAATACAGTGGAAGAAGCCGCTGACTTGTTCAGAAAGATCTTGAAAGGAGAGGGAAGTTTTGCGCAAAATGCCGTCGTGCTGGCCAATGCCGCAATGGCCCTTCATTGCACCGGCCGCTTTGGTGATTATGAACAGGCATACAGCGCATCGGTCGACAGCCTGGAAAGCGGCAAAGCATACAGGAGTCTGCAAAAACTCATTTCTTTGCAATAAGGGATCACACCCCTCTGCAGCACAGGGGCTCTATTTATAAATTCCGGTAGACCAAAAAGGCATGGCAAATATTCTTGATAAAATCATACAACACAAAATAAGAGAAGTTGAGCAGGCCAAGGCTTCTGTCTCTATCCGGGATCTGGAACAGGCACCCCTTTTTGCCCGGCAAACCATTTCGTTGCGTCAGGCCCTTAGCCAGCCTGCTTCCACCGGTATCATCGCTGAATTCAAGCGCCGCTCTCCATCAAAAGGCTTGTTCCAGGAAAATGCTGATCCTTCAGCCATTACAAAGGCTTACACAGCCGGAGGCGCCGCCGCTCTTTCGGTGCTGACCGATAGCCAGTTTTTTGGCGGCAGCGCTGACGACCTTATGCAAGCCCGTGTAAACCCCATTCCTATTCTCAGGAAAGATTTTATCATTGATAGATACCAGCTCATGGAAGCAAAAGCCATGGGAGCTGATGTGATCCTGCTGATAGCAGCCTGCCTGGAGCCCGGCCAGGTGCGTTCGCTGGCTGCTTTTGCAAGCGGGATCGGATTGGAAGTTTTGCTCGAGATCCACGAGGAAGAAGAATTGGGTCATATTTGTGAGGAGATTGACCTGGTCGGTGTTAACAACCGGGACCTGAAGACCTTTACTGTTGATCTGGACCGCTCGGTACTGCTGTCTGAAAAAATCGGGGCGGGCAAGCTAAAGATAGCCGAAAGCGGGATCAGTAACACCGGTGACATCCACTTCCTGCGGCAGCATGGATTCCAGGGCTTTTTGATCGGGGAAGCCTTTATGAAAGAGGCCGATCCGGCGTTTGCTTTTGCCAACTTTGTAAATCAACTAAAACGCGGCACAGCATGAGAGTCAAAGTTTGTGGCATGACGCAGATAGAACAGATCGAAAAGCTGAACAGCATAGGCGCCACTTTCGCCGGATTTATTTTTTATCCCAAATCACCCCGTTATGTGCTCCGGCACCTCACCACTGCACAGATCAAAAAGCAAAACGACATCAACAAGGTAGGCGTTTTTGTAAATGCATCAGTTGATCATGTACTCCAGATGGTAGACGAATGCCGCTTGCATATGGTGCAGCTTCACGGGGATGAATCACCGAAGTTCTGTGAAAAGATCGCTGATTATATTTCCGTCGTGAAAGCATTCCGCCTGAGCGACAATGACCACATCGAATGGACCATCCGCCCGTACATGAGCATGTGCGACATGTTTCTGTTTGATACCGAAGGCGCCGGCTATGGCGGAACCGGTAAAAAGTTTAACTGGGACATCCTGGAAGGCAGTGTGATCGGCAAGCCTTTTTTTCTGAGCGGCGGCATCGAACCCGGTGATACGGAGCAGCTCAAGGAGTTTGCCCGCAAGCCTGTTGCCAACGCCTTGTTTGCTGTAGACATCAACAGCAAATTTGAAACAAGCGCCGGCATAAAAGACATGAACAAGATTGAAAAATTTATTGCAGAGATCAGGAACAGTCCTGAATAAATAAGGTAAGAAAACAGACTTGCCAGGTGATTGCTTGAAAACAGTATAAATCGCGCATCATGAAATACAGTGTAAACGACCAGGGGTATTATGGAAAATTCGGCGGAGCTTATATTCCTGAAATGCTCCATCCCAACGTAGAGGAACTGCGCACTCGCTACCTGCAGATCCTGCAGGAATCAGGTTTTCAAAAAGAAATGAACGTCCTCCTGCGCGACTATGTAGGCCGTCCCACCCCGCTGTACTTTGCTACCCGCCTGGGTGAACGCTACGGCACATCGGTATTTTTGAAACGCGAAGATCTTTGTCATACCGGCGCGCACAAGATCAACAATACCATCGGACAGATCTTGCTTGCTGGCCGCCTGGGTAAAAAAAGGATCATTGCAGAAACAGGCGCCGGGCAGCATGGCGTGGCTACAGCAACCGTATGCGCGCTGAAGGGATTGGAGTGCATCGTATACATGGGTGAGAAAGACATGGAACGCCAGGCGCCGAATGTGGCCCGCATGAAAATGCTGGGCGCCACTGTAGTGCCTGCAACCAGCGGCAGCAAAACCCTCAAGGATGCCACCAACGAAGCCATCCGCGACTGGATCAACAACCCGGTCGATACCCATTATATCATCGGCAGTGTGGTAGGGCCGCATCCTTATCCGGATATGGTGGCGCGTTTCCAAAGTGTCATCAGCCAGGAGATCAAAAAACAACTGAACGAAAAAACAGGCAGCGACCTGCCCACACATGTGATTGCCTGCGTAGGCGGGGGCAGCAATGCCGCCGGTGCTTTTTATCATTTCCTGGAAGAAGAAACAGTGAAGCTGGTAGCAGTAGAAGCCGCCGGCCAAGGCCTGGCCAGCGGCTTCAGCGCTGCCACTACCCAACTGGGCACGCCCGGCATCCTGCACGGCAGCAAAAGCCTGGTGATGCAAACAACCGATGGACAAGTGGTAGAGCCACACAGCATTTCCGCCGGACTTGATTATCCGGGTATTGGTCCGCTCCATGCGCACCTGTTTGACAGCAAGCGCGGTGTATTCTTGAGTGCCACAGATGAAGAGGCTGTTCAGGCTGCCTTTGAGCTGGCAAAACTGGAAGGCATTATTCCTGCACTTGAAACGGCTCATGCACTTTCGGTACTTGGTCGGCTGTCGCTCACAGCAGACGACAAAGTAGTGGTTTGTTTAAGCGGCAGGGGAGACAAGGACATGGCAACCTACATGAAATCATTGTAGAGAGGGCTACATCAATTTATATTAATCCAACGTATGAACAGGATCGAGACGCTGTTTCAAACCAAACAGCAAAATATACTGAACGTTTACTGCACAGCAGGCTATCCGCTGCTCGACAGCACCCTTGAAGTAATGGGAGCCCTGCAGGAGGGAGGCGCCGACATGATCGAATTGGGCATGCCTTATAGCGACCCGCTCGCCGACGGACCAGTGATCCAGCAAAGCAATGGGGTGGCGCTTCAAAACGGCATGACCATCCAAAAGATGTTTGATCAGCTGCTCAATTTCCGGCACAAGATATATCTGCCTGTACTGCTGATGGGCTATATGAACCCGGTTTTGCAATTTGGCTTTGAACGCTTTTGCCAGCAGGCGGCTGATAATGCCATCGACGGCATCATCCTCCCCGACCTGCCGCTCTACGAATACGAAACCGAGTACGGTGCCTACCTGCGCAAATACGGACTCAGCTTTGTATTTCTCGTAACACCCGAAACTTCCGAAGAAAGGATCCGCAAGATCGATGAGCTGAGCAGCGGCTTTATCTATGCCGTTTCTTCTTCATCTACTACCGGCAAAAACATCGATATGGCGCACCAGGAAGCTTATTTCCAGCGGCTGCAGGCCATGAAGCTCAGAAACCCTGTACTTGTAGGCTTTGGCATCAAAGACCGCGCTACCTTCCAGTCAGCCTGCCGCTACGCCAACGGCGCCATCATTGGCAGCGCCTATATCAAGGCACTGCAGCAAACAGAAAGCAGCACTGCGATTGCAGACGCAACAAAGGAATTCTTAAAAAACATAGTCTGAGTTTTGAAC
This sequence comes from Williamsia sp., assembly GCA_015069695.1. Lineage (GTDB taxonomy): Bacteria > Bacteroidota > Bacteroidia > Chitinophagales > Chitinophagaceae > JADCRZ01. Next base: position 10,820 of record JADCRZ010000071.1, read on the forward strand.
ATCGTCATCATAAAATACAATGCCGGTAATGTACAGTCGGTGCTTTATGCCCTGGAAAGAATGGGTATTGCAGCAACGGTTACCGATGATCATGAAAAGATCCGGTCGGCGGACAAGGTGATCTTTCCGGGAGTGGGTGAAGCAAGTACAGCCATGCAGTACCTGCGCGAGCGCAAGCTTGATCAGGTGCTGAAGGATTTGCATCGGCCCGTGCTGGGTATCTGCCTGGGCATGCAGCTGATGTGCGCCTACAGCGAAGAAAACAACACAGCCTGCATCGGCATCTTTGAAGAAAAGGTGCGGCATTTTTCTGCGGCACATGCTGATGTAGGGCAGCCTGCAGGTGAAGAACCCCTGAAAGTGCCGCAGATTGGCTGGAACAATATCTTCCACCTCAAAACCCCTTTGTTCCGGGGCGTACACGAAAACTCCTATATCTACCTGGTGCATAGCTATTATGCTGCCCTGGGTGAACATACCATTGCAACTGCACACTACGGATTGGATTTCAGCGCGGCCCTGCACAAGGAAAATTTTTACGGCGTGCAGTTCCATCCCGAAAAAAGTGCGGCTGCCGGGGCACAGGTGATCCGCAATTTCATTGAGCTGGTTCCTGCCATCTAAATTATTTCTTCCCATGCAAATCATTCCTGCTATAGATATCATTGAAGGCAAATGCGTCCGCCTCACGCAAGGAAATTACAGCCAGAAAAGCGTGTACTATGATCATCCCCTGGAGGTGGCCCTGCGTTTTGAAGACTACGGACTGAAGCGGCTTCACCTGGTTGACCTGGACGGCGCCAAAGCAGGGGCGGTAAAAAACTGGAAAGTGCTGGAGAAGATTGCCGGCAAAACCAGGCTGGTCATCGATTTTGGCGGTGGCATCAAAACAGAAAAAGACCTGCAGATCGTGTATGATTCAGGTGCGGCGCTGGCTACCATCGGGAGCCTGGCCGTAAAAGAAGAAGCCGTTTTCTCCGACTGGCTCGTCCGCTACACGCCTGAACGCTTCCTGCTGGGCGCCGATGTAAAACAGGAAAAGATAGCCGTAAGCGGCTGGCTCGAAACAACCGATATCTGGATCTACGACTTTATTGAAAAATACCGGGAAAAAGGCGTGAAGCAGCTGTTCTGCACCGATGTGGCCAAAGACGGTCTGCTGCAAGGGCCTGCCGTATCTTTGTACAAAAGCATCCTGTCAAAATTTCCCGGGCTGGAACTGATAGCCAGCGGGGGCGTAAGCTCGCTCAGTGACCTGGACGAATTAAGAGAAGCAGGCTGTACGGGCGCGATCGTAGGAAAAGCGATCTATGAGAATAAAATATCTTTGGACGAACTGAAAGCATTCTGATGCTCACAAAACGAATCATTCCCTGCCTGGATGTAAAGGAAGGCAGAACAGTAAAAGGCGTCAATTTCGAAAACATCCGCGATGCCGGCGACCCCGTAGAACTGGGCAGCTTTTATGCGCAGCAGGGTGCCGACGAACTGGTGTTCCTGGATATCACCGCCACCAACGAAAAACGCAAAACCCTCCGCGAACTGGTGAGCCGGGTAGCCCGCCATATCAATATCCCGTTCACGGTAGGCGGCGGAATCAGCAGCGTTGAGGACGTGGTGGCCCTCCTGCAAAATGGCGCCGACAAGATTTCGGTGAATACCTCCGCCTTTAAATCGCCCCAACTCATCAACGAGCTGGCAAAGGAATTTGGCAGCCAATGTGTTGTACTGGCCATCGATACCCGCCAGGAAGCAGATGGAAACTGGTATGTATACCTCAACGGTGGCCGGGTCAAAACCGAGGCTGATTGTTTTAGATGGGCCAAAGAGGGCGTCGACAGGGGTGCCGGTGAAATCCTGCTGACCAGCATGAACCATGATGGGACCAAAAAGGGATTTGCTGTTGACATCACGCTGCAACTGGCCTCTCTTTCTGTTCCGGTGATCGCTTCCGGTGGTGGCGGTACAATGGAGCATTTCACGGATGTGTTCAGGCAGGGCAAGGCCGATGCCGCCCTGGCTGCCAGCATCTTTCACTACAAGGAAATCGGCATTCCCGCCCTCAAGCAATACCTGCAGCAGCAGGGTATTGTGGTAAGATGGGAAAGCAACGAAAATTTTATATGTTAAGTCTAAACCAATTGGAAGTAAATTTCGACAAATACAGCGACGGACTGGTACCAGCCATTGTACAGGACGACCAAACCCTGCGGGTGCTGATGCTGGGTTTTATGAACCAGGAGGCCGTCCAGAAAACGCTGCAGGAAGGAAAAGTAACTTTCTACAGCCGTTCAAAGAAGCGGCTCTGGACCAAGGGCGAAGAAAGCGGTCATTTCCTCTATTTCAAAAGCATGCGTGCAGATTGTGACCAGGATACCCTGCTGGTAAAGGCCACGCCTGCCGGTCCGGTTTGCCATACGGGCGCCGATACCTGCTGGGGCGAAAAGAATGAGCCTGCCACGGCATCTCTGGATAATACCGAAAGCGGCACCGATCAACCAACCGGTTTTCTCAATGATCTGGAAGACATCATCAGGTCCAGAAGAGAAAGCAGTGCTGAAAAATCCTATGTGGCATCCTTATTTGGCAAGGGCCTGAACAAGATCGCCCAGAAAGTAGGGGAGGAGGCCGTAGAGCTGGTGATCGAGGCAAAGGACAACAACCAGGATCTTTTTTTGAACGAAGCGGCCGATTTGTTGTTTCATTATCTGCTGCTACTGCAGGCAAAAGATTGCTCGCTGCAGGATGTGGTGCGGATTTTGGAAGAAAGACATAGTAAGAAAGCTGCCGGTTAAGCAAACTGTCCGGCAGGCAATTTGCAGGTGATTATATCCGTTTTACAGTTTAAAAGATTATATACTTTTTTGATATGAAATTGATTTATCTCGGTTTTCTGCTCCTTCCGTTCCTGGGCAAATCCCAGGGCTTTGTGATCAAGGGAAATACCACAGGATTGTCAGACAAAGCGCTGGTGACGCTGATCAATGCCAACGACCCGACAGATACAGCCGCACAGGCAACAGCCACGAAGGGAAAATTTGAATTGAAAGGAAAAGTGACGGAGCCCGGTCTGTATGTGCTGGCCCTGGATCAGCAGCAGAAAAAACGAATGATCTTTCTTGATAACAGCACCATGTCCATAGAGGGAACAGCAGATGACATCCCAAAGCTGGCCATCACCGGATCTTCTGCCAACAAGGATTTTGAAGAATTGCTGCAAAACTTTAATCCTTTGCTGGAAAAACTGGATAAGCTTGTTAAAGAAGCCAACTCTACAGGTGTAACGCCTGCGCTGCGCGCGCAGGCTGATAGTGTGACCAACCAGCTCCAGACGGGCGCCGATCGCTTTGTACAGCTTAAGAAAAACTCTTTTGTAACCCCGCTTTTGTTGCTGAAAACCGCGCAACTTTCTGAAAGCATCAAGCAAACAGAAGATCGCTTTGCCAGCCTTGCGCCGGATGTGCAAAAGAGTTATTATGGAAAGATGCTCAGCAACCTGATCGAAAACAGCAAGATCGGGGAGGTAGGCAGCGCCGCGATCGACTTTACCCAGAACGACCCGAGTGGTAAACCGGTATCGCTTTCTTCCTTTAAGGGAAAATGGGTGCTGGTTGATTTCTGGGCCAGCTGGTGCGGCCCCTGCCGCCAGGAAAACCCCAATGTGGTAAGAACCTATGAGAAGTTCAAAGACAAGAACTTCACCGTGCTGGGTGTTTCGCTCGACAGAAGCAAAGACCCCTGGCTTAAAGCCATCAAGGACGACAGGTTGAACTGGACGCAGGTAAGCGATCTTCAATTCTGGAACAACGAAGTGGCCCAGAAGTACCGGATCCAATCTATTCCCCAAAATTTCCTGATCGATCCCAACGGCATCATCGTTGCCCGTGATCTGCGGGGTGCAGAGCTGGTTGCAAGGCTGACTGAACTGCTGAAATAAGCAGCCGTTTTATCCTAACTGCCTTTTATACAGCTGCACCGTGTTCTCATAACCCAGGTACAGGGCATCGCTCACCAGTGCATGGCCGATAGAAACTTCCAACAGCCCCGGCACTTGCTGGGCAAAGAACTGAAGGTTTTCGAGATCAAGATCATGGCCGGCATTGATGCCCAGCCCGAGTCCGGCCGCTGTATTGGCCGCTTCAATAAAAGGCGCAACGGCGGCTTCCTTGTTCTGCGGAAAATTCCTTGCGTAAGATTCTGTATACAATTCAATCCGGTCCGTGCCGGTTTCAGCAGCGCCTGCTACCATAATAGGATCAGGGTCAACAAAAATTGATACGCGGATACCGGCCCTCTTGAAAAGGGTGATCATTTCCGTGAGATAGGCTTTGTTCTTAATAGTATCCCACCCATGATCCGAAGTAAGCTGGCCCTGGGCATCAGGCACAAGGGTTACTTGGTGAGGGCGGTTCTCCAGCACCAGGTCTATAAACTTCTGTTCGCGGCAATTTCCTTCAATATTAAATTCTGTGGTGATGATCTTCTTTATCTCGCGTACATCGCTGTAGCGGATATGGCGCTCATCAGGCCGCGGGTGCACTGTTACCCCATCTGCACCAAATAACTGCGCATCCACTGCCGCTTTTAATACATCCGGATTGTTGCCCCCCCTGCTGTTCCGCAGTACAGCAAACTTGTTGATGTTGACACTTAACTTGACCATGAAGCAAAGATAATGTCTGAACCATGATTTACAGGATTTAGGGGAATCGGGGATTGTACTGGATCGATCAGCTTGCTGATAAAGATCTGCTGGTGGGATGTTGAATCACTAAAATCACCGAATCCCCTAAATCCTGTAAATCATGGTTCAGCCTTCTCCACTTTTGTATGGAACACATTTCTGCCGGCAGCGTTTGAGATCGTGACAGTGTATTCGCCGGGGGGGAGGGGGGCCACATCGTTGACGGCTGCTTTGTTTTTTCCTTTTTGCAGCGGCCAGCTCAGCATGCGTACGATCGATTGCTGGTGGTCGAGCACGCAAACAATAACGGATTCTTTCAGGTCAACGGAAACTTCCAGCGATAGTTCTTGGGTGAACGGATTGGGATAAACGGACACTTTCATTTTCATTCAGGGTTAGGATTAAAATGCAAAACTACCGGGCCAGATAAGCCAATAGCTTGCCAGTTTTTAATACGGCTTACAATCTTTTATAGCGTCGACCCGTGCAAGCCCCTTGTCCATGGAAGGGTTGTCACAGGCCGGCCTGAAAGCTTTCTTTCTCACGCAACTGTTTCCTGTACGGCTGATCAGAAACGGGCGATCAGTTTTACGTTCAGCAAACGGGGCGTCAAGCGGTTAGGAATGGTAAACGTGGTATTCGAAAAATCCTTGATAAGCAGATAAGAAATGGTATTGGCCCGGTCAATGAGATTAAAAACTTCCAGGGTGGCCCAGATGTTTTCAAAATCACGGAACGGGTTATGGCTTCGCCGCTTGCTCCGGTCGCTGTCCATCAGCAAGGCACTAAAGCCAATGTCGGCCCGGATATACGGCTCAATAGATAACGCATTTCTGTATTTAACATTGTTGGGAATGTTATAAGGAAGATTGCTGCCATAAAGCAAGTTGAGGTACATCTTAAAATTTTTGTTCGTCGACAGGTAATCCTGGAAGAACATCCCGAAAGTGATCAGCCTGTCTGTAGGGCGCCGCAGCCAGCCACCCTGTGTGCGCACGCTGTCGACAGGCTGGTTGAGCGAATCAAGCTTGTAATTGTAAAAAAAGTCGTTGTCAATATTTTCCCGGGTGCGCATAATACCCAGGCTCACCCAGCTTTCCGCATCCTTCACGATATCACCAAACAGCCGCATCTCAATACCGGCAGCATATGCTTTGGCCCTGTTCTCGCCAAAATAACGCAGTCTTACGTTGTCGATATCATAGGGCACTACATCCCACATATTTTTATAGTACGCCTCGGCAGTGAGCCGCAGGGGCCGGTTGCCGGTGGAAAAATTGTAATCAAAGCCCCCGGCCGCCTGCCAGCTTTTCTGGGCACGAAGGGCCTTGTTCACCGTGCCGTCATACCGCCGGTATTCCCGGTAAAACGGTGGCTGGTCGTATATGCCAACAGCTCCCCGGAATACAAAGTCGCGCTTCCATTCAAGCGGTTTCCAGGAAATATTCAGGCGGGGCGAGAGCAGCAGTTCCTTGTTGAGCGTATTGTAATTGTAGCGAACACCACCCTGCAGGGTGAAACCCGCGCTGTCTTTGAAAACAAGGTTGTCCTGCACAAATCCAGACAGGCGGGTGATGTCCAGGTCTGTAGTGGATTTCAGCACGCTGAACAGGCCCAGCTGCGAAGGATTGTAGGGCAGCGAATACCCCGCCGAATCCTGGTACTCCCATTCGTTGAGTTTATCGTGTATGCGTTGCCGTTCGGCGCTGAGGCCCCATTGGATATAGTGGCGGCCAAGGCTGTAGTATCCTTTGTGGCTTGCATTCCATACTTCTATGTTCAGCCGGTTGCGGTTGAAGTTCTGGTAGGCGCCTGCTCCCAGCGGGTTGGTGATTAATCCGAACGTGGGCTTGCTTCTGTCAAAATCCCTTTCACCAAACAGGTAAGCCCCCGCAATATCCACCGACTCTTTTTCATCATCTACAAACCTGGACAGCATCCATTTCAACCGGAGGTTTTTATTGACTTGCTGGTTCAGCGAAAGTCCGGTCATGTTTGTTTTGTACCGGTCTTCTTCCCTTCCTGCGAAGTAAACATCCAGTCCGATGTTGGCACTGAACACGGGCGAGAATACGGAAGATGTTTGCTGGCTGAATTCAGGCACCAGCGTAAAGCGGGTCTGGGAAAGATTGACCAGCAGTTCGGCCGATAACTTCTGACTGAGCTGGTAAGTAAGATAAGCCTGGAAGTCTGATGAGGCGGGCACATAATTGCCTTTTGTTTCCTGGCTGCCCAGCAGGTTCCTGTTGCTCCGGTTTCGCGCACCGGCCACAAAGGTAAACTTGTTGTTGCGGCTGGTGCCCTGCAGGCTGAGCCCCTGTTCAAGCAGACCTACATACGCACTGCCGCCAAATGTTTTTGGCTTGATGTATTGTACATCCAGCACCGACGACATCTTATCACCATACCGTGCCTGAAATCCGCCATTGTAAAAGTTTACGCTTCGGGTAAGCTCGGGGTTGATAAAGCTCAGTCCTTCCTGTTGCCCGTTGCGGACAAGGTAGGGCCTGAAAACTTCAAAGTCATTTACATAGATCAGGTTCTCATCATAATTTCCGCCCCGTACGGTATACTGCGAGGTCAGCTCATTGTTGGAACCAACGATAATCTTGATGAGGCTTTCGATGCCGCCAACAGGAGAGGGAACGTTGATGGCATTCTTGGGATTGAGCGTTACCAGGCCGGTTTCGCGGCGTTGCCGCTGGTCCGTTACCACCACGCTTTCCAGCTGCTGCGAAGCTTTCTCCAGCCGGATGGTAACTGTTTCGTGCTCGTCCTGGTTAAGGAGAAAATTGCGTTGCGCTGTTTTGTAGCCGGTAAAGGAAAATACCAGCGCAAAAGCCCGCTCGGCGGGCACCCGGATGCTGAACTTGCCGGAGTCGTTGGTAACGATGCCTGTTTGCCGGCCCAGGATCGCAACAGACACTTTGCCAATGGCCTGTTCGTTTTCATCCAACACGGTTCCGGAAACAAGGGCGCCTCTTCTTTGTGCGGCAGAGAACAGGTAAGCAAACAGGAGAGAGCAAAGAAAGATAAATTGGATGGATTTCAACTGCATCTGCATTTACGGTGCGTCGAAGGTAGAGAAAAGGGGATACAAAGGAAAAACTTCGTAACTTGAAACTTTATTTTGCTTGTATGAAATATTTTCTGCTTGGCATATTAGTCTTATCAGCCGGACGGTTGTTTTCACAAGTCAACCTGGCTTATCCACCCGAGCGGTGGCAGGAAGGAAAAAAAGCGGCACTGATAAAGGACACACTGCGTCGTGCCATGCGGCCTCAATTGATGATTGTGTCTCCGGGTCTTTCTCCCGCCCCGATGCCAACCCGGCGTATAGAAAACAAAGGCGTGTTTGCTTACAACAACGGAAGAGGATTTGATGTATACAACATGAAGACAGACAACATGCCTTGCCTGGTACCGGATTCAACATTTCATTCTTCTCTTCCTGGTGCAAGGGCTGGTCAAAAACAAACATTGTCTAAACGGCCCTGACCGGCATACCGTTCAAATTTATTTTCATGACAATCCCAACGGGTTACCAGGCTGTAATGCCTTACCTGATTTTAGAGAACGCGCCTGTCTTTGCTGAATTTGTAAAAAACAGTTTCCAGGGAAAGCAGACCATGTGCAATTTCCGCGATGATGGAACAACCATCGCGCATGCAGAACTCCAGATTTCAGGTAGTACCATTATGTTCAGCGAAGCCACCGATCAATGGAAGGTGCAAACAGCCAGTTTATTTTTATGGGTCGACAATGCAGATGCAGCTTACCAGGCGGCACTGCAAAACGGCGCCACCACTGTACTGGAACTTTCTGATCAATCATATGGACGCACCTGCGGCGTGAAAGATCCCTGTGGAAATACCTGGTGGGTTACATCTGTACGGTAAGTTGTATTAAAATATACAACCCACCCGCATATGAAAATAATTCCCGTCTTCCTGATTGGCATCTTCTTATTTGTCGCCGGCTGTAAGAGCGGAGGAGATGATTCAAGAGAGCTGCAGGAAATTGCATCAGCTGCCGATTCTGCTGCTGTTTCAAACGACATCTCTCTTTCATCATCTGCAGCCGTGTAGGACAATACAGATTCTACTCATCAGTTTGTTCGAACAGCTGATCTGAAATTCAAAGTAAAGGATGTAGGCCGGTCAACCGCTGCGGTCGAAGACATTGCTGTGCGCCATGGCGGATTTGTTACCTATACACATTTGGCCAGCAACGTAGAAAACGCGACAACCATTCCTGTCAGCAGGGATTCTTCGCTGGAAACAACCTACTATCATGTGACCAATTCAATGGTGCTGAGAGTGCCGAATACAAAGCTGGATACCACGTTAAAAGAAATAGCGCAAACTGTTGATTACCTGGATTACAGGATCATCAAGGCAGATGATGTTGCCGCGCAGATTTTTTCCAATAACTTGACAAAGCAACGCCTCGGCCAAACCCAGCGCCGCCTAGAACATGCGATCGATACGCGCAAGGCCAAGCTGACTGAAGTGATTGATGCAGAAGAAACCGCCTCCAACAAGCAAGCACAAACGAACCTGTCCCAGCTTGCAAACTGGCAACTGGCTGACCAGATCAGGTTTAGTACAATCAACCTGAACATATACCAGCGGCAGGCACTCAGGCGGGAACTGGTCTTCAACAACCGCGACATTACGGCCTATGAACCTGGTTTTGGCAGCAAACTGTTGGATTCGCTACAGACAGGCTGGCGCATGCTGCAAGCCTTTGTTCTACTTGTTGCCGGACTGTGGTGGCTGATCCTGCCCGGTGTGCTCGTTTACTATTTTCTTTACAAACCCTGGAGGCGGACAACAGTGAGGAGAGTTTCCTAAGGCCTTTTGTAGGATGGGATCTAGTAAGCTTTATATATTTCTTGTTCCGCTGGGAACATGGGACACTTTATCAATATGTTGAGAATTATATTATACTCTCATATAATCCGGCTGCCAGTCTTTTACTGATTGCTTGATTTCTTTTGGGGAAAGGTTTTCTTTCAAGGCACGGTTGATCAGCCCGGTAAGCTCCTCATCAGAAGCAAAGCGAAGGGCTGCAAGCTGGTTGAATGTTAACTGTTGTTCGATGGGCTCAAAGCGTTGCCGGGTGAGCTGGTAATAACGCAGGCGCATCTCCAGTCGCACAATCCTGTTCTGGTTGCTGAGGGCATAATGCTGGCGCAGCATGACGGCTACCCAAAGGATCAGAAAAAAGATCAAAGCCAAAGCGGCAAATTCAAACGAACGATCCGGAAACCGGAAAATACATACAACGCTTGCGATAAAAAGGATGATCAGCAGGGGCAAAAGGATAAAGTGATGAAGCGGATAAAAGCGGATATGATTCTGAAAGTTTTGTGTTTTCATGCAAAGAAATGATGGATGAAAGAATAGATGGAGGTATTGCAGAAAGCATACCACCCCAGCATAAACAGGTGGCAAAAAGAAATTTGCCCGGGTGCAACGGAAAGATGAAGCACTTTGTCAATCCCTGAAAATTACCGTATGAGAAAGATAACCAGGTTGGCCGGCCTCTGTATGATGCTCTGTCTCAGCGCCCTTGCTTTCTGGGGTTGCCTGAAAGACAAGACTACCAAAACCTATACAATTCAACGCCCGATTATTAAACCCCTCACCGATGTGCTTGCCAGCATCAACGGCAATACGGCTGAACCTGTTGGCTCGGCGGGAAAATTGTACATAAGAGGGAACTATATTTTTCTGAACGAAGTAGACAAGGGTATTCACGTGATCGACAATACCGATCCTTCCCATCCTGTTCAGACGGCCTACCTGAACATTCCCGGTAACCGCGACATGGCCGTAAAGGGCAATATCCTGTATGCCGATATGTATGCCAGTTTGATCGCGCTCGACATCTCCGACCTGCATCATGTAAGCGTAAAAAAATCGATCCCCGACTTTTTTACCAGCCGCCGTGTTTTCATGAATGGTACGTATACAGACAGCAGCCAGGTGGTGGTTGGCTGGATCAAAAAAGATACAACGGTAAACGTGGAAGATTATAACGGGGGTGTGGTTGCATTTCTGCCCGGGTGTGCCAACTGTTCATTTTTCTCACTTGACGCTTCAAAAGCCTCTTCTTCTACCGGCACGGCCGGTTCCATGGCCGCTATGGTTTTACTCAACAATTACCTGTATGCGATTACAGAACCGCATAGTGTAGGTATCGTCAATATCAGCAATGAGGCAGCACCTGCCAAAGCCGGCAATATGTCCGTCGGATTTGATCTGCAAACCATCTATCCATTCCAGGACAAGCTCTTCCTGGGTTCAGCCAGCGGTATGTATATGCTGGACGTCAGTGATCCGGTGCATCCCAAAAATATCGGACAGTTTTCGCATGGCCGTGCCTGTGACCCTGTGATTACGGATGGTTCTTATGCCTATGTTACGCTGCACGCCGGCACCAACTGCGGAGGCGCCAGCAATGAGTTGAATGTGATTGATGTGCAAAATATCCTCAAGCCCAACCTGGTAAAAACATACCAGCTTACCAAGCCAACCGGTTTGTCCAAAGACGGCGACCTGCTTTTTATATGTGATGGTTCGGATGGAGTGAAGTTGTTCAATGCTGCAGACCCGGCCGGTTTAAAGTTGCTTCAGCAAATACAATGTACCGACCCCTATGATGTAATAGCAGCGAACAAGCGGGCGCTGGTGGTAACGAAAGAGGGATTAAACCAGTACGACTACAGCAATATAAACCAGATCAAACTGCTAAGCTCTTTTTCGATCAGGCAGTAAAGAACCCGTTTTACTTTTCAGGCGGCGCATCTTTCCATTGCCATAAGTGCAGACAGGCATACGTGCGATAGGGTTTCCACTTGGCGGAGATGCGCCGCATCTTTTCTATAAATTCCTTTTTATTGGTCCGGTCGAGTTTGTACAGCCTGATCATGGCTTGCTGGATGCCCAGGTCGTCCACCGCAAATACATCTTCCCGCCCGAGTGTAAACATCAGCAGCATCTCCACCGTCCATCTTCCTACCCCCTTGATGCTGGTCAGCTGTTCAATGATTTCTTCGTTGCTCATCGTAGCGAGCTTTTCGTCATCCATTCCCTGCTCGGCTACAAACTTGGCCACGTTGTGCACATACCCGGTTTTTGCATTCGACAGACCAATGCTCCGGAGCGTATCAAAAGGCGTATTGGCGATTTGTTCCGGCGTCGGCTCTTCCCCGCCATACAATTCCAGGAAACGCCTGTAAATCACCGCCGCCACTTTGGTCGACAATTGCTGGCTCATAATAGAAGCACACAACCGCAAATAAACCTTCTTCCGCTGCACCAACTCCACCGGCTTCCCCACATCAATAATCCCCCCCAGCTTTTTATCCTTGATCAAATGAGAAATATAATCTGCCATATCGATAAGTGATATTAATATAAAATACGCATATACAGGATTTTTTGGGTACACGGGCCTCACCCTTTTCTTGTCATTCCGCCGGGGCGCCTCTTGGTGTTGCACGTGCAGTATGCTTGCGCGCCCCGTGCGGAATCTCTGCGGAGCGGAGAGGTTCTGTAAGGGCGCAGCATCATCCTGCAAGTGCAATCTTCCCTGCGCCCTTACAGGATGACAAAAAGTTGAAGGAAGATGAAAAAAAGGGGGATACTCATTCCTTTCCGCTCACCATTACCCTCTCTTCTTCTCCCTCATAATCCTCTCTTCTCCTCCTCTTTATT
>JADCRZ010000072.1 GCA_015069695.1 Williamsia sp.
GGGCGTGCGAGCCCCTTGTAATAAAGCGCAGGAAAAAGCGAATCAGTATTACCCAAAGAATTGTTTATTTATTCACTCACCTAAGAGAATTTTCTGTCCGGCTAAACCAGGCCACCTCAGAACGCCCCAAAAATGCGTAAGCCTTTCATTGCTGCATAAATATTGTCTAATGCAGAAGCGTACATTTCATGAGAAACCTTCTTTCCTGGTTTTTCCATTTGGTCAGGCTTTGTACATATCTTATTGCCCTATTGATCACTTCCACTAAATCTTTTTCTTTTACTTTCCTGAAAGCGGTTTTTGCAATATTGTCCATACATCATACCACCGGATGTTACTACTCTATTCTGACAATGGCAGGTATTCAAATAAGCCTTTTCTCGGTCTTTTGCCCCCTTCTCTTTAGCTACATCAATCATGCTCAGGATGGTTTTCTGGGTTATCATCTTGCGCTTAGCCCTGTTCCCCCATGTTTTTTCATTGAGATTTGTTCCATTTCTTCTTACCATGATAACAGTTGATGTTTTATCAAATGGAAGAGCAATTAAACATAGTTCAACCTTTTACAACTTTCTAAAAAGTATGCTTCTTTCAGAATTCATTATTAAACCATAGCTAGGAGGCTTTAAAGAGTGTCGGGGCATGTCCTCAGTCTACACAAATAGGGCTCCTTCCCCCCAGACCACCTGGAAAGTGCAATGTTTGATTGTTTACGTGCTAGAAGGTGCTTTTCTTATTCAAGTCAGGTAGAGCCTCGTCTATGCGCTTTGCCAATTCCGGAAGTTTGATGGTGGGAACTGCTGGAAAAAGGTGATGTTCCAAATGATAAAACATGCTGAATGTAACTTTATTTTTCCAGCCCGCTCTTTGTGTCCTCGCAAGTGCCGGGTTTTCTCCGGTATCATGATGAACGGTCCAGACGGCAAACAAAGCCATCAAAAATTCTCCGATCAACATGACTATGATATGGTATTTAAGAAAATTGATGTGGAAGTAAAATGCTAGAAAGGTAAAAATGGCGATCGACGTTAATTCGACAAGTACATTCTTCTTGTAATTCTTATTTCCGATTTGCAAGGTCAATTTATGAATCAAGAACATGTGTACCGGCCCATACAGGATAGCACCATACCAGGTCATCCGAGCTGACTTGCCTTCATAATCCTCATCCGAGAGGCAATACTTGTGATGCCTGATATGGTTGAACTTAACAGCATGGATAGAAGCCATCATCAGAATACTGTTTAAGTATAACGAGAGCCAAGTCAAAAATTTGCTGGTACCGAGTGAATGATGAAAACCATTGTGAACCTGGCGTAAACCGGTTAAGAAAAAGAACGCCGAAAATGGCAGAGCAAACAAATAATATCCGAAATAGGCAAACCCCCAAGAAACAAGAAGCCAGGGGATAGTCAGATTATTTTCTATTAACATCTCCTTTACCGTGAGATTTTTTAAATCTTTCCATTGCACTCTTTTCAAAAGTTCCGAATGTGTCATGATGCTCGTATTACAACACGCCAAAAGTACAACAACACTTTCTGCTTTGCAAGGTCTGCAAATCTTCAAACCGATGCTACTATTCTATTTTGATGAAGATCAAATTGTATATATGTTTTTATATACGGTAATTGTGGATCGGTTTTAAAGTCCGTCCCGTTCAGGAGGGGGCAAATAAAAAATGTTTTTAAAACAAATCATGCAAACTTGTAGATAGCTGTTTAAGGTCTCATGCATGTACAACAAGATGTATTACTCCCAACTGTTTAGCATTGTTTTATCCTTCCGTCTCCTTGCTTGGGGCCATACCGGCCAGGCCATGGTCATGAGCATGCTTAGTAATACTACCTATGCTGAGCCGTTCGCTGCCAGGTTATCTAATGGCTATATCCGCAGTAGGGCTCCAGCTTTTCAGCATCACCCAGGATGGTGCGTGCCATTAGGAGCAAGCATGGAAAAAATATTTTTCTCCAAGTAAATAAGCAATTAAGTTAGCATTGGCTCTCAAGATTCGTACCTCCTCAAATCTATCTTCTCCTTTAGAACTCTTTTACTAATCACAGTTAAGACATTCTGTATCAGAAAGGTTGTTGTATTATTTTTAGTAAACTGAAAAGTACACCACAAAGCTTTGTGTCAGTTATGAGATGTGGACTTCTTGAAGGGACTGCACGGATGCTTTTCTATTTGTTGATTGCCATTTACCACCTTCAATATAAAAAGCATGTCATCCAAAGTAATTATTCTTGTAATCGTCTTTCAAACTTTATTGGGGTGCCGCCCGTCACGCCCGGCATGGTGGAAATATCAGGGAACAACTATGAACTGGGGTCAGTCACAGGCTCACCGGGTAATGAAACAGGCAGTTTTGAGGAAATCATATCAAGGGCCTTATTGTGGCTGTCCTGTACTCTGGTCTGACGCAAATCACCAATCAAGCAACGACTCGAGAATTATTATGGGTATAGGTAGCGGCGGCTTTGCCTCCATTGTACCGTTCCAATTAATGATAGACCATCCAACTTCATTTACAGGGGTTTTAACATCTTGTCCAGCGGTACCATACGCAGGCGAAGCCTCTTCTTCCATTTATGTCGCTACCACTGACAACCGCTTGCTTTCTTTGACATATGGTTTAAGCGTAAAATGGAATACACAATTTCCCGATGCGTTCGATGCTTCAGTAGGTTCCCCAACAGTGTGGGATAATTTAGTTTTTGCTAGCTCGAACGATGGGTTTTTCTATGCTGTTGATTCGCACAATGGAACTATTTTGTGGTCTCATAAAATCGGAGGTGCACCAACATTTTATTCACCTCCAATTAGAGTGGGCGTTGATAACAATATTTATGTTGCAAATTTTGAAGGGGATGTTTTTAAGTTTAAAGCTTCCCCCACCAAAACAATGGTTTGGCAAAAGCATACAACACCAGAAGGTGTTTGTATATCAGGGCATACAATGCTGGATTCCCGCTATTCGGTTTATGTGCCATGTACAGATGGAAAGATTCGCATACTTGATCCCGCTGCCGGCAATGTCAGCGTTTTTTTTGATACACACGTCCCTGGTAATGTAACTGGAACATCTTATTCATTCGATGGAAATCTTATCTATTTAGCGGATAGCCAGGGAAATTTTTATGCTGTAAATACAAACACCAAGCAAAAAGCCTGGGGATCTAAACTGCCTGGTCCTCCTACTACGCCTCAGGTTACAGCCAATGATGAAACTATATATATAGGTTATGGTCATGGATTTGCGGATGCGGGTGTGGTTGCTTTCAATATGAAACAAGAGTTGTGGAGGGTAGAAGGAGGTATGAAGGGCTTAGTGGCTTATTTGGCTTGTGGAGAAGATGGAACTGTTTATGCCGCTGATGGGAAAGAACTAGTCGCCATTAGGTAGATTTATATTAAAGCTACTGGAGATCTGTTACCTGTGAAATATGCTGAGCAGCTCGGGCAGTCACCCGAAAACAAAAAAGCCTGCACTACTTTGGTGCAGGCTTTCTCTTTTATAAATTACTATTGATGGCCAGATCTCTAGTAGAGTATGTGTGATAATGTTATTGCTGAGTAGCCGTGTAAACAACAGAGAGGCTGTAAGTACCTGCATCGTAGCTGTATCCGGGATTGGCATTGTAGTCGATGTTGAACGAGCTGGTGCCTCTGGCTCCGCTGGTCAGGGAAGCTGCTGTAGTAGACAGGGCTGTAAAGCTTGATCCACCGTTCAATCTTACACCCAGTACAGTGGAAGGCATCTGGGTAGCAGGAGCAGCAGGACCTGAGAAGGTAGCAGCGGCAGCTTTCACCGTTACTGCCCAGGGGCGGTTAGATTTTACCTGCAGGGTAGAGGCATTGGTGTTAGTGAGTCCGCTCTGGTATTTGGCTACATCATCGAAGAGGAAGTTAGTACCGGTAGCAGAGGAGATGGTGATGTCAATGGCGTTCTGCAGGGTAAGAGAAACGGTTTGGCTGGCAGTGGAGGTAGATTGTGCGTGAGCAGCGGTGAAGGCAGCGAAGAGAACAACTACGAGGGAGAGGATCTTTTTCATGGTATTCAGTTTTTTAGATTTTTTCTTTTTGTGTGTGTTATGCTGCTATAGTTTCCAAAGCCGTGCCGAAGGGCTAAGTGGCTGATCATCAGCAAGCAACAACCTGGCACACAGCCAATTCCTTCCCAGAACTGGAAAACGGTTCCAAAAACGGCTGAGGTCTTTTAAATGGGCCTAAAAAGAATGCAATCAAACATCCTAAAAGTGCGTACCCATACACTACAGAATATCCTTATATTTCCAGCTGGTTTGTTCTGTATTTCAAATATTACCGGCAAAGTCAGCGCACACAAATCGGCGGTGTCCGCGTTTGGCGACATGCATTGTTGTTATACAACCGCCCATAAAATAACAACCAACAAAACAGGATAATATGGGTCAAAGATATTCAAGAAGGATAAGAGGCCGAGTTGAATATAGACAGCGACAGTATCTGCATTTTGCCGAACACTTACCTATTGGGGCTAAGGTGAAAAACTTCTTTTTATTCTCATTACTTAGCGGTCCCTATTCGACATGTATATGTTTTGCTGTGGCCCCTGAAACAAACTGAACGTTAAAGCCTCTGTTTATTACCTTACACCTGTTTGCTTTTTTCATGCAAGCCAGTTTGAAATATTTGTCAACGATGCTCGGATGTAAAACCATGTTACCTGACTATGATTGTTAAAGATTGCCCCGATGGAAAAATCATCCTGCTTTCAAAGCAATTGGATACAAGACCAAAAATCCTGAATTTAATTTACTCGCTGGTCTACCTGGTTCTGGGCACTTTCTTGCTTCGATTATCCTTATTCTATACGCCAGAGACATTAGCAACCATTCTGTTCATGCTGGGTGCTACCGTGCTTTATATTGCTGCCTACAGGTTTGGTAACAAGGCATGCCTGACTGAAAAGTTGTACATTGATAAGAAGCAAATTAAAATCATAAAACAAGGACTTTTTACACCCAACAAGCAAAGCTTCGACATTGATAAGATTTCAAATTTCAGACATATAGCAAAGCAGCAATTTCCTAAGCATCCTTTGAGTGGAAACTCATTTGATTACTTAGGCTTTCAAACAGAGCAGGAAGTAATCAACGACATGCTGAAAATTAACAGGATCGTGTTCGATTACAATGATAAGACGATCACTTGTGCCGAAAATTTTCACTCGTGGGGTTTTGAAGCACTGGAACTGTTATTGTACGAAATAACGGGTAATGACCTGCGATATAGCGATGAATATGAAAAAGCTTTTAAATCGAACGCGCTGGGCGAGTAACAGTATAAACGCTCACGTTATCGGATAAAAGCTGCCTTAAGTCATGAATTCACGACTAAAGGATGAACATGATCAGCAGTTCCAAGAAATTCCTTTTGTATGAGAGCGCATAACAAGAGATGGTTGATAAGCAGGATGAAAACTTCCGGCAGTAAAAGAGAATACCTTGTAAACGGCCGCTATGCCGATGACAGACATGCAAAAACTTCATTGGCTTTTGAAGACCTTCCCCATCATGAACCCATAAAAACCACTAAAAAATTCTACAACGGAAAGATCAATTACGGACTCCTGGTCAGGTTTTTACGCGGACAAGTTGGGCAGGACTGGGACGGGGTTTACGCAGAAGTTCTCGGCCGGATACCTGCAAAGCTGCTGGATTACAGGGAGATGATCTTCTGGTTCGTTGCAGAAAAAGTTGTTTTCAGGGAGGGAAAGTTGTGGAATAAACATACCCAAAAGCCCATCTGGACGGGCGAAAACACCGGCCCGATCGGTCCTTATCATGAAACAAAAGTTCTTCCCGAGTTCTTTGAGTTTTACGTTCATCCTGACACCAATAAGTTGACGCGGATAGAACAAAGGGCATTCAAAAGAATAACAAGGAAGAAGGATTAGTTTTTACACCTTAAGCAAGCTTATCCGCGATTCTTATATTGTAGCGGCTTGATAAGCTCTGCATTCAATTCATAACTTTCCTGCAGGACTATGCTCATTCCATAATAATCTTGTCTTCTCCTGCGTTAAGTTATAGAACACAATCACCCTAAAACCCTGTGAAAAATGAAACCGTGCACTCGTATCCTCTTTGTATTTACTATATTTCTTGCGCTGGTATCCTGCTCGAAGGACAATGACGGCGGAACAGCCGGAGCCGATATTACCGGAACATACAAATTTGTCTCTTTGCAAGCAAAAACCAGCAGTACCGTTCAATCAACCAGTGGTTCTTACATTGATAAAACAATTACCACATCTGAATATACCACCCAGAACAATACCGGTACCGTCATCATCGACGCAACCAAGTTTACTACCACCAATTTCTCGTATTCCATCAACACAACCGCACGCAGCACTTTGTACGAGAACGGAGTTCTTACGGATACGTTTTCGCTTCCCTTTCAGTTTACCGTGCTGGCCAGCAGTGGAACAGGTACTTACAAAAGAGTCAGCGCCGACTCGCTCTATTTTTCCTCCGGCTCATCATTGATCGGAGGGACTGCGAGCGCCTCTCAGCCTGGCGGCGCAAGAATAAAGTATGAAAATGGCAAGCTGACCCTGTACAGCTCAGCCGCGGTCTCTTCTACTTCTACAAACCAGGGCGCAACGGTTTTGAATACGGGAATCGTAACCTCCGTCATTACCTTGCAGAAGCAGTAAGTTGATCCCACTGTCTCTATGCTAAGCAATGGGTAAGTATCAGGATGTTATTTCTTCATCTACAAAATACATATCCATGTCCAGCTTGTGCTTCACTGGGATCTTGCCTCTGTAGGTGCAGGCAAATTGCTCTCTGACGTGGTTGTAGGTTTCGCCGGAAATGTTGATCTTGCCGGGTTCGCTGCATTGCTCCATGCGGGCAGCGGTGTTTACGGTATCGCCCCAGATGTCGTAAGCAAATTTCTTGATGCCGACAATACCTGCTACTACCGGGCCTGTATGGATCCCGATCCGGAACTCAAAAAAGATTTGATCGGCAGCCATTTTCTCCTGCCGGATCTTTAACAGCTGCTGCTGCATGTTGACCGCAGCACGCACCACATCCAGGGCATGGGTGGCCGTTGAAACCGGTAAGCCGCCTGCGCACAAATAAGCATCGCCGATCGTTTTGATCTTTTCTACTGTAAACTCTTCAATGATGGTATCGAAAAGGCGGAAATAATAATCCAGCTCAAACACCAGCTCTTTGGGTGATAGCTGCTCACCCATCTTTGTAAATTCTTTGATGTCTGCAAAAAGCACCGTTGCCTGTTCAAACCCTTTTGCTTCAGAGTAGCCCTTGTTCTTCAGCTCATCTGCCACTTCATGCGGCAAGATATTCAACAGGAGATCGTCGGACCGTTTCTTCTCCTCGTGAATGATCCTGTTGGCTTTTTGCTTGTTGCGATAGGCGAACAGGGCAATGCCTGCCAGCAGCAACGTGCATAGCAAGCCTGCTGTCAACGCCTGTTGGCGGCACTTGGCTGCGGCTTCCTGCTGTTGCCGCTCAAGGCGGGCAACTTGTTGCTTTTTGTCAAATTCATAGTTCAGGCTCAGTTCGGTTGTTTTGCGCACATTCTCTTTGTTCCTGGCAGAATCGTAGATGGCATCTGATCTTTTGTAGGCCTGCAACGCTTTTTCATAGCGCCCTGTTTGTTCATAGCAAAGCGCCAGCGCCTTGTAATTTTCTGCAAACGCAACAGAGTACAGGTCGCTGTTCTTTATCACGTCGATGGCTTTTTCAAGATAGGGGATGGCGTACCCATAACGCCCCTGCTGGCTCAGAACGGTTCCCAGGGTGCCGTAAGCCTGGTTGATATTAAAAGGCTGGTTGGAGGCATCTGCGATCGATACTCCCTGCCGGGCCACCTGTTCAGCAAGGTGGTATTTATTTTGTCCTGCTAGCGCCGAAGCTGCTTTGGATAAGTTGGCCGACTGCATTCCCTTGTCTCCCATCTTCTGCGCCAGCTTAGCTGCAATGGAAGCCGCATCATAGGCGGGATAAATGTTTTTGGTCTCCAGGTACAAGGTTGACAGATTGGAGTAAGCATACATCTCTTCCCGTTTCAGGCCGGCGTTTTTGGAAAGGTCGATGGCTTTCAAAAAAGATTCTTCAGAACGCAGGGTGTCGCCAATATTCTCCAGCGTATTGCCCATGTTGATCAGGATCGTGGCCTGTCCGCTTGCGTCATTGTTCTTCTCCATGATCCGCAGGGCCTGCTGCAGGTAAGACAAGGCCATCTTCAGGTTGGAGGTTTGCTGGTAGCTGATAGCAATGTTCTGGTAAGCATTGGCTACCATCATTTCGTCGCCTGTACCTTCAAACAGCGGAATGCTTTTTTCAAAATATAGTTTGGCGCTGTCGTACTGGCCCTGCATGCCGTACATAACTCCGTACCCTCCGTTGTATACCCTGCCAAGGTTCAAGGCATCGTTCAACGACCTGAATATAACTTCGGCTGCGTTTAGCTGTTGCCGCGCCAGCTCATATGCACCTGCGTAACAATGAACCGTAGCTGTCAGCATCCTTGCTTTTGCTTCGCCCTGCCTGTATTTCAGGCTTACTGATTCACGGATGACCTGGTTGCCCAGGGCCGCCGCTGAATCGAGGTTCACATCTGTGAGCAGATCCAGTTTTGCGATCATCCGGTTGATCTTTGCCGTGTCTGTAGAGGCTTTTTCGATCAGGCGGTTTACACTATCGATCTTATGGGTTTGTGCAGGTGCATGTAAAAAAACATACAAAAAGCTGAACACAAGAAGGCTTCTGATCATAAGCAGGTAGTGGTATTACGCAGGAGCGGAAAAAAAATATGCACCCAATTTACGGTGAAACAGGATACAATCCATGTTATCCAATATTGTATTCCGGTTGATTTACCTGTATCCTGATGGCCTTCCATTGGGGAACAGCTTTCCCGAAGAGCAGGTGTTCTTACAAGCCGTGACACACCCTAACTTTGTGGGATTCCCTGGTATGGCAGGGTTTTATCCTGCCGGTTATTATTTTGCTTATGTCAACTCCTGCAAATACAAAAATCAGGTCAGGCGAAAATACAGTTGGGTCTTCACCTGTTTGTACGCCTGGCTGCGAAGCCGAGGATCAAGCATTCACCTGTAAGCTCACGGCTGCAGAACTCCGGGAAAGAAAGATCCTTGTTTTAGCCAGTCTCAAAAAGCAAGTGCTGAAAAAGCGGGCATTGAAGAATGGCTTTGCATATAAGTTTGCCGGTTCAGATGCCATGGTTGATGAACTGGTAACTTTTATCAAAACAGAAAGAACCTGCTGTGACTTCTTTACCTTCCAGCTTTCTATCAGCGGCGATAAAAGGGAATCCTGGTTAAAAATCACCGGCCCGGAAGGAGCGAAGGACTTTATCAGCCATGAATTGGAACTGTAATGCCGGCCAGTATCTTGAAGTAACCTGATCTGTTTTAGCTGTAAGCATGCAGCTAAAAGGCCTGTCCTATTTCCTCCTTGTTGCCAGCCACACCTGTAAATACGACCAAAGTTTAACTGATAACAGGACGGCGCTGCAATTCAAACAAAGAGATCTGAAAATGCCTCTGTTACAGCTCGCCAGAAAATCGGTAAACAAACTTGTACACCGCATGATTTGTAAGTACGATGAAAGAAGTATTGCCACAGCCAGCTGACCCTGATTCCCTGATTATTTCTTACCTGACTTTGCGGAAGGTAGTAGGCTTATTGGGTGTATCGCTCGTACCGGTAATGGTATTGGGATCATTTTTATTTGATCGTACAACCTATATCCAGATCTCTGTCAGCGCCTATTATTATACAGACATGCGCAATCCGATGATTGGCATTTTGTGCGGCATTGCGATGTTTTTACTTTCTTACCACGGCTATAAATGGTACGATTCGCTGGCCAGCAAACTGGCCGGGGTTTTTGCTTTGTGCATCGCATTTTTCCCCACTTCCGATACCAGCAGCAAAGAAGACATCATCAGCAAGCTGCACTACCTGACGGCAGGACTTTTCTTCGCGATCCTCGCAGGCATGTCTATTTTTCTGTTTACAAAAAGTTCGGGTAATATGACAGCAGAGAAAAAAAAGAGAAACCGGATTTACCGGATCTGTGGAATTGTTATGGCGGTATCTGTTGCCGGCATCCCGGTCGGCGGCATCCCCGCCATCCACGAACGGATCAAGTTTATCAAACCTACGCTGATCCTGGAAACCTTGGCCCTGGCTTCGTTTGGCTTTTCCTGGCTAACAAAGGGCGAGTTCCTGCTCAAAGATAAATAGCACTTCCAGATAATTGATGCGCTGTTTTCAGAAAGATCTTCGTGATCACCATTTCATCGGCACAATAACTCCCGCTTCATAAATTCGGAAAATAGGGTGCTTTTTGTTACTACGCTATTCATAGCAGTGGGAATGGAAATTGCATCCATTTTCTGGAAAATGCTATGCGGTTCCTGTTCACACTGTTGTTCCTGGTTATTTCCTTGGGGGTGGCTGCTTGTCCGTTTTGCCGTACCAGCACTGCCGCCCGGATCAGGGAAGCCCTGTTCGGACCGGATTTTTTCCTGAACCTCTTTGCGTGTTTGCTGCCCTTTGCCGCATTTTTTATGATCACAATCCTGATTTATCATGGCGGCAAGCAAAAGCAGTCCGCCGCAAATCCACTTCCATGAACAAAAGGCCTTTGGTTGCAGCGGGAACCCTGATGGGAATTGGCATGGGCGGATTTGTGGACGGAATTTTGTTTCACCAGATCCTGCAGCTTCACAGCATGCTTTCAGCAAAGCTGAGCCAGGATACCGTTGTGAATATCAAAACAAGCATGATATGGGACGGTTTGTTCCATGCCCTTACATGGGTAGCGACGGCTGTGTCTGTCAGACTGCTCTGGCAGGTAGCGAAAAGAGCTGATGTGCCCTGGTCGGGCAAGGTTTTCCGGGGTTCCTTGTTGCTCGGATGGGGCATCTTTAACCTGGTGGAAGGTATCATTGATCACTACTTGCTGGCTATTCACCATGTGGTGGAACGCTTGGGATTATCGGTATATGACCACGCATTTCTTGGGTCCGGTGTTGTGCTGATCGTGATAGGATTGAGCATGGTGCGTACCTCCCAAAGCAATTTGGTCGCGGTTGCGCATACGGGTTACCGGGAGCGTAGTGAAAGAAAGGGCTCTTAGTTGTTTTCTTTGTTGAGGTTTTTGCGGGCAGCCCTGGCAGCTTCTGTTTGCTTTTTGAATTTTGCGATCAGCTCTTTTTTTCTCAGCTCAATGATTTCTTTTCGGATGCCTTCGGCTGGCGGGGGTATTTCAAAAGGAGGGGTAGGGGAGGAGGGTACGGGTGGCGGTTCAGGCTCCGGATGGGGTTTAACAGGATCCTCTGCTGAGAATAGGCTCAGTTGCGTGGTCTTGTTCCGTCTTTTCTTGGGTGAACCTGCTGCCATACAAGCGGATTATTTGTTTAGAACCCATGAAAAAAACCATTCTTGCAAAAAGATCTGCGTTTACAAATTTTTATAAATGATAAGGGAATAGGAACCAATTTACATAAAAATAAAATACAATCCAAAAGCAGGCCCATCAGCCGTTTGTACGAATAGCTGAAAACCGGAATGCTTTAGCCGGAGGAAGCGGGTGTTTCAAAGCACCGCCAGTCCTGGTTTATCCAAATCGCCGGATAAGGGAGATGGTATTTATCTTCGCATGAACATTAGCATAAATCATGAAACAACTGAATGGAATAACTGCGTCGATACTTGATCTTGCCACTATTGTAGAAGGAGATGCTTCTGCTGGTGATGCATTTAAAAGAAGTCTCCGGTTTGCGCAGCATGCAGAGCAACTGGGCTATAAACGTTACTGGTTTGCAGAGCATCATAACATGGAAAGTGTAGCATCCGCTGCTACAGCCGTGCTGATCGGGTATGTGGCAGGCGGCACTTCTTCTATACGGATCGGATCGGGCGGCGTAATGTTGCCCAATCATGCACCGCTGATTATTGCAGAACAATTTGGTACCCTGGCTTCCCTGTATCCTGACCGGATCGACCTGGGACTGGGGCGTGCACCGGGAACAGACCCGCTCACATCCTACGCTTTGAGGCGTGCTTCCACGGTCAGTCCGGATGAGTTTCCGAATGATGTGGTTGAGCTGCTCGGATACCTGGGACCTAAAAGGGCTGATGCAAAAATCAGGGCTATACCTGGTCAGGGAACAGAAGTTCCGGTATGGTTGCTGGGTTCCAGTACATACAGTGCCCAGCTGGCAGCTATGCTGGGCTTGCCCTTTGCCTTTGCTGCTCATTTTGCGCCAACCTATCTCATGCAGGCCTTGCAGGTGTACAGGACCCATTTCAAGCCTTCTCAGTTTTTAGAAAAGCCCTATGCAATGGCCTGCGTGAATGTGATTGCTGCTGATTCAGATGAGCAGGCACAACTTCTTGCTACTTCTTTCTTCCAGCTTGCCCTGGGTTTGTTCCGGAACGACCGCAGGCCGCTACCACCACCCGTAAAAAACATGGAAGATGTTTGGAGCGAACAGGAGAAAGCCGGCGTACAGCAGATGATGCAGTACTCTTTTATCGGCAGCCTGTCTACCGTCCAAAGGGAACTGCAATCATTTGTAGACAAAACAGGTATCAACGAGATCATGTTTGCCACGCATGTGTATGATGCAGCCGCGAAAATAAAGTCGATGGAGCTGGTTGCCTCTTTGTTTAAATAAGATCGGGTTTAGAAACATTTCTCTAGAAAATGATTGTCTTTCCAGGCCCGGCTTACCCTCTACTTGCTGTCATTACAGCAAGTACCTGATTTGTAAAGACAGCAACAATCAATCTGGTCGTAGCTCAAAAGAGTAGGGCCGTTTTCCTGCATCTTGAAAGAATAAATAATAACGGCTGTTTTCATGCGCGATCGTTATATATTTGAAAATATAACGGAACAAGATTTATGCACCTGTATTATAAAACTTGTGTTCCACTAAAAACTTCTTATGAGAAAAATTTACAGCTACCTCTTACTTGTATCCTTTACTGCAGCTGACTGTGCTGCGCAAACCGCGGCCGAGAAAAAGGATACGGTCTCCCGGACCGAACTCCCTGGTATTGTAGTATCAGCCTCCAGGCAACGGGAAACCATCCTGCAGTCACCGGTCAGCATTGAAAAGCTGGAGCCCAGGCAAATCAAGCAGGCTGCGCAACCCTCATTTTTTGATGCCATCGAAAACGTGAAAGGCATACAAATGATCACGCCCAGCCTGGGTTTCAAGGTCATTAATGCAAGAGGATTTACCAATACCACCAATGTGAGGTTTGTACAGATGGTGGACGGGATAGACATCCAGGCACCGCATATCGGCGCACCGATTGCCAACGCCCTGGGGCCGAGCGACCTGGACATCAGCAATGTGGAAATTATTCCTGGCTCTTCCTCAGCGCTCTATGGCATGAACGCCATCAACGGTACAGCCAACTTTATCACCCTTGATCCTTTTTTACACCAGGGATTGAGCATCCAGCAGAAAACAGGGGTGAACAATGTAAACAGTCCGGAGCGGTCTGCCACGCTTTTTTCAGAAACCGCCTTGCGGCTGGCAAAGGCTTACAAGCGGTTTGCTTTTAAGATCAATGCAACCTACACAGGGGGTACAGACTGGTATGCAAACAACCTGACCGATCTCAATCCAGGTGCCAACGTATCGACCGGTTTAGCAGGAGCACAGAACCCGGGCAGCGACCTGGTGAACAATTATGCCGATGAATCTTCCAACCGGCGTACCCTTACCCTGGGCGGTAAGCAGTATGTTGTAAGCCGGACAGGTTACCGGGAAAAGGACATGGCCAGCTACAACCTGAAAAATTACAAGGCAGACCTCCTGCTGGCCTACCAGCTGGGGCATGCTGCTGTTTCATATGGTTACCGGATTGCGCAAACAAATACCATCTACCAACGCACCAACCGGTTCCGCCTGGATAATTATCTGACCCAGCAACACAGTTTTACCCTTAAATCGCCCAGCATACAATTCCGTGCCTATGTGAATGTGGAAAATACAGGCGATTCATACAATATCCGCTCGATGGCGGAAAATGTTGACAGGAGCTTTAAAACAGACGATGCCTGGTTCCGTGATTTCAGCTCTCAGTATAACAGAGACCTTGCTACCGGATCTTCAGTGCCGGATGCCATGAAAGATTCCAGGACATTTGCAGACAAGGGAAGACCGCAGCCCCACACACCTCAAGCAGATTCGCTGATTGCCCGGTTGCGCGACATCAACGACTGGAATCTCGGGGCTGCGCTGCGGGTACGCACCACCATGTATCATGCAGAGATGCAGCACGACCTTACAGAAAGCATTTTGAAGTGGCTTCGTACAAAATACAATGCCTCCCTCATGTACGGGGTCGATTTCAGGGATTATGTTGTGATCCCGGATGGCAACTATTTTATCAACCCGGTCAAATCAGGCAGCAACCTGACCTATTATAAATTCGGCGGTTTTGTGCAGCTGAATAAATACCTGTTTGCGCGGAAGGTCAGGATCAATGCTGTGTTGAGGGCTGATAAGAACCAGTATTTTTCCGCCAAATTGAATCCCAGGATCTCGCTTGTGTATTCTCCAAAGGAAGGGCACAATTTCAGGTTGGCCGTGCAGGAAGGATACCGTTTCCCCAGCCTGTTTGAAGCTTTTTCCAATATCAACAGCGGTGGCGTAAAAAGGGTAGGGGGATTAAATGTGATGTCGAACGGCATTTTTGAAAACAGCTACCTGCGTGCTTCCATCGATGCTTTCAGGGCGGCCAATACCAACGACGTGAACCGGAACGGATTAACTGTTCAACAGGCTATCCAAAAGAACAAAGGGCTGCTCAAGCGGAATACCTATACTTATCTGCAGCCTGAACGCGTAAGGGGCGCGGAAGCAGGTTACAGGGGAAATATCCTGGATAATAAAGTGTCCATTGATATCGATTTTTATTACAACATCTACCACAACCTGATGGCGCAGGTAGAAGCAAATATTCCCCGGACAAATGTGCCGGATAGTCTTGCCTATTACCTCAACGACCTGGCAAAGCAGGACCGGTACCGTTTGTGGACCAACTCAAAAACAGTGAGCTACAATTATGGAAGCACCCTGGGGCTTACCTGGCATCTGCCCAAATCATTTGTGCTGAGTGGAAATGCCACGCTGGCAAAACTGGACCGGACCGACCAGAAAGACGGGCTGGAAGATGGTTTTAATACACCCCGCTGGATTTATAACCTGAGCTTTGGCAATCCCTCGGTGATGTCCCATGTTGGTTTCCAGCTCAACTACCGCCACCAGGTCAGCTATCTCTGGCAGTCTTCCCTGGCAACCGGCAATGTGCCTGCCTATTCCACGCTGGATGCACAGGTTCAATACAGTGCGCCTAAGAACTGGCTCGGTATCAAACTGGGCGCAACCAATTTACTCAACAAATATTATTATTCATTTATTGGCGGTCCATCCATCGGCGGATTTTATTATTGCACGACTACAGTGAACTTGTTTTGATTTGGTTTTGCAATGCTTGTGCAATCTGTTGTGAGCAGCAGTATGATAGCAGGGTTGTTCCTGGAGAATGGAACAACCCGCTGTGCAAACAGCTATTTTCGATTGTGCATGCTGGTGGAACAAAGAAAGTTCCCAAACTGCTGATAAGTTTATTAATATTGGTGAATCAATCAACCAACGCGCATGAATGAATGGAAAGATTTATTTGTGGCGACGGCAGGTGCCGCTGCAGCGCTCACGGGGTTGATTTTTGTAGGTATTTCGATCAACCTGAATAAAATACTGGCCCACCAGGCCCTTCCCACCCGGGCTTCTGTTTCCCTTGCGCTTTTGATGTCTATTTTGTTGTTTTCAGTGGTGTTGCTTGTGCCTGTTAAATCCCTGTCTGATACCGGTTGGTTGGTTCTTACTTTTGGGCTGATTGTCTGGATCCTTGTAACAAGAGGAGACGTAAAGATTTACAGGAAAACACGCCAGGAATACAAACGCTTGTTTCTGTACAACGTACTGCTTGACCAGGTCTCTGTTTTGCCGTATATAGTAGGTGGTTTCCTGTTGTTGTCGGGTAGCGAAGCTGGCGCATATTGTATTGTAACGGCATTTGTTTTCTCTTTCATCAAGGCCGTTTCCGATGCCTGGGTTTTGGTGATTGAAATTCTCCGGTGATGCTATTTTATCACCGAGGAATTTCAGGGTTTAGGTCAACATCCGGATATACGAGGTCCGGTCTGGTCCAAAATACAGGTACGCCGCTCCCTGGTCTTCGTTAACATTGATCCGGTTGGCATGTGTAATGTGTTCCTTGTTGATATTTTTCCTGCAATACGCGAGAAAGCCTATATTCAATGCAGTACGATACCCTTACCTTGATAATTTGTATATGCAAAACAGCATCAAATCTCTCCTGATAAATCCTGGCGAAGGCCGGCAAATCAATGTAGGCAATTCCAAATTGTTCGTGAAACTGGGCAGCGATTCAACAGACAATACTTTTTCGGTGACAGAGTATGAGTTGCCGCCTCATTTTCCTGGTCCTCCACCCCATAAACATCAACGGTTCGAACACGCATGGTATGTTTTGGAAGGGGCGCTTACTGTACAGATAGATGAGGATAAATCAGTCATAAGCAAAGGTGGGTTCATCTTCATACCCAAAAGAACAGTACACGCTTTTGCAAACCTCAGTGAAGGTGTAGTAAAAGTCCTGGTCGTTGACACACCTGGCGGGTTTGAGCATTATTATGATGATTTAGAAACTGCCTTTGGGAGCGGGGAGGCGATTGATCAGCAGGTAATGCGGAACATTCAGCTGAAATACGATACCTATCCTCCTGATCATCTTTTTATATGAAAAAGACTTTTAGTATACATTTCAAATAAGGCATTTCAAGTCATTTATTTGTATTTCATTCTTGTACCTGCTTCACTGACAGGCTTTTTCATCTACACATACGCTGTCTTGAAAAGCGCCATTGGTGAACTGCCTATGGACAGTTCACTAGTTTATGGTATCATTGCACAACGGCATATAACTCTTGATATCTTGCCATGGAATATGGAAATACAGGACTTGGCTTGATAGCAGCCTTCTTTTATTCACTTTTTTCTTTCCTTCTTATGATTCTGATTAACAGTTTATTGAGCTGGTTGTGGAAACCCTTTCCGTTCTTTAAAAAGCTTGCATGGGGAGCTACAATTTCAAACATGACTGGCTTCATGATTTTTATGCTGTTTCCGCCAGCATCTTGGTATTTTAGCTTTGTGCTGGATTAAAAATATTTCCGATAGGTTGAGCCATCAAGTAGGTATGCCATCTATAGCATACATCCATAAACCATCGGCTTCTTCTTTGGCCCTCCGGGTCCCACAACCCCTTTGTTTGTTATGCGTTATGTTGTTTGTTTTTCTGCGATTTCCTTTATTTTGGTAAGCACAACATCCCAACCGATTTCTAAGTTTCGATACCATTGTTCATTCTTGAAATTTGTTTGAGAAAGCAGTAGTTGCGTTTTATCATTCATCTCTGCCAGTGTATATGTTATTGTCGTATAATTTTCAGGGCTGTCTTCAGTATTTGAAAAAGCAGTCCAATATGTATACTGTAATAAATGATTGGTGTCAAACTTAAGAATCACACCTTTATTTATAAATTCTTGTCCTTCATATTTATGTATAAAAACTATTTTACTTCCAATTTGCCAATCTGTTAATGTTTCCGCACCAGTAAAATATTGCTTGATCTTTTCGGGATTTATTAGTGCGTCCCAAACTTTTGATGGGTCGGAATTAATCTCAATCATTTTTACTATCATCAAGTTCAGGTTCATAATTGTTTGTTTTCTTTATGATGTTGACCTGTTTTTAATAATTACACTTAATGAGGTCTGGTATTGGGATACGGATCAGCCGGCAACCTATAATCGTTTACATCTGTAATAAAATTGGGAGTTGGAATAAAGGGTTCATGATAGATATCACCAAACGGCGGCTGGAACCATGGATAGTAAGAAATACGGTCAAGTCTTTTTACCGTTGACAATTTGTTTGCGCCCTTTCACCACACTGCTATTTAGCATTTAAGAAATATTTGAACTGGTTCTTAGAAAACCCTCAAGAAGCTAATCTTAGAAGGTGTTGAATAGGATTTCTTACGGTACCACATGTATGTCCCCATTGATATTATTACCAGACCAAGGATATACCACGGACTGTATGGAGACATCTTTGATATAGCTATTGTAACAAAATTTGGATCGCCTGAAATTCTTTCCATTATCCACGAAAGAGCCGCCACAGCAGCTGAAACCGCTGCAAAGATCCGCATCCATTTGTAAACAGGCGTCGTGCTCAGCAGCATCAGCCAAGGAATGATCATGATTACGATCAGCAGTTGCATCAGTTCAATGCCAAGATTGAAGCCAAGTATGCTCACTGCAAGCGTGCCTGCATCCAGATGCAGATTGGACAAGACAGTGGCAAATGCAAGCCCATGGATCAAACCGAAGCCTCCTGCTACATACATTTCTTTGCCCGGAAAAACAGGATACACCGCATGAACCGCAGACACCAGAATAGAGCATGCGATCAGAACCTCCACCGGCTGTGCCGGAAGTTTTAACCAGCCAGAAGCGCCGATCAACAGCGTGATGCTATGTCCTATGGTAAAGGCCGTAATGATCTTTAGCAGCCTGGAAACGCTGTAGCGGATGCCTCCAAACTTCCCCCACTTCCTTCCGTTGACGAGGAGCATGGCTGGCAGCAGCAATACGAACAAAAACAGCAGGTGATCTGTTCCTTCCCTGATATGCTCCATGCCCAGTTCGAGCATGCTGTTAAACCCCTTCAGCCAGCTTCCTCTTCCCAGGTCCACCTCCAGGGGATGCACGTTGCCGTCTTCAATATTCCGCCTGATCACAGTGGCTTCTCCGGATTCACTGTGCAGGTTGCCAGTTTCCCAATCGCTCCGTACAGAGACCAGCGCCACATGATTGATGACCTGGTGCATGATCACATCGTAATCAAGCAGGAACCGCCGGGTGTTTTCTCCTGCAGGGGGCACCAGGTTCAACTGCGCAACCACTTCCCAGTACGGGATATTGCTGTCGAGATAGGTTCCCTTATCCATCTTCAAACCGGCTATAAGCACCTGCCATGGACGCGCCTTTGTAACGTACGCATGAATATGTGCTGCCAGGTACTCCTTTATCTGTGGCTCGAACCGTTGCAGGAGCGTTTCCGGGTTTTTAGCTATATCATTGCCGAATGCCAGCTCCAGTTCAGGGACGGGCATTTGAACTTCCAAGGCTACCCGGCCAGGACTCACATCCAGAAAGACCAGCGAATTGGGGGAGGGATGAGCAAATGAAGAAGCAGGTACAAGGCCTGCCAGGATGAACAAGAACAGGAAAAAGAACAGCCGCCCCTTGTTGAGCTGGCGGCTGTTTACGAATGTGCGTGTGGCAAACATAAGGTTACTAAAGATTACAGGCCTAAATAATCGCGGCTATGATCCCTCATCACTGTATGATAATGGATTCCTGACAGGACCACTCCATTCTGGCACACAAACTCGATCCATACACTGGGTCCGTCGATCCTTGCATAGTCCGTGTGGGCCGTCATAAAAGAGCTTGCATTGCCTGATGTTCCACTGGTATTGCTGGCATAGGAAACATAGGTATCAGCAAGTTCGTTCTGGAATATGGTCAGGTAAGCTGCAGCGGAAGAATCATCCAGGTCTTTCACCCAGGGAGCCATGGCAGCCAATACTTTGGCCTGGGCAGCAGCACTGAGATTGCTGACTTTGACACCCTGCTTTGTAGTGGGAAATGTATTGGTGGTAGATCCGGGGATCAGCAAACAATCTGAGAACGTTCCTGCGATCTTAGCGGTCGCCAGTTCAGTGGAAGAAAACGAAGCAAGCATCTCCTGCATGGCTGTTTTTTCCGCAATCAGCGGATTGGCGTAAGTAGTGCCATTATAAGTAAATGCGGTGCCTGGTTCCACGCCTTCATGCAAAGGGGTAATACTTACAACTTTTCCAGCGCTGTATATTATATTCTGAGCGTAATGATGCCCTCCAATCTGAAGCATCCATTTGCCTGTTAAACTGGGAGTTCCTAAAAATGCGATAATGTAGTTACCTGAGGAATAGCCCTGAGCGGTTTGGCCCAGGTAACTATCAGCTGTCCGTATAGTATTAAATTCATCGGATCCTTCACCCGTTGTTGTACCGGTTGCTGCCTGAATCAATGCCAAAGCTGCAGCAGATTGTGTAGTAGATAAACTGCTAAACAAGATTCCATTTCTGCATGATAAAGCACAAGGAAGATTTGACCATCTTTTGGCATTGGCGAGATTCAAGGTAATTACAACCTGTGATTGCTGTGTTGTAGAAAGCGTCGCCAGAAATGCATTGGCAAGACAAACCACTTTTGCCACGCCGGTAGCAGTACTGCAATCCGTAGAAGTGGAACCGACCGCAACAGCGAAGCTGCAGCTTTGTCCACCAAATATAATAGCAAAGGTTGCAGTACCTGTAGCACTGGCAGTACCTTTGATTTCGTAGATAAGACTACCTGCACCGGTTGCCAGCGTACCTGGCTGCAAGGTCGCGGTTAAGCCTGTAACGCCTGTAGAAGCAATGGCAGTGCCGGCTGCATAAGCAGCTCCGTTGCCACCTGTATAAGGAACATTAGCTGTTCCGCTGTATACCATTCCGCTCACAAAACTTCCCGAAATTGTAGCGCCCGAGCAGTTTAGCGCTGTGACAATTGGGTCAGCAGCTGCTGCCGATGTTTCGTCTGTGGCTTTGTTACATGAAAAAACAAAAACAGAAACGGTAATAAGTAAAAGTGATCCTGCCAGAACAAATTTCTTCATTTTCATAAATAGCAATTGGAAGATGAAATAAAGTTATTGGTTGAATGTTTATCAGTCTTCTAATTATAAAACTATCCAAAAGGTTGGGCAGGGAGGCAAAAATGGGGTAAAAGCCCCCTTTTTAGGGGTTAATTTTTATACAACTTGGATATCAGAGGCAATCTGCCATCCATCGGCTTACATCGAAAATGCATTTTGCAGATCCGGTTTTTTAAGTTGGTGATGAACTTTTGATCAATTTAAATTTATGTGCAGAATGTTTGTTCAACTTTCGCTCTTTATCATCCTTTCACCCTGCCGCTTTCCTGCTTGGGGACATGCCGGCCACGCCATGGTTACCGAGCTCGCCATGAGCATGCTCATCGATGCCAACCGGATGAAGGTAGAGCGGGCACTGAACGGGATGACAGCAGCAGATGCCGGCAATTGGGTGGATGATGTCCGGTCCAAGTCCTAAAATAACGTTGAAATCCTTGGCGATACAACAGCGCTTGCGCCTATATTTGCCGAAACATGCACTATAAGGGGCAATTACGACAGCAGATGCAATTCGTTTTAATATGGGAGGCGATTACCCGGACAATCCGTTTACGGCTGTGATCATGTTCAACAAGCGGGCTAACTTCTCCTACAAGCCTGAAGAGTATCTGAAAGGCAAGAACATCTGTGTTACTGGTACCATCAAGAACTATAAGAGAAGCCGGAGATTGTGTTGTATTATAAGGGAGGGGTTAAAATTCGATTAAGGGCATCTCTAAAAACCTAATAAATGCAAAAGTATTTTTCTTACAATCAATGCCAGATAAGCTAATTAATTTTCGCTGTTAGCTTGATATGGTATTTTCAGAGATGCCCTTGAAGCAATTGGTCACCTCTTCTTTGCTCAATCCATTTACTTGAATTACAAATCATTCTGAGCCCTGCTAACTACTGATACCTAGATATTTCAACGGAAGAAATCGCATAGAAGTAAGTGAGCCTTCGGATTGATAGTTAGCTACATTACTGGATCCGCTCTGGAAAATAAACTCCTCGGTTGCTGTAAAGCAATCACCTTCCATCCTCTCCTGCACGTCTTCGGCTATATTATTGCCTTGTTTTGTCAGTACTTCACCGCCCACTATCTTCATTTTTAGTTGAATGATATCGTTGTGTTTGCAACCAAAATCTTCAGGGTTTATACGAGCGCTCCTTCCCTGTGTTATCATGCCAGATCCATCAAGTTCTCTTCCATTTTGTGTAACGTCTTTAAAATGCAAATAAACGGAGTAAGGGGCCTCCGCTTTGAGACTGATCGAGCCAATAATACCTTTGAACCTGTTTTGAGGATAAAATATCCAAGGACCGCTTCGCATATTCTCCACTTCACTTAGACTGATTTTTTGAACTTTTCCCCAATGGAAAAAGTAGTAATTGTATACCTCCGGACCTGTAATCCTTCTTTTTATGGGAGTTCCATCCTCATTCTCATCTT
Organism: Williamsia sp.; assembly: GCA_015069695.1. Taxonomy (GTDB): domain Bacteria; phylum Bacteroidota; class Bacteroidia; order Chitinophagales; family Chitinophagaceae; genus JADCRZ01. Next base: position 22,416 of record JADCRZ010000072.1, read on the forward strand.
GTAAGTAAATCGGTTGATTTGTACCGCTCGAAGCAACGATTAAGCGGGTTGACCGAGGAAGTGGACGTCCTACATGATAATAATTATCACGTGCGGTGAGCGAGTTCGTTTTGAATTGACAAAATAATTTGAGATATGTGGCCGAATCTGGTATATGCCGGGCCACTCCTTGATCATGCAGATAAATTGCTCCCGAGGAGTCAGCGGTCATTAATCCGTCAAGTTCATGATAAAGTATATCAGGTCCCCCTGGATTCGTAACAGTACCTGGCTGGACGCTGTTCCAATCGAATGTATAATCTAAAGCTGCGGGACAACTGATCCATCTATGCAGCGGCGCTCCTTTCGCATCAACATCCTCAAAGTATACTCTGCCAGTATTACTATCGCTAATGAGTCTGCTCGAGCTGTTTATAGGAATTCCTTGAGCAAACTCGTTGTTAGGAAATACTTTAGTTACCTTTTGTAATCTCTTGAATATCGGGGGGCGCCTGTCTTTGGGCATTTGCCTTGCTATACCTTGATCAATCAAATAATGTTGATTGCCCTGTGGGTTTGACCAGATTTGTCCGTCTTGTGAGTAATTAATTTGGTTAATATCCGATTGAGTTGCCATGATAGTGTTTTTTAAAAATAATGAGTCTGATTTAGTGATCATTTTCGATCAGTGTAAAGGTCCATCACCGCCTAAAATCAAGCTATCACTCATGTCGCAAAAGCTATAAATGAGGTCTCATTTCCTATATGCAAGGAGGTAAAGAGGCTAAATA
>JADCRZ010000073.1 GCA_015069695.1 Williamsia sp.
AGATCTGGAGGGTTGGATATATTTCAGCCTTTGCATGCATTTGGCAGTTGTACAATACCGGGCGTGTTCGTTGCTGAACGCTTCGTTCCGTAAATTTCTTCACGCCCCTTTCAAAAGGCCGGGGGGAAGAACATCTGAACCTTGATTTACAGGATTGGGGGGATGGAAGGGATTGGATGGGGAGAAGAAGAGATGAGAGAGGAGGGTAGCTGAAGCAATGTGAGGGACGAATAGAGAGGAGGAGCAGAGAGGATTATGAGGGAAGGAAGAGAAAAGAGGTGATGAAAAAAGGCGTGTATTTACTTTCTTGTCATCCTGCCGGGGCGCATTGGGGGTTTTCACCGATGGCGTGCTCGTGCGCCCCGTGCAGGATCTCTGCGGGGCAGGATGGCGGATGATCGACCAGCGCCTGAGCGCCACTGCTGGCGTTGATATACGGGCCGAAGACATGTCCCCTCCCGGGAGGGGTAAGGGGCGGGGTCAGGACTTGACCTATTTGAAAGGTGTTTTTTTAGAATTATTTACACAAATACAAACATAGAAAATGATTCAGCGTATACAATCTGTTTGGTTTTTGCTGGCGGCCTTGTTTGGGTTTTTGGTGACACAGGTGCCCCTGTTTGTTGTGAAGCTGACCAACAACATAGAGAGAAGAATCCTGGCGACAGAAAGCCTGCTTTTGTTTTCAGTTGCGGTCGGGCTGGCCTGTCTGGCAGCAGCTTGTGTTTTTTTGTATAAGAACCGGTCGCTGCAGTTCCGGCTGGCTGTTATTGGCGTCGTTGTTTCCATCGCCCTGATTGCCCTGGAAGTATGGCAAACAGGCAATTACCGGACGCAGTACGCCAACAGCCTGGTCAACAGCTCCTATTACTGGGGCGGATTGCTGCCGGTGGCCATGGCCATTTGTTTTATCCTGGGCGCAAGAGGCGTGTATAAAGACCAGAAACTAATCAGGAGCCAGGATAGACTGAGATAACAAATGCTTCTTGATGCAATGGCCTATTGCAACCAGGATCTTGTTTGCATGGCCTTGCTCCGCTAAATAAATTTTCCTGTTTCGCTTGCCTCCATGCTTTTTAGTCCTTCCGGTACCCCGCTGTATACGATATCTCCTCCGGCTTCTCCTGCTTCCGGTCCCAGGTCAATTACCCAGTCGGCACTTTTAATGACATCTGTGTTGTGCTCGATCACGATCACGGAATGGCCCTGGTCGATGAGGGCGTTAAAGGAAGTGAGCAGCTTGCCGATGTCGTGGAAATGAAGACCGGTGGTGGGCTCGTCAAAAATAAAAAGAACCTGGCCCTGCGTTTTGCCCTTGCCCAGGAAGGAAGCCAGCTTTACGCGCTGGGCCTCACCGCCTGACAGGGTATCGGATGATTGTCCCAGCTTTACATAGCCCAGTCCCACATCGCTCAGCGGCTGGATTTTTTTGACGACCTCGGTCTCTTCCTTGAAATACTCAATCGCTTCTTCCACACTCATATCAAGCACATCAAAGATGTTCTTTCCTTTATAAGTCACTTCAAGCACTTCTTCCTTAAACCGCCTTCCGCCACAGACCTCGCAGGTCAGGTGCACATCGGCCAGGAACTGCATCTCAACGATCTGTTCTCCCTCTCCCTTGCAGGCATCGCAACGGCCCCCATCTACATTAAAAGAAAAATGCTTGGCCTGAAAACCCCTGATCTTGCTCAGCGGCTGTTTGGCAAAAAGATCCCTGATCTCATCATATGCTTTGATATAAGTAACCGGGTTGCTGCGGGAAGATTTGCCGATCGGGTTCTGATCCACCAGCTCTATCTGGCTGATGGTTTCTATGTCGCCCGTAACCGCCTTGTGCAATCCGACCTTTTCGGAAAATTCCCCTTTTATTTTTTGCAGGGCCGGATACAGGATTTGCTTTACCAGTGTTGTTTTTCCGCTTCCACTCACACCCGTAACCACACAGAGCGTATGCAGGGGAAACGTTACATCAATGGCTTTTAAGTTGTTCTGCCGGGCACCCAGCACAGAAATGCTGCCGCTTCCCGGCCGCACGGTAGCAGGCGGCACTATTTGCAAGTCACCCTTCAGGTATTTTCCTGTAAGGCTGTTTTTATTGCTGATAATAGCGGCATAATCACCCTGTGCCACAACTTCACCTCCCAGGTGGGAAGCCAGCGGCCCCATGTCGATGATATGGTCCGCTTCGCGCATCATCATCTCGTCATGTTCAACCACAACCACCGTATTGCCCAGGTCGCGCAAAGACTTCAGAACCCCGATCAGGCGCTGGGTATCGCGGGAATGCAGGCCGATGGAAGGTTCGTCGAGGATGTAGAGCGAGTTGGTGAGATTGCTGCCCAGGCTCCGTGTAAGCTGGATACGCTGGCTTTCACCACCGCTCAGGCTATTGGCCAGGCGGTTGAGCGTTAAATAACCCAGGCCAACATCAAGCAGGGTCTTTAACCTGGATTCTATTTCGGTCAGAATGCGTTTGGCGATCTGGCCTTCTGCCGCGCTCAGTTCCACGTTCTCAAACCAGCCATAAAGATCTTTTACCGGAATTTCGCAAAGCTCGCCAATATGCTTTCCGGCAATCTTTACATAGAGAGCTTCTTTTCTCAGCCGGTAGCCTCCACAGTCGGGACAAAGCGTACGGCCGCGATACCGGCTTAACAAAACGCGGTATTGGACCTTGTAAAGGTTTTGCTCTACTTCTTTAAAAAAAGCATTGATACCGCCTGCATAGCGGTTGCCCTCCCAAAGGGTTTTGTACTGCTCAGCCGTGAGATCGTAAATGGGTTTGTGCACGGGAAAATCAAAATGGCGGGCAGCCCGTACAAAGTTTTCTTTCCAGAGCCCCAGCTTTTCGCCTTTCCACGGTGCAACAGCACCTTCAAACACGCTGAGCCGCTTGTCAGGGATTACCAGGTCGGCATCTATGCCCAGGACCATGGAAAATCCTTCGCAGGTAGGACAGGCACCAAAAGGGTTGTTGAAGGAAAATAAATTAGGCACCGGTTCTTCAAACCGGATACCGTCCAGTTCAAATTTGTTGGAGAACTGTAGAAATTTTGCACCATCTACTTCCAGGAACACTTCTCCTTCTCCTTCATGAAAAGCGGTATTGACAGAGTCGGCAATGCGGTGCTGGTCGTCTTCATCAAAATCTTTTGCCACGATCCTGTCTATCAGCAGGTAGGTGTTGGCTTCCTTGTTGGCCGTATCATGCTGCAGGGTTAAGGAGCGGTATCCGTCTTCCTCCAGCAACTCTTCAATACGCAGAACCTGGCCCTGGTTGTAAATACGGGAGAACCCCTTCTGCATCAGGATGTTCAGATCTTCTTTTAGCTCCCGGTTCTTATGCGGTTTGAGCGCAACCAGGATCAGCACCTTACTCCCTATCTCCAGTCCGCCGATCGCCTGCACCACATCCGTCACATCGTCCTTTTTGACCCTTCTGCCCGAAACAGGCGAGATGGTTTGCCCCACGCGGGCATACAGCAGGCGGAGATAATCGTAGATCTCGGTCATGCTGCCCACCGTTGACCGGGGGGTGCGGGTAATAACCTTCTGCTCAATGGCGATGGCCGGACAAAGTCCTTTTATATAATCCACATCCGGCTTGTTCATGCGCATCAGGAACTGGCGGGCATACGCGCTCAGGCTTTCGGCATAGCGCCGCTGGCCTTCAGCATATAAGGTATCAATGGTAAGGGAAGATTTGCCGGATCCGGATACGCCTGTGACCACGGTAAACTTGTTCCGGGGAATCTCCACAGTCACGTTCTTCAGGTTGTGTACCCGGGCGCCCTTGATAAGAATATTGTTGTTATCTGAAACAGGATTACCAACTGCTTTGATCTTTTTAGCTCTTTTGTCTGCAACTGCCATAGCTGATAGAAAAGGTAAATTTATTGTAAAAGAACCGTTCAGACAGGCCGTTGGTTCACTAAACAGCCTGAATAAGTTACAAACATTTTCCTGGCGGGGAGGCAGCCTTGTATAACCGGCTTACGTTGAGGTAGATGTAGCGGGCCATACGGGGGGAACCAGGCGTAAATAATGGCTCAAACAGGGTCTTGTTTCAGATAAGTTAAATATGACAGGCTGTAGCAAAACGTTCCGGTAGATTTATCAGGATAGCCTATTTTTATCCTGATTTTCATCAACTCCCCGGATGATAATAATCAGATACAATTCCTTTGAATATCAGATTCCACAGTTGGCATACAGCGTAATTTTGAAAAACGTAATTGTAAAGGCCGGATGTAAAAGAGTTTACTTAGAGATCATTAAACATTTTCAGCAAATCCCTAACAGTTAAAACGTAATTGGCTGTAGAAAATTATCTCACAGGCCAAAATACTGTTAAATTCGGTTTGGCGGTACAACATTTGATAAATCTTAAACTGGAGCCTATTGCATAATTACTTCTACTAAACAATTAAAATCCTAAACAAATATCCTATAACCAAAAAAAAACCCGTAGAAGTTTATGAAATCGTTGTCTAAAAAGACTGATCATCAGCTCATTCACCTTTTTATGGATGGCGAGCTGCAAGCATTGGAGGTCCTGATCTTACGGCACAAAGACAAGCTGTACACCTCAATTCTTTTTCTTGTAAAAGACAAGTACCTGGCTGAAGACATCTTCCAGGATGTGTTCATCAAGATTATTGACACCATCCGTGGAGGCCGTTACACGGAGGAGGGAAAATTTTTGCCCTGGGCCATGCGCATCGCCCACAATCTTTGTGTGGACCACTTCAGAAAAGTAAAACGTACCCCTGCCATCAAGACCAGTGATGACCGTGACATTTTTGAAGTGCTGAACTTTACCGAAGATGGTGCAGATGTAAAAATGATGAAGCGCCAGAGCTACGACCGGGTGCGCCAGATGCTGGACAAACTCCCTGACGACCAGAAGGAAGTGATCATCCTGCGGCATTACGCCGAGCTAAGCTTTAAGGAAATCGCTTCACTCACTGATTGCAGCATCAACACCGCGCTGGGCCGTATGCGTTACGGACTTATCAATCTCAGAAAAATGATGGCGGAAAAGCATATCGCCCTTTAAACTGCTCCTTATTTAAAAGTTGATAAGGGTACGACTTTTGGATATTGTAGAATTGACACTTAAAGGGAACGAAACTAGATGAGCTTACTGCCTGAAATTATTTACATGATTGTCATTCCGGTTCTCCATTCGATCTTATTATGAAAAACCTGTCGACGAAAGGTTGCATTGGAATGACACCTAATTCAAGAGCCCTGGCATAACGCCGGGGCTTTTTAGTGCAACTGGGGTTCTTCCTTGCGCACTTCTTCAAACAGCCGATTTAGCACCAGGATACCGTCGGTATTGCCCAGCTCTTCCGAACTGGCCCTTTCCGGATGGGGCATCATGCCAAACACAGTTCGTTCCTTGTTGCAGATGCCGGCTATATTGCGCAGGGCGCCATTGGGATTGGCTGTCGCGCTCCCTACACCATGCTCATCGCAGTAAGTATAAAGAACCTGCCGGTTTAGTTCAAGCTCCTGCAGGGTTTGTTCATCTGCATAGTACCTGCCTTCACCATGAGCCACCGGTATCTTCAGGGGTCTTCCGCCGGACGGATTTTTGAGATAAACATTTTTGCAGACAAACCGGTGATCCTTGTTGCGCAGCAGCACACCGGGCAACAAACCGGCTTCGCACAGGATCTGAAAGCCATTGCAGATGCCCAGCACCTTCCCTCCCCTTCCTGCAAACTCAATCACACTCTGCATCATCGGGCTAAAGCGGGCAATAGCGCCACAGCGCAGGTAATCGCCATAGGAAAACCCGCCCGGCAACACAATCCAGTCGTTGGTTGTAAAATGGCTCAGGTCCTTGTCTTTATGCCAGAGCATGACCACTTCCTTGTTGAGCGACCGGAGGACACCTTCTATATCACGGTCGCAATTGGAACCCGGGAAAACGACTACACCAAATTTCATAGTATCTGTTTTTACAAACCTGCCTGGCCACGCTTGCGCAGGCCTACAGGTAATAATTTACAAAGATGGCCAAAATAAATGTGATCCATTGCAGTCCGGCCGCAATTGCTTTGGAAGGCATATAAAAGTAAGTTGCCCCATGAAAAGCTGCCAGGGGCACAAAAGCCAGTATCCAGTTATTAAAACTTCCTTTTGGTCCGCTCACGGCAATCAGCACGGCGGCAAATAAAAAGATCAGCAGCAGGCCCCAGCCCTTGCGGATCTGGATTGGGATTTTTCCCAGGTGTTGCTGTACGTAATAAGCCCCGAGCAAGAAAGGCAGGGCCAGCAGGGCCACGGTGGCAATCACCCACCATACCGTAGGCACGTGAGGAACATGAAGGGTCATGTGCGGCAGGATGGTGCTGACCTTCCATTGGTTGGTGAGGTAAAGAATAGCACCCAGAAAATAATAAGGCGTAAACAACCCGAGCAGTGCCACCATCCACTCTGTAACCCGGAACGGGCGCGTGATAACCAGCGCCAGTACCAGGAGGATGATCAGGGCCAGCGCGGGGCTATAGATCAGCGGCATGAGTCCGGTCAGTACAGAGATGTTGTAGATGGATGTTTTAGGCTGGGGATGATTGTAAAGCCTGATCATCCGGTACCAGATCCATACCATAAAAAAGTTCACGAGCAGGGGAGCAGAAAAAACAGACCATTCCGGGACCAGCGAAGTAATCAGGAGGAAAGCCATGGCCACCAGGTAATTGGGCCGTGGAAACAGCCTGAGCGAATTACAGATCCTGTTCAGCAGGGTAGCCTGTATGTACAGGAAGGCAAACGCAAGCAGCGAAAAAATCACGGGCATCGGGGCAAACAGCCGGTCAAGCAGCTGAACCAGGAGCCGGTATATAAAATTATCGGCCGGATAAACTACCGGCCGCACGGGATGCAAAAAAATAGGAAACTTCAGAAAAAGACCATACAACAGTAAGAGTAAAGCGTTAAAGGGATTTTTCTGTTTAAAGATACCTGTCACTCAGCAAAACCTTTTTATGATAAATCAATTTTTGCAAAGCAAAGGTAATTTCTGTAAAGACAAGGAATAATCATTTGACGCGAGCTGACCTGCTTGCCGAAACGGGGCATAAATTCATATCCCTTATCCAGGTTTTTCAGGGTAGGATTGCGGACTACCTTTCCATCCGGGTCAAGGGTCTGGTCGTTCAGCAGGGGTGTTCTTCTTTCTACCTGGTTGAACAAGAAATGAATTTCTCCACCGGTGTTCATCACCTGGTAAGAAATCATATTGTCTGTTTCATCATCATACTGGCTTTTGTTGATCACATTGCTCCATTCCAGTCCGCCCTGCTTGTTAAAAGAAAGCACCATGATGTTTTCTGCAAAGTACCGGGTGGCATTCATGGCTCCATATCCGTAGCGGTTCCAGGGCATGTACCAGGGACTGGAATACATGGGCGACCAGTAAGAATAATCCATCGGACTGATCCAGGGGCTGCCGTATCCCATGTAATTGTAGCGGTTAAAGGTATTGCCCCGGGATGTAGAGTACAGGGCTTCTCCCATCAGGATATAGCCACCGTCCTTGCGGGTGACTACATTTTTGATATAAAAATCGTTGAAGGCCATTTTCATGCTGGCATCCGAACTTTTTGCCATGGAACGCAGCTCGTCATTGAAAACAGTTACTGTATCTTCCAGCTGGGTATTGGCGGTTTTGTCCCAGATCAGCGAGTAAAGTCCTTCCACATTGCCGCGGCGCTGGCGATAATAAAAAGCGTTTAGCAGCACGCGTTTGTTGGTATTGTCTACTTTAAGTTTGAGCTCATCCAGGATGAGGTTGCGGGTGTTTACGTCGCGCACTTCAAAGTCGATGGCTTCAGGTCTTTTCTGGACCATGGAAACCTTCACGATCTGGTCGTTGCCGGATGAGTTGCGTCTGAACTTGCAGAACACCAGGTCGCCTTCGTTGGTCAGCAGGAAGTCGGTGAAATAATCATTTCTTTCTTCCATGGGCATGTTGAGGCGGTTCCTGCCCAGCAGGGTGAGGTCGTTTCCGTATAAGAATGTGGTAAAGACAAAATTCTTCTGGTTTCTGTTGTTGATCTTAAAAACCATGATCCGCTGCTTGTCGTCGCTGTTGATCGTGGTGTACACCTTGTTGCTGGCCGAGAAGCCGATATGCGATGTATCGAGTGTAAGCGGTTCTCCCATTCTTTTGGCATCGCCATCCAGCTTCAGGGCTTCACAGTAAACAACATTTCTGCGCTGGTATTGATATACCATATAGAAGTAATCCTGGAAGGGAACAAAGTCTACATTGATCCAGCGGTCGTCAGACGCTTCCAGACGGACCCTGCTTTTGAGCTTCATGTTATCATCATACACGCAGATGTCGTGGTCGTTGCGGTTGTTTTTGTATACCAGGAAATTGCCGGCAATTTTACCGACAACTTCAAAATCAGTCCGGCGGGAATCTTCTCTTTCTGGTTCAGAGTAAACAATCCGGGGTGCCTGTGCCCAGAGGGGGTACATGGCAAAGGTTAGCACGATGGAAGCAAGAATTTTCCTCATAGATACAAATATTCAGCTATTAATAACCCGTTACCAAATTAAGCATTGTTCTTTAATTAACGTGCCAGCCAACAGGAAGATCGGGCCAAATCAAAAAAATTGGGGCATTTAACAATACTTTTCACTGGCTGATTGTTATAAGCTTGATTCTCATAAAAAATTTTCTACAATCTTTTAACATATAACTTTGTGAACTTACTGGTCGGTAACCGGACTGTGGCTGGTTGGCCAAGTGCCGGTAAAACATACAACAAATCTGTCGTGAGCAAGAATATTAATAAAGTCACCGTAGCTGGGTTACTTATTGCGCTTGGGATTATTTATGGTGACATCGGAACTTCCCCCCTTTACGTTTTAAACGCCATCATCCGGGATAAAGTCGTTGAAGACAAATTGATCATAGGCGCCCTTTCATGCATCATCTGGACGCTGACCCTGCAAACCACCATCAAATATGTGGTGCTCACCCTTAAAGCCGACAACCGGGGTGAGGGCGGTATATTTTCCCTGTATGCCCTGGTGCGGCGCCAGAAGAAATGGCTGGTTGTACCGGCCATGCTGGGCGGTGCGGCCTTGCTCGCAGATGGAATGATCACGCCCCCTATCTCTGTTACCTCCGCCATCGAAGGATTGCGCAACATCGATGCGCTGGGCACCATTTCAGATCGCCGGATCGTGTACATCGTACTGGGTATTATCACTGCCCTGTTTTTTCTGCAGCAGTTTGGAACCGCTTCTATCGGCAAGATGTTTGGCCCCATTATGTTTATCTGGTTTATGATGCTGGCCGTACTGGGGCTTTACCACCTTTCCGATGATTTCGCGATCTTCAAAGCCCTGAACCCTTATTATGCCATCAATATCCTGGCAACCTACCCACGGGGCTTCTGGATACTGGGCGGGGTTTTTCTCTGTACCACGGGGGCCGAGGCCCTGTACAGCGACTTAGGTCATTGCGGCAGGGGCAACATCCGCATTTCATGGATATTTGTAAAAAGCTGCCTGATCTTGAACTACCTCGGACAGGGAGCCTGGCTGCTGGCCAACAAGCACGGACAAACGATCACCACTAAAATGATCGACGATGGGTTCAACCCCTTTTACCGCCTCATGCCGGTCTGGTTCCTGATCATTGGCATCGTGATCGCCACCATTGCTGCCATCATTGCCAGCCAGGCCCTGATCAGCGGTTCGTTTACACTGATCAGTGAAGCCATGCGGCTGAATCTCTGGCCCAAGATGAAGCTGAACTATCCGAGCGAGGAAAAAGGGCAGATCTACATACCAGCGATCAATACCACGCTGTTCCTGGGCTGCTGCGGCATTGTGCTGTATTTCCAGAAAGCACAGAAGATGGAAGCCGCCTACGGACTGGCAATCACTATCTGTATGATCGCAACGACCATCTTGTTTGCCAACTTTCTGATCTCCCGCAGGGTACGTTCCCTTTATATCTATCTCTACCTCACCGTGTATCTGACACTCGAGCTAAGCTTTCTTTTTGCCAACCTGGACAAGTTCCCGCACGGTGGTTTTGTAACCCTGATCGCCGGCGGCGCTTTGTTTGGCGTGATGTATGTATGGTTCCGCAGCCGCCGGATCAAAAACCGGTATGTGGAGTTTGTGCGGCTTGAACATTATGTTCCGCAGATCCAGGAGCTGAGCAACGACAAGAGCGTTCCCAAGCATGCTACCCACCTGGTGTACATGACAAGTGCCAACAACCCCAAAGAAATCGAGCATAAGATCATCTATTCTATCCTCAACAAAAAACCCAAGCGTGCCGACATCTACTGGTTTGTTCATGTAGACACCCTTGACGATCCGTATACCTGCGAATACAGCGTAGACCATATCATTCCAAATGATATCATCCGCGTTGAATTCAGACTGGGTTTTAAGATGGAACCCCGTGTAAACCTCCTGTTCAGAAAAGTAGTGGAAGACCTGGTGATCAACAACGAGGTCAATATTACCAGCCGGTATGAAAGCCTGGAACGCAACAATGTGGTAGGTGATTTCCAGTTTATCGTACTGGAAAAATACTTAAGCCAGGACAATGAGCTGCCGTTTTTTGAACGCATCATTATGAAGGTTTACTTTTGGATCAAGGACTGGAGCCTGACGGAAGAAAGAGGCTTTGGGCTTGACCCGGCGAATGTTACCATTGAAAAATTCCCACTGATTGTGTCTCCCATTTCAAGCGTGCGGCTGAAACGCATTGCCCAGGAATAAGCGGGGGCGCCGAACAGAGCTTACCTACACGCGGTGCTGTGCAGTTTGATCCGGATCAAATAAGTTAAAATCAGCATACTATCTATTAATTGACTTATAGAGCGCGTGGGACACGTAATTTATTTTTGATCACACAAAATAATACCATGCGTAATGTTGTCAACTGGAAAGGTGTCTACCCGGCGGTTTTAACCCCCTTTAATGCAGATGATTCGATTGATTTTGATTTATTTAAAACAAACCTGGACACCCAGATCGAGGCAGGAATAGACGGTGTTGTGCTCGGCGGTTCCCTCGGAGAAGCCAGTACCCTGGAAGGCAGTGAAAAGATCGACCTGCTGGTGTATACAAAAGAACTGGTGCAGGACAAGATACCGGTGATCATGAACATCAGTGAACAGGCCACCAAAGCAGCCGTACAGGCCGCCCAGGACGCAGAAGCAGCCGGCGCCGACGGGTTGATGCTGCTCCCTCCCATGCGCTACAAAGCCGATGACCGCGAAACGGTTGAGTATTTCAAAACAGTGGCGCGCAATACCTCCTTACCTATCATGATCTACAACAATCCGGTCGATTATAAAATTATGGTTGAGCTGGAGATGTTTGAAGAAATGGCAGATGTTGCCAACATACAGGCCATCAAAGAATCCACCCGCGATGTAAGCAATGTAACACGCATGTTCAACCGTTTTGGCGACCGCTATAAGGTCCTGACCGGCGTTGACCCCCTGGCCCTGGAAAGCCTTTGCCTGGGTGCCGATGGCTGGGTAGCCGGATTGGTTGATGCTTTTCCGCATGAGACCGTGGCTATTTACCGGCTGATCAAAGCAGGCTATTACCAGGAAGCCCTGAAGATATACCGCTGGTTTTTACCCGTATTGGAATTGGACATCCATCCCAAACTGGTACAAAACATCAAGCTGGCCGCTTCTTTTACCGGACTTTGCTCGGAACATGTACGGGCTCCCCGTTTGCCCCTGCGCGGCGCTGAGCGGGATTATGTAGTTGATATTATCCAGCAAGCCCTGGCCAACCGGCCCGAACTGCCCGATTACCTGCACCTGCAACCGGCAGAGCAAGCCCAGTTTATCTAAGATATAGTTTATTAAAAAATAATTCAGGTCTCTTTCTCTTCCTGCATCCTGCCTTCACTATTCCAGGATTGCACAGCACAAGCATGGCTCAGAAAAAATTCTTTTGCGTAGACGCACATACCTGCGGCAATCCGGTCAGGCTGGTAGCCGGCGGCGGTCCGTTGCTCACAGGCAACAGCATGATGGAAAAGCGCCTGCACTTCCTACGGAAATACGACTGGATCCGCAAAGGACTGATGTTTGAACCCCGCGGTCATGACATGATGAGCGGCAGCATCCTCTATCCCCCGCACGATCCGCAGAATGATGTAGGTGTGTTGTTTATAGAAACCAGCGGCTGCCTGCCCATGTGTGGCCATGGAACCATTGGCACCATCACCATAGCCATCGAAGAAGGCCTTATTATTCCTAAAAAGCCTGGCATCCTGCGCATGGAAGTACCGGCCGGACTGGTCATTGTACAATACAAGCAGGAAGGAAAAAAAGTAAAATCTGTCAAGCTGGTAAATGTAAAATCCTTTCTGGCAGCGGAAGCGCTGGAAGTAGAGTGCCCCGACCTGGGGACCATCCGGGTGGATGTGGCCTACGGCGGCAATTTTTACGCGATCGTGGATCCGCAACCAAATTTTCCCGGCATGGAACATTTCAGGGCGGACCAGCTGATTTCCTGGAGCCGGGTTTGCCGGCAGCGGCTGAACGAACAGTATAGTTTTGTGCATCCTGAAATACCCGACATCAAAGGGCTGAGCCACTTGATGTGGACAGGCGCCCCGCTGGCAGCCGATTCTACTGCACGCAACGCGGTGTTTTATGGCGACAAGGCAATCGACCGTTCTCCCTGTGGCACGGGCACATCGGCCCGGATGGCCCAATGGTATGCAAAAGGAAAACTTGCACCCGGTGAGCCATTTGTTCATGAAAGCATCATCGGCTCCCGCTTTACGGGCTGCGTGGAAGAAGCAACGACCCTGGGAGATAAGCCAGCTATCATCCCCAGCATAGAAGGCTGGGCCATGGTAACCGGATACAATACAATTATCATCGACGACGATGATCCGTACGCACACGGGTTTCAGGTCATATAGCGCAGCAACAAACCATCCCTTATGAAAGCACTGGTTATTGGCGGAGGAATCATCGGACTCAGTTCAGCGCACTATTTAAAAAAGAGCGGGTTTGAGGTGACGGTGCTTGATAAAACCGACCTGGCAGACAGCTGCTCGTACGGCAACCTGGGTATGATCGTGCCCAGCCATTTTGTGCCACTGGCTGCGCCCGGCATGGTAGCACAGGGCATCCGCTGGATGTTCAACAGCCGCAGTCCCTTTTATGTAAAACCCTCCCTGAGCCCCAACCTGATTTCATGGGGACTGAAATTCATCCGCAGCGCTACGGCGCAACACCTGGAAGATTCGGCGCTCCCCTTGTTACAACTAAATCTCTACAGCAAAAGATTATACGAAGAGCTTGTCAGGGAACCGGGTTTCGATTTTGCCATGGAAGCCAAGGGCATCCTCATGTATTACAAGACGGAAAAGGTAGGGGAAGAAGAAGTGCACCTGGCGGAAAAGGCAGTCCGCATGGGATTGGATGTGGAAGCCCTGGGCAAAGACCAGGTACAGCAGCTGGAGCCCAATGTAGAACTGGACATCCTGGGAGCTGTTCATTACCGCAGCGATGCCCATCTGTCGCCGCATAAACTGGTGCCGCAGCTGATCCGTTCATTGCAAGGTGCCGGGGTCAAGATCAACGGCGAAGAAGGGGTGGAAAGAATGGTGACTGAAAAAGGGCATATCAAAAAAGTAATTACGTCCAAGGGAGAATACGAAGCTGATGTAGTGGTGCTGGCAAGCGGATCATGGCTGCCGCAGCTCGCAAAAATGGCCGGACAGCACATACCGCTGATGCCGGGAAAGGGTTATTCATTTAATGTGGAAGAACCACAGGTGCGCCTGAACGTTCCCGCCATCCTGTGCGAAGCCCGGGTGGCCATCACGCCCATGAACGGAAGCATGCGCTATGGCGGCACCATGGAGATCGCGCCGGTGAACAGCAGGATCAATATGAACCGGGTAGAAGGCATCGTGGAATCTGTACCAAAATATTTTCCCAGTATCCGCTTGTCTGTGCCAAAGCCTGCTGATGTATGGTATGGCTTCCGGCCCTGCTCTCCCGACGGATTGCCCTATATTGGCTATTCGAAAGAAGTGAGCAACCTGATTATTGCCGGAGGGCATTCTATGATGGGGCTCAGCCTGGGACCAGCTACCGGTAAAGTAGTTGCTGACCTGGCCGGGGGAAAAAAGCCTGAAGTAGACATCAGCGCGTTTGATGCCAATCGCTTCGCCTAAGCATTCGCCAAAAGTATTTCTTCATAAATTGCTATTCCAAACTTATAAATCTGCCTTCATGCCAAAACATGTACTGCTCCAAGCAAGTTGCTGTATCCTGTTTGCATTTATAACTGCAAAAGGGTTCACCCAGTCTAAAGATGAGTATGCACCCTGCCAGGAAATGCCCAACCTGATGCAAAATTACAATGCTGATTATGCAGCGCTGCAGCGCTTCTACACGGCTACCAGCGGCAACGGGTTTGGCGGCGGTTTCCGTGGCGGAAGAAGCGGCAATTTAGCGGCTTCGCCTGAACGAAGCAACCGGCTGCAGAGTCTGTACAAAGAATACTTAGGCAAGCTGCAAGCCATCAATTTTAAAAACCTCACGCAGGAATGTAAGGTAGATTATATCCTGTTTAAAAGAGACCTGAACCAAAGTCTTGAACTGACCTTAAACGAAGCCAAAGAATACGACAAGATCAAACAGTGGTTTCCGTTCGCAGACAAGATCTACGATTGGGAAAAAAAGCGCCGCCGCGGCATCCAGCTGGATGCCGAACAGGTAGGCAAAGATTTGTTTGACATGACCGAGCAGATCAAAACCCTGCAGGCAAAGCTGCGCGATGAGAAAGGGCTGAGTCCTGAATCTGTGTGGGAAGCGGGTGCCGTTGCCGATTACCTGAAAACGGCGCTCACCTATGTGTATGAATTCTACAACGGATACGATCCCATGTTCAGCTGGTGGGTGCCCAAATCATACCAGGGATTGAGCGAAGCCCTTACGGCCTATTCTACCCAGCTCAAAGCAAAAAACAACAACATTACGGCACCTGATAAAAGCGGCATTGTAGGCAAACCGGCAGGGCGCGAAGAGCTGATCCGCCAACTGCAATATGAAATGATTCCTTACACACCGGAAGACCTGATCGACATTGCCAACAAGGAATTTGCCTGGTGTGATGCTGAAATGCTGAAAGCTTCCAAAGAAATGGGCTTTGGTGATAACTGGAAAGCAGCCCTTGAAAAAGTAAAGAATACGTATGTGCCCGCCGGCAAGCAACCCGAAATGATCCTGGACCTCTTCAATCAATCTGTCGACTTTTTGAAAAAACATGACCTGATCACCATTCCACCGCTGGCGGAAGAAGTATGGGGCATGCGGATGATGTCGCCCGAGCAGCAATTGACCAGTCCGTTCTTCCTGGGTGGCAACGACATCATCATCTCCTATCCTACCAATGCCATGGACGAAGATGACCGGCTGATGAGCATGCGTGGAAACAACCCCCATTTCTCCCGCGCAACTGTGCACCATGAGCTGATCGCCGGCCACAACCTGCAGCAGTTTATGAACAGCCGTTACCGCACCTACCGCAACTACTCTACCCCTTTCTGGACAGAAGGCTGGTCGCTCTACTGGGAACTCTTGCTCTGGGACATGAACTTTCCGCGCGGACCCGAAGACAGGATCGGCATGCTGTTCTGGCACATGCACCGCTGCGCCCGCATTATCTTCTCGCTGAACTACCACATGGGCAAGTGGACGCCTCAACAGTGCATCGACTTTCTGGTTGACCGGGTAGGGCATGAAAGAGCCAACGCCGAAGGAGAAGTGCGGCGCTCTTTTACCGGCAATTATCCTCCCTTGTACCAGCTTGCTTACCTGACAGGCGGCAGGCAGTTTTATGCCTTGCACAAGGAGCTGGTAGAAAGCAAAAAAATGACCAACCGCCAGTTCCACGATGCCATCATGCACCTCAACGCCATGCCCGTAGAAATGGTGCGTGCCATCTTAACCAACCAGCCCCTCACACCAGATTTTAAAACAGGCTGGAAATTTTACAGCCAGCAGGAACTGCCGGGTAAGAAATCAGGGTTCTGATCTTGTCAATGTTGCCATATGAAAAAAATACGAAAGCACAGGGTTGGTTTGCTTCTATTGATGCTACTGGCTTCCGGCTTGCACGCGCAAAAGGCTGATGTATCATACCTGAGCGGTATCAGTCCGCCCCAGCAAGTGCTGACTGACATCCAGGGATCAGACTTTTACGACACGTATGCAAGAAAATCTGTAGCCCTGTTTTTTCTGAACCGGGTGATAGAAGTTCACGGCTTAACGCGTCCGTTCACCAAAGAAGAAGAAGCATTTAAAAAACAGCTCACAGCGGCCAATAAATCACTTGCCAAAGAATGGGAGAAAACCGGTATTTCATTCGATGACCCGGTTTATAAAAAGCAAACCGAGCTTTACTCAAAATATATAGGAGATAAAGAGTTTGAGGACTATGTATTGAACAGGTTTCTCACGAAATCGACGCGGAACTATTTTGAACGCGTCACCAATGAGTACAACGACAATTTCCAAAAGAAAAGCGATGCGGCGGATGCCTGGCGGGACAAAGAAAACAAGAAACGAATTGCCAAACAGGAAAGAGGCTTGGCTGCCACAAAGACAATTGTTACCATTCTTTCGGTTCCGGCATACCTGATCGGATTTCTGCTGATTTTTCTGGCGCGAGGAAGTATACGCAGGAATAAAAAACTGATTTATCTGGACGAGCAAGATCCGGTCATCCTGCATTCAGGCAATAACATAATTAAGATAGGTTATTATACCGGACGTGTTGTTGAGAGCAAGAGTATGAAAAGCATAGTGGACACTGAAACGACAAGAACAAATGCCTACAACCAGCGAACTGTATCCCACTCATACAGCGAATCTCATCATGAAGAATTCTACATGGAATGCAATGATGTACAAGAGCGTGCTATACATCTTGTAAATTCAGGTATCCAGGTCAGAAAGGGAAGCATCATATCTGCTGCTTATACCGGCCACCCGGACTATGCAGCCAGGAACGGATTTTTGTACTATAATCATCAGCTTGACCAACGTACCATTCTTTCCTTAGGACATCTGTTCAATAATAGTGGCATAGGGGCATTTATATGGCTTTTTGTTCTTTCAATTCTTTGTGCTTTAAAACTCTATATGGCCAAAACAGCTTTTTCAGAATACTTTTCATTGTGGTGGTATTTTAGCATTGAATTGGTACAATTGGCTGTAGCCGTACTGGCCATGGTTATTATTCCCCTGAAAATCCGGGGAAGAAACAGCGGAATGAGAGCTGTTTTTGTTGCGAAAGGAATACCACGAATCGTCGAGCTGTTTAAAGAGCAGGCTGCCCAGTTCAAAGCAAACAGGCTGGAATGATAAAACAGACAGAATATGCCTTGTGGGCGTAGGGCGTATATACGAAGCCCGCTTTGCATGGAAGCGGGCTTCGTATATACGCCAAGCGGCGATTATCTTTACTGCATATTCCCCAGGTACTGGCTTACATATTCCCGGGGTGATTTGTGGATGGTTGATTTAAATACACGGTTGAAATTGGTGATGCTGTTGAAACCGCAGTCGTAGGCTACGGAAGAAACGCTTTCATAACTGCCGTTGATCAGCTTTTTACAGGCTTCATTGATGCGGATCTCATTGAGGAATGAGACAAAGGTGAGACCGGTATGCTTTTTAAAATAGCGGCAGAAAGCCTGCGGTGTCATAAAAGCAATTGCAGCTACTTCTTCCAGCGTGATCCCGTGGTTGTAGTTCTGCATGATATAGCTGTAGATATTGCTGATGCGCATGCCTTCATAATCCGTATAGGTCTTTGACGGCGTGTCGGTAGCCAGCGGTGGGATATTCTCCAGCGCACTGAGCATTTTCAGGAGCTGAAAGAACTGCATGAGCTGGTCGAGGCCGCTGTTGTACTGAACGCTCAGCATTTTGCCGGCAATGTCATTTACTGCCTGCGGAGGCACGCGGAACCCGCTGTAGTGCTGGGCAAAAAAAGAGTGCACATTGCGGAGTTCAGGCAGGTCAAACAGGGATGACAGCTTTCCTTTGGTGCTGAAAAATAAGGTCAGCGCATGGGCGGCATCTGTATCAGCAGCAGAGAAGTAAGAAGGACTGCTTTTAAATACATGCGGTATGTTGGCCCCGATCAGGTATAGTTCCCCAGCTTTGAATGAATGCATGCTGCTTCCAACCAGCAGGGTACCTTCTCCTTTCTGGATCAGGGTGAGCTGGATTTCCTCGTGCTGGTGCAGGTGAGGATAAAAATAAGGCAGCACTTCTTCCTTAACGATTACAGTGCGGTCGTGCGATACAGGGATGGTAAATGGCAGAACTTTCATAATGATAGCTTTGGAAAAAGAGGTAAACTTTTGCAAACCAATTTACAAATAATAACTCCCTTTCGTTCAACTTTCCTGACTACCGGTTAAAATCCGGTAAAGATTGGTAAATTTTTGTGAAGAACGGGCTTCTATCTGCCATAGATCCCATTGCTTTTTACCTGAACCCCTTACTCGCCAAGCCTTCCTGGCGGGACAGGTGAAGAGCGGGTAGGGTTTCTTACGGGTGGATCAACATCCAGCAGGTGTTTTACAAAAAAGTCTTTTCGTTTTTTCATCCCGTAGTTCCCCCCGCTGGTATGGTCGGCCCCGGGGATCATGAGAAAATCAAACATTTTATCTGATTTGATCAGGGCATCAGCCAGCCGGTAGGTTGATTCAGGAGGTACGTTTGTATCAGCTTCGCCTACAATCAGCAGCACATCACCCTGGAGCTTGGAAGCATTGGTAATATTGGACTGCTCATCATAGTGCTTGCCCACAGGATAGCCCATCCATTGCTCATTCCACCATTGTTTGTCGATCCGGTTATCGTGGCAACCGGCAGCAGATACGGCCACTTTGTAAAACTCCGGATGAAACAACAGGGCGCCCATGGAGTTTTGTCCGCCGGCAGAAGTACCGTATATACCTACCTTATCCACATCAACATAAGGATACCTGGCGGCCAGTGCCTTCATCCAGGCGATGCGGTCGGGGAAGCCGGCGTCCGCTATATTTTTCCAACATACATCATGGAAGGCTTTGGAGCGGTTGGCGGTGCCCATGCCATCGCACTGCACCACAATAAAACCCAGCTCGGCGATACTTTGCATTTCGCTGAACTGCCGGAAGTCTTTGGGAACAAAAGAATCCTGCGGCCCCGCGTAGATGTTTTCGATAACGGGATAACGTTTGGTAGAATCAAAATTGCGGGGTCTGCAAACAATGCCCCAGATATCGGTTTTTCCGTCCCGGCCTTTGGCGGTAAACACTTCCGGCATCCGGATGCCCAGGGCCAGATAGCCTGATATATCAGCCCTTTCCAGTTCCGCGACCAGTTTGCCATCGGCGGTGGTACGGAGTTCAGTTACGGGCGGCACGGAGGGTTGCGAGTAGGTATCTGTAAAGTATTTCCTGTCGGGGGAGAACGCAACGTTGTGGTTGCCTTTGGCGGGTGTCAGGGAAACCAGGCCCTTGCCGTCAAAATTGATCCGGTAGTAGTGCACGTTGTAAGGATCTTCATCCTTGTTCATGCCACTGGCTGTAAACCAGATCTGGCGCTTTTTTGTGTCCACACTGTCGATGAACCGGAGCACCCATTCTCCCTGGGTGATCGGCTTAACAGATGCTCTTGCCACATCTACCAGGTAGGCATGGCGCCAGCCGTCTTTTTCGGTAACCCACACAATTTCGTTTGTGCCTGGCAGGTAGTGTGTAAAGATCCGTTGTTCGTAGATAAACGTATTGGTCTTTTCATCTACTATATTTTTTGTATTGCCGGTGAGCGCATCTACTTCAATAACACGAAAACGCTGGTGGCCCCGGTCGGCTTTTTCATACATAAAATACCGCTTGTCGGGCCCGTTCCAGATAGGAACCGGCATACCCAGGAAATCATATTTCTCTGTAGATGTTTTGATGGCCTTCTTTGTACCTATGTCAAAGGTGTACATTTCGTAAGAGGTAAATTCATCACCGGGTTGTGCGTAACCACGGGAGCGGAGCTGTCCGCGCGTGGTGCCCGGAACAGCGCTTAGCACCAGGTAAACTTCCTTGTCTTCGCGGCGATCGATCTTGTAACCGACAAAATATTTGCTGTCGGGCGACCAGATCAGCGCCCCATAAGGCTTTTGGATAGTACCATCGGTTGTAAACTGTACCTCTCCCCCGCTGCCGTTTACCGGGCGCATCCACACATTGTAATCTTTGATGTAGGCGATCCATTGCTCATCTTTCGACATGCTATCGCCCCGTACATAATGCCTTGACCAGCGGCTGTAGGGCGTAAAAGCTGTTGCGTTCCTGCGCGGGAACAGGGCTGCGGTATCACCTGCATTTACAGGCGTACAGTTGTAGGTAGCCAGATCGCACTGCCATACTTGTCCGCCCCACCGGAACTTGATGTTGTTGCCTTCAAAGTTCATGGCGTTGATGGCCAGGTTCTTGGCTTTGACGGGTTTGCCGGTAGCTTTGTCAAGGGCTGCCGCCAGCCGTTCTGCATCAAAAGCCGGGCGTTTGCTGCCGTTTGTTGCATCAACAAACATATAAACAGGCAGGCTGTCTTTCCCGTAATTGCGGTACCAGAAGCCGTTTCCGTCTTTTTGCCAGTTGGGGTTGAGGGTAAGCCGGAGGGCTGCTCCCCGGGCCATGCTGTCGAGCAGAACGGCCTGGCGGTAGCGTTCCGCCATCTCGGCGCGGGTAGGCTGGTAAGCAGGAAGCTGGCTGCGCTGGGCAACAGCCTCCTTCCATCCGCATACAAATAGGGCACACAAAAGAAAAAACCACCCGGTCAGTCCGGTTTTACAAACTTTCATACCTAACAGTTTACGGATGAAAATAGACCGATCAGCAAAGCCTTTCTTTATCATAATTAGCAGCTTATTGCCGTGAATTAACCCATTCAAACCAGGGCATCATGCCGGCCTTCTTCGCCGCAGGCCTTGGTGGTTCTTTTCTTTCGGGGCAAGACACAAAAGCACCCGGGAGAGGCGGGTCAGGATAAAACACTCCAAACACGTTGGCACCAGTTTAGAGAGAGGTTTCAAGGTTTGGCCGGCAGCCAGGATGCGTAGTGAAAAATGGTGTCTCAAATTTATGGGCTTCCACAAAAATACTTGCACCGGCTGTCATTACTTTGCACGCAAGAACCACTTTGAAACCAACCTTTATGAACTTTATTTGTGACGCCGGGAAGAGCTGGATGCAGAAAGGATTGACAGGAGTTTTTGTATGCCTGCAGCTAAACTTGTTTGGTCAGTTCAGCGATTCGGTCAATCATTATATCAGCTATGCTGCTACGGGTACCATCAACAAAACCAATGACGGCAACTCGTACGTGTTTACCAATCTGCTGAAGTTTAACATCAACCGGAAAGACTTTGCATTCAACAACACCAACAGCTATATCTACGGACAGCAGCGCCAGCGCCATACCAACAACGACTTTGCTTCTGCGCTTGATTTCAACCTGTATAAAACCTTTCCCCATTTTTACTACTGGGGACTGGCCGGCTACGACAAAAGCTTTTCGCTCAAGATCAACAACCGGGTGCAGACCGGGCTGGGTGCAGCTTACAAGCTGATCGACAAAAAGAACGGCATGCTCAATCTAAGCGACGGCATCTTATTCGAGTACGGCGACCTCAACGCAAATACCAACCGGAAGGTCTACCGCATTTTCCGCAACTCCCTGCGCATCCGTTTCCGTTGGGTCATCCGCGACATGGTAACCCTGGACGGAAACAATTTCCTGCAAAGCTCGCTCTCGGACAAGAATGATTACAATGTAAGGTCGGTAACCAGTCTGTCGTTCAAACTGGTTAAGTGGCTCAATTTCACCACTGCAGCCAATTACAACCGGCTCAATGCGACAGGCCGGGAGACATTGCTGATCACGTTTGGGTTGACGACGGATAAATACTTCTAGAGACGCCGTGTTCTTTTTGCCTTGACGCAAAAAGAACCAAAAAAGTCAAGGCTGAGCGGGGACTCCGTGTTCTTTTTGCTTGACCAAAAAGAACCAAAAAATCAAGGCTGTTTGAAAGGGGCTAAAATTTAC
>JADCRZ010000074.1 GCA_015069695.1 Williamsia sp.
AAACATTAACGCGTAAGCAAGAAAGCGAACCACATTAAACGTAGGCCATGCCCAATCCTTATAAAAACCCGGGAGCTGTATAGCGCCCTTACTGATCTCGGAGATGAAGTAGTGTACAATCTTCAACAAGTATCGCGTAGCGAAATAGACAACCACAATGGTAAAGAGGTTGGGAAGAAAGTCGACCAGCCCTTTTACAACGGCTTTTGCCGGGGTAATGATCCAGCCCCAGAGCACATTGGCCAGCGCTTCCGTTTGGGGAAAGACGGCAAAGAGAAGCGGCAAGGCAAGATAGATGGCGAGAATGATAACAATGATGCGCAGCCCATTCACCGCCCGCACCGCAAGCAGGTAGTGCTGCGAGGGCGAGAGCACCTGCACCTTGCGCACGGTGAAGCCTTTGAAATAAGTGTCACGTTCCGTTTTCAACAGAACGGACAGGCGGCTGAACAGGTAATTGACGCCATAAATGATAAGCCAGATGCCGGCAATGATGAGGATGGTATACACAATACGGAGGAGCCAGCTGACAAAGCTGTTGGCATCCCTGTCGGCGGCAACCACGGTCTGTATGGTATGAAGGTAGCGATTGGCAATGGTGTCTGCTGGGGTGCTAAACCAAAGGGCGTCCAGCTCGGATACGGACATGATGATATTGTCCCTCTTATACACAATGTCGTAAGTGGCTTCGTTGTGCGCCACCGTGAGGGAGTCGGCATCGAAGAACGCATCGTCGTAGAGGTTCTGAACGCGCCGGGAAATGGCGCTTGCCCGCTCGGCAGCAGTGAAGGAGCCTGTGCGGGTGTAGATGTAAAACAAGGTATCTTTCTGCAACACCACGGGATGCGCCACGGCGTTCTGCTTCAGGGCGCTGATGCGTGCCAACTGGTCTTCCTTGCGTTGCGCCTCGCGACGGGATAGCTGGCGCAGGCTGTCTTCGAGCGCTTTTCTCCGTGCCCCGTTTGTATTGGCGCCATCCAGCTCGGCCTGCAGGCGCAGGGATATGAGGGAATCGATACGCTGCTGCTCCTGCTGCTGCAGCAGGTAGGCTTCGGCTATGCGCTGCGTGCTGTCGGAGGCGCTGTTGCGGGCACTGTCGGCAGGCGGCTTCGGCTGTGCTTGCAGCAGGCTGTTGCCAAGCAAAAGGAGAACGAGAAAGAAGAGAAACCGGTTGTTGATGCTATTCATACGGAGCGATAACAAAGCCGGATGGCTTTGGTGTTTATTGCCCAAACTTATTGCGATTTTGCGAAACGGGTTGCGGGTAATGAGGAAAGCGCTGACACGCAGGGGCTTCCTTTTGAAAAAAAGTGTGATATCGGTTAGGATATGGAAGCGGGTTCGTATACCAATAAACGGGAGATAAACATACCCTGCCTTTGTCTGTTTGACCCGTTTTCCACACTGCAAGGAAAGATTAGCTTTCCAGCATCATCTTCAAATTGCGGAGCATCATCTCCCAGGATTTACGGGTTTGGCGGGTGTCAATATCCCATTGCCTAAACTTCATGCGACAACCGCCGGGCGTTTCCGTTATACAGACAGACACCTGGCTGACGCCGGAGAAATGCTTAGGGACTTCCAGCGTAAAGGCTAATTGGCCGGGGGCTTCTACTTTGGTGTATTGACCAAAATGATCTATGACCTCTCCCCCGTTGCGCTCAAGGATGGAGAACCTACCGCCCCGGCGCAGATCGGTATCGATGGAGAAGATATCGTTGTCTTCGCTTTTAAAGAGCCAGCTTTTCATGAGGGCAGGTATTGTCCACGCGTCGAAGACTTGCTGCGGCGGTACGGACAGGGAATAGGTGAGCGAGAGTTCGTTCTTGTTGTTCATGCTAAGCATTGCTTTTGTAAGAAAATGGGATGGCGGGGCAGGCGCCGCTTATTCCATCCGTTCAAAAGTATCGGCGTTTGTTGTGACGGACTGCCACCTGGCGAGCGGCTTTTTAACGGCGGGTTCGTTCTCCTCTTTCGCGGTGAGGGTGTCGCCGGTTACCACGTGCCATACGGTTTCCAGCTTGCCCCCATAGCACATGCCGGCATAGGTGACGACATGGTTGCCACCGGCGCAGCTGACGGCAAGCAGGTTGTTTTTACAAAAGTTGGTGAGAGGTAATTGTTGTCCTTTGGTGGTTTCGTCTACGGCTGATTGAAAGGTGCCTTCGAGGCGTTCGCCATCCTGCGTGGTGATGTGTATAACGGAGCCGTATTGGTTCTTCCATTTGCCGGTCCAGTTCATAAGTTCTCTTTTTTGTGTTGCTGATAGCGCCTCTTTCCAGCCATGAAGAGACTTCTTATTCCGTACCGTTCAGGCTGAGGAAGGGCTTGTAGATGCGGACGCCTTTTTCTTCCACCGCTTTGCGGAGCCCGGGACTTGGATTGCCCCACATTTCGCCGGTGACCTCGCCGGTTTTGAAGATGGCATCGGCTGCCGCGCCCATATTTTGGAAATGCTGTATGCAGGCTTCGGAATCTACATACTCCTCGTAGACGATGCATTCAGTTTCGTCGTCGCTGAAGAACTGCTCGTAGCGGAGGATGCCCTTGTCTTTCTCGCGCGCCAGCTGCATGCACCGTGCGGCGAGGGTTTTGAACTCTTCCCTCTTGCCTTCGTGGATGCGGAAACGGGCGACGCTTTGGATGGTGCTCATGGGACGGCTTTGGGAGGGGTGTGCCAAGAAGTGTGCCCTGCTCCTTTTTTGCGGAGAGATGCTGTGCCTTTTGCCTACAAATAAAGCCCTGATGAACAGGGCTTTATTTTCCAGAACCACTGATGCCAGTGTATGTGTACCTGTGCGGAAGCTTATTATGTAATGAAAAGCTCGCCGGTGTAGATGCTGGTGGCTGCTTCTTTACCATCGGCTGAGAGAAAGGCAAGCCATGTTTGCACCGTTTTGCCGGTGTAATTGGCAACATCTATTTGTGCAGCGCCTTCGCTGCGGGTGACACCTTCCCAGGTATATTTTGCTGTACTGTTTTCCTTACAGTACATGAGCAGGACAGCCGTATCGGTGGGGGCTGCTTTGCCCATACCACTATTGTCTGTCCAGGTGAAGAAAATCTTACCGTCGCTCGTGGTGGCGCCGGGCTCATCTGCATTGGGCAGGCTGCCGCGGCTGATGAGCGCTTTTTCATAATTGATTACATAATCGGGAGACTTGCCTCCCAATGCATTCTGAATGTTGTAAGCGAACGCACTGTTCTGAGCTGTGATGTCGGTGGCATAGCCTTTAAATGTGACATCTAACAGATCATTGAACGGTGACTGAAAACTTACAACCGCTGAAAACTTAAGCTGCTGATCGAGCTGTTTGACCGATGAACCCCCTTTCTTTTTGTTGGGGCGGCTACGCATCACGTCTTTGCCCTTCCATGTAGCGCCTACTATGGGTCCTACTTTTCCTGAGAACCCACCGAGGATGCCTTTTTCAAATGTTGCCATGTTGCGGTAACGGTTTGCTGTGATAAAATTGGAGTCCTACGACAAGTGGCTTCGGCGTGACTAGTATTGCTTTTTTTCCTCTTGCTAATACAAATGTAGAGTGGGCTTTCTTTCTTTTTTCGAGGCGGAGCGCGGGTTGCGGGGTTTTGCGGAAAGTTGCGGAGATATGTGGAAATGTGTGGTTTTTGGAGGACTGGAAAGTAAGGATTGATGGTTGGTAAATGATAGCTGCTTACGAAATTATGCGTGTTTTACATGCTGGGATTGCTTTGTTTATAACACAATTACCTTCTACTTTCTTCCCTTGATGGAAGAAAGTAGCAAAGAAGATCAAGCACGGACGAAACTCCACGTCCGTGCACGGTATTCCAATTGAGCTTTGGTACTACTGTGATTAAGGGCTATATGGCCTTGATGGCTTAGGTGCGTTAGTAAGATCTTTTTTGATGAGCTTTTTTGTGTTTGAGAGTTTTTGAGTTGAAGGTTATCAGATGAGAAATGGAATGTAAAAATGGCAGAGAGGGTTGATGGATGAAGAAGGATGATTTACCGAACAAAACCCGAACAAAACCCGAGAAAAAGGGGTAAGAAAATGGTGGTGTTTTTACTGACAGGTTGGCGGGATGATGGTATTTGCCGGGGAGTGATGGGTGGTGAGTTGCGGGTGATGGATCAGCGGATGTTTTGCTCGAAGATGCGGATGATACCGGCAATATTGAACCAGGTTTTGCCACCCCATTTGGTGGAGGGAAGGATGCCGGCTTTTTGATAGTTGCGGATGCTGGTATCGCTGAGATGGAATACTTCTGTGAAGGCTATCTCATCTATCCAATCGCCGATGCGGATGCCGTTTTTGATGGGCAGCGGAATGTTGATGGTGAAGAACGAAATGATGGATGGATGCATATTGATGCCGTTTGTTTGCGGCGGGGTTTGCTGCTGGTTCATGGCAAATTGAATTTTATGTTGGTTTGTTGATAAGCGTATTACGAATTGGTCAGAATGAAGATATTACAGATGACTGAGCAGGGAAATTAGAAAAAGATTAAAAAGAAAGGTGTGTGGATTGGGTGGGGATAAAGGGGCGGGAGAATGCTGGTGGTGCATGTTATCGTTTATATAACCTGTGTGATTGGGGATGTTGGGGATGTGAGTGGCTATGGAACCTGCCAAGTTCGCTATGTTGCGGATGCAAGTGTTTGCGGAACCTGACAGGTTGTTGAAGCGATTATTTTATCGCCTTTCGATCATCAGAATTTGTAGGCTATGCTGGCTGCAAAGTTGAGGCGCTTTTGCGGATTGACCGACCAATAGCCGATATAGTATTGCTTGTTGGTGATGTTATTTATATTGAACGAGCACCGCACTTTATCGCCGTTGTAGAACAGGCTGCCATTGAGCAGAGCGTAAGACGGAAGATTAAACACGCCGGTAACGCTGTTGTCGACCACCTTATACTGACTGGCATAGTTGCCACCGACGCCAAAGCCAAAGTTGGCTAAGCCGCCGGATGTGAAACGGTAGGTGCCCCAGAAGTTAGCCAGATTTTGCGGACCCTGACCGCCGGGTGCACGGTCTTTTTCGTTATAGAAATCGTTGCCGAAGCCTTCCGTAACCCGGATGTGATTGTAGCTGTAGCCGGCGATAAGAGACAAGCCTTTGGCGGGTGAAGCGCTGATATCGGCTTCGAAGCCCCCGCTGCGCACTTTGCCGCCCTGCGTATAGTCGTTGATATTGCCTTCCACTCCAATAACGCGGTTGCTGAGGGTAATGTCGTAATAGCTGAACGTAGCAAAGAGCTTATCCTGAAACAGGTTTGCTTTTACGCCCGCTTCAAACTGGTCTGCCTGCTGGGGACGGAACGATTTGATGCGCGGATTGCTGCCATCGGGGTCAGCTACCGAGATAGGATCTACATTGAAGAAGCCGTTCATGTAGTTGGCAAAGAGAGATACTTTATCCAGTACCGGCTGATAGACTAAGCCGAACTTGGGCGACAGGGTGGTTTGGTGGAAACCATCCGCATCATCGGAGCGCTCGCCTTTGCTATCGAAGTAATCGCCGCGCAGGCTAAGCATAGCGGAGAGCTTCGGGGTGATATTGATGACATCGGAGATGTAGGCGGCATAGATATAATTGCTTACGTTGCTGTTGCTGACACCGGTGCCGGCAAGGAGATTATCGATGGAAGCTTTGGTAAGGTAAACAGGCGGCAGCGTATCGCCGGTAGCGGGATCGACATAGTTGACGCCACCCTGTGGCGTTACATTGCGTAAAAAGGCGTAGCCTGAGCCATTGTCTACCACGTTGCGACCGTAATACTCTAAACCGATGAGGAGACGGTTGCGCACTTTGCCGATATTGAAATCGGCATTAAAGTTTTGCTGCACATCGGTGGTATTGGTGGTTCCATTCTGGTAGTTAATATCCTGCTCAAAATAGCCTGCTTCATTGCCGTTGCCGAAGATGTAGCCGTAGTAGCCCTGCGACTGCACCCTGCCGCGGGAAATAGCCGTTTGGGAGGTCCAGTGCGGGGACAGTTTATAAATCATCTCGCCCTGAAAGGTGTACCGCGGATTCCTGATGGTGAGGTCGTTGCTGGTAAACGATAGTTTGGGGTTGAGGTTCAGCTCGGCTATTGTTTTGTAGGGCAAGGGCTCGGAGCGGTTTGTATGAAAGAATATGGGCGCTGCGGCTCTTTCTTCTTCCAATACCTCGGTGAGAATGCGGAAGGACAGCCTGTCGTTTATCTCGTAGGACAGAGAAGGCGCTATAAAAAACGACTTTTTAAAACCGGCGTCCTGAAAGCTTTGCTCAGTGTGGTAAGCGGTATTGACGCGAAGGGCTATCTTCTCTGTTTTGCTCAGCGGTGTATTGATATCCGCCGTAACGCGGTTGAGACCGAAGCTGCCCACATTGTAAGCCACTTCGCCACCGAAGGTGTAGTAGGGCTTTTTAGTGATGGTGTTAATGATGCCGCCAAACCCGTAGAAGCTGCCGCCGAAGAGGGTGCCGGAGGGTCCTTTCAGTACCTGTATTTCTTCTACATCGGCGGGATCGAGATTGCCGCTTACGAAGCCGGGCAAGCCGTTGGTAAGCCCTGCCTGCGCCTCGAAGCCGCGAAGGGCGAAATAGGCAGTGCCATCGCCTCCGCGCCCAGTGGCTTCCCAGGTGCGGGTGATGCCGGGCACATTGCGGAGGGCGTCATCGTAGTTGGTAATCACCTGCTGCTTCAGCAGCTCGGCTGATACGGTACCATAGACCTGCGGATTCTCCAGGTTGGTAAGCGGCATTTTGGCTACGGTGTTGGTTTCGCGGTTGCGGTTGCGGGATGATACGGTGACTTCCTGCAGTTGTTCTGCATTTTCAGTGATGGTGAAGTCAAGTGTAACCGTTTCGCCGGCGGCTATGGTGATTTCTTTCGATTGCTGATTGGTGCCGACAGCAGACACCAGAATGGTATAGGTGCCGGGCTTTATCGTTTTGATTATGTACCTGCCTTCGTCGTTACTAATGGCTGTGCGCCCGGTGGTTTTGAGGGTGACTGTGATGGCGGCTGCCGGCTTGCCATCGCTGGTGGTGATAGTGCCGGTGAGAGCGCCTGTGGCGGCGTTTTGTGCGCGGATGGCGGTGGCGGATACGATAAGAGTAAGGACTAAAAACAGTATCGCTTTTTTCATAGTGTGCTTTGGATGATGATTGTGAGAGGCGCGAAGGGAGGATAAAATGACGGGAACGGCTGTTAGAATCGGGAAATCTAATTTGCGAGATGAGGAATGTATTGGGATGGTGCAGATAGAATGGAGAATGACAGATGAGGGAGTGGATGCAGAGGATGTAGATGCTTCAAAAGTGAGTTTGTAAGTGGAATTTTTAAGTCAGTTGGGAAGAAGAAAAGTGTAGATGAAATCTACCTCAGAAGTTGCCTGTAGAAGCATTCTACGGGCAGTGCAGCGGCTTTACTTTATGTGACAAACTACGGTGAGTTGGGGGAAAGTAGTTTGATGGTTGTATATTCTCGTTGCTCTTACGTTTTTGGAAGATTAGTGTTGTTTTGATACAAATAATGTATAGGGTTTCTTTTGATCGGTTGAGTAGTAGAAGTCAATACTGAAATCATCAACTTCTCCTTCAACAGCTATTTTAAAATCTGCTATAGTTAATTTGAACTCTTCCTTTTTAGAAGTATCTAAGCAAAATAAGTCTTTAATGTAGATAAAGTCGGTTTTAAATAAACTTAATGGCACTTCTTTAGTTTCGCCACGTTGTCCAATTTGTAGTATAATATCACTTGGATTTTTTGTAGTTTTTATTTCAATCAAATAGATTATTGCTTCTTTCGCTTCTTGCGGATAATAAGTATCAACCATGAATTGCTGAATTGGTCTTGATGAAGTCATGTAATTAACCTCGTTTGTAAGTGTAAATTTCTTTATTTTCATTACTGTCATATTAGGGTTTCATCATCGTTACCATCTATTATAATAACCAAATGAGCCATGTCTGATTGTTTCAAGAAATTCTGTTACCTGTCTATGATAATTTGAAATTGTAAAGTTTGGTGATGGTTTTAAATCTTTGTGGTCATCAAAAAACTTGTACAAGTCTTTATCGTGATTCAACTTCAATATTTGGCTGGTGCTATGTATAAAGCCTATGCTTTGAAAACTTATAGGCGGCATTATAAAAGGAATTACTTTTTTTGATAGTACCCATGCAGCTCCCATTTCGTTTAGACATACTTCGCTACGCTTATAGTTTTCAGTAATAATTTGAATTACTGCGGTTGCTTTCTCTAATTTTAGTCGAATGGCTTTTTTAAATTCTGTACCCGATTTTATACCAGTATCTTCATTTGACGTGTAGAATATTTTATTTCTTGGAATGCCCATTCCTATGTTCAGTATTTTATCTATGAACGGAGTCACGATTGATTCATCTTTACTTGAATGACTTATAAATATTAATCTTGATTGTACTGCCATAATAGTTGAAAGTTATTTCTTTTTCTTCTCCTTTACAAACATGCCGCTGGTGTATTTGTCTTAGAGTTCGAATAGGAACTCGAATTTAGCGAAGAAGGGTTATCAGCCCGTGTTTTTCAGCCCTTTTTCCGTCGCCGGTTTGGTAGGAAAATACATATGTGTAAGTACCGGCTGGCTGACGCTGCCCTTTGTACATACCATCCCAAGCATTGGCGTTGGAACCGGAACGGAAAACGGGCTGTCCCCAGCGGTTGTAGATGGTGAGGCTGTAGTGCGTAAAGTCGCAATCGAAAAGGGGAAGAAACCTATCATTTTTTCCATCGCTGTTTGGCGTGAATGCAGTGGGCAAAAACACATCGCAATGGCACCGGGTATAGTGTACCGTTACGGTGTTTGAAACGGTGGGGCAGGTATCTGTTGCGGTGACCTGGTAGGTGCCCGGCCGGGTAACGGTATATGCCGGTTGCGTAGAGCCATCCTGCCACAGGTAGTGTGTCCAGTTGCCACTGCCTGCATTGAGATACAATACCGAGCCGGTGCATAGGGTGGTATCGGCGCCTAAAGAGATATGCTTTGACCCGGAGGAGCTGACCGTGATGGTATCTGAACCTCTGCCACATTGGTTTGATACCGTTACCCAATACTTATTGACGACATTAGCCTCTGACGTGCCTACCACCAAAGTGGGATTCGCAGACCCATCCTGCCATACATACGAGGAACCGAGCTGGTAGGCATTTAACAGGAGAGCTCCTTTATCGATGGGACAAAATAAGGTGTCGTTGCCAAGAAAAGGATGAGGCGGAGACAGGTATTGTACATGAATTGAATCTTCCTTTATACCACAACTGCTGCTGATGGCAACCCGATAGGTTCCGCTGTCTTTTACTGTGAATGTTGGTGCTGAAGAGCCATCCTGCCAGAGGTAGGTAGCATTAGCGGTAGTGGCATCGAGAAGTAAGGTTTGACCCTCGCAGAGCGAGGTGTCGTTTCCTAAATGAGCGGACTGAAGTGGGTTGCCACATATGTCTAACGAGAACAGGGTGCCATTCCCATACCCCCAAACACTGCTATCCTGTATGGTGAGCGTGCTGATGATACCTGTGATGACAACACCCCGCCAATCGGCTGCTCCACAATCATCGCAACCTGTAAGGTCGCCATCTTCGGTAAGAACGGCTAACGGATTGCAGGTGCTTGGCTGACTTGTACCTGACAGTTTGTAATGCTGACCGTTTACATAGAGCCTTACCAGTTCTTTGCCTATATATGATATGAATGATACCCCACTAAAATTGAGTGTAAGTGAATGGATAGCCGGTGTGAATGTAAAGGTATAGCTGCCATCCCCGCTTTCGGGTGTGATAAAGTTGTAGCCAACGTGGTAGGGACCTGTGCTTAAACAGCCGGCAGAGTTGGTATCTACCACTCCCTTGGCACTGACGTTTACATTTATACACTCTACCAAAGAGTCGCCGCGCATATGGGTAATCCTGGCGTTGCACTGCGCAAAAGACACATCATGCCCCCACACCAGTAAACAGGTGATTACTATGCAGTAAAGGATGTTTTGTTTCATATGGCAATGGGAAGCTTGTATCGTTTATCAGATGAGGGCGCAGCCGCTTTTATTGCTTTTACGCGTCGCTTTTCGTTGCAGCTTCTGCTATTTATATAAGCCTTTCTTTTCTATGCCCCTCTTCGCAAACATTCGCAGGAATCGCCCCGGAAGAAGCTGGCTCCGGCGTTTTCGCCTGTGTCGCTTTTCCATTCGTTGGAGAAGGTGACTGCGCGGGTTTTGATCCTGTTTGCGGATAATAGCATAGGAGTCATTCGTTAGAAAGCGAATATAGGGTATGGATGGGATTGGATGGCTGGCGTTTTTAAGGGTTACCTGATCGTTGTTGAGGTAGTTAAAAAGAGCGGAATATTAGTGAGTGGAGGTAGTGTGATGGCTTGCTGTTGTGTTTCGATGGGTGAGGACACTTAATGATAGGGAAACCGGCTCATAGAAAGAGGTGTTTTCTCCTATATGACAGGCTCCTTTCTCTCCTCCAAAACTCCCTTATCTTTATTCTCAACTTAGCAGGTATCATGCAACTCGAAAGCAACACAACCATAGAAGAGCTATTAGATAATAAACTCATTTCCCAGGCTGTTTATACCGTTTGCGTGCGCGAAGAATTGTTTGACATGGGTGCCATTAGCCGGTATGAAAGCCGGTTCAAAAACTTTTTACGGATAAAAGGTTGTGGCAAGCACACCAACAAAATTCTTCTTTCGCTTTGCCAGCAGTGGGCATCTGTTCCGGACGAAAAAAAGGCGTTATCTCTTAAAGCTGATACTGAGGAAACGGTTTTTATCAATTATTGCCGCAGCGATAAAAACTATGTATCTACACTGGCTACCTGGCTGCAGGGGCATGGCGTAAAAGTATGGTTTGACCATTATACCGACTACGGCGAGAAATGGGAAGCTGACATAGAAGACAAGCTATATAGTTCTGTTGCTGTGCTGGTGGTGATGTCGAAAGCTGCCCAACAATCGGCCTGGGTGCATAAAGAGATAAAGATGGCAAAACAAAAAGAGATTGCCATCTATCCCCTGCTGCTGGAGGCGGATGGCATGGTGGATATGGTATCGGACCTGCAGATAGAAAACGTGACCGGCAGGCAAATGCCAGGCTTGCGGTTGTGCCAGAAGCTGCCGGATTTTCTTGTTACGGAACAGGATATTGCCAATGCGCTTACACCCGCCCAACGAAAGCTGGCAGACCGTATCTTTCACATCACCGGCATGTTACAATATGGGTCGAAAGGTGTTGAGGTAGCTGCTCTACAGATGGAGTTGCTCCGGGTAGGTCTCGACCCCGGCGCGATAAACGGCGCCTTTGGCAAGAAGACCCGTGCGGCAGTCATAAAATTCCAGACGCAACGCTGTCATATACCCGTAGCCGATGGCAAAGTAGGGGCGCTTACCTGGATGATTCTTATTCATTCTTCCCTGGGTGATTTAGCCAATTCGTTGTAAGATTTTTGATTGCCTACATTCATGGCTTAGCTGGCGACACATAGCCATCTACTCTGCCCGAGATATGTGATCATGTTTGCAACCTTTACGGCGAGAATCCTATCGTCCATTTTTACTTTCTCCGCACCAACCTCACCAAATATACTCCCTGCGCCGGCAATAGAATCTTCATCTCATTCTTACTTTTTCCTTTCGCCATCTCCTCACCCTTCAGCCGCGAAGCCGCCTGCAATACCATATACTGTCCATCATTAATTACCCCCGGCGACCCCATGTCCTTCCATGCTGTATATGCATTGCTGTGCGTACTGTCTACCCGGTAGAGAGTGGCTGTATAGTTCTTCCCCGGCAGACCGCTGAAGGAAATGGTGACGGGTTGCGGGGCTGCCGGTACATCATCATCGGCATAGTTCCAGAGCATGAGCGAAACGGTACTGTCGTCTGCCGCTGCCAGTGAGCCGATATCGCGGTTGCCGCCGCGGACGCTGTGGGCGACGATGGTATCGTAAGGAATTTGTGCGTCGTTAGTGGTTTTTACAAAATGTCCCTTCATCATTCCATACATGCGGAACACGTTGAGCACGGGTTTGTTGATGCCGTTGGTGGCAAGGTCGCGGAAGCCAAAGAAGGGAGGCTGATCTTCAAACTCGAAGGACCAGCTGACGGCACCGATGAGGTTGGCGCCCGTTTGCTTTCTTATTTCATAAATGCGGGCGAAGGAAGCGGCGGTATAGCTGGCGTACATAGTGCCGTTGCGGTAGGCATTCTCGGGGTTGGTGCTCATGCCACAGGCAGCGCAGCCTTCGGGGTCGCACTCGCCGAGCATGATGGGGAGGCTTTTGAAGGGAGATGCGGTAACCACTTTGCAGCCCTTTATGATATCGTTTAGCTGTGGCGACATGTTCATTTGTACATGACCGCCTACCACCTTCGGGCTGCCTTTGGCGTGGAAGGTGATATAATCGAGTGGTGCACCCTTTTTGCCGGTGGCATAGTTGGTTTCGCCCGCGCAATGCTGCAGGAAGCGGCGGAGGAAGTCTTCGGCTTTATCCCAATTGGGACCTGTACTGGTGGGTCCTCCAATGCGGGTGCCGGGAGCAGCGCGTTTTACGGCGTCGGCAGCATAATCGTACAGCTTGCAATACTCATCGAACGTGCCTTTCCAGTAGCCGATGTTGGGCTCGTTCCAGACTTCCCAATACCAAGAGTTTACTTCCCTTTCACCCCATTTGTCTACACAATGCTTTACCCATTGATACACGAGCTCGCCCCACTTTGTATAGTCAGTTGGCGGGTATGCCCAGCCGGTGTAGATGTCGTTGTAGTTGTCGCCGGGCTTCCAGTGGTGGCGGTAGGGCTGCGGGTGCGAGGAAAGGGCTTCAGGCATAAAGCCGATCTCGGCAATGGGCTTCATGCCCCTATCGAGATACGTTTGGAAGATGCTGTCGGTGAGTCGCCAGTTATACACGGGGTTGCCGCTGCTGTCTTCGGTGTAGGCATTGTTAGAGCCCCATTTAAGGGCGGGCTCGCCATCGCCGGTGGTGAGGAGGTTGTGCGTGCGCACATAGACGGGTATGGGGCTGAAAGAGGCGATCTCGCTCAGGAGTTTCCTGCCGTCTTTCATGTAGGTGTAGTTGGGCTCGTCGTAACCGAAGAACGCCCAGAGGGGAAGCATGGAGTCGCCTTTTTGTGAGACGTCGACGGTGATGTTGATAGACTTTTGTTTTTGCGCGAAGAGGGATGTGGAGAGGAGGGAGACTATGAGGATGAGAAATGTTTTCATAGTAGCCATTTGGGGTGCTAATATCTGCTATTCCCGGGTCTCTGCGTTAGGGGAGCTTTATATGTCTTTGCCGGTTGTTCCTCATTGCGCCTTTTTTATTTCTTTTCTTCAAAATTGTATGTATGGCAGCCCTGTGGCTCGTTTTAAAGTTCTCCCGCAGATATCGCAGATTTTTATCTGCAGATGACGTAGATTTCATTTGGTTGGATCTTATCGTCATCTGAGGATTGTTTCCTGGTGGTAATCTGCGGGAGACTCTAATTTTTCATCAAGCCCTGTTTGTGAACCCTTTTTGCGGCAGGTTAGCGGTTAGCCTTTTAGGGCTGCATTGCCCCTTTGACATAATCTGCCAGCTCTTTCTCTCCCGCTGCCCTCTTCTTAACTTCCAAACCGCCCAGCGCTTTTGTAAACGCAGGATCGGTAAAGCCCCTATACTGCTCGGGAACCGACTTGCGGAAGCCTGCAATGGCATCGACACCTTTTTTAAAGTTTGCCGCATTCTTCACGTTTGCTAAATACTCGGCAAACGGAGCCAGCATTCTGAACTTCTGCTCGCCGAAAGAAAGGGCATCAAAGTCGCTCCAGATTTCGTCGAACCGGCTATCGTCGGAGTACCGGATGAGGGCAAACTTCAGGTCGCCTTTTGCCGGCTGAGACATCATCTTTTGCGCTTCGCGTACCGCGGCGGCGCTATCGGTTTTACCCAATGCCTGCAACGCTGCACCTGCTACTGAATAGGAAGAATCGGAAATGGCGCTCCGGAATATGGAAGTGTATTCTGCCTTTTTGCGACCTCCCAGCAGCTCTATCGCTTTTGCCCGTACTAAAGCAGACGAGTCGTTCTTTGCCAGCCCCGCAAGGGTGTTTTCCAGCGCGCCCATCAGGGTATCATTCTTTGCGTTGAGACCACTCACTGCAAAGAGGCGCAGGCGGTAGGAAGGATCTTTCAGCGCCGTTTGCAGGAAGCCAGCAGAAGCCGCATCGCCCTGGTGGTTGAGCGCATACGCAATGGCTTCACGACGGTCGCGGTACAGCCCGGCGTGGGCGTATTGGTAGGCATATTCTGCCCCGGTTTTATTCTCCGTTTTCTCGCAGAGCAGCACTTTATCGCCATCCACATTCACCAGCTCCGGCCTGGCTGATACAGGAAAGGTGTAGGTAGCTACCGAATCTTTCATCCACACGTTGTAGCGCTTTTTGCTGCCGCGTTCGTATACATCAATGGCAAAGGGAAGGGTAAAGATTTGCCCTTCCCCAGTTTGCTTTATCGTTATAGTTGCCTTCTTGCCCCCTTCATCGTAGCCATAGGTGATAGTAAGCTTCGGATGACCGGCACCGTAGTACCATTGGTTCCAGAACCAGTTAAGGTCCTGTCCCGTCACTCCTTCAAACGCAAGGCGCAGTTGCTGGGCTTCGGCATTGCTGAACTTGTACGTGTTGAGGTAGAGGTTAAGCGCTTTGAAGAAAGCACTGTCGCCCACATAATTGCGAAGCATGTGCAGGATGCAGCCGCCCTTGGGATAGCTCACATCGTCGAACACATCTTCTTTATCGTTATAGTAGAAACGCACCAATGGCTTCTCTGCAGATTCCGGGTTAGCCAGATAAGAGCGCAGGTTGGCGTTGATGGTGGCATCGCCTTCGTCCCTGCCATGTTTGTAGGTAGCCCAAAGGGTTTCGCTGTAGTCGGCAAAGGACTCGTTGAGGGTGATGTTGCTCCAGCTTTCGGTGGTGGCATAATCGCCAAACCACTGGTGAAAGAGCTCGTGGGCAATGACACTTTCCCAGCGGTTGCCGTCCTTCAGCTCGCGGGCATCCTGCTGTGCCGAAGCGCCGTGCAGGGTAGCGGTGGTATTTTCCATGGCACCGCTTACATAGTCGCGTCCGGTGATTTGCGCGTATTTCGCCCAGGGATAATCGACGCCAGTGATTTTAGAGAAGAAGGCGATCATCTCAGGTGTGTAACCGAATATTTTGCGGGCTACGGGTGCGTATTCTTTCTCTACATAATAACTTACTTCCTTGCCCTTGTAGCTGTCTTTGATAACGGCATAATCGCCTACGCCCATGAAGAAGAGGTAGGGCGAGTGTGGCAGGTCCATCTTCCACACATCGGTGCGGGTGCCATCGGCATTGGCTTTTTTGCTGACCAGCAAGCCATTGGAGAGCGTCACGTACTTAGCCGGCACCGTCATGGTAATTTGCTCCGTGGTTTTCTGGTTGGGCTTGTCGATAGTTGGGAACCATCCGGAGTTGGACTCGGTTTCGCCCTGCGTCCATATCTGGATGGGCTTCTTTTTATCCTCGCCTTTTGGGTTGATGAAGTACAAGCCTTTGTTGTCGGTGATGGCGGCACTGCCTTTTGCCTTGATGGTATTGGGGCGCGAGATGTAGTCGATGTACACCGTGTAGTTCTCGCCCTTTTGGTAGGTCTTGTTCAGCTTGATAAAAAGCTGGCTGCTGTCGTAAGTGAATTTGAGAGGCGTTTTGCTGCTGCCCTTCACCAGCGCCACTTCTTTAATGTCCATACTGTGGGCGTCGAGCGTAAGGGAATCGGTGGGGTAAAAATGCGGGTGAATGGTGACCCACTCCTTGCCATAGAGCCAGGCATTGTCGTAGTCGAACTTTACATCCAGCTTTGTATCCACCAGGTCGTTGATTTTGGTGGCGGTTGCCCGGTAGATTTTCGTCCAGGCAGGTGCTGCGCCGGTGCTGTCGCCGCTTTGTGCATACACTCCTGCTACGCCGAGAGCGAGCAGGCAAAAGAAAAATCGCTTCATGTACTTTATCTCCGTAGTTTTTGTAAAAGGCGGCGAAAGTACGGCTGGGAGGCACTCGCAGTGCGGGTTGAGGATGAGCGGTCCCTTTCTTTGATAAAAGATTATGAATTGAGCTAAGAGAAAATAAGAAGTTTAGAAAGTTTGCGCCCATTGCTTTTGGCGGTCGTTTCAGATTTGCCACATTATGCTCATAGTATGGGAGCGAATCTTCTCTTCACCGCCTTAAAACCTACCCTCGCCCGGCTTTGTTCCGGCTCTTACCGGAAGCCCATTTTGTATCGTATCTCCTGCGCCTAGTTTTGACATGACACAAATCAATATTCCTCATCAGCCAATCATTTATGCCATGACCACCACTTCTGTCTGCCTCCTTCTTTTTATTCTCAACCTCGCCATTGCCACCGGTGCCGGTCTGTATGAAGTTCGTATTGTATTGCCGCTATGGTTTGTACCACAGCCGGACAGCGGCTATGCTGTAGACACCGCAGCCATGCAGAAGACTGATGTGGGACGCCGCTTTTGGGGAATGGTGACGACGCTGCCGCTCTCCCTGCTTACACTTATTAACCTCGTGTATTCGCTTACGGTGGATGCACCTCTCAACCTGTGGTGGCTCTGCGGCTCGCTTCTTATCCTGGCAGAGCGGCTTGCAACCTTTTTGTTTTTTATTCCCAAGGCGATTGTTTTACAGTCAGATAATCACCTTTCTGCTAATGATAAAAGCCGCCTGGCGGCGCGGTGGCTGCGCCTGAATTATGTGCGCAATACTGTTACTGCTATTGGCTTATTGCTTTGCGTAAAAGCGTTTCTATCTTTTGCTGTATAGAGTGTGATTGCTCACTGCGAAAGGGATGCTTTGTTTACTAAAAGGTGAAGACCGGTGTATGAAACTGACAGAACAAATCGTTTGCTTTGCAGTTGCAGAAATAGAGTATGAAGCACGATATTCAGAACCGGGACGACATTATTCAGCTGGTGAATGCCTTTTATAGTAAAGCGAGGCATGACGCGCAGATTGGTCATTTCTTTACGTAAGTAATGGCGGTGGATTGGGCAACTCATTTGCCTACCATGTATAACTTCTGGGATAACGTTGTTTTTCATACCAACCAATACTCCGGCAACCCGATGCAGGTGCATAAGGAAATACACGGGCTTCACAATTTTACGCCAACTGATTTTAAGCAATGGTACCAACTGTTTTCGCAGACCGTGGATGAACTGTTTGCGGGAGAGAATTCAGAACTGATCAAGCAACGTGCTTTGTCCATTTCTACGATGATGCAAATCAAGATTGCTTCGGGGCAGTCGTTGCTGAAATAGATGCGGCAGTCAGATTGATAAAGATATCAGCGATAGCATGTTCCTTACTTTGAAGGAGCTTCTTACAGATGCTTTCCTCTTCTGCCGCTGTTTCCGACTATATGAATTTTTACCAACGTATATTGAAATGCGCTTACTTTGGTTTGGAATTTAAAAACCATTGCTATCATGTCGTGGAAGAGTCTTTTTATAAAAGAGGAAGAGAAGCCTGACGAGCCAGCCCTTTCCAGCCAAAACAAAACGGTGTTTCCCAGCACGTTTTCGATGCCATCTGCACAGTCTTCGCAACAGCAGCCGTCGGCAACTTATATGCCTGCCATGCCTTCCAACGATAAGGAAGTGCTGGAAGTGCTGTCGGTATATGAAAAAGGATTGGAGTCTATCAATATGCCCGGCTACGATTTCTTTGAGTTTTATATGTCGGTAAATGCAGTGGGTGCGCCTACGGAGCCGGTATATAATATGGCGTTCCAGATGGCGAAAACGATGGACCGCACCATCAGCGCCCAGAAGCTATTGAATGATGCTGAATTTTACATCAGCAAGATAAACGAAGTGCACAGCCAGTATGCTTCACAAGGTCAGTCGAAAATAAATGACCTTGATAACCAGAAGCAAAGCGAAAAGCAGCGGCTGGCGAATGACATCAACAACACAACATCGGAAATAGAAAAACTTAAGAGCCAGTTGTCGGTTCTTGAGAATGAACTGCAGCAAAAGCGGGCAGCACAATCGCAGGTAGAGCAGATGTACAAGCCGCAGGAAACAGCAATCCGCTCTAAACTAAGTGCAAACGACAATGCGCACAACATAAGCCTGCAGAAACTAAACACAGTAAAAGATGGAATCAGCAAATACTTACAAAACAAATAGCAGCCTTATGAGTAGCCTGGAAACGAATAAGGTTCTCGAGCTTCCTATTCTTAAACATTTTGACCAGGGTGCCATCAGCGTGAACCCCAAAAACTGGCGCAAAGGCGAGAAAGGCATCGCTTTTATTCTCGGGCTCATCCTGCTGGGCGTTATCTGCTGGGGCTTGTTCACGTTTGTGTTGCCCATTGTGTTTGTCATGATTGGTAAAACGCTGGGTGCGCTTGCCTCTGCGCTGTTGGTAATTGCTTTTTTTATCTTCCTGCCGGTGATGATAAAAGGCATGAAGCGTATGGCACGTGCCGTTCACAAGCTGCTTATCAAATACGACCCGTTCGGCGAACTGGAAGAGCAGAAGGAAAAGATGATTGCCAACCGCAACCAGTTTAAGAAAGCGAAGGCGCAAATCAAATCCATCAAAACCAGCATGGAGCAGGAAAGCGTGAAGTCGGAGAAGGATGCCAAGGAGTACCAGGATAAAGTGGTGCTGCTGCAGGGCAGAGCCGAAGCCATGAAGACCAAGATGCAGGCCATGGAAAGCGCGAGGGGCGAAGCGGCTAAAGAAACGGATGAATATGTAGAGCTACAAACGGGCTTGATGCGCACGTTATCGGAAGGGCAGCGTGTAAGTCATCTGCTGAACCAAAGCACGGGTTTGGTACGGAAGTATGGAAGTCGCGCGCATGTGATTGGCAAGCTTGACCGCAAGCTGAATATGGTGGATACCGCTATGGAAATCAAGATTGCCGACTTTGATGTGAGCATTGATATGCTGAAGAAGGAATATGCGTTTGCACAGGCTGCCAGAGAAGCCACTGAAGGTGCCAAGAGTGCCATGCTTTTTACCAAAGGCTGGGAGCTGGAATATGCGATGGATGTGGTAACTTCTACTATATCAATGGACCTTGCTACCACGCAGGAAAACCTGCTGGATTTGGATTCATTGACGAGTCAGTATTCTCTTGACAGTGATGAGCTGTACAGCAAACTGGATAAGCTTGCCGACCAGATAAAGACAGATAATTACATTGTTCCCGAATCGAAGAAATACAGCAATCCAAACTATAAGCTAAGCGAGCAGGACAAGCTGGAAAGCAAAGGATTCGGAGACATTTTTTAAAAGCAACCAAAGCTTGCCGTAACCGACAAAAGCATGAGGCATTACATCATGCTACTACATGGAAACAGAATATACATACACGCCATCTCCGGATTATATTAAGCCTCTATCGTTTGATTATTTGGAAACATATTCTTTACGTGGAAAGAATTATGATGATGAAATGAAGCGATTGAGAAGTGAGTATGATAGTCTGAAAGCGAGAGACAATCTCACTTTGGAAGAAGCTTTACGTGTAGAGGAACTTAGCAAGCTTACCGGCTATACACAATACCTCTTCGATGAAAATGGAAAACTTCATTCTTCTGCTATCAAAACAAACAGGTTCTCGGCAGACAGCAATGAAGGTAAAAAGCTGATACAAATTTTAAACACGGAAGTAAGAGACATGATGCACTTCTTATGCTCGCCGGTTTACAGAGATGCTGTTGTGTTTTATGATAAAAACGGAAACCGGATATCAACGTTGAATGTCTGCCTTAGCTGTCATTATATGGAAACAGAACCTTTTCATCACATCAATGCCGGCTATGAAACGTATGATATGCTCAAGAAATGGTTTATTGATAACGGGCACGATGTAGAAAATCCAAATCATTTTATAACTGATGATATAAACAAGCAAAAAGAAAAACGTAACAAAACAGGAATGGCAAAGTGATGGAACGACGATATAAACATGCTGTTCTTTTAATGCCATTTTTTTCGTCTAACAATTTTAATAACGACAATATATGAACTGGTCTAAGCTCACTTTTTTATC
>JADCRZ010000075.1 GCA_015069695.1 Williamsia sp.
CGTTTGATGGTACTCATGAGATCGTAAATTTACTGGTTCTAAAATGACTAATCTGTTTTTACATTTTAGTCCAGCTATTTACGGGGCCGGGACAAGCAGAGCAGAGATCTTTGAGTACATCGAAATGTATTACAATCCCCGGAGGTTACATTCCTCACTGGATTATCTCTCACCTAACGAGTATGAAAAGAGATTACAACAACAAGCAGCAGCCTAAAGCTGCAATGAATACAGCTATAGCCCAACAAAGCAGCAGAAGGCTGAAGAGCAAGCCCCCATAGGATTTTGGAGGCATGAGTCCTCCAAATGAGAAATAAAAAGCTCATGAACACCAGCGTTGTTCATGAGCCTGGAACCACTTAGACGGAGTGGACAACCGGACAATTATTTGTCGGACGATCCTATTCCTTGATGGGTGCTTCCCAGCAGAGCCACCTCCGCTTCAGATC
Source organism: Williamsia sp. (assembly GCA_015069695.1). GTDB lineage: Bacteria > Bacteroidota > Bacteroidia > Chitinophagales > Chitinophagaceae > JADCRZ01. The sequence goes on from JADCRZ010000075.1 coordinate 450, forward strand.
GGAGTAAATGTAAAATCAATTTAAACTAACTTTGAATCAATTTCTTCACCTAAGCCACTACACTGTCCGGCAAAATCAACACACCTCAGTGCTTGAGGTAAATCAGGACAACCTGGTGAGTCATTACGTAAGCATCATAAAAAAGCGTCTTCCTGCGTTAAAGAACATGGTGAAGTACCTGACAGCAGACGGCTATTTCATGAAGGATAGTTTTATTACTCCACTGCTTGGGGAAGGGTTGCATATTATTACAAAGATGCGCCCTGATGCCGATTTGCGATACCTTTATCACGGGCCTAAATTGAAGGCACCAGGCAGGCCAAGCGCATCGACAAGCGCCGCATCAGGAAGTTTGGGGAAGATGAGTGGGTGATCTATTACAGTGCCGTAGTGTACAGTATGATCCTCAAAAGGTTGGTAAGGATTGTATATCTGCAGGATAAACACAGCGACCCCTATGATATTTTTGTTTGTACTGATAGTGGGCTTAGTGCTGCATTGATAATGAAGTACTACCGCTTAAGATTTCAGATAGAGTTTCTGATCAGGGATGCCAAAGAGCATTGTGGATTAGCGGAGTGTCAGGCAAGAATTGAGAACAAGCTATATTTTCATTTCAATATGGCTTTAAGCACAGTTTCGGTGGCTAAAGCAGCGTGTTGGCTATCATTGCCAAAAGAAAAAAGAGAAGCATTTTCGATGAGAAATATCAAGTTGATGTTTTACAATAAGATAATGACCGAAACAATATTTTCAAACTTAGGTCTGGAGCTGAGTTGCAAGAAAATGAAGCAGCTGTTCGACCAGTGCTTGAACATAGGTGCTTTAGCCGCTTAAAACTTACCGGACTATTGATATCCAGTGAACTTTGATCAATCGTTCGTCAGCAGCTGCCAGTTGGAAGAACACGCCGTTCTTCGGACTTAGAATCTTTGCACTTCAATCAACGAAACACTATCTTACACCGGACAATACCTGACATCAGATTAAAACTTATTTTTCATTGGATATCCAGCAGTTATGGAAGCATATAAATTTATAAAAACAGGAAATGAATGGTATATTGACCTGCCCGAATACATTGAACAAGGCGGAAGTAAGGGCGACCTGCAAATGGTAGAAGGTGCAGACAAGATGCTTGACATGATGGCTGAAAATCAAAGTTCTGTAGTTATCAATATATCAAAGGAACAGTTCGAAGGTGCGGATGTTCTGAATTTAACTGAAAAGTGCGACCCGTATATCGGCGGTGGATATTATTTCTTAAAATACTACCAAGGACGAGAGATTAACCAGACCATGTGGTTATGTCAAGTTACGGAATTTGTTTTTGGCGACATTCCGCAACAGCTATTTGTAAAAAGACAAAACACTTGACCATTACCCAGCACCATTAAGAACGGTCGCATTCAACCACCGAAATTGTCGCATTCACACCGCCACAACATGATGTTTCTGCGCCAGCTTTGTATCGCAATAAAAGCAATATAGTATGAGAAAAATCACTGTTCTATCAATGATCACTTTGGATGGCGTTATGCAGGCACCTGGTGGACCTAAAGAAGACCTATCAGGCGGTTTCGAATGGGGTGGATGGGTAGCACCCTATAGTGACGAAGTTTATAACCAGGTGGTTCAAAAGGAGCTGGAACCTGCAGATTACCTTTTGGGCAGAAAAACATTTGAGATGTGGGCGGGCTACTGGCCTGAACACGGAGACTTTTGGCCTGCCATTAACGATGGCAAAAAATACGTGCTTTCCAGGAGCTTGGATGAGTCGGATCCGCTGGTTACCGGCTGGAAAAACTCCGCCGTAATAAAAAACGTGGATGACATCAGGAAACTCAAAAATACGGATGGCGCCGATATTCATGTTTGGGGTAGCAGTGAACTTGTACAGGTATTGCTGAAGAACGACCTTGTAGACGAGCTCCGGCTCAAAATTCATCCCCTGACCTTGGGACAGGGAAAAAAGCTTTTTGACGAAGGAACGGTTCCGGCGGCATTTACCGTAATAGAAAGTATTGTAACGCCCAGCGGAGTAATCATTGTCCATTGCAAACGAGCCGGAGAAGTGAAGACAGGTACTGTTGGAGCCTGAGAACAAAATATTTAAATCGAGTCATAAGAAACAAGCCCCATAAGCAAAGCACTATGAGCACCGACCAATCCTTTAAGCTGGACGTTTACATCAACTACCCGGGACATTGTGAAGAAGCATTTCAGTTTTACCAGGAACACCTCCATGGTAAAATAACGATGATGACGGCTCACCAACAACCACCACCCCATTTTCCCAAAGAATGGACGAAACCCATTCTTCATGCCGTTATGGAAATCGGCGGTACAGTTGTCAGGGGAGCCGACGTTCCCAATGCCGAACCGATGCGCAGCGTCTACCTGACCCTGCGGTTTGATACACCTGAGAAAGCGGAACAAGTCTATGAACTACTTTCCTCGGACGGTCAGATATTTATGAAAATGGAGAAAACATTTTTTGCCAATCGCTTTGCCATGCTGCGCGACAAATTTGGCACTTCATGGATGCTTCTGAATGAAAGTTAAAGCCCTCTCCGGCTTGTTTCTGTAAAATGAAAAAAGAAGAGTTTTATAGCAACGGCTTTGCTGTTATAAAGGGTATCTATACGGAAGAGCAGGTAGAAAGTATACTGCGACAAATCAACCAGGCAAACTTTGATAAGGACACGTTCCGGAAATCAGCCGACCTGTTTGCAATCAGACAGTTTCTGAAAGAAGTTCCTGGTGTGATCAGCCTGGTGTTCACCAATAAGCTACAATCTATTTTACAGCAGCTGTTTGGCGGCAAATACTTCGTTGTTAAAAGCATTTACTTTGACAAGCCCCCCACTTCAAACTGGTATGTTTCATACCACCAGGACCTTACCATTTCAGTTGACAAAAAACCGGAACTGACCGGTTTTGAATTTTGGACGACCAAACAAAATCAATTTGCCGTTCAACCACCCCTTGACTTCCTGCGGAATATCGTAACGATCCGTATCCATCTGGACGATACAGATGAAAACAACGGGGCTTTGAAAGTTGTTCCCCACTCACATCTAAAAGGGGTTTATCGGCCCGAAACCGTCAATTGGGCGGTTGAACAAGAAGTTAGCTGCCATGTGCCAGCAGGAGGGATCATGCTGATGAAGCCCCTCCTGCTGCACAGTTCAAGCAGAACAACCAACAACAGACAAAGACGTGTCATCCACATCGAGTTCTCCAACCTGGAATTGCCGCCACCGCTAAATTGGTCGGAACGCATCAATCTCACCTGACAAAGCTTGACGGGCTCTGCAACGTTTAGCCTTGTGCCAGCAAGGCTGGGCAATCGGCAAAACTCAGCCCCATATCAACCATGGAGCTAACTGGGCCGGTCCAAGTTCGGCAGTAAAATATGTCCCTATCTCTTTATCTTTACAACAGTGCAAAAAGACGTTTTTTTAAATGCTATCCCGGCACCCATACATCCACGTGAGCAACAGGACAACAAACGGCACTGCCAACAACGCCAATTCAGCTAAAATGAAGAAAACAGTATCTATAATTTTGATCGTTGCAGCCTCTTTTCTTTCAGGCTTTTCGCTTCAACCAATCATAACAAATCCCCATAAAAAAACAACCAACATGAAAAAAGTAACTGGTATCGGTGGCATTTTTTTCAAGTGCAAAGATCCCAAGGCAATCAATGAATGGTATAAAACCCACCTGGGATTCGAAACAACTCCTTATGGAACCAGCTTTGAATGGCGGCAAATTGATGACAGCACAAAAAAGGGCCTTACCCAGTGGAGTGCTTTTTCAGAAAGCACAAAATATTTCGAGCCTTCCGCAAAAGACTTTATGATAAACTACAGGGTGGATGACCTGGAAGGACTGGTAGCGCAACTTCAAAATGAAGGCGTGACCATTGTAGATAAAATTGAGGATTCTGACTATGGCAAATTTGTTCATATTCTTGACCCGGAAGGAAATAAAATCCAATTGTGGGAACCCAAAGATTAGAACAAGCACAAATCAGCAGCTGCTGAATGGAACAAATTATTCCGGGATACCCATCTAAACAACAAGTTTTACGCAAGATTACCCGGAGGACCTGGTATTCCATTCAACAGAGTACCAGGTATTTTATCCTATAAAGATGATAAGAGAATATAAAGTCAAACGCGTCGTTTTTGCCTTGCCTTCCCTCTACGTCGGCGGTTATTCGAAATGGCCCATCCTGCAAGACAAAGATCTATGCTTGTTAAAGCCCATCTTTTCAGACCCACCCGAAGTGCTGGGAGGTTTCATGGAAGAAGAAGCCAAAGCAGTTACGGACCAAACCCCTTTGTGGATGTTTGGAAGGGATGCCAAATTGAAAACTGAAGCCTGTCTGCAAAGCGTGAAGTTGGCGAGGAAAGAGAACAGCCGGTAAACAGGACTTGAATGTTCGTGATTTTACTTGTACCATTTGATTGAAATTTTTTTACCAACTGATCACACGCTTTGCCCCCTTCAGAACAAAAGAAATATCAAAAGATAAGCAGGACTGTCGCGATGTATAACATCATTCCCAGCCTGCTCTGGACGGCCTTGTTCCTTATACCGGCATTCTTGTATTGCTATGCAAACGTGCCATCCAAAATAACCTATATACTGCTGGGGGCCAGCCTGGTTACCATCTTTCTACCCAACTCGTTCTTTGACAGGATGCAGGTGAGCAAAACCCCCCTTGTGTATAGAAAGATGGGCGTTAAGTATGTAAATGCGTTGGCGCAAAACGGAAGCCTTCTTGTTGGAATTTTGAAAAAGAAATACCCTGATTATAAGATCGTTTCAAAAACAAACGCGTCTATCAAAAAGCAGTATTTCCAAACTTACTTTTTTGAAAAGTTTCATTTTTCGCTGTTCTTGTTCTTTACCCTGCTGACTGTTTATGCAGGGCTCCATGGCCACTTTTATTGGATGCTTGCCTTGATAATCATCAACCTTTTTTACAACATTTATCCCAACCTGTTGCAACAATACATCCGGCTAAGGTTAAAATCTGTTATGAGAGAGGGGAAAATTTCTTAAACTTAACGCAGGAAAAGTTTATCTCGCAGTGTGCCACTGCCTGGAAGTATGAAGGCAACAGATCGATTGACACCAGATCAAATTGAGCCATTATGACCCCAAAAAATACCAAGGAATTATCAGCAGCACAACGCAATGATTTGCTCGATACCCTCAAAACCCGCTTTGCGAAAAACAAGACCCGCCACAAAGAACTTGCCTGGGAAGCAGTGCAGGCAAGGCTCGAAGAAAATCCTGCCAAGCTCTGGTGCCTTTTTGAAATGGAAAGGACCGGCGGAGAACCCGATGTAGTTGGCCATGATAAAAACACGGGCGCGTACATTTTTTATGATTGTTCGGCTGAAAGTCCCAAAGGCCGGAGAAGCTTGTGTTACGACCGGGACGCGCTGGAAGCCAGAAAAGAGGCCAAACCTGAAAGCAGTGCCGCGGAGATGGCTGCGGATATGGGCATCGGGCTGTTAACAGAAGAACAATACCGGGAACTGCAAAAGCTGGGCAACTTTGATACAAAAACATCAAGTTGGCTAAAAACGCCTGACAATATCCGGAAACTGGGTGGTGCCACCTTTGCCGACCGCCGCTACGACACCGTGTTTATATACCACAATGGCGCTACCGCTTACTATGCCGTCAGAGGATTCCGCGGTTGGTTAAGCGTCTAAGACGCTTCGGCTACAAAATGCTGCACATACGACTTCTTATTATTGCACAACAACTTTTTTAATCATCATGAAAAAAATAAGCTTTGAAACAACCATCCTGCAAACCGGTAACAATACCGGAATCTGTGTACCCGACGAAGTAGTTGAACAATTGGGCGCCGGAAAAAGGCTGGCCGTGAACATCACGATCAACGGTTTCACCTACCGCAATACAATTGCTGTAATGGGCGGCAAATACATGGTGAGTGTAAGTGCGGATGTCAGAAAAAAGGCAGGTGTAAAGGGAGGCGATAAAATAACCGTCGAATTGGAACTTGATGCCCAACCCCGGGAAGTAGAACTTCCAGCAGATTTTAGCACAGCCCTGGATGCGCATCCTGCTGCAAAAAAATTCTATGAATCGCTCTCATTCAGCAACAAACAACGCTATGTTCTGCCGATCGGACAGGCCAAGACAGAAGAAACCAGGCAACGAAGGATAGAAAAAGCCATTGCAGATTTAAGTGCGGAAAAAAAGTAAAGCCGTTCTACCTATTCAAAGATGGCTCTATCCAGCTTGAGCTACCATGACCAGTTTGCCAGCCCGTATGAATGCCTCCATAAAATTCAGAAAATATCATTTTGCACTCGCTATCCTCTTGTTTGTTGTAGAGGTACTGATTGCGCTTTATGCCCACGACCGATTTATTCGCCCCTATGCAGGGGATTTTCTGGTTGTCATCTTTGTTTATTGTACTGTACGAGCCTTTGTTGACATGCCGGTTCTTAAAACGGCCATCCTGGTATTGCTGTTTTCCTATGTCGTGGAAGTGTTGCAGTATTTCAACCTGGTTGGCCGCCTGGGTCTGCAAAACTCAGCGCTTGCCAGGACCGTTCTCGGCAGCTCATTTGAATGGCTTGACCTGCTGGCCTACACCCTGGGCGCAATCAGTGTACTTTATGCAGAAAAATACCTTGCCATCCGCGCCAGCAAGAAACCAACATCCGTGACCAGGCAGGGATAAACAAAGAGGTCTCCAAACCTTATCCACTCATTACAGGAAAAGACGCATCTTCGCATAACCATTCCATAGAGCAGCTGGTTTATGCATACACAACCTTCCATACCGGTTCATGTTGTCCATCTGCTGCCCCTCCTCGACCAGCAGCTGATCCAATTGCTCCAGTCGCTCACGGTAGCGGAATGGCAACAGCAAACCATTGCCAGGTTATGGACCGTCAAAGACGTGGCCGCACACCTGCTTGATGGAAACATCCGCATGCTTTCCATGCTCCGCGACGACTACAGGACAGAAAAGCCTCCAGGTGATTCGTATGAGGACCTGGTCCATTTTATCAACGGCTTGAACGCAACATGGGTAGCGGCCATGAAACGGGTGAGCCCCGCCCTGCTTATCCACCTGCACAAAGCAACCGGTCCGCTGTTTTGTGATTATTACAGTGCACTCGGCGAAATTGCGCTGACCATAATAGCTGTTATGGCATAATCGATGCGAACGATGTAGGCTGTAATCGGATAAGTTGTTTCTTTACCTAAAAATTCTCCGGTGTCAACAAAAATTCCTTTCTACCAGGTCGATGCTTTTACAGCGGTTCCGTTCCAGGGTAATCCGGCTGCTACCTGCCTGCTTCAACAAGCGCTTCCGGAAAAGATGATGCAGCAGATCGCCCTGGAGAACAACCTGCCTGAAACGGCTTTCCTCCTTCCTGCAGGTGATGGAAGCTACCACCTGCGCTGGTTTACACCTACTACGGAGATCAAGCTCTGCGGTCATGGAACCCTTGCCACTGCCCATATACTGTGGGAGAAAGGATTGCTTGGCGGGAAAGAAACCGCCCGTTTTCATACCCTCAGCGGCTTGCTGACCGTGCAAAAAAAAGAAGACTGGCTCCAGTTAAACTTTCCTGCTTTTGCCCTGCATGAACAGGAACTGCCTGCAGGCATGGCAGCCGCCTTGGGCATCACGCCCCTTGCCAGCTACTGTGCAGAGGATGGCAGGTGGGTGGTGGAACTGGACAGCGAAGCAGCCCTGCGCTCGCTCAAGCCGGATTTTACCGAACTAAAAAAGTTTCCATCGGTTGTAGTAACAGCCAAAACCGGTAAAGACTCTTCCTATGATTTTGTTTCCCGCTCCTTCGCACCCGCACATGGCATTGATGAAGACCCGGTAACCGGTTCCTCGCACTGCGCCCTGGTGCCTTACTGGAGAAGCCGGCTGAACAAATCTTCCTTCTCTGCGTTTCAGGCATCTGCACGGGGCGGTGAGCTGAAACTCAAGCTGGACGGTAGCAGGGTACTGATCGAAGGCAAGGCCGTGACGGTATTGGAAGGCTTTTTTACAATCCCCGAATAGTATCTATCTTACGCCCTCTTTATGCATAAACTACCTATATCATGAAAGCCATGTGGAACAACCAGGTTATTGCAGAAAGCAATGACACCATCGTAGTAGAAAACAACCATTACTTTCCGCCCGACTCCGTGAACCAAGAATTCTTGTCTCCATCCAGCAAGCACACCACTTGTCCCTGGAAAGGCGAAGCTTCTTACTATACCATTCACGTGAACGAGCATTCGAACCCGGATGCAGCCTGGTATTATCCCCATCCAAAACAGGCTGCTGAAAATATTAAAAACTACATCGCTTTCTGGAAAGGCGTTCAGATCACTGCCTAAAAAAACCCATGCAAACATTTGATGCGATCGTCATCGGTTCCGGACAAGGCGGCACACCCCTCGCAAAAAAACTGGCAAAAGCCGGGTTCCAAACCCTCCTCGTCGAAAAACGGTTGGTAGGCGGCACCTGTATCAATGATGGCTGCACGCCTACGAAAGCCATGATCGCTTCTGCACGCCGGGCCCATGCCGTCCGGCATAGCGGAGAGCTGGGCATCCTGAGCGGAGAATGCCGGATCGATTTTGAGAAGATAAAAGAAAGAAAAAACGGGATTGTGTCCCGCTTCCGCGAGGCAGCCCAAAAAGGCCTGGAAAACACGCCCGGGCTTACCCTCCTGATGGGAGAAGCCCGGTTCAGCGGCCAGCGGACGGTCCTGGTAAAAACCAGGGAGGGGGAAGAAACCTTTACCGCGCCCCATATCTTTATCAACACAGGTGCTTCTCCTTCTATTCCACGCATACCCGGACTGGGAAGCATACCATACTACACCTCAACCACCCTGCTTGACATCGAAAACATTCCCCCACACTTGTTCATTCTGGGAGGAAGCTATATTGCGCTTGAGCTGGGCCAGCTGTTCCGGCGCTTAGGCAGCCAGGTTACCATCATTGACAAAGCACCGCTCTTTTTACATCATGAAGACCGCGACGTGGCCGATGCACTCAGGCAGGTACTGGAAGCAGAAGGCATCAAAATATATACACAGACTGAAGTACTGCAGATACAGCAGGAAACAAACGGTTTTTCATTAAAGCTGAAGCAGGACGGCAAAGAACAATCCCTGACAGGAACCCACCTGCTGGTAGCCACCGGCCGTGAGCCGCAGACGCGTGCGCTTGAACCGGAGAAAGCCGGTGTGGCAACAGATGAAAAAGGTTTTATAAAAGTGGATGATCAACTGCAGACAACAGCGCCCGGTATCTATGCATTGGGAGATGTAAAGGGCGGTCCGGCGTTTACCCATATAGCGTACAATGATCACCTCATTATTTTAAAGAACGTGCTGCAAAAGGGGCCTGCTTCAATCAAAGGCAGACCAGTCCCCTATACCATGTTTACGGATCCGCAGCTCGGCCGCATCGGGATCACGGAAACGGACGCCCGAAAACAAGGACTAAACATAGAGGTGGTTACCCTGCCCATGGACAAAACAGCCCGGGGCATAGAAACCGGTGAAACAGCCGGCCTGATGAAAGCAGTGGTTGATGCCGATACCAAACAGGTATTGGGTGCAGCCATCCTCGCAGCAGAAGGAGGTGAAGTGATGTCGGTACTGGAGATGGCCATGATCGGAAAGATCCCTTGTGATGAGATCCGGGAGATGATCTTTGCCCATCCCCTTTACACCGAATCGTTGAACAATTTATTTATGCAGCTCGATCAATAACCCACACCATGATCGTTGCCGAACACCTGAGCAAGTATTTTGGTGCTGCAAAAGCAGTGGATGATATTTCATTCACTGTACAGGAAGGAGAAAACTTTGTTTTTCTGGGTACCAGCGGCTGCGGCAAAACCACCACCCTGCGCATGATCAACCGGCTGATCGAGCCCAGTGCAGGCAGCATCTCGGTGCGCGGAGAAAACGTATTAAACCAACAACCTGAAAAGCTGCGGCGCTCCATCGGTTATGTACTGCAGCACAACGGCTTGTTTCCCCATTATACGGTTGCCGAAAACATTGCGGTTGTTCCTGCCCTTCTGGGTATGCCCGTTCAGCAGATCCGCCGGCGCACAGAGGAGCTGTTGGAAAAACTGCGCCTGCCGCCTGCAAAATACATGAACGCCTATCCGGCCCAGCTCAGCGGCGGACAGCAACAGCGTGTAGGCATTGCGCGCGCCCTTGCTGCCGACCCTCCCCTGCTGCTGATGGACGAACCATTCGGCGCCCTGGATACCATTTCCCGGACCGCTATCCGCAAGGAGCTAAGCGAACTCGACGAATTCAAACGCAAAACCATCCTGCTGGTCACCCACGATGTACAGGAAGCTTTTGCACTGGCCCATAAAATTTGTTTGATGGACCGGGGAAAGATCGTACAGCTGGGCACCCCGGCAGACCTCTTGTTCCGGCCCGCAACGCCTTTTGTTTCTGCTTTTTTGGAACAGGAGAAAATGCAGCTTTCGCTTAAATCGGTCCGCCTGGAAGCGCTGTGGAATTACCTGCCGGATGCAGGATCTGCTGCCCCACCCTACCCCGCAAATATTTCAGGGAATACAACCCTTTGGGATGCCCTGGAAATGGTTTACACGCAAAGTGACCAACCCCTTTTTCTTCCCGGGCCTGCCGGGGAACAAGGAAGATTAAAACAGGCCGGGCCCGCCGAACTGTTGGCAGCCGGCGCGCAATGGAGCAAGCAGCAGGCAGCAACTGCCCCCCTATCACCGCCAACTAACCATGCTTGAACCCGCAATCTACTTTTCTCGATTTTATCCGGCAACAGGGTGATAAGATCCTCAGCCAAACAGCAGAACACATCGGACTGACGTTTATTTCCCTGTTGATAGCCGTAGTGATCGGCGTACCACTCGGCATCTTTGTAGCCCGCAAAAAGAGGTGGGCCGGCTTGGTGCTGGGTACAGCCGGTATCCTGCAAACCATTCCCAGCATTGCCTTGCTGGGCATCATGATCCCGCTCCTGGGAATTGGTCCTGTGTCGGCCATCGTAGCCTTGTTTCTTTATGCCCTCCTTCCTATCATCCGGAACACCTATACAGGGATCACCGGTGTGGATCCTGTTGTAATTGAAGCGGCCCGTGGTATGGGTATGAGCAGCCGGCAGATCCTGACAAAAGTTGAGTTGCCGCTTGCCATGCCTGTTTTACTGGCCGGCATCCGGACTGCCACGGTCATCAATGTAGGCGTGGCTACCCTGGCGGCGTATATTGCAGCCGGCGGATTGGGGGAATTTATCTTTGGCGGCATTGCCCTTAACAACTCCCACATGATGCTGGCGGGTGCCATACCGGCCGCCGGACTGGCTATCTTGTTTGATTTTTTACTTTCGCGCATCCAGAAATGGAGCCTGCGGAAATCACATGCGGCCATCTGGCTCCTGCCCGTAATAATCCTGCTGCTTTCTTCTTTTTATCTTTTGCCTGCTGTGTATGGGAGCCGGCTCCTGGCAGGCTTTACACCGGAGTTCATGGGCCGCTCCGACGGCTATCTCGGTCTCAGGGAAAAGTATAGCTGGAACCTGCGCACCGTTGTGATCAGCGATGCTGTTATGTACAATGCCGCGCGGGAAAAAAAACTGGACATCATCAGCGGCTACAGTACCGATGGCCGCATCAAAGCCTACGACCTGCAGGTGCTGCACGATGACCAGGGCATCTTCCCCCCCTACTATGCCGCCCCCATTGTCCGCCGGGAGGTGCTGCAGCAATACCCTGAACTGGAAACAGCCCTGAACAGCCTGAGCGGATTGATCAACGATTCGATCATGACCGCACTGAACTACCAGGCCGATTTTTTAAAACAGGACCCGGAACAGATTGCCCGCGGGTTCCTGAAGCAAAAACAGTTGTGGCAACCGCCCCGCAACGGAAAAAGGGGAACCATCCGCCTGGGCTCAAAGATTTTTGCAGAGCAGTACATTCTCATCAACATGTACCGCATGCTGATTGAAGGAAGCACCGATCTGAAGGTCGTCACCAAAACCGGTTTGGGTGGCACAAAAATTTGTTTTGATGCTTTAACCAATGGCCAAATTGATTGTTATCCCGAATACACCGGCACCGGACTGCTTGTTATGCTGCAGCCGGAAGCAGCTGTGGTAGCGCGCGTATCGGCGAATAAAGACAGTGTGTATCAATATGTGCAACAGGAATTTTTGCGCCGCTATGGGGTTGGCTGGCTTAAACCCATTGGCTTTAACAACGCTTATGCGCTGATGATGCGGCGGCAACAGGCTGCAGCACTTTCTATCAGATCCATATCCGACCTGGTGCATTTTGCAAACAAACAACGCTAACTATGTCCCTTCTTTTAGAACAATACAATCAGGTGCGGCTTCATTCAGAAGCGATCTGCCGGCCGCTCAAAACAGAAGATTATGTTGTGCAGCCCGTGGTGGATGTAAGTCCGCCCAAATGGCACCTGGGCCATACCACCTGGTTTTTTGAAACATTTATCCTGAAGCCCCACCTTGCCGGCTATACGGAGTTTGATCCGCACTACAACTATGTTTTCAACAGCTATTATGAAGCCGCCGGTACCCGGGTTATCCGCACCGACCGGGGCAACCTGAGCCGTCCTTCTGTATCGGACATCTACAACTACCGGCGACATGTAGACGAAGCTATGCAGACCTTTTTAAGCAATGGCTTCCACGCTGACCTGCAGGAGCTGATGACACTCGGGCTCAATCACGAACAGCAACACCAGGAACTGCTGGCTACAGACATCAAGTATATCCTGGGCCACAATCCGCTTTTTCCTGCTTACGCAGATGATCCTGTTTACAACGGTTCGGTACCGACGGCTGATAAATGGATCTCTGTGGACGGAGGTCTTTACCAGATCGGCTACAACGGAGGTGGATTTTGTTTCGACAACGAGCTGTCGCGTCATACGGTGTATCTGCAACCCTATCGCATCGCGGCGCAGCTGGTCACCAACGGGGAATATCTTGAATGGATAGAAAGCGGGGGCTACAGCAATTTTGTGTACTGGCATGCAGAAGGCTGGGATTGGGTAAAGACCCAACAGATCCAGGCTCCGCTTTACTGGTACAAGATAGACGGGGAATGGTGGAATTATACGTCGGCCGGACTTCAACGGGTGAATGGGGATGAACCGGTTTGCCATATCAGTTATTACGAAGCATTTGCCTATGCATCCTGGAAAGGAAAGCGCCTGCCGACAGAATTTGAATGGGAAGCCGCAGCCCCCCATTTCAATTGGGGGAGACGCTGGGAATGGACAGAAAGTGCCTATCTGCCTTACCCGGGTTTCAAAAAAGCCGCTGGTGCCATCGGTGAATACAACGGCAAATTTATGGTGAACCAAAAAGTGCTTCGGGGCGGTTCTGATGTTACGCCTGAAGGACATAGCCGCATCACTTACCGCAATTTTTTTCATGCGCCTCTCCGGTGGCAGTATACCGGTATCCGTTTAGCAGAATAATCATAGCAAGATGAATCCATTTTACCAGGATGTACTCAGAGGACTATCAGCCCCCTTCAAACAACTAGACTCAAAATATTTTTATGACCAGCAGGGAGACCAGATCTTTGAAGAGATCATGGACTGTCCGGAGTATTACCTGACCAATTGCGAACTCGAAATTCTTTCACAGCAAAGCGCGGCCATCATCGACACCGTTCTTGCCTACCAGGGTGCATTTGATGTAATTGAACTGGGTGCGGGCAATGCGCTGAAGTCTTCTTTTTTCCTGCGGGAGATGATGAACAAAAAGGCATCCTTTACCTATTTTCCGGTCGACATTTCAGCCAATGTGATCAGCCTGCTGCAACGGGAGCTGCCCGCCAGCTTGCCCGGCATCCGCATCCAGCCCTTGCAGGGTGAGTACCTCGATGCCCTGCACAAAGCAACCAGCTTATCAAAACAAAACAAGCTTGTGTTGTTCCTGGGTGCCAACATCGGTAATTTCTCCGTAGAATCGGCCCTCCGCTTTTGCGAAGAAATACGCCACCAGCTGCTGCCCGGTGATCTGCTGCTCACCGGCTTTGACCTCGCCAAAGATCCCCGCATCATACTGGCTGCCTACAACGACAAGGCAGGCATCACGAAGCGCTTTAACCTGAACCTGCTGCACCGCATCAATACAGAACTGGAAGCAGATTTTGACCTTGCCCAATATGAACATTACCCCACGTATGATCCGCAAACAGGTGCCTGTAAAAGTTACCTGGTAAGTCTGCAGGAGCAAACCGTACGCCTGGGCGAAGCCGATTTCATCTCTTTTAAGAAAGGGGAACCTGTTCTTACTGAAAACAGCCAGAAGTATACCCTTGCACAGATCGAAAACATGGCCGCCCAGTGCGGGTTTCAGCTGTGCCGGCACTTCTTTGATTCACGGAAATGGTTTGTCGACAGCTTGTGGATCTGTGCCTGATCCATCCTTTTTTCGCTGCCCCGAATGCCCTGCACAATTGACAAAAAACCTGTCACTTGACAATGCGTTAACAGCCGCAACTGTTATTTTTTCCGGCTCTTTTTTCAAAAATGGAGCGGAAGGTTAACGGATGTTAGTGGATCGTTAAGTCTCTGTTCGGCTATATCAAACAGCATGGGAATTGTGTTATATAGATAAAACAATTCAGTTATGAAAAAGCTATTGATAGTACTGTTTTCCCTGAGTGTGGGTTTGGGTGCTTCGGCACAATTTAAAGGTCATATAGCAGGAGGCGGTGCAAGGATTGTGAGACCCCAGGTTATCATTGGTGGATACGTTCCTTATGTACCTTTTAATCCCTATATGGGCTATGGATATGGCTTCGGTTACGGATTGAATCCTTACTATGGTTTTCCTCCTTATTCTAACCGCGCAAGCCGTCCATCCAAACTGGATCTTCAGGTAGAAGACATCCGGCACGACTACAAGGACAGGATCTGGTCTGTAAAACACGACAAGAGCTTGTCTCGCCAGGAAAGAAAAGATAAAGTAAAAGAACTGAAGCACGAAAGAGAAGATGCAATCAGCGATGCAAAAAGGAATTACTACAAAACAAAACCTGATTACAGATCTCAATCCTAGGCAGCCTATTACAGAAAGCCCCGCAAAATGCGGGGCTTTTATTTTATACGCAAAAACTTATTTCCCCTTAATTTTACCCTTCATACTTATCACATGCCAGAAAACAAAAACCGGCAGTTTCTTGATTTTGAACGTCCCATAAAAGATTTGTTTGATGAGATCGAAAAGCTTAAACAAACAGCGGAAAAAACAAAAGTTGACCTGAGCGATACCATCCGCAAGCTGGAAGAGCAGGCCATAGAGAAACGCAGGGAGATCACCCAAAACCTGAGCAGCTGGCAAAAGGTACAGCTCAGCCGTCATCCCGACCGGCCGTATACCCTGAAGTACATCGATAAGATCACGACCAACTTTATAGAACTGCATGGCGACCGCAAAGTGCGCGACGACAAAGCCATGGTGGGCGGTTTTGCGCAGCTGGACAATGAAACAGTGATGATCATCGGGCAACAAAAAGGTTCCAATACCAAGATGCGGCAGCTGCGGAACTTTGGCATGGCCAACCCGGATGGATACCGCAAAGCCCTGCGCCTGATGCGCCTGGCAGAAAAGTTCAACAAACCGGTTATTACCATGATCGACACGCCGGGAGCGTACCCGGGCATGGAGGCCGAAGAACGCGGACAGGGAGAAGCCATTGCCCGCAACATCTATGAGATGATCCGTTTAAAAGTGCCGGTTATCTGCATCATCATCGGCGAAGGCGCCAGTGGGGGTGCACTCGGCATCGGTGTAGGCGACCGCGTTTTTATGCTGGAAAATGCCTGGTACTCGGTTATTTCTCCCGAAAACTGCAGCTCTATCTTGTGGAGAAGCTGGCAAATGAAAGAAACAGCCGCCGAACAGCTGCGGCTTACTTCCAACGATATGGCCGGGTTCAAGCTGGTAGACGGCATCATCCCCGAGCCGCTGGGCGGTGCCCACTGGGATTATGATGAAGCGGCTCGATTGTTGAAAGAAAGCATTGTACCTGTATTGCAGGAGCTGAAGAGGATCCCGGCTCAGGAACGCATCAACCAGCGCATAGAAAAATTCAGCCGCATGGGATCATGGGAAGAGGTCGACCCGCAGCAGCCCGTCCCGCAGGAAACAACGGCCGGAGAAGAGCTGGCAACCGGCAGCGAATAATTTATCAGAGCCAGCAAGGCCTGGAAGATCCGATTATGACACCAAACACACTTAAAACTATCACGCTACATGTTAAGAGATAAACTGAGAGGCACGGGAGTCGCGCTGATCACTCCCTTCAAAGAAAACGGCGACCTGGATTTTGAAGCACTGGGCCGGGTCATTGATTTTGTGATCAGGGATGGCGTAACCTATGTAGTCTCTCTGGGTACAACCGGCGAAGCACCTACGCTGAGCCGCGAAGAAAGGATAGATGTCCTCAACTTTACATTTGAACGGGTGAACGGATTGGTTCCGGTGGTAGTGGGTATTGGTGGCAACAACACCCATGAACTGGTAAAGGAGCTGGAAACCATGCCCCTGGAAAATGCATTTGCCATCCTGAGCGCCAGTCCTTACTACAACAAACCCTCGCAGGAAGGATTGTACTGCCACTACAAAGTGCTGGCAGAAGCCACTCCCAAGCCGATCCTGCTGTACAACGTTCCCGGCAGAACCGGCCGTAACATCGATGCAGACACGGTTATCCGCCTTTCCAATGAAGTAGACAACATTGGCGGCATCAAAGAAGCCAGCGGCAACATGGCGCAGTGCATGCAGATCCTGCGCAACAAACCCGCCGATTTCCTGGTCGTAAGTGGAGATGATGAGCTGGTTCTGCCCCAGATCGCCTGCGGCATGGAAGGCGTGATCAGTGTTGCTGCCAACTGCTTTCCCAAAGCCTTGTGCGAAATGGTGCAGCAATGTTTAAAAGGTGATTTCAAAAGCGCCAAACGCCTCAACGACCAGCTGATGGAAGGCTATGAACTCCTGTTTGGTGAAAACAATCCTGCCGGCGTAAAAGCAGTGATGGCAGAAATGGGATTGATAGAGAATGCCTTGCGCCTGCCCCTGGTTCCGCTGGGTGATGGCTGGCACGCAAGAGTAAAACAGTACCTTACCAAAGAGAAGGTATAACCGTGTTCATCCCCCTGGTTTTCTGGTTTCTTTCCGGGGACTGGTATACTTTACAGGACCCTGCTACCGTTCAAGCTGATCGTGTGTCAACAAATATAATCATCGCAAAGAGGAAACACCTGCTTACGCCCTTACAGAAAGCACACAGTGCCTCTGCAAACGTACATATTCTTGATACGGCGTTCTTCATGCCGCAGCTGGAACGCACGCGCCGCATCTGGATTTACCTGCCTGCTGATTACGCTGCCACCCGGCAGCGCTATCCGGTTTTATACATGCACGACGGGCAAAACCTCTTCGATGAGCAAACATCTTTCAGCGGCGAGTGGGGAGTAGATGAAATACTTGATGGCAAGCGGGCGGCCTGCATCGTAGTAGGCATCGACAATGGTGGTATAAAACGGATGACCGAATACAATCCGAACGACAATCCGCAACAGGGCAAGGGTGAAGGAAAAGCATATTTGGAATTTGTTGTCAAAACGCTCAAGCCCTATATAGACAAGCATTACCGCACCCTGAAAACAAAAGGCTCTACTGCTATCGCAGGCAGTTCCATGGGCGGGCTGATTTCTTTTTATGCCGGACTTTATTATCCCACTGTTTTTGGCTCAGTCGGTGTGCTTTCTCCTTCCTTCTGGATCGTGCCCCAGCTAAAAACAGAACTGGTCCAGTTTACCAAAAAGAAGTACAGGGGGCAGCGCTATTTTTTTTATGCAGGCGGGCGTGAAAGCAGCAACATGGTAACCGATATGCAGCAGATCGCTGAATGGATGGATCAGCATTCCCCGGTAACTGTAAAGGTGTCGGTGCTGGAAGAAGGGCAACACAACGAAAGCAGCTGGGGAAAGATATTTCCGGCCTTTTACGATTGGACCATTGGCCAGTAATTTTGCTTCAACCACATCTTCTTGATAGAAACCATTCTTACATCCGGCGCTGTTTTATTAAGGATCATTTCCAACCCGGTCGGAAACGTTTTTCAAAAACAACTGACGCAGAAAGGCCACCATCCGCTATTTGTCAATTTCTTCACCTATTTTTCCCTTTCACTTCTTTGTCTGGCAGGCGCATTCTTTATCAACTGGCCCCTTCTTCCCCCCTCATTCTGGATTTATTCCATCCTGGGCGGAATAGCGGGTGCCCTGGGCAACGGCTTTCTGGTCAGATCGCTGCAAATGGGCGATCTGTCTGTGCTCGGGCCTATCAATGCTTACAAGTCTGTCATCAGTATGATCATCGGCCTCTTCCTGCTGCACGAAATTCCCAATGGATGGGGCTTGATGGGCGTTGCACTGATCATCTATGGCAGCTATTATGTGCTGGATACCGGGGAGCAGCGCTTTAGCTGGAACATCCTGAAAAGGGCGGAGATAAAGCTTCGCATCTGGGCTATGATCCTGACGGCGATAGAAGCCGTACTGGTAAAAAAAGTCATTCTCGCCTCCTCCCCCCTCCTGGGGTTTATAAGCTGGTGCTGGTTCGGCGCGCTTTTTTCTTTTTTGTTGCTCTTCTTCAACAAACTGCAACCAGGAGAACAGATAAAGAAACTAACACCAGCCGCCATTCAATCCTTTGGTTTGCTTGTGCTCTGCATCGGCACCATGCAATTCACCACCAACTGGGCTTTCGGCCACATGCCCGTAGCCTATGCCCTTTCCCTCTTCCAGCTCTCCACCATCGTCAGCGTCCTGCTCGGCCACCGCATATTCCAGGAAAAAGACATCCGCAAAAAACTGATCGGCTCATTCATTATGCTCGTTGGCTCGGTCGCGATTATTCAACTGTCTTGAACCATAGTCTTGAACCAGGATTTACAGGATTTTTGGGATTGGGGGACGTTAGACCATTGATTATTTTGCTGGTGCTTTGTCTGAACCAGGATTACACGGATCCACGGATTGCAGGTTGAGGGTGGAGCAGGTTACTCTTTCCCTTGTCATCCTTTTCTTTTTGTCATTCCGCCGGGGCGCATGCTGCTCTTACAC
>JADCRZ010000076.1 GCA_015069695.1 Williamsia sp.
CCCGGATACAGCTACGATGCAGGTACTTACAGCCTCTCTGTTGTTTACACGGCTACTCAGCAATAACATTATCACACATCAACTCTACTAGAGATCTGGCCATCAATAGCAATCTATAAACTCAACAAAGCCCCCGGAGTAAGTACTCCGGGGGCTTTGCTTTTTTTTGTCTGAACCAGGATCCGTGTAATCCTGGTTCAGACAAAAGCATCCAGAATCCTCCTCATCCTGTAAATCCCGGCTCAGACAACCCGCTTCCGGGAAAATTACAGTACCTCCTTAACAGTTTCCCTGTATGATTTGTCGATATTTTGATTAATTTAAGGCCCGTCAACGCGTTTAAATTTGCTTTCATGACAGGTACAGGAATTATCGGTCTTTTGCTGATTGCCATCAATGTAGTTGTTTCTTACAAAGGGTTCAACAATCACTTTTTTTTCGACAAATACAAATTTGAAGTAGAAAAGATCCTTTTGTACAAGGATTACAAACGCCTTGTTACCTCCGGGTTTTTACACGTGAACTGGACCCACCTGATCTTTAATATGATCAGCCTGCTGATGTTCAGCGGCTTACTGGAAAGTTACGGTGGCGGCTTTGAATTTTTGCTGATCTATGTTGCGGGCCTGGTAGGTGGCGACCTGCTTTCGCTCCTGATCCACAAGCACGATCCGGACTATAGCTCTGTAGGCGCATCAGGCGCAGTTTGCGGATTGATCTTTGCCGCCATTGCGCTCTTTCCCGGATTTAACATGGGATTGTTCTTTATCCCGATCAGTATTCCGGGCTGGCTTTTTGGATTGCTGTTTGTCGGGTTTTCCATGTATGGCATCAAATCAAGAAGAGACAACGTAGGCTATGAAGCCCACCTGGGCGGCGCCCTGGTAGGGATGGCCGTGGCCCTGCTGCTGCACCCTTCCGCTTTTCTCCTGAACTATCCTGCTATCCTCGTGATCGCCGTTCCGACCATTGTATTTATCTACCTGATCGTTACCAGGCCCCACCTGCTCCTGATCGACAATTATTTCTTTAAAACCCACCGGGAACACTACTCCATCGATCACAAATACAATGAAGCAAAGCACGTCCAGCAAAAGGAAATCGACCGGATACTGGATAAGATCAACAGCCGGGGCATGAGCAGCCTGAGTAAAAAAGAAAGGGAAGACCTGGACAGATACTCCCGCGCATCAAGATAAAGGCCGGTAACGTTTGCGTAAATAAATGCGCAGCAGAGGGATTTTTTTCCTGCTATTCTGTGTTAAATTGTATTGAAAAGGAGGCTGGTGCAATTGCCCGGTTACTTCTGCGCCCGGCCTTTCTACATTAATCTCCAAAACAAACTTGCCCTTAAACTAATCTCCGGGAAAAATCCGTTGTAATAACATGCAGTGGTTGGGTTTTTGTGGTGTCTTCTGTTGTAACTGTTTCTTTTAGCTGTTTCGCGGCAACATCATTCCCTATTGAAGGGAATGATGTTGGCTGGAATCTGTAACTCAGTAACTATTTAGACTTGTATATGAAAAAAGGGCTTTCTCTCTTTCTCCTGCTGACCTGTTTTTGTCTTACCACCCTGGCACAGTCCAGGCAAATAACCGGTCAGGTCAGGCAGGATTCATCCCTCGAAAATCTTTCCGGTGTTTCTGTTTCTCTCAAAGGAGCCCGTACTGCAGTCGTTACCAATGCAGAGGGCCGCTACACCATCAATGTGCCGGCAGGTGGCAATCCGGTACTGGTATTTACCTATGTCGGCTATGGCACGGAGGAGGCCAGGGTAGGCGATAGGGCTGTTGTTGACGTAACGCTTGCCAAGCAAGCTTCTTCTCTGAATGATGTTGTGGTAGTAGGCTATGCAACAGTTCGCCGGCGTGATCTGACTGGGTCGGTTTCTTCCGTCAATTCAAGACAGCTCCGCGATATCCCCATCAACTCGGCGGCCCAGGCACTGGCTGGTAAGTTGGCCGGGGTGCAGGTAACCGGTACAGAAGGCTCACCGGGTGCTGAAGTGGTGATCCGGGTACGGGGCGGCGGTTCTATCACGCAGGACAATTCACCCCTTTATATCATCGATGGTATCCAGGTAGAGAACGGCTTGAACTCCATCTCGCCGCAGGATATTCAATCGGTCGATGTGCTTAAGGATGCCTCTACAACGGCTATCTATGGTGCCCGGGGCGCCAACGGGGTTGTGATCATTACCACCAAAGGCGGGCGCAACAACCGGACAACCATCAACTACAGCGGCTTTGCAGGCGTGAACAAATTAGCCAACAAGCTGGGTGTGCTCAAACCTTACGATTTTGTCCTCTACCAGTACGACCGGTCAAGGGGCAACGCTACCGACAGCGCGAGTTTTGCCAGTGCCTATGGAACAACCTGGGATACCCTGGCCAACTACAGGAACGTGCCTTTTACGGATTGGCAGGATGAAATGTTTGGCAGAAACGCCTTTCAGTCTACCCACAACGTAAGCTTAACAGGCGGCAATCAATCCACCCAATACAACCTGAGCCTGACCTCCAATGCAGAACAGGGCATCCAGCTTGGGTCGGATTACAACCGCAAACTGGTCAGCTTTAAATTTGATCATACGCTCAACCAGCGGGTCAAAGTCGGTTTTGTTACCCGTTATAACAATACAACCATCAACGGGGCAGGGACCTCCAGTTCAGGTTCTGCCGGCAACAACTTCCTGCGGCAGGCCATCCGCTACAGGCCTTTTTTGATCAAGGGACAAAGCATCGATTATTATGATCCCAACTATGCCCTGGAAACAAACGGCAACGGCCTTTCACTCGTGAACCCCATCCTGTTGAACCAGGCCCAGTACCGGAAAAACATGACAGACGTGCTGAACCTGAGCGGCTATGCAGACATCCGGCTGGCCCCCTTCCTGACCTTCAGGAGCACGGCCGGCGTTGACATGACAAACACCCGCCAGAATGCATTTGACGATACGCTGACCAGCAACGCAAAAGCAAACGGCGTGCAGCCTATTGCATCGGTGAATACGGGCAAGCGCATCAGCATCAACAATTCCAATGTGCTCACTTACTCCAATGCATCTTCCAATTCTGCCTTCAGGGAGAAAAATGATATCACTGTTGTAGCCGGTCAGGAAATTTATGAGCTGCGCACAAATGCCAACTATGTGGAGGCAAGGTATTTCCCGGTAGGCATCGCACCGGAAAGGGCACTGCAGAACCTGAATCTGGGAAGCGCTCCTGCCGGTGTGCTGCAACCCCGGCCTACTTCTTCGCAAGGGCTAAGCCACCTGTTTTCCCTTTTTGGCAATCTCAGGTATGCCTACGATAAAAAGTACCTGCTTTCTATGAGCTTGCGGGCGGATGGTTCTACCAAGTTTGCGCAAGGGCATAAATGGGGCTATTTTCCTTCCGGTTCATTTGCCTGGAGGATCAGCAATGAAAAATTCATGGAGCGGTTAAACCCTACCATCAACGACCTGAAGCTGCGCGTGAGCTATGGACAGGCCGGTAACAACCGGATCAATGATTTTCTTTATCTCACCCAATATGGAACAGGTGCACAGTATGGTTTGAATGACGCGCTGGCTACCGGTTTTTCGCCGCTTGCCCTGGCAAACAGCAACCTTGTATGGGAAACGACTACTTCTCAAAACCTGGGACTTGATGCCTCTTTCCTCAATAGCCGCATTCAGCTCACCCTTGATGTGTACAGAAACATCACGTCTGACCTGCTGGTGAATGTACCCATTCCTACTTCAGCCGGCTATACCAGCCAACTGCAGAACGTAGGCTCTACTTCCAACAAAGGCGTGGAGATCCAGCTCAACGGAACGCCTGTACAAGCCCGGGATTTTACCTGGACGGCCAACTTCAATATTTCATTCAACAAGAACCTGGTCCGCAGCCTGGGTACCTACCAGAAATCTTACCTCGTGAATTCGGGCTGGGGCTTTTCCAATACGCCCGCCGACTACATTGTACGGGTAGGCGCTCCGGTGGGATCTATGTGGGGTTTTGTAACAGATGGTTTTTACAAGGTAGAAGACTTTACGTATGATGCCGCCACTAAAAAGTATACCCTGAAAGCAGGCGTGGCAAACAACACGAATGTAACACAGGCACCGCAGCCCGGTCTGGTAAAGTTCAAAGACCTGAATGGCGATGGCGTAGTAGATGTAAACAACGACAGGACCATCATCGGCAACGCCAATCCAAAATATTTCGGCGGGTTGAACCAGCAGTTTACCTACAAGAATTTTGACGCAAGCGTATACATCAATTTCGTCGTAGGCAATGATATATACAATGCCAACAAGCTGGAATTCACCAACGGCTATACGCCCAATGCGAACCTGTTGGATGTGGTACTGCCGCGCTGGCGCAATGTAAACAGCCAGGGACAGATTGTAACCGATCCGGCTGAGCTGGCCAAGCTGAATGCAGGCGCTACCATCTGGACGCCCAGTGTTTCAAGCACTTCGTTTGTGCTCCATTCCTGGGCTGTTGAAGACGGCTCTTTTGCCCGCCTGAACACCATTACCATCGGGTACAATTTCTCTCCCGACCTGCTGAACCGGTTAAAAATAAAAACAGCCCGTTTTTATATTACGGCCAGCAACCTGGGCGTGCTCACAAATTATACCGGGTATGATCCGGAAGTAAGTGCCCGTCGCTCCCGGCCTGAAACACCCGGCGTCGACTACTCGGCCTACCCGCGCAGCCGCACCTTTCTTTTTGGCGTAAACTTATCTTTATAATGTCTCAACTGTTCTGCAATATGAAAGCAAGATTTTTTTCGTATACAATGGCTGCTGTTTGTCTGGCAGCGCTGTCGGCACTTATGCCTTCCTGTAAAAAATACCTGGAAGTGCAGCCGATCTCTTCTTTTGGTCCCGACTATGTTTTTAACAGCGTCGTCAATGCCCGCACAGCCGTGCTGGGAGCTTATGCCAGCCTGGGTGGCGACAACGGATATGGCATCCGCCTCAGTATGTATTATCCATACGACAGCGATGATATGATGGGACAGGGCGGTACGCCGTATCCCGACAATGAACGCCGCGACATTGCACACTATAGTTTGAACTCGGGCAATACACAGCTGGCAGCACCTTTTAACCAGCTTTACCAGGGTGTTGAAAGAGCTAACTTGTGTATTTACTATATACCGAAGATGGATCTGTACGCAAACGGTACCGCCAACGAACAGAAAGAGCTGAAAAGACTGCACGGAGAAGCCCTTACGTTGCGTGCACAATTCTATTTTGAGCTGGTACGCAACTGGGGCGATCTGCCCGCCCAATGGCAGCCTTCTACTTTTGAGACCGATCTCTTCAAACCAAAAATGAGCCGCGACAGTATTTACTTGCACCTGCTGGATGACCTGAAAACAGCAGAGAACCTTGTTCCCTGGAGAACAGAAGTGGCTGCCGATGAACGGATCACGCAAGGCGCTGTACGGGCCCTGCGCGCACGCATTGCCTTGTTTGCCGGCGGCTATTCCCTGCGGCAGGACCGCACCCTTAAGCGCGTAGCCAACTACAAAGATTTTTACCAGATCGCCAAGGACGAATGTGCGGCTGTGATGGCAAGAAGGGACCAGCACAAGCTCAATGCAACTTACCAGGCAGTTTTCAAGGATGTGATCGATGCGCACCGGATCGATCCGGCGGGTGAAGTTGTGTTTGAAGTGGCCATGACAGGGGGAAGCTCTTCCAGCGGCGACAGCAAGCTGGGATATTACAACGGTCCCCTGTACAGCACCATGAGTGGCACTACGACAACTAACCTGGGCAATGCTGCCCTCACCATTCTGCCGACCTATTTTTACACCTTTGATTCAACAGATACCAGGCGGGATGTGACCTGCGCGCCCTACAACAATTTTTCAGACGGAACAAAACGCGGCCGCGCCCTGCAATCCATTGTAGATGGCAAGTTCAGGCGCGACTGGATCACCAATCCGGTTGTGCTTACTTCTCAGGCGCAATATTTTGGTTTGAACTGGCCGCTGATCCGCTTCTCGGATGTATTGCTGATGTATGCAGAGGCAGACAATGAACTGAGCAATGGGCCTACAACCGCAGCTAAGAATGCTTTTGAAGAAGTAAGAACAAGGGCCTATGGCAACGCCAGCCTGATCGGCACCACGCCCACTGCGTACACTGATTTTTTCAATGCCCTTGTAAAGGAACGCCAGCTTGAGTTTGGCGGCGAAGGCATCCGCAAATACGATTTGATCCGCTGGAACCTGCTGGCACAGCGGCTTACAGACGCCAAGGCCGCTCTCACGGCCTTGTCTAACCGCCAGGGAGCTTATGCCAACCTGCCGGCCAACATGTATTACAAAAACAGCTCGGCTGACCTGGTATGGTTAAATTCCTTTTACAAGCCTGCACCGGTTACAACGGCGCCTGCAGGGTACACGTCGGTAGCCTGGGCAGGAACAGCTGTAAACACCACCATTCTTACCTATTATGCGGTTGGTTTTACAACCGGCAAAAGCGAGCTGCTGCCTATACCGCAGGCTTCACTGGATGCCAACCCCTTGCTGAAGCAGGATTACGGGTATTAGTTTCGAATGTCATTTGGAAGTGTTCCGTCCGGAACACTTCCAAATGACAAAAGCGGGTTTACAATAAGTTGCAGATCCTTTACAAAATCCGTACAGTATACTCCCGTAATCGGGCTGGTAGAACAGGCATGGATCTTCGACACCTTGCCTTGCCTGTCAATAAAAACGGTAGTTGGAAACGATAGGAAAGTATTGGGTGCAGGTAACAGCTGCTTTGTTCCCATTGTGACAAAAACATCATACACAGGTTTTTCAGGCGCGACCCCTGTTCGGCAATTCATCCACTAACTACAGGCTCGTCTTTTTCCAGGTATTGCCGTCAGAAAACTTCGGGCTTGAATTTGCAACGCGCAGGTTTTATTTAAAACGAGACGAAAACAGTAAAACGGATGTATTAGCAAACCTGTCTCATTATTGTCTATATATTTGGTAGACTAAAAAGCCTGTATTATGTTTGCTTTGCGTTTGGGCGATGCTTTAATGAAATTAACCAAAACACAAGCAGGCAAAATGAAATTCAGAGCTTTACTTATTTTATCGCTGTTACCTATATTATCATATGCCCAGGGACCTGTAATTAATGCTACGGTATCGGGCAAGGTTATAGATAGCCGTACAAAGGAAATACTGGCAGGGGCATCTGTTTCCATAAAAGGTACTACAAATGGAGCAACAACCAACACGAACGGTGAATTCGCTCTGGTAACTGGGCAAAGCTTACCCTTTACGATAATTGTTTCCTACTTAGGTTATTCAAAGAAGGAGATGGTACTTACCGAGAGTAAAGTTGTGATAAGCCTTGAAGCGAATTCAAGTGAGCTTGGCGGCGTGGTTGTAACATCCCGCCGCCGTGAGGAGTCGGTGCAGGATATACCCATCCCTATTTCCGTAATTAGCGGTGCTAAAGCTGAAGATGCCGGCGCCTTTAATGTAAACAGGCTAAAAGAACTGATACCCTCGGTTCAGCTATACAGCTCTAATCCGCGTAATACCGGCATCAATATCCGTGGCTTAGGTTCTCCATTCGGGCTTACAAACGATGGCCTTGACCCCGGTGTGGGCTTTTATGTGGATGGTGTTTACTTTGCCCGCCCGGCTGCCACCACTCTTGACTTTATTGATATAGAGCGTATTGAAGTATTAAGAGGACCCCAGGGTACATTGTTTGGCAAGAACACCACAGCGGGTGCCTTTAACATTACTACCCGCAAGCCCAGCTTTACCCCCGGGGCTAACCTTGAATTAAGCTACGGCAACTTTAGCTATGTGCAGGCAAAAGCATCCATTACCGGCCCGCTGAGCAAAAAAATTGCATTCCGTGCATCGTTTTCCGGTACTAACCGAAATGGTTTACTGGAAAATATTGTTACCAAAAAAGCTATTAACACCATTAACAACTTTGGCCTCCGCGGCCAGGTGCTGTACAGGATTTCAGATAAAACATCTCTCACGCTGGCTATAGATAATACAAGGCAGCGTCCTGATGGTTATGCCCAGGTATATGCCGGCGCAGTAGAAACCAAACGGCCCGCCTATCGCCAGTTTAATGCCATCATTGCCGATCTTGGTTACAAATTGCCGAGCCTCAATCCTTTTGATAGGCTTATAGACCAAGATACCCCCTGGAATTCTGACAATGATCTTGGAGGAGGATCATTGAACCTCGACGCGAAACTAGGGCCGGGTACACTAACCGCAACTACGGCGTGGCGATATTGGAAGTGGGGGCCTTCTAACGACAGGGACTTCACGGGGTTACAATCTTTAGCCAAGTCAAGTAATTATTCCAAGCAGGATCAATGGTCGCAGGAAGTTCGGTACGCAGGCGAGATCAGTTCGCGTATAAGTGGTGTTGTGGGCGTTTACGTGCTGGGACAGGAAGTGCAATCGGACCCGGTTACTATAGAAGAAGCCGGTTCTGCTACCTGGCGTTTCCAGCAGAGCTCGACCAGCGCGTTGTGGAAAACGCCAGGTTTGTTTGAAGGATTTGGTGTTACAACCAGGCAATCGATCAAATCTTTGAGTGCAGCAGCTTTCGCCAATGTGGATATTGAGATTGTAAATGGCTTACACGTACTGCCGGGCATCCGCTTCAACTACGATAAGAAAGATGCACTATACGATAGAAGAACATACGGTGGTTTAGATACCGCAAAGTATAACGGTTCACAAGCTGATAAAGCAGCGCTTCAGGGTTTTAAAAACGGGGTGTACAGCAACCAGGCTTATGTAGCCGATGCTAAAGAGAATAACCTCACCTATCAGCTTACCATTGCATACAGGCCCAACAAACAGATTAATGCTTTTGCCACTTATTCTACCAGCTTTAAGCCTGTAGGTGTAAACGTAGGCGGTTTGCCAACTGTAAACGGACAAGCCGCTGTTAACCTGGCTGTAGTAAAACCTGAGGATGTAAAGCACTACGAGATTGGTGTTAAAACCACCCCCACAAATTCCACTACGCTAAACCTTGTATGGC
Organism: Williamsia sp.; assembly: GCA_015069695.1. Taxonomy (GTDB): domain Bacteria; phylum Bacteroidota; class Bacteroidia; order Chitinophagales; family Chitinophagaceae; genus JADCRZ01. Next base: position 9,041 of record JADCRZ010000076.1, read on the forward strand.
ATAACTCAGACATTAAAAACTACCAGGCTAATGTGCAATCACCTGAGCTGGGCGTTAACCGTGGTTATCTTGCCAATGCGGAAAAAGTAAATGTAAAAGGTCTTGAAGCAGATGCAAGCCTCAGGGCTAACCGGCATTTTTCTTTTACCGGCTCATTGGCTTATACCGACGGAAAGTACGTAAAGTTCACCAATGCTCCGCTTCCTTTGGAAGAAACAGGTTTAACCGAAAATGGTGTGCAAAAGGCATTTAAAGATATTTCAGGTAGCGAACTGCCTGGCATTTCAAAGTGGTCTGCATCGCTTGGTGGTGAATTTGTTACGCCTGTACAGGTGTGGGATTATAATGAGAACTTTTTTGTAGCACTGGACGGTTTCTACCGTTCAAAATTCTCATCAAGCCCATCGCCATCTGCTTACCTAAATGTTGATGGATATACCATTGTAAATGCACGGCTGGGCTTTAGAGCAAGTAAAGGGCTGTCTGCATTTATCTGGGGCCGCAACCTCTTCGACAAAGATTATTTTGAGCAATTGTTGGTTGCCGGCGGCAATGCAGGTCAATATGCCGGTGTACTGGGCGACCAGAGAACCTATGGAGCTACAATTCGGTACTCGTTTTAACAACAGCTGGTGAACGTGCAGATAGTTAAGCGAACAATAACCTCGATATAATTATCGCAAAGGAAGAACCTTGGGAGCATTGCAGGTATCAAAATGTTTTTAACACACACCAGTTAAGGATTGATGTAAATCCAGCGTAGTTTCAGAGGCTCTTAAAAAGATTTTCATAGTAAGTTCCAAACATCAACAAAGTCAAAGCCCTGAACTTCCTGCCATCGAAGAACTGATCAGCAACAAAATCCATGGAACAACATGCGTATAAACCCTTCATTTCAGGTCATTCCGGCCTGTGTGCTGCTGTTTTATCCTTACGCGGTCTTTTGCTTCCCAGATCCAGCCCTTCTTCTTTATAGATACGGTACACCCGCTTGCTGTTATCCTTCCAGGCCGCCCTTCTCAGCAGGATGTGTATACGCCTGAGCCCGTACCTCACTCTTGATCGTGCAATGTCTTTGATACGCTGTCTGACCGGTCTGTCTTTCCTGCGGTGAGGCGCATAGCACAGTGCCGGACGGTGCAGCCTGAACACTTTGCAAACTCCCTGCATCGATACCCGGTAGTTTTGGATCAGATCTGCCACTACAGCATGCTTCTGATGTTGCAGCGTTAAAGTAAAAAATTTTGCTGAATGGATAACTATACATCAAATGGGGTGTACTTTTATAAAGACACGTTACCCTAAGAAAAAATAGTAAGATGTAAGATGATTTGAACATTGAGTTCGATTAAATAAGAAAGCCATCGATTTTCATTTGCTTTTTACTAAATCTGAAGGCCGGACGGGACTCGAACCCGCGACCTCCGCCGGCGGAGCAGATAAACTGTTGATTGTTTTTCGCCTGCAATATTATGCTATCTACCAATGAATAAATTCTTCTGTTTTCTTTGCGTCATTTCTGCGTTTACCGGTTATGCACAAATGAACAAGTCCACACTGGATGCGAACGTTCCGGCCCTGGCTTTCCCGGGTGCAGAGGGCTGGGGGAAATGGACAAGTGGCGGGCGGGGTGGAAAGGTGCTGGTTGTTTCCAGTCTGAACGATGAGGGGCCGGGTAGCCTGCGGGATGCCATCAAAGCAAAAGGCGCCCGCATCGTTGTGTTTTCCATTTCAGGCACCATCCACCTGGCTTCTGCACTCACCATTACATCGGATGTTACCATTGCCGGACAAACCGCACCGGGAGACGGCATCTGCCTGGCCGATTACCCCGTTAACCTCAAAGGAAATAACATCATTGTGCGGTACATGCGCTTTAGGATGGGCGATAAAAACCAGAACAAAGGCATGGTGGACGGAGCGGGCAGCGATGATGCTTTTGGGGGTACGCGCAACAACCGCGTGATCATCGATCATTGCAGCATCAGCTGGAGCACCGATGAAGTGTGCTCGGTGTATGCCGGTGACAGCACCACCCTGCAATGGAACCTTTTAGCTGAGCCCCTGAACTACTCATATCATTTTGAAACGGGCGACAAAGATTTTGAGCACCATGGCTATGGCGGCATCTGGGGTGGCCGGCATGCCTCCTTTCACCACAACTTGTTTGCCCACTGCAACAGCCGTACACCCCGCTTCGACGGCAACCGCAACATCCCCGTCACCGAGCAGGCTGATTTCAGGAACAACGTGATCTACGACTGGGGCTCCAACAATGTATACGCCGGAGAAGGCGGCAATTACAACGTCGTGAACAACTATTATAAATGGGGTCCTTCTACCGGCAAGGCGGTGAAGGAAAGAGTGCTGAACCCTTACAAAAAAGCGCCTAACTTGCCTTACGGTAAATTTTACCTGAATGGAAACTGGATGGACGGATCGCCCGCCGTTACAGCCAACAACTGGCTGGGGGTGGTGATGAACGAAGGAACAGCAGCCGATACTGCTTTGTCGAAAGTGACTGCTCCGTTCCCGGCAGCGCCTGTTATGACCCAATCAGCCACGGATGCTTATTCATTGGTGCTGCAGCAAGTAGGCGCCACGCTGCCCCGCAGGGATACGCTCGACCAGCGCATCATCAATGACGTAAAGAATAGGACCGGTCGCATGATTGATGTGCAGGGAGGCTATCTGCATGGTACGCCTTACAGCCAGACCGTGAATGCCTGGCCAACCCTGAAAACCGCACCTGTTCCCAAAGATGCAGACGGCGATGGAATGCCCGATGCATGGGAAAAAGAAAAGGGATTAAACCCGGCCGATGCCGGCGATGCTGCCGGATACAAGCTGGATAAACAGTATACCAATATTGAATTTTATATAAACAGCCTTGCTGCCAAACGTTAACCAAACCAGCTATGCCTACCCACCTGCGTTCTGTTGTGTTGCTGAATTGTCTCTTCTTTTTTTCTTTTTTTTCTTTTATGCCATTGGAGAAAAAGAAGATCAAAGTATACCTGATTGGCGACTCTACCATGGCAAACAAACAAGTAAAAGCCTATCCCGAAACAGGCTGGGGCATGCCCTTTACTGTTTTCTTTGACTCTACAGTAGTTGTTGATAACCGTGCGCAGAACGGGCGGAGCACCCGGTCGTTCATGGCGGAGAACCGCTGGCAGCCGGTGGTGGATCAGCTGCAGGAAGGCGACTATGTGTTGGTGCAATTTGGCCACAACGATGAAGTGCCTACCAAAACTACTTACACCAAACCGGAAGAGTTCACCGCCAACCTGGTGAAGTATGTTTCAGATACAAAATCAAAAAAAGCCATCCCGGTTTTGATCACGCCGGTAGCCAGGAGAAAATTCAATGCCGGCGGTCATATCACTGGTACGCACGACGAGTATTCTGCTCTGGTGCGCAAGGTGGCGCAGGAGCAGGGAGTAGCACTGATCGACCTGGACAAGATCAGCCAGGAGCTGTTGCAAAAGATGGGGCCTGAAAACTCCAAGCTCCTGTTCAATTACGTGGAACCGGGCGAACACCCCAACTATCCGCAAGGCCGGCAAGATGATACGCACTTCAGCGAATTCGGTGCCCGCCGGATGGCCGAGCTGGTGCTGGCGCAGATCAAAGCCCTGCACCTGGAACTGGCAGAGCGGATCGTGAAGCCGGGCATGTAGGAAAAGCTATCTGCACAACTTATCCCGGTTCAACCAACCATATCAATCTTCTTCAACCAACCTAACGATGCACACAAGTCTACGCCATGTGAAAAAAACAGCAGGGCCGAAATGGACCGCTGCTCAATCCTGTTTAAAACAGCTCATCCCTTTTTTATTACTTCTTATCGCATTACACCACCAGGCCCTTGCACAGCAACCTGCTTTTCCGGGTGCAGAGGGCGGTGGCAAATACACAAGCGGTGGCCGCGGAGGAACCGTGTATGAAGTAACCAACCTGAATGATGCAGGCCCCGGCAGCTTGCGCGACGCGGTGAGCGTGGCCAACAGGACCATCGTCTTTCGCGTATCAGGCATCATCAGGCTGCAGAGCAGGCTCGTTATCCGGAGAGACAATATTACCATTGCCGGGCAAACTGCTCCCGGCGATGGCATCTGCATTGCGGGCTATACCCTGAACCTCAATGCCAGCAACATTGTCCTGCGTTATCTGCGTTGCCGCCTCGGTGATGAAACCGGAATTGAAGATGACGCGATGAACGGATTTGCCGGTACCATTTCTTACCAGAACATCCTGATAGACCATTGTTCGCTCAGTTGGTCAGTTGATGAGACGGGTACTTTTTATGGTGTAAAAGATTTTACGCTGCAGTGGTGCATCCTGAGTGAGAGCATGTATCATTCCGTGCACGACAAAGGCGATCATGGTTATGCAGGCATCTGGGGCGGACAAAACGCTTCTTTTCACCACAACCTGCTGGCGCATCATACCAGCCGTTGTCCGCGTTTTTGCGGCAGCCGGTATACGGGCAGGCCCGACCTGGAGACCGTTGATTTCCGCAACAATGTAATTTACAACTGGGGCAATATCAACTCCACGTATGGTGGCGAAGGCGGCAATTACAATATGGTGAACAATTATTACAAGCCTGGTCCGGCCACACCGGGCAGCCTGAGTGCCAGTTCCACCTCCAACCTGCGAAACAGGATCCTGAATTATACCAGCTATTATTATGCAACTGATTCCAAGATATACCCGGATACCCTATTCGGCGGAAAATTTTATGTCAATGGAAACTGGGTGGATGGCTACCCGGATGTAAGTGCCGACAACTGGACCCGGGGCGTGCAAAAAGACAGCTATGCAAAAGCAGATTCGCTGATGGCCGCAGCCCGGCAGAACGCACCGTTCCCTTTCTCCGATGTAACAACCCAGTCTGCACAGGGAGCTTACCAGCTGGTGCTGGATGGCGCCGGTGCCACCCTGCCCCGCCGCGACCCGATCGATAAACGGATCGTCAATGAAGCCAGAACGGGTACGGCAACATACGAGGGCAGCACCTATGCTGCCATCAACAGGACCGGCATCTCGCATCCATCCGGTATCATCGACACGCAGACAGATGCAGGCGGCTGGCCCGCTTACAATTCTACACCGGCTCCTGCCGACACAGACCATGACGGCATGCCCGATGACTGGGAAACCCTCAACGGCCTGAACCCGAACGATGCAAATGACAGAAACGGGGTGGCCCCGGATGGTTACACGATGCTTGAAAAATACCTGAACTCCATCGCCCAGTCAAGTCCGGACATCGTCGTGAATGGAACCCTGAATCCTTTTTCACAAACAACCGGTACACCATCTGCCGCACAAACCTATACGGTATCCGGCAGCAACCTCACCGGTGGACTTACAATTACCCCACCGGCAAATTTTGAAGTATCAGCAGATGGAGGCAGTCATTGGTACAACCAGGGCGCGCCGTTGGTGCTCACGCAGAGTGGCGGATCAGTCAATGCTACGATCGCTGCCAGACTAAACGCGGGTGCTGGCGGAAACTACAGCGGCAACATCGTTCACACAAGTGCCGGTGCTTATGCGGTAAACATGCCGGTAAAAGGAAGTACGATAACGCCTGCACCCGATGGTACTGCTGTAGTTGTAGCGCAGGACGGCAGCGGCAATTATACGACCGTGCAGGCGGCTATCGATGCAGCGCCTGCCGGCAGAACAACGCCCTATATCATCTTTATCAGAAATGGCCGGTACAGGGAAAAACTAACCATTCCTGCCAACAAGCCATTTCTTCAGTTGATGGGGGAAAGCGTGGCCAATACCATCATTAGTTGGGATGATTACAACGGCAAGGCCAATCCGGCGGGTGGTGTGTTTGGCACCAGCAATTCGGCAACGGTTACGGTGAACGCCAATGATTTTCTGGCAGCCAATATCAGCTTTGAAAATGCAACCGGCTATACGGGTGATGGTCCGCAGGCGCTGGCCATCAATGTAAACAGCGACCGGGCTGTATTCAAGAATTGCCGTTTTACGGGCGGACAAGACACCCTCCTTGCAAACGGCAACGGCAAACGGCAGTACTTCAGAAATTGTTACATAGACGGTAACACGGATTTTATTTTTGGCTCAGCGATCGCCGTGTTTGATTCCTGTGTGATCTATCCGAGAGACCGGGTAGATGGCAGCAGCGGAGGCTATGTAACGGCAGCCAACACGCCGGCCGGACAGGCATATGGTTATGTGTTCCGTGATTGCCGTATCACGGTGAACAGGGGTGTAACAAACTACACGCTGGGCCGGCCCTGGCAGAACGATGCCAGCACGGCAGATGCGGCCAAATCAAACAACAAGGTGGTCTTTCTGAATACAGTGATGGGCCCTTCTATCAGGCCGGAAGGATGGTCTGTTTGGGATGCAGGCACAGATGTAAGCAAGATCACGTACGCGGAATACAAAACAAAAAGATTTGATGGAAGTCTGGCAGATATAAGTCAGCGCGCAAGCTGGTCGAAGCAGCTGTCTGATGCAGAAGCTGCCGCGTACTACAACAATCCCAATTTGTTTGGCAACTGGGATCCCTGTACGCTGTCGACCTTTGTGTGTACCAATAGCACCTCAGATATTGCCGTATCAAATTTCAGGGCAAAAAAAGGAAACGCCACAGTTCCTTCCGTGATAACCTGGAACACCTGCTGGGCGCAAACGGGCATCAGTTATGAATTGTACCGCAGCACAGACCGGAGCAATTTTACCAGGCTCTTTGAGCAAACAGCCATCAACGATACGGCCGTTAATTTCCTCTATCAGGATGCAGTGCCAACGGCTGGCAACACCTACTACTATTTTGTAAAAGCTTCCAAGTCTGGCTGGGCAGCCCATATCACAGATACGATTTCTGTTTCCAGTACACCCACGATTGTGCTCGGTGGTACGCTGGGTGCTTTTGCACAAACCACCGGTACGCCTTCTGCTGCGCAGGCTTATACAGTGAGCGGTACCAACTTAACCGACAATGTAGTGATTGTGCCGCCGGCAGGTTATGAGATTTCATCAAATGGCGGCACCAACTGGATCAACAATACTTCATCTATCGTGCTTGCACCCACTGCGGGCGTCTTAAGTGCCACTACTATCACGGTGCGGCTGAATGCAGCTGCTGCAGGTACCTACAGTGGCAACATCGGTCATACCAGTACAGGTGCGCTCGCCGTGAACCAGGCTGTTACCGGCAGCACAGGCGATGCCCCACCTGCCAGTTCTGTTGTGCTGGTACACTGGCCGCTCACGGCCAGTGGTGTTGACAGTGCTGCGGTGCGTGCAAAAGGTGTAACGGCCGGTACACCTTTATTTGGCAGGTTTGCGCTTTCTGATAGCACTACCCTGCCCGGTTATCCGGCCTACAACGGTGTAAACGGACAATCGTTTGCACCCCTCGCCAGTGGTCTGTGGACCACTGCTGCACCTGGCCCGGGTGGCAACCTGAACCGGACCTTTTATGAGCAGTTCACCATTTCTGCTGCCACCAGCCAGGTGCGCGTGGATTCGATCGTACTCAGTACGGCCTTTGTAAATACCGCCAGCAATACCAAGCTGGGCGTCGTGTATTCAAAAACAGGTTTCACAACCGCTGATTCCACCAATGTAACCGGCGGTACGGCCCTTGTGCCACCAGCCGCTTCCACGCCGCTGCTCAGCACGGCAAACGGCGCGTTTGCCACACCGGTGGTATTGCTGCAATCATCAACCGGCCCGGTAAACACCTATGCTTTTGCCCTCAATGAAGCTACCGGCGTGATCATTGCTCCCGGACAAACACTTACCATCCGGCTGTACTATAGCTGTGGCAGCACCAGCACGGGCCGCTATGCCATGCTCAAAGATGTAAAGATCAGGGGGGCTATTTCGGGCAGTGGCGCCCTGCCCTTGCAGCTGCTTTCTTTTTCCGGCTGGTATGATGGATCAGCAAACCGGCTGCAATGGACAACAGCTGCTGAGGTAAATGTAAAAGAATTCGTGGTAGAAAAAAGCACTGACGGCAATGCTTATGCGCAAATCGGTCATGTTGCTGCAGGTGCTTCCGGTTATGCTTTCACCGATCCTGCGGCAGGCAATGCTTACTACAGGTTGAAAATGGTTGACAAAGATGGCGCGTTTGCGTACAGTTCGGTTGTCCGTCTGCGGCAGAAAGAAGGGGCTTCGATCAAGATTTATCCTGACCCGGTACAGCATACGCTCATTGTTCAGCATGCAGTGGATACAAGAGTGGGTTCGGTAGAGATCCTGATGCAGGATGGCAGGTTGCTCAAAAAGCAACCCGTAGCCGCGGGTAGCAGCAGTACATTGGTTGATGTACAATTTTTGCCCCCCGGAACTTATCTGCTGCAGTATAGAAGGGGTGAGACAAAAGTGGTAAAGCCGTTTATGAAGAAGTAAGTGGGCCAGGACTGAACCCTTTCTGATAAGCCGGAAAGGGTTCAGTCAGATACAGATGAAACAGAGATTTAAATCATGGAAGAAAGAGTTATAAGAGCCCATTATGATGAGCACACGATCACAGTGTACCAGGCTTACAACAATGCTATAGCCCGGTCTGCTGTAAAGAACCAGACATTTGTTTCCCCGCCGTTTAAAAAGGAAAGAATGACCTGGATAAAGCCATCTTTTTTGTGGATGATGTACCGTGCTGGCTGGGCAACAAAGGGAAACCAGGAAAACATCCTGGCTGTGAAGCTGAAGCGGGCAGGCTTTGAATGGGCCCTGCAACAAGCTTGCTTATCCCACTTCGAGAAGGCTTTTTATGCTTCTTATGAGGTCTGGCAAAAGAAACTGCAGGAATCACCTGTACGCATCCAATGGGATCCGGAGAAAGATATTTTTCTGCAGCCCTTGCCCTACCGGTCTATTCAGATCGGCTTATCGGGTACGGCCGTAGACAGCTATGTGTCAGACTGGATTGTGCAGATCGAGGACATGACTGCTCTTTCCAGGCAGATCCATCAATTGGTAAAAGAAAATAAAATTGATGAGGCCAGGAATCTCTTACCCGAAGAAAAGCTTTATCCCCTGCGTGACGAGATCGCGCGGCATGTGCATGCAGGGTAGGTTCAGGACATGTGCCATATCACGGAATTCGATCTACTACAATTCCATCCGAAAGAGAATTTTTCCGGATCTGGGAAGGAATTGGGCGCGTGCCAGGTTGTTGTTTGCTGATGATCAGCTACTTGGCTCTTCGGCATGACATTGGGAACTATAAGAGCATAACACACAAAAAGAAAAATTCTAAAAAATCCGATACCATGAAAAAGATCTTCACCCTTGTAGTTGTCCTCTTCGCTGCCTTCACTGCTGCTCACGCACAATCTACCTCCACTGCCAGCCAAACTGTTACACTTACCCTGCAGAACGCCATCAACATCTCTATCTCCTCTGCTACCGGTACTTCCTTCCTCTTTGATGAAGTGAGCGAGTACCAGAACGGACTCACCAATGCAAACGCCTCTACCCTGCAGGTAAAATCTAACCGTCCCTGGGCAGTAACGGTGAAAGCTGCCGCTGCTACCTTCTCAGGACCTGCTGCTCCTGCTACCCAGATGCCTTCTACTGTACTGGGTGTACGCCTGAACGGTGGATCAAGCTTTACAGCCCTGTCTACTACAGCAGCTTCC
>JADCRZ010000077.1 GCA_015069695.1 Williamsia sp.
ATGAGCTATGAGCTATGAGCTATGAGCTATGAGCTATGAGCTATGAGCTATGAGCTATGAGCTATGAGCTATGAGCTATGAGCTATGAGCTATGAGCTGAAATCTGTTGTTTATAAAAGATAATATCGCTTCCAAATTTTGCGGTGCAAACCACGTTGTTTCTTTATCTTTTTTAAACCAGGTCATCTGCCGTTTTGCATAATGACGCGTGTTTTGTTTGATGAGGTCTATCGCTCGGGGTAAATCAGTTTTGCCATTTAAAAAATCAAACAATTCTTTATAGCCGACCGTTTGCAGGGCATTCAGGTTTTGATACGGCAGCAAGCTTTTTACTTCTTCTAATAAACCTTCTCTTATCATTTCATCTACACGAAGATTGATGCGCTGATACAAAATTTCTCTTGGTAAATCCAAACCGATTTTGATAATGTTGAAAGGTCGCTCAACAGAGGTTTTATTTTGATAAAAAAGAATGGAATTTCCGGTTGCATAGAATACTTCCAACGCCCGCATCAAACGTTGCGGATTTTGCTGTTCGGCTGTTTGCCAATACTTAGGGTCTTTTTGCTGCAATTCATTTTGCAGGAAAACAATTCCTTCCTCTTCATATTGCTTTATAATATCAGCGCGAATAGTAGTAGAAATGGCTGGTATTTCATCTAACCCCTCGCAAAACGCTTTAATGTATAAGCCCGTTCCGCCAACCATGATGGCAACCGGATTGTTTGCAAAAATTTCATCTGTGCTTTGCAAAGCATATTGTTCAAATGCAGCTGCATTCACTTCCTGATGAATAGAATGCGAGTTGATGAAATAATGATGAACCGTTGAAAGCTGCGCCGGTGTTGGCTTTGCGGTGCCAATGTCCATTTCGGTAAAGCACTGGCGCGAATCAGCCGAGATGATTTGGGTGTTGACATGCTGCGCAAGCTGAATGGCAAGATTTGTTTTGCCAACGGCGGTTGGACCGGCGATGATGATGACTGTATTTTGTTTTGGAAGCAAATGAAATTACCGTTTGAGAATTATATAAGGATAAATATTCTGAAGCAGCTGCCGTCATTCCGCAATTGCCCTCGGCAACGCTTCACACAAATCACCTTAGCGAGGGCTTTGTGCGGAATCTGCTCTCAATAGTTTGAGCCTGTTATAAAAGTCAGAATAACTTAATCTTCTAAAACGTCAAATCACAATCATCAGATTCCGCACAAAGCCGCCATCAGGTCTGATTCAATTATAATCCATTGTTGGCGGCAATTGCGGAATGACGGCAACAGGCTCTTTATTTGCAAAAGCAACTATTTCGAAAACACATACGTCGTAATATCTTCCAGCATAATAGTCGGACCTGATAAAATCATCAGTCTTTCTACCACATTGTTCAGCTCGCGGATATTACCCGTCCAATCGTGATGAACAAGCGCATCCATAGCGCGGTCGCTCATCTCTTTTACCGGTTGGTTATATTCTTCCGCAATGTCTTTTATAAACTTCTCAACCAACAACGGAATATCGCTTCTCCGTTCATTTAACGAAGGCACATGAATCAGAATCACACTCAAGCGATGATACAAATCGAGGCGGAAATTTTTCGCTTCCACTTCTTTCAGCAAGTCTTTATTGGTAGCTGCTACCACGCGCACATCTACCTCGATTTCCTTATCGCCGCCCACGCGCGTAATGCGACCTTCCTGCAAGGCGCGAAGCACTTTGGCTTGTGCACTAAGACTCATATCGCCCACTTCATCCAAAAATAAAGTGCCGCCGTTTGCCTGCTCAAATTTTCCGATGCGTTGTTTGATTGCAGATGTAAACGAACCCTTTTCATGACCAAACAGTTCGCTTTCAATCAACTCGCTTGGAATGGCAGCGCAGTTCACTTCTATCAAAGAGCCTTCGGCGCGGTTGCTTTTGTGGTGAATCCATCTTGCCACCAGTTCTTTACCGGAACCGTTTTCGCCGGTTATTAAAACGCGGGCATCTGTTGGCGCTACTTTTTCAATGGTGTCTTTAATGCGGGTAATGCCTTCTGATTCGCCAATCATATCCTGCACGCGGCTTATCTTTTTGCGCAGCACGCGGGTTTCCTTGCTCAACTTGTTTTTATCCATCGCGTTGCGGATGGTAATGAGCATACGGTTTAAATCGGGCGGCTTGCTGATGTAATCGAAAGCACCTTTCTTTACTGCGTCTACCGCCGTTTCAATATTTCCGTGCCCGCTCACCATGATAATCGGCACGTCGGGATTGATCGTAGAAGCTTTATCTAAAAACTCAATGCCGTCCATCTTCGGCATCTTAATATCGCACAACACAACGTCATACGTTTTTTCCTGGAACATTTTCAGTCCTTCTTCCCCATCCGACGCTTCCCTGATTTTGTATCCTTCAAATGAAAGGATATCGGACAGCGTCTTGCGTATGGCACGCTCATCATCTATCAATAAAATATTTGACATAATAATTTTCGCTTTTTTAAATTGATAGTGGATTTAAAAGTAAAAAGAGAAAAGCCAAAGGGCGAATGACAACACAATTCTGTTCTTATCCTGCCGTGTTTTTTACTTTTTGCTTGTCACTGATTATGACAATTGGCAATAGTAGCCGATGGCGGCAAATCTAAATTAGTTTTGCTGCATCATGTTCGTTAAAAGTTGTTGAATTATGGAATTGACAGAGAGAAAATGGAATCTGACAGATACACATTGCCATCAGTATTCACACCAGTTTGATGGCGACAGAAAGGAAATGATGGAGCGAAGTGTGGAAACCGGCGTTACAAAATTTTATTTACCCGCCATTGACAGCACCACGCACGAAGCCATGCTGCAGATGGAAACTGGTTACCCGCAATGCATTGCCATGATGGGCGTGCATCCGTGTTCTATAACGGCAGATTATAAAAAAGAACTGGCAATTGCGGAGGAATGGCTGGGTAAAAGAGACTTTGTTGCCATTGGTGAAATTGGTCTTGATTATTACTGGAGCACAGAGTTTGTCGAGCAACAGCAGGAAGCTTTTATTACTCAAATGCAGTGGGCGTTGGATAAGAACCTCCCGATTGTGATTCATACCCGCAATGCCATGCAGCCAACGATAGAAATGGTGAAACCATTTGCTGACAAAGGTTTACGCGGCATCTTTCATTGCTTTGGCGGAACGGCTGCAGACGCGGAAGCCATCACAGATACGGGTTTTTATTTGGGTATCGGCGGTGTTCTCACTTATAAAAAAAGCGGTTTGCCGGAAGCGTTGGCGAATATTCCGTTAGATAAAATGGTTCTGGAAACGGATGCACCGTATTTATCACCGGTTCCGCATCGTGGCAAACGGAATGAAAGCAGCTATCTTCCTTTTATTGCGCAAAAATTAGCCGAAATAAAAAATGTATCGGTTGAGGAAGTAGCGCAGATAACAACAGAAAATGCGGAAAAAATTTTCACCGCCTCGGTTTGAAAGCTTTATTTTGCAGCCCCACAAAAAAGAGGAGACGTGTCCGAGTGGTTGAAGGAGCACGCCTGGAAAGTGTGTATACGGGAAACTGTATCGCGAGTTCGAATCTCGCCGTCTCCGCTGAAAATCAATAAATTAGGTTAAAAAGAGTCAAAAAGCCTGTAAAACCGAGTGTTTGCAGGCTTTTTTCTTCCCCATTTGTCCTCATTTTACTCCACTTTATGCCTTTGCTCAGTGAGTGATTCGTGTAGTATGCCCCACTTTGACGATTACTCACTCAAAACCGCATAACTCACTATCTGTTAACACTTTGTAAGAACTCAACTATTTTTTAACCAGACTCTGGAATATAATTTTCAGGGCGAAAAGTGAGTGATTATGGACAAGAGTTTCGGATTGTTATTTTATCTAAAAAAACCAAAAGGTTTTGTTGCCGGTGACATCCCGGTTTATCTGAGAGTTACAGTCGACGGGGAATCGTTCGAGCTAAGCAGCAAACGGAAATGCGCTGCTTCCAAGTGGAACACAGATGCAGGCAGAATGAATGGAAAAGGAGATGACATTAAAGCCTTCAACACTTACCTTGATACGTTGCAGCAGAAGGTATTTGAAGCAAAGCGTAAACTCATTGAATTAGATAAAGATCTAACCCCTGATTCTCTTAAGAGTTCGCTACTGGGAAAGGAAGTAACACCCAGGCATATGATCCTGGAAATCTTCAGGAAGCACAATGAGCAGATGGAAGCCCTGGTTCCTCAGGAGTACGCTCCCGGTACCCTTGAAAGGTATCGCACTTCCCTGCAGCATACCCAAGACTTCATGATGTGGAAATATAAGGCAAGCGATATGGACATCAGGAAACTGGATTATGAGTTTATCGAAGAGTATGCCTTCTGGCTTAAGAGCGAACGGAAATGTGCGCATAATACAACCATGAAATACCTGAGCAACTTCCGCAAGATTGTCAATCGGTGCATTCGCAGCGGATGGTTGCACAAAGACCCTTTCATAGGATTCAACATGACAAAACGCGAAGTAGATAGAACGGCTCTTACAGAGCACGAATTATCAGCTATTTCGAACAAGCGCTTTACCATTAAGAGGCTGGAAGTAGTCCGGGATATTTTTCTGTTCAGCTGTTATTCCGGTCTCGCTTATGCCGATGTAGAGAAGCTTAAAAGAAGTGAGATTACAACCGGTGTGGATGGAAAGCTATGGATAGTCAGTCGCAGACAGAAGACAGAAGCGCCGGCAAGAATACCCCTGCTACCATTGGCTCTTTCAATCATCGAAAAATACAAGGATGATCCCGAGTGTGCAGTCAGGGAACGAATACTCCCGGTTTTATCTAATCAGAAGATGAATGCTTATCTGAAAGAGATTGCTGATCTCTGTGGCATTTCCAAGACACTCACCTATCACATCGCGCGTCACACCTTTGCTACCACTATCACGTTAAGCAATGGCGTACCGATAGAAACGGTATCAAAAATGCTCGGGCACCGAAGCCTGCGGACAACACAGCATTATGCTAAAATTCTTGACCGCAAAATCAGTAATGATATGAAGCACCTTTATGAGAAATATCAGACTTTTGAGTAACTGCCTTGTGTCCGGTCCGGAGGTAATACAGACCTGATTCGAACTTCCCGAGAATGGGAAAGAAGCTAAATCGTCTTTCATCAATCATTCACCCGGACATAAACGCCCTGTTGGAGACTGTTATGAATCACAAAATCCACAACACGGCACCGGGGTAAAGGGATGCTAAATTTTCAATCTTACGTCTGCGAAACTCATCTCAAACAGAATATTCTGAGACAGCTTGTGACATCGATGCCCTTTTTTATGTTTTATATCATTTTCGTCAGGTCAATCCTGACAATTCAACTATGAAACATAAATTTATCTCTTCACAGTCGGGACGTTTACTGGGTTACTTCAATAACCGGCAACAGACGGCATTTGGTTACGCAGAAGCTTCGCAGGCATTGCCGGATTCAAGTGAAAGCGCCTTGCGGGAACTACTCAGCGATATGACCAGAAGGGGTCTGTTGATGCGTCTGAAGGAAGGTGTCTATCACATCATTCCGTACGAGTCAGACCCCGGCAGTTTCATGCCCGACTGGCACCTGATAGCCGGACAGCTGACAGGGGATGCGAAGTATTACATCGGGTTTTATTCAGCCCTGCAGATTCATAACCTGATTACACAACCTTCCCTGAAAGAGCAGATCGTTGTGTCAAAGCAGATAAGACCCTCCGAAATTAAAGTCAGAGATATTTCCTTTCAGTTTATCTATTACAACACCAGCCATTTCTTCGGATCGAAAAAAGTATGGATTGATAATTTCAATAAGGTGCCGTGCTCTGATCTGGAAAAAACACTGATTGACTGTCTTTTCAGACCCGACTATGCGGGAGGCATTGTGGAAATAGCCAGAGCGATTTATGTGTCAAGAGACAACATTCATTTTAACCGCCTGCTTGACTACACAAAGAAATTCCGGTCCCAGGCCGTCATCAAAAGGCTGGGATACCTGCTGGATTTGCTGGACATCAGAACAAACATTACCGGCGACCTGCAAAGAGAAAAGACGACTTCTTATGTGCCCCTTGATACAGAGGTATCAAAAAGCGGAAGGCTAATCAGCAAATGGAGCATTCAGCAGAATGTAGAACCTGATACGATTACATCAGCCTTATATACATGATCCGTTCAAACGAAATACAAAAAAAAGCAGCAGTCACAGGTGTCCGCGATCAGCAGATAGAAAAGGATTACATCCTGTCCTGGATATTAAAAGGTATCTCTCAGCATGAGGCTCTTTCAAAAGTCATCGTGTTTAAAGGAGGAACCGTTTTGAAGAAGGTCTATTTTGAGGATTACCGGTTTTCGGAAGATATTGACTTCACATTGCTGGAAGACACCATCACGAATGCACAGATTTTTGAATGGTTCAGTGAAGTGTTTGACTATGTAGAGGAGGAAGCCAATATATCACTTAAGATCATTGATAACAATGAACATAAAGACGGAGGCATCAATTTCTACATTGGTTATTCGGGGGCTCGCTGGGAGGAAAGAACAATAACAAGCAGGTAAAAGTTGACATTTCAAGAAAGGAAAAACTGGAATATCCGCCCATTATGGCAGATGTTATTGTCGGTTATTCAGACCTGAATGCTTACCAGATTTTATGCTACTCCCTGGAGGAAGTATTGGTAGAAAAGCTGCGAACCATCATGCAGCGGGCGCAGCCAAGAGATTTTTATGATATCTGGTTTTTGCTGGAGATTCACGGAATGGATGCTGCCTTTCACCTGAAAGAATTTGCAAGAAAATGCGCGTACAAACAATTGAACTATCTTGATTTTATGAATGTCCTGGAGAAGAGATTGCCCCAGTACAAAGACCGGTGGCAGAAATCAATGAATGAGCAGATCAAAAACCTTCCTCCATTCGAACAGGTGGAAAGAGAAGTTCGGAAACATCTGAAAAAGCTGAAGTTGTAAGTAATTTTTTTGCCTGCCGTTTTTGTCTCCGTGATTATACATTTCCAGGTCCATCCGTCAAATCGAATCGGCATGCATTCCTTCTACGTATAAGTAAGAAGCCCAGAGCAGGAGAATGTATAATTTCCAAATGATGAATTATGCCAGTTATCATTCCCTGTTCTTCACCGCTCATATTCCACGGCAAACAGAGCTCTGTCATAGAAAAATGATCAGCTCTTCACAATTGACACTACCTCTGATTCAGAGATTGATTGCGAAGGGAAAAAAGGACTTGCGGGAAACGATTTTCCCTGCATCAGGGCTTCAACATCTTCCCTTGTAAAGTACCGGCGGTTACGGATTTTGAATGAACGCAGCCTGCCCTCTTTAATCCACTTATACAAGGTTGGCTTCGATACCCTGAAAATACTGCGAAGTTCTGCCAGCTTTAGCAAAGGCTGTTGCGAAGCATTTTCTGCCGGCTTCACCAGGGGTTGGGCTTTCATATATTCACCGATGGCTTCTTGTACCATTCTTTTCAACTGCTGCCAGAACACATCCGGTTCGACAGGGAACATTACTGGCATATCTTTCATTTCTTATCCGGATTACATATTTCCGGGAATCATTACTGTTATTAAATCAGACTGTTTTCGTCAGGCTTTCTTTTTTATCCGGGTTATCTGGTCGACTGATGCCCTATATAATCTCTTCCTGACGTCAGCCTGGCGTGGCAGCCCCTGATCACGGCAGAACACACCATTTTGATGCTTCATTTAGTTTTTTTAAGAAGAAAAGCAAAATCAGGAAAAGTCATTAATACAGACCATACTGGCCACATCCGGATTGCACGAGGGTATATATCTGATATATCCGGCTTCGTGCAACAGCTTTATAGACCTGGTAAAAGTATCCCTCGACCTGATTTTTGTGAATCGCATAACCTCTGTCCGCCGGATCTGAAACGGATTTACCTTTTGATTCTGGTTCCATTGATACAGCAGGACAATAAAGAGGCAGACATGGGTCGAACCGACCCTCGCATCCTTTTGCGAGATCATCAGAAAAGCCGTCAGACAGGTTTCAAAGCTCATTGCCATTAATCCTCTTTAGCCGTTTCCTTTTGCAGAGGTCTTCTTTCGGATTTTGGCAGTGTCTGCTTTGCGGTGCCCTGCTACCTTTTGCTCTAAAACAGACTTCTCCTTTTTACCATTCTGTATCTGCCGTTGTATCCATCGGTTGTTCAAAAACCGGAAGGCTTCATCGGCTGTAATACTATCCTTCCCGAGAACGTAGAAGCGCTGAGACAGCTCAAGCCGGGTCTTTAGAACCGAGAGGTTCGGGATCAGGCGATCCAGCGGCGTATCCACCCAGTATTTGTAGCGAAGTATATCAGCCACATCCCTGCCTTCAGGCGTTATCGACAAAGCTTCCAGGTCACCCATGACTTCATCTGCCAGCACCGGAGCTTCCCAGGTCTTTTTGTCTTCTGTCTGGATGACCGGAGCTGACCCCACATATGCCAGCTCCTGCCAGTTGATCCCGCGCATCCGCTCTTCTACCTTTGCTACATCGGTTCCGTTCAGAAGATGTGGCTCTGTCCCGATCTCTTTTCGAAGTATTGCATCAAAATAGGTACATGTCCATTTCGTCCCGTTTTCTTTGATTTTACAGGCAATTGAGTAGCTGACGATGTCCGCTCCGAACGCTTTACGCTCCCGGACGGCGAACTCTTTTTGTCTCAGACAGATATGGTAAAGCAACTGATGTTCGACTGCCGGTGAAAACCCCAGCCGGACCAGGCTTTCCATCAGGGACTGTATATTCTTAGTGTCCATAAACGAAATGGTAAAGATTAATGAACACCGTATCCGTTATTCGGATTCCGGCGTCTCTTTGGCAGCAATGTGTCGCTTGTCTTTGCGGAGACTTCAGTATCTGCTTTTTTCTTCTTCATCGCTATGGGCTGCCTGCGGTAAACGGCGTTCTGCTGACCCTGCGATTCCTGTAAATCGGTACGCTTCTCAGCCGTATTCTTATATCCGGCATCCTTTCCTTTGGAGCGGATCACCGTCATTTCGCCACTTCCCGACAGCTCCCTGCGACTGGTCTGCAGCCATTCCTTAATTCCTTCTCCTAGCTTCGCCACCAGCCTGACAGCCACATTCGGATAGAGACGCTTCTCCAGTTTCCGGATTTCACCCTGTAGAACTGTCCTCATCACCTTTTCTTCCGCGGTGGGATTTATCGCACTGGTCTTATACAAATCCCGGAAAAAATCCCGCTTGGCTCCCAAATAGTCCCGGCTGTTCGCCACTCCATTTCCAAAAGCCTCCCTGAGACGGTTGTCTTTTCCCGTCCAGTCGAGCAGTCCTTCCATAATCCGGTTCACCTTTTTCTTCTCCGCCATATCGCTTACCTCTGTCTAATTTTATTTTTGCCAATCTCTTTTCTACTGCACCAATCCTTTTTTCAGGTTTGTCCTTTTCTTGGGTAACAGGCCGGTTTCTTTATTTCCCGTTTTGATCTTTCTTTCCGACTTTTTATCCGCAGACTTTCCGGCTGTTTCCTTGGGCGTAGTCTCTTTCTGCTCCACCGTTTTTTCCCGGGCTGTTGTTTGTCCTTCGCTTTTTCTAACCCTCTTCATCCCGCTATCATACACAGTCAGTGTTTTATATTGGGGGTTGGCTTCAAGAAACATCCGCTCACTTTTTCCATCCCGGTCAAATGTCACTGCCTGCAGGTTTCCCCTCTCGAGGGAACGGATGAGCCTGCTGCGGTCTTCGTCCGTTGCTAGTTCCTTTACCGGCAGGGATACCAGGGATTTTCCCAGGTCAAAACCATAGTGTTCATGATATTGTTTCAGGATGTGATTTCCGTTCTTATCCACTACTTTCGGATCAAGCTGAACCCAGGCCTGGTAAGCGACTCCCTCCTTGTTTGCCAGTTCTTTATATACTGACCTGCCGTCTAGCAGGTTAAAGGCTTCCTTGGCGGTAATGCCTTTTCCTTTGTTGATATAAAAAGTCTGCTCCACGTTCTCTTTGATACCTTTATCCAGCTTAGCTGCATAGCTATTAAAATAGTACATATCGCTGCCTTCACCCCGACGGAAATTGAGAACGGCTTCAAAGGATTTTCCGTTCAGAGACTCGTTGAAACGGAGTTGGAAGCCTGCCATCCCGGCGTTGATGTTTTGCTCCAGTTCCCCATATAGCTTCTCGCCAAATCCATGATACTTCAAATTGTCTTTCAGATACCTGAGATTTTCTGTGTTCATACGTTTGTATTTATTCGGTGATAGAATGAATTGGTTACAGCTTTCCGGCGGAAAGCAGTATCCGGTTGTTTATTTGAAACGAAATGTTTCTGCCCCCTTCCTCCTCTAGTATCTGGATATCCAAGAGCTTCCGGTCTTCCAGTGTGAATTTGGAGGTTACCAACACCCAAGAGCCCCGTCCCGGACCGGGTATCGCTTTATCGGTGTGAAGCTGATAAAGAACCGGCACCATCTTTTCCTGAGATGCCATTCTTTTCACCCGTTTTGCATCGCGGATCGTAAACGAAATGCTACCCAGCGAGTAGCTGATATTCGACCGGTTGCGGAGACGGAACAGGAAGTAATACCTGTCGTATTTTGTGTAGATCCCTGTGAGGTATACATGCAACCGGTCGTGAGACGTTTGAAGATGTATCCTGTTCCTTTTTTTACGCTCTACACCGCGTGCCAGAGCCGGCATCTCATCTGTATTCGCCAGGTCCGGACTAAGACCGGAATCTTTTCTGCTGTTGTCAAGCTGAATCACGTTTTTATAGCCCGTTCCTGCGCTATCGAAGACGAGAGTGAGATGCTGGGGCATTGAATCATACGAAACCAGAAATGAATACAGTCGGTTATTCACTGTGATGACCGTCAGGTTGGTCTGAGCAATCCGCGGGTGGTCGGCTTTGACCTGCAGTACAGCATCGGTGCCGGGTGATTTCTGCGCGAGAATATCGGAGTTGCCTCTGTCAATACTTTTGACCGGAAAAGGAAACACAAGATGAGTGGTTCTGCTGCTTGACACCGTTATGCGGTAAGGCTCGATGAACGATGGCTGTGCCTGGCTCAAAACGCAGACATGAAAAAGAAATAGTGTGAAGACTAATAAACAAATCCGGATCATGGTAATAAAGTTTTAGATGACTAATTTGTTCCGGCATCTTTCAACAGGATCCGGTAACCTGCGGGAATGATGACTTTTATCAGTTTTACTTTTTTGCTCATGAGAGACTTGGCAGCTTCGATTCCCGTCGCTGCTGCCTGCGCTCCGATAGATGGATCCAGGGAAGTTAATCCCAGACTATTCGTCAGCCGCCCGGAGGACTCTCTGACTGCCTCTCCGGTTGAGCTGCCAGGTGTATGGATACCCGGAAGACCATCCATATCATAAACTTCCAATGACACGGGAAAGACGTTGTTTTCCATTCTGATGGATTTGATCTTTATGAGTAACCGTTCGCCACTGATGGCAGCCGTGCCGGAGAGATAATTTCCTTTGCTGATCACCGTTTCTCCCACCTTTACATCCTGCAAAAGCTGCAGCTGAAGGGTGGAACCGCTCACAATCGTTTGAGCTCTTGGAACCAATGCTGAAAAGGTGTTCAGTCCTTCACCTGTTGCCGTATCCACAGACATGTAACTCTCGCTATAGAAAGCTGACCGCATTTTGTTAACTGCCGCTTTTTTGTCTTTTTCTACCGGGGCAGCAAGCATGGAAGCAGGGCTACTTTTTGCATTCCGTACTCTAAGGGATCTGCCATCCGCTTTCTCATTATCCGAGATGCCGGAACTACGTTCGGTGTCTGGGTGCTGAATGGCAACTATCTTATCCAGCATCGTATTCAACTGTTCCAGTTCAGGGTCAGAGCCTGTCTGGCTCATGGTCTGCTCCAGCACCTGCAGTTTTTGGTTACCCGATCCGGGTGTTGAATGAACTGAGCGGCTGTTATCTGTTATTCCTGCAACCTGGGTCGTCTGTTCTGCACCGGCAAGAATGTGATTCAGCCGGGACATCTTCTGATACACTTTTGCTTCGTTGTTGTCGAGCTGGTTCCATCCCGATCCGGACGGTGGCAGCGGATCGTAACTTCCACCCGACTTCGGATAGCCGGTACCATTTTCCGTCAGAGAGCGGGAAGAATCAAATGCGATGTTGTTCCAGAAAGGATCTCTTTCTTTGTCTTCCGCTTTTTTTGCCGAATCCCGGTTCGCCTGCAGGTAAAAGCTAAGCTTGTCTGTACCGTTGTCACTACGCAACCTGGCATCCGGCAGTTGGGTATTCAGCCCTGTACCGGCCTTGGTTTCGTCTGTAGAAGAAGAGTTCCTGCCACCCCCGGCCGCCCAGAATAAAAGCGTCAGGAAAGGCAGCAAAAACAAAGGCATAAGAAGGAGAAGTTTCCGGCTCCGGAGAGCCGGCGTCGTTTGTGCTGTTGTCATATATCCGTTTTTATTGTGAAAGAAATAAGCTGTCAATGGCTTTGAGGCTGTCGGGAAAACCTGGTCGTGCTTTCACCAGGCTGTCATAGAAAGCTTTTGTCGCTGGGTGATTCTGTTGCCGCGACAGGAAAGACTCTATTGCCTGTATCCTTTTGTATTGAGCCATTGTTACGACACTGTCTTCTGATTTCCGCATCCGGTGGGGGTTTTTAAACGGTACAGGCGGCCGGATGGGTTCAACAGAAAAGAATGGATGAGCTGTCCTAACCGAATACACGATCACTCCCAGACTGCACCCTACACTAAGCAGGCAGAAAAGCATCAGTCCCAGCCATTTGTTGTGGGAAGACAGTTTAGCCGCTTTCCGTTGCAGCATCTCCGCGGCTTTCTCCATCAGCGGGTGAAGCCTGGAATGTACTTCCGATGGGGAAGCGTTTTCCGGTTTGCCGGGCATGCGCCTATGTATCGTCTTCATATCAAATCAGTTTAAAAAATGAGATCTTTCTGTTATCGGGATTCGGTCCTGATATCCCGGTTTTCAAGTGTATGCCAGCGCTCGATCAGAAAGCCATGCGGGTTGTTATCCGATCTGGCTACCTCCCGTAGGTATCCTTCTGTCAACAAGCTGCGGATCAAAATGCTGGTCGTGCGGGTAATTGTTTCTGTAGCATAGCATCTCCAGTAAAAAGGATAGGCGTCAATATTCACCTGTATGCTGTCAATGGTGACCGACTGGCTGATGTTTCCCGAAATGAGGTTTGAGTAGTATCCGTTTTCTTTCAGATTGTCATATGCGGTCTTGGCTGATCCGTCTGCGAGATACAGCGCCCTGCCAATATTGCTTTGAATCATTTTATCATCCGGATCGAGCGTAAAGAAGTACTGGTGAAACGTTCTGATGTGATCACGGGCTTCGACGGGAATGTTATCCTTCCGGCTTCCGGCATGCGCTTCTAGAACCTTACCATCTGCCAGGATGTACATTTTGTCGCTACCGGCTTTGACAACCGCTGCTGTTTTATACAGCGCATATGTACATGTCAGAAGGCAACCCAATATCACCACCGCACAAAATCCTCTGACCAGTCTGAAAGCCGAATCTATCTGTCTGAACTGCTGAAACATACCTCTCCTTTATGCTTTACCGCTTAACTTGTCATGCCGGTGATTGTCACCTCCATTGCCTCCCTCTTTGAAATAGCCGGAGTCGGTACCGAACCCGGACATGCTCTGCTGTATCCGCTCTGCCTTATTACCAAACACGTCTGCCACCATACCCGACGTTCCCGTTACTGCATTGACTGCAGAACTGCCTCCGCTTCCGAACAGGGAGGTGACTTTATACATCAGGGTGTTTCCCCCGCCGGCATGCACGATGTAATTCGCTACCGAAGGCACCGTGAAATAGCCCACGATACCGATGATCATGAACACGAGATAGGCAGTGTCTGTGGAACTGAAAAAGGTGTCTCCGCTGCTTCCGATCTGGGTGATGTCCAGCTGCAGCATCAGCTCCTGAATCTTGCCGATGATGCCGCCGAAAATATTCGCGACAGGCAACCACAGAAACACATTGATATACCGGGCGAGCCAGACAGCCAGTGTGTGCTGGAATCCGTCAAACACCGCCAGCCCAAACACGAGCGGACCGAGAATCGCAAGAACAATGAGATAAAATGTCCGGATGGTATTGATGCAGAGGGCAGCCGTCTGGAACAGGATCTCCAACACCTCTGACATCCATTCCTTGATCGAATTTTTGAAGTTGTAAGAGGCTTTGGCCATGGCAAATTTGATGTCGTTTCCAACCCCTTCCATGACTCCTTCATCAGCGGGATCAGGATCATCCGGATGCGTGTACTGATACCATTTGTCCCGGTCACCGGAACCGCTTTCACCTGTATACATCTGCCAGCTGTCAGTCTGCTTGATGGCATCCTCTTTCTGTTTCAGCAAACGGGTGATGGCATCATCGGAGTTTTTTACCATGCCTGCCGTTGCCAGTACAGCCGGCTGCATGACACCGTTGACAACCGCAATCACGGAGGGAAACAGCATGATCGCCATCCCGATGGCAAAGGGTCTGAGAAGCGGATAGAAATCAATGGGTTCCGCCGCCGCCAGGTGCCTCCACACCCTGACCGCGATGTACCAGGTGGCTGCAAAACCGGCGATGCCTCTTCCCACCCCGATCAGCTCACTGCAAAGGGGAATCATTTCATTGTACAACTGATCCAGTACTGCCTGCATACTCTTCAGGCTGTCCGCCGTTCCGCCGGAAGACTGGGCACCGGAAATAAAAGGGAACAAAAAGCCTGTAACCCCGCAAAGGGTCATTTTTATATACCTGTTCATAAAATCTAATATTTACTTTATTCCGTAGAGCCGGGCTGAAGTATTGATATCATTTTGCTGCCGGGTTCTTTGCAGAGCAAGAACTGATGCATTGCCATTAAAATGTCTGAGGAACGTAAGCTTATCATGCATGTCCGCTGCCAGCTCATCTATCCTGTTGAGCCGCTCCTCGTCACTCATCCTGAATGACCCATCGGTAAGTATCGTTGTCAGGTCATCCAGTTTTGAGAGGCTTGATTGAATTAAATGACTGTACACAGTAACCAGATATTCCAATTCATCCGGGGTAAAGCGGGCATCATTCCGGAATCGTTGCCATGCACTTCTGTATTCCTTCATCATCGCCAGCTGATCGCTTATCATATCCGCTACCTTTCCATACTTCCGGACTGCCGGGCTTGCTTTCATCAGGTTGTCCAGAAAGACTTCATGCAGGTGAAAGTTTCCCTCCGAAATGTCTTTCACTGCACCGTATCCCTGGGTGAGGATCTGATACCCTTTCTTCATATCCGACAGGATGCTTTTCAGTTGCGCCAGTTTGCTGCAATCCAATACCAGACACTGCACCTCATAGGACTGTGCCTGTCCGGCAATTACCATGAGACTGCACACCATAATTAACATCACATTCCTCATTCTCTTTCTCATCATTTCTATTTTAAACCGTACAGTGAATACAAAACAGAGCTGCTTTGTTTTTCTTTTGCCCTTGACCGGAGGAGAAGCTGAAGATTCTGCCTGAAATGCATCACAAATGCGTACCTGTCCCTGCCAGCCTCATACAGTGCATCAATCTTTTTGAGCCGCCCTTCTTCTCCTATGTCTGCCTCACCCGGGGTTGTAACAAGGATTAGAACATCCAGATCGCGCGATCCTTTCTCCAGCACATTATTCATCACAGCCGTGATATACTCTTTCTCGGAAGCCGTCAGATAAAGTGATGACAGCAACGGATGCATCGCAGCACTGATTCCTGCTGTCTCTTTCTCCAGATTAAATATTCCCTGTACCCTGTCTGAGTTTGCGACCAGCGGGTCTACTGCTGACAAGGAATGGAAGTAATCGTTGTGTAAACTGAAATCCCCTTTCTTCAAATTATCAATTACTCCCAATCCGTTCCTGACGGTCCGGTATCCTTTCTTCAGGTCCACGAGATATACTTCCAGGGCCGCCACCTGTTGGGTCAGGTATTGAATCCTTGTCTTCTTCTGCCGTAACCATTCCGCAGTCGTTTGGGCAAATGTTCCTGTCTGCAGGATCAAAAGCACGACTATGCTTATCCACTTCATGTGCTCCGTTTTAAATCAGTTCTGTTTTATTTCAGTCCGTACAGGGTTGAGACGACAGCCGCTTCCGCAGCATCCTTTGACCGGTGCAGGCTCAGCAGCCTGCTCTCGTTGTTAAATTGCCGCAGATCATTGTACACTTTGTCAATGGCGTCTCCCGCAGCGTTAATGATACCGATACGCTGTTCGTCAGACATCTGTATCGTCATCGCATTCACTACCAGGGACAGCTGGTCGATATTCTTCATGCTTTCCGCCAGCATACCACTATACACGGTTGCCATGTACTCAAGTTCGGTGGCTGTAAAATGCGGATCCTGCCGGAACAACCCGTAAGCAGTTTTATAACCGGTCACGATGGCAACCTGTTTTTCCCCGATCTCTTTCACGCGGTGGTACATTTTGATGGCATCCTTCACCTTCCCCAGTTCGTCGAAGTAATTGCCATACAGATCCTTCTGTTTTTCCACCCAGCCGGAGATGTCATCCAGACGGGTTGCTGACAGCGTGTTTTCCAGTTCCTTCTGCGCGTTCTGCAGCCAGATGGTTTTGTTCTGCAGCCGCTGCACTTTTAAATCCACCGCCAGAATTACTTTTTTAATGCCTTCCTTAATCACTTCCGCAATGGGAATCTGCGCCTGGACCGTACTTGTCAGCGACAGTATCACCCACATTGCCACAATGCTCTTCCACACTTTTTTCATCACTTCCTCTTTATTCTATTTTTGAATAGGAACTGGTGCCAACCCACAATTTGTTGCTGTCCGGCAGCGGTGTCAGCCTGCGTTCCCTTTTTTGCTCATATAGATTTTTGTTTTCAAAATCATACAGGACAACCCACGATTCCACTTTTTGTTCCGGCTCGCCCCATCGTTTGTTTTTGATCCGCCGGAAGGTGCTTTTACGGATGACCCGGTAAGAGTTGGTTCCGTTCATGCGGGAAATAAAAAGGGTATCGTCACCCCTGCTGTACGCCGCTTCGAAATGGCGGATGTATACCCCGGGAACGGATTGTCTGATTTTACCATTATCACCATTACTGCATCCCGCCAGAATGAGAGCCAGGAGAAAAAGTCTGTTCATAGTCTGTATTTTATTTTGTTTATAATCTGTATTATGAGGCACGCATCTCAGCCGCCAGCACGCTGATCCCCTTTTCGATACTGCCATATCGTTCTGCGTACTGATGCACCCTTATTTTTTCGGTTTCTTCCGTTGTATAGGCCAGGTATTCTTCCGGGGACACTTCGGTGCGATAGACTTTCGATAAAACACCACCCAGTGAAATGAACACCTCTTTGTATTTGCGCCCGGGCTCATTGGCTTTGTTGACGCTCAGCACGAGCGCCTTTTCCTTGTCGGTCAGTCCCAGCAGTTCCTGGATGGCTTCGAACTTGTTCTGATACTTACTCTGGTCCAGAAGGATCTTGCAATCGCTGTTGTTGATGATCGCCTGCTTCACGACCGGAGACGAAATGATGTCTTCCACTTCCTGCGTGACGACGATAGCTTCCCCGTAAAATTTCCTGACCGTCTTGAACAGGTATTTAATGTATTCTGCCATACCTTCCTTCGCGATGGCTTTCCAGGCTTCTTCAATTAGTATCATCTTGCGGACACCTTTCAGCTTGCGCATCTTGCAGATAAAGACTTCCATGATGATAATCGTCACCACCGGGAACAGGATCGGGTGATCTTTGATGTTATCCAGCTCAAACACGATAAAGCGCTGCTGGAGAAGGTCCAGATTTTCGGTAGCGTTTAGCAGATAATCAAACTCGCCGCCGGTGTAGTATGGGCGTAGCACGTACAGGAAGTTGCTGATGTCGAAATCCTTTTCCTTGACGCCATCTTGCCGGATCACTTCTGTAAAGGTGTCTCTGAGAAAATCGTAGAAACTGTTGAAGCAAGGGAAGAGAGACGGTTGCTTCTTCAGCTCATCGTAGTAAAGCTGCAAAGCGTTGGACAGGGCGACATACTCGCTACGGTTAAAGACCTCGTTATCTTTTTTCCAGAGTGCCAGCAGCAACGTCTTGATGCTTTCCTTCTTTTCGGTATCCAGCACTTCGCCTTGACCGAGAAAGAACGGATTGAAGCGGATGGGGCTCTGCTCACTGTACGTGAAATAATAACCCTTTACAAGGTCGCACAATCCCTTATAGCTATGCCCGACATCCACCAGCACGATATGCGTCCCTTGCTCGTAATAGCTGCGCACCATATGGTTGGTAAAGAAAGATTTGCCACTGCCGGACGGACCCAGGATAAACTTGTTGCGGTTAGTGCAGATACCTTTTGTGACCGGTTCATCACTGATGTCGACATGAACCGGTTTGCCGGTGAGACGGTCACCCAGCCGGATGCCGACAGGACTGAGGGAGGAGCGGTACGCCGTTTCGAGATTGAGAAAGCACGTTGCCTGCTCCAGGAAGGTGTCCCACGTGTCGTTCATCGGGAAATCACCTTCATTACCCGGCATGCCTGCCCACCAGATCTGCGCCGCACCTGACGTTTCTACCTTCGGGGTGGCGTC
>JADCRZ010000078.1 GCA_015069695.1 Williamsia sp.
ATCTTTGACTTGTTTGGTCAGCCGGCGTGATACAACAATCCGCATCAGCCGGTTCACCAGTTCCTGACCAATAAACCCGAGGCCCAGCAGCTCATTCAGCCAGTAGATCTTTTCCCTTTGCAAGCGCAGCAAAAAAGGAAATCTTTTCCACCTGCTTTGCTGGCTCGGAGTAATAAATCTATCCGCGCGCTCACTCACCCAGGGCGGCGTGCGCTGAAAAACAAAGAGCCGGGAAACTTTGGGGGCAATGGCGGGAATGATCTGGATGGCGCTGGCACCGGTGCCAATTACAGCTACCTTTTTGCCCGCCAGGTCGCAGTCATGATCCCAGGCAGATGAGTGAAAGATCTTACCCCGGAAAAGCGCCAGTCCGGGGAAGCCGGGAATGCAGGGCCGGTTCAGGGGACCGGTACCAGCTATAAGCACATTGACAAAGGTCGTGTGGCCTCCTGCATCTGTTATTTCCCACCCACCTGCTCTCTTTTGAAAGCGCGCACCGGCCACTTCTGTGTTGTACCGGATATGCTCGTGCAGGTTGTGTTTCTGAACAACATCCTTGATATATTGGAGGATGTCCCGCTGGTCTGCATACAGTCTGTTCCAGTGCGGATTTGGCTCCCCGGCAAACGAATACAGGGGGGATGCGACATCACAGGCGCAGCCTGGATAGACATTGTCGCGCCAGGTACCACCCGGCTCAGCAGCGCGCTCAAAAATAACGAAGGAGCTTCTGCCGCTTTTCTTCAGCTGTAATGCTGCTACCAGTCCGGCAAACCCCGCTCCTATGATCCCTACCTGATATTTCATCTTTGCAGTAATGCAGGTAAGTTACGGATGATCAGGCAACCTCAAAAATGCTTTATCAGAAATACGGTGAATTGCTTTTGTTTGGCTGCTTGTCTTTTTCAATCCTGCACCAGGCATTTTCTTTACAGCAGCAGACCCACACTAAAAAACAGATCATCCATTAAGAGACACAAGCGCCTGACCTGCGAGCCAAACTACTTCTTCACAATCCCGGCTCGTGCAAGCAGGCCAGGCGCTTGTGTCTCTTAATGGATGATCTGGTAAAAGAGCGCTATGTTGTGCAGGTAAAAGGGCAGGTCTTACAGCGAAGGCTTTTTATGAGAACAATGGCTGATCTTATCTGAAGCCCTTTTCTGGTTAGGGTAGTGTCTCATCTTTTCCCATCCGTTTTCTGCTGCTTCCATCATCGGTCTGAATAAGACACTACCCTGGCCAGGCCCTGTACCCCTTACTTAAAAACTATTTTCAGTACTTGTTTCCTGTTGGCAGACAAATCATAAATAACCATTTGATGGATACCTGCCGGTACTGATCCGGGTTTCACCAGGTCAATCCTCGACTGGTTTTCCAGCACCAGGTTGCGGGTGTAAAGCACCTGTCCCTGCATATTGCTTATTTCAATCCTGTACTGGCCTGATTGGGGCTCGTCGAACTGGAGGTAATATTGATCCCGGACCGGATTGGGAGCTACACGGAGTACGGTACCGCCCAACGCTTTGAACTGGATCGTCTTCACGGCTGAATAGGTGAAAGCACCATTGTTGTCCACCATCTTCAGGCGGTAGTAATTGGTTCCATTGCCAGGTGCGTTGTCGGTATACGTATAAGATGCCTTTCCTGCTCCTGCTATCACACCAATTGTTCTGAAGTCGATCGCGTTTGTGCTGCGTTCTACCTCGTACTGTTTGAATGCTTTTTCATCTGCAATTTCCCATCCGAGCAGAACAGCTTTGTTTGCTTTCACAGCATTAAACCCGGCAAGTTGTACAGGCAACGTACCCAATGCACTTCCCCCGAAGATATTGTTGTTGTCCAGTCCGGCAACGTTGATAATTCCATCCCCGTCTGTATCTACCCCATCTACCATGCCGTCGTCGTTCAGATCCAGGTCTACTTTCAACCGTTGGTTGTGGTCAAAGATGCCATTGTTATCACTGTCAAGGTCCATCACATCCGGCACACCGTCGCCATCGCTATCAAGCATTCCGGCTTCATTGCCGTCTCCAAATACACCGGGGTTTCCATCTACCGCGTCCATGATACCATCCCCGTCGCTGTCCACACCATCAATGGTGCCGTTTACATCCACATCAGCATTTGCAGGCATATGTCCTTCCTTGGAATCGAACACACCGTCATTGTCGCTGTCCAGGTCCCTGAAGTTGTAAACACCATCCCGGTCTGTATCGGCGAGTGCCGTATCTGATGCGTCACCAAAGAGAGCATCGTTTCCATCTGCGCTGTCCATGATTCCGTCGCTGTCGCTATCGGGCCCGTCAACCATGCCATCTTTGTTGGCGTCCAGTATGCCCACCTGTCCACTTTCATGAAGATCGTTTATTCCATCGTTGTCGCTGTCCAGGTCTACAAAATCAGGCACGTTGTCGCCTGCAGGCAGGCTGGCAAAGTCTGTATTGGCCAGGCTGTAACCAACGGTGCTTGTGGGCGTATCGTCGTTTTCTATGGCATTGGCCATTCCGTTGTTTCCTTTTGCAACAGTTGCATCTATCACGCCATCCCCGTTTGCGTCCAGCGATGCGATCAACGCACTGCTGATACCGGACTCCCGCAGATCATTGATGCCATCGTTGTCACTGTCCAGATCCAGGTAATTGGGAATACCGTCTCCGTCTGCATCGTCGTTGTTGGGATCACCGTCGCCATTCCGGTCTTCCACCACATCAGGAATGCCATCATTGTCGCTGTCGGCGTCACAGGAGTTTACAACACCGTCGTTGTCGGTATCGATTACAGAAGACTTGGGTCCGGTGATGTTACAAGCATCGCATGCATTCGGAGTGCCATCACCATCACTGTCCAGCGCATCGTTGCCAGTGGTACCACATACTTCATAACAGTCAGGCACGCCGTCGTTGTCATCATCTCTTATTACATAGGCATAGTAAACAAAGAAATCGGTGGCCACTCCCAGCAGGCCTGCATTGAAGTCGATCTCCATCTCGTCAAACGGCACGGTGGCTTTCCCGCCGATATAATTCAGTTGTCCGGCCCCCAGCAAGCCCAGGTTCAGCAGGGAAGCGCCGGTGATTGTTTGTACCGGGTTTTGATCGTCGTTGTTGTAAAGGCGGATGGTTATGGAATTCAGCAAGCTTAGATCCAGCAGTCCGCTGCCTGAAGCAATCGCAAACCCGGCGAAGGTATTGGCGGGGTAATCTGCTCCGTTGGTTGTTTCTACCGTAATCCGCGCGCCTGCTCCAACACCTACAAGCGCACTGTAAGTGGCAAAGTCTGTAAGAGAGGTGTTCACCACGTTTCCGGTGTTGGACAAGGTACCGGCATTCACGAGTCCGTATGTTCCGGTGGTTGTATATACGCCCAATGTCGACGGGTCCCTGTCGCGGTTTACAACATTGAAACCGGCGGGTGCCTGTACCGTATTTGTAAGCGGTGCATTGCAATTGGCCGGACAAGCGCCGCCACTTTCAAACGCATAATAGATGCTGATGGTACCTATGTTCACGGTAGCAATTTGTGACAAAACAAGGCGGACTTCGTTATAAGGTTTTGTTGTTACGATACTTACTTCCTGCAAGGCGTCTCCCGCCCCCAGCCCATTTACTTGTAACAAGCCACCTGTGTAAGAACTGCTGTCCTGCAGCTGTCCGTGCAAATACGTTTGTACAGAGAATGCACTCAGTACGCCAACACTCAACAGGGAAGATCCTGCGTTGACAACGAAGCCGGCCCTGGTACCAGCAGGATAGATCCGTTCTTCATCTTTAACGCCTACATAAGGCGGTGTACTCAGCAGCGCTACCCCCAGCGGGAGGCTCAGGGAAGCATACGTGGATTTATCACCATCGGTGATGTTGCCGGCATTTGTAAGCGACGAAAGCACGTTCAGCAGCCCGGCATTAAAATTCACAGAGGTGGAAGAACCCGCGATCTGGTCATAACAAATACCATTGTTGTCGAGCGCGCCGCAAGTGGGATCGAACGCCATGGCGTAATAAATCCGGAGTGTCGACAAAACGCTTACCAACGAAGAAACGACAAAACGGACTTCGTCAAAGGCCTGCGTTGTAGGGAAGTTGATGTAAACCCTTCCGGTGCTGCCGCTCAGCAGGGAAACAGACAATCCATTGGCAGTGCTTCTGCTTTCCTGCAGCACGCCTTTGTTATAGGTCTGGATCGTAAAAAAGCTTAACAGGCTGGCCGTAACTACGTCACTGCCAAAATCAACTACATAGCCAGCCTGAAAGCCCGCAGGGTAAGTGGTCAATGTATCCCTTACCGTAACACCTGTTCCTGCTGCAACGGATGCCAAGTTAGTGAGCGTGGCAAAATTGGTTCTGCTGGCATCTGTTATTGCGTTGGGGTTAGAAAGAAAATCACAGTTTACACAAACGGCTCCTCCCTGTACGGACTGCACGATTTTACTTGTACCTGCCAGGGGCTTGTAACAAGGGCTGCCGTTCTGTGCTTTTGCAGCAGCCGAAAGAAAAAGAAATAACAGAAGAGAAATTGCAGGTAAAGAGGGAGACTGCTTGTGCAGCCGGATAAAGGATTTCACCATGACATAAAAAATTTTGCGTTGGTAATTGTGTCAGCTATCGAACAGGTTTGATATGTCCTTGATTTTTAAAGTACAGACGCTAAAGTACTTGCTTCAACAAGGTTCTGTTAGCGCCGGATGATCGAGATTATACCGGAAAAAGATCAATTAAAGCTGACTGCTTAGCATCATATACAGTTTTGTGTATCTTTATTTTACGGGTTCCTGCTCCCATCATAAAGGGCTGGAAATCTGTCATTAAGAGTAGACCCCTTTTATCAAACCTCGTGTGTAAGAAGTGTGTGTATGACGTCCGTATTTTCTTTTGATGGCACCGCAGGTTCCTTTCAGAACCTGTCAGTTTCCCTGGGTGGTTCCATGGAAAACGAAACGCTGTTGCTAGACAGGAACGAATTCAAAGGATGCGTAAAAAGATTGGAACTGGAACCAGATCTTTATCTGCTTTACTGGAACCTGGATGTGCTGAAAGATTGCGTTTTTATCAACAGATGCAGTCCCCACAGCAACCTGTCTTATTTCCTCACCTATTATTTTGAGACCCAGTTTGATACGATCGCTTCTTTTCAGGGAACAGAACTGAAACACAAGCGCTACTTTCCCAGCACAACACTTTACTCGAACAAGCTGGATATGAAATATGTGTACAAAGCAGGAAGAAATATCCGTTGCATTTGTATCGTATTCAGCGATACCTGGTTGAAAGAAGAGCTGGAAGCCGAGACAAACTCCGGTAAGTTTAAAAGCACTTTTATTGCCCGGCCGGATGCCGCACATGTTTTTACCACTTCGCCTACGGAACAGTTGCTTTCGGTTCAACTGCTTAGTGAATACAAGAAAAATTCTCCCCACTTATCTTTAAAAGCGTACACCTATAACCTGCTGAACTCATTTACCCGGTTCACTGTGCCAGACCTTGAGCCTGTCTCAAAACCAAAACCTTATCTGGAAGTGGTGACGGAAGTAGAGAAAAAGCTCCGTGCTTCCCTGACAGATGCGCCGCCCGGCATCGATCAGCTGGCCAGTGAATTTTACATCAGTTCTTCTACCCTGAAAAGGCATTTCAAGCAGATGTATGGAAAGAACATCTATCAATACTACCTCGAACAAAAAATGCAGCTGGCAAGAAAGATGCTCGAGAAAGACCGGATGAACGTAACGCATGTGGCCACTGCCTTGGGTTATGAAAGTGTAAGCCATTTTATCGCACTCTTTAAAAAGCACCATGGCAGCAGCCCGAATGAAGTCAGAAAGAGCCTCCGGGAACAATGACCAACAAAAAAGGCAGCACCTGCGTGCTGCCTTTGTATGAGGGAATAAAAATCAAATCTATTGCTTCACCAGCTTCACCACTGTTTTTTGTCTTCCCTGTAAAATTTCCGCAAAGTAAATACCGGCTTTATAAGATTCACCCAGGCGTAGGGTTTGGTTGCCCATCAGGCTGGCCTTTTGTTCTACCACCCTTCCATAAAAATCTACGACCCGCAGCTGAACGGGTTGCGACAGATCGCCGGTTTTGATATCGAGTACAAAGTACTGGCGGGAAGGATTGGGCAGTGCTTTTACAAAGACCTGTGCAGATAGATCATTTGGTTGCGCAGCATCCCGGTCAACTGCCTGCGCGGTAAAGCTGGTACCTGAAGCGTCCGAACAACTGCCGGCGCGGGAACAGCTACCCAGCATATCACCATGGCCCAAATGACCGGGTACAGCCGAAGCCGCAATGGAGAGGGTTTCATTGAGCTTGCCCGGCTTGTGGCATACTTCTACCTTGTCGCCTTTTTTGCCGCTGTGAACATCAACAACATAAATGGTTATAGAAGCCTGGTTACCGGGGCATCCGTTTGCATCACTTACGCTTACCTTATAGGTGGTTTTCGCTGTGGGACTGACCACAATAGAGGCGTTGTGACTGCCATTGGACCACGTATAGTTGTAAGGCCCCGTACCGCCATTGATCTTCACAGTAAGCGTTATAGAAGCGGCGGGTGCATAACCCGGATAAACGGTATTGGGCTGCACGCCGGAAGGGAGCGCCTTTGCATCCGGTATGGAGACAGGAATGGCAGGGCAGGGATCGGGATTGCAGTTGTTGAGCAATACGCCTACCGTGCTGGAATTGTGATTGGCCACGGCTATGTCTGCCGGCCCGTTGCCATTGTAATTGCCAATGGCAAGCGCATAGGCATTGTTGCCGCCGCTGGGGTATGAGACCGCTGCAGCAAACGTGCCCGTTCCGTTGTTTTGCAAAACGCTGACCGTTTTTGTACTGTAGTTGGCCACCGCCAGATCTGTTTTACCATCACCATTAAATTCTCCGGCTGCAACAGCGTAAGGTCCGCTTCCTCCGCTGGGATAGGTTACCGCTGCGGCAAACGTGCCGGCACCGTTGTTTAGAAGAACACCGATCGTGCTTGAGATATAAAGTGCTGCTGCCAGATCGCCTTTTCCATCGCCATTGAAATCACCGATTGTTACAGAAATCGGATCAACATTTCCGCTGGGGTAAGTTGCCGCCGGAGCAAAAACACCGGTGCCATTGTTGAGCAACACTCCGATGGTGCCGGAGCTGTAGTTGGCCACAGCGATGTCGGCCTTGTTATCTCCGTTCAGATCACCTGCCGCTACTGAGTTTGGATTAGATCCGCTGCTTGCATAAGTGACCGCAGCTGCAAACGTGCCGTTTCCATTGTTCAGCAGTACGCCCACATTCGCGGAATAGTAATTGGTCACTACCAGGTCAGCTTTGTTGTCACCGTTGAAATTGCCAGCCGCAATGGAACCCGGACTGTCTCCGCCACTGGCATATGTTACCGCTGCGGCAAAGGTGCCATTGCCATTGTTCAGGAGGATGCCTATCGTGTTGGAATTGTAATTTGTTACTGCCAGGTCTGCCTTGTTATCACCATTGAAATCTGCCGCGGTTACCGCCCATGGAATTGGACTGCACAGCCAGGACGAAAACAGTTAGTACTAAAAGCCTCCTGTGCTTAAGGTAGGAAATGTTGTTGTTTCAGCAAAAAACAACTGGAATCGATCTCCCATCCAAACAGGTCAGCGTCCGCAGCCGGACAAATTATGTATCAAAAATGAACAGCCCGGGCGGGCTTCTTTTATCTAAAATTCTGAAAATCAACCATCCTGTATTATGGTTTACTCTTTGGCCTTCCACATCGCTGCATTTACATTCATACGCAATGCCTGATCGCTGGAATTGCCAAAAAACTGAACGAGCAGCAGGTTTTAAAAAGTAATTGCTTATTGATGTCCTTGCTGCAAAGCAAAACCGATACTATGCTCAAAAACAATTTCAAACTGGCCTGGTACAATCCGCTGAAAGATCAGCGGTTTATCTTTTTGAATCTGCTTGGACTGTTTTCCGGACTGGCCTGCACCTTGTTGATCTATCTGTGGATGCAGATGGAGTTGGGTGCAGGCAAGGTTCCTGAAAATGATGGGCAGCTTTACCAGGCTATCAACCATATTCCCAACCGGGAAGCAGCCCTGGAAACAAGCGGAAGCGCTGTAAGCCATGCCGGCGAATTGAATAACAACTAAGTTTGAATAAGTTATGTTTAAGCTGTTTTTTTCTACTGCCCTCCGGAATGCCTGGCGCAACAAAGTTTTCACCGGGATCAATATCCTGGGCTTGTCGATCGGCATCAGTGCCGCCGTCGTGATCTTCCTGCTTGTGTACCATGAGTTCAGTTATGATCTGTTTCAAAAAGGACAGGACCAGATTTACCGCGTCGTGCTTGATGCATCATTTAATGGTACCGAAGGCCATAGCGGCGCTGTGCCTGCACCGTTAGGAGCAGCCATTGAAAAAGAAGTAACCGGTGTAGCGCAAACAATTCCCGTGTTCCAGTTTCAGGGTGATGCCACGGCAAAAGTGAGCCCGTCAACAAACAAGGCTGGCATGCCGGAGGTGTACAAAAACCAGGCTGGCATTGTTTTCACCAACGGGTCTTATTTTGACCTGCTATCATATCAGTGGATGGCGGGCTCGCCCCAAACAGCCATGCAGGCACCTTTCCATGTGGTGCTTACAGAAAGCCGTGCCCGGCAATACTTTCCCGGGCTTCCTCCAGCAGCCATTCTTGGAAAACAACTTAGCTACAATGATGACCTGACAGGCATTGTTTCGGGCATTGTAAAAGATCTGCATCAAAACACATCGTTTACAGCCGTTGAATTCATTTCCTTGCCCACCATTGCAAAGACCCATCTGCAGCAACAATTTATGATGACGGTCTGGAATGACTGGATGGCTTACTCGCAGCTGTACATCAGGCTGGGGGAAAAC
The DNA here is from genome assembly GCA_015069695.1 of Williamsia sp. Lineage (GTDB taxonomy): Bacteria > Bacteroidota > Bacteroidia > Chitinophagales > Chitinophagaceae > JADCRZ01. The sequence continues at coordinate 8,868 of JADCRZ010000078.1, forward strand.
ACGCAGGCTGCACAAACAGAAGCACAGATCGCGGCTCTTTATAAAAAGTACAACAAGGACGAAGAACATACGATCCATTTTCGCCTGCAGCCCTTGTCTGACGTGCATTTTGATGCACGCTACCCCACTGTTGGATCCAGGCTTGCGCATAAACCAACCTTGTATGGACTGCTTGCCGTGGCCACATTCCTGCTGTTACTGGGCTGCATCAATTTTATCAATCTTACCACAGCCAATGCAACGCAGCGGGCAAAGGAAATCGGCATCCGCAAAACCATGGGCAGCTCCCGCAAACAGTTGGTGTTGCAGTTTTTGGGAGAGACTCTGCTTATTACGCTGGTTGCCACCCTCCTTTCTGTATGTATTACACCCTTCCTGCTCCATGCCTTCTCTGATTTTTTACCTGATGGATTGCAGTTCAGTCTGCTGAGCCAGCCCTCCACCCTTTTGTTTTTAGGCATCCTGGCCCTTGCTGTCAGCTTTTTATCGGGTTTATACCCAGCCCTGATCCTGTCCGCCTACCAGCCTGCTGCCACCCTGAAAAGCACGCTGGTAACAAACAGCGGAGAAACAAGGCATGCCTGGTTCCGCAAAACCTTAACGGTCGCGCAGTTTGTGATTGCCCAGTTCTTTATCATTGCTACCCTCATGGTAAGCAAGCAAATCAACTACTCCCTGCATGCCGATTTAGGGTTCAACAAAGAAGGCATCATTACATTTGAAACACCCCGTGGCCCCCGCGACACAGTGGCCTTGCATACGCAGCAAATGATGAATGCGGTGAACGCCATCCCCGAAGTAGCGCTGGCCAGTACCGGATTTTTTTCGCCTGCGGACAAAGGCGTCGCCTTCACCAATATCATCTGCATGGAAAACCCGGAAGCCAAGCCCAGTGTACAAATCCGCTGGGGTGACCCTGAATACCTCCCTGTTTACGGCATCAGGCTGAGAGCTGGTCACAACGTATCACCCAGCGATACGATCAGGGAATTTATTGTGAATGAAACCTATACCCGGGCCGTGGGTTTCAAGAAACCGGAAGATGCGATCGGGAAGATGCTCCGGTTTAACGGCAAAAACATGCCGGTTGTAGGCGTGATGCAGGACTTCCACGATCAATCTACGCATGCTGCGATCAGTCCGCTTGTATTTGGAGGCAGCAAGGGCAACCTGTTTCACATCCGCTTGAAACCACATGGAACGGCAGACTGGCAAAGCGGTATCCGTAAAATCCGGACTGCCTTCAAACAAATTTATCCCGAAGCCGATTTCGACCTCCATTTTTACGATGAGACCGTTGCAGGCTTTTATGAGCGCGAACAGCGCACCGCCAGCTTGCTGCGCTGGGCAACAGGCTTGTCTGTTCTGATCAGCTGCCTGGGCCTGCTCGGACTGGTGATTTATACAACGAACACGCGCACAAAAGAAATCGGTATCAGAAAGATTTTAGGTGCTTCCATCGCGAACATTGTAGGGGTGTTATCAGCTGATTTTATCAGGCTGGTGTTTATCGCCTTCCTCATTGCCGTACCGGTTGCCTGGTGGGCACTTTACCAATGGCTGGAAAATTTTGCTTACCGCACCGCCATGAGCTGGTGGGTATTTGTGCTGAGCGGCGCTTTTATGTTCCTGATGGCGCTTATTACTTTAAGTGCCCGGACCATCAAAACGGCGACGGCCAATCCGGTAAAAAGCCTGCGGACAGAATAAGCAGAAGCGGGCAGCTCCAGCAACCGAACGAACTGGAAAACCTATACGCCGCTAAAAAAGCTCTTATGTTTATAAACCAGTTGAAAGTCACCTGGAGAAGCTTGCGTACACGCAAAGGCTATGCTGCCATCAACATTACCGGACTGGCCGTAGGCACGGTTACCTGTCTGCTGATCTTTGTTGTGATCCATTATGAAATGAGTTACGAGCATTTCAACTCACGCAGAGACAGCATATACCGGGTTGTAACAACCTATACAAACCGGAGCAACGGTGAGGTAACAGGGCGTGAAAGTGCTGTGCCCATTCCCCTGCCGGATGCCCTGCGCAATGATTTCCGGCAGCTTAAAAAGGTTGCCGCCGTTTGGAGTTTGGGGGGTGCGCAAATTCATATTCCGGTTCCTGGTAAAGCAATAACGGATGAAAAGAAAGTAAAGGTAGACAAGGGTCTTTTCTTCACAGAGCCGGCCTTGTTCGACATGTTTGATTACACCTGGCTGGAGGGCAATGCAACCAGTTTACGGGAACCGCATACCGTGGTCATCAATCAAACACTTGCAAGTGCATTTTTTGGTGATTGGAAAGAAGCAATGGGTAAGACCGTGCAGATGTGGTCTTTCCGGGTACCGCTCAAAATAGTGGGTATTTTTAAAGACCTTCCGGCCAATACAGATATGGAGGTCCGCATGGGTGCTTCCTATGCCACCTTCCGCGACCTGAACGCTTCCTGGTTCGCCACCAATGACTGGTTAACGGTGGCCTGGTCTTCCCAGTGCTTCGTGCTACTACCGCCCAACAGTGCCCCGGATGGGTACCGGCCGCAATTAAACCAATTTGTAAACAAGTACTTTCCCCAGGAGATAAACGGTCCGCAGAAAAAGGTTTCACTGGCTTTTCAGCCACTTCCGGACGTGCACCTGAACGAAGCTTATACCACTTTCAAAGGAGATGCCCTGACCCACAAAGAACTTTGGTCGCTGGCACTCGTGGGGCTTTTTATCCTGTTTGTAGCTTGCATCAACTTTATCAATCTCGCCACAGCGCAATCCGTAACGCGGGCCAAAGAAATCGGCGTAAGAAAAGTGTTGGGCAGCCACCGTTCACAGATCCTACAGCAGTTCCTGAACGAAACAGCTGTCATTACCACGGCATCTGTGATCATTGGCTATTTTCTTGCGCAGCTGGGGCTTCCTTTTATCAGCAACTTGTTACAGAAGCCGCTTTCCCTGAATATTTTAATCACCCCCTCCCTCCTTTTATTTCTGTTGCTGTTAGGCATGACCGTGAACTTCCTGGCCGGTTTTTATCCCGGTATGGTCCTCTCCGGTTTTAACCCCATTGATGCGATCAAGAACAAGCTAAGCACCAGCAGCATCGGGGGGATTTCGGTGAGAAGAAGTCTGGTGATCCTCCAATTTGTGATTGCCCAGTTCCTGATCATCGGAACCATTGTGGTGGTGAAGCAGATGCATTTCTTCCGCAACCAATCCATGGGGTTTGAAAAAAATGCTATAGCCCTGATAGAGCTTCCAAGCGACAGCTCGGGCGTGGCCAATTACAATTACCTGAAAGAACAGATGCTGAAAGTGCCGGGCGTGGAAGCGGCCAGCATGTGCCTGGACGCACCTGCCAGCTATACAACCAACAATGCTACATTTTACTTCAACAACGATCCTGTCAAGAAAGACATTCTCCTGAACGTTCATTTTGGTGACAGCAGCTTCCTGACTACATTTCAAATCAAATTGCTTGCTGGCCGTGTGCCCTATCCAAGTGATACCATGCGGGAGTTGCTGGTGAATGAAACGCTTGTTAGGAAATTAGGGCTGAGATCAGCTGATGACATCATCGGAAAAACGATCGCGTTCGCACCGGAAAAAAAGTATCCGGTTGTAGGCGTGATGCACGATTTTCACAGCAAATCATTGAAAGAAGCAGTTCCGCCCTTTGTGCTTACAACCAATGCACATGGCTATGGCTTTATAGCCCTCCGCCTGGATCCCCGGCGCATGCAACAAACCCTGGCACAGGTGCAAACCATCTTCACCCGCACCTATCCCACTTATATCTATGACCTGAACTTTTTAGATGACCGGGTTGCCCGGTTTTACCGGACAGAAGCCATGGCTTCCTATCTTTTTAAGATTGCCGCCTGCCTGGCCATTTTTATTTCCTGCCTGGGATTATACGGACTGGTTTCATTCATGGCTGTTCAAAAAACAAAAGAAGTCGGCATCCGCAAGGTATTGGGTGCCTCGGTACAAAGTATTGTATTGTTGTTTTCAAGAGAGTTTACCCTGCTGATCGGGATTGCCTTCTTAATTGCCATGCCGCTGGGTTATTTCCTGATGCGTCAGTGGCTGGCAGGCTTTTATTCCCACATAAATATAGAGTGGTTTGTTTTTGTACTGGCCATTGTGTTGTCTGTTGCCGTAGCCTGGCTCACGGTCGGCTACAAAGCCATCAAAGCAGCCATCGCCAACCCGGTCAAGAGCTTGCGGACGGAGTGAGGCCAAAGGTTCTTCCCGTAAGCAGCATTTCTTTACATTTATGCATACAACAGATTTAAGTATGAAAACATTGTATGCGTTTCTCCTTGTATGTGCATGCTGCTGGTCATGCGGACAGCCGGAAGAAAAAACCGGCAGCAAAAAGACCTATGATTTTTCCAAACTGCTCGACAACTATTATGAAGACCGGCTGAAACTATACCCCATCGAAGCGACCATGGTAGGCGATAACCGCTACAACGACCTGCTGTCGAACGATGGGTCTGCCCAGTTCATTGCGCAGGCAAACACCCTTTACAGCAGCTACCTGGACAAGCTGAAAGCGGTAAAGCGCGATGACCTGGATGCTGAAGACCAGCTTTCCTACGACATCCTCCTGTACCAGCTCAATACCGAGCTCGAAGGCTTTCAGCAGCGGATGTACTACGACCTGTACAATTTTGCACACCTCCAGTATACGCCCTTTAACCAGATGGTCGGCATACCGTTGCTGATCGGGCAGATGGGCTCCGGTGCAGGCGTGCAGCCGTTTAAAACCGGGCAGGATTATGACAACTGGGTCAAACGCCTGGAGGCTTTCCGGATTTGGTCGGACACCGCAATTGCCAATATGAATAAAGGCATTGCCGCCGGTTATGTACTGCCCGCCTCGCTTGTGCGGAAGCTGATTCCGCAAATGAAAAGCATGGTGGTAGCAAGTCCGGAAAAAAGCTTGTTTTATGAACCGGTTAAAAACCTGCCGGCCGGTTTTACCCCTCCCGAAAAACAGCGGATCACGGATACGTACCGCAATAACATCATGCAGGTGGTTGTGCCTACCTTCAAGAAGCTGGGTGATTACCTGGAAAAGGATTATCTGCCGCATGCCCGTACTACTTCAGGTTTCTCGGCCCTGCCCGATGGCACAGCCCTCTATGCATTTGCTGTAAAGCAAAACACAACGACGGATAAAACAACAGAGGAGATCTACCAGCTAGGCCTAAGCGAAGTAGCCCGCATCCGGCAGGCCATGGACAGTGTAAAGAACAGTGTGGGCTTCAAGGGTGACCTGAAAGCCTTTTTTGAATACATGAAGACAGGTAAGCAGTTCATGCCCTATAAAACACCCAAAGAAGTGCTGGATGCCTTTGAAAGCATCCACCGCCGCATGGAGCCGAACTTGAAAAAGATGTTCAACCATGTGCCTAAAACCGGTTTCGAGATCCGGCAGACCGAAGCGTTCCGGGTTGAATCAGCCAGTGCCGAATACATTGGCGGCACAGCCGATGGCAGCCGGCCCGGTATCTTCTACGTACCCATCATTGATGCCACTACGTTCAATACCACCTCAGGCATGGAATCCCTTTTCCTTCACGAAGCCATACCCGGCCATCATTACCAGATTTCGCTTACGCAGGAAAATGAGTCCCTGCCCAAGTTCCGCCGCTTTGGTGTCGACAATGCCTATGTAGAAGGATGGGCGCTTTACTGTGAATCACTGGGCAAAGAACTGGGTTTGTACACAGATCCCTATCAACTCATGGGCGCCCTGGGTGATGAGATCCACCGCGCCATCCGGCTGGTAGTAGATGTAGCCATCCATGCAAAAGGCATGAGCCGCGAAGAAGCGATCAAATACATGATGGACAACGAAGCCATCAGCGAACAGGGAGCCACCGCCGAGATCGAACGGTATATGGCCAATCCCGGACAGGCACTCGGCTATAAGATCGGCGCCCTCAAAATCAGGGAACTCCGCACGCGGGCAACGCAGGCCCTCGGCAACAAATTCAACCTGGCCGAGTTCCACAACCAAATCTTAAAAGACGGATCCATGCCCTTGAGTATTCTGGATGCCAAGATTAATAGCTGGATTGAGGGGCAGAAGTAAAGTCTGTTTCATGTTTCGTTTATCCGTTTGGGTAATACAAGCATTTGTATCTGCACGGATAACTCACCTTTTTGCAGTGCTCAACTCTACATTATACTGAATTCATTTATACCTGATAAGGCATTGGTTCGTTTTCCTTTTGTCGTTCCGCCGGGGCGCCTCTTGGTGTTGCACCTGCGGTGGCCTGACGCGCCCCGTGCGGAATCTCTCCGGGGCAGGAGGCTGCGGTGATGAGCTAGCCTCTTACTAAACAGAAACAGACCGCTCCGCAGAGATCCTGCAAGGGCGCGGTATCATCCTGCAGGTGCAACCTTCGCAGCGCCCTTGCAGGATGACAAAAGAAGAGAAAGGAGCATGACAAAAGAAAATGTAACACGACGAAAACAGCTTTATATCGAATTGAATTTAGGAGTATGGTATTACTGCAAACTAACCGTATAACGCTGCCCAGCCTTTGTTGGCAGATCGTATTCGTATACCTTCCTGAGTTGCGGTGTATTTAAATGGGCTTTTTCTGAAAGAAGGGGTTGTTTAACGGCGGCAACGGCAAAGAAAGGATTTGAATTGTTACCGGCTGCTGTTGCCAGCTGCACACCTGTGCCGCCCTTTACCGGATCGTATGCCCTGATGCGGCAATTGCCGCCGAGTTTGGAATAGATGGTGGCCGAGCGCAGTTTTCCGCTTTCCCAGTTCAGGTCCACCACAAAGCCTCCCCTGGCTACCAGGCCCTTCACGCTTCCCTTGCTCCATGCATCAGGCAAGGCCGGAAGCAGCTGCAAGGCGCCATCCTGGCTTTGCAGCAACATCTCTACTATCCCCGACGTACAACCGAAATTTCCATCGATCTGGAACGGAGGATGCGCATCCAGCAGGTTGGGGTAGGTTCCGCCACTCTGTCCGCCGCCTTCCATCGGTGCCGGTGTCAGCTGGTCGGAGATCAGCTTGTAAGCCCTGTTCCCATCCTGCAGGCGGGCCCACCAGTTTACTTTCCAGCCCATAGACCAGCCGGTTGATTTATCCCCCCTGTTAACCAGGGAGGTCTTGGCCGCATCAAACAATTGGGGATTCCCGTAAGGAGAGATCTGGTTGCTCGGGAACAAGCCATACAGATGCGAGATATGCCGGTGCTTGTCGTCCGGCCGGTCCCAGTCCTGCAACCATTCCTGCAGCTGCCCATGCTGACCGATCTGCATCGGCGGCAGCTTTGCGATCATGGTGCGGAGCGTGTCTGCAAATGCTCCATCCTGGTTCAACGCAGCAGCTGCCCTGATGGCGTTCGAAAACACATCAAATACAATCTGGTTGTCCATTGTAGTCCCCGCTGATATACCGACATTGCTCTGGTACGTGTTCTCCGGCGACATGGAAGGTGCGACCACCAGCCATTTGTGACCGGGCTCTTCCTGCAAGGCATCTACATAGAACAAGGCTGCTCCTTTCAATACCGGGTAAACATCCTGCAGGAAAGCCTTGTCGCCTGTAAAAAGGTAATGCTGCCAGAGATGCTGTGTAAGCCAGGCACCACCCATCGGCCACATGCCATAAAAGCCACCGTCTACCGGACCGGTTATACGCCAGAGGTCTGTATTGTGATGGGCATTCCAACCCCTTGCATGATACATTTTCTGCGCGCTCTCCCTGCCTGTTACAGACAGGTCCTTGATCATATCAAACAAGGGCTGGTGCAGCTCGGAAAGATTCGCGCTCTCCGCCGGCCAGTAGTTCATTTCCGTATTGATGTTGATGGTATACTTGCTGTCCCAGGGCGGACTCATCTTATCGTTCCATTTTCCCTGCAGGTTGGTTGGCTGCGTACCGGGTTGTGATCCTGAGATCAGCAGATAACGGCCGAACTGAAAATAGAGGGCCACCAGCTGCGGATCATTGCCGGCGGCAAAATCCCTCACCCGTTCGTCCGTTGGCTTTTGCGCAGCGTCCGTAGTGCCGAGGTCAAGCAATACCCGGTCGAAGTAAGTGCGGTATTGCCGGGTATGACCGGCCTTTGCAGCTGCATACTCTTTTTTGATGGCAGCTGACAGATAACCCAATGCCTTTGCCTCCGGGTCTCCGCTGATGTCGTGGTAGTTCTTTACGTTTGTTCCGATGGATATATACACAGTCGCTGCATCTGCACCGGTGATCTGGATGCTGGTATCACCCGTGGTCAGCTTCCCTCCTTCTGTCTTAGCCTGCACAACAGCCTCGAACTCAACTTTTCCCAGCTTGTTATCCGAGTCACTTGTCTTGCCTTTTAAAAGGAGCCGGCCGTTTTCCACCGCAATGCTGCGTTCTTTGTGTGGAGTGTTCATCGCCAGCTGGCAGCTGATGCTGTGTGGCTTGTCAGCGCTCAGCCGGATGATGACAACACCATCCGCAAGCGAAGCAAACATTTCCCGCGTAAACGCAACCCCTCCTATTTTGTACTGAACTGAAGCCACTGCCTGCTGGATGTCAAGCGTGCGGCGGTACTCAGCCGGGTTATCATGTCCGGGAAAGTTGATGGACAGGTTTCCTACGGGCTGGTATTGCATGCCATAGTTGCTGTTCTTCGGCGCCTGCCGGGGAAACGTGGCATTGGACAGGTCTTGCGCCTGTTTGTACTTGCCTTCAAAAAGGAGTTTCCTGATTTGCCGGATGCTGTCATACACGCCTTCTATAATGTTGTTACCAGGTTCACCGGCCCATACGGTTTCTTCGTTTAGTTGCAGCTGTTCACCCGACACGCCGCCAAAGACCATGGCAGCAAGCCGGCCATTGCCGATGGGCAGGGCCTCGTTCCAGCTTGTTGCCGGTTTGTTGTACCAGAGCCTGTATGGAGAACCAACGTTGGATTGCCCCTGTACAGACAGCACAGGCAAAAGAAAAACAAAGCAGATCAAAAACAGCACACTTGATATTTTCACGTAAGAAGATTTTTGTCTTTAAAAAGAGCCAGCTCCATAGCCGCTCATCGTTGAGCTGACCTGACCACAATAATATAAGACTCAGGTAATTTCTTGAAAAGATCTGCATGGAATTGTTTCTTCCATGCAGATCCTGGTTCCATGCATCAATAGCCGGTATTTTGCTTTAGATCCGGATCGATGTCTATTTCCGATTGCGGAAAAGGCCAGAGATAGTTTTTTTGTTCAAAGCGCCGGTTCACGCCACCCGGGTTCACGATAGCAGGGATCACCTGGTCAGCGATCTTCCACCGGAGCAGGTCAAAGTAGCGCAGTCCTTCAAAAGCAAGCTCCACGCGTCTTTCATTGCGGATGCGCTGTCTCAACGCATCCTGGCTCAGGCCCGCAGGCAGGGCCGGCAGGTTGATGCCCGGCCTTGCTCTTACTGCATTCACGGCATTGTAAACGGCCTGACTGGGACCACCTACTTCATTCTGGGCTTCTGCATACATAAGCAGGATATCGGCATAGCGCAGCAATACAAAATCCTGGTCGCTTTGGGTAGCATAGCCGGTGGGGGCACGGGTGGTATCGAGGTATTTCTTCAGGTTGAAGCCGGTCTTGTTGTTCCCGTCTTTCGTGGGGTCGAAAAATCCGGTGGTGCTGTATTTCCAGGGATCGCCGGGCACATACACCGACAGCTTCAGCCGCGGGTCGCGGTTCAGGTACGGGAACGCCGGGTTG
>JADCRZ010000079.1 GCA_015069695.1 Williamsia sp.
AGAGAGGGTGATGGTGAGCGGGAAGCAAGAGAAAAGGAATGATGAAAAGGAAAGGAATGAATATCCCCCTTTTTTGTCATCTTCCTTCAACTTTTTGTCATCCTGTAAGGGCGCAGTGAAGGTTGCCCTTGCAGGATGATGCTGCGCCCTTACAGGATCTCTGCGGAGCGGTCTGTTCCTGTTTCGTAAGATGCTGGCAGATCATCGCAGCACCCTGCCCCGCAGGGATTCCGCACGGCGCGCGCAAGCATCCCTCGGATACAACACCAAGAAGCGCCCCGGCGGAATGACAAAGAAAAAGGGAGGACAAAAGGAAAGAGTAGTCTGCTCCACTGTACCAAAAAATCCTGTAATCCCTTAATCCGTGTAATCCTGGTTCAAGACAAAAAAATGCTGGAAAAAGATATGAAAACAATCAGGGAGAGACCACGAAAGCAGCGTGCCAAAGGCGTATGCCCTCCCGGGAGGGGTAGGGGTGAGTTCAAGATATGATGAGCATGAAATCCGCCACCAGCAAGCTTTTCCGCACAGCGCGTCCAATCCCCTCAATCCCAAAAATCCTGTAAATCAAGGTTCAGACTGCCTTGTAAGCCTGTAAATCAACAACGCCGCCCGTTGAACAAGGAGGGGGAGTTCTTTCAGGTTGATGATTTCGCCGGGGGCGTGGGCGCCGCCGCCACTGGCGCCGAGGCCATCGATGCAGTCGAGATAGCGGGCTACGTAGGAGATGTCGCCGGCGCCGCGGCTGCCGGGGTCGCCTTCCTGTACGGGGCCGATGCCCAGGTCGGTGCTGACACTATTGAGCAGGGATGCCAGTTTGCGGTTGCCGGCCGTGGGTTCCATGGAGGTGATGCCGTCTTCAAAGCGGATGGTGGCGCTGGTGCCGGGCAGGTTGTAAACGGTGGTGATCACGGTCATCTTTTGCCGGGCAGAATCTTTTTGTCCCTCGGTTAAAAACCGCAGGTCGCCCATTACCACGGCATTGGGGGAAATGATGTTTGTTTTGCCGGCGATATTGGCTGTTACCTTGCCAAAGTCGTAGGCTACGTCGGTGCCGCCGGCAAAAACTGCCGGGTTGAACGTCAAATATTTTTCCTGGCTTAGCTGTTCGCGAAAGGTGTTGATGATGCGGGCGGCTTCGTATACGGCGCCATAGTTTCTGTCAAATATGCCGGATGAGTGTGCCTGCTTTCCGGTAACGGTTAAATACCAGGAACTGGAACCCCGGCGGGCGGTGGCAATGGTATGCAGTCCTTGTGCGCTCTCGAAGGCCAGTGCGGCATCGCATTGTTTGGCCCGTTCAATAAAATCCGCCCGGCTTACAGAAATCGGGTTTCCGCCTTTTTCTTCATCGCCAGTGAAATAAGCCGTGATAGCGGTGTTCTTCAGCAGGTTCAGCTGGTACAAAGCCTGCAGGGCTGCCAGCATAATTACATCGCCGCCTTTCATGTCGTTGGCACCCTGGCCGGTGGCAGTAGAGTCGGTGAGCTTTTTAAACGGGTTGGCCGGCATATCGGGTTCAAACACCGTATCCAGGTGCCCGATCAGAAAAAGCCGCTTTCCCTGCTGGCCCTTTGTGGTGGCTACCAAATGACCGGCGCGTTTGATGGAATCAGGCATCTTTACCCACTCGGTCGCAAAACCGATCTTGTCAAACTCTTTTTGCAGCAGTCCGCCTACCTTTTTTACCCCCTTGATGTTGAGCGTGCCGCTGTTGATATTTACCAGCTTTTCCAGTAGCTGCAGGGTTTGCGGCAGCTGGTTGTTGACATAGTCAACAATGGCATTTTCTTCCGGGGAAAGTTGTTGTGCGTTCACACGCAGGAAGGTGAGAAACGCAAGCAACAGGGGCAAGGAGGTTTTTTTCATACTTACTTCTGCATCACCATCACGTCGTTCAGGATAAATGTACTTCCGCCTGTAGTAACCATGTTGTACACTTTCTGTACACCGCCGGCTTTTTCAGTTTTGTTGTATACGGTATAGGTGTGATAGGAATGCGTCTTTCTATCCTGGCAGGTGATCTGGTCGCCTATGTTTACTTCTCCCATGCTTTTGCGCTGGCCGCTTGCCATCATGGGGTGGTTGGGCGTGGCCTGTACGACCTTGCTCACCAGGTGCACATGCAGGCCGGTCGCAGAAGCTTTTTCATGCGCAGAGAGCAGCAGCAATTGGGTGATGGCATAGTTTTCCGCTTTGTGCTCTACCAACTCGGTTACCTGCACCGGCACAGACTTTTTGGTAGCAGCATCCACGGTCATGATCTGATCGCCGGGCTTGACATTGCTCAGCATTTTCCGGGATCCGTCTGCCATAGCCACCAGTTCAGTGCCCGGAAAGCAGATGTCGCTGCCATAGGTACCGGCCTCGTCTTTGAGGTCTTTGCCCTGGTTCAGTGACTTGTACAGCTGGAAGCTCATTTCTTTTGAAAGGATATACGACAGCTTGAGTACAAAGTTTTTTTCTTCTTTGTCGATCGAATGGATGTCTTCAAAATATTTTTCCCATACTTTCCCTTCGGCGGTAAAGTTGGGCTGCAAGGCCGTATAGCGCTTGCCTTTTTCGTTGGTGTAGTAAATAAGGGTGCCCAATTCCTGCATGCCGTCTTTGGCTACCAGTTTGTACAGGTCAATGCGTTTTTTCAATCCGTCGTCGCCAGTAATAAAATAAGGCTTTTTCATTTCATACCTATCGACGATATACGTGTTCTCGAACTTGACATAAGTGTCTTTGTCAAGATCTTTCACCGCATAGGTCTTTGCTTTGTCGTATTCAGCCATGGTAATGGGCCGCGGATTGGGAGTGGCTTTGTCCTCCTGTGCCTGTGAACACAAAACGCCTGCTGCAAGAGCAATTACCAAGAAAAGTTTCTTCATGTATTAAAATAATTGTCTGTCTTGAACCACTGATTTACAGGATGGGAGGGATTCGGGGACGTTAGTGGTTCGATCAGTAAACCAGTAAAGTCTTTACCAGCAAGCTGATCAAAGGACTAACGTCCCCGAATCCTTCTAATCCTGTGAATCACGGTTCAGACATTCCTGTAAATCATGGTTCAAGACAATGTTCTAAACGCATCTGCAAAGGCCTGCATTTCATCCATGCGGCCGATGCTTACGCGGCACCAGTCTTTGCCTACAAATTTCCACTGGCGTACGCTCACGCCTTTGTTTTGCATCTCCTGGATAAAGCGCTGTCCTTCCATTCTGAGCGGGAACATCACAAAATTGGCTGCGGAAGGAATGGCCTGGTAGCCTTCTTCCTGCAAGGTCTTGTATAAAAATTCCCGGCTGGCAAACGTTTTACGCAGCGCATCCTGCATAAAATCCTTGTCCTGGTAAGCTGCCAGCGCTGCGCGGATGGAAGGAGCTGAGATAGACATCGAACCTGCTGTGTAATCACGCAGGTTTTTCAGGATATTGGGTTGTGAAACAATATATCCCACCCGCAGGCCGGCAAAGCCATAGAGCTTGGAAAAGGTGCGGGCCACGATTAAGTTCTGTCCCTTTTTTACGCCCTCGATCAGGGTCGTTTCTTGCGGATCGGGCATATAGTCGATGTAGGCTTCATCAATGAATACAGGTACTTTTTTAGACACCCTTTCGCAGAAAGCTTTCAGTTTGCTGGTATCCAGGACTGTACCGGTCGGATTGTTGGGATTGCAGATGTAGATCAGCGTAGTGCTGCTGTCAATTGTTTTTTCCATGGCATCCAGGTCAAGCTTGAAATCCGGTGTAAGCGGTACTTTCACCAGCTTGGCACCTACGGCTTTGGCGTGTGAAGGCAGGTCATCGTAGCTGGGATCGCCGGTGATGATGGTGCCACCGCTTTTGCTGTAAAAGAGTGCTGCTGCCAGCAGGAGCGGAGAAGAGCCGGCTGCCGTCATCACCATGCCATTCTGAAGGCCTTCAAACTGGGTGATCTTGCCTTCCAGCTGCCGGGTATACATAAAGGGGTACTGATAGCTGGTCGACAGCGATTCTGCAATGGCTTTTTTTGCTTTATCAGACGGACCAAACGGGTTTTCATTGGCCGACAGGCGCGCTTTGATCTCAGGCGGTGCCGTTTCAAAATAAGCTGTATCAGAAAGTCCTTCGGAATAGGCAGCGCCTGATTCACGGGGTGCCGCCGCAGCTGTTAAACTGCTGAGGGTTCCGGGCAAAAGAGGCAGACCTCCGGTGAGCAGAGCACTGGCTTTCAGCCATTTTCTGCGATTCATTGATGCAGCCATAAAAAAGGATTTTGTTGTTAGGTAGATTTAAAAGTTGGTTACTGGCAGGGTCCGGAAAGGGCATCTCTGTCTTATGAAGTTACAATGCCTTGATTAGAATATTTCAAAAATAGGGATTTTGCATTATACAAGACGCATCTAACGAATAAAAAATTTTAATATTAGTGGACATTCTTATTTTTAAGGCAATTAAAATATAAATTCTATTCTTTTTATGTAAAATATAAAAAGAATTAATATATTCATTTTGCACCCATATACTACTTACTTCCGCTGTAGGAAATGCGTTGTTCGCTCATTCTTCCGTGCAGGTCAGCAACCACTTTTCTGGCCGATTCAAAAGCACCCGCCATCCATGCATTGAGATAAGTCATGTGCTCACCGGCGAAATAAATGTTCTTGTCAGGTTTCAGCAGGGCCCGGTAAAGGGAGGCTCTTGTTTCTGACGTGTACAGGGCCCAGCCACCCATGTTATAAGGCGTTTTGCTCCAGCTCACAGAAAAAGAATTTTCAAATTCCTGGTCGTACTGCGGATGGATCAGCTTGCCTTTTTGCAGGGCCAGCTGCTCCCGCTGGGGATAGTTAAGTCCGGCCACCCGCTTGGCTTTTTCGTTGAAATTATAATACCCGATCAGGATGCCCTTCTTTCCCAGGTAATCATAGGAAGGATAAAAAATCTGGGTAAGCTCGTTGTTGGTATGGGTAATGCCGCCGTAGATCTGCTCGTCTTCTTCCCAGAACCGCCGTTTGAACTGGAGCCCGATCTTGCCGGTATTGATATAGGGAATGTAGTCGATGGCCCGGCTTACCTCCGAAGAAAAATTGTTTTTGATATTGCCTAAAACCGGCAGGGGAATGGTTGTGATACACATATCACCCTGCAAGGTTTTTTCATCCTTTCCTTGTTTGCATGTTATTTTCACGCCATCCGCTACATTCAGGATTTCTGTTACCTCACACCCAAAGCGGATCTGGTTGCCTACCTTTTTTTGCAGGGCAGCCGCAATCTGGTCCATGCCGCCGACTGCCTGAAACATGGTCATCTGCAGCTCGTAGGTGTATTCCGCTACATTGTAAAAATCGGGACTCATAAAGCCTGATTCAATGATGTCTGCCAGCCGGTAAGGATCGGCGATCTTCCCTGCCCGCTCGGCTGCGCCCGGCGATTCGGTAAACCCCCTGCGGTCGGAGGCTCTGTAAAGTTTGTCGATATTGAGCCCGCCTTCTGCCCGCAGGTATTCTACGATCTTTTCCTTGTCTTCTTTTGTTAAGGCCGTATCTATCTTGTCCTGGTCGATGGCCTTGGCGAGCATCTCGCAGATATAACCCCGTACATCGTTGTGTATTTCCCTGACCCTGACTTTTTTGTTGGATAAGCTGCCCTTTCCCTCACTGAAATAATAACTGGCTTCATTCACGTTGTTGTATACCTGGATGGGCACTTCCAGTTCGCGGCAATAGTGCAAAGTGAGTGCATGGTGGTGCGGGATGCGGGAAGGACCTGCATTAAAATAAAGTCCATCATCGAAGCGGGCCGTTTGCAGGCCCATGCCTTCTTCCTGGCTGGTAGTTCCCCTGCGGATGCTCCAGCAACGCCCGCCGGCCCTGTTTCTTGCTTCCAGGATGGTACAGGTGTAACCCAGCTTTCCTAATTCATAAGCAGCTGCCATCCCTGAAAGACCTGCACCCAGAATAATAATATGCTTGCCGGCTCCATGTCCGGGCAGTTGGAACGGGTGTGCCGGAGCCGGTTTTAATAATCCGAGCGCCAGCATGGCCGGATAGGACAGGAGGCCGGCCTTCCCTGTTTTGGTTAAAAAATCCCTTCTTGAAATCTCCATGTAAAGCAGTGTTGGAACAAATGGACAAGATAGGCGATTCTCCAGAAAATTTTATATATGAAATTTATTTATTTGATGTTTTACGACCTCTTGGCTATTATAATAAGCCGGGGAGAGCTGTATGTGTTGTAGTCTTCGAGATTATAATCACCAAAGATCCTTGTTATGGTAAAGTTATATGGCAACAGCATCGATCTGAAATCATCCAGCGTAAACCTGGAAACCTGTTCAGTATATTCATGCGATTCGCCCCTGATCAGATCAGAGATTTCTATTTTTTTGTAAAAGAACTGGTTGTTTGTCCAGCGGGTGATATTGTAAACAACGCCGTCTATTTCCTTGCGCTCTGTCTCGATCAACCGTTCGTCTGCGTAAGCTACATTGAGGTAATCAAATACCAACGTTCCGGCTGGTTGCAGTGCCTCCGCCATATTTGCGATCACTTCCTCATTTTCGTGCGATTGTTTAAAGTAGCCGAAACTGGTGAAGAAGTTAAAGATATAGTCAAACCGGTTTTTGCCGAATGGCAGGCGCATATCGTGCCGAAAAAATTGCAGCGATCCCGTTTGCCGCTTTTGGGCCTTCCGGATACTGGAAGCTGCCAGGTCGATTCCGGTTACCCGGAATCTCTTCCGGGCTAGTTGGCGACAATGACGGCCGCTTCCACAGCCTACATCGAGCATGGTGGCACCGGCGGCAGGTTTTAATAAGTTGACCAGGTTGTTTATAAAGTGGCTTGCTTCTTCATCCGTGCGATTGCCGTAGAGCTGATGATAATAGGGAGAATCGAACCAGCTTTTGAACCAGGGAGTGGCAACAGCCGGCTTTGTGGGTTGGTGTAACATGGTTTAGTGTTAAAGGGGGTGTTTTAAAAACAGGCTTTGAGTTGCCGGGTCAGGCAGCAGCCCGGTACAGGGTGACTTTTTCCTGCTTGTACGAAAAGACAGATGGATTGCGCAGGTAGGCAGCTATCCATACCAGGGAGAGAATAGCGAGTGGCCCTGCCATAAACAAACCATATGGCAGCTCTACTGCTATAGCTCCGCCGAAATAAGCTGTGAGCAGCAGCAGGCCCATCTTTATGGTACGGGGGAAAAGAAAGAGACCCAGAAACAAGAGCTCCAGGATTGCAAATCCTTTTACAAAGCTGACAAGTCCGATCTGTGTAAAGTGTTCGATCAGTGGCTGTACGCCGGAGAGCTTTGAGGAAGCGCTGCCGATCAGGGCAAAAGCTACCAGGCCGGAAGGGGCCCAGCGTAAGATGTTTTTTGTTTTGTTGTTCATTTGATGTTATTGTTTTTTGACAATGATGGAGCAAAGCTACCGTTGAGGGGAAGCCTTGTCCATTGACATAGATCAAGAAACAAAAACAGCTATTTCTTTTTTGCCATTTGTTTGCGGATGCGGCTGAGCGTCTCGGGCATGATGCCCAGGTAAGATGCCAGCATATGCTGGGGCACACGCTGTACAATGCTGGGATAAGTTTGGATAAACTCTTTGTAACGCTCTTCGGCCATGCTGCTTAGCGAGGCCACAATGCGTTTGTCTTTTGCAGCGGCATGTTTCTGGATGCCTGTTTGAAACTGCGTGGCATAGGCGGGTACGTGTTGCAGGAGAAAGATATGAGAAGAGGGATCCAGTAAAAACACAGCCGTGTCTTCGATGGCGTCCATAAAATAAATCGTCGGTTTATTTTGCAGGATGCTGTCTGCATCGGTAAGCCACCAGTTTTCCGGCGCGAACTGTACAATGTGCTGTTTGCCTTTGTTATCCAGCACATAACTGCGCAGACAGCCTTTTGCTACAAAAGCGCCATACCGGGCAATTTCTCCTTCGCGCAAGAGGAACTCTCCCTTCTTAAGCTGCTTAAGAATAAACTTTGATTGGATCAAATCAAACTGCTCATCTGTTATTGGTTCATCCCGTTCAAAATATGCCCGGAGCAGGTGTAACATGGAACAGCCGTTTTTGGGGCTTTGTATGTCTTGTTTGCAGGTGTAATTTAACTAAAAGCAATAAAAAAGGCCATCCCGGAAGGGGATAGCCTTTTCTGCAAATAAAGAAAGTTTTATTTGGCTGCGGGATTCAGTGCTTCGTTGATCCGTTCAAGCTCATCCTGCAGGTGCGCGCGGCTGGCTGCATCTGTATAAGAAGGAAGTGCTGTACGGATCTCTGCTGCCAGGGAGCGCAATTGCATCTTGGCAATAGAGATCACATCAGATGTTCTGCTGTATACGGTGGATGCTCCAAAGCCCCTGCCCTGTGGGGTCGTTGTTGCGAGTGAAAGGGCAAAGGTGCTGCTTGGCGTGATGATGTTGATCAGCTTTTCTACAAAAGATTTTTGCAGGTTTCTTCTGTAAATGTCGATGGGTTGGCGGGCTGCCAGTTCGCTCCAGATCCCTTTTTTCAGGTCGGTTACCATTTCGGATGCAGTATAAGCATTGCCTGCTTCTTCTGCTTCAAAACGCAGCAGCTTTTCAAAGGTGTTGTTGCTCAGCAAACGGGTAAGGGTTGGTTCCTGTGCCCTGCTGATAACGGTAAGCGGACTGCTGTTATCGATCAGGTTGTTGATCTGTGGGCTGATCATCCATTTGGGTGTCTTAAACAGTTGATCCTGCAAAAAGGCCATGGCTTCTTTTTGCTTTGCCTTGGTTACAAATTCAACCACCATACCCGGTTGCTCAATTGTTTTAGGCGTTGTCATGATGCCGCCGATATTTCTGGATACATGTCCCATATAACGTCCGAACTGGCCAGTGAGCTGTCCGTACAGTTCTTCCAGGCTGCTGTAATCTTTGTTGGGCTCCCGTGTCCATTCAGGCAGCTTTGCAAGAATGCGTTGCAGGTTTTTAATGCCATAAGCACTTGCTTTCATGGCATCATCGCCCAGGTCTTCATTTTGTTCGCGCGGATCGTTCGCATCTTCTTCTGTACCGAACATATACCTTTTGTTCTTTAGCTTTTCGGTGGTCAGCTTGTTCAGGATCGGTACTTCAGCCTGCGGCGTTTTGGCTTCCGGGAACCAGCGGTATCCCCATTCGATGGCCCATTTATCATAGTCGCCGATGCGCGGAAAAAGTCCTTTCTCCGAAATATTATCTTCCGGCTGGGCTACATAATTAAAACGCGCATAGTCCATGATGGAAGGCGTGTGACCATTTGCTTCTACCCAGGCTTTGTTGCGCAGGTTTTCAACCGGAACAGTTGAAGAAGAGCCCCAGTTGTGGCGCAGGCCCAGGGTATGCCCTACCTCGTGTGATGAAACAAAGCGGATCAGTTGTCCCATAAGCGAATCAGAGAAATGGGTCGTCCGGGCGCGGGGGTCCACAGCGGCGGCCTGGATAAAGTACCAGTCACGCAAAAGATTCATTACGTTGTGGTACCAGTTGATATGTGTTTCCAGGATTTCGCCTGTCCGCGGATCGGATACGTGCGGACCGCTTGCATTCTCAACAGCGGAGGGTTTGTAAACAATGGCCGAATGATTGGCTCCTTCGATGCTCCAGGTTGAATCTTTCAGCGGTGCTACTTTGGCAGTGATGGCATTTTTAAAGCCGGCCTTTTCAAAAGCTACGTTCCAGTCGTTTACACCCTGTATCAGGAAAGGAACCCATTTTCTTGGCGTTGAAGGATCAATATAATACACGATCTGTTTGATGGGTTCAACCAGCTCTCCCTTCATATACTTTTCCACGTCTTCAGGTTTAGGCTCCAGGCGCCACCGGGTGATCATCTCCACGCGCTGAATGCCCTGCGGGTTCTCATCAAAGTCGACATACTCAGTGGTAAAATAACCAACGCGCTGGTCGAAATAGCGCGGGCGCATAGGGACTTTAGGCAACAGTACCATAGAGCTGTTCAACTCATAGGTGCTGGGTGTTCCGGATGCAGAAAAAGCAGCCAGGGGAGAAGCCGCCTGTCCGGGCGCAGCAGTTGGTGTGCGCATGTAAGTCTTTACGGTTTTCACTTCCACATTATCCTGAAAAGAATTGATGCCCACCACGTACGAATTGTCGCGCTGGTACTGATTAAGCCCCATCAATCTTTTATAGCGTGGATCGAAAAACAGGACATCATTGTCGCCCATCAGGTAATCGGTCACATCTATTACTGAACCTTTGGCCCTGGTTACGGAATCATTGGCATAGGCTTTTATATCAAAAGCCGCTACGATCGGTTGCAGGCTTGAGTTTCTGAGCGACTGGAACATGCCGGCTGAATCACGGGCATTTTCTTCATAAGAGATGCTGCGGAGAAAGAGCTTGTTGTTCTGGCTCTTCTCGAAAGAAATTACATTCTTGCCGATCTGATCACCTGCATAAACTGTTCTGTCGCCAGGCCTTGATACAGCTGCTGACTTGGAGATCCGGTTCACGATCAGGATCTCTCTTCCCAGCACGGAGTCCGGCACTTCAAAGTAGTACTTGTCATCGACGAAATGGACGGTGAAAAGACCCCGGTTGGTTTTTGCCCTGGGGGTAATCACTTCATTATACGGCCGTGGACCTGTGTTCCTGGCAGCAAACGGATTGCTTGCCAGCGTAGTAGGCCCGTTGGTCATGGAAGAATTGGGCAGGTTGCGTGGTTGCTGTGCCACCAGCGCCTCACTACCCAGGAAAAAACAAATAGCAAACACTGCAATGCGATTCATTGTCCTTTGATTGATTAAATATTTAGTTGGAAAATGCGAAACATCAAATGTATCAATAATGTTCAGAACACGCCTTACCCAGTCTGTGTTTAACCAATTGCCTGTTCCAGGTCGGCGATCAGGTCTTCGGCATCTTCAATGCCCACGCTCAGGCGGATCAACGAATCACTCAGGCCGTTTTTGATCCGTTCTTCCCGGGGTATGGAAGCATGCGTCATGGTAGCGGGATGGTTGATCAGCGACTCCACTCCGCCCAGGCTTTCTGCCAGGGCAAACAGTTTGGTAGAGGAAAGCAGCTTCATGGCCGTTTCAATGCTGTCGTCTTTCAGCGTAAAGCTCATCATGCCGCCAAAATCGCGCATCTGCTTTTTGGCAATGGCATAACCCGGGTGGTCTTCAAAGCCGCAACAGTATACCCGGCCTACCTTGGGATGCGCTTTGAGCCAACGGGCAACCAGGGCGCCATTCTCGCAATGCTGTTTCATGCGCACATGCAGGGTTTTAATACCACGCAGTACCAGGAAACAATCCATCGGCCCCGGAACCGCTCCGCAACTCTTTTGAATAAAATACAGTTTTTCTCTCAACTCCTTGTCGTTCATCATCAGGCAGCCCTGTATCACGTCACTGTGTCCGCCAAGGTATTTGGTAGCTGAATGCATCACCAGGTCTGCACCCAGGTCGAGCGGGTTTTGCAGGTAAGGAGAAGCAAAGGTATTGTCTACGCAAACCAGCACCTTGTGCTGCTTCGCCAGTACGCTGATGGCGGCAATATCAGCCACGTTCATCAGCGGATTGGTTGGCGTTTCCAGCCAGAGCAGTTTTGTGCGCTCATTGAGGAGCGGGGCAATGCTGTTTATATCCGACATGTTTGCATAATGGAACCGGATGCCGTACTTCTCAAAAACCTTTGTAAACAGGCGGTAGGTTCCACCGTACATATCATTGGCTGCAACCACTTCATCACCGGGGCCCAGCAGTTTGATCACGGCATCGGTAGCTGCCACCCCGCTGCTGAAAGCAAGACCGTACTGGGCATTTTCCAGTGCGGCAAAAGCTGCTTCGAGCGCTGCGCGGGTCGGGTTCTGTGAGCGGGCATACTCGTATCCCTTGTGCTGACCAGGAGCTGCCTGTACATAGGTAGAAGTTTGATAAACCGGCGTCATGATGGCTCCTGTGCTTGGATCAGGCTCTGCTCCCGCATGAACAAATTTGGTGGCTATTTTCATCAAAATTTTTTTAGGGCACAAATATCCAGAATTAATGGCAATAGGGCCGGTACA
Source organism: Williamsia sp. (assembly GCA_015069695.1). GTDB lineage: Bacteria > Bacteroidota > Bacteroidia > Chitinophagales > Chitinophagaceae > JADCRZ01. The sequence goes on from JADCRZ010000079.1 coordinate 12,007, forward strand.
AAAGAGGGCCTGCCATTTCTTTGAAACAGCTTCCATCTACGAATAAATTCGTTTGTTAAATCCACACGTAAATTTTAACAGTCAATCTAAAAAAAAATTTGTATATGCTGGGAGAACACGCAGAAAACAGATGATCTGATGCACAGTTCGTGTTGTAATAAATCCTTCTCTTACCTGTTACCCTGCCTTTTCATGCCACGACCAATGCGGCGGCATACCGATGGTCACATTTTGGTCCGTTGCCTCTTGAACGCATCTACATTTGAGTATCAAATAAAAATAACACTAACCACTGTAAAAAACTTATCATGAAAAATTTCATTGCGGGTCTTGCCTGTTTGTTTGTACTGACCTCCTCCTGTCTGGCAGACATGCCCAACGAAAAAGTGCTGAAGAGTTTCCAGTCTACCTTTGCCACTGCAAAGCAGGTAAAATGGATGGAACACGAAGATTATTTTGATGTGAGTTTTGTTCAGGCCGACATCCGGTCAAACGTACGCTACGACAAAGAAGGCAATTTCATGAACTGCACCCGGTACTATACCGAACAGCAGTTGCCCGTAAACATTGCCTGCAAGCTGAAAAGCAAGTATGCCGATAAAACTGTGTTCGGTATCACAGAAGTGACCAACCCCGACGACATCACCTATTACGTAAAGATGTTTGACAACAAACACTGGTACTGCGTAAAAGTAAACAGCAGCGGCCAAACAGAGATTGTAGAAAAATACCGCAAAGCATAATGCGGTGATCAAACCTAAAGAGCAATCTCCCTCCCTTTAGAAGAGGTTTCCAGCTGCCAGATAACGCCAGTCTGCATTGAAAGCCGCAAGTGCCCCTTGCGGCTTTACCATTTTAAGGAGTATGCTTGCATGTAGTACGCCTGCCTGCACCAGCTTTTCTTTTTCTGTCCGGACCCGTTCCTGCAGCAGGCTGTTTTCCATCCACAATTTTTGCGGCGGCTCGAAACCTATTTTGCGGCTGCGCCATACAATGTTCTTTGGTAATTTCTCTTCCATGCTCCGGCGAAGGATCCATTTTGTCCAGGCATCCCGGATCTTGAAATGGGAAGGCAGTGAAAAAATAAATTCAACCAGCTCATGGCTTAAAAAAGGCAACCGCACTTCGCGCCCATGTGCCATGGAGTTTCGATCGGCGTAGCGCAGCAACTCTTCCAAACCGTTGCAACAGGTATTATAGCAAAGAAGGTTTTCAAGGCTGTCTGGCAACGGGGTGGTATAATAGGATGCTCCCCAGCTGCGGACAAAATCTGGCTGCAGGTCTGCTGTCCGCTGTTGGCTTATTTTTCTGTAAACTGTCTGCAGGTTGCTGGCAGAACGGGGAAAGTAAGCAGCCAGCTTGTTCTTCCAGCCCCAGGACTTTTGAATACCCATGTCATGGGCTGCCTGAAGTTCTTTCCTGAGTGTTGGCCGGTCCCTTTTAAAAAGCTCCTGCCAGTACCAGGGATAATATTTGTCATAACCGGCCAGCACTTCATCTGCTCCCTGTCCGTCGAGCAGGACTGTTACCTGATGGCGCTTTGCCAGTTCAAAAACACAGAACTGGGCCCAGATGCTGGAAGACCCGAATGGCTCATCCTGGTAATAACAAAGCTGGTCAAATTGCTGCAGCATACCTTCTGCCGTGGGCTGAACTTGATAGTTTTGGATCTCCAATCCTTCCTGTACCGAGCGGATAAAAGCAGATTCATCTTTTTCATAACCGGGGAAAACGGCTGAAAAGGTGTTGACAACAGCAGGATTGCCGGCTGCCAGGAGAACTTGTTTCATGACGGCTACAATCGAAGAGCTGTCGAGCCCGCCGCTCAAGGACGTTCCCACCGGCACATCACTTCTTAACCTTCTTGCTACTGATTTTTGCAGCAGATCAGCAAACTGTTCAATTACCGCTGCTTCAGCATGGAAGTCTTGACCAGCCTGTTTGTTTGGTAAAGTACCGCTAAGAGTCGTGTGGTGTGTATCTGTCTGCAGGCGGGTCTTTCCTCCTGCTGTTGAAGTACAAGCCGGCAGCTTCCAGTAAGAATGAAGGGTTAGGCGGCCGGAAGAGGGCTGGTACCGCATGTAAGAAGCTGCCGGAAGCTTGTACACTTCTTTGAAAAATGTTTCGGTGCCATCAGCAGGGTTGAGCGTGTACCCGAGCGTAAGAAAATTATACAGCATTTTAGGATTGGCTGTTTTGGGTATGCCGGCGCGCCAGAGTGCTTTTAGCTCACTGGCAAAGAATAACCCGTCTTTGCTGAGGTGGTAGAAAAAAGGTTTTTCGCCGAACCGGTCTCTTGCGGCAAACAAGGTTTGCTCCTGGTCGTTCCAGATCGCAAAAGCAAACATGCCGTCAAAATGCTGCAGGCACTCTTCTCCATAATATGCATACGCTGCCAGCAGGACTTCTGTATCGGTTTGGGTGTGGAACAGACAGCCCTTGCGGACAAGGTCCCTCCTTATTTCTTTGTAATTGTAAATTTCGCCGTTGAAAACAATGGAGTACTGGTTGTTGAAATGCATAGGCTGGGTACCAGCCTGGCTAAGATCTATGATGGCGAGCCTTCTATGCCCTAGGTGCACCTGTCCGCTCTTGTTTGTCCAGAAGCCTTCGCCCTCAGGGCCTCGGTGGGAGATCGCATCGGTCATGCTTTTCAGCTGTCTCTGCGGGGCTTCCCCGCGCTGCAATGATACGATGCCTGCAATGCCACACATGCGCTAAACTATAGAGAGGGCTGATTGAATAAAATAGTGACCAAGCCGGAAAAGGTTTTGAAACAGAATGAAAAAAGCAGCGGGGAACTGGCCGCTGCTTTCAATAGCTTATTTTGTTTTCTTGACTGGCTTGGGCGCCGGCGCTTTCTCATTTACTTTCATCGGAATGGTTACCATCGCGTTTTCCCAGCCGGCTATCAGTGCAAAGCCTGCATCGGTTTTTGAAAAATACATGGCCAGGGCTTCAAGCGATTCAGGTGTCTTCTGAACCGGAACATCTACCCGGATCTGGTCTTTTTTCTCATCGTATTTAAAGCTGCCCCATGTATCGGTTTCTTTGTTTACGATGATGGTCCATTGGGTTGAATCAGGAATGGTGCACAGGGTATATCTTCCTTTGGGTACAGCTTTTCCACCTACCAATACATTTTGAAAAAATTCTATTTCAGTTGCCTCATTGGCTCCAAACCGCCATACTTTTCCCCATTCATTCAATCCACCAAAGACGGTTCTGCCATTTTTTTGCGGGCGGCTGTAGATCACCCTGGCTACCAGCGGTTCTGTTATTTTGTTCTGGATTTTTAAGATAGGATAATCAACAGGATAATAAGCCATGTCCATCGGCGATTTATCCATAGGAGGAAACTTTTGCGCCAACAGGGGTAAGCACGAACTGAAACAAGCCAGGCAGAGAACCAAATACTTCTTCATATAGATCGTTTTAGACGCAAATATAGAAGATGTCAGGTGGTTTTTAGCAGCTCAAGCTGCCGGGCGGCGAATGGTTTTAACAAAGGGAAAAAATGATCATAGCCCTGTTTCAGGGCTTCATGGTTTTCTTCAAAAACAACGAACGCCGGTTCAGCGTCTTCGATGTAACGCGCCCTTCTTGCCAGTCCGCCAAAACTTTTGCGGATGCCTTCCGGCCACCGGTAGTTGTACAACCAGTTGTGCTGCCGCATAAAGGGAAACATCACCAGAAAGCTGGACGGAAAAATTGATTCATATGCTGACAGCATCCGGTAGGTATCCTGCGAAAAATCATATAGCGCCTGCTCGCTGGCAAACTCATTGGGATCGTTTGCCAGAAAATAGTCGTATACAATATCTATAAAGGCAGCCGCATACAATCTGTACTGGGGACGAAAAAATTGTTTTGCAAAGATTGTGGCTTCGTGGGTATCTGTAAATTCATCTATAGCCCGGTGCAGCATAATACCGGTTTGAATACCGGGTGAAAAGTCAAACTTTTTTTTTCCCTTTACAAAATCACTGATCATATTGCCGACAAGGATATCGGATTCGTTGAATGAGAGATATGCATGCGCCAGATAATTCATAAAAAAAGATTTGCTGGTAAACAGTTACCATTAAACGAATTTTGTTTGTTGAGGCAGGTTGCCGCCACTATTCCTTTTTAACGGTCAGTTAACTGCATTTTACATATTTATTGTGACATTCTCTCCATGGCGCGCCTGCACCGCATTACAGGCTGCAGTTCTATGTTCTTTCACTCCGTTCCCCGCTTTGTTTTTTGAGCTCTTACCGAAATACAACCACTGATCAAGTAACACTGGGAGGGATAAGATCCACTTATAATTTTGTTCCTGTTTGATGATAGACGCTCTTTTTTTACGCAGTTACATACAAGCCTCCAGTTCATGAAAAAGAATTTTTTAAAAAAATAATCGAACCCTGTAACCTTACTTAAAACACTGCGTCTTATTCTTCAAACAATTTAAAAAAATAAAAAAGACATAAAAACATTAAAACATGAAAAACAAAATCGCAGGTCTTGCATTACTAGCCCTGATCATGACCACTACTACCTTCGCCAAAACTCCTGATGATAAAAAAGTAAACAACAAAGTTGTAACTGCTTTCAACCAGAAATTTATACAGGCCAGCGACCTTAAATGGAATGTAACTGCAAATTATGTAGAAGCTACTTTCAAAATGGACGGACAGTTTATGTTTGCTTATTTCACTGAAGCCGGTGAACTGCTGGGTATCTCCCGCAACATCATGGTAAACCAGCTTCCGATCAACCTCCAAACCGAACTCAAAAAATCTTCTGCCAATAGCTGGGTATCAGAACTGTTTGAACTGGCTAAGGATGGCGAAACAACTTACTACATCACCCTGGAAAATGCCGATCAGAAAACATCCCTGAAAAGTGCTGATGGCAGCTCCTGGACCGTATACAAAAAAGTTAAAAAAGCTGAATAAAAAACCCATTCCTAAACCCACAGCCCCGCAACAATGCGGGGCTTTTTTTTTGCATGTCTACTTTATGGCCGGCGCAAAGGGCGGCCCGGTAATAGTGCAAAATGATAGTGGTAAAAAATCTAATTTTGCCGCCTGAAATTGAAAGGTCTCGGGAGATATTTTTAAAAACTTAAATAAGCATACATGTCAGCAACAACCGATAAAGGTCCGGTATCACAATTTATTCAGCACCATTACCGCCACTTCAATGCAGCAGCCCTGGTAGATGCAGCCAAGGGGTACGAAACCCATTTGGTGGAAGGCGGTAAAATGATGATCACCGTGGCGGGCGCCATGAGCACAGGTGAGCTGGGCATTTCCCTGGCCGAGATGATCCGCCAGGATAAAGTAGCCATCATCAGCTGCACCGGCGCCAACCTGGAAGAAGACATCATGAACCTGGTGGCACACACCCACTACAAACGCATTCCCAATTACCGCGATTTGAGTCCCAAGGAAGAATGGGAACTGCTCGAACAGGGCCTTAACCGCGTCACAGATACCTGTATCCCGGAAGAAGAAGCATTCAGAAAGATCCAAAAGCACATTGAAAAAATCTGGAAAGATGCCGATGCAGCCGGCGAGCGGTATTTCCCGCACGAGTATATGTATAAGCTCCTGCTGAGCGGCGTAATGAAGGAAGATTATGAAATTGATCCGAAACACAGCTGGATGATTGCCGCCGCCGAAAAGAACCTGCCCCTGGTAGTACCGGGCTGGGAAGACAGCACCATGGGAAATATTTTTGCCTCCTATGTGATCAAAGGCGAAGTAAAAGCCAGCACCATGAAAAGCGGCATCGAATACATGGTATGGCTGAGCAACTGGTACCGCAACAATTCATCGGGCAAGGGCATCGGATTTTTCCAGATCGGCGGCGGCATCGCCGGCGATTTCCCGATCTGCGTAGTACCGATGATGTACCAGGACCTGGAATGGCACGATGTTCCCTTCTGGAGTTACTTCTGCCAGATCAGCGATTCCACTACTTCTTACGGTTCCTACTCCGGCGCAGTCCCCAACGAAAAGATCACCTGGGGCAAGCTGGATATCCATACCCCCAAGCACATCGTGGAAAGCGATGCTACAATTGTAGCGCCATTGATCTTTGCGTGGGTGTTGGGGTGGTAGACTCTGTTTACTTTTTTTTCTTGATAAAAAAAAGTAACAAAAAAAATCAAGGCTGAGCGGGCACTCCGTCTTCTTTTTGCCTTGATGCAAAAAGAAGCAAAAAAATCAAGGCTGTTTGAAAGGGGCTAAAATTTACTGC
>JADCRZ010000009.1 GCA_015069695.1 Williamsia sp.
AGCTTTCAAGCAAACAGACCTATACTAAAACAGATCTGTATACAAAGCATCAACAAACAGGAACAAGCATACATAGGTTTTCATAAGACACATACGATTAAAAAGAAAAAGGCTGCCCCTAAACGGGGCAGCTTGCTTTTTAAAGAAGATCCATCGGATCACAGATCTATTCCTTGTCAGGAAAGACCAGATTGTATACCTTCATGGGTTTCCCGGTGCACCCATGCCCTTCTTTGCAAAAGCAGGGCGCTTAAACTACTACAGCGGTCTGTGTTATGGATAAAGAAGAGATAAAGCCATTCGAATTGTGGCGGATGATTTTTGGTGACGCTCCTCCCGAATATTTTATTGAAGTGTTTTTCAGGGGACTTGCCCTGTACCTGTTCATGCTGTTTATCATGCGCTGGCTGGGCAAGCGCATGGCAGGTGAACTTACCGTAGTGGAAATGGTGCTGATGGTAACACTGGGGTCTTCTGTTGCCGTGGCTATACAGGTGCCCGAAGGCGGTGTTCTGCTCGGTTTTGTGGTGCTGACCTGCGCCTTCTTGTTCGAACGGGGAGTGAGTACGCTGACGGTGAAGAGCAGACGGTTTGAGAAGCTGACCCAGGGTGAAGCCGATGTACTGGTAAAAGACGGTGTACTTCAGCTGGACAAAATGAAAGACACCCGCATCACGCCCCAGCAGCTCTTCGCTGCACTTCGCAGTGAAGATATATACCAGCTCGGCAAAGTAGAAAGATTGTATATAGAAGCCAGCGGTGATTTCAGTATCTACAAAGTAGCAGGAGAGGCGCCTGCCGGACTTCCCATCTTTCCACCGGGCGATGATGAAATGACGGGTCTGCAGAAACAAGCCCGCAAAAAAGCCTGCACCGACTGCGGCTTAACCGCAGAACAAGACCACGAGGGACCTTGTACCCATTGCCATTCACAAAACTGGACGCAAGCCGTTTTTTAAATCCTACTCTATGAAACCCGAAGATATTCAATGGGGCGATTGGCATCGGATCCTCTTTGGTGAAACGCCCCCGCTTTATCTGTTGGAAGTAGTGGTACGCGTGGCCATTATCTACACACTTATTCTGATCGCCATCCGCAGCATGGGCAAACGGCTGCCTGCGGAACTGAGCCGGGCAGAACTGGTAGCCAGGGTATCGATCGCTGCTGCTGTTGGCTTGCCTATACAACGCCCGTCCCGCGGCCTCTTAGGGGCTGCCGTCGTAGCTGCCGTGATTGTGCTTGTTGGCCGCTGGCTGGCTGCCTGGGCTTACAAAAGCCGCCGCTTCGAAAAAGCCTACCAGGGATATTATGTTACCATCGTGCAGGATGGCGTCTTAAACATTCCGCAAGTAAAAAAGAGCCGGGTTACAAAGGAACGCATTTTTGCCGCCCTGCGGGGTGAAGGTATAAAGCACCTGGGAGAGGTAAAGCGTCTTTACCTCGAAGCCAACGGAAAGTTTTCGCTGGTACCTGCCGAAAAGAAAATACCGGGCTTGTCAATTATACCCGACTGGGATGCTGGGTTAAGGCAACGCCAGCAGGAAACAGCCGACACCGTATGCAGTACATGTGGTAAAAACCTTTCTTCAACACATGCATGCCAGGAATGTGGCGGAAAAGAAACGGAACGGGCTCTTTTGTAAGCGGTTACTTTGTTCGCTGAAACGCCGGGGATCATCGATCCCCGGCGTTCACATTTTCAGGAACTATCCAGCAGGCCTCGAGGCAATGATGGATAGTTTATTTATTTGGACAGCAATGGTCCGGTTTTACAAACCTTTGAACCTGCCGGATTATTTGAGAAGGTCTTTGAGTGATGCCTGTATGTAGTAGGCCAGTTGGTTCATGTTGTCCAGCTGCCTGCGGGCCTGGTTGGTTTTCTTTCCGCTTCTGTATTCCTGCAACACGTCCGTTAAATCGTAACTGTGCTTGATGCCGGTAGAAGCCAGCCCTGTAAGGCCGTTGGTGCTTTCGTTGGTGGTAAAGTCAGACAGCTGGTACTTGCATCCGCCGTCTGTTACAACCATTTTGATCACGCAGTTTATATAGCCTGAGTTAACGATCAGGCCTGACGCCTTGCTGTATTTATAAGCAGCCTTCCCGCTGAGCAGGCCATTGGCCACGTCATCTGTTTCCAGTGCGGATTTATCTTCCGCGAAAGAATCAGCAAACCACTTGCGGATCCGGGTATACAGCTCGTCCTTCTTCATGCCGGGTGCTGCAGGTACTTCTTCTTCAAAAACAATCTTTCCTTCTTTTTCCGGAACAGATGCCAGCATTTTTTCTGATACATCTTTTGGCATCGGATATTTTTTCAGCTGGCCTTGTGCATTCGCGCAAAACACCAGGAAGGATAGCAGGATACTCAGGTAAAGCTTTGTCATAATCAATGGTTTGAATGGAATGGTGACGCAAAGCTACTTCCAGGTGATCCGGCACGCAATACGAGCTGTTATAAGCTGCAGATAAAAAGGGATGAACTGGCAGAAGAGATGTCTGAACCTTGATTTACAGGATTGGAGGATTCGGGGATGTTAGTGGTTCGATCAGTAACCGGTAATGTCTTCATTAGTAAGACGATCAAAGAACCAACGTCCCCGAATCCTCTCAATCCTGTAAATCAAGGTTCAGGCTATTTATACCCCGGATTCTGCGTGAACTCACCCCTGTTCACGATGGCATCCAGTTGGTTTTGCGGTATTGGCCTCACCGTATGGAATGGCTGGATGGCTGGTGCTACATCGGGGTTGTATGCTTTGACCCTGTCTACCAGCTTGCCGGTCCTTTTCAGGTCGAACCAACGGAGTTGCTCACCCGCAAATTCGCGGGCCCTTTCATCCAGGATAAAATCAAGCGTAACCTGGCTGGGTTGTACCTGGAGCGCGGCCGTGCGGCCGGGTTTGGCAGCCCTGGTTCTTACAAAGTTCAGGTAATAGGCGGCAGAATCAGTCCTTCCCAGCTGCAGCTGTGCCTCCGCTGCGATCAGGTACAGTTCAGCAAACCGGATCACAAAAACATCGCGCGCACTTTGTGCTTCGTTCAGGCTGGACCGGGTGGGGTCCATGAATTTTGTCAGCTGCACATAGTGCAGGTTGTCGATCATGTTGCCGTTGGCATTGTACACGGCATTGCGGTCGTACAATTTATAGATATGGGTTCCGCCCACTGCTTTTTTGGTAGCATAAATGGCTGTATCGCCCAGCTTCATACCGGCAGGACGGCTGGTGGAATTGCTGTACCATACTTCCTGGAATGAGCCTTCGTAGCGTGAATCGTCATTTTCATTGAACAGGTCAAGCAGGAAGCGGGTAGGGCCATAGCGGTTGAAAGGACGTCCATACGGTATATCCCTGACCATGCCGGGCTGGTCATCGTATTTCATGACAAAGAGCAGGTGCCCGTTGTTGCTGCCGCGGCTATGCCCCAGGGGGTTGATGGAAGAATTGATCAGGTCGTTCAGGTTGAGGTTGGTAGAGTAGTTGACCGCATATACAACTTCCTTGTTCACGAGGTTGCTCATCTTCCAGAGGTCTGCATAGCTGGGTAAAAGCTGGAACCCGAATCCTCCATTGATCACGGCCCTTGCCATTGAATTGGCTTCCGCATACATGCCCTTGGTAAGGTACATCCTGGCGAGAAAAGCCATGGCGGCGGGTTTGGTAACCCTGCCATAATCACCCGTTGTAGTGGCCACGTTGTTGACGGCAAATTGCAGGTCTCTGAAGATCTGGTTGTAAAAAGTATCCACCGGTGCTTTGTTGGCCGTGTTTACAATGCCCTTTGTTTCCTGGGTCGTAAAGTGTACGCCACCCCAGGTTTCTACCACATGCCAGTAATAAAACGCCCTTAAAAAACGCAGCTCACCTTCGCGCTGGTTGCGCTGGGCCGTACTGAAGCCTGCGTTGCCGATCCGGTTAATGCCGGCATTGCACAGATTGATGGCTGCATACAGCTGCTGCCATTCTGTGGTGAGTGCACCATTGGAGCCCTGCAGGTTTACGTATTTCGACAGGTCGGGGTAAACATCTCCTGCGCCGCTCATCCACAGGTCTGTTCCCATTTCAGAAATGCTGTAACCTTCTTCTTTTCCATACCACCAGCGCTGGTAGGAGTATGCGGCATTGACCAGGGTCTCAAAGCCTTCCGGTGTGGAATAAACGCTTTCTGCCGTGAGCCCGCTCGGATTGTATTCCTGCAGGTTTTTCTTACAGGATACGATGCAGGCCACTGCCAGTAAAATACTTATTGTTGAAAAGGATCTTTTCATTGTTTTTGGTTTAATCGTTAGAACCCAACATTTACGCCTGCCACAACTGTTTTGGTCATGGGGAAGTTTTCAGAACCGCCTCTCTCCGGATCGTAATCTTTCAGGCGGCTTTCTTTGGTAAAAGTCAGCAGGTTGTTTCCTGTTGCATAGATGCGGATGTCGCTGATGAATGATTTCCGGAATTTAGGAAAAGTATACCCCAGCGAAATATTCCGCAGGCGGACATAAGATCCGTCCACATAGCCAATGGTGCTGGTATACAGCATAGAAGCCAGCGACAGGTTGGCATTGGGGCGGGGGTAATTGTTGGAGGCATATTCAGGCGTCCAGTAATCAACCACGGCAGAGCTGTTTTCAAGCCCCTGCGTACTGAACCGTCTTAAGAAATCAGGATTGATCATCTGTCCGATCCGCGCAAACACATATACGTTCAGGTCAAAGCCTTTGTACCGGACGGTGTTGCTGATCCCGCCATACCATTTGGGGCGGGGTGTGCCTACAACGGTTCTGTCGTTGGTGGCATCGATCTTTCCATCCCCGTTCAGATCCCTTACATGGATGTCGCCGGGGGCTTGTCCGTACTTCTGGGCTTCCGCTGCTTCCTTGGTTTGCCAGATACCTGCTTTCTGGTAATCATAAAATACGCTCACAGGCCGGCCGATAAACCAGCCGTTGCCGATATCGTTCACCGTATCTGTTACCAGTGATACGATCTGTTCCTTGTTCCTTGAATAGGTAATGGAAGAGGTCCAGGTAAGATCTTTGTTTCTGATGTTCACCGTGTTGATGCCTATTTCTATCCCCCGGTTCCTGGTTTTACCGATGTTCTGGTATACCTGCAACACACCGGAAGTAGGTGGCAATCCTCTTGGCAGCAGGAGGTTGGAGGTACGGGTATCATATACATCGATCGTGGCCGATAACCTGTTGTTGAAAAATCCGATGTCTACACCCAGGTCCGGTGTTTTGGAAAGCTCCCAGCCCAGTTCCTGGTTGCCGATGAGGGGCGAGAAGGTAAAGCCCTGCGCCGATACATCACCATAGGCAAAAGCCACCCGGGTCAGGGAGCTTTGCGTGCCGTATACCGGAACAGATGAGTTCCCTGCCACCCCATAGCTTACCCTTAGTTTCAGGTCGCTTATGATGGTGGCTGTTTTCATGAAATTCTCATCACTGATCCTCCACGCAAAGGCAGCAGAGGGGAAGGAGGTCCACTTGTGTCCTGCAGATAACCGCGAAGCGCCGTCGGCCCTGTTGGTCAGGGTAAGCAGGTACTTGCCCATATAGCTATAGTTCAGTCTGCCTGCAACGGAAAATGTATTTGACTTGGTATAACCGCTGTTCACGGCCACGTTGGAAGGCGCATTGCCCAGGGCATAGAACAACTGGGAAGGCAGCAGTTGGCCCTGGCCCTGTGCCGACACATTATCGGCTGCGCTGTACAAATAACTTGTCAGGGCTGTAACAGTGATCGAGTGCTCTTTTATTTGTTTGCGGTAGGTTAGGATATTGTCCCAGTTATAAAACCTGGAATTGGATGTAGTATAACTTGCCAGTGCAGGTGAGCCGTTGCGGTCGATAGAGGCTGACGATTCATAAAGACCGGTTCTGGAAAAGGTAAGATTGGTGCCCAGGTTGGAACGGAGGGTGAGGTCGGCAAAAGGCTTTACCTCTATGTAGGCATTGGTAACGACGTTGGTGCCCACCACCTTGTTGGAGTAAACATTGGGTTGTTCGTCGGCCAGCGGGTTTACTGCCGAGCCTGACAGCGGGTACAGGATAAACTTGCCGGTTGAGTCGTAAACTGTGCCCAGCGGGTTGATCTTGTTGGCCTGGTTCAAAGGGTCTCTCCGGACGCTTTGATCGCGGTAGGTTACCTGTCCCTGGAGGCCTGCCTTGATCCAGTTGTTGATCGTCTGGTCAATATTCAGGCGGGCAGAATAGCGGTTGAGCCAGTCTTGTTTCAGGATCCCTTTTTCATTGTAATAGTCAAGCGAGAAATACACTTTTGTTTTTTCTGAACCGGCACTTACGCCCAGTTGGTAATCCTGCTGCCTGCCGGTTTTTATCAGTTCTTTCTGGTAATCTACCCATTGATTTTTCTGGATGGCTGCCAGTTCCTGGTTGTTGAAGATCTTTGGATCATCTGCCACGCTGCTCCATTTGTTGGCGGTGCGGTAAGCTTCCCTTTTCAATTTGACATAATCGGGACCTGTCATGGAGGAAGGATAGCGTGACACCTGCGATACGCCTGTGTAAGAGTTAAAAGTGACTTTGGGCGTACCTGCCTTGCCCTTTTTGGTGGTGATGATAACAATGCCGTTGGCGCCCTGGAACCCGTAAATAGCCGTGGAAGAAGCATCCTTTAAGAAATCGATCGACTCGATATCATTCGGGTTGATGTCAGCGATGCTTCCTGTTTGAACGCCATCGATGACGTACAGAGGCGAATTGCTTCCGCCAATAGACCTGTTCCCCCTGATCGTGATATTTACGCCGGACGTGGCTGAGCCATTGCTCCGGGTAATGTCTGCACCGGGTACTTTTCCCTGGATAGATTCCAGCGGGTTCTGGGTAGGAACTTTTGTGATCTCTTCTCCTTTTACAGAACTTACGGATCCGGTCAGGTCTCTTTTCTTCACCACTCCATACCCGATCACTACATAGTCTTCCAGGCTGGTGGCAATCGCCTGCAGGCTTACGGTGAGGGGTGTTCTGCCTGTTTTTACGACCTGGGTGTTATACCCAACAGAGCTAAACTTCAATTCATTCCTGCCATTGGGCAAGGGGACGGTAAAGTTGCCTTGTTCATCTGTCTGAACGGCATTCTTTGTGCCTGTTACGGACACGGTCACACCGGAGATCCCTTTGCCCAGGGAGTCTACTACCTTTCCGGTTGCCAGTCGCGACTGGGCCATCATGGTACAGGTACCCAAAAGCAGGAGCACTAAAAAAGTGACTTTCTTCATACAACATCGCATTTTATACATATTTAAATAGGGAAATAAAAAGCAGCGGGGCGCTAAAGTAATAAGTTTCGAGATCATGGAACGCGGCATAAAAAAATCTTCGTGGCATGGTAATAACAGGTTTATTTTCCCATGCGCAGCCTGTTCTTCTGTAAATAAATTCCACAGAGATAGAGACCCCGGGCAAAGCTGAAATGCTGCATCAAAATTCACAGAAGGCGCAATAGTTTTTATCTGCTGGTACAGGGTTCAAGTGAATGGACATGACCAGTTCGCTTGACGCTGTACCCGTTATAACAAAACAGGACTGTCTCTTTTTTGAGACAGTCCTGTTTTGTTGTGCCAGCCTGGGAGTAAACCGGTCTTCTTGAAATGGGTTACATGGCCTTTTGGCAATAAACTGTTTACCTGGTGAAAGTTACATGCGTATCCTCATTGGGATTGATGCTTTCCAGGGTGAACGTGGTCAGTCCTTTAAAGCCTACAAAAAAGAAATGAGCGCCACCATCAGCAAGGGCGCAGTCAGGATTTGTTTGCCCTGCAAAAGGGGTAAGCCGGTTAATTCATGTCTGATAAATTGGATCAGGGCAGATACAGCTCCAGCGATTTTTTTCATAATCTTTTGTTTTAGTTTGAATGATATTTTCTAGTAAGCCCTGGTAACCGGATTGTAACCGCATCTCCCAAAAACTTTTTTTTATATTTACCGTCAATTTTTTTTGTTGAGGCTATTACATGGCTGTTTTCTGCGTTTACTAAGTAGATATGAGGTCTATGAAAATAATTCGAATTTTTTTTATCCCGCTTCTGGCAACGATTGGCCTGATTTCCTGCAGTAAAAACAGCAGCCAAAATCCTTCAGTAGATCCGGCTATTCCTCCTCCCGCCAACAGCTTCCAGCTCCGCTACAGCGACTCTGTTTTCTATATCAATAATCAAAAGGATTATACAGTGTCGCCGGTGGAAAAACGGACAGGCACTTATTTTTCTTTCCCCGAAGGGCTTTCGCTGGATAAGAAAACAGGAGAGATCAATGTATCTAAAAGCGATGCCGGTCTGAAATACCGGGTGTCTTTTGCGGAAAGCGGCAGCAAGGATACGGTGTCTACATTTATCCTGGTCTCCGGTATCAACTATTATGATGGCTTTTATGTTCTTTCCAAAGGGGATTCTATCCTGAAGCCCGTATACAATGCCAACAAGGCCGCCCTGATCCCCGGTATCAACAACGGAACTGTATTTGATGTGGGCTCAAGTTGCAACGACCAGGGGTGCAAGGTGAGTCCTGTAAATGCAGAGATCAACCTGGCACAAACGGTTCGCAACGGCGTATTTGGGAACAAGCCTTCCAACAATGCCCGGCAGGAATTTGAGATGACCTACCGCATCAACGACAACAGCGGCAAAGTAGACAACAAGCTGAAAGTAAAACTGTATTATTACGACTCGATGAGCGATGTAACGCAGGAAGCTTTTGACATCATCAATTCCAGAACAGGTGCCATTATCGGCCCCTCCAATGTTACATCAGCCCCCTTGAGCAGCGCAGCCGCCAAACCCCGGCCACCCTGTATCTTTATTGTAAGCCACTAAGGGTATGACCGGTTTTTTGCTTATTTTACTCCCTGTTAATTTCAAGCAAAGAGATGGGGCGAAAACTGGTCCTTCTTATTGTTGTCTGGCTGATTGCATCCAACTCCAAAAGCCAGCCCGGTGTGCCCCTCCGCCATTATAAAACCCAGTACAACGATGCCGAGAAATACTACAATGCTGCTGATGCTACCGATGAAACAGACAGGCTGGCTCTTCAGCTATACCACGCAGTCATCCAGACCCTCTCAAAATCTTCCGCCGATGATGCGGTGCTGTTCGACAGCTATGTAAAAGCCGGTATCCTCCAAATGAGCCACCAGCAGGAAGCCGCTTCCCTGCTCCGTTTCCGCGCAGCCATCCGGCTCGCAAAGGGGAACGGGATGATACCTGACTCAGCCCTGTTCAAGCCTTACCTGTACGCCGGCAGTATTTACTATACCCTGTATGATCTTGATTCGGCATATGTGTATTACAGGCTGGCTGAGTCGATCGTACAGGCTTACCCGTTGGTGGGCGAATCAGAAAGACTGTACAACAAGCTGGGTGTGCTCTATTTTGAAACGGGCGATTACAAGAACAGCATGTTGTATTTCGGGAAGGCGCTTTCCCTGGTTGAAGCCCGGACGCCGCTGGATCTTTTTTTTGTAGTCAATTACAAGAACAACATTGCCTCTGCCCTCCGCAAGCTGCGCCGGTATGGTGAGGCTTTGAACTTGTATAAAAGCCTTTTGCCTTATAGGGTCAATACAAAGGAACTGCTTCACAACATCGGTGCTACCTACCTGGAGGCCGGTGATCCCCGGCTGGCGATCCGCTACCTGGAGCAGGTCAACTACAGCAACCAGGTCAGGTACAACGACCTGGCCAGGGCTTATCTTGACCTGCGCCTGTATGATGCTGCTGCAGGCTTTCTGCGCAAGGCCGGTCTGGCCCGGCAGGCTCCGGCCGCGCTGCATGACCGTGATTATGGCATTACGCTGAAACTGGAAGGCGATTGGCTGATGGCCCGGCAACAAGTGACGGGGGCGCTTGCAAAGTACCAGCAGGCGCTTATACAGGTTGATCCTTCCTTCAACGACTCCCTGGTTGAGCGCAATCCTGGTTCTTTTTATGGCATGCGCAATTCATTCCTCCTGTTTGATATCCTGCAGGCAAAGGGGAGGGCCCTGGTGCAACGTTTTTCTTTGTCGGGAAGAGCGCACGAACTGGAAAACGCGCTGGCCGCTTATTCGGCTGCTCTCAAGCTGGCGGGTCATGTAGAAAGGGGCTATCATTCCGATGACGCAAAGCTGTTCCTGGAACAGAATGCCAGCCAGGCTTACAAAGAATCCGTTGAAACATGCCTCCGCCTGTATGCGCTTACAAAGAAAAAAAGCTATCTCACAAAGGCATTCAATTTTACGGAAAACAGCAAAGCATCTGTTTTACAAACAGACCTGCATGAGCTGGAGCTAAACAGCATGGGCAGTTTGCCCGGCAGTGCCATCCGGGAACAAAGCAGACTCAGGGCAAGCATTGCCCGGCTCAACCTGCAAATAAATAAAACGGCTGACAGTGCCTCAGGGGTTTTACAAGATAGCTTGCACAGCGAGGAGATCCGGCTCTCCTCGCTGCAGGACAGGCTGGAGAACGAACCCGGCTATTACCAGCAAAAATTCAGTACAAAAGAAATCAGCGTCGACTCGATCCGGAAAGCAATCCTGCTAAATGATGAAGCGCTTCTTTCTTATTATTACTATGGCGGTAAGCTGGTCATCTTTTATATAACAAAGGACAGCTTTGGATCCTGTTCAGCCACAGCCGACAGGGCCCTTTTCAATGATATAGCTGCATTCAGGAGGGAACTCAACGCAGCAGGTGCTGCCGACAGAAAGTTGTTGAGCCTTTTGGCAACTACCTTGTATAAACGCCTGGTTGAGCCTGTAGCAAATAAAATAAGGGGTAAGCATAAGTTGCTGATCGTTCCGTACAACGAGCTTAGTTATGTTCCGTTTGAAGCGCTTAGCCCTCCGGGTGAGAACAAGCCCCTGTTGTATGCATATGCAGTCAGCTATAATTACTCAGCGAACTTTTTATCCAGGCAAAATCTGGCGCCTGCCCGGTACCAGGTACTTGCCATGGCGCCGTTCTCCCGCGTAGCGGGTGCAGGCTATTTGCCGCAGCTGACCTATTCCCGGCAGGAAGTAGAAGCCCTGCGGGGAAGGGTGCTGGTGGACCAGGAAGCTACAAAGCAGGCGTTTATGTTGCAGTACAATCAGTACCCCGTGGTGCACCTCGCTACCCATGCCGTGGTCAATGATTCTGTTCCCCTGCAATCATACATCGAATTTTACAACGCCCATGCCGGAAGCAATGCAAGCGGGCATCGCTTATACGAAACAGAAGTTTACAATCTCAGCATGAGCAAATCCAGGCTGGTTGTGCTAAGCGCCTGTGAAACTGGCAATGGCCAGCTGATCAAGGAAGAAGGCATTATGAGTTTGTGCCGGGCTTTCGCTTATGCAGGCTGTAAAAGTGTGATCACCTCCCTCTGGAAAGCAGATGATGCTTCCACTGCTTTTATCATGAAGCAGGTGCATGTTTACTTAAAGAAGGGGCTGCCGAAAGATGAAGCGCTGCAAAAGGCAAAAATAGACTACCTGGAAAATGACGGGATAGATACCAGGTACAAAACCCCTGCTTACTGGGCCCATCTTGTTCTGATCGGCAACAGTGAACCTATTGTAAGCCGCACTCTTCTTCCATACATCCTCCTGGGTTTAGGCATACTGGTTGCAGTTGCATGGATCCTGGTAAAAAGCCGCAAGCAGCTGGGTGCTTACGGCTCAATTTTCCGGCGTACCAGATCAAAGGGCAACCGGTAACAAGGCTGGGTTTCAACGCGGCTGGTTCATCCAGGCTTTGTGTGTTTATTTGTGCAGCGTGATCGTACCCGCCTTGGTATCTTCATTTGTTCTGACAGTGATGGCTGGAATCACCACATCAGCGTAATTATTGGCGGTGGCGTGCACCCACAATTTATAAGTGCCGGCTTTTAATCCCATGATCTTGAATTCTCCTTCCCGTTCTGGCTTTGCGGTAGCTGTATCGCTTCCATTGATGGCCAGTACAATTGGTTTGGCATCTGAAGGTGTCACGCGGCCCTCTATGCGGCCGCCCTTTTCTTTTGAAAAAGCCTTTATGCTTGGTTCCAATTGAAAGCCGTTGCCGTTCATGCGGATAGAACGGCCGCCGTCGAAGTCGAGCCAGATCGAGACAGCGCCATTGCTGTTGAGTGCAACCATTTCTTCTTCCAGCTTGATCTCTACTGAATTCTCTTTCAGGCCGAGCGGGTAGGTGACGCCGTTATATACAACCTTGTTGTTCGTACCCAAGGTTAACCGTACCTTTTTCAGGGCAGTCGTGAGCTGGAACGAGCCGGTTGAAAACAAGGTGTCCAGGCCATTGCGGAATGCAAGGATGTCATACACCCCGGGCGTGGCGTTCATTGTTATCCAGCCAGCGGAACTGTTGCCGTGGTTGTCATCTGATCCGTTACTATTTCCATGGTGATCCTGTTCCGGACTTGTCCGGTCTTCCACCTTGATTTCTACTTTTCGGATATCGATAAGAATACGGTCAAATACAAGGGACGGATCATCAGTCAGAAAAAGCCGGACTTCTTTGGCGCTTGCAGGCATATCAGAAGCCTGCTTCTGGCAGGCTATAGAAAGGATGGTAACAGCTGCAAAAAGACATAGGAATTTAGAAAACAAGGGTGCGGAACTTGACATAAAATGTTTTGAGGTTTGTGTTAAGATGCGCCGGGCTTTCAGTGCCCGGCATAGATTGGTCAACACAGCAGTTGGTTATGTAACCGGCAGGGGATAAAAATTTTTGAACAGATTTGAAACGGAGCTACTTGTCCCGGAGCAGCTTGGCCTTTAATAAAAACCAGCTGCTTACCTTGTCGTGATACAGGTGCTGCGGGTTGTTGTGGATCTGGGTGAGCAGGGGAAGGGCTTTGCCGGGTTCCCTATTTAGCAGGTAGGCCATGGCCAGGTAATATTCCGTGTCTTCTTCCAGCATATGCTGGTTTGTAGCGGCGTTTTTTTGTTGCAGCAATGTAAAGAGCCGGATCGCATCAGGTGCATTGCCCAATTGCAGGTAGGCATTGCCGGTATAAAAATAATCCTGTTGGGAAGGTTCCTTTGTGTTTGGGAACACCGTGGTTATCAGTTGCATGGAATCATGCAGGTACAGCTGTTCCAGCCGGGAAGCTGCCTGCTCTCCTCTTGTCTGGTGGATCGAGTAGGCCGTGTAGTTTGCGTCAAACAAATTGCGGGCTGAAAGCGTGGCATACTGGTAAGCCGCTGCGATGCCGATTACCAGGATGATGCTTGCGGCAACGCGGAAGCCCCTGGTGAACAGGGAACGCACTGGGGTTCCGGATGGTTGAGTGGCCTTGAGTTCTTCCATCATCTGCGCGTGTATGTTCCCTACCTGTTGTCTTAGCCCATAGCTTTTTACCAGCAGCTGGGCAGACCGCAGGCTTTCTAATTCCTGCTGTAAGGAGGGGTTCTCAGAAATGGCCTGTTCAATATCTGCCAACTCTCTGCCCTGAAGCTCGCCATCCAGGTACCTGATCAGCGTATCCGTATTTATATCTTTGCTACTCATACAATAAGATAGATTTGATATTGCCGGCAAGTTCCGGTTTTGACGCCAGCACCTGTTCCAGTTGTTTTAAGCATTTGTATTTTTTGTTTCTTGCTACCTGTTCATTCTCATATTGCAGGAGGGGAAATATTTCCCGCATGCTTAAGTTCTCGTAATAATAAGCCAGCAAGAGGGTTTTACAAGCTATGCCGAGCGTATCCAGTAAGCCCATCAGTTGTGATCGCAGTTCGCGGTGAAAAATAAACCGGCTGATATCACCCTCCTCCCTGCTTTTGTTTTTTTCAAACTTTTCTTCACGCAACTGTGATCTTCCTCTCTTTTTCAATTCATTGAGCCAGATGTTCCGGGTCAGGGCAAGCAGGAAAGTAGAAACAGCGCTTTCTCCCCTGAATTTTTGCTGCTTCACCAGCTCGATAAATGTGACAATCACTTCCTGGAAAATATCCTGGGCATCCTGGTCGCTGCCGCTGTTTCTTATGATATAGGCATGTACACCGGGGTAATTTTTCTGGTACAAATGCCTGATCATTGCTTCATAATTTTGTCCTGATCGAATACCCTCGGTCAGTTCCTGGTCTGAATGGTTTCTTTCTGTTGCCATCTTCTGGTATTAGTAATCGATGCGGTGCACAATGTAACCGCCGTCATAGATAGTACTTAATCAGGCCGCGCAGGAATTTACTGCCAGCTGCTTTTCATCGGACTCACCTGCAATGATTTTATCTTAAACCTGTTCCCTGATTGGAGCCGGATGGATGAAAACGGGGACTGGGGAAAAAATATTTCCGTCATAACCGTAAGGCCTCCATCGGCGAACAATTCCACCGAGGCATTGTCCAGGATCAGTGTAAGATCAACAGGGTCTCTCCCGGTAAATCGGGGCGCAGTGTGTTTGGCAGCAAAGCCTTTTTCAAATTGGACCTCACCCGCCATCCTGCGGTCAATAAAATAATTATTTGCTGCTTTGTCGTATCCTATCAGGAGTTTTTCACCGGCATCGTTGGAAAGGGTGAGGGTAAAGGATTCCAGCTTGTCTGATGTGATGTCGATCCTGGCAGGGCCGGAAAGCTTTCCTGTTTTTTGGGTAAGATCAATAGTTGTAGCGGTTATATTGCTGAGGGTTGCTGATTTTTCAGCCAACAGATCCAGCTCTTTTACCGGACGGGAAACGACCAGGTAGTCGTTGCCGGTTTTTTCCAGGCCCAGTTCCCGGGGGATGGTGAGGGCGCTTCGCCATTTTCCGGTAGGTACCACACCGGCATACTGCCAGTTGCTCATCCAACCCAGGAAAATTTTTCTGTCGCCTGTATTTGACCAGGTAATGCCGGCATATTCATCCGGGCCATAGTCAAGCCATTTTGTGCCTGTGTGGTTGGGGGTAAATCGATGGCCATCAAACTGGCCGGTAAAATACTGGGTGGCAGAACCCTGGTTGGGACCGCCGGGATTGAGGTTAACGACCAGCACCCATATCTTTTCGCCTTTGTAATCGAGGGTAAATAAATCCGGACACTCCCATACACCCCCGTGCGCACCCATTTCTTTTCCAAACTCGCTTTCTTTTGTCCAGTCCTTTAAGTTGGGTGAAGAATAAAAACTGATGTGGTCGGAAGTGGCCAGGGTCATGATCCAGTTTTTTCCGGGTTCAAACCAGGAAACCTTGGGATCGCGGAAATCCCGGATGCCCGGATTGCGCAGGACCGGGTTGCCGCTGTATTTTGTCCATGTTTTTCCCTCATCTACGCTGTAAGCCAGGCTTTGAGTTTGAAAGTCTGCGCGCCCTGCTTTTTCGCCGGCTGTATTGTGGTGGGTAAAGATGGCAACCAGGGGTATCTGGCCCTGTTTACCAAAGCCTGTGGTGTTGTTTGCATCTACAACGGCACTGCCGGAGAAGATGGTGCCCAGGCTATCGGGATAGAGGGCAATGGGTTGTTCTGCCCAGTGTACCAGGTCTTTGCTGGTGGCATGTCCCCAGTGCATCGGTCCCCACACCGTACTATCGGGATTGTGTTGAAAGAACAGATGGTAGGTGCCGTTGAAATAGACCATCCCATTCGGGTCGTTCATCCAGCCCCTTTTGGGCGAGAAATGAACCTGGGGCCGGTGAGGTTCGTGATAATCTTGTTGCTGCGCTGTTTGTTCTTCCCGGCCAGCGCATGCGGCAAACAGGGCAATAGGCAAGATCCAGCTAAAC
The DNA here is from genome assembly GCA_015069695.1 of Williamsia sp. Taxonomy (GTDB): domain Bacteria; phylum Bacteroidota; class Bacteroidia; order Chitinophagales; family Chitinophagaceae; genus JADCRZ01. The sequence continues at coordinate 15,684 of JADCRZ010000009.1, forward strand.
TTTTTCATGGTTGTTCTTTGATCACGTTAAAGCGTAAACTAAGTTACTTATCTTACTACATTTTCGCTTTACGATTCATTGTATTCTGATGATGTTCCAGTTCTTCGCCAAAAGGCTTTTTGTTTCAGAGCCTTTTAATGATGCCTATGTCATTTGCCGGCATAAAATGTGAAAGCTTTATCTTTAGTCAAACATCCTGCATGAAAATTGCCTTCCATGGTGCGGCCCAATGCGTAACCGGCTCCAAGCATTTGATTCTATTTCAAAACGGACAAAAGCTGCTGCTCGATTGTGGCCTGTTCCAGGGCATGGGCGGGGAAACCAACGACCTGAACCGGAGCTTTGGCTTTGACCCCGGTGAGATCGACGCGATGATCCTTTCTCATGCACACATCGACCACACCGGTCTGATACCCAAACTGGTGCAGGAAGGTTTTGCCGGAAAGGTCTTTTGTACCGACGCTACCAAAACCCTGAGCAATATCCTGCTGGAAGATTCGGCACAGATACAGGAAAGCGATGCCAAGTATCACAACAAAGGCAGCCGGGCACAGGGAAGGCCATTTGTTTATCCCCTGTACACCGTTGCGGATGCAAAGAGGGCGATCGGGTCTTTTGAAGAAAGGCCATACGGAACCTGGTTCCCTGTGCTGGACGGAGTGGAAGCTATGTTCACCGATGCCGGTCACATCATTGGCAGTGCCTGTGTGCATGTGCGGGCAACAGAAGGGGGCAAGACAAAGCAAATAAGTTTCAGCGGTGATGTCGGCCGATACCGCGATGTAATTCTGCGCTCCCCGGAGCCATTCCCGCCAGCCGATATTGTCATCCTCGAATCTACCTACGGCAACAGCTTGCATGAAGACGTGGCCACCTCGGTTGACGTGTTTATATCATGGATCGAAAAGACCTGTTTGCAAAAAAAGGGCAAGCTTGTGATACCTGCCTTTAGCCTGGGCCGTACCCAGGAAATCCTGTACGCCCTGAATCAACTGGAGCTCGAAAACCGGCAGCCAAAGCTGGATTATTTTTTAGACAGTCCGCTGAGCCAGGAAATCACGGCAGCCGTAAAAAGCTATCCTGCGTATTTCAACAAGCAGATACAAAAAGTAATGCAATCCGACAGCGATCCATTTGCCTTTCCTGGTTTGCGCTATGTAAAAACGGTGGATGAATCCAAACAACTCAACTACCGCAATGCGCCTTGTGTAATTATCGCGGCCAGCGGCATGGGTGAGGCTGGCCGGGTAAAACACCATATCAGCAATGTGATCGAGAACTCCCGGAATTCAATTTTATTCACCGGCTACTGCGAACCCCGGTCGCTGGGAGGACGCCTGCTCGCCGGTGCAAGACAGGTAGGCATATTTGGTGTTGAGCACGAAGTAAATGCCGAAATAGGTGGTATCAGAAGCATGAGCGCGCACGGCGATTATGAGGACTTGCTCCAATGGCTGGCCTGTCAAAACCCTGCTGCCGTGGAAAAACTTTTCCTGGTACATGGCGAGTATGAAGTGCAGGCCGCATTTCAGCAACGCCTGATCAGCAAAGGCTTTGCAGATGTGCAGATACCGGCGCTGCACCAGCGCTTTGACATGTGAAAATGATTGATGAACCACTCCAACAGCCGATTCTTACAATTGTCCTTCCGGTATTTTACCAAGCCTGAGTGCCGTTAGCTGCTCGGTTGTAAAAGCAGCATCAAAGATGTCATGCGTGCTGTGATAGCAACGAAACAGTTCCGCTATGAAATGCATCCGTTCCGGCAGGTTGGCCCAATCAGTCGCTCCGCTTTCGAGCAGGCTGTCGGGGGTAGGATCGATTTTTGCCAGCAGGGCCAGCAGGTCAGGATTGATCAGGGTTTGCAGGAGGGCAGGATAGATGGCGGTGAGGTCATGCCCCAGCTGCAAGCGGTGATGGGGTGGTATGGTAAGCGTCAGCAGGTGGGCGGTGAGCAGTTTGCGCACATGTTGCTGGGCCTGTTGCACCAGCATGTCTATCGCTTTGTCGAGCAGGCTTACCTTCCCAAAGAGGCGTTGGAAGAGCAGCCGTAAACGTCCCCACCAACCGTTTCCCGGAAAGATATCGGCGAGCAGGCGCTCCCTTATTTGTTGCGGATCAATGGTGATAGCAGCATTGAGCGATTCGGCGATCTCGGGCTGCAGCCTTGTTTGCTCATGAAACCCGATCTCCAGGTTTGCCAGCAATTGAAGTTCGGCGCGCCGCTGCGGGTCGTCTTCAAACAACGCCGCATAATACCGGGTAAAAGCCAGGGCCAGGTAGGCCTGTCCTTCCGGGGGCGGACCCGGTTTGAGCTGCGCACAGAAATCTTCTATGTGCTGTTGGTTGTAAGCCGTGTCGGCATAACAGGCAGCGATAAAGCGGGCAAACTCACGGGCAATTTCTTCAAACACTTTTTTGTTGCCCCGGCTTACGGCATCGCTTGCCCGGTCAGTTACCGCAGCAATAATATGCCCCAGTGTTAACTTCCACAGCTCCTGCAAAGTTTGGCGGGCGCCCAGCTTTTGTAACAGGGCAGCGATCAATCCAAGGCTGGCACGGATTCCCGGCTTTTCCAGTACCAGCTCGTGCAGCGTATCGCGCAGATCTTCCCGCCGGATTGTTTGACCGGCCTGTTTGGAAGCCCAGGTGGCAAAGCTGCACCAATTGGCTGCAGGCCCTGTACGCGCTGCAAGCACAGCAGACAAGTCACAGTAACACTGGGTGATCAGCAGGTTGCGCAGCACAGGCTGCGTCAGGGCCGCAATGGTATCAATTTCTGCAACGGTCGGTATTGGCCGGTTTGCCTCGGAAGATGGATTATCTGGAGAAGGCATGGGTTGATATTGTAGGGGTTTGTTGGAATGGTGATAGAAAGGGATGTAAATTCATCCATCCCTTTGTCGGCAGAAACTTCCAGTCGTTAACAACCGCAATACCCGGATCGAAAAACCTGATTGACATACAAAGAGAAAGATGGACAAGTTGAACGTTGACCAGGGCAGGAAAATAGCCTGATAAAAATAAAACAATAATCTTACAGCCAAGTATGATTTTGTTGCTAGCTGCTTTTACTCAATTCATGAATGACAGCTGAGTTTGTAGTGGGGTACTCTGTGTTCCTGCCGGAACATATAAAAACACCAATTCCGTTTTGGTATAAATAGCAAATCGACCAGGTTTCAGGATCTTCCGGAAGAGAAGATATTTCTGTGCTGATGCCGGGGTGTTAAATGCTTGAGAGGAGAGGGGTTATCGGTACGCTGACTTCAACCAGTGTGCCCCTGCCATTGTTGTGGCGGACCTTGTGGCTAAAGCCGTTCCGGGTACAGCGCCGTTCAATGTTTTTAAGTCCGTAGTGGGATTGATGAGGATCGGGTTCTTTCCAGGTGCCGTCATCGGTCAGTTCAAAAATAACCTGGTAGGGAGCCGGTTTCATTTTAAGGACCACTTCCCTGGCGCCTGCATGCTTGATGACGTTGTTCATCGCCTCCTTAAAAATAAAGACCAGGTTCAGGGCAGCCAGGGGAGCAAGCTTTCCCACCTGCTGCAAACTGCCGGCCTCTTTTTCTGCCGAAAAGGAAATGTCGAACTGATTATAGAATGATTGCCCGAATGCTGCCATGTACTCAAACAGGATATGCGGATCATCGCTGTTGTCATTCAGGTTCCACAGCAGGTCCCTGCTGATGGCAAAAAGCTGGTTGCTGCTTTCCAGGATGCTTTCGATCATGGGAAGCGCGTCTTTGTCGCCCCGCATTTTTAACAACGAGGCCTGGTGTATAATGGTAAGGAGCAGGTTGCCGGTTTCATCATGAAAATCGGCCGCCAGCATTTCGCGGAAATTATTTTGCTCACAGGGCGTACCCGGATTTCCATGGTACGCCTGTATGAGCCTGGGGGTTGACAGCTTTTTATGTTCGTCCAGTGAATCTGGCATAGGAGAAGGTTGCGCTTGTATTTTCCTGTAAAAACCTGGTTTATACAGTAAAGTGCTGGTATAAAGTTGTACAATACCCCCCTGGCGGCAGGTTGATAATCCGCCAAATAAGGTTGATTTTCCGCCAAATGCTTAAAAGCAGGGTTGCCTTCCGGTTCGCAGGGATGAAATGCCGTTTTAACTCCTTGCCTGCCATCCCCCAATCTGGGGGATTTTTGGTGGCAAGCATGGAAATCGTTTTTTTTCAGCTTACTTTCAGGTGTCCAGGCAGGCAAGCTGACGTGTGATCAGGAAAGAGAACTGCCAACTACAACCTAATCTTAACCGCTGTACCGGCCCAAGCTTCTTCCTACTACCGGGCAGTTTTATCAACCTAGACAGCTATGAGCAACAGGATCACCATCATTGAAGACAACAAAAAAATCAGAGAAGGCTTTGTTGCCGTGGTAGAAAGCACGGGACGCTATGAAGTGGTAAGCCAATACGATAACTGCGAAGACGCTTTGAACAGTCTATTGGATGATATTCCTGATGTTGTTCTGATGGACATTGGCCTGCCGGGCATGAGCGGGGTGGAAGGAACAGCCCGGATCAAAAAGCGCCTGCCTGCCTGCATTGTCCTGATCATCACGGTGATGGAAGACAGTGAAAAAGTATTCCGCTCACTCTGTGCGGGTGCCGGCGGCTATATCATCAAAAACTCCAATGTGGAGGATATTGTCAGGAGTATAGACGAAGCCCTTTCCGGCGGCGCGCCCATGAGCTTGCAGATCGCCAAAATGGTGGTGCAATCATTCAACCAGTCCAATGATTCGCCGCTGTCGTCTCGCGAAACCGAGGTGCTGCAGAGCATCGCGCAGGGAAAGAGCTATACAAAAATCGCCACCGAGCTTTTTGTGAGCAAAGACACCATCCGGAGCCATATCAAAAACATCTACCAAAAACTCGCCGTCAACAACAAGGCCGAAGCGCTGAAGATCGCCGGTGACAAAAAGTGGATCAACAAGCAATGGTAGCCAGGGAAATAGATTGCTGCAGAACAAAAGCCCGGAAATGATAAGTGCCTTCTATCTTCGCACTTATATAGCAGCTGTCTATGAAGAAACAAATTAAAAAGAAAGGGTTCTCAAAACTGTTCTTATTCCTGGTCGCAAGCTTGTTCTTATTGGTATGGTGCCAACCCGGGTCGGCGCAGATCCGTTTGCCCCGGCTGATCCGCGACAGCATGGTGTTGCAGCGTGATACCAGGCTGAAGATCTGGGGCTGGGCATCGGCAGGAGAAGGGGTGTCGGTAAACTTTGGTAAAAAAAGCTACAAAACAAAAACCGGTCCTGATGGAAAATGGCAGCTTACCCTCTCCCCTGTAAAGGCTGGCGGCCCTTATACCATGAAGATCGATGGCAGCAATCACCTGATTTTAAAAGACATCCTGGTAGGAGATGTGTGGATCTGCTCCGGACAGTCAAACATGGTGCACCAGATGTCTTTGCACAGCGTACGGTATGAAGCCGACGTGGCCAGTGCCAATTACCCCGAGATCCGGCATTTCTGGGTTCCCAATATAACCAACATGCAAGGCCCGCAGCAAGACTTGCCGGGAGGCAGTTGGAAATGGGCCAATCCGACGGATGTTCTGGAGTTCTCGGCTGTGGCTTATTTTTTTGCCCGTCAGCTTTACCAGAAATACCATGTGCCGATCGGACTGATCAATGCAAGCTGGGGGGGCACGCCCATTGAAGCCTGGATGAGCGAAGAATCTCTCAAGGAATTTCCCGCTGTTCTAGGCACAGTTACAAAAAACAAGGACACTGCCTACATCAATGGCCTCAACCGCCGGGTTCCTGCAACTATGCCACCCGCACAACGCCCACAGGACAAAGGCCTGGCCGAAAAATGGTTTGATCCATCTTATGCCCCCAAAGGCTGGCGCACCATTGCCGTTCCCGGTTATTGGGAAGACCAGGGCATTCGCGACCTGGACGGAGTGGTATGGTACCGCCGGGAGATCGATGTGCCCGCTTCCATGACGAACGCGCCGGCAAAAGTTTTTCTGGGCCGTATTGTAGATGCAGATGCATTGTACGTGAACGGAAAACAGGTGGGCAATACTACGTACATGTACCCGCAGCGGCGGTACCCGCTTCCGGCCGGTACCCTGAAGCCGGGTAAAAACCTGTTTGTTGTGCGCATTGCCAACAACAACGGAAAAGGCGGGTTTGTGCCGGATAAGCCTTACCAGCTTATTGCGGGAAAAGATACTATTAACCTGACCGGCTACTGGGACTATAAGGTCGGACAGGTTAATATACCCATGCGTGGTTTTGGTGGGGGCGGCGGTATTGCTGCCCAATACCAGCCTACAGCCCTGTATAATTCCATGCTGGCGCCCCTGGTAAATTATGCCATCAAAGGATTTGTCTGGTACCAGGGCGAAGCCAATACCAACAACCCCGGTGAATACGCAAAACTGCAGCCTGCCATGATCGCCGACTGGCGCCAGAAATGGGTGCAGCCTGCAGCACCCTTTCTTTTTGTGCAGCTGCCCGGTTTTATGGAGATGAATTACCGCCCCAGCGAAAGCCAGTGGGCCGCCTTCCGCGAAGCGCAAGCCGGTTCGCTGCGTGTACCGAACACAGGCATGGCTGTAGCCATCGACCTGGGCGAGTGGAACGACATCCATCCCGACCGGAAAAAAGAAGTAGGAGACCGCCTGGCCCTGGCCGCTGAAAAGATCGCCTATGGTGAAACAGGGGTCGTATACGCAGGGCCTACTTTTCAGGCTGCTTCCACAGAGGGCAATAAGATCACCCTTTCCTTTACCAACACCGGCGGGGGCTTAACTACCAGCGACGGAGAAGAGCCGGCTGAATTTGCCATTGCCGGTGCCGATAAAAAGTTTGTATGGGCGAAGGCAAAAATTGAAGGCGATAAAATAATTGTATGGAACGATGACGTACCCAATCCCCAATGGGTGCGGTATGCCTGGGCCGATGATCCCGTGAATCCAAACCTGTTTAACAGGGAAGGACTGCCGGCAGCGCCTTTTCAGACCGGCAAGTAATTGCCATTTCAACCGATTGCAGAAGTTGCTATATTTACCTGACAAACGACCATATGATAAAGAAACAGCTTCTCTGCCTGCTTATGCTTGCTGCCCTGCGTGCGTCGGCGCAGAATTCCGTTCCTGCTGCCAGCTACCCGCCCCCGGTGACGTTTACAGCCGAGCAGGATCACCAGAACATGATGAACCAGCTGGGCATCAAGGCGCTTCGTCCCGGCCCCAGCGGAAATGAAAGCGATCCCAACCACGCCAATTATGATGAGTCGCTTGCCAATCCTTACCCCAACCTGCCTGAGCTGCTGACCCTGAAAAACGGGAAAAAGGTTACTACGGCAGACGGATGGTGGAACCAGCGCCGCCCGGAGATCGTGGAGGAAATAGAGCGCGAAGTATATGGACGGCTGCCCAAGAACATCCCCAAAGTAAACTGGGAATTGAAGTATACAGACCGGGAGTTTGTGGGCAGAACGCCCGTGATCGCCAAACAGCTGACCGGGCGGGTCGACAATTCTTCTTATCCGCTGATCGATGTGAATATAGAAATGACGCTGGTGTTGCCGGTAAATGCCAAAGGCCCCGTGCCCTTGCTGATGATGTTTGGCCAGGCCCGTGTTCCTGCCCCCAGCCAGCCCAACCCGGTAGAGCTGGATCAGCTGAATGCTGCGCTGAAAAAATTGCTCTCGCAAGACACGGCCATCAAAAAGATATTTGACCAGCACCCGGCCTATCAGTTGGCGACTGCCGCACCAGGCACGGGGTTTTTCGGCGCACCTGCCCGGCCGGTTACACCAGGTCCGGTAGACCAGCCGGGCGTGAACGGCGTCAACAACGATCCGCCTTCCAATGAGCAGTTGATCGCGAACGGATGGGGCTATGCGCTTATCAACCCAAACAGCATCCAGGCCGATAATGGGGCAGGCATCACCCGGGGTATCATCGGCCTCGTGAACAAGGGGCAGCCGCGCAAACCCGACGATTGGGGTGCACTCAGGGCCTGGGCCTGGGGCGCCGCCCGCGCACTCGATTACCTGGAAACAAATGAACCCCTTGTGGATGCCAAGAAAGTGGGCATAGAAGGGGTTTCCCGTTATGGAAAAGCAGCCCTGGTAACGATGGCCTTTGAGCCCCGCTTTGCCATGGGTCTGATCGGTTCTTCGGGCGAAGGCGGTGCCAAACTGCACCGCCGCAACTGGGGCGAAGCTGTAGAAAGCTTAACAGGCGGAGAGTATTACTGGATGGCCGGGAACTTTATGAAATACGGCGCCTCCGATGCCAGGTTCGGCGCAAAAACGGCGAACGATATTCCGGTTGACGCGCATGAGATCATTGCCCTGTGTGCACCACGGCTGTTGTTTATCAGCTATGGCATACCGGAAAAAGGAGATGCAAAATGGCTTGATCAGCAGGGCAGCTATATGGCTACTGTAGCAGCAGGGCCTGTATATAAACTGTTGGGCGCAAAAGATCTGGGCGTATCCAATGATTACCGCACAGAAAAAATGCCGCCGGTAAATACACCCCTGCTGGACGGACAACTGGCCTGGCGCCAGCACGACCAGGGCCACCAGGACCAGGCAAACATGAAATGGTTCCTGAAATGGGCTGATAAAAACCTGGGCCGCAATGCTGTGGGAGGCAGATAACGGTCAGTAAAACTATTTCACCCCCTTTGCTTTTCTGCCTGCCGCTACGCCGATCAGTAAACAGCTGATTCCTGCAACAATAAAGTACGGTGCCGGAGACTGCTGCCGGTTAAAAGGGATGGCTTCCGTTCTGCCCATCAGGATAGCAGCAGCCCAGTGATAAGGCAGCTTGTCCCGCCTGGATCCTGTTTGTATAAATTCTTTTTTCGCGCGTTGCAGGGCGATGTCGATAGGTAGATCCTGGCTCAGGTATTTGTAGAACAATTCAGTTAGTCTGTAAGTGGAGCCGCTTTCAACAGACCATAAGTTTGTAATGGAAGAAGGTATCCCGTAAGCCGCAAAACCCCTGTTGAAATTAAATATCCCTTCACCCAAGTACAATTGTCCTTTTCCTGTTTCGCAAGCCGACAATACAATCAGTTTGGTCGCTGGCCTGTTCTCAGGGATCAGGTCAGAGAGGTACAAAGCAGAATCTGCGAAATAAATTACCGGTTCCTTGATATCGCTGCTGGCCGCTGCATGGGTATATACCTGGATGATGGAATACCGGGCAAATTGCCCGGTAAAATTACTCCTTGAAGCCCGGGCGCCGGTAAGGTTGCCGGCATGGTGGAAATAATCGTCGATCACTTTGAGCGACTCCTCGCTGCCAGGCAGCGAAACCAGCCGTTCGCCGAAATTGACGGGGGCAAAGCCCATGAAATCACCTTTTGCCCGGCTTGCTTTTGCAGCGAAGTTGTTGAGTAAATACTTGGCGGAAAATGTGTAGCTCACTGCATGGTCGATGTAAAAATCAACAAGATGGCCTGCCTTGTCCTTTGCCATCAGGGATTCAAAAGGAAAGTTTTTTCCGTCAGGAGAAATAATGATCCTGCCATCCGGCACAGGGCTGTTCTGAAAGATCAGTTCATACAGCCGGTATGAAATCTGTTTAAAAGCAGCAAGGTTGCTGTTGACATTCAGCAAATCCGGACTGGCAATAAACCGGATGTACTGGTCTGCCAGGTTTTCAAACAAGCCCTTGTCTATCTTGTGCAGAACAGCTTTTCCCGGTACCATGAGCAGGGAATAGATGGCACTGTCGCCCGAGAAAATTTCCAGGATAGCCTGGTGGTCTTTTAAGATGGTATGGTATACATCATGGAGGGTAATAACGGAAGTGTCCAAGACGCTTTGATAGTACAGCGGATTTTTTTCCTTGACGCGCTGGGCCAGTATATCCATCGTCTGCTGGTCCTTGAACAACTGGCTCTTTATTGCAAGCGATTTTATTGACAGGGATTCTGTTTTGTTCAGCTCCCTTTCCAGCGAAAGCATTTTTTTGCTTAGCTGCACCTGGCTTGTAATGTCTTCATCGCTCATGATGTTCCGCAGCGTGAGTTGTTCATTCAGCAGCACAGCCCGGCTTTTCTCAAAGAAATAAAATGCCTGGTCTGTATTGCCCAGCAGGTAACAGGCTTCAATGGCCCGTTCATAGAGCCTGCGGCTGTTCTTTCTCCAGAAAAGCTTTGAATGCAGATCGGTATGGGTGGCCCTCATCAGTACCAGCAGCTTGTCCGCTGCTTTGTAAATATTGATGGCTTCACAGGCATCATGTGGATCTTTGCCTGTTTTATATTTTTCCAGGTAAGCATCTGCTTTGTCGATGATCAAGCCTGCAAGAATGTGCAATTTTTTATACCTGGCTATCTGGGTTGCCGGCAATTGCAGCACTGCTTTTTCCGTCATTCCGGGTGTAATCAGATCGAATGCCTGCTGAAAATGGGTAAAAGCCAACGCATAACGGCCCTGCCGCGCATATACATCACCGATATACGTCAGGATCTCTGCATTTTCACTGCTGTCTTCCCGGTTGTTTGCCTGCTCCCCGCCGGTAGGATACCGGAGTGCCTGGTTGTAATAGCTGAGTGCTTTCTCACTGTTTTTGTACTGTGCATAATAAATATCATGACCGATGGTGTTCAGGATCTGCTTGCAGGTAAAAGCATAGCCACCCTGTTTTTCGATGTCAAAGGCTTTTTTTAAAAGAGAAAGTGCTTTCCCATAATTTTCTTTGTCAATTTCCAATTGCGCCAGCTGGGTAAATACAAATCCCAGATAACCAGGGCCTGATTTTTCATATTCTTTGATGTGGCCGCTGAGGTATTCTTCTGCCATCTTGAAATCCTTCAGTCTTAACAGGGATTCCACCAGCCAACCCAGGGTTGTGAGAGCCATGTTCCTGCCCAGCAACGCATTCTGTTCATTGGCCGCATTGTCGGCAGCGTATTTTCTTGCCAGCAGCTCGCACATTTCTGCATTCTGCACACAACGGTTATAATCCCCGATGTCATAGTCGTATTCCGTTCTTGTTTCAAGTGAGCGGATATACTCGCTCTTCGATGTAGCCCCCAGTCTTTGGCAAATAGCAATACAGCTGTCAGCTGCCCTGATCTTTTCCGTCACATTGTTGAGAGAATCGTAGATAACGGAAAGCTGGAAATAGCTGTTGATCAGGTGGCGTGGATTGATGCTTGGCTTACCTGTGTTGGCGTGGATGATCTGGATGGATGCGAGAAAGTATTGTGACGCCCTGATATAATCTGCCAGATCGAAGTTTAAGTAGCCAATCTGCCTGAGCAGCATGGCATGAACGGAGTCGTTGCCGCAGGGAGCTTTTATTTTGTTGAGACAATCATGCATCCTGGCCAGCTTTTCAGCCGGGGTAAGCTGTTGAGCATCGCGAATGGCGATCACGCTGCTCCAGCTTACGGCTCCGCATTGCGCGTGAGCGGATGCGTAAACAAAAAAAGCTACAAGGATAAATAAGATAGGTCGCATAGCCTGCTTTTTTAATGCCAGCAAAAAAGAATACAGGGGCAGCTTGTTGCCATGCAGGGGCTTGCACATCTTCACTGGAATAAAGCGGCCCAGGGTTCAGGGGTTTGTTTGGTCCTGAAGCGGCTTTGTTCATGCCGGGAGCAAAGCGGGCTTTATTCCCGGGAAGGTGGCGGCGGCGGCGGAGGGGGAGGCGGATCAACCGATACAAACCTGCTGGAGATTGCATCATCTTGGAGTCCGGCCACGTCAGCATCCGCAACGGCCTTGTGTGCTTCAGCAGTTCCGGCCTTCTTGGTACCTGTTGCGGGTTTTTCCGGCTGTAAGTACTTCCTTTCTTCCTTAACAGGCGCTGGTGTTATATAGATCGATACGGAAAATGGGAGCTTGTCTTTTCTTTTTGACCAGTCAAAATAAAGCTGATACTTGACCTTGTTCAGCTTGATGATATTCTCATGATAAACCAAAAAGCCGCCGCAGAATATCTCGTAATCACGCTGCTGTTTAGGTTGTATGAACTTATTAAATTGATACGCAATCCAAAGGTGTTTTTGTTTCGGATCAGGGTTTGGCTCGTCTGGCGGGATGCCGGTTCGATCGATCTTGAGTTTTTTATCAACCTCTTTCTGGTCATCGTAGAAATCGTAACTCTCCCGGTCATCGGGCGAATCGGGGGTCGGGGGCTTTTTAAACTTGATCCATTTCATAATAAGATGTTATTGTGATTGGTAAATAAATGAACACAAACAGGGTAGGGCAGCACCTGGGTGAAATATAGATACCAGTATCGATCGCCCGATTTTGCCGGGGAAGGATACTGTTAGGGGCATCTGTTTTCTTGAAAGGTGTTTTCACTAGTAAATATACATTTAATTACATGGATTTCATTTAGTTATGATTTCGTGGTTTGCTTCGGACGTTTCTTGCCGCCTCCGCGGGCAGCTGGGAAGGGGCATACGGCATAGCTGGTCCGGCAAGCGCTAACTTATTGGAAAGCTTGCTTTTATGTTCGTCGTTGTAATTTTGCCAGGGGAAACATAAGTAGCTGGATAAAGGTATTTTTTTTGCTAACGGTCAATAGTTTTCCCCAATTATTCGCCCAGGAAAGAAGCAACGAAAGGAGCTGCCTGCTGTCCGGAATGGGTCAATGGGGGCGAATTTTTGCGGGGCGGATTTCGCAGCTTTGCGCCTATACATTATATTTACAGCGCTAAATGAGAGTTTTAGTTACATTTTTTCTTTTCGTATGTTTCTGCCTGTTAGGCGGGTTCCCTTCTGCCTCAGGCATGAAGCAGGGAGGAAAAAATCTCCATTTACCTGCCTGTAAACTGGTAAAAACGCGTGGCGCTGAATGCAAGCCCTGTAAAAGGGGATTTATTTCCGGTAATCAGCGTGGCATCCCTGGCGAAAACGAATTTCCCATTTTTGCAGAGGATGACGATGATCAGGAAGATGGTTCCAGAAAACTGAAATCATCATCCACCGAAGGATTGGCTGCATGCTTCTGGTCCCTTATCTCCGGCCCGCCAGCCGATGCTCTTACAATGGCCCCTCCCTTTTGCAGGTATCCGGTCCACACAAGCCATTGCAAATACATCCTGCAAAGGGCTTTAAGAATTTAGTCATACTACTCAGCTTAATCTGGCTGATTCCCAATTTAGGTTGCTTGCCCGGGGTTTCTGTACTACCCCATGACTGCCTTGAACTTAATGCGTTGCTTGCTGAAAGATTTTGCATGTAAAGAATCTCTCTGATTCAAGTGCTTATCATTTATTAATCATTACACGTTATCATGAACCGGATTGTTATGCTTTGGGGCTTGTGTGCCATCGTTGGCTTTACCAGCTGCAAGCCTGAAAAACAGGAAAAGGAAGAAATCGTCAAGTATGCGGTTACAACACCTTTAAAAATGGACACCTCATTTGCGAAAGAGTATGTTTCGCAGATCCGCTCTATCAGGAACATCGAGATCAGGGTGCTGGAAAAAGGCTTTTTACAGAATGTGCTTGTTGATGAAGGCCAGTCTGTAAAAGCTGGTCAGCTGCTTTTCAAGATCATGCCCAAGTTCTACGAAGCTGAACTGATGAAAGCAGAAGCCGAAGCCAAAGCTTCAGACATCGAATTGCAGAATACCAAGCTGCTATCTGATAAGAACGTTGTTTCCAAAAACGAATTGTCGATGGCCCAGGCCAAGCTGGACCAGGCAAATGCGGAAGTGTCGCTTGCAAAAGCACATCTGTCTTTTACCGAAATCAGGGCTCCGTTTGATGGAACCATCGACCGCATTCCCAAGAAGCAGGGAAGCCTGATCGATGAAGGTGAATTGTTAACCACCCTCTCCGATAACAGCGAAGTGTTTGCTTACTTCAATGTGTCTGAGCCGGAGTACCTGGACTATAAGGCTAATACCAAGAACACAGGAAATGCCAAAGTAAACCTGTTGCTGGCCAACAACCAGCCCCTTCCTTACCAGGGCGTTGTACAGACCATCGAAAGTGAGTTCAACAGCGAAACAGGGAACATTGCTTTCCGGGCGAAATTTCCCAACCCCGACAAGTTGCTGAAGCATGGTGAAACCGGAAAGATCCAGATGGTTGTTCCGTTGCATGATGCTATGGTCATTCCGCAGAAAGCGACGTACGAAGTACAGGACAAGATGTATGTTTTTGTGGTAGACAGGAACAATGTGGTCAGATCCAGAAATATAACTGTCACCAACAGAATGCCTGACTTGTTCGTTGTCGGAAGCGGCCTGAAAGAAAATGACCGGATCCTGCTGGAAGGCATCCAGAAAGTAAAGGAGAATGACAAAATTGTCGCAGAATTTGTCGATCCCAAAGAGGTGATCTCCCGCCTGAAATTATATTCCGAATAGTTAGCCGTCCCTTATCTAAAAGACTTATCTCATGTTCAATAAATTCATACACAGGCCAGTACTGTCTATCGTAATATCGCTCATCATTGTTTTTATGGGCGCACTGGCTGTTGTTAAGCTGCCTGTAACCCAGTTCCCTTCTATCTCTCCGCCCAAGGTGAATGTAATTGCCGACTACCCCGGCGCCAACGGCGAGCTGATGATCAAAGCCGTGGTGATTCCCCTGGAAAGAGCTATCAATGGTATTCCCGGTCTCAAGTACATTGCCTCTGACGCAGGCAACGATGGTGAGGCCAGCATACAGGTGGTGTTTAACCTGGGAACAGATCCCAATGTGGCCGCGGTCAATGTGCAGAACAGGGTGGCCTCCGTGGTAAACAAACTGCCGCCGATTGTTGTGCGGGAAGGGGTCAAGATCACCCGCGAAGAATCAAACATGCTGATGTACATCAACCTGTACAGCAAGGATCCCAACATGGATCAGAAATTCCTGTTCAACTTCGCCGACATCAACATCCTCTCGGAACTGAAAAGGGTCAACGGGGTGGGTTTTGCCGATATCCTGGGTAACCGGGAATATGCCATGCGCATCTGGCTGAAACCCGACAGGATGCTGGCGTATAATATTTCTGCGGATGAAGTCATGCAAGCGCTGGATGAACAAAGCCTGGAAGCTTCTCCCGGTAAAACCGGTGAAAGCTCGGGCAAGCGCTCGCAGACATTTGAATATGTTCTGAAGTATCCCGGAAGGTTCAGCGACAAGCAGGGATACGAGAACATCGTATTGAAATCAAACCCGAACGGGGAGCTGCTCCGGTTGAAAGACGTGGCAGATGTAGAGTTTGGAAGCTCGATGTACGATATCTATTCCACCCTGAATGGCCGGCCTTCCGCCGCGATCGTATTAAAGCAATCATACGGAAGCAATGCCAGCCAGGTGATCAAGGATGTAAAGGCCAAGATGGAAGAGATCAAAGCCTCTACTTTTCCAAAGGACATAGACTATGAGATCAGCTATGATGTATCCAAGTTCCTGGATGCCTCTATTGAAAAAGTAATTCATACGCTGGTAGAAGCGTTCGTGCTGGTAGGGCTTGTCGTATTCCTGTTCCTCGGTGACTGGCGCTCGACCCTGATACCGGCGATCACGGTGCCTGTATCCCTGATCGGTACGTTTGCGTTTATGCAGGTGTTTGGTATTACGCTGAACTTAATTACGCTGTTCGCGATGGTACTGGCCATTGGTATTGTGGTGGATGATGCGATTGTGGTGATTGAGGCTGTGCATGCCAAAATGGAATCAAAGCATCTTTCACCCCTGCGGGCTACGCAGGAAGCCATGCATGAGATCAGCGGGGCCATTATCGCCATTACGCTTGTGATGGCAGCGGTGTTTATCCCGGTCGTTTTTATGTCGGGCCCGGTGGGTATATTCTACCGGCAGTTCTCTATTACCATGGCTACCTCTATCATCCTGTCGGGGGTAGTGGCTCTTACGCTTACGCCGGCGCTTTGTGCTACCATCCTGAAGAATACGCATGGACAGTTTAAAAAGGCTTCCCTGTTAAACAAGTTCCTGGATGGGTTTAACAACAAACTGGCAGGTGTGAACAGAAGATACCAGCGGCTGCTGGGTGTTATTGTGAACCGGCGGGTGGTCACGTTTGCTATCCTTGCCCTCTTCTGCGTGGGTACCTACTTTCTGAGCAACAGCGTACCATCGGGCTTTATACCCAATGAAGACCAGGGTATGTTCTATGCCATTATCCAGACCCCGCCCGGCTCATCGTTGGAACGGACCAACCAGATTGCGCAGGAGCTGCAGAAGATCGCGGAAGGCATGGAAGAAGTGCAGTCGGTTTCTTCGCTCGCAGGGTATGAGATCCTGAGTGAGGGAACAGGCTCCAATACAGGCACCTGTTTGATCAACCTGAAAAGCTGGGAAGACCGGAAGCATTCCGTACAGCAGGTGATGGAAGAGCTGGAAGACAAGGCCAAAGACATCACCGGTGCTACCATCGAATTCTTCCAGCCCCCTGCAGTGCCGGGTTATGGAGCTGCGGGCGGTTTTGAATTGCGCTTGCTGGACAAGGCAGGATCGGGTGATTATAAAAAGATGGAAACAGTGAGCCAGGACTTTGTAAAAGCCCTGAGCAAACGGCCGGAACTGTCTTCCGTATTTACCTTCTACAGCGCCAGCTTCCCCCAATATATGCTGCGCATCGACAATGACATTGCACGGCAAAAAGGCGTTACCATTGAGAATGCGATGAACACGCTCTCTACGCTGATCGGTAGTAACTACGAGACCAGCTTTATCAAATACGACCGCCAGTACAAGGTGATGGTACAGGCCCTGCCGCAATACCGTGCCCTGCCGGAAGACATCCTGAAGCTGTATGTAAAGAACGACCATGACCAGATGGTTCCATTTTCTGATTTTATGAAAATGGAAAAGGTATATGGCTTGTCGGAAATTACCCGGCACAACCTGTACAATGCATCCGAGATCAGTGGTGCTTCAGGCGCAGGATACAGCAGTGGCTCGGCGATCAATGCCGTGAGAGAAGTAGCGGCCAAAACCTTGCCCCGTGGCTTTGGCATCGACTGGGCCGGTATCTCTGCAGATGAAGTGGCACGCGGCAACGAAGCCATCTTTATCTTCCTGGTCTGTCTGGGTTTTGTGTACCTGCTGCTGGCAGCGCAGTATGAAAGTTTCGTGCTGCCGCTCCCGGTTATCTTTTCCCTGCCCACCGGTATCTTCGGAACCTTTTTGTTGCTGAAATTAACAGGATTGGAAAACAATATCTATGCACAGGTGGCCATGGTAATGCTAATCGGGTTGTTGGGTAAGAATGCCATCCTGATCGTGGAGTTTGCGGTTCAAAGACACCGCTCGGGCGCCACCGTAATCAGAGCAGCGATCGAAGGTGCGGCAGCGCGGTTCCGTCCGATCCTGATGACCTCGTTTGCCTTTATTGCCGGGTTGATCCCGCTGGTATTTGCCTCCGGTCCCGGTGCATTGGGCAACCGGACCATCGGTACGGCGGCGCTCGGGGGGATGCTTTTCGGAACCATTTTCGGCGTTGTTGTTGTGCCCGGACTGTACTACATATTCGGGAAGATCGCTGAAAAAAATCTGCTCATCAGAGATGAAGACGAAAATCCATTAACAGAAGAAATAGATCATCACATAGAAAAAGTTGGAGAATATGCATAAATTCAGGCTGCATC
Source organism: Williamsia sp. (assembly GCA_015069695.1). Classification (GTDB taxonomy): domain Bacteria; phylum Bacteroidota; class Bacteroidia; order Chitinophagales; family Chitinophagaceae; genus JADCRZ01. The sequence goes on from JADCRZ010000009.1 coordinate 33,254, forward strand.
CTTTGATAGGAGTCATGGCCATTTGCCTGATTATGGCAAGTTGTAAGGTGCCTGCGATCACGCAGGTGAGTGAAAACAGAACCGTACCCTCTACGTATGGCGTATCCGGAGATACCACCAATATGTCATCGGTTTCCTGGAAAACATTTTTTACCGATCCCAATCTGGTAAACCTGATCGATACTGCTTTAACGCGCAACCAGGAATTAAATATCACGCTGCAGGAAATCGAAATTGCGAAGAACGATGTCCTGTTGAGGCAGGGGCCGCTGCGTCCTTACCTCAGCGCAAGAGTGGGCGCCAGCGTGGAGAAGGTAGGCCGGTATACCAGCCAGGGCGCCGGTGATGCAAGTACGGAGATCAAGCCTGGAGAAGAAGTGCCGGACATACTAACAGATTATGCGCCTACCCTGTATGCAAGCTGGGAAGTAGACATCTGGAAAAAGCTGCGCAATGCAAAGAAGGCTGCTATTTTAAGATATCTCTCTTCTACTGAAGGCAGAAACTTTGCGCTTACCAACCTGGTAGCCGAAGTGGCCAATTCTTATTATGAATTGCTGTCCCTCGACAACCAACTGGAGATCGTGCGGCAGAGCATCGGGCTGCAGAAAAATGCAATGGAGATCGTAAAGATCCAGAAGGAAGCAGCCAAGGCAACCGAACTGGCCGTGCAGAAATTTCAGGCAGAGGTATTAAAATCACAAAGCCTGGAATTTGACATACTGCAAAATATCAAGGAAACAGAGAACCGGATCAATTTCCTGCTGGCCCGCTATCCGCAGGAAATACCAAGAGACAAGAGCAGCTTTTTAACCCTGGTGCCGTCAGCAGTGAGCGCCGGGATCCCTGCACAGCTGCTCGCCAACCGCCCAGACATCAAGCAGGCAGAGCTGGACCTGGCTGCTGCCCGCCTGGATGTAAAAGTGGCGCGCGCAGAGTTTTATCCTTCCCTGGATATCACGGCCGTGCTGGGATTGCAGGCATTCAAACCTACTTACCTGGTGCATCTCCCGGAGTCGGTATTATTCTCCGTTGCCGGCGACCTGGCTGCACCCCTGATCAACCGCAATGCGATCAAGGCCGAGTTCTACAGCGCCAACGCACGGCAACTGCAGGCCATCTACAACTATGAGCGGACCATTTTAAATGGTTACCTCGAAGTGGCCACCCAACTCTCGAAGATCGACAATGTGGGAAAGAGTTACGACCTCAAGTCGAAGCAGGTGCAGGCCCTCACAGAATCCATCAACATCGCCAACGACCTGTTTAAATCAGCGCGTGCCGATTATTTTGAGGTGTTGATGACCCAAAGGGATGCCCTGGAAGCAAAGCTGGAACTGGTAGAAACCAAGCGGGACCAGCTCTCTGCCGTCGTAAATGTTTTCCGGGATCTGGGAGGCGGATGGAAATAAGGCACTAAACCTGTACGCTGTATATCAGCGCACATGATCAGGCAAAGCGCTCACCTGTAAACGGGTGAGCGCTTTGTGTTTTGGGCACCTATCCCGCTTGATGGCACAAAGTTTATACACATGCAGGTAAATGCACCCGGGTGCGCAGCGGCACAGAAGAAACAGGGGTGGGTTTATTAAATATCAACCATCAACCACATCACATGGTACCAAAATGGGTTTTGTACAGTCCGGGCGTAGAGACCAGGCTGGATAATGAGCAACAGATCATTGATGATATCATTGCTTCTATGGGGCGGATAATGGCCAAGACCCGGGAAAAGTACGGGCACAACGTCCGGTCTTCGCATGCCAAAAGTCATGGACTGGCAGTTGGCGAATTAACGGTCATGGATAACTTGCCTGCAGAGCTGGCGCAGGGCCTGTTTGCCAAAGGCGGTGTATATCCTGTCATTGCCCGTTTGGCCAATGTTCCGGGAGAAGTGTTGCCGGATGCGGTGAATACCCAGCGTGGATTTTCCTTTAAGATCCTGGGTGTTGAAGGAGAGAAGATCAGCGGGCATGAAGGACAAACCACGCAGGATTTTGTGTTGGATACCGGTACTTGTTTTCCGATGCCGGATGCCAAATCCTTTCTTCTGCAACTGCGCACTGCTATTGAGCACCTGCCGGCCGTTCCAACGGTCGTAAAGGAAATTGGTTCTACGGTGGCACGCGTCGCGAATGAAGCCCTCAACAAGGTAGGCATCAACAGTCCTACCCTGGATTTTATCGGTGATTCGCGCATTCACCCGCTTGCCGAAGCTTATTTTAGCCAGGTGCCCTTGCGGTATGGCGATTATATTGCCAAGCTGGCTGTGGTGCCGGTGTCTGCCCGGCAGAAAGAATTGGCTGAGGAAGGTGTAAAGGTAGACAGCTACAAAGACGCAGATGCGTTGCGCACCGCAACGGTGGATTACTTGAGAAACAATGACGCCGAGTTTGAGATCCGGATCCAGTTGTGTACTGACCTGGAAAAGATGCCGGTGGAAAAGGCCAATGCAGACTGGGATCAGAAAGAAAGTCCGTACCGGCCGGTGGCCCGCATTCGCTTACCCCGGCAAGAGGCTTACAGCGAGGCCCGGCAGAAATGGGTAGAAGCCCTGTCGTTCTCTCCCGCACATAGCCTGGAAGCGTTCCGGCCGCTGGGTTCCGTTATGCGGGCCAGGCTGCAAGCTTACCCTGTCCTCGCCGGTCGCAGACGCCAGGAAAACGGGGAGCCGCTGGCAGAACCTGCATCTATTGAAGCGGTGCCTGCATAATTTTTATAAACGGAGGCGAGAGGAAGTAATGGTATTACTTTTTGGCTAAAAGCTTTGCAATTTCTTCTTCAAATTCTTTCTTGAATTCATCGTAGTATTTTCCTGTAGCAGGGCCGGTGAATCCGGTATGTATTTTATCTACTTTGCCGTTTTTGCCAACAAAGATGGTTGTAGGGAAGGAGAGGAAAGTATTGAGTGCAGGTAAAGATTCTGCCACCTGCTGTTTGTCTGCGATGCCGGCAAAAAGCTGTTCGTACTGCACATTGAAGCGGTTCTTAAATGCAGTGATTGCTTTGGTTACATAGGCCGGGTCTGATTGTCTTTCGTATTGCAGGGATATTACTTCAACACCCCGGTTTTTGTTTTTGACATACCAGGGAGAAAGAAAGGCGGTCTCGTCGATACAGTTGGGGCACCAGGTGCCGCCGATGGTTACTACGACCACTTTGTTCTTATACTTTTCATCTTTCAGCGATACGGTTTTTCCTTGCAGATCGGGGAAGGAAAAATTAAAATCATTGTAGCCTTCTTTGATATAGGTTAAGCTATACGCATCAGGCAGGGCTGCATTTGCGTCCGGAGTGGCGGTAAATTTCTGGTTGCTGCGTTGACCAACTATTTCTCCCGAGATCTTATTGTCTTTGGTGAAACTTCCCCTGTAATAAACAGGGGAGGAGCCGATAAAGGAAGAAAGATAGAACTGGTTGCCATCCACAATGCCATCAAGATAACGGGAATCTCCTGTTACTTTTAAAAAGGTGGCTTTTAATTTTTTGCCATCCTGTGTAAACAGTCCGACGGCTTTTTCTTCCCTTCCGCCGGGTAATTCAAACCTGACATCATAGGTGCCGCTCATATCTCCCTCGGGCTGGTTGGCTGTTTCGGGAAAGCGTGTTTTATTGTTGGGGACCGCAGACAGGGAAATAGGATTGCCTTTTTTATCCTGTCTTCTCAGGGTGCCTGTAAGCTTGTTGTTCTCATAGCTCAACGCAAACTCGTTGTCGAACTGGTCGAATGATACAAAAAGCGAATCACCTGCCTGGGTAATCTTTCCGCCTTCAAATTCTTCTCCTGCATTTAAAAAGTAGATCTTACTTGTTCCCGGTACTGATTTGACCAGGAAGTTAAAAGGAACTTCCTGGCCATTGCTTAAAGTAAATACACCGCGCCAATAGCTTTCTCCCTTTACGATAAAGGGGATGTTTTTTTGTGCTGTGCCCTGTCCGTAGTTGGAGAGAGACAACAAAGTGAATGCTGCAAACAGGGAAAAGAACAATTTCATGTTTACCATTTAAGGAGTTTACGACTGATCGATTTACTTCTGCACATTATTTCATAAAGCAATTGACCGTAGAAGTTCGCGGACCTCTCAGCATTTAGTACAGATGATGATGGTCCCGCCAGCTTTTATTCAACAGCACAAAAGCCGGTGAATATTGATGAAGGGGCTGTGAGTTTGTAAAGGTATGTAAAAGTCTATAAATTAAGTAGGTTTTTTGAGGTCCATTGTTGGCAGACAGCAATCGATGCGGTAAAAAACTGGCTTTCTTTCTGGCAACTTATGCCGCAAGCTATTTATATACTTAGCCGGGTGAATGCCCGCCTGAGCTTCTGCCTGTTGGATTGTTGCAACAGTATGGGTTATAATAGGATGTTAAAATTAATCTCTATTATTTCTGTAGGAATTTAATTTGGTTTAATATTGTCCTATGATTCCACCGGCTCCCTCTATAATTTCTTCTCTCGCCCGATGTCTATCCGGAGCCCTGGCTACTATTTGGATGATCCTGTTCTAACCGCTTTAAATTATCTGTTATGCGCAAATTTATTCTTATCGCCGCTACGGCTATGCTGGTTTCCTACAAAGGTGTTCACTCATCCCCGCCCTTTTTGCTGGAAGGGGTTGTTCAGGACAAAGTTTCCGGACAGCCCCTAAAGGCCGTACATGTGTTTACGGTGAAAGGGGAGGAAGAAGCGGTGACAAATGAGAAAGGTGTTTTTCGTTTTCAAAGCTGGAAAGAAACGGTTGTCTTAACCGCTGAATCACCTGGTTATCAGAAAAAGCAGGTCCAGCTCACGCTTCCTGCACCCAAGCAAACGGTTTTGCTGGAAAAAGAGTAAGCGATTGATCATACAGTCATGTGGCCGAGAGGATAGGCGGGGGTCTGCAAAACCTTTTACGATGGTTCGAATCCATCCATGGCGTCGCCCCATACCAGGCTTTTGGTATTTCCAGCTGAAAAAGGAGGTTTGTAAAGCTGTCTTTATCAACCTGTAAGTACAGGTATTGCTGCCCGGTAGCTTACCGGAGCTTATTTTGTGATGCAGGTTCATGGATCCGTATTCCTGAACTGCGGATTGTATTGGAGGATGTACGATATTTGTGAGAGAGTAAAATATGCTAAGTCAAAAGACAAAATATGCCCTTCAGGCCCTGGCCTATCTGGCAGCCCGTTACGAGGAAGGAACGCCGGTGTTGATTGGTACCATTGCGAAAGAAAAAAATATTCCCATCAAATTCCTGGAAGCGATCCTTTGCGAGCTGCGCAACGAGGGCATGCTTGTGAGTACCCGCGGAAGAAGCGGCGGCTACCAGCTGGCAGAACATCCCAAAAAAACAAAGCTCTCAAGGGTTATCCGGGCAGTAGAAGGCCCCATCGCCCTGCTCAGTTGTGTAAGCCTTAATTTCTACAAACCTTGTGAAAACTGCAACCAGGAAACCTGTTGCATCAACCCCGTCATGGCCGAAGCCCGCGATGCCATCCTCAAAGTATTGGACAAGAGAACGGTGAACGACATCAAGGACGACCAGGAATGCAAAGTGGTAAAGCCTGTCCCGATGAGCAAGGTACGATAAACACTATTCCGGTGTTGATATAATAAGAACTAACGTCTTCCTAAACAAAAACTGGCCGCTCCGCAGAGATCCTGTAACGGCGCGGGATCATCCTGCAAGTGCAAACTCCGCAGCGCCTTTACAGGATGACAAGCAAAAAATGTAAACGTACGCCAACTTTCAAATAGTGTTGTACCAAACCGCAGGGTTCAATTTGATACAAAGCATAAAACCCCAAGGTGTGCGGAAATAATTTTTGGCCGTATAAAATTTCCTGTTAGTTTTGTCTACTGAATTAGTAGACTATAAACCAGCCCGTTCCATGAGTGTATACTTCGACAATGCCGCCACTACCCGTTTGGATCCTCAGGTACTTGATTGTATGATCCCGTACATGCTGGAGAACTACGGGAATGCTTCCTCTGTTCATGGTTTTGGCCGCGCGGCAAGGTTCGCGGTGGAAAATGCCCGCACGCAAATCGCAAATTACCTGCAGGCAAGTCCGGGTGAGATCTTCTTTACTTCGGGCGGAACAGAATCTGACAATACAGCCATCCTTTCAGCAGTGAAAGGAATGGGCATCCGGCGGGTGATCACCTCATCACTGGAACATCATGCCATCCTGCATACACTCCAGGCTTTGGAACGGAGCGGAGCTATCCAGCTTTTGCTGGTCCGGCACGACAGACAAGGCGTGCTCGACCTGTCTCACCTCGAAGAACTGCTGCAGTCGCAGGAAAAGGCTTTTGTTTCCATCATGCATGGCAACAATGAGATCGGCAATCTCAACGACATCGAAACCATTGCAACCCTCTGCAGGCACTACCAGGCAATCTTCCATACCGATACCGTGCAGACCATGGGCCACTACCGCTTCGATCTTTCCCGGCTTCCGGTGCATTTTCTTGTGGGATCGGCCCATAAATTTCATGGACCCAAAGGCGTGGGTTTTCTGTATGTAAGAAAATCGGTGCAGGCCCATCCGCTTATCAGCGGCGGCTCGCAGGAAAAAGGCGTTCGTGCGGGCACCGAAAACGTAAGCGGCATTGCAGGCATGGCAAAAGCCCTGGAGATCGCGTATGCCGGCCTCGATCATCACCGCCATGCAGTAGAAAACTTGAAGCGGCTTTGCATTCAGAGCCTGCGTTCCTTTATTCCCGACATCAGCTTCAACGGCTGCTCGGCCAGTCTGGACAAAAGCCTGTACACCGTGCTGAGCACCAATTTCCCCGATGCAGACGCGGACCTGCTTTCCTATCTGGACCAGCGCGGCTTTGCAGTAAGCGGCGGAAGTGCCTGCAACAGCCACAGCAAGGGATCGCACGTGATCAGGGCCCTGCAGAACGGACAGCAAGGACAGGTGGTGCGGTTTTCTTTCAGCAGGTACAATACCTTACAGGAAGTAAGGACACTTGCCGCGGAATTGTCGCCCCTGTACAAACAGGTGGCTGTGGCCTGAGTGGCCGGGTTTGCACAGCAGGTGCAAAAAGGATCGAACAGGCATGGGTTCGTATCCCCGTATAGCATATAAAAGTTTTTTTAGGCAAGCAATCGTTAGGTGGCGGTATTTCTATACCGCCTTTTTTATGTTTATTTTTCCATAACTACTTCCAGCGGTTGTCCTGTTTGCGGAAAGGCCGGGGCAGATTTTGTCTTAAATCCATCTTTGAAAAACCAGACCTTGTATTCTTTTTTCTGCAGTGATGCAGGAATGGGAATGGTAAAGTCTCCCATTGGATTGGTGGTGGCGGTAAGCTGGCCTATTTTCACCATCACACCCGGCAGCGGCGCGTCTTTGTATAGCACGATCCCTTCTACTTTATTGATGCCTTGCAGGGCAACCGGCAAGTAAACCCTGCTGTCATTCGCAATAACATATACAGAATCAGGATGGATGGTTTTATACGGTTCAGAAAAGTCAATTTCCAGCCTTACGCTGTCGCCTTCGTGCAGGTTTTGAAAATAGGCAGCTCCGTTCTCGTTGATGCTGGCTGTCTTTCTTTCTCCTCCTTTCAGGTCCATGACCACATATCCCTGCTGGCGCAATATCATATCTTGCCTGCCTTTGCTGCCATGCACGAAAACGGTCACACTCAGCGGCAGCTCGCAGCTATCGGGTTTGAACGCACCGATAGGATTGGTAAAGAACAGCACAAAGGGAAGAACGATTGCACCGGCAAGCACCACTTTTATGTTCCAAAGCTTGAAACTGGCTGCTACTTTTTCTGCACTCTTGGTCAGGAGCAGGGCTATGCCCAACCCGATCAGGGCATACATAATGAAGTACAGCACTTTGGTGGGGCATTTGTTGAACACCGCGATCAGGACCGCCAATGCAATGAACAGGATGCCGGTAAGTTTATTGGCGTGTGTGGCGAACGGTGATCTTCCCGCATCTTCTTTTGGTTGGTTTGCCGGCCAGTGATCTTCCTGCTTTTTTACAGCAGTTTTTTTCGGGAATGGGTTGCCGGAAGGGATTGTACCAGCAGGAGGCTGATCCTTGTTATCTGCGCCTGGCGGAGCCTGCAGCGTTTTGAGCAACTGCTGGAAGGCGACTTCGTAGTCATTCCTGAAATCAATGTATTGAAAGCGGGCCAGGCGGAAGGGCGGCACACAGTCTTCTATCATAACCGGCACCACCCGTTTGTGCTGTTCGATGGCATACGACACTTCATCCATTACGTTTTGTGATTTCACGGAAGCTTCGGAAAGAACGATCAGCAATCCGGTCGCATCCTTGAGGGCATGTTCAATAGAGTCGTCCCAGCGGGAACCTGGAGCGATGTCTGCCTGGTCGAGCCAGACCTGAATACCTGCCTGATTTAAATCAGCTGCCAGCTTGCGAACAAACTGGATATTCTGTCTCGAGTAGCTGAGAAAGTATTTGATAGATTCCAAAGGGTTGAATTTAATTGTTATAGCATTTGCAGCAAAGTATGATGCATATCATGCCTCAGTGCTGAAGCAAGGCTCTGACCTTGTCAACATCTTTGTTGGTGATCCCTTTTTTTTCAAGTGCATTCAGCTCTTCAAGGCAAGTGGCTGCGTAAGGTTTCCCTTCTTTATCTTTCAATGATTTCAGCTGTTCAAAGATTTTAAGTGCCTGATCGTACCTGCCATCAAGCAATAAAGCATCAGCAAGATGTGCCTTGAGGCTGCTGCTGGTGCTGTCGAGTTCCAGCCCCTTGGTGGCCGCTTGAACAGCATCCTTTGTCTTAGCACGAGAGAGCATATACCTGGCACGCTTGCTATAGTATTGTGCCATCATCTTGGATAATGCCGTATCTGTTTTTGCAAGGCTGTATAGCTTGTCTTCCGGTACTTTCAAGCTGTCTTTGTCTGATGGATTGAAGACCAGAGAATCAGGCATTGCCAGGTAGAGATCGGTTATATTGGATGCCACCTCGATAAAATACATGGTATAAACTTGAGGGTAGAGGGCTATCCATTTTTGCAGCATGTCGAAAGCTTCATGAAGGACTTTCAGGGATCGATCGTAGTTGTTTGTAAGTGTATAAAGGATGCCTAGATCATTTTGTACCAAAACAATGTCCGGTTCGTACGTCTTCGGATTGTCCTTGGCCAACAGGGTATATGTTTTAATTGATTCCTGCAATAATGCCTCAGCCTTGGTGTAATCCTTTTTCTCTATATATACATGACCCAGGTTCCCTTTGGTAATAGCCACATAATATATGAATCGGGCGTTGTTTTTATCCAGCCGGGTAAGTATATCAAGGGCTTTTAAATAACTATCTTCCGCCTTTGAATAATCTTTGGAGTTATTATAAACAATTCCCAGATTGAATTGTGCCATGCTTAAAGCCGGGTCATATACTTGCGGATTTTCTTTCGCCAACTCCGTCCATATTCCGAGTGCTTCCAGGTAACTGGCTTCTGCTTCGGAATACTTTTTTTGATTGGAATAGACATTAGCCAGGTTGTTTTGTGTATTGGCTGTTTCCGGCTTATAGGTTTGAGGATTTTCCTTTGAGAGCCGCTTTCTTATGTTTAGTGATTCAAGCAAAGCTGATTCTGCTTTGGAGAAATTTGTTTCGCGCCTGTAAAGGTCACCAAGGTTGTTGAGTACAGCTGCCAGCTGGGGTTCATAAGTTTGCGGATTGCTCTTTATCAACTGTTTTACCAGATCCAATGCTGCTAACAAAGCAGCTTCTGCTTTTACATAATCTTTTTGTGAAGTGTAAAAAGATCCCAGGTTTTGTTGTATGTCAGCTAGATCTGCATTATAGACCTGTGGGTTGTTCTTGGCAAGCTGTCTAAATATACCGAGTGCTTCGAGATAAGATCCTTCTGATTTGGGAAAGTCATTCTTGCGCAGATAAAGATTGCCGAGATTGTTTTGTACATCAGCTACTCTGCGTTCGTAAGTTTGTGGATTGTTTTTAGCCAACCGTTTTCTTATTTCCAATGCTTCAAGCAAAGCTGCTTCAGCCCTGGAAAAATCATGCGTGCTTGTGTACAGCGTACCCAAGTGGTTCAAGGCGTCTGCCAGCCATGGTTCATGAATTGGGAGGCTATCCTTTATCAATTGTCTGTATACCTCCACTGCCTGAACGCAATAGCGGATAGCCTTTTCATACTGGGTCAGCCAGCCAAGAAATTTAGAGTAAGCAAGCAGATACTTTCCTGTTGATGTGTCGAGCCTGATCAGCAGCTCATAACAATTCGACGCACTGTCAAACTCGTACCTCGTCTTGTGCAGGTCTATCTTAAGCTGAAGCGCCTCTGCCACATCGGCTGTTCTTTGCTTCGCCACCGAATCCCTGCTCTGCAACTCCTTTCTTACAATTGATATTTTCTCTCTTTCTACAAGGATGGAATCCACCTTGCCTGCCAGGTTTGCCTGTTGCAACAGGCTGTACGCCGAATCCAGGTGTCCGTTCTGGAACAATACAAACGCCTGCCTGAACAATGCGGAGGCATCATCCAGATTCACAGCTGCATATTTGCGGGCCAGCTCTTCAGCCTGCTGGGCAATCTTCTGCCGCTGGCCTTCGAGGTAGGTTAACTCATCCTGCAGCTTCTTTATCCTGCCTGCATCCTGCTGGGAATTCTTTCTGGCATCTGCAAGCTCTTTGGCTTTGCTCTGCACCAGGCTCTCCAGCCGCTTCTCGGCTTCTGTTTTGCCTACCTTGAAGATCTTTCTGCGGTACTCTGCTATGCTGTCCGGATGTGCCATCGTTATCTTCACGGTTGACTGCTGCCCTGCTACAGCTGAAAGTGATGTAGGATCAACCACCTGCAGGCCCGGCTTTTTTACCTGGAACGACACACTGGCTTTTTCCGCCACTCCCACATATACCAGTCCGAACTGTCCCTGGTTGTCCGTTACGCGGGGATTTGCTTTGCCAAAATCATCCTCCACCTGTGCGTTGGAGACATACTGGCGCTTGCCGGTGAGGGTTTCGCTGTTCTGGATAGAGACTATGCCTTTGAGGGTGCTTTGCTGGGCCGAGGTGTGCAGGACCATCAGTACACAGGCAAACAAAACAAGAGTTTTCATTTTGTTCTTTGTTTTTACTTGCTTCCAATATTCTTTACTACGCGCCGCTTGTATGCTGGTCTGAATAAACAATTCTATTGATGCGTTGGGCGAGCATTTGATAGGAATCAAATGACTCTAGTATTTGATATGTTGAAATTAACTATAAAATTCCGGCATAACAGCAACAAGCCCTATCAACCATGTCGCAAAGGCTATCAATGGCGTCGCATGGGAAAGAAATGGCTTTTTATAAACCCGTCCATCCGCTTATAAACACCTGTTTTTTTCTCATACGACGCCATTGATAGCCTTTGCGACATGGTTGATAGGGCTTTCATGCAGGGAGTCCGACATTTATCCCGATCAAACCAAAACCAAAAACTTCGTGTATGAAAAGAAGAAAATCAGTGGAATTAAAAAACAAGTTGAGCAGGATCTTATCCTTTTCTCTCTTGTTGTTTTTTGCAGGAGCGGCAGGTACTTCACCGCTATCTGCTCAAGCACCAGCCCAAACAGCTGCCACTACAGTTTATGAAGATGTGCCTGATATGAATGACCAGGACATTGATCTGGTAATGACCTGGATTAAAAGCCGGGTTGCCCTTATTAAAACACCCTATTGCTGGAAAGACAGCAAAGTAAGAGGTGCCGGGGTGCTAAGAAGCGTTTGTGCGGATGGCTTGGAAAAAAGTACGGATCTTCTTTGCTATCCCAAATGCGACAACGGGTTTAGCGGTACAGGACCTGTATGCTGGCAAGACTGTCCCAGCGGGTTCCGGAATGATGGTGCTTACTGTGCAAAGACAACAACCTATAGCCGTGGTATTGGGCGCACGCCCGACCTGCAATCCTGTTCAGACTGGAATCCGGATTACCGGGACGATGGCTCATCCTGTTACTTGGATCCTTACGGGCGTGGTACCGGCCGCAATGCCAGCCTGATTCCTTGTTCGTACTGGAACTCAAATTATCGGGATGACGGCTCATCCTGTTACTTGGACCCTTATGGTCGCGGTACCGGCCGTAGCCCCGATAAAAGGCCCTGTTCAGACTGGAGCTCGAGTTACCGGGATGATGGTACGTCCTGTTATGCCGACACCAAAACAAAGAAACTGGGAGCAGGTTGTGATGCACAATATCATGCTGTTGGCTGTTGTCTTTGTGAACCTGATGGCGGACCAGGGCTCAAAGTAAATGTATCGCAAAGATACCAGTGCAGACCTGACGAAGACTACAAAGACGGCCTTTGTTACCCAAAGTGTAAGTCCGGCTATCATAATGATGGTTGTTGTATTTGTACGCCCGATGGCGGACCAGGGCTCAAAGTAAATGTATCGCAAAGATATCAGTGCGGAGCTGACGAGGACCTTGTAGGCGCAACATGTTATCCTAAGTGTAAAGTTGGATACTATGCTGATGTTGCTATATGTACGCCTAATGTCGGACCAGGGCTTAAAGTAAATGTATCGCAAAGATATCAGTGCAAACCTGATGAAGAGCTTAAGGACGCAACATGTTATCCAAAGTGTCAACCTGGATTTCACCTGGCTGGCGGGAACATATGTTCACAGGATTGTTTTCCGGGATCCGACGGCGACATCGGTGTGTCATGCAAAAAGAAAACGCAGGGACGGGGGGTGGGACAAACACTTCTGTGTGCTGCCGGGACTATTCCGGATGAAACAGGTGGCCCGGCAGGTCTTTGTTTTCCAAAATGTAATACGGGATACCACGGCATCGGGCCCGTATGCTGGCAAAACTGCCCGAACGGATCTGTAGAATGTGGTGCAGGCTGCGCCAAGAGCGCACAGGAATGTGCTACCACTACATTTGATCAGGTATTTTCTGTGGCCATGCTCGCTATCAACATCGCTACGTTCGGCTCAACAAGCGCTGCAAAACCGCTTGTCAAAAAAGGCGAGGAGGCCGTGGAGGTAGCAGGCAGATTCGCTGTGATCAGCGGCGGGTTGACCAAAGTGCAGAAAACTTTGTGGGCCTCTATAGATGCCTTGTCAAATGCAGCGGGCAAAGTAAAGGATATAGAGATCGTAAAACGCGTCATGAAAGTATACAACGAAAATGAAGGGTATGTAATGGCCAGTAAAGGTGTTATAATGGGTGTGAAGGCAGCGTACTATGCAACGAAGGGCTACAAAGATGCCTATGTGGAGAATTTTGCCGCTTTAACAAGTCCGGAAATCAACGCTGAAATCGACCTCCAGCTGGATACGCTGACAGCAAAATTTGTAAAGGAAACATGGGCTGATCTACAGATAACGGAAATGGCACAAACCAATGGCTTTGTGATCGCGCATGAAGTTTTATCGACTGTTTCATCCGTTGATCCTACCGGTGTACTGGGCGTTGTTGATGCATACACCAAACCGGTTTGCGGAGCGAATATGCCATGGCCCATCCTGTCAAAACCTTATAAATTCACTTCAAGGAGGTTGTAAACAAAGAAAACATTTTTCCGGATAATTGCATGATACGGGCAAATGCTCCCTGCCGTATCATGCAATTAATCAGGCCTTTCTGTTGAACATTTCTACACACCCATAAGTCATTTCCGGCCTTGCTGGTTTACATCCTGTATTCCAAACAGATCGTAGTACGGATGTTAAATTCAGCTGCTGAACAAAAAGAAACTTTTATGAACTACATCTTGAAAATCACGATTTCATTGTTTTATCTATCTGCCGCTTTTTGCATAAAAGCCCAGGCGGGTTTGTATGCTACAGATCCGGAAGGCGGATACGAGATCACGGTTCTTCTTAAACCGTTCAAGAACTGCAAGGTTGTGCTGGCGCATTATTACGGAACGAACCTCCAGACCGATGCAACGGCCACATTGGACGAAAACAGTAAGACCATCTTTAAAGGAACCTCAAAATTGCACGAAGGTATTTATGTGGTTTATGATGAATCCAGTAGAGGCGGTGTTGACTTTTTGGTGGATACCAACCAACACTTTTCAATCATGGCGGAGATCGGGGATCATGATCAGACTATAGACTTTCACAATTCAACAGAAAATGAATTGCTTAAAGCATACAAGCGGTTTATGGCTTTTAAGGAAGTTGATATAGTCAGTTACCGGACACAATTGGCCGCTACAACAAACGATTCCGATTCCGCCTTTTACATACATCAACTAAAGCTGATCAACGATAGCATCCAGTTGTTCAGAGAGAGCATAAGAGTGAAATATCCGGCAACCCTGCTCACCGCGCTGCTATCGGCCTTAAAAGAACCTGACCCTCCCGCACACCTGCAAAACCCGAAAGATTCGACAGATTCGGCCGCCGTTAGGTATTACACCAAAGTGCATTATTGGGACGGCGTTGATTTCTGGGATGGAAGGTTATTGTACACACCGTTCTTAAATGGTAAAATAGATAAATATTTTACGGAGATAGTAGAAAGAAAGACAGACTCCGCGGTAAAGCAAATTGACTGGATGATGGGTACTGCTGTAGCGAGTGAAGAGATGTCGCATTTTATTCTGGAAAAACTCTTTTTTGGTGCCATGTACCATCAGTTCAAATGGGATGATCCTGTGTTTATCCACCTTTACGAAAAATATATCGCAGACAAGACCTACCCCTGGCTGCATCCGGAAGACCGGAAAAGGCTCGTAGAATACGCGCAAACATTGATGGCAAACAGCAAAGGTACCAAAGCGTATGAGATCAGCTTGCCCGGTTTAAACGGACAAAAAGAATCTTTACTCGGCAGCAGCAACGCAAAGTATACGTTGCTTGTTTTTTGGGATGTAACGTGCTCGCATTGCCAGGAAACATTGCCGGTATTGGATTCATTATACCAGGCGAAATGGGAAAAAGCAGGCTTCAAGATATTTGCCGTTTCTGTTGAATCGGATGGTAACCGCCCGATGTGGAAAGAATATATCAAGGCACACCATCTGGAGGAGTGGACCCATGTTTATTATTCTATGGCAGACGAAAGAGAACAAGCAGAAAAAACCGGACAGCGCATGCTTCAACCTTACAATGTTTGGTATTACCCTTCCTTCTACTTGCTGGATCAGGATAAACGCTTTATGGCCAAAAAGCTGTCCTATCAGCCGATGGCAGACTTAATAAATTCTATTATAAACAAAAAGCAAAATCAATAGCCCGGTGTTTTTCCTGGATGGTTTTTTGTGACCGGGTTTAATGTACGGATTGTACAAACTCACCGGGTGTGCAATGATAAAATTCACGAAAGCACTTGCTGAAATAAGCAGCGCTGTCGAAGCCGGACTTATAAGCTGCTTCCGAGCTGGCAGCGCCTTCTTTCAAAAACTGTGCGCTGCGTTTCAGCCTGTAGTTGCGGATCAGCAGGGTGGGGGTAAGATCGGCAATTGTCTTTGCTTTGCGATGCAGGTTGGCCCGGCTCATGTACAAGCCGGCAGCCAGCTCTTCCACTCCAAAGGCCGATTCGTCGAGATGATCTTCTATAATAGCGTGGATCTTGCTGATAAAAGGATCTTCAGCAGGTACAACCTGGTTGTTGAGTTGGTTATTCGCCAAGTGGGGCTCACTCAACTCCCGGAAAAGCTTCTCGCGCAGGCGTCGCTGTCTCTCGAGCAGGTTAGCCACCCTGAGCTTAAGCTCTTCTAAGCTGAAAGGCTTTGCAAGATAATCGTCTGCCTGGCTTTGCAGGGCCTGCAGGCGGCTGTTGGGAGCTGCCTTGGCGGTGAGCATCACAAAGGCAATATGGCCGGTGAGCTGACTGCCTTTTACTGCCTGGCAGAAAGCCTGGCCATCCATGTCCGGCATCATCCAATCGCTGATGATCACGTCAGGTAGCTCCTGCTGTGCCAGTTGCCAGCTTGCGACGCCATCCACGGCAGTAAGCACCCGGTAGAAGGGGCGGAACGACTGTGCCAGGAATTCATTGAGCTCGGGATTGTCCTCTGCGATCAATATGCATGGCCTGTTGTCTTTATCAGGCTCTGTCTCAGCACCCCTGATTGCAAGGGCGGCCGGTGGTTCCACAACTGCCGGTTTTACAAAAGGGGTGTAAGCCGGCACATCGGTTCCAACAGCTTTTACAAGCGGTAAGCGAAGCGTGAAGGTGCTGCCCTGCCCCGGTTCGCTCTCTGCATGCAGACTGCCTTTCATCAGTTCAGCCATTTCTTTTGCCAGGGCCAGGCCGATGCCTGTTCCGCCATAGTTGCGGGTACTGCTGTCATCTACCTGGTAAAAGCGGTGAAAGACAAAGGGGAGTTTATCCGGCGCAATGCCAATGCCTGAGTCCTGCACGCGGAAGCTGAATACAGTCTTTTCTGGGCTTTCCTCTTCATGTACCAGGGTAAAGTCAACGCGGCCTCCTTGCGGTGTAAACTTGACAGCATTGGAGAGGAGGTTTGATAAAATAGTGTGCAGCTTATCGGCATCGAAAAGGTACTCGGTTGTAACCAGCTTGTCTGCATCAAAACAGAGTGCAATGTTTTTGGGAAGGGCTGCTGCCCAAAAGGATTCTACCACATCCTGTACAAAGCTTTGCGGATTGCCTCTGAATAAGGTTGTCTTCATGTTACCGGCTTCCAGCTTGCTTATATCAAGCAGCTGGTTGATCAAGCGCAGCAGCTGTACGGCATTGCGTTGTATCTTTCCAAGAGAAGCATTCCAGTTGGCAGGTGGTTGTTCATTTTGCTGCAGCTGATCCAGCGGTGCAATGATCAGCGACAGCGGCGTACGGAATTCATGGGTGATATTGGAGAAGAAACGGTTTTTCATTTCATCAACAGCCTTCAACTGCTCGGCTTCTTTTTGCTGAAGCAGGATCAGCTGTCTTGCTTTTTCGCGCTGCAGCCAGTTGCGGTACAAGACCCACAGTGCGCCGGCCAGTATTAGCACGTAGCATAAGTAAGCCCACCAGGTACGCCACCAGGGTGGCAGCACCGTAACCGGCAGCTTGCGTATATGCCCGCTCCATTTGCCGATGCTGTTGGTGCAATTCACCAGCAGCGTGTAATGACCCGGCACCAGCCTCGTATAGGAAGCTACAGGATTGTCTGTTTCGATCCATTTATCGTCATATGCCTCCAGCCGGTAACGGTAACGCAGTTTGTCGGGCTGGTTGTATTCCAGTCCGGCAAAATCAAAGGTGAGGGTGTTTTGGTCAAATGGGAGTACCAGTTCCCGGATAGCATTGAGAGGCCGCGGCAGCAGCTTGCTGGAGGGAGAATAAGGAACCGGTTCATTGTAGATTTTTAGTCCTGTAAATGCCACCTGGGGTTGATAGCTGTCCGGCACAATGGTATTGGGATTGAACGTTACCCACCCGTCCACGCCACCGTAAGCCAGCCTACCATCAGGTAGCTTGAAATGATGGAAGCGGTTGAACTCGTTGCCCGGCAGGCCGTCTTCTGCACTGAAGTTTCTTGTTTCATGGGTGAGGGGGTGAAAACGGCAAAGGCCCTGGTTGGTGCTCAGCCAAAGGTAGCCCTGGCTGTCGGTCTGGATGGAGTAGATTGTGTTGTCAGGCAGGCCTTGGGCTGTCGTGAAAACTTCTGCTTGTAAAGTGCTTTTGTGCAGGCAGATAAGTCCTTCGAAGCTGCCGATCCAGAGCAGGTCAGGCCGGGAAGGATCCTGTTGCAAACCAAGGAGATCTTCAATAGGCAAGATGCCGGTATTGGTACTTTTGGAGAACCGGTCAATCTTTTTTGTTGCCCTGTTGATGCGCACCAGCCCGGTACCGCCGGATATCCATACGTCGTTCCTGTCTGCACTTATATCCAGTGTTATAATGCTTTGAAGATCCTTCAGGGTGTCTGCTACAAAAGCAATCCACTGTCGGCTGCTGGTGTCAAAATAACCGATAAACTTGTTGTAATTGAAGGCCCATAAACGTCCGTCGGGATCAAAGCAAAGGCTTTGTGCATTTCTGGAGGGCGAGTTCGCGCCGCTTTGAGAGGATATCGGAAGGGCAGGTAACGCTGACCATCTTTGCTGTTGAGGATCAAAAAACCATACATTGTTGTCATAGGCTATAAACAGCTTGTGCTGTGCATCATAGGCCCAACGAAGTTCATAGCTGTTTAAGGAACCACGAGGTGGGCCGCACCGGCACAAGGAGTCAAATGAGCTCATGGCAGTGCCGAATTCCTGCTTCAGCAGGTCGTAATGAAAAGATGAAACGGATGTATGCACGCTGAATCCCGGGGCATACGGATCGATCTGGCAGATACCTGCAGTATTTACGCTTAGCCATATCAGGCCAGAGCGGTCTACGAGCAGGGACAGAATACCAGGTATTGCGTAATCACTCATGTTGATCACCGGAACGATGCTGCACCCCCCATCGAAGCGGTGAACAAAGTGGTGGCTCAAGAAATAATAGCCGTCAGGGCCTTGTACAAGAGAGAGCTGGCCATCAATCTCCTTGGATGCTACTGTACGGAAGGTGGCGGTAGTCGGATTGAATAAAACGAGCCGGTCCTGAACGGCAAACATAAGCTCGCCGTTTCGACACTCAATGAAAGCTTGCGGGTAACTTACCATGTCGGGATACGGAAAATTCTGTACCCTGTCGGTTGCAGGATTATAGCTCGCCAGCCCCCGCCGGGCCAGCATCCAGATTACTTTGTTGCGGCCTTCCAGTATTTCGCACACAGTGTCATTGGACAGGTGTCCGGTCTTACTACTGAAACGGCGCATCCGGTTTTGTTTCCAATCATAGAGAACAGCCCCTTCTGCATAGGGTATACACCAAAGGTTGCCAGCTGTGGTCGGCAGCCATGCTCCATAAGCGAAATTTGTTTTGTTAGAACGAAAAAGAGGCCGTTCGGTTATATGTTCTATCTGTTCAGTTACCGGGTCAAAGCAATCAATACTTCGGTACTCTCCGCATCGTATCCAGATCCTGTTATGGGCGTCCATTTTCATCGCTGTAATGACATTGGATTGCAGCGTAGAAGTGTCGCCCTCTTTGTGCTGAAAAACTTTGAAATGCCTCCCGTCATACCGGGCCAGGCCGTTGCGGGTGCCGATCCACACAAAGCCTTGCTTATCCTGCACCATGCCTGAAACAAAAGACTGGGGCAAACCGTCTTTTGTCGTGAGCATGCGCAAAGGTTTGCGCGTACTTTGCGCATGTAAAAAAGACACACATAGATTCATCAGGAGCAAGAAAAAAATCTTTGCTCCATCCACACTACTCAATGTAACCATGATCTCAGACTTGTAAGAGTAAGCTGGCTTTTCAGAAAAAAGATCTTCTCAGATAAAACAGGCAAATTGCAAAAGCTAACCTGTAAATAACCGGCCTTTGTAGGAAGGGAGATATAAAGTGATGCGATGGACAGAGAGTATACTGGGATGGTGTCTCATAATTGTAAGTTATTTTAGACAGAACTGTTCGTAAACATGAAAAAGAGAGACTTTTTCCCAGGGAAGGATTGTTCGGATCAAAGCAACAGAATTCTTTCTGAATAGCAAAAAAAGAATTCTCTATGTGTCAAAGAACCAGCTTAATAGTGGAGCAGTTTATATCAATGTACAATTTTGCTGCAGACAGATCTGAAGCGTTGTGAACAAGAGAGGGGAGAAGAAAGCGCAGCCCCGTCTGCCTGGGCCTAAGTCTAAAACCCCGTCTTCAACAATTGCAGCAACTGGTATTTAAAATACAGTTCTATCTTTGTCTGCAGATAGGCCGAACGCGCTGTATTCAACACATCCTTCGCAGCCACCAGCTCAAGGGAACTGACCTGCCCAAGCCGGCTTTTTTCTTCGTACATGCTGTAAGAAAGACCGGTCAGCTCAAGCGAAGCAGCGGTTGCTTTGTACTGTTGCCTGGCCGCATTGTAGTCGTTTACAAACTGGAGCGACTGGCGGGTCAGTTCCTGCTCGGTTTCCTGCAGGGCAGCATGCGCCCCTTCTGTCAGTAATTTCTGCTTCCTGATCCGGTTGATGGTTTCTCCTCTTGAAAAAACAGGTACATGAAGACTGATGCCGATGTTCTGTCCGAGGTTGTTGTTCAGCTGCCTGTTAAAAGCCAGCTTTTGTCCGAACCCGCCCTTCTGGTTGGCGCTGTAATTGGATACCAGGTTGCCGCCTACAAACAGGGAAGGGAACAAACTGCTCCTGATGATCTTTTCCTCCATGCGCATCACCTGTTCCGCTGCCCTGGCCTGCCGGATAGCAGGATGTTTCTCGAGAACTGCCTCCATCAATTCTTCTGCAGCTACCGGTTTGTCCGAGACGGCCGCCAGGGAAAGGAGATCTATCTCTTCCACCTCAACTTCCTCGCTATAGGGTATGTTCAGCAACTGCTTGAGCTGGAGCAGGGCAGCTGCAGAATCGTTCTGTACAGCCGTTAAACCGGCCTGCTCGCTGTACAGGCGTCCTGTTAAGAGATAGCTTTCGCTTTTGCTTACTTTCCCAACATTGATTTTTTCGTTTACGATCTCCAACGCTTTTGTAGTGGCCTCTATATTGCTCCTTACCAGGCCAGCCTGTTCCTTGTTGAATAAGATGCGGGCATAGGTCCGGATCAGCCCGGCCAGCTTTTCCAGTTCCACGTTCTTCCGGGCAAATTCAGCCGCTTGTACCCGGTAACTGCTTTGTCTGGCTGCATACAAGGCATAGAAGCCCGAGAACACCCTGAGCTCCAGTCCTACTTCCATGTTACCGCCGCTGAATGCCTCCTGCACAAAACCGTTGGTCACCGGATCGATGTTCTTTCCAAAGGAAAAATAATGCCCCAAGTCAAATGCAACAGCAGGAAGCCGGTTGCCCTGCACGATCTTTTTGTTGATCTGCTCGGCACTTACCTTGTTCTGTGCCTCGCGCACAAACAAGTTGTTTTCTAACAGGAGCTGGTAGCAACGGGGCAGGTTTAGTTTCTTTTGGGCTGTTGCGCTTGATGGCAGACTTGCCAACAACAGCCACACGATCGTATACAATCTGGTCATTGGCTGTCAAATCTTTTAAAGAGTTTTTTGATCATAAACCGGTACAGCGGCATCCGCTCTATCACGATCTCGCCATTGAAAGTATATCCTGGCCTGAGCTGGTGGTTGGCCGGTTGAAGCAGCCGGATGATGGCGTAGTATTGATCGTTTTCTTTTCTTTCCGCGGTGTACGTGATCTTTCCCCTGATAATGCCCTGTTCGAAACGGGCGTAGGTATCAAGCTTGAGGCGGGCATCCAGTCCCTTTTTTACAAACCGCAATTCTTTTTGCGGAATAACAGCTTTGGCATAATAGGATCTGTTCGGGGGCGCTATGCTCACCAGCAGCTCTCCCTTGGCAATCAGGTTGCTGGTTTGGCGTATGCTGAAGATATGGTTCACAATCCCCTCCTGCTCTGCAAAGAGGTATTGCCTGGACAATTCTGTTTCCAGTTGCCGGCAAACTTCCCGGGCCTGCAGCAGCTGGTATTGGCATTCACTGGCAGTCTGCAGCAGGCGTTGTTCTTCTTCTGCCGTTCTCGCCTGATCCAGAAACAAGTCGTTCCGGTCTTTGCTGAAATTGTTGCTGATCAGCGCCTGCTCAGCCAGTTGTTTCCTCTGCCTGCTCTCCAGCTCTGTAATGCTTTCTTTCAGCACCAGCCCGGCATCCTTTGTAGCATTGAGCTCTGCCCTGCTGAGCATGTCTTTTTTAAAAAGCAGGGAATCGCCCCTGTATCTTTCCCCGGCACTTGACAAGCGCTCCTGCTGATAAGCAACCTGCTCATTCAGGGCTTTTATCTCCCCGCTGATCCGGTTGCTGTTCAGCCGGTACCGGCCTGCATCAATGTTGGCCGATGCCGCCTCACCGGCCCTTTTTTGCTGCAGCACATGGCTCAGCGCACCGAGTGATTGCAGGCGTTTTTGCAGGTAATCTATCTCCAGCTGTTTTTTTAAATAAAGCAACCGGTTTTCGGGGTTGTCCAGCACCACCAGCGTATCGCCTGCCTGTACGTGCTGTCCCTCGCGGACCAGCACCTTTACCAGCCTGGCTTCAAAAGGCGCTTTGTAATCAGACTGGGGATTGGCCGACAGAATTTCGCCTTCTTTTATTGGTACCGTATCGTTTATGCGCAGTGTAAACAACAGCACGATCACCGTTGCCGCCAGCAGGAGCACCAGGCGGAAAAAGCGGACGGTAAAGCTATGCGTGCTGATGGTGTAGTTGTTCAATCTTTCCATTGTTCATGATTAAGGTTTTGGAAAATTGCAGGTGGTAGAGCGGTTCGTGCGAAACCACGATGAACGACCGGCCGGTTTGCCTGTTCAGATAATGCTCTATCTTTTTTCTTGATTCCTGGTCGATGCCCGCCAGGGTTTCATCCAGGATAATGATTTCTGCATCAGACAGCAGGGCGCGCATCAGCAAGACCTTTTTGCGCTGGCCGGTCGATAAATTTCTTCCCTGTTCATGGATGATAAAATCAAGTCCTTCTTCTTTCTCCGCAATAAAATCATACAGCCCGATCTCCCTGGCCAATTCCAGCACCGCAGATGCAGAGGCAGAACGGCTGAAGCTGATATTAAATCCCAGCGTGTCGTTGAAGAGGATATCATCATTGCCCACCAGCAGGATCTTTTTTCGCAGGGCAGATGGATTGTAGAATACAAGCTTTTCCCCGTTCACCAGCACATCACCGCCGTCTGCTTCATAAAGGAGCGAAAGTACCTTGCAGAACGTGCTTTTGCCTGTTCCATTGTTGCCTTCCAGCTTGATGAGCTCACCCTTGTGGATTTGCACGTTGAGGCCGGAGAACAAGGGCTTTTGCGGATGGTAGCCAAAAGCTACCTGGCGGAATTCGATGCGCTGGATGCTGAAATGATCTGCCTTTTGATAGGCTGCTCCGCTTGCTCCCGCTGCCTGCGTTTTACCAAAATCAAAATAGCGGTTCAGAATGATCTGGTTTTCCTGCAGGTCGATGTTTTCATCCAGGATGCTGCTGACGGATGAAAAGATCTGGTAAGAAAACGCAATAAATGTGATCACCTGTCCGGTCGAAAGGCTGTGTGTATGGATAGCCGTCAGGGAAAGCGAACAAATGATCAGCAGGGTGGCCACGATAATAATAAAATCGATCACCCCTGAATTGAGCAGGTTTATATACCGCACCCTGCGCTGGATCTGGAGGATACTTCCGATCTTGGGTGCCAGCCGCTGCATAAAAAGAGTTTCCAGCCGGAAAGATTTGATGACCTGCAATCCGTCGATGTTTTCAAAAAGGGCAGAAAAAAGATTTGACTTTTCCAAAAAACGCCGCTTCTCATTTTCGCGGACAAAAGGCGTGATAAACCGGAACCAGCCAACAAAAAGAGCAATAATCACGACCAGGATCAGCGCTGTTTTCCAACTGATAAAAAACAACACGCCCAGGGCATACAAGGATACAAAGAGATCAATCAGGATCCGGGTAAAAAAGCGTACAAAGAATGTTTTTAACAACAGGCTGTCCTTCACCCGTTCACTCAGATCGCCCCGGGTATAGCTTTGAATATAGCGGATGGGAAAGCTGTTCAGCTTTTCCGCAAAAGAAGACAGGAAGAAATTATCCAGTATGTTGGCCAGGTGGATGGCTATATAGTTTTTATAGGTCGACAGCACCAGGCTGAACAATTTAAATACACCCAGCCCGATCGCAAAAATGATCAGCAGGTTGGTGTCATATTCAGGCAGCACATTGTCGATCAGGATCTGGTTGCTGAAAACGGTGACCTGTATCAGCAGGGCAGCAAATAAGGCGGAAACAATATAGATCAGCCAAAGCTTGTGAAAAGCTTTCAGCTCGTGAAACAATTTTCTGTATGGATTTATCTCTCCTTCTGCCTTGTGGAGATTTGCAGCCGGTGCCGTTTCCTGGCTGGTATGTACAGCCAGTACCACCGGCGCCTTTATCCGCAGCTTGGCCTCGCTGATCCGCAGGCTTCTGAACTGTTTGGGAAGCGTACCCATCTGCTGGTTAAACAGGAGGTCCCTGATAAAAGCCCTTTCGGCGTTCTGGTGTGCAAAGCCGAAGTTTTCCCTAACATAGGAAAAATAAGTCAGCTTGTTGATGATCTCGGCCTGGTCCATGCCGGCTACTTCTTCCGCATGCAGTCCGCAGGCTGACAGCTCTTCCTGTATGATCTTGTCCAGCACGTCCCTGTTGCTTACCCGGTCGTAGTCGGCCGTGGCAATATGCGCCTTGTTCATCAGCTCTGTAACAGACCAAAGAAACTGCTCTCCCCTTGCCGGATCAATGACCCGGATCTTTTTTTTGTGTACGCCCGCCAGTACCACATAATGAAGCCCCTGGCTGTTCCTGACCGGCATGATGCAGGGCAGGCTGTTTTTTAACTGGTGGGAATCAGCTTTAAGCGAGTTGGCATCCAGGAGTTGATAGCGGGTCGTAAACTGTTCCCTTTCTAAAAATTCCTTTATCTGTGAAAGGCTTGATCCGTTTTCGTCGAGGTAAATATTTTCTTCCAGGTAAGTTCTGCTAACAGGAATGTTGCAGAGATTGTAAATAGTCTTCACCGCTGTGATGCCGCAATCGTTGTGCTTTAGCTGTTGTTCAGTTGCTGTGCGCATGGTTACAGGTTATAGAGTTGGATGAGTAGCTGATCAATTGAGCCTGCTGATGTGCTGATACAATTCATTGGCATCTTTATACCGGTGCCGGTGGTTTTTATGCAGGGCCTTCTTCATTATTTTGACCAGCGATGCAGGAATAGGTTGGCCCTGGAAAGATTGCGCAGGGTATGCAGGTCTTCCTTCTTTTATATTCTTTGCCAGTTCTTCCCATACAAAACCCGTGAACGGCTCCTGGCCATAACAGACCAGGTAAATGAGCAGGCCGATCTGGTAAACGTCTGACTGGAAACCGGGCATCCTGGAAAATTTGTTGAAGCTGGACAGGTTGATCCGTTCAGGCGGCATGTAAAAATTGGCGCCGCCAAAACTTTGCAATTCGTTCTTTTCAATGTTCCGGTTGAGTGCCAGTCCCAGATCGATGATCTTAATTTTATTGCCTTCGCTGGCCAGTACGTTGGAAGGATGAATGTCGCCATGAACAATATTGTGGGCATGCAATTGTGCAAACGCCTGGCAGGTATTGCTGATCAGCTCCACGCAATCGGTCCAGCACAGGGTTGGTTTTTCCTTTATATAGCGGGACAGGGACCGGCCATCGATATAGGCTAATTTGATGTATGCATGCTGATCACTGTTGCGGTAAAAGCCATAGGCATGGCTTATAACCGGAAGATGGTTGATGTGTTGAAGCGTGCTGTATTCCCGTTCCAGGTCAGCCAGCTCTTCGTTGTATTGCGCCGGGTTGCTTAGATTTTTCGGATTCAGCAGCTTGATCACATAAAGCTGCCTGTCTGTTTCATCAAGGGCCAGGTAGATGTCGATGCAGCCGCTGGCGGCCATTGTTTTTGTGATAAGAAGGCCATCCACCCGGTCGTTTTCTTTGTACAGCGTATCCTTGCGATCACCTGTTTCTTCCATTTCCACCTGGTCTGCGGGGATGAGTATCTTTCTTTTGTGCAGGAACCGGAAAAAACGCCGGCAGGTCTTTTTTATCTGATCTGCACCGGCCTGTATATCGCCTGCAATTTCCCGGACTACTTCTTCGGGTGTTTTTGCCGGCAGGAATTTATCCAGGAAATATTTGATGGTGCTGTTGATCAGGAAATCGCTGTTGCTGCGTTTGTCGTGCAGGATGAAATGGTCTTTCCTGTACTGCAGGGGCGTTTGTGTGTAGTGTCCTTCGTCAAGCGGCAGGATGCATATATGATGAGAGAGCTTGTAGCTGGGCATGGAGGGAATTTTTAAAACAGAAAATAGAAAGGACCGGGTTTTGTTCCCCAATCCTTTCGCTGAGCCCGGACAACGACTAGTAATACTTCTTTTTATTGGTATTGGTCTTCTTTGTTTTCCTGGTTGTTTTGGTCGTCTTTGTTTTGTGAGAGCCGCCATGGCCGGCTACGATCTCGTTGAGTGATTGGGCATTCAGTTCGCGGAGGACTTTTTCTAAAGTGATCATAAAAAATAGAATTAAAAAAGGAAAAATAGAGCTACTCTTTTATACGGGTTTTCGCTATCGCCCTTTCAGCCAGTGGCCAGCTGCGCTGAATATTTTTATACTCACCGAAGGAGAAGTCTGTACAGGTAAACAGCTCTCTTCCGGCGGTACTTGTTCTGTTTGCTTTGTGATACCGATCTATTCATTGGTAATCGCAGGTAAACAGAATGTAACCGGCACAGAAAAGTTTTTTCTGTCGTGCGGAAAAAAGAGGGAGTGTTGAAGAAAAAGGGAGGGCCCGTGCAGTGAGATAGACCCACACACACATACATGAAGGGAGGATATGCAATCTTCTATTTAACGATCGAACTATCCGGCGAGGTTCCGGTGCATTTGAATTCGTAAGGCCATTGTTCTTCCAGTTCATTGTTGCCTTCTGTTCTTTGTCTGCCGGTGTTTACAGACCAATGTTCTGTCGGGGCGCCCATTACAACAAGCCACAGGTATGCTGTGTTCTTGGGTACCTTGAACCGTACGGTTTCACCGGAATTTTTGTAGGTGTCGGAATACGTGCGGGTTCCGTCTTTTTTGTAGGCAACAAAACCATAGCGCCAGCCTGCTTTGTCAATTTTTACGGAGTTGAAGCCTTTGCTGCCGGCTATGCCCCTGAAAGAAAGTTTGATCTTGGTTCCTGCTTTCGGTACCTGCAGCCTGATGCCATTGTAGCCATAGTTTTGCGGACAGTTGGCGGAGGCTATTCTGTACCACCCGTCCTCAACCCCATTCAGCGTGGTTGTATGCTGGTTGGCGTACGGACTGGCTACCCTTTCGATGCGCTTCATGTCCCAGGTGATAAAGCGGCGGCAGGCATCAAACATTTCATCGTTGAATCCATCCTGGTTTAAATTTGTTATCCGTTTATAGGTCATCACCGGGTCTTCGCCCTGCTGTGTTGAGCGGGATAATTTGCCGAAGAATTCAATGCCGTGTTTATTGGACCAGTATTCAATTACATAGGGAGAGTGATACATGTTCACGGGATGAAGAAAAGCGTAGTGCGTGTTCTTCATAAAATCAACCAGGTGATAATTCTCAAAGGTCATCCACTCGGGGTAGACCTGCCATAACAGATATTGTGCAGACATTTCAGCGATCACACCCCGGGGCCCGGTACCATAATCTGCCCGCATGATATATTGAAATGAATGACCCAACTCATGGGCAAGCGTTCCGTACGGCATCTTGTTCATTCTGCCTGGTGGCGTCCACAGCATGCCCACTTTGTTGTCGGTTCCGCCACCGTATGCGGTTCCACCCTCCCCGCTGAATACATACAAAACCATTTTGTACTTATCGGTCAACGAATTTCCTTTTTGAACCAGCTTGAGGTTGTTTACATAGTAGTCATAGAAACGCTCCATTTCTATGATGGCCTGTTTGGGATCGAACCGCTTTTTTTCGTTGGCATTGGTTGTCGGGTCGTCTCCGAATTCCTTGTGCCAGAAGATGGCAATGTCATCCCCTTCCACCATCCGTTTAAAGCTGTATTCGCTTTCGTTGTTGGCGTAATCGTTGTTGTCGGGCACCCGGTTTACTTTGGTGGGCAGGTACAGATCTTTTCCGGGTCTTTTATAGAATGCTCCTGCAGGAGCAACTGTTTTGTGCTGGAGGCTTTTAGGGCCGGGTACAAAGATCGAAGCCGCGATGGCTGCTATCATGACAAACTTGCTTGCAAACATGGTGTTTCTGTTCTGGTTGCTACGGTGTAAAATCTCTTGAAAAGTCAATTTATGATTTATCCCGGTCGGGTGTCTCTCTGCCGGCGCAATGGGTCAAAATCTGCAAGGGATCGGGTAATCCAGATCAAATTTCTGCCATCTGTTTACAGTCCCGCGAAAAGACGCTGATTCCCTTTCTGGGAAGAGGTTCAGGAGCTCCTTGTTTGCTGCTGGTTGATTGTCAGGCGCCTGGGGCTCCGGCACAGCCCTTGGAGCTGGAACAACACAACACAAGCAAAAACCTTCACCGTGAAAAATATTATTCCCCTGGTCATCACCATCATCCTGATGCTTCTAGCCGGCCTGATCGCTGCTACTGTCTGAACCTTGATTCCAGGGATTGTGGGGATGGAATGGATTGAATAGTGAGAAGAGAAAGGGAGGATCTCTGCGGAGCAACCAGTTCCTGTTTAGTAAGAGGCTAACCCATCATCGCAGCACCCTGCCCCGCAGAGATTCCGCACGGGGCGCACCGGCCTTTTGCGAGTGCAACACCAAGCAGCGCCCCGGCGGAATGACAAAAAGAAAAAGGTGACAAAGAAAAAAGATAGCCTTTGCACCCATCCTGTCAATCCTGAAATCCCTGCAACCTGGGTTCAGACCGGAAAATATTTCCCTTTGCGTTTATTGGCGATGCTTTTATCCTAATTTCAGGGATCAACCACAAAAAATGCAGCGCAGTACCGCAAACAAAGTTGAGGATACGGATGCAGAGACAGCCATTGTTAAGCTGGATCAGCTTCCCGGGCCGCCTGGCCTGCCTGTTTTGGGGAATCTGTTACAGATAAAGATCGAAAAGATCCACCGCATCATTGAAGGCTGGAGCCAGGCGTATGGATCGGTTTTCAAAATTAAACTGGGACCGGTTCCTATCCTGGTGATCACTGCACCCGAGGGTATTCAGTATGTGCTGAAGAACCGGCCGGAGAAATTCCGGCGGATGAGCAAGATGGATGGGATCATCCGCGAAATGGGCGTGCTGGGTGTGTTTAACGCAGAGGGAAGCGATTGGAAACGCCAGCGCAAACTGGTATCCCAGGCACTCAACGTTCAGCAGCTCAAAACATTTTTTCCTGTTCTTGTTCATATAACAGAAGTCCTCCTGAACCGCTGGAACGGCCTGTCGGCGCAAAGCTCGCTGATAGAAATCAAGGGTGAGCTGATGCGTTACACGGTTGACATCACAGCGCAGCTTGCATTCGGGCACAGCATGAATACCATTGAGAAAAAGGATGATGTTATTCAGCAGCACCTGGAAGTGATATTCCCGGCCATCTTCAAGCGCATGAATGCCCCCGTTCCTTACTGGCGGTATATAAAGCTGCCGGCAGATCGAAAGTTGGAAAGATCAATCCGCGTGGTGAACCAGCAGATGCAGGATGTTATAGACAAAGCCAGGAAAGGGCTGGCTGCGCATCCGGCTACCGGTAACCAGCCGCGCAACTTTTTGCAGGCCCTGCTGGCTGCTTCCGGTCCGGATGACCCGGTTTCCAATCAGGAGATCATCGGCAATGTGCTGACCATGCTGCTGGCAGGAGAAGATACCACCG
This sequence comes from Williamsia sp., assembly GCA_015069695.1. GTDB lineage: Bacteria > Bacteroidota > Bacteroidia > Chitinophagales > Chitinophagaceae > JADCRZ01. The sequence goes on from JADCRZ010000009.1 coordinate 62,600, forward strand.
CGCATACCCTTGCCTGGATCTTTTATTTTATGGAAGTTATACCCGGGGTTCAGCAAAAGATGCAACAGGAGGCCGACCGGGTTCTGGGAGGGGAACCCATGCTGAAACACTACGATGCTGCTGCAAAGCTATCGTATATCGAAGCTGTTGCGCTTGAATCAATGCGGTTGAAACCTGTGTCTCCTACCTTGTTTCATGATGCCCTGGAAGACGTCGTGATTGAAGGCGTGGAAGTTCCCAAGGGCACCGGAATATTTCTGCAAACGCATGCGGCGGGTTTGAAAGACACCCACTTCGCGCAGGCGGAAAAATTTATTCCCGAGCGGTGGATGGAAGGCGGATGCCCTGCCGGACAGGCACACAATCAAAAAGCATTCATACCCTTTGGCGCAGGGCCGCGGTTTTGTCCGGGCTACCAGCTCGCCATGCTGGAAATAAAAGCCCTGCTGGCCATGGTATGCAAGAACTTTTCAGTCAGCATGGAAACCCAGCCTGCCTCCATCGATGAAGTGCTGACCTTTACCATGAAGCCATCTGATTTTTTTGTGAAGCTTGAAAAAAGAAAAAGCAACAGCTAAGGGGCAACCTGCTGTTCGCAGGAAGTATTTATCTTCAGGCAGGATTTACAGGGAGGGCTGGTTCCGGAGTCTTTGAAAGAATCCCACAAAAAATACATATGACCAGCGCTGTACAAAACAGGGCCGAACACAAGACGGAGAAGCAAACAGCGCGGGACGCTGCCCTCAACCCGGCCCTGCCTGCGCAACGGATCGCTTCTGTGGATGTGTACCGCGGACTTGTTATGCTGCTGATGATGGGAGAGGTGCTTTCTTTTGAAAGTGTATCCGATGCATTGCCGGGCAATCCCTTCTGGCATTTCCTTGCCTTCCACCAAAGCCATGTTCCCTGGACCTGGCTTTCCCTGCACGATATGATCCAGCCTTCTTTTACATTTTTGGTAGGGGTGGTATTGCCGTTCTCTGTTGCCGGCAGAAAAGCAAAGGGTGCCAGTTCCGGAACGGTTGTTTGGCGCGCGGTGAAACGTTCGCTGATCCTGATCTTGCTGGGTATATTCCTCCGCTCCATGCATGCAAAGCAAACTTATTTCACATTTGAAGATACGCTTACGCAAATTGGACTGGGATATACATTCCTGGTTTTGCTTTCATTTTATGCAAAACGGGTGTGGATCATTGCACTGGCTGTTCTGCTGGCCGGGTACTGGCTTCTTTTTTTACTGTACCCGCTACCTGGTGCCGGCTTTGATTATGCAGCTGCCGGTGTGGTTCCCGGCTGGGAACACAACCTGTCCGGAATGGCAGCCCACTGGAACAAGAATACCAACCTGGCCTGGGCTTTTGACAGGTGGTTCTTAAACCTGTTCCCCCGGGAAAAGCCTTTTCTCTATAACGGCGGTGGCTATGCGACACTCAGCTTCCTGCCCACGCTGGGAACAATGATCATCGGCCTGTTTGCAGGAGACGCCTTAAAGGCTTCAAAGGCGCCGGCAGAAAGAATAAAATTCTTTGTAGCCATGGGCCTGGCTTTTATGGTGGCAGGTGTGCTCTTACATATTGCAGGCATCAATCCCATCGTTAAGCGCATCTGGACGCCCGCCTGGACCCTCTTCAGCGGGGGGATCTGTTTTTTGTTTCTTGCTTTTTTCTACAACGTAGTTGATGTGGCTGGCAAAAAGAAATGGGCTTTTCCGCTCCTGGTAATCGGCGCCAACTCCATTGCCGCTTATGCGATCGCCGACGGCGGCATGCGGGCATTGATCTCTTCTTCGCTCCATATCCACCTGGGACAAACCTATGACCAGCTTTTCGGCGCGGCGTATGCCACGTTGGTCAACGGAGCGCTTGTCTTGTTTCTGGAGTGGCTGATCCTGTACTGGATGTACAAGAGAAAGATCTTTATCAGGATATAGGAAATGGTGAAAGAAGTACTGAAGCAATCAAGCGTGTTATGTTCGATGAAAGACTCTCTTGGAACATAACACGCTTGATTGCTTTTTCCTGTATTTACTTCAAAATGAGCTAGCTGATATGCTATACATCGTAGAACCCACGCCTGCTCCTCCCGGGCTAATCTTGTAGGGGTGGGTTCTGCGACTGCATGCGTTTGCGTTCCGATGATATGCACCATCCACGCAAATACACATCGCCAAATTCAATTCGGCATTAAAAATCGCTGTCGCCCGTAGTGGCAGCTGCAGTGCGGGGCCTGCGTGGTTCAATGATGACTTTTCTTTTGGCCAGGTCGTATTTCTGTCCTTCGTGTAAAAAGAAAAATTCACCGTCTGAATTGGCATATACTTCTTTGCCATCCACCACATGCTTTTCGCCGGCGCCGATGATCGTTTTGTGATCATAGATCGCGGCGAAAGAATTGCCGATCACTTCAAGGGTATCACGTTGTACTATAACCGCCGTGGCTTCATCCAAACCGATCCCGATGAGCTTGGGGGATTTGCGGATCAGGTCAACCAGGTCAAATTCCCGGTTCCTTTGCAGGATGTGCTGGTCGATGGCCGAGCTTTTCAGGAAGCCCAGTCCCTGTGTATGATCGCCCACCAGGATCTGCGCGCCCCTGGTATCTCCCCGCCACAGGAAAGAGCCCTGGATGCTGGCGCCTGCCGAGCTTCCGGCAATCACGCCGCCCCTGTCCAGCACATCCCAGAACGCTTTGTGCGTAAGGGTGTTGAGGTAAGAGTCTGCCACGCGCCACTGGCGGCCGCCTACAAAATACACGCCCGTAGCTTGCTTGAGGGGCGCAATAAATTTTTCGCTGTTGGCTTCCTTCAGGTCGCTGGTATGCAGCAAGGTAACCCGTTGAATGCCGGTTTCCTTTTTCAGGATCTCCACATCCCTGGTGTCAAAGGCAGCCGAATCTCCGGATGCGGTGGTTACCACCACGATCACGGCCTTGTCTTTGCCGCCTGCCAGTTCGGTGAACTTGTCCCAGATAGATTTGGTATGCCCTACATTGCCGCCGATGATCAGCAAGGATCCCCTTTCCGGCCCGTGCTGGGTGGCGGAAGGGGTGATCTTGATAGGTGGCGCTACCTTGATCGGTGTTAACACCTTGCGGATGGGAGTGGCCGATGTTTGGCCTGCTGCAAAGTGGCTGACGGGCAGCAAAGCGAGTAGAAAGAACAAATATTTTTTCATGGAGTTTTGCTTTTAGATAGTGGAAAATCAGTAATCGTCTTCATCGCCTGCTCCTGTTGTTGCAGCAGGTCTTCTGTTGGGTTGTTCAATCACCTTGCGGGCAGCCAGGTCGTATTTCTGTCCTTCATGCAGGAAAAAGAACGGACCGTTGGATGCTGTAAAGTTTTCCCTGTCGCCGGCTACATGTTTAACACCGTTGCCAGTGATGGTATTGTAGTCGTAAATGGCGACATAGGCTTTGCCGATCACCTCCAGTGTATCTCTTTGCACAAGAACGGCCGTTGCCTGTTCCAGCCCGATACCGATCAGTTCCGGCGTGTGCCGGATAAAATCGACTAAGTCGAACTGGCGGTTGCGGGTAAGCAGGTGCTGGTCGATCACAGAGTTTTTCAGAAAGCCCAGTCCCTGCGTATGATCGCCTACCAGCACTTCCGGACCGCTGGTATCTCCTCTCCAAAGAAAAGATCCTTGTATGCTGGCCCCGGCAGAAGTACCGGCAATTACGCCGCCCCGGTCGAGCAGGTCTTTAAATGCCTGGTGGGTGAGGGTGTTCAGGTAAGAGTCGGCGGGGCGCCATTGCCGGCCGCCATCAAAAAATATAGCCGTTGCTTTTTTGATGGGTTCGATAAATTTTTCCGAGTTGGCAACGGTCAGGTCCCCTGTATGAAGAATGTGTACATTCTCCACGCCGGTGGCCCTTTTGACGGCCCGCATGGTTCCTTCACTGAACTCTGCCGAGTCACCGGAAGCCGTGGTTACAACCAGGATATTGGCCTTTTCTTTTCCGCCGGCCAGCTCCAGGAATTTGGCCCATATAGCCGGGGTAGAACCACCGCCCCCGATGATAATGAGGGAACCCTTTTCAGGCCCATGGCGGGTAGGGGATTTTTGTACGGTAATGGGTGATTGCTGTGCGTAAGCTCCATAGCCGACGAAAGCGATCGTGAACAGGGAAATGATCAACTTTTTCATGGTATGTTTTTAAAAAAAGATTAGTTATAGCCGGGGTTCTGTTTGATTTTCGGATTGGCATCTATTTCACCCTGCGGTATCGGCTGAAGCCTCCTGAAGTCGGTCAGGGACACCTGGGGATACAGCGGATAACTGAAAGGCTGCGCCGGCCGGTTGATCACAAGGTTCAGACGGGTAAGGTCAAAGAAGCGGAGCCCTTCAAATGCCAGTTCTTTTCTCCGCTCATTCAGGATGTCATCCAGCAACTGCTGCCCGCTGGAAGTATAGCCCGCAAACTGGGGATCCCGGAGCTTGGCAAGCTGGTTCAGGTAAAGCCGCGCATTGTTTGCATCACCGGTCCGTGCATAGCTTTCTGCCAGCGTAAGAATCACTTCCGCATAGCGGATGATCCTGATCTCATCTTTATCGGAGTTCAGGAAATTGGAATATTTATTTACGATCAGCCCTGGCTGTGAGTTGCCCTTGCGGATGCCCTTCAGGATAAGCCCCTTCCTGTAATCAGTGGCAGAATACAAATTGTAAAGTTCCGCAGTGGCCAGCATTTCACCGTTGCCTGCCTGGTAGTAAAGGTCTGCCAGGCCGGTAACACTGCCCGAGACGCCGTTGTAAAGTTCCAGAATGGTTTCCAGCTTGCCGGTGTTGGCCACAGCACTGGTCCAGTAAGAAGAGAAAGCCGCTGCTGTTGTGGCCAGACTATAACCGCCGCTTTGCACCACTGCCAATGCCGCATCTTTCGCGCTTGCATAGTCTCCTTTGTAAAGATAAGCCCTGGCTGCGATAGCCTTGGCAGCCCATTTGGAAATATAATTCGAGCTGGTGGCATGATAGGTCGCAGCAATGGCGGTAGCCGGCATCAGCTGGTAAGCGCTGTCCAGGTCAGAGATGATCTGCTTGTATACTTCCGAAACCGGATTTCTGCCCAGCTTTACATACGGGCCCGTAACATAGGTAGGCGTGGTCGTGATCGGCACACCATCGGCTTCGGGGTTCAAGGTATAAGGCGCAGCGAAATAGTTCACCAGCGTCAAGTAGGAGAGGGCCCGCCAGGTGTAGGCTTCGCCCTTCAATTGGTTCACGGCAGCACTGGCAGGAACAGGGGCGCTGATGATCCGGTTGGCCTGCAGGATGGTATAATAGCCCTGCGACCAGATACCGCTTGGCTCACCACTGGTAGCAATGAATGAATAATTGCTCTGGGTGATGAATTGCCCGTAATTGGAGGAGCTGATAAAAACATTGTCTGCCAGCAGGTCGCCCAGCACCGGTACGTTCTGTCCGAAGAAAGACGAGCTTTTTGCAGCCGTGTACAAACCGTTCACGGCATCGGTGAGGTCGTTGGGCGTTTTGATGGCCGTGGCCGCATCTACTGCATTTGACGGCGACTCTTCCAGGAAGCTTTTTTTGCAGCCGGCTGCCAGTACAGCCGCGGCGAGTATAAGGATGTTGATGTGTTTCATTGTGTCATGTTTTAAAAACCGGCGTTGATTCCGATGGTATAGGTTCTGAATTGAGGAATGGTAACGGTGCCGGATTCCGGATCGTAAGGAAGTTTTTCGTCAAAGGTTTTGGTCCACAGGTTGGTTCCTCTTACATAGAGGTAGAGTTTGCTGACGCCTGGCAGGTTTTTGAGATAAGGCGCTTTTTTCAGGTCATATCCCAGCGCAACATTCTTCAACCGGATAAAATCACCCTTGTACAGGAAGCGCGAAGAAAAAGCCTGCGAGTTGCTTTGCACCCCGCCACCGGCAACGTACTTGGGCACGTCTGTGATCTGTCCCGGTGTGGTCCAGCGGTTGGTAAATTCGCGTTGGTATTTGTTGAAGGTGTAATAAGCACCATCATAAAAGCGGGTCGACCAGCCGTCTACGATGTAGTTGCCGAAGTTGTAATAAAAATCTCCGTTGAGCGATATGCCTTTGAAGGTAAATGTATTGCTGAAGCCGCCAAAGTATTTGGGTGCAGCCGATTGATAAGGTACCCGCAGGGCCGAGCTGTAATCCGTAGTGGTCTTTGATTTGCTGCCATCGGTGTACCAGAGGGCTGTGCCGTTCGCAGGGTCTACGCCGGCATACAGGCGTGTGTAGTACGTATAGTAATCAGATCCCGGACTAAAATAATAATTGCCGTTGGTTGTGGTAGCATTGTTGCCCACGCTGAGTACTTTGTTCTTGTTGAAAGCGATGTTAAAGCTGCTGCTCCAGCTAAAATCGCCTGCTTTCACCGGAACGCCCTTGAGCTCGAGTTCGATGCCCCTGTTTTCCATGGAACCGGTGTTGGCATAAGGAACCGATGAAAATCCGGTTACCCGTGAAACAGACACGGCTTGTATCAGTGCATAGATGTTGTTCTTGTAGAATTCGGCAGTGATGGCAAGGCGGTTGTTGAAAAGACCCAGGTCTATTCCTGCATCAAACTTCTTTTGTTTTTCCCAGGTCAGGTCCGGGTTGCCGACACCGCTGTAGTTCTGTCCATTGCCGCTGGTGTAGTTAGAGCCGTAAGAGGCCAGCGGTTTGGCTGCGTAATTGCCGATGCCCTGTGCATTGCCGGTAGTACCGTAAGAAACCCTTGCTTTGGCCGCAGAGAAGAAGCGCTGGTTGTCGAAGAACTGTTCCTGGTCTATGTTCCAGGCGCCGCCGACAGACCAGAAATTTCCAAACCGGTTTTCGGCGCCGAAAACAGATGAGCCATCGCGCCGGAAAGAGCCGTTCAGGGAATACAGGTTCTTGAAGTTGGCATTGCCGCGGAAGTAAACAGAATTAAAATCATAAGCCGACGTCGTGCCGCCTACGCTGGTAGGCGTTGCTGCATTGGTAAGCGCATTCAAGTCTGTCTGGGTGAGCGGAAAGCCTGTTCCTGTTGCATTCAGCACATACTGACGTGATCTTTGTGCTTCCCATCCCACCAGGGCATCTACATAAAAATCTTCTACATGCGGCACGTTGAACTGGTAGCTGAGCTGGTTCCTTACCAGCCAGTTTACATAGCGTGTGTATGCATCGGAAGCAGAGCCGTTGGAGCTTTGGCCGTCTCCCAATACCGGGTTGTAGAACTGCGATTCTTCCAGCAGGTCATAGGCGATGCTGCCATAGCCGGTAAACTTCAGCTTGTCCCGGATATTCCAGTTCAGGGTTGTATTTCCCAACAGGCGGGTTTGCGAAAGCGTGTGCTTGTCGTTGGCTGCGATCCACAAAGGGTTGTAATGCGCCACAAACCCGATGTTGCTGGAGCTGCTGGAATTAAGGGTACCGTCGTCATTGTAAGCAAGCTGAAACGGACGCAGGATAGAAGCGGCAAACACCGGGTTCGACCAGGAGCCGGTTGATCCTACGGGTGCAAGCTGGCTTACATTGGAGGCATTGATGCCCGTGGTGAAGCTGATCCTTTTGCTGATCCGCTGGTCGATGTTTATCAGGGCCGTCAAGCGCTTGAGCGATGATCCGATGGTGGTTGCTTCCTGCTTGAAGTAGCCGGCAGAAGCAAACAGCTTGGTGCTTTCGCTGCCGCCGCGTACAGACACATTGTATTGCTGCTGGCTGCCGTTGCGGTGGATAAGATCCTGCCAGTTGTTGCTCTTGCCGCTGTTAAAGCCATAGCTTTCTGCCAGCGCCGCGATCTGGGCCTCTGTATAGGTTCCTGCGTTCTTCAATCCTTCAATAAACAGGGTAGAATACTGACTGGCATTCAGGGGCTGGCCTGCAGCCGGAAGCGCGATCGTGCGGGTTGTTCCCAGTTCCGTATCAAAGTTGACCTGCACCCTTCCTGCCTTTCCTTTTTTGGTGGTGATGATGATCACGCCGTTTGATCCCCTGGAGCCGTAAATAGCTGTGGCAGCGGCGTCTTTGAGGATCGTGAAACTTTCAATGTCGTCCTGGTTCAATCCGGCCAGCACATTGGAAGAGTTGTTGATGCCGGATGTTAAACGGGAAAGATCACCTGCATTGATGATCATGCCATCGATCACGTAAAGGGGATTGGAGTTGAGGGCGGTAGACCCCAGGCCTCTTAAACGCACCTGTGCATTGGAGCCAGGCTGGCCGCTGGTGAGGGCAATGTTTAAACCGGCTACTTCTCCCTGCAAGGCAGCAAGCGGCGTTGAAAACGGTTTGTTCTCATTTTCCGATCCTTTGATGGTAACCGCAGAGCCGGCGTATGATTTTCTTGTTTGCGTAAAATATCCGTCGGTAACCACCACTTCCGTGAGCTGGTTGCTGCTGGGTTTTAAATAAACTTTCAACGGACCGCCACTGGCTACGACTTCTTGTTTCTCATATCCTACAAACGAAACAACAAGGGTATAAGGAAATTTCTGTCCGGTCACAAATGCAAAGCTGCCCTTGCCATTGGTGGTAACGGAATGCGTGGTGCCCAGGATGCTGATCGTGGCGCCAATGAGCGGTTCTTTTGTGGAAAGATCCAGTACTTGTCCTTCCAGTTGGGAGTTGATGGTGGCCGGCGGTTCTCTTTGCGCGGTTGCGCCATCAGGCAGTGTGCTCAGTAAAAACAGGGTGGTTGCAGTTAGTGCAAAGGATTTTGTTTTATGGAATAATCTTCCCATATTTAAGTGGTTTTATGTAGTGACAACTTCATTATGTAGGGCTGTAAATAGGTTTCAGTCAGTGATTCGCAGTTACGGAACTGATACGCTATTCGCGACCGGCAAGGCCTCCTTGCCGGTTATTTTTTGCTGCTGGATAGATTCAAATAAGCTTGTTTTAGTGGTGAGTAGAATTGAGTTTTATAAGATGTTGTGTGGAAGGGCAGGTGCTGTACAACCTGCAGGGTTCTTCGTGTACAAACTGTGCTAACAACAGGAATGGTTGCACCGGAAAGCAATATTGGTTGACTGTATTTTTATGGTAAATAGCTGCAGTATCTGGGACGTTTTGGACACGTTGAGTTGCTTGGTTTCGGGGCGAATATAGATGGAAAATTAAAATCTACCAAATTTGTAGACTAAAGAAGCGGGCAGGTGCAGCGTTAGTTTGCTGCGGGTGGTGGCTTGTAATCGAAAGGCAGCATGTTGGCCACTTTCTCTGACCATGCCCAGTAGCCCATGCTAAGCAGGTTGGTGGGCGGATAGAAATTGCCGTTGCTGCGGATCTGGATAGGTTGTCCGTTTATCAGCATCAGTTCAGACATCATCTTTTTGTTGTTCTGGGAAAGCTGCTGGTAACTCTGCGGAGGCGCGGCTTTGGTGTAATATATATGCAGGTAATTGCTGAATTCAAGTCCCGCCGTCAGGCTGTCGACACCATAGGCAATGCTGTCACCTGAAATTGTGTAGGGAGAAAAAGTAGAAATCTCATTGGGTTGGCTCAATACCGTGCGGTAATAATCAATGCTGTCTTCAGAAAAGCCTTTGTAGCTGATCGTGCCATCTTTCATGACGCGGGTCCTGTATAATTCCCTGACACGCTTTTTTTCTTCATTGGGTGTTTTGACAAGCCGCCTCACTTCATAGCCTTCTTCCCTGATCCGGTTGCGATAAACCGCCCGCATAAACTGCATGATGGAACCGGTGTAAGCCTCCTGCCGCCGCCTTTCCCACCGCGCTTGCCTATTCTTGTTTCCTTCCATGGGGATAAACAAGGGATAGCCTACATACAGGAGATAATCGCTCTCGAAATCATAATCAAATGTTTCCAGCTGGTAGCGGACGGTATAACCCAGGGCCTTGTTCTCTATCACGAGCTGGTCCAGCGCAACGGCAGAGAGCTTGCGGGTTTTTTTGTTGTTCCGGAATCTGATGACATCATAATTTTTGATCTGGCAATCAGCTGCCCAGTCTGATGTGCCGATAAAATTTCTCAGAAAAAAAGAACCCCATTTTTTCCAGCCGTCTTTTTCATATCCGCCTACTACTACTTCATCCAGTTCCTCTGCTTTGGGCTTCAACTTAACAACCAGGACGTCGGTGAGTGCTTCGGAGATGGTGCGGGTATAGGTTTCATAGCCTACAAAGGAAGCTACCAGGTCATACTTGCCGGACGGAACCCACAAGCTGAAATTGCCCTCCTTATCTGTTGTAGTGCCGATGGAAGTGTTGCTCAAAAACACGCTGGCTGCACCCAGCGGCGTTCCTGTGGCATCAGCCACGATGCGTCCTTTCAGCTGGAACTGGCTCCAGGCGCCTGTGCTGATAAAAAGGAAACAAAGCAGGATAAAATACTTTGTACAATGCATGGCGTAATTTAGGAAAGTCCTCCATATGGCACGCAAACAGAGACGATCGGAACAAAAAAGAGAAAAATAAAACCCTACAAAAATTGTAGACTAAACAAAAGTCCTATATTTGCGCTGCGTTAACAAACTGGAAACAATCGTTGAACCTATTTGGATGGGCATGCAACAACCAAAATTTATTACACTCAAATATACATTCCTGGCAAAACAGCCGGCAATTTTATGTTGCTGTTGTTGTTCCTGAAATCCTGTGCATACAGGAGCAGCCTGCTTGCCTTCATTGCTTATCTAAACATCAGCTATACAAATCCATATGATTATCCGGGCACTTGATCAGCATAGAATTTTTTTCCGTCGATGTTGTTGCGGCGCGTAAATAATAAATAAATAGAAAAGCCGGCACTGTTGGCGCAGTACCGGCCGGTAATAACAAGGCTGTGGCGGTCAAACCAGCATACGGTGATGGGTATCACTGTGTGCATGCCTTACTATTTTTCAACCAAAACAAAAATAATGAAAAACTGGACACTCGTATGGGTGTGGCTTCTTGCGTTCTCTCCTGTTTTTTTGCAGGCTCAAACAGAAACTCAACCGACGATCAACTCTATCCTTTCCGGTAAGATCGTCGATAGCAAAACAAAAGAAATCCTCGATGGTGCCGTGGTGCATATCAAGGGTACCACCCATGAAGTGCAGGCCGACAAGACCGGCCAGTTCAAATTTGTAACCGGACAAAGATTTCCCTATACCCTGATCATCAGCCATGTTGGCTACCAGACGCTGGAACTCACGGCCGGCACAGCTTACATCGAAGTGGCCCTGCAGCCAACCAATACCCGGCTCAATGATGTGGTGGTAGTAGGCTATGGCACGCAGAAGCGCCGCAACCTGGTGGGCGCTGTTGCCAAAGTAGATCCTTCGCAAACAAAAGGCATTCCGGCCGGCGGCTTCGATGCACAGCTCCAGGGCAAGGTGCCGGGCCTGCAAACCACCACCACAACCGGTGTTCCCGGTGAAGCCGTGACCGTACGCCTGCGTGGCGTTACTTCGATCAACGCAGACAATACACCGCTGTATGTAGTTGATGGTGTATTCATCAACAGCAGCAGCCTGCAAACCGTGAACACCGGCGGCAAAGCCACTTCTCCCATCGCCGACATCAACCCATACGACATCGAAAGCATTGAAGTGCTCAAGGATGCGGAAGCAACCGCCTTGTATGGTTCAAGAGGCGCAAACGGCGTGATCATTGTTACCACCAAGCGCGGAAACTTCAACCAGAAATCAAGGGTCAGCCTGGACATCTCCCAAGGCAAGGCCTGGGCGCCACCCCTGTGGAAATTGGCCACCGGTCCAGAACATGCCACGCTGGTAAACGAGTATTTCACCAATATCGGAGGGGTAAAGCCATTCCGCCCGGTGTCGGAAGGCGGTCGTGGGTTGCCGGAAGAACAAAAGACATATGACCGGCTCGGGGAAATATTCCAGACCGCCGATCTGATGAACTATGACCTGTCTGTTTCCGGCGGCAACAATGTAACCCGGTTTTACCTGGGCGCCGGATACAACAAACAAGAGTCTATCTTAAAGCCCATCACTTTCGACCGCGCCAGCCTTAAGTTCAACATCGATCACAAGCTGAGTGACAAGGTGCAGATCGGTTCGGCCAACACAATTACACGCGCATACAGAAACCAGGGAAGGGCGGGCGACGGACCAGCCGGTGGCTTGCTGCAGGCTGCTCTTCATACGCCTACCTATCTGTCACCCACAAACGAACAGGGGGTATTGGTAGGAAGGGCCGGCTTCGACAACGTATCGCTCCTGCTGCAGTATTACGATGTGCATTCGATCAGCCTCCGCTATATCGGCAATGTATACGCAGAAGCAACCTTGCTGAAAGACCTGAAGTTCCGTTCAAGCTGGGGCGTGGATTACAACAATTACGACGAATCGGAATACTGGAACACATATCTTATTGCGGGCAGTCCGGCCGGACTGGCCACTTCCAGCATCAGCCAGAACTCCAGCTGGCTCAACGAGCAAACGCTGACCTACCGCAAGTCGGTTGGTAACCACTCGTTCGGGGTGCTGCTGGGCAACACACTTCAAAGCAATCTTTTCAAGCGCACCTTTTTACAGGGAACCGGTTTTGCAAACAATTCTTTTACACAAATCTCTTCTGCCTCTGTTGTGACCGGCACGCAGAACTGGAGCAAGAATACCCTGGCTTCTTTTTTTGGCAAGATCGATTACAGTTTTGCCGATAAATACCTGGTCGATTTCAGTGCGCGGGCAGATGGCTCTTCCAAATTTGGCGTGAACAGGAAATGGGGATACTTCCCTTCCGTAGGAGCTGCCTGGCGGTTGAAAAAAGAAAATTTCCTCAATGATATAGAAAAGATCAATGACCTGAAGATCCGCGCCAGCTATGGCATTACAGGCAACCAGAACGGCATCGGTGATTTTGCCTCGCAGGGATTGTGGAGCGGCGGAAGCTCGTACAAAGACAGCGCCGGCATATCCCCGCAACAGCTGGCCAACGCAGACCTGCAATGGGAAAAGACCAGCCAGTTCAACATCGGACTGGACGCGACCCTGTTTGATAGCCGGGTTACGGTAGAGTTCAACTATTATTACAAATACACCAAAGACGGATTGCTCCAACTGGCCCGGCCGGCCACTACTGGTTTTGGTACTTACTGGAGCAATGCAGCCGAGATCAGCAACCGGGGCTTTGAGCTGGCGATCAACACGCTGAACATAGAAGCAAAGCATTTTACCTGGAGCACCAGTTTTAACATAGCCCAGAACCTCAACAGGATCGAGAAGCTGCCGACGCCGCTGCAGTATGGAAGCCGCAACCTGATCCTGCTCCGGGAAGGTTCCCCGATGTATTCTTACAACCTCATCAAACAACTGTATGTAGATCCGCAGACAGGCAATGCCGTGTATGAAGATGTGAACAAGGATGGCAAGATCAATTCCGACGACCGGCAGATCTTAGGCAGCATATGGCCCAAGTTCGCGGGCGGATTAAGCAACCAGTTTACCTACCGCAACTTCGACCTGGGCATCCAGTTCTCTTACCAGTTCGGCAACAAGACCTACAACCACAACCGCTTCTTCGGAGAGGGCGGCGGAGCCCGCGATGCAGCCAGGGTGATCTTTGCCAGCAACCTGGCGCGCTGGCAAAAGCCCGGTGATATTACGGATGTACCCAGAGCAGATGGTGTGAACGTCAACAACTACCTCGATGCAGGCAGCCGCTGGCTGGAAAACGGCAGCTTTGTACGCCTGCGCGCGCTCACCCTGGGTTACAACCTGCCCAAGCAGCTGGCGCAAAGAGCGCGGCTGCAGAACGTCCGCTTTTATTTCAGCGGAAGCAATCTTTTCCTCATCTCGCCTTATACCGGTCCTGATCCGGAATCAAGCGCGAACAGCAACCAAAACCAGCCCGGCATCGACCTGGGTACGCCTCCGCAGCCACGCAGCGTACAGATCGGCTTAAACGTAACCTTCTAACACATCAATTTAACAGGGATGAAAAAGGATTTATCACACATACTGTTTGTTTCTGTCATGGCCCTTTCCCTGGGCTCCTGCAGCAAGTTCCTGGAGGTGCACCCAAAGGAATCTATCTCCGATGCACAAACGATCTTCGACAAAACCTCTGCCGAAGAAGCGGTGAGAGGCATCTACAGTGCCCTGGCCGACGGTGGCTATTACGGCACCAGCTTTCAATCCATCGGCTACCTCGCAGGCGGTGACATCCAGTGGACGGGCAGCCAGTCGCAGGTGCAGGAATTTATCAACCACAATGTGAGCCCGGACAATTCCACCATCAGTGCAGCGTGGACGGCCATCTACCGCGTGGTGAACAGGGCAAACCAGGTGATCAGCAAAGTGCCTGAAGTAACGGATGCTTCTCTTACAGATGCGTACAAAAAGCAGCTGACGGGAGAAGCCTACTTCGTGCGGGCCCTGGCTTATTTTGACCTGGCCCGTGTATGGGGAGGCGTGCCGCTGGTGACCAAGCCTACCTTGACTGCCAGCGATAATTTCGGCATCCCGCGTGCAACCAGTGAAGCCACCTATGCACAGGTGCAGCAGGACCTTGAAAAAGCCGAATCCCTGCTGCCATCTACCGTAAACCGGTTCCGGGCTACGCTGAAAACAGCCTGGGCACTCAAAGCCCGCTATTATCTCTACAGGAAAGACTGGGCCAACGCAGAAGCATATGCCGGCAAGCTGATCGCGGATGCGGCCAACTACCAGCTGGTTAATCCGTACAGCTCCTTCTTCGCGGGCAATGTAAAGGGGACAGCTGAATCAGTGCTGGAAATTTATTACAACGGCGGTACGGAAACAAACGGGCATGCCGGGCAATGGCTGCCGCAAACAAGCGGTGGCACCCGGCAGTGGGCTCCCAATGATGTGCTGGTATCGCTGCTCAACAATGGGGCCATTGGCGGCAACCGGAGTGCACTGATCGCAAAAGACAACCAGAACCGCTGGTACGGCAATCTGTACCGTTCTATCAATGCTTCTTCTTCCTACGTGATCCGGACGGCAGAACTCTACCTGATCCGCGCAGAAGCCCGCGCCCAGCAAGGCAATCCCACCGGTGCCCTGGCTGATCTCAATGCCGTACGCGCCAGGGCCGGAATAAGCCCTTCTGCTGCAGCCACCCGGGATGACATCCTGCTGGCGGTAGAGAACGAGCGCCGGGTTGAATTTGCCCTGGAGCCGCAGCGCTGGTTCGACCTGGTCAGAACGGGACGGGCTGCAGCTGTGCTGAACGTGACCGACCCGGCCAGGCTCTTACTGCCGATCCCCTCCCAGCAGATCCTGTTAGACAAAACCCTTACCCAGAACGGAGGATACTGATCACCTTTTTAAACTATTGTTATGTCAGCAACAGCTCAACAGTCATCATCACGGCACCCGTTGGTCGTGCCATCTGTTCCGCAGGAGGAATGGAAAACAGGGGAGAAAATCCTTTTCCGCCTGGCATTTATTTATTTCTTTATCCAATGTGTGCCGCTCGACTGGAAGTATTACCGGGAGATCTTTTCTATCCAATGGTCGCACCTGCAGTATGGGGATATTTTCAACCTGGCGCATTATGCACCCCGGTTTTTTGAAGGGCCTCAGCAATCCTATCTCAATTGGCTGGTTGTACTCCTTATTGCCGTGATCGGAACTGTTATCTGGACCATTGTTGACCGCAGCCGGACCAAAGAATACAGCGTGCTGTATTACTGGCTCCGGGTGATTGTACGGTACCGGCTGGCCATCGGGCTGATTGCCTTTGGTATTATCAAGCTGTTTCCGGTGCAGGCGCCTTACCCTTCTCTCAGCAACCTCAATACGCCTTATGGCGATTTTACCCGCTGGAAACTGTTCTCCTTAAGCCTGGGCATCGTGCCTTCTTACGAGTCTTTTCTCGGACTGGTGGAGACCTTGTTCGGCGTCTTGTTGCTGTACCGCAAAACCGCTTCGATCGGTGCATTCCTGATCCTGATTTTCACAGGCAATGTTTTTATGTCGAACCTGGCCTATGAAGGCGGGGAGTCTGTTTATTGCCTGTACCTGATCTCGCTGGCCCTCTTCCTGCTCCTGTATGATCTGCGCCGGATCATCAGCCTGCTTGTACTGCAGGCACCGACTGCGCCCAGTACGTTCCGGCCCCTTTTTGCAGCGGCCTGGTTGAAGAAGGCGCGGCTGCCGCTCAAGATTTTATTGGTATTGTTCTTTGTAGGACTGTACGGGTTTAAGACCGGTGCTGATTATGCAAAAGAGCCTTACCGCTTTCCGGTTACCAAGGGATTGCAGGGTGTAAGCGGCCTGTACAATGTAGCCGTGTTCAGCAGGAACGGCGATACGCTGGCGTATTCAAAAACCGATCCGGTAAGATGGCAGGATGTGGTATTTGAAAAATGGAATACCATCAGCATCCGCTCCAACCGGCCGGTGATCATCGACTCGAACAACCTGGAAAAACTGGAGCCGCAGGATGCAGCACGCAATTACGAGCTGGAAGGTTCTATCGGCCGGCATTATTACAGCTATACAGTTGATACGGTCAATCACCTGCTTACCCTGCACAACAAAAGCAGGCACTACAGCAGCGAAACGTTGACGCTGCATTATACGCTGGGCAAGGACCAGCTTGTCCTGTCAGGACGGGATGAAAAGCAAACCCCTGTATATGCCGTGCTGAACCGCCTCAACAAAAAGTATCTTATCCAGGAAGCGGCCCGGCAGGGAAGAAGAGGCCGGCTGAAACTCTGATTACCATTTATCAAGCATTAAACATTGTATATGCCAACCACAACGTATCAGGAAATACCTGTGTCGCCCGCACCCGTCCGCGTAGAAAAAGAGGTACCCGTAAATGGGGCAGACAAGTCAACCCCGCCCAAGCTGTGGAAAGAATACCAGCGGGTTCTTTTCCGGATGGCCTTTATCTTTTTCATTGCCATCTCTATTCCCAACAACCTGGAATGGTACAGGCAGCTGATCCATTTAGACTGGCTCCACCTGCATTACCGCGACCTGTACGATATTGCCCGTTTCGGATCGGGGATCACGGTACTGGGCAGTACCCTCTTTGGCAGTCCCCTGCTGGGCTATGCCAGCTGGGTCATTACGCTCTTTATCGCTATCGGGGGCGGACTGATCTGGACGGCTGTGGTGAGGGGGCGCAAGACAGAACGCAGGGAGTACAATACCCTGTATTACTGGCTGCGGGTGGTGGTACGTTACAGGGCCGGCATCGGCATCATCGGCTTTGGCTTTACCAAGGTATTGCCCACGCAGCTGCCCTATCCTTCCCTGGGTGTGCTCAACACCAATTTCGGTGACCTTACGGCTCAAAAGATCTACTGGCTGTCGATCGGTATTGTGCCCTGGTATGAAGTGTTTGCAGGCGTAGTGGAAGTGCTGGCCGGTGCGCTCTTGTTTTTCCGCCGCACAACAACGCTTGGCGCCATCCTGCTGTTTGGTGCGCTGGGTGATATCGTGTATGTGAACTTTGCGTATGATGGCGGGGTGCATGTGTACAGTTCTTATTTTGTGCTGCTGGCCGCTTTCTTGCTGGTACAGGATGTTCCGGCTATCTACCGCCTTTTTATCCGGGAAAAGTACACCGTTCCCCTGAACTGGTATCCGGCCCTGAACCTGCCCTGGCAAAGGGGACTGCGCATCGGATTAAAATCGGGGACCATCTTTTTGTTCCTGATCGTGCTGTTCTATCTGCAGCTGGTTAATTTCTTTTACGATCCTTACAAACAACCAGCCGTAGCCGGGGTAAAAACCCTTCGGGGGAATTATCATGTGGCCGAATTCAAGATCAACAACCAGGTAATTCCTTACTCGCCGCTGGATTCCGCCAGGTGGCAGGAAGCCACATTTGAGAACTGGTCGACCTTGACCTTCCGGGTCAACAAACCTACACCGCTTGATTTATCCAATGGTGGCGGTGATCCGCAAAGGGATGTAAACCGGACCTTTGAAGTGTCGGGTGTGGCCGGCGGACAAAGGGTATTTCATTACTATGCGGATGAAGTCAATAAAGTGCTGTACCTCGAAGACAAATACAAGGCCGTTCCGGACCGCCGCAACCGGACCGCCGGGGAAGGAGATGGCGTTGCCACGCCGGCCCCGGCTGCGCAGGAAAGGGGAAAGCAGCAGGCCGCAACCCGGAAGCGGAACAGGAAAGAGAAGCAAGAATTCTGGATACCCAGGGAAGCCCTGGTAAATATTGGCGAGGAAGTCAACAAGATCGACCCACTGGCTGCCTCTACCCGGCGCACGCGTGAATATGCAGCTGCACCGAAACAGGAACAGAGAAACCGCATGGTCCTGCATTACCAGACAACCGATGGCAACCGGGTCATCCTGACAGGCATCGATGAGCACAGGGATTCTGTGCAAATTGTGCTGGAGCGGTACAACAGGCCTTATGCCCTGTCAAAAAGCAATCTGCAGGCGGGTAAATATGAGTAAGATAAGAAAGCAATTTACTGTCTTTTGCTGCTGGTGTGCACTGACACTGTTGTGTGGAAGCTGCCGGGAAAATAAAAATCGTTCCGGCGATGGCGTGGCTGCTCTTTCCGGTACAGCTACCAGCGGATGGCCGGCCCGTTTTGGATGGGGAAAGCCGGCGACGGATGCAGAGATCAGCGCGCTCGACATAGATGTAAGGCCCGATGGAAAAGGTCTGCCAGCAGGGGTTGGCAATGCAGTGGAGGGCAAAACAGTTTATCTGCAAAAATGCGCGGCCTGTCATGGCCTGAGCGGCCGGGAAGGTCCGCAGGCCCAGCTCGTAGGTTCTGTGGATGATACAACCAAGGCAAAGACGATCGGAAATTACTGGCCCTATGCCACCACTGTTTTTGATTATATCCGGAGGACCATGCCATACAACACACCCGGATCGCTGACGAATGAGGAGGTGTATAACCTGACTGCTTTCCTGTTATCAGCCAATAAAATTATTGATAGTACAACAAGATTGGACGCTGCAACACTGCCGGGGGTGCACATGCCTGCACAGAAAAATTTTGTTCCGGACGACCGTCATGGCGGACCGGAAATAAGATAATTTCTTTGTAAACAGCCAAGTGAATTACCCGGATCAATCTACATGAACCAGCTACCAGACAAAAGGGAGAACCAGCCAAAGGAAACCGGCAGAAAACTGCCCCGGCGAACCCTGTTGGGTGGTGCCATCACCACGGCAGCCATTGCCCTGATCAAAACGGCTACAGGCCAACTGGTTCCTGCAGCAGTGCCCTATACTGATCCTACAACGGTGCCTGGCGTGCCGCCTGGTACGGTGGGCAGCAGGTCTCCGTTTGAAGCCCTGGTCAAAAAACCTTCGGAAGGGTCTTCCAGAACGCCGCTGCAGGATCTGTACGGGATCATTACGCCATCAGACCTCCACTTTGAGCGGCACCACGGGGGCGTGCCTGCCATCGACCCGGAACGCTATGAATTGTTGATTCATGGCATGGTAGACAGGCCCCTGAAGTTCAGTCTCCGCGACCTGAAGCGTTTTCCGTCGGTATCAAGGATCGCTTTCCTGGAATGCTCGGGCAATTTCAGAACAGGCAAGGAAACCATGACACCGCAGGAGATCTGTGGCCTCACCAGCCAGAGCGAATGGACAGGCGTGATGCTTTCTACCCTGTTCCGGGAGGCGGGCGTGCAGCCAAAGGCAAGCTGGTTCCTGGCAGAAGGCGGCGATGCGGCTGTTATGACCAGAAGTATTCCTGTTGCCAAAGGCTGGAAAGATGCCATGATCGTGTATGCGCAGAATGGGGAGGCACTCCGGCCGGAACAGGGGTATCCGGCCCGTTTGTTTCTGCCGGGATGGGAAGGCAATACCAATGTAAAATGGATCAGGCGGATCGAAGTGGCTGACCAGCCCTTTATGACCCGGGAAGAAACTTCCAAATATACCGAGCCGGTGCTTGGTGGAAAGATCAGACAGTTTAGCTTTGACATGGATGCCCGTTCTATCATTACCTTCCCGGCTTATCCGGTGCAGGTAGAAAAGGGCTGGATCGAGATCAGCGGACTGGCCTGGAGCGGGCGGGGCCGGATTACGCAGGTAGACATCAGTACGGATGCTGGGAAGACCTGGCAGCTTGCTGCCTTGCAGGATCCGGTGCTTGACAAAGCGCATACCCGTTTCCGTTATTTGTGGAACTGGAACGGACAGGAAACCGAGATCTTAAGCCGGGCGGTCGATGAAACCGGCTATACGCAACCCACGCTGGCGCAACTGGTTGCCGCGCGGGGCCGCGACATGGGTGGGTATCACCTGAATCCCGTCACTGCCTGGATCATCGGGCGGGATGGAGCCGTGGTATTTAAACCGGAAAAATGGAAATAAGATTTTCTTTTATTGGAACAGCGGGTTGTTCCGGTAAGCCATCAATTTAAAAATAACAATCGCATGTCTTCTTCAAACGATTTTACAGCTTCAATCAAAACAGAACAGGCCGATACAGAACTGAGCAGCCGGCAAGCCGCTGCTGCTCCGCGTTCTTTCTGGGCCTCGCTCACCGAAGACTGGTGGGCTGTGATCCTGGGTGCTTTCATTATTGCAGCTGTCCTGCTCTTCGCCACCGCTGCTCCTTCCCTTCACTTTCCTGTACCTACTTACCTGTGGACTTCTCTTGATGATCTTACCGGCAAAGTACTCACGGCTAATAACCTGCTGTTATTGGTTGTGATCGGAGCCGTGTTCCTGCTGCTGGCCTCTACAGCGGTTTACCTCTCCGGCGCCAGCGTGCGTAACTTTGCAAAGGGCTTCGCACTCATATTCCTGCTGGCCCTTGCGGCACTCGTGATCGCAGGCAACAAAACAATTGCTTATTATGGCATCGAGTACGTTGTCTTTGCCCTGGTGTTTGGACTGATCATTGGCAATATCTTCACCTTGCCTGTTTGGTTGAAAGAAGCAGCCAGGTCCGAATTCTTTATCAAAACAGGCCTGGTGATCCTGGGCATCTCCATCCTGTTTACCGACATCATCCAGGCTGGTCTGCCAGGCCTGCTGCAGGCAGTGCTGGTGGTAGCCGTGGTGTGGTTCTTCTCTATGTGGCTGAGCAGAAAGCTGAAGGTAGATGATGAGTTCGGGGTGATCCTTGCCTCGGCCGTGTCTATCTGTGGCGTGTCGGCAGCCATTGTAGCGGCAGGAGCTATCCAGGGAGATAAAAAGAAGCTGTCTTATGTAACCTCGCTCGTGCTGCTCGTTGCCATTCCCATGCTCATTATACAACCCTGGCTGGCTGGCAAGCTCCACTTGCCCGAACTGGTAGCAGGAGCCTGGCTGGGTGGTACGCTGGACACCACCGCATCGGTAACCGCAGCAGCGCAACTGGTAGGTCCGCTGGCGCTCAAAGCAGGCGTGATCGTGAAGTTCTCCCAGAACGTGCTCATCGGCGTAGCCGCGATCTTTATAGCAGGCTGGTGGAGCTATCGAAAGAATGCTGCCAGTGCAGCAGCTACAGAGAACAAGGGCATCGGCATTGTATGGGAGCGCTTTCCCAAGTTCGTGCTCGGCTTTATCGGCGCATCGCTGCTGTTTTCCTTCCTGGTACCTACGGGCACCATCAAACAGGTTACACCCGTACTGAACAGTTTGCGCACTGTATGGTTTGCCCTTGCATTCGTGAGCATCGGACTGGAAGCCCGGTTTTCAGACCTGGTAAAAGTACAGGGTGGCCGGCCGGCCTTTGCCTTCATCGGCGCACAGGTCTTCAATGTGCTATGGACCCTGCTATGGGCCTACCTCCTGTTTGGCGGCGTGTTGTTTGCCGCGCCTGATATCAAGTGATTGTCTGGTTCAGACAATCCCTCCCATCCCATCTGGTAAAAATTATAAGCAGAAAAATTTTTCAGCGTCCGTTTATCCGCGCGAATGAGGAGATTTGCTGATCTATGAATAAGCTTATCTGCCCGCTCTGTATCTGCCTTGCCTTTTGTCTGTCTGTCTGTTCTGTGTTTGCGCAGGACCGTTATGAACTGGATGGGGGATGGAAGTGTTTGCCTGCTTCAAAAACGATGCAACCGGGTACGGAATTGTCGCAGCCGGCTTCTGTTCTCAGCGGCTGGATGCCGGCCGTGGTGCCGGGGACCGTGCTCACCACCCTGCTGCAAAACAGACAGGTGCCGGATCCTTTCTGGGGAATGAACAACCAGCAGATACCGGATATTTATAGCACAGGCCGGGATTACTACACTTACTGGTTTGCAAAGGACTTTACAGAGACACTGCCTGCAAAGGGCCGCCAGGTATGGCTTTCGCTCAGGGGGGTGAATTATAGCTGTGATGTTTTTCTGAATGGCCACAAGCTGAACGACAGCACACATCACGGCATGTTCCTGCGGCAGCAATATAATATCACCCCCTATGTCAGGAAAGGACAGAACCGGTTGGCTGTGATTGTTTATCCTCCCGATCCTGTTGGCAATCCCAATGGCGGCCAGGGTGGTGATGGCATGATCGCAAAAAATGTTTCCCACCAGTATGTAGCGGGCTGGGATTGGATACAGCCCATCCGCGACCGCAATACGGGCATCTGGGATAAAGTGTATATCGAGAAAACCGGTTCAGTAGATATAAAAGATCCGCATGTGGTTACCGAGGTCCCGGGCACCAGAAAACCCCAGGGGCTGCAACAGCCGGCTGTGATCAAGCTATCCGCAGACCTGGAAAATGCCAGTGCAGAAACGGTTAGCGGTGTATTGAGTTATCAGTTGAACGGGACAACCGTATCACAAAAAGTTCAGCTCGCTCCCCATGCGCTGACCACCGTATCGCTGCCGGATTTCACGCTGCAGAATCCGAAGCTGTGGTGGCCAAACGGATATGGCCGGCAGGATAGTTATCAGGTGGAACTCCGGTTTGTGCAGGACGGGCAGCAGTCTGACCAGGAAAAAGTTTCCTTCGGCGTGCGGGAGATCAGGCGTGAATGGAATGGAACTACATCCAGCAGCCAGTTTTCGGTGAACGGACAAAAGATATTTCTCAAAGGCGGCAACTGGATCATCTCCGACGCCATGCTGCGTTTGTCGCGCGAGCGCTATGATGCCGAGATCCGCTTTCACCGCGACATGAACTTAAATTTAATCAGGATCTGGGGCGGTGCCCTGCTGGAGCGCCCGGAGTTTTATGAAGCCTGCGACAAATACGGCCTGCTGGTATTCCAGGATTTCTGGATGTCGGGCGATTGCAATGGCCGCTGGAACGACCGGATGAAGCTGGAAAGCCGCACGGTGAGACGTTTGTATCCGGACGACCATGGCCTTTTCCTGCGTTCGGTGGCAGACGGGATCAGGCTGATCCGCAACCATCCCTCGCTTGCGATCTGGTGCGGCGGCAACGAGATCACACCACCGGATGACATCCTGAAAAGCATGAAAGATTCCCTGTTCCCCCGCCTGGATGGAACGCGGTATTTTTTTGAGTATTCCAATTCCGACAGCATGTCCACCAATATCCTGCACGGCGGCGGCGACGGTCCTTACAACATACAACCTGTAGATACTTTCTGGAAGTTCCGCACCTATCCCTTCAATTCAGAACTGGGTTCTGTAGGCACAGGCGATTACGAATCTTTGCAGCGGTTCATCCCCTCCGCAAATCTGACCCAGCCACCCCGGTACGTGCCAGCCGCAGAAAGGGGAGCCCGGGCAGTGGAAAACGCAGATTCCGTATGGCAATACCACAAGTACATCGGTTATGAAAAATACATCGGTCTGTATGGTGCGCCCACGGATGTAAAAGACTTTGCCCGCAAGGCGCAGCTGGTCAACTACGACCAGTACCGCTCCCTGATGGAAGGCTTCAGCGCCCATATGTGGGAATGGTATACCGGCACCATTATCTGGAAAACACAAAACCCCTGGACGGCCCTGCGCGGACAGATGTACGACTATTATCTCGATCCCAATGCCTGTCTGTACGGCCTGCGCAGCGGCAGCGAGCCGGTGCATATCATGTACAATCCTGTCCACGGAACCCTGATGGCCGTGAACAACGGTTTTGAGCCGTTGAAGGGACTTGCTGTTACAGCCAGCGTGCTGGACGGGAACGGCAAAGAAACCGGCGTGGCAGAACAAACAATCGACTTGCCTGCTTCCGGCGTAATATCGGCCTCCTCAATCAAGGAGAAGATCAGCGCATTGAGTGCAGACAAGGGCGCTTTTCTTTTGCTCCGGCTGCATAACAAGGCAAAGCAGCTCCTCAGCGAAAACCTGTACTGGATGCCGGATGGAACGGGCGTGTATTCAGGTCTGGGCACCCTGGCGCCTGTTTCCCTGCAGGTGGCCCCTCGCAAAACAGCCAAGGGTACCATTGAACTCACGCTGACGAACAAAGCCTCCACGCTGGCTTTCTTCAACCGGATCTCGCTGGTAGACAGGAACACAAAAAAGCGCGTGCTGCCTGTTTTCTATTCAGACAACTATGTTTCCGTACTCCCCGGACAGCAAAAGAAAATCACGCTCTCCTGCGACGAAAGCCAGGCTGTACAAAACTTGCTGGTGAGTGTGCAGGGATGGAACGGGGAAGAACAATTCTTTGGCATTCAGTAAGGATACGTAACCTAATCAAACCAAAATGACGCGGGGAACAGGCAGCCGTTTATATATAAGCGGCTGTCTGTTCTGTTTTGGATACGCGGGTATGAATAGAAGGAAATTTGTCTTAATTGATAAAAATTTATTGTAAATCGATAAATACTTATTATTATTGCACCTGCAAATACATACTTTTATGATAAAGGTGCTGATTAATCGAGGTTCTACGCTGTTTTTAAAGTTTGCCATTTCCCTGATTGCCATTCTTGCACTGGCCATCTGCATTTTTGTTTTGCCCGATATGGCTGCCAGAGATGCGGCGGCACATCCGGACCTCGCTTACCAGCGGTATCCTTTTTTGGCTTACGCCTATGCCTTGTGTATCGCTTTTTTTGTTGCCTTATACCAGGCTTTTAAACTGCTGACCTATATCGATGCAAATAAAGCCTTCTCGGAATCGGCCGTTCGCGCGTTGAGGGTTATAAAATACTGCGCCATCATCATCAGCGCCCTGATCGTAGCCGGTGTAATAACGGTTATGGTCATGTCTGCCGGAAAGGGAGAAGACATTACAGGCATTGTAATGATGGGATTGATCCTCACATTTATTTCGGGCATCGGTGCAACCCTGGCAGCGGTGCTGCAAAAAAATCTGCAAAAGGCCGTGGAACTAAAATCAGAAAACGAGCTAACAGTCTAAGGCAAACAACATGGCAATTATCATTAACATCGATGTGATGCTGGCAAAAAGAAAAATGAGCGTAACTGAATTGTCGGAACGCGTTGGAATTACGATGGCCAATCTGTCGATCCTCAAAAACGGAAAGGCAAAAGCGATCCGGGTATCAACCCTGGAAGCCATTTGCAAGGCCCTGCAATGCCAGCCCGGCGATATTCTGGAGTATACCAGCGATGAGCCGGAGAAATAAAGCTCACTGCAGAAAATAAAAATCTTGTTTCAGATAAGGGAGGCGTACAAGTCTTTCATCATAAATCGATCTTTTATGAAGGGAAAATTATTACTCATCGCTCTGCTGCTGCTGGTCAACGCAGGGTATGCACAAACTGGCGACAATGCAAAACTCGACCAGTTTTTTGACAGGCTCGCTGAAAAGAACAAAGCCATGGGAAGTCTGACCATCGCGAAAGAAGGCCAGGCCGTTTACACCCGGGCCGTTGGTTACAGCCAGATCAGCGCAACAGAAAAAAAGCCTTTAACAGGAACAAACAGGTTCCGGATTGCTTCCATCACAAAAATGTTCACTGCTGCCATGATCATGCAGCTTGTTGAAGAAGGAAAATTGCGGCTGGCGGATACCCTCAGCAAATTCTTTCCGCAAATCCCCAACGCTGCAAAAATCACGATCGTGCAAATACTGGGGCATCGCAGTGGCATCCCGAATGTAAAGCGTGTTGGAGATAGACAGGGAAACATTTCAAGCAAGGATCCGATCACAAAGGATGAAATGCTTGCCCTGATCACCAAAAGCGAGCCTGATTTTGAGCCGGGCACCAGGCATCTTTACAGCAATGCTGGTTATTTCCTGCTCGGTCTCCTCCTTGAAAAGCTAACCGGCAAATCTTACGAGGAAGCGCTGCAGCAAAGGATCTGCTCAAAGATCGGCCTGAAAGATACGTACACGGCAACCGGCAATATTGATGTGGCCAAAAACGAAAGCCTGACCTATATGAGCCTCGGCGGTGAATGGAAACAAATGCCCGAGACCCATCCCAGCATCCTTTTCGGCGCAGGTCAAATTATTTCAACACCCAACGATCTGGTCAAATTTGTCCAGGCCCTGTTTGATGGCAAGATTGTATCCAAAGAAAGCCTTGAGCTGATGAAGACGATGAGAGAAGGCGAAGGCCTGGGCATGGAGCCTTTTACTTTTGCCGGCAAAACATTTTACGGGCACACGGGCGGGGGCGACAATTATGGTGCCTGGCTGGCCTACCTGCCGGAAGAAAAGCTGGCAATCGCTTATACAACTAACGCAAAAGTGTATCCCGTCGCCAACATCATGAGTGGCATCGTCGATATATACTATCACCAGCCGTTTGTCATTCCCGGCTTTGAAACAATTGCTGTGAGCCCGGAAGTGCTGGACAAGTATGTGGGCGTTTATTCCACTCCCGGCGCTCCTGTAAAATTTACTATCTCCAGAAAGGATACCACCCTCTACATACAGCCAGGTGAGCAATCCGCAGCGCCGCTCGAAGCAGTGAGTGAAAATAAATTTGAAGTAGCACCGGGTGTTGCTTTTGAATTTGATGCCGATAAAAAGACGATGACGCAAAAGCGAGGCGGTTTGGAGCGGGTGTTTACGAAAATCAAAGACTTTAAACAATAAACCGGCGAGACGCCGGAAATTATGTAAGCGGTTCTTATAAAAAATGATTTTTTACAATTCCCGTCTTTTTGCTTGCGCCAACTTTGCCTTTTCTTAAATGATTAAAGTTGATAACAATGATTACCCTCGAACAGATCAAAGCGGCGCACGCAAAAGTAAAATCAGGCGCCGATTTCCCGGCCTATATACAAGACATAAAAAGAATAGGTGTTACACACTATGAAACATTTGTGTCAGACGGGCACGCAGTATACCATGCTGCTGATGGCCGCAACATAGCTTCCACGCCCCAATATGATCCGATAGAAATAGCAGCCACTTGCAACCCAGGGCAGTTTCAAACAGACCTTCTTGCACACCAGCAGGGAAAGACAGACTATCTGCGATTCTGTAACGACTGCGCCCGATCAGGGGTTGAAAAATGGATTGTCCGTATAGACGAAATGACCTGTGCTTATTATGACAAAGCTGGCAAGTTGGTATTGGTAGAGCGAATCCCACAGTAACGCACCCTGTCCCTCCCGGGAGGGGATAATATAAGCGCCCTTCTTATCCCCTACCAGGAGGGGCAGGGGTGGGTCTACGATGTCCGGTGTATCAGTAGATCCGATTTGGGATTGCGCATATACACCACCGGGCTTATTTGCCTGCTATCAGCAGTGCAGAATTGCCCGGTTCACCTACATTTGCAGGGAGACTACCATCAAATTAAAACAAGGTCATGCAATTAAGAGTGATCATCACAGGTGCTACGGGTATGGTGGGGGAGGGCGTGCTGTTTGAATGTTTGCAGAACCCGGCAGTAGCAGAAGTCCTGATTGTTTCGCGCAAACAGTATGCGCTGCAGCACAAAAAGCTCAAAGAGCTGGTTGTGCCGGATTTCTTTCAGCTGGCGCAGTACGCAAACCAGGTCAGCGCTTATGATGCCTGTTTTTTCTGCGCCGGGGTCAGTTCAGTGGGTATGAAGGAAGACAAATACACCCATATCACCTACGAGACGACGATCTCTTTTGCAAAGGCCCTGCTTGCAGCCAATCCTGCCATGCGTTTTTGTTATGTGTCGGGCAGTCATACAGACAGCACAGAAAAGGGCCGCCTGATGTGGGCGCGGGTAAAAGGCAGAACAGAAAATGACCTGATGAAACTGCCTTTCAAGGATGAATACAATTTCCGGCCGGGTGTTATGCTGCCCTTTCCGGGACAAAAAAACTGGAAGGGCATTTACAAGCTGATCGGGCAGCTCATCAAGGTGTTTTCACCCGGGAGCGTGCTTAGCATGCACGAAGTAGGACTGGCCATGATCAATGCAGTAACAAAGGGCTATCCCAAAAAAGTGGTGGAGATCAGCGACATCAAACAATTGGCCGGGATGACATAATACCATGCCTCTAAATTCAATTAGGTATAGGAGCTTCGGCCAGGCTTATATCAATCTACCGGGCAGGTATACCCGAACACGGATCTTTCTATTATCCATCCTTATCTTCTTTCTCCTACCTGCTGGCGCCACATCGCGTAATACAAACCCTTTTCTTCCAATAAGGCTGCATGCGAACCGGTCTCCGCAATCCGGCCTTTTTCAAGCACATAGATCGTGTCCGCGTGCATGATGGTAGAAAGCCGGTGCGCGATCAGGATCGTCATCTGGTGCCTGCTTTCCGATATGTCGCGGATCGTCGAGGTGATTTCTTCTTCGGTCAGGGAGTCCAGCGCTGACGTGGCTTCATCAAAGATAAGCAGCTCCGGCTGGCGCAGCAGGGCCCGGGCAATAGACAGCCGCTGCTTTTCTCCGCCCGAAAGCTTCATGCCGTTCTCGCCCAGCAAGGTATTTACCCCGTGCGATGCTTTTGCGATAAGCGCAGAAGCAGATGCTTTCTTGAGTGCTTCCCCGATCTCTTCGTCGGTGGCAGAAGGTTTTACAAAAAGCAGGTTGTCCTTTATAGAACCTGCATACAGCTGCGTATCCTGTGTAACAAAACCAATCTGCCTCCGCAGCGGGTTATACCGGATCCGGTCGGTCCGGACCTCATTAAAATAAATTCCACCACCTGTAGGCGTGTACAGTCCAACCAACAGCTTCACCAGCGTGGATTTCCCTGAACCCGAAGGACCCACAAACGCAATTGTTTGTCCCCGCCTGATGGTAAAAGAAATATTGTCGATCGCATTGTAGGCGGCTGTTTTATGCCTGAACACCACTTCATCAAACCGGAGGGCCTCCAGCCGGCCCACTTCTATGGAGTCTTCCGGACGGCGTTCAATTTGTTTGTTCATCAGCTTGTCGAAGCTCTTCAGGGAGGCATCTGATTCCCTGAACAGAATGATCATATTCCCTAAGTCTTGCAGCGGCGTAAAGATGGCGGTGGAGATGAATTGCATGGCGATCAGCTCGCCGGTGCTGAGCACATGGCGGAAGATCAGCCACAACAAAATAAACAGGATTGATTGTTTAAGCAGGTTGAGCAGATTGCCCTGCAGAAAAGAAAGCGAGCTGACCTTTTTTGCCTTGTCCATCTCCAGCCCGAAGATCTTACCCGTCAGCTCATTGAGCCGCCTGATCTCGGGAAAGGTGAGTCCGAGGCTTTTTACCAGTTCTATGTTGCGCAGGCTTTCGGTGATCACGCCCGCCTGTTTGTCTGTTTGCCGGTTGATAGACCGTTGAATTCCCTTGATCCTTTTAGACACCAGCCCGGTGAGGGAGCCCAGCAGCAAGACGCCGACAAAAAACACGGGCACCAGCAAGCCGTTCCTGCTGATGCTGTACCAGATCAGGAATCCCACACCGATCAGGGAAGAAAAAAGCACATTGATAAACGAATTGATAAACCGCTCGGCATCTGTTTTTACTTTCTGCAATACAGAAAGCGTGGTGCCGCTCCGGCTTTCCTCAAACTCCTGGAATGTAAGCCGCAGGGTTTGTTTCAACCCGTCGTTAAAGATCTGCATGCCAAATCCGGCCACCGCCCTGCGCGTAATATACTCCTGTAATGACTTGCAGAGTTTGGAAAGGATGGCGATACCCAATGCCAGCAGCAACCAGGATAATACGCCCCTGATCAACGTGTTTTCCGGGAGTTTGCTTCCGTTGATGGCATATTTATCAATGATCTTTCCAAAGATCACCGGGTCAAGCAGACTGAGCAGCTGGGCCACGGCAGCCAGCAGGAGGGAGAAAAAGACGAGCTTCCGGTGTGGGCGGAGATATTTCCACAATATTTTCATAGATGGTAAGGTAGATCAAATCGTTTGCCGGGCACTTGTTTACGCTGAATCCAATGATTTCCTTTTTGCGAAACCTATTTTCCGGATCGGGGAAGCATCCTGCAGGCGGCTCATTCTACTTTTGCTGCAAAAGTGAGGCAAGAAGAGATGAAATAGGGACTATTCCTTGTTTTTTTGCGCTTCCCGATCTCGCAAATCCATGAACACAGACAGGCAGCTACGATCTGTCTAGGTCCATCGTTGATGTATAATTATAGATCCAAGGAAAATTGTTGATTTCCCATGGTTTCTTAAGCTGCCGGCGCGGGCCGGCAGCATTTTTTATCTTCCTCCCGGAAGAAAATCCGGAGTTTTGCCCACTGAGGTTTACCCTATGAAGTTGAGTCATCGTTTGCACCTGAAAATTCTTGTAATGGCAATCCTTGTCTTATTGCATCAGACCGGCCTGTCGCAGGTGCTGCGAAAGAGGACGGTCAAGTTGATGGGCAGCCGGTTCGACATCACCATTGTAGCTGCTGATACCCTGTCGGCAGAAGGGGGGATCGATACAGTGATCGGGGAAATTACCCGGATAGAAAACCTGATCTCCGACTGGAACCCTGCCACACAGATATCCGAAGTAAACCGCCAGGCAGGGACCAGGCCCGTAAAGGTTGACCCGGAAGTGTTTGAACTTACCCGGAGGGCCCTCCGCTTATCCCGGATCACCAACGGTGCTTTTGACATCAGCTTTGCGGCCATGGACAGGATCTGGAAGTTTGATGGATCCATGACAAGGATGCCCACGCCGGAGGCGGTAAAAAAATCAGTTGAAAAAGTAGGGTATAAAAACATCCTGCTGGACAGCATTCACTCAACGATCTTTCTGAAGCTGTCTGGTATGAAGATCGGATTTGGCGCACTGGGGGAGGGGTATGCAGCCGACCGCTGCCGTGATATGATGAAGGGGATGGGCGTACCCGCAGGCATTGTAAACGGCTCCGGTGATATGAGTGCCTGGGGCAGCCAGCCCGATGGGCGCGACTGGAACATCGGTATCACGGACCCCTTGCACAAGGATGAGTTGTTTGCCGTGGTGCCCCTGCGGCAGGGCTCGGTGACCACCTCCGGCAGCTACGAAAAATTTGTTGTGCTGAATGGCAAACGGTATGCCCACATCATCAATCCTAAAACCGGTTACCCGGCCACCGGCCTTGCAAGCGTAACCGTTTTTGGTCCCAGTGCAGAAGGGGCCAATGGCTTCAGTACTTCCCTCATGGTGCTGGGCCCCGGCGCAGGTCTCCGCCTGCTGGCCAAATACCCTGCTTACAGTTGCATCATGGTAACCGATGCCGGTAAAGTGATTTTATCGCCCAATTTTCCCCAAAAAAAGATCCGCCGTCAGTTGTAGGGCTCGTGTCAATTTGAATTTAGTGTTATTGCATGTTCCGCTAGGAACATCTTGTTGGTAGTACACGAGGCATCTTGATCTTGCGTACCGTATAGGTACGCTGTGTGAAATGCAGGCTCTCTGGGCTGCACACAGCGTACCGCTGGAACGCATGCTGTTCACACAGCATGTGCTGCCAACAAAATGTTCCCAGCGGAACATAGAAGGCCATGCTGCTCGAGTTGATGTCAGTAACAGTCCATCAGCAGCTGTCCGTGCGACTGGTAGAAGCTGATGTTTTTGTCGCCTTTTTCCTGGCAGATTTCTTCCAGGAGTTCAACGACCTGTTTTTGCATGGCCAGGGAGCCGCAGAGCATCAGCACGCCGCCGGCTGCCAGGGTAGCTGCAATAAAATCTTTGTCATGCGCCAGCAGGTCTTTTACATATTGCTTTTTTCCTTCTCGGGAATAAGCTACCCGCAAGTGGCGCAGCTTCTGCAGTTCAATACTTTTTTCCATCGCATCCCGGTACAATCCGAAACTTGCCTGATCCCGGAAGCCACAATACAGGGAGCAGTCTGTTTTTTGCGTATTCTGGTCTATCATGCCCAGGAACGGCGCGATCCCGGTGCCATTGGAGATCATGATAACCGCCGGCGCTTTTTGCGGAAACCGAAAATGCGCGTTGGGAACGATCCGGGTATGCAGGGTGCTGCCGGGAGCAAGCCCGTAAAGAAAACCGGAGCCCAATCCGGAAGGGTGGAGCTTGACGCTCAACTGGATGCTCTTTCCGATCTTACCAATGGAGTACAGCCGCTCCCGGTGATCACCGGCCGGGTAAATGGCCAGCAGGTCGCCGGAGTTGAAACTGGCCCTGGAAGCGGGCTTTAGCCGGATGATAAAAGGACCGTGGGGATAAGCCAGCTCGGTTTTTTCGATTACCGCCATAGCCTGCAGATCGGCCGGCTTTTGGTGGAACGCGGCGGGCAGGGCCATGCCGGGCAAGTTTATCTTCTGCGACCAGGTGCTAAACCACTGGCTGAACTGCTCTATCGATTTGTCGTTTACTGTATAGATTTCCAGCAGCGGAGTGGCCCAGCTTTGTGCGGAAAGAAGGTTGTTGACCTCAAATGCAAACTGGCAGAAATCAGGATAAGCATGCGATCCAAAACCTACCACGGAAAACTGAACAGGTTGCGGCTGGGGATATTTTTCCAGCAGGGCCTGGAAGCGGTTTGCATTTGTAGGCGGATCGCCCATTCCGTAGGTGGCAGTAATCACAACAAGGTGTTCTGCCCGGGCAAAGGTATTGTATCTGTTTAGTTCAGTTAAGTAAGCGCGCTGTCCGTTGGCGATCAGCTGCTGGTGAACTGCTTTTGCAAAGCGCATGGTACTGCCGTTCTCGGAACCTGCCAGGATAATAATCCGGCTTTCGGCTGGCTTGTACCTGTTCTTCAACCTGCCTGATAACCGCCGCCGGGTAATCACAAACCCGGAGTAAATAAAGAACAGGATATTGGCGGAAGCGATGGCCAGTATAATTGCCCAGAGCCGGTTTGTACGGCCGGTGTGCAGGTCAAGGCTCAACTCCGATAGGATGGTTGTGAACGGGTAGCGTATTTCGCTCAGCGTTTCACCCGTAAACTGGTTCACGACCATCTCGCGGTCTTTTAATTTCAGCGTATAATAATCTTCGGGGTCATCGGAAAAAGGATACTCAATGCTTTGGACCTGGCTGAGAGGGATACCCTTGAAGGCCGGAAAATCGGCCGGCTTTATTGCCGGCCCTGATTTGATCGCATCGAAATCGATCTTGTGGGTGATCTTTTTCTCCGGAAATACGCCAAACCGGGCAAGCGATAAGTATGTGCCGGTAAGCGCAAGCAGGATGATCGGGATCAGCGAAAGGCGGCCCAGGACCACGTGGTAATACTGGGCAAAATTCTCCTTGACGATCCGGCTGAAAAAACGTTTCAGGCTGCGCTGGCGCTGGATCACGAGGATGGTGCCTGAAAGCGCGATCAGCAGCAGCAGAAAGGCTGTCAGTCCTACAAAAAAACGCCCGGCTTCGTGCAGGAAGAGTGACCGGTGCAGGGCCGTCACCCATTGAAAAAAAGGATTTTCTTTTCCGGGAATGCCCAGCATTTTTCCGGTGCGCGGATCTATATAAGCCGATCTGTTCTTTCCGCTGCTGTCTGTGCCTTTTACCGCGATAAACTGGTTGACGTCGATACTGACGTCTGTTACACCGGAAAAAGATTTGCCGAGGTGAGGGATGGATTCAGCCAGCGTGAGCTGGTTAAAATCAGCAGCCCGGTAAGAAGGGCTTTTTTCTGCAACAGGCTGAAAGGCGAGGATAATGCCTGTCAGGGAAGCCAGGGCAATAAAAAGAAAAGAAGATACAGCCAGGGCCAGGTGGCTGTATCTCCATACAGAAATCGTCATTTAGCGGGATAGATTAATTTGCGCTGAGCCGCACGTAACGGATATAACCGGTGCCTTCGGCCCTTCCGGCGATGCTCTCTGTAGTCAGCGGGATTTCCAGGTCTTTTTCGTAGTACTTTTTATCTTCTACGGCTGTTTCAAACCGGAGTTTGTAGCCGCTGTTGATCTTTGCATCTTCAATATCCAGCACTACCACTGAACGGTCGCCGCCGGTAACGGAAGCACCTGTAACAGCACTGATATTGGTGGGCTTTTTTGCATAGGCTGCATACCAGGCCTCTAAATTCTTATACCATTTTTTATCTGATCCCATCACATAAAGCGTTTTTTCGTAAGCACCCTTGCTGTCTATCAGCGAAACAACAATATAAGCGCCCTCACCCATGTAATTGGTCATTTGCACCATGCACTTGTATTTGGTGGCGGGTGGTTTTTTCTCCGTTCCTGCAGCAGACCGGACCGAACCAATAGCCAGTGCCAGGAAAAACAATTGATAAATCCTTCTCATGTACTTATTTTAAGAAATCAATGGATAATTTTTGCCGGGAAAAATTTTCGTTCTCCCTGGCCAGGTCAAACGCTGTTTCCTTGTACCCGGTGGTAACATCCTTCTTCGCACCCAAAGACAGGAGATATTTCAGCACGGCATCGTCTTTGGCAACCATGGCGGCTTTGTGCAGGGCCGTTAATCCTTCTGCGTTCCGGGCGTTTACATCCACGTTCAGTTTTTCAATCTGCTTCAGCAGCGCGAGATCGTTCTTGACAACAGCCAGGTGATACAAGGTATTGCCATCTTTTTGCGGGGTAGCCAGGTTATAACCGCTGCGCTGGAGCACGGCTATCTTTGCACCAAATTCATCCCCCCTTGCAGGTGCATTGGGTTGCTGTCTTTCGCCCCCTCTTTCACCCCCCTGCGGGTTGTAGGACTGGATCAGGTAGTAGGCCAGGTTATTGCCTGCCTTGTCCTGCACGTTCAGGTCTGCGCCTTTCCGGATCAGGTAGCTGACCATATCGGCGGAATTGCTGCGTACAGCCAGGGCCAGGGCAGAAACGCCTTTTTTGTTGGTCCCGTTGATGTCTTTCACCTGGGGCAGCAGCAGGGCCATGGTGGCGGTATCCCTGTTAAAGGAGGCGGCATTCATAAAGGGCGTATTGCCTTCCTGGTCGGGCTGGTTTACATCTGCTCCCTTGGAGAGAAAATATTGAATGATAGCACCCTGGTTGGGCCGGCGAACAAGGTTGTGCAAAGCGTTCTCGCCGTTCTGGTTCACGGATGTAGCCTTAATACCCAGGCTTTCCAGGTACTGGTATACTTCCAGTCCGTTGGCGTTGCCCCCCCGGCCAGCCTGGGTGGCCATTACCATGGCGTTGCCATTGTATTTCACCCCTTTCAGAACCAGGGTTTTCATCAGTTCTATATTTCCCGACCGGGCCGCATAGTTAAAGGCCGTATTGCCGGCTGCATCGGTCGCGTTCAGGGAAAGTCCTTTTGAAATAAAATAGTTTGTGAGGCTCAGGTCTTTGTCGTTCGCGATAGACAGCAGCAGCAGGTTTGCACCATCTGCATTTTTCTGCTTGACATCAGCCCCGGCCCCGATCAGCACATCAAATATTTTTGTGTTTGCCTGTCCGGCTGCTGCCGCAAAGCCAAGCGGTGTTGAGCCGTGCGAGTCTTCCCCATTCACCTTGGCTCCCTTGCTGACCAGGTATTCCACAATGTCAATATTGCCCCTGTTGGCGGCCCAGAACACATAGGTGCGGCCATCGTGGGTGATCTTGTTTACATCATTGCCTTTTTGTTCCAGCAGCAGCTTGATGGCCTCATTGGAGGCTTTTGCGTTGATGGCATATACCACGGGATCAAACCCCATGGCATTGGATTCAGCCGGATTGCTGCCTTTGCTGATCTCCGCCCGGATGGCTTCAACGGAGGGATTCTCTCTCCAGAAAGCGGGATCCAGGAGGGTGTTTTTTTGCGCCCGGAGGCCAAAGGTGGCCAGGGTGAGCGCAGCCAGGAAAAATAACTTCATTGTTGTAGGTTTTGCGTGCATAGCTGGAAAACAGCGGCGCAAAAGTAGACAGGGCCTTGCTTCTTACTTTTCCAATTCGGGAAAACCATTTGCGAATTGAGAAAATAACCCAAAAATTTTTAATTTGAGCGGTTGGTGAGGAAGGGGGCTGTACTTGTTAAAAGCTGCTGCCGGTCTTTGTTATCCCTGGTTGTTTCAATATTTTCGCGCCTGGCCGGCGCTGCCGGATAAACGGGCCGGGAGCAAATCTCAACCACAAAACAGCCGGGGCCACAAAGGGACAAAAAGAAAATAGGCTTGTCAGCTGCAACCACATAGAAGGAGGAAGGAGTAAACAAAAAACAGTAAATTGTAACAGAAACCTTCAATAGTATAGCCATATTGTTCACCAGGAATAAGGCATTCTTTGCTAAAATGTACCATTTCATTCACTTAATTATAAACTTCATCCATCCCGGCCTGCCCACGCAAACACCCTATAATTACTTTTACCTTGATAAACAGACAGTATAAAGACACCGGAGCCGGGAAGAAACCTGATCAAAACAGGATCAACGACAACTGGTTTACTTTGATCGGGTTGAGCTTATCGGTCTTTCTGGCATTTGGCTACGACAGCAGGGTGCATTTCCCCCGTACGGTTACGGACGCCCTGGTTCTTGGCTGCTATATCACCGGCCATATTCTGACCTGGGTCCTGATTGTATATACCGTCAGAAAAACAAGAAAGAAGTACCCGGATGCGCTTCAGTATTATAAAAGGTTTTTTGTCAGTTCCCTTTTCTGTCTTTGTATTTTTTTCTTTATCAACGTAGGCTCTATCAGCCTTGTAAACTGGATTGAACCAAACGGACAGATTATTTTAACCGCTCAGACACTGGGGCAAAGCTTGGCAAAAATGACAATAAGTACATGGATGATCGCAGGGATGTATGAAGCGCTTTACCAGCAGTTTGTACTCAAGGAAACGCAGCAGCAAAAAAATGAGCTGCTCCGCATGCAGATGCAGCAAAAATACGACACTCTGAAAGGAAAGGTAAATCCCCATTTTCTTTTCAACAGCCTCAATACGCTCAGCTCGCTTATATACACCGATACAGACAAGGCAGAAGAATTTCTGGAAGAGCTGTCGGCCGTTTACCGCTACCTGCTTAAAAACAATGAAGACAACCTCGCTCTGCTCCAGGAGGAGCTGGGTTTTATCCGTTCCTATATCACGCTGGTAAAGATCCGTTTTGGTGAAGCCTTGTCAACAGAGATCGCTGTCGACGAGCAATTCATGGAGTATAAGCTGCCTGCTATCTCATTGCAGGTGCTCATGGAAAATGCCATCAAGCACAATGTTGTTTCAAAAGAGGCGCCCCTGCACGTATCTATCTGCACGGAAAAGGGCAAGCTGGTGGTGAAAAATAATTTACAAAGAAAGCCACAGATGCTGCCTTCTGAAAAAATGGGACTCAACTACATCATCTCAAAATACGCCCTGGTAAATGTGACCGGCGTAGAGATCGAAGATAAACACGCCGAGTTTATTGTCAGGCTTCCCCTGATAAAGGCGGCCGGAACAGATGAGGACGATCTGCCTGTAGCCAGCAAAAACAAGGTAGGTATGTATGACTAAGTGGAACAAGTGGAACGACCTGCCGATCAGGATCATAGGCATAAGCCTGACCTGTTTTGTATATGTTTACACGAACAATGAACTGGAAGCGCTTATCACGGGCAGGGGCATTGGCTATCCCCTGTTTTCCATTGTTTCCATTACCATCTGGTGGGAGCTCTCCCGCTTGCTGATCCTGCAGATCTATGCGCGCATGCTGCCGGCTGCCAGCATGGCCAAGCGGGTGACCGCCGTCTTTTTTACTTCGCTGCTTGTTTTTGTGGTGGTACGGTCCACCAGCAATTACCTCAAAGCCCATACCCTTCACCTGCCCGTTCCAAGGGTCGGCAACCTGATCGCCATGCAGTTCTTTTACGGAATCATGTCGGTATGGAAGATCGTAGCCACCTTCGAGATATTTTATGTGAGCCGCATCATCCGCAGGATGGAGCAGGAAAAGCAGGAACTGATCCAGGCAAACCTCCAGCGCCGCTTCGACTCGCTGCGCGACCAGGTAAGTCCGCATTTTTTGTTCAACAACCTTAACGTGCTCTCTACCCTGATCGCAAAAGATCCGGAAAAGGCAGATGAGTTCGTAGAGGAAATGAGCAGTGTTTACCG
This sequence comes from Williamsia sp., assembly GCA_015069695.1. Lineage (GTDB taxonomy): Bacteria > Bacteroidota > Bacteroidia > Chitinophagales > Chitinophagaceae > JADCRZ01. The sequence goes on from JADCRZ010000009.1 coordinate 100,668, forward strand.
GTACCTGCTCCGCAACAACGAGGACAACCTCACGCCATTGAAAGAAGAGCTGAAGTTTATCGACAGCTACAACCATTTATTGAAAACCCGGTTCGGCGAAGGCTACCAGCCCGAAATAGAAGTGGCCGAAGAGCTCAAAGACTATGCGCTGCCGCCTATGACGCTGCAGCTGCTGGTAGAAAATGCGGTGAAGCACAACATTGTGTCGCCGGAGCAACCCCTGCGGCTGCGGCTGCATACCGAGAACGAACAGCTGATTGTAACAAACAACCTGCAGCCCCGCAAAAAGCTGTTTTATTCAGCAGGGGTCGGATTGGAGAACATCCGGTCAAAATATAAACTGCTCAACCAGCCAGCCATAAAAGTAAGCCAGACCAAAAGCGATTTTACCATTAAACTGCCCTTAATCAAGCAAAACCAGCTAGCATGAAAGTCCTGATCATAGAAGATGAGCCTTTGGGTGTTGAACGATTGACAAAACATCTTCGCGCCATCGATCCCGGAATAGACATTGTAGGTTCAACCGGAAGCATCAGCGCATCCGTACAATGGCTGCAAACCAACCCCCAGCCCGATGTGATCCTGATGGATATTGAATTGAGTGATGGACAGAGCTTCGATATATTTACCCAGGTTGATGTAAAAAGCACCGTTATTTTTACCACCAGCTACGACGAGTATGCCCTGAAAGCTTTCAAGGTCAACAGCATCGACTACCTGCTCAAGCCCGTAAGAAAAGAAGACCTTAAAAACAGCCTGGATAAGTACGCCAGCTTAAAAGAGCAGTTCAATCCGCCGGCGCCCGCATTCAGTATTGATACCCTGGTAAATGAATTAAAATCCCAGAATACCAAAACCTACCGGACCCGCTTTCTCGTAAAGCTGGGCCAGCGGCTGGTTTCGGTGGAAACAAAAGAGATCGCCTATTTCTATGCAGATGGAAGATTGTGTTATTTCAAAACATGGGACAAGCAGAAATATGTGGTTGATTACAACATGGACGAGCTGGAAGCCATGCTCGACCCGCAGGAATATTACCGGGCAAACCGGGCCTTTATCATTTGCATCAAATCAGTAGCCCAGATACACAATTACTTCAACAACAAGCTAAAGCTGGACCTGACTCCCTCCACAGAAAAAGAAGTCCTCGTGAGCCGCGAAAAAGCCACAGAGTTTAAGGAGTGGATGGGGAAGTGATCCTCATTGGGTTGAGCGTATGTTATTGGGTGGCACCAACAGGATGTTCCTAGCGGAACATAGAATGCTGTGCAGTTTAATGCCGTTCAATCTGAGCTGGTATGAAGCTATTGCGTCACTACTTCGGTTATCCATGAGCGGTACTTTTCCGTCAGTGCATGCACGATGTCCGGATGCTGGTCGGCTTCATTGGTTTGCTCGTTGAAATTCTTTTGCATATCGACCAGGAAAAATCCGCCGCTGTTTAGTTCGGCCGGTTTGGCGCTGATGGGATTGTGCAGCAGTTTCCAGTTGCCTTCGCGGACGGCCCATTGCGGATTGTCAGGCGCACCCTGGCTCTGCCAGAAATAAGTGTTGTGGGGTGAAGAAGCCTGCGCCGAGCGGATCACGGGCACCAGCGACTTGCCATCGATCTTTTTCCCGGGCAGCTGGATGCCGCACAGTTCTGCCAGCGTCGGGAACCAGTCGATGTTTACGGCCAGCTGTTCACGCACCTGGTCTGCCGGCAGCTTTCCCGGCCAGCGGATGATGGCGGGCACGCGGATGCCACCTTCAAACAGGCTAAACTTGGAACCCCGGTAAGGCCCGGCGTAGCCACCCCCTCCAAAGGTCCGCTCTTCCTCCGAATGGCCATGATCCGACTGGAACACGACGATCGTATTCTTTTCCAGTCCGAGGGTTTTTAATTGGGCCATCACCTTCCCGATCTCTTCATCCAGTGTAGATACCACGGCTGCATATTTGTCGCGGGGAGAAGGGAGTTTTTTGTAATAATCCCTCCAGCGTGCCGTACCCTGCAGCGGGTAATGGGGAATGTTGAGGGCCCAGTAAATAAAAAAGGGTTTGGTTTTGTTGGATGCTAAAAACCGGTTGACTTCTTTGGCCGTCATGTCCGGAAAGTATTGCCCATCCTCCCAGATCTCTTTTTCATTCCGCCAGAGATCGTGTTTGTTGGGACCGCCCCAGTAATAAAAATGCGAGTAGTTGTCAATACATCCGCCCATAAACCCGAATGAATAATCAAAGCCTTGCCTGTTCGGCATTACGGGCAGCGAATAGCCCAGGTGCCATTTGCCGATATGGGCGGTGGTGTAACCGGCAGCCTTGAACCCTTCCGCCATCGTGACCTGTTCAGCCGGCATGCCGCCCGGCACGCCAAAAGTTCCCGGCGCATTGTCGGTTAATCCTGTGCGTTGCGGATAACGCCCGGTGAGCAGGGCAGCACGGGAAGGCGAGCAGATGGGTGCGGCCGCATAGAACTGGTTAAACCGTACACCCTCATGGGCCAGCTTGTCTATATTGGGCGTATACAAATCTTTGGCGCCATAAATATTTACATCAAGTGTGCCCTGGTCATCGGTATAGATCAGCAGCACATTGGGTTTGCGGTTGCTTTGCGCATATGCGGCGCTGAAAAAAATGGAGAACAGGAATATGCCGGCAGCTAATTTTTTCATTTTTTTTTTTGCCCGTTTTGTGCGGTATTGATAAACACGAAGATCGGGCTGAAATTTTTTTGTGCAAAACAGGAATGGAACCTCTCAGAAGGTGAGAAGACAGGAAAGATAACTGCTCGTCAACTTGACACTATACGATGGAACATGCTGCTTGTAATAAAAGCCTCCCTATTTTTGTTGTGATAGTGATTTGAGTTTGAGAGATAGGGGTGGGTTAAAGACCAGTACCGCATCAACCAATTCAATTCCGGACAGGCGTTTGTTTGAAAAACAAACGCCTGAAACAAAACCAACATTCTTTTTATAAGCTAATCCATAACTACATGCAAATAACCAGGTGTTTAGTTGTTCTGACCATGTTTTTTTCTTTGCTGGCAACAGCACAGCAAACCAGGCCTTATCAGCAGGCCAGTCTGCCCCTCGAAACAAGGGCGCAGGACCTGCTGGGCCAGCTGACCCTGGAAGAAAAAATCTCCCTTTTGGGATACAACAGCAAACCGGTGGACCGGCTGAAGATACCTGCCTACAACTGGTGGAATGAAGCCCTGCATGGCGTGGCAAGGGCCGGTATGGCAACCGTATTTCCGCAGGCAATCGGCATGGCAGCTACCTTTAACGACAGCCTGCTCCGGGAAGTTGCCGGCGCCATCTCTACAGAAGCCCGGGCCAAATACAACCTGGCCGTTGCGCAGGACAGAAGGACACAGTACATGGGATTGACTTTCTGGTCGCCCAATATCAATATCTTCCGCGACCCGCGCTGGGGGCGGGGACAGGAGACCTATGGAGAAGATCCCTTTCTGACGGCTTCCATGGGAACCGCCTTTGTAAAAGGCATGCAGGGGACTGATCCGCATTACCTGAAAACGGCCGCCTGCGCCAAACACTTTGCCGTGCACAGCGGACCCGAAGCAGGAAGGCATTCCTTTGATGCGGTGGTAGACGAAAAAGACCTCCGCGAAACGTACCTCTATGCGTTTAAAAAATTGGTGGATGCAGGCGTGGAAGCCGTTATGTGCGCATACAACCGCGTAAACGGTGAGCCCTGCTGCAGCGGTCCGACGCTCCTGCACGACATCCTGCACAAGGAATGGAATTTCAAGGGACATGTAGTAACAGATTGCGGCGCGCTTGACGATATTTATCTGCGGCATAAGGTCATAACCAACCGGCTGGAAGTAGCTGCCGCTGCCCTCAAAGCCGGCGTCAATCTCGATTGTTCCACCTTGCTGCAAAGGGACCTGATGCGGGCGTATAATGGGAAGCTGGTAACAGGCGCCGAGATCGATTCGGCCCTGATCGCGCTTTTGCGCACCCAGCTCAAATTGGGTTTTTATGACGAGCAGTCTGCTGTGCCTTTCAGCAAACTGGGCGCAGAAAGCGTACACAATGCGCAGCATGTTGCGCTGGCCCGCGAAGCTGCCCGGCAGAGCATGGTATTGCTGAAAAACGACAAAGCCCTTTTGCCGCTTGATAAAAGCAAGTACAAATCAATGGTAGTGCTGGGTGCCAATGCAGGTTCGCTGGATCCGCTGGTGGCCAACTACCACGGTGTGAGCGGCAACCTGGTTACGTTTGCAGAAGGCATTGCAGAAGCTGCCGGTCCGGCCATTGCAGTACAGTACGACCAGGGCAGCAATTTTACCGACACGGTTCATTTCGGCGGCATCTATGCGGCAGGAGAAAGTGAAATTGCCATTGCTGTGATCGGACTGACGCCTTCTTATGAAGGAGAAGAAGGTGATGCTTTCCTGGCCGCAAACGGCGGCGACCGCTTAACGCTTGATCTGCCTGCCGCCCACGTCGCCATGCTGAAAGAACTGCGCAAAAAAAAGAAGCCGGTCATCGTGGTGGTAACAGCCGGAAGCGACGTAGATATTGCTGCCATTGAACCGTATGCAGATGCCATCATCATGGCCTGGTATCCCGGAGAACAAGGCGGGTATGCCCTGGCCGATCTGGTGTTTGGAAGCCATTCACCTGCCGGCCGCCTGCCGGTCACATTTTATCAGTCCCTGAATGACCTGCCCGCCTATGCCGATTATGCGAGCCGGGGCCGAACATACCGGTACTTCAACGGCAAGGTGCAGTATCCGTTTGGCTTTGGCCTAAGCTACACCTCTTTTGATTATGCGTGGGTAAAGCAGCCCGCAACGGTTAAAACCGTGAAAGACTCTATCGATTTTATCATCAGCATAAAAAACGGGGGCAGCTATGATGGCGATGAAGTCGCACAGGTGTATATCCAATACCCGGCTGTTGAACGCATGCCGCTGAAAGAGCTGAAAGCGTTTAAAAGAGTGGCCATCGCAAAAGGAGCAGAAAAGCAGGTCCATTTCAGCATCCCGTTACAGGAGCTGCAGAAATGGGACCTGAAAGAAAAAAAATGGAAATTGTATGATGGTACATATCAGCTGCTGGTAGGCGGCCATTCGCAGGATGTAAAGATCTCCGCTCCGCTGACGATCCCGAAAAACATCCTGCCCACAACCGGAAAGGGATCATCCCGTAAGTAGTGGTTTGTCTTTCCTCTCATCGATCTGGCATAATCTGCTGTTTGAAACAAACATCGATTGAGTGGATATGAAGTTTTGACGCAGTATCTATTTAGCACAAACAACAACAAACCCGTTAATTAGGATTATCTTGCTCATAACTAGAATGCGCTGTTATATGAAAAAGAACATTATCTGCTTCTTGTTCTCCGGCCTGCTTTTTCCCTTCCTGCTGCAGGCCCAATCCGGTAAAGTATATGATGAGCTGACCCTGCCCAGCAAGATCCTGAAAGGGGACCGCAAATTTGCCGTGTATCTGCCGCCTGATTATGAAACTTCCGGCAGAAGCTATCCGGTGTTATACCTGCTGCATGGAGGCGGGGATGACCAGACAGGCTGGGTGCAGTTTGGCGAGGTACAGAACATAACAGACAAGGCCATCCGCGACGGCATTGCAACACCGATGGTCATTATCATGCCCGATGCCAATACAGGCCGGCGTGGCTACTTCAATGATGTAAAGGGAGAGTGGCGGTACGAAGATTTTTTCTTTACCGAGCTGATGCCTTTTGTAGAAAAAAAATACCGCATCAAAGGGGACAAAAGATACCGCGCAGTGGCCGGCCTGAGCATGGGCGGCGGCGGCTCTTTTATCTACGCCCTTCACCACCCGGAACTGTTTTCTTCGGCTTGTCCCCTGAGTGCTGCTACAGGTCCGCTCAGCCTTGATGAAGCCAAGAGAACCCTGACCCGCGACAATGCCACCTTGCCAGACTCAACCATCAACCGGTACTACAACCGCCAGAGCGTGCTGGCCCTCATCAACAACATGCCCGACACGCTGAAGAAGGCCGTTCGCTGGTACATTGATGTAGGTGATGATGATTTTCTGTACGAAGGCAATGCCCTGGCACATATTGCCATGCGCAAGAAAGAAATTCCGCATGAATTCAGAAACCGCGATGGAGGCCATACCTGGACCTACTGGCGCGCTTCCCTGCCGGCAGTACTGGAGTTTATCTCACAGGGATTTCACCAGTTTTAAAGCGGGAGATAAAACTAAATTGACACTGCACCTGGCAGGTTGATTTGAACGGCAGATTTATGCAGGGCCGCTACACAGAAAATAGCCCAATCGGTAAAAAGTGCCATAACCGGCAGAAAGAGTTCCATAGCCGGAAAAGCGGTGTTGGTACCTTTGTGCCTGATAAGGAATTTAATTCATGGCCAGATCTGCTATACCGGTTTACGACATCTGCACGATTGACCAGCAAAGCGCCCAAAGAGACCTGCTGATCGAGCGTTTCGGAGCGTATCTGGATAAACACTACCAGCACCTGCACCGTCCGCACCGCCATTCTTTCTACCACCTGGTGATGTTTACAAAGGGGGCCGGAACGCACTCCATTGATTTTGTCCGGTTTCCCGTGAGCGCCTGTCAAATTTATTTTATGATACCGGGACAGGTACACAGCTGGCATTTTGAGGGCGGTGTGGATGGATATATCGTACATTTTAACCAGTCGCTGTTCACCTCCTTTCTGCAGAATGGCCACTACCTGGATAAGTTTCCTTTTTTTGATGGAAATGTGGAGAACAGCATTTGCCAGCTCCCGCCGGACAGCCAGGGAGCTATCACACAGCTTTTTGAATCCATGTTGCTGGAGGCAGGAGAGGGGAGGGAACAAAACCTGGATATGATCCGGATTAAATTGCTGGAATTGTTTATCACGGTCAGCCGTTCTTGTTCTTACAAGGAAGAAAAAAGTGGTCCTTCGCAGAAGCTGTTACTCTTGAGAAATTACCAGCAGCTGATCGATAAACACTTTCGGACGATCAGGTTGCCGAAAGAGTATGCCGGGCTACTATACGTAACGGCCAATCACCTCAATGCGCTGTGCCAGGATCTGCTGGGGAAAACAGCGGGTGACCTTATCCGTGACCGTGTGCTGCTGGAAGCAAAACGCATGCTCACCAATCTTGACATGAGCATAGCAGAGATCGCTTACGACCTCAATTTTCAGGACAACTCTTATTTCAACCGGTTCTTTAAAAAAGAGGTCGGCACAACGCCGGACGAGTTTAGAAAAAGTTTTCTTCATCAATAAATACAATCCAAATGTGTGCAGAGAGTATAGACAAAAGGCCCAATGGGGTTTGGAGCATCTTGCAATGCAAATGTCCCAGGTGCAGAAGGGGTGATATGTTTCAATACAAAAATCCTTATGACCTGAAAAACTTCATGAAAATGAATGATCATTGTCCCGTATGCAACCAGCCCCTGGATATGGAGCCGGGCTTTTACTACGGAACCAATATGATCAGTTATGCATTGGCCGTACTGATCTCCGCGGCAAGCTTGCTGGCATGGTGGGGATTGATTGGCTTCAGCCTCAAAGACAATCGCTTTCTGTGGTGGATCTTCGTGAATGCTGTCCTGCTTATTGTTATTCAACCCCTCCTCATGCGTATTTCACGAACTGTGTGGCTTTCGTTCTTTGTTCGTTATAGTCCCAACTGGGCGGAAGGAGACATCATTGAACGCTACAGCGTGAACAAGGAACAGGGAAACAACTGGTAATATACAAGGTGTTTACCTGTTTGCTTCCCCTTTATCTTCCTGCAGTTATTTTATACATGCCTGCTCCGTGCCGGTTGATCTGCGGCGAGAACGTACCGGTAAAACGGCCCAGCACTTTTCCCGTCCAGAGATCGGTGACGGTGCAGGGTTGGATGATGCCCAATTGTTTTAAATCTACCGGTACAGGCATCTGCCCGGCGGGTTGCGGACCGGCCGGATCTTCTGTAAACACAAGGAACTGGACGGTGGCACCGGCATTTTGTACGGCGGCGGCATTGTCGATGCCTGCAAGGGCTGTAAAGCGGGTGCAGCCCTCCGGAAGATCGTACTCTACAACAGAAGTCGAGTGTACCCCGATGCCGTTTTGGTAAGCTTTTCCATTTACCATCAGTCCGCTCCCTGAAACGCCCTGGTTCAGCCTGACACGGCCCCAGCCTGAGCTTGCACGTACCCACTTCAGACTGGTGAGCAGGAGGGAATCAGTGCCCTTGTGCAGCACCGGGTTGATCCAGTCGGCATGATCCCAATCTGTATTGTCGCCGCCGTTCAGCACGGCCAGGTATAATTTCCTGGCGCCGTTCAGGGGCACATCTGCCAGCTTGCTTTGTTGCGGTGTTTCCCGGTTGATAAGACCACTGTTCCAGACCGCTTTTTCTTCTACAGCCAGGCGCTGGTCGGCCTTGTTGAACAGGGCAAGGTATTTTGATTTGCCGTCAGGGCCATCGGCTGCCCAGGCGGCTTTGTCGGCGTCGTTGTAAAGCGGCCGGTTGTTTTTGCTCCCTTTCAGTACGTCGAGCACGGCCTTGTTGGTGAGGAGCGATAAGGTGAACGGATCGTTGTCCGGCAGATTGCCGCCGAAGAAAAGGGGCGATTTAAAGATGCTCCACAGGGTCATGAGCGTATACTGTTCGTCCCTGGTAAAGGCTGTCATGCGCGGATTGCCCCGTTCAGCCCGGATACCCAGGCGGCCGAGTGGCAGCATGTCGCCGTCGGGATAAGCGCCATATGCCCGCCATTTGTTCCAGCGGTCAAACACGTCGAAATGTTCTTTCAGCTGTCCCCAGCTATCCCAGAAATCCCCTACCGTGCGCCACATATTGGCATGTTGCTGCACATGCCGGGCATGGGCCACCGGCGTTTCACCGGGTGATGTGCTCAGGACGATCTTGCGGCCCGTCCGGTCAATGGCTTTGCGGATCATTTCTACTTCCTCAGAAAAATAGATGGGAGAAGAAAGATCATCCACTTTTACAAAGTCCAGTCCCCACGATGCATATAATTCAAACAGGGAGTTATAATATTCCTGTGCGCCCGGCTTGCCGGGTACAACGGTATACATATCATGCAACCAGCGGCACTGGTCTTTTTCGGTGTAGATCGCAGCAGCGGTTGTGGAGGTGCCTTTGACGGGCAGGTTGCGTTTAACAGCCAGTACAGGTATGCCCCGCATGATATGGATGCCGAATTTCAGTCCCTTGCTATGGATATAATCAGCCAGGGGCTTGAATCCCCTGCCGCCTGCAGCAGAAGGGAAACGGTTAACGGCGGGCTGAAAACGGCCCCATTCATCGAGGGTGTAATCAGGATCGGTTTCGTTGTAACCATGTGCTTTGTCGTTCCCTACGTACCAGCGAATGTCCACCACGATATAATCCCATCCGAAAGGCTTGAGATGGGCGGCCATGTAGTCGGTATTGGCCTTTACTTCTGCTTCGGTAACGGTCGGGCCAAAACAATCCCAGCTGTTCCAGCCCATGGGCGGGATGGATGCCCAGCTATGGAAATCGGTTGGGGAAGATTGGGAAAAAGCTGCTTGGGTAAGCAGCAGGCAAATCAGCAGGTATCCTGTTCTGAATGGATCGATTCGTGCGTTCACGTTGTTTGGGTTAAAGCAGTTTTAGGTTTTGTTTTTTGTAGAGCTGGGGCTGTTTCATTCTTTAACTGATCCAGCTTGTTTTGACGGGCGCGGCGAAGCGTGTTGTTGATGCGTACAGGTACAATAGCTGCATCAAAGTTTACTCTTTTGCAGTGAGTCCTTCACTTGTCATGACCACCCGCTTCATGGTGCCGTCTTTGTTATAGTACAAACGGTCTATGCATACCGACCGGTGAAAGCCGCCGTGGTCGGCCAGTACACCTGTATGGTAAACAAAATACCACTTGCCTTTGAATTCAATGATCGCCTGGTGGTTGGTATTGCTGTTGCCGGCCGCTTCATTCAGGATGCCTTTGTATTGCCAGGGGCCGGTAATCTTTTTGCTCATGGCATAAGCAATCTTCTCCGGAAACTGATAGGCATATGATAGGTAGTACCAGTCGCCCCGTTTGTGTATCCAGGGTGCTTCGGTGAAATTTTGTAATCCTTCTACCAGCTGAATCGGGCCATCCAGCTCAATCATGTTTTCCTTGAGCTTTGCGTAATAGCATTTTGTATTTCCCCAGAACAAATAAGCCTGCCCGTCTTTGTCAATCATCACTGTAGGATCGATGTCGTCCCAGCTGATGTTGGTGGCCTTGGTCATGTCATTGGTAACAAGTGCCTTGCCAATGGCATCTTTGAACGGACCGGTTGGCTTGTCGGACACGCCTACGCCGATGGCTTTGCCGTGGATGGTGCCATGCTCCATGGCTGCATACCAGTAGTACTTGCCGTTCCGGTAGATGACCTGGGAAGCCCAGGCATCGTCTTTGGCCCAGGCAAAATCTTTTATGCTCATGGGAGAAGGGTGTTCGATCCAGTGGATCATATCGGCGCTGGAATAACAAAGCCAGTTGTGCATCACGTAACGCGCCTGGCCCTTCGGTGCCTCATCGTGGCCCGTATACAGGTATACACTATCTCCTGCTACCAGGGCTGCAGGGTCAGCCGTGAATTTGTCGCGGATAATAGGATTGAACGGAACAGAATCGCTGTAGGTTCGGTTGATGGGTTGAGCCTGGGCTGTTTGAAAGAACAGGCCGGTGGTCAGAATGCCTGTCGTCAGAAGCCAGGGCCGGAGGCGGATATTTTCTTTTTTCATCTGGGTCAAAACTAACTATGTTTTGTTTTCGGTCACTTTATTTTACTTCAGGAAGCTATCGTTTGCGGCGGTTGTCCCCATGAAGTTAAATTGCAATCTGGCCAAAACAAAATCCTCCCAAACCAACTGCATGGTATATTTGTGCGCAGGTAGGCTGCACACGATTCATGCAGTTTGCTGGTATGCGCCATCGCATGCAGCCTGCGCTGTTTTTATCACCAAACAAGAGAAGTATGAGGGTAGATGATGTTTCCGGTATGGGCACTGTGGCCATTCATGCAGGCCGGTGGGAAACAGCCGAACACGCGCACATAACGCCGATTTTTGCTACCTCGGCTTATACGTTCGACAGTGCCGAACAGGGTATGAACCGCTTCTCCGGGAAGGAGGCAGGGTTCACGTATTCGCGCTTCGGCAACCCGACGGTAGCCGCTGCAGCGCAGTTGATCGAAGCGCTGGAGGCATTCAACCTGAAGAACGAAAGGGGAGAGCCCCTGCAGGTAAAAGCCCTTCTTCATGCAAGCGGACAGGCTGCCATGGCTACCATGTTCCTGTCCAATCTTTCTGCCGGTGATGCGGTCCTGTCGGGCCGGTCTGTTTATGGCGGCACCTATGAATTCCTGCAAAACTTGATCTCCCGCTTTGGCATCCGTTCCCGGTTTGCTGATATGCGGGACCTGAGCAATTTAGCGGATATACTCAGCCACGATCCCACCATCAAACTGGTGCACCTGGAAACACCTGCCAATCCTACCATGCAGTGCACAGACATGGAAGCGGTCTGCAAACTGGCTAAGCAGTTCAACTGCCTGGTAACCGCCGACAATACATTTGCCACGCCTTACCTGCAGCAGCCTTTTCAGTATGGCGTCGACTTTGTTTTTCATTCTACCACAAAATTCTTAAACGGGCATGGAAGCGCCATCGGCGGTGTGCTGATCGGGCGCGACGGGGAACTGATGAACAAGCGGGTGACGCAAACCTTTAAGCTCCTGGGCAGCAACAGCAATCCGTTCGATGCTTTTTTGCTGATACAAGGTGTTAAAACACTGGCTGTGCGCATGGACAGGCATTGCAGCAATGCGCTTGCGGTGGCCCGGTTCTTATCAGCTCATCCTGCTGTAGCCGTGGTGAACTACAACGGACTGCCTTCCCACCCCGACCATGCTGTTTCGTGCAAGCAAATGAAGCAGCATGGGGCTGTATTGAGCTTTGAGCTGGAAGGAGGATATGAGAGCGCCGTTCGTTTTATCGACAAACTCCGGATCTGTGTAAGGGCTGTTTCACTGGGAACGGTAGACACCCTTGTTTCTCATCCTGCATCGATGTCGCACGCAGGCATGTTAAGAGCAGAAAGAGAAGCAGCTGGTATAAGCGACGGACTGATCCGGATGAGCGTGGGCTTGGAAGATATATCCGATCTGCTCAGCGACCTGGATCAGGCTTTGTTATAAAGGATGCCGGTACACGTGCATTAAAAACAGCCGATAGCGGATATGAATGTGGAAAAAAATATGATCCTGTTTACGCTGGTGTATGAGCATGAAACCTACCAGGTACAAACCAGGCCGGGAGCGTATTATACGCTGATGACGCTGATCTCAGACCGGCTGGGCATACCAGGTTTCGGGCTGTGCAGCGGCATGGGCAGCTGCGGCACCTGCAGGGTAAGCATATGTGAGAAACGATCGCCCATACAGCAAAGCATGTTGTCATGTGGCGTACCCATGGATGATGAACTAAGCGGTACAACCATCACAATCCCCGCCGCGGTCTATTAAATCAAAAATGGATCATTCAGTTGACACCCATTTCAATCCAACAATAGAACCGATCAGCGTTACAATAAAAAAGATGCGCCAGAATGTTGCGGGTTCCCTGAATACAAAAATGCCGATCAATACCGTTCCCACAGCTCCGATCCCCGTCCATATGGCATAAGCTGTTCCGATGGGCAGGGTTTGGGTTGCTTTGACCAGCAGGATCATGCTGACGGTGAGGGCAACCAGGAACCCGCCATACCATCCGTACATGCTGCTACCGCTTGCGAGTCTTGCCTTGCCCAGGCAAAAAGCAAACCCTGTTTCAAAAAGCCCGGCAATGATCAGTATAATCCAGTTCATAACTTGTTATTTTCTGCAAAAATCAATCCGCGTATTTGTTGGGGTGATTGCTTGTATTGTCCTTGTAGTTCTTTCCTTTGGGAAAGACCTGGTGCGTATCAGCCCAGTGCTGCCATTTGTTGTTCATCTCCTGTACGATCTCCGGGTGGGCCAGCGCCTGGTTGTGGCGTTCGGTGCGGTCCTGTGCCAGATCATACAATTCCCAGGTGCCGCCGATCGATGGTTTTACGATCTTCCAGTTGCCCTGCAGCATGGCGCAATGCCCTTCGTGTTCCCAGTAAATTGCTTCGTGCCGGGAGCCTTGTCCTTTCTGAAATGCAGGCAGCATGCTGATGCCCTCTGTAGGGATGATTTTATTTCCGTTGTAGGTGGCAGGGTACCGGGTGCCGGCTGCATCCAGCGCCGTAGCCATCAGGTCTATCACATGGTAAGGTGTGCTGCTCCAGGAGTTGGCTTTGATCTTTCCGGGCCAGTAAGCAATCAAAGGTGTTGAGATGCCGCCTTCATAGGTTTGCGTTTTGTACTTACGGAAAGGGGTATTCGAAACGTTGGTCCAGCCCATGCCGTAGGAGATGGCGCCATATTTCAGCGGGTCGTTGATCTCGGCCATGGGGCGGCCGCCCAGTTCCTGGTAAGGCTCTGCACAGGCGCCGTTATCTGATAAGAATAAGATCAGCGTGTTGTCCAGCACGCCCTTCTGCTTAAGACCGGAGATCAGCTTGCCCACGTTCAGGTCCATGCGGTATACCTGGGCTGCATATACGCTCATGCGGTAAGCCTCATTTTTCTTTTCTTCTTCCGTGAGCCCATTCCAGGGACGCATTTCCCGTTCCGCCAGTCCCCATGTTTCCTTTCCCAATCCCATTGCCAGCTGTTTGCGCAGGCGCTCATGCCGGAGTGAATCCCATCCCGATTGGTAAACGGCTTGTACCTGCCTGATGTCTTCTTCCCTTGCCTGCAGCGGCCAGTGCGGTGCATTAAAGGCAAGGTACAGGAAGAAAGGCCGGTTGTCTTTCTGTTCCCGGATCCATTTTACGGCATTGTCGCCAAATGCATCGGTCGTGTAATAATCAGCCGGGAAATCAAATTGCATTTCACTGTTGTCCGTTGTTACGCCGCGGGGCGGGAAGGGATGCATATAGCTGGAGGCGCCGCAAAGGATGCCATAGTACCGTTCAAAGCCGCGCTGCAGGGGCCATTTTTCTTTCCCGTGCATACCTACATGCCATTTGCCTGCCATGTAGGTATGATAACCGGCCCCCTTCAGGACCTCTGCAATGGTCACAGATTTTTTTGTGAGATAACCGCGGTAGCCATCCACTCCCTCGTCGTTGATGGTTGGGTTCTCCGGGTCTTCGGCCATGCCGCCGATGCCTGCCTGGTGCGGGTACAAGCCGGTGAGCAAACTCGCACGGGTAGGACAGCAGCGGGCATTGTTATAGAACTGCGACAGCCGCATGCCGCCGCTGGCCAGTCCATCGATATAGGGAGTTGGAATTTCACTGCCGTAACAGCCAATGTCGGAGAACCCCATATCATCTGCCATGATGACAACGATGTTGGGCTGTTTGGGCGCAAGAGGTGCAGGATTGCCGGGAATGCCCGCAGGCGCGGATTTCAGGGCGCAGATAGCCAGGAAAATACCGGCGAGCAGAATGGTATAACGGATAGATTTCATGGTGTGATCAGCAAAAGTAGGGGATAGCCGTGCAGGTTTTGTAAGATGGTCTTTAAATTCATGCGCACGCTAGATGGAGTGTATTATGTCGGCATCGACATGCATGCGCCTCATTGCGCATGGCGCATGCGATACGTGCGGGGACATACGCCTGTTTTCTTTTTAAAGAGTTTGGAAAAATAGAACAAGGATTCAAAACCGGTTTGGGTAGCCACCTCGTTGATGCTGAGCGCGGTGGCTGCCAGCAGTCCCTTGGCCCTGTTGAGGCGCAGGTTGAGATGATACTGGTTGGGTGATTCCCCGGTGCTTTGCTTGAAAGCCTTTCTGAACTTTGAATACCCCATCGGCAGCTCCCGGACCAGCTTTTCCATGTCAACCGGTTTGTCCAGCGATTCTTCGAGCATAAACCTGGCTTTGGAAATCAGCTTGGCTGTAGGGTCGTGCTCATCTTCCTGCAACAGCGACACGGCGTGCAGGGTGCCGAGTATTTCCATCGTGATGCCGGCGATCACCTGGTTGTAGCCTGCTGATGATGTGCGGACGGTAGACAAGAGCTTGTGCAGCAGGGATAGCAATTCCGGCGATTGTCCGGCCTGTAAAAACGGATTGGCGGCATCAAAAAAACCTTTGTTCATCAGCTCGTCTGCAAAGGAGCCTTTAAACCCGACCCAGTATTCTTCCCAGCCCGATTTTGCATGGGGCTTATAGCGGTGCCATACACCCGGGTACAGAAAAAAACACGTGCCTGCCGTTACCGTTACCGGTTCGGTAAGGGCCGATTCAAAAATGCCTTGTCCGGTTGAAATAAAGATGAGATAATATCCATTCAGGATCCGGCCCTTGTTCCAGCTGAAAGAATGGTTCTGCGGATGTGCATGGTTGTTAGGATAATGTTCGTTCGGGTAGATGTGTGAGTAACCGACCGTCGTAATGTAAAATCCCCATTTCTCCTCCAGCGGACCGGCATTCAGGTATTTAAAATAATTCGTGAGCAAAAAACACAGTTTTACAGGGTGGGACAGGAGGATCAAAAATATCAAAAAGTACAAATAAATGCCATTTTCGATATTTTTATTTGCTTGCCATAAGGTTAGTTTTGTTAGCGCGGTCCAGTTATTCAGCCAGGTCATAAAGAAAGACAGCATTCGGGAACAGACTGCAGAAAGGTCTCTTTGCTGAATAGACCGGAAAATCTATATCCTACTGTATTCCACCCTTTTCTCCTGACATTCCCGGGGTTTTCTGTAATCTTCTTTTTAGAAAATTTCACGTCAATAAACTGCTTGTATATGAAAGAAAGATTCTCTTGTGTTAAGGCGGCACTTATCCAAAGAGGCACCCTGTTGCTGTGCATGTGCCTCGTTTCCCTGTTCGCACTGTCTCAAAAAGGAACAACCACAACCGTTACCGGCAGTGTATCACTGGGGTCAGCCGGTACAGACATGGCCGGCACAACTGTGCAGGTCAAAGGATCTGCAACCGGTGTTTCTACAGACAATAGCGGGCGTTATAGTATAAGCGCTCCGGCCGGTTCCACCCTTGTTTTTTCCCATGTCGGCTTTCAGACGGTTGAAAAAATAGTCGAAGGTTCTGTTCTCAACGTAACCCTGGGCGTTACAGCCAACAACCTCGACCAGGTGCTGGTGGTGAGCTATGGAACAAGGCGGCAGCGGGACCTGACCGGGTCGGTGGCAAGTATCAATGCAGCAGCGGTGCAGGATGTGTCGGCGGCTGAGCTGGGACAAAAGCTCAACGGAAAAATCGCGGGCCTGCAGATAAACCAGACCTCCGGAAGACCGGGACAGGGGATTGATTTCAGGATCAGAGGGGCAGCCTCTCTGGGATCGGGTTTTCAGCCCCTGATCGTTGTGGACGGACAGCCGCTCACGGGCGTCAACTCCCGCAACGGTGATGTAAACCTGCTCAACCCGGACGAGATCGAAACGTTTACGGTACTCAAGGATGCATCTGCCACAGCCCTCTATGGTTCAAGGGCGGCCAACGGCGTGATCATCATCACCACCAAGCAAGCAAAATCAGGCCGCACCAACGTGTCGGTCAGTGCGTATACAGGCTGGCAGAAAGTAGGCCAGCAGGGCAGGCCAGACCTGATGAATGCCCGCGAGTTTGCCGGTTTTATGAAAGGGTTTTATGAAGACAAGATCAAGTATGAAGGTTATACGCTGGGCATCCCGGCAGACTATGCCAATCCTGATCAATATGGAGAAGGCACCGATTGGTACGGAGCCCTGCTCCGTACGGCTCCCATCAGCGACATCTCACTGAATGTTTCATCGGGAACCGACAAGGTTTCCTCAAGCACCACACTCTCTTACTTCGACCAGCAGGGCGTGCTGCTCAATACAGGCATGAAGCGCTATTCCCTGCGCAGCAACAATGAGTACCGCCCCAACGAAAAAATAAAGCTGGGGCTCAACCTGGCGCCGACTTACCAGATGGACCACAACACCCGCAACAACACCGATGGCAGCAGGCAGGTGATCGGGAATGCCACCACGGCCTCCCCGCTGATCCCGCTGCGCAGGGCCGATGGCACCTACTCAAGCCGGGTAAGCTCTTTCGGCATGCTGGGCATGAACAACCCCGTACAACAGCTGGAACTGCTGAACGGCAACCAGAATACAGCCCGCATCCTGGCCAATCTGTATGGTGAAGTAGAAGTATTGAAAAACCTGCGCATCCGCTCGAGCATCAATGCCGATTACGGAACCGCAGACTATAACCAGTTCTTTGGTACCATGTTCGGCATCGGATTGAATGCAGCGCCTCTTCCCCGTGCCCCCTCCGCTTCCACTGCCAGCCACAATTCTTACAATTATATCTCCTGGCTCAACGAAAACACGGCCACTTATAACATCAAGGTAAAGGATCATACCATCGATCTGCTGGCCGGCTATAGTTCACAGAAATGGACCCGGAACTTCCGCGTCATCAACGGTAGCAATTTCGCCGGCGATGCGGTTCCCTGGATCTCAGGCGCAGCTGTAACCACCGGCAGCACCAACCAGGAAGCATGGAGCCTGGCATCGGCATTCGGGCGGATCAACTACGATTTCATGGGCAAATACCTGCTCACCGGAACCATCCGGCAGGACGGCTCTTCCCGCTTTGGTGAAAACAAAAAATATGGCACCTTCCCCTCCGTATCTGCCGGCTGGATCTTAAGTGAAGAGTCTTTCTTTCCCAAAGGCAATGCCATCAGCTATCTCAAATTAAGGGGCAGCTACGGTACCACCGGGAACTTCAATATCGGCAACTACCTCCAGGTGGCCAATATCACCAATACCAATTATGTGTTCGGCGGCACGCTTACACCCGGACTTTCCATTACCACCCTGGGCAACAAAGACCTGACCTGGGAAGTGTCCAAACAGGCAGATTTTGGATTAGAGCTCAACCTGCTGCATGACCGCCTGACCTTCACGTATGATTATTACAACAAGAACACGGAAGGCATGCTGTACCTCACCTCCCTGCCCGTCGCATCCGGCTATACCGGTGTTCAGTACAACGTAGGCAAGTTCAGGATGTGGGGGCATGAGTTCCAGCTCAGTTCCCGCAATTTAACCGGGCCATTGAGCTGGACCACGGATTTCAATATATCCTTCAACGACAACAAAGTGATTTCCCTGCCGCCCAACACGCCCTTTGTAGGTGGGGGCGCCATGTATGCCGGGTTTAACCGCTCGGTGGCCGGCGGGCATATCGGCGAGTTTTACGGCTATGTTTTTGACGGCATTTACATGACGCAGGAAGAATACAACAAACAGCCGAAGTATTCTACTTCCGTAGTAGGATCTGCCCGCATGAAAGATGTAAACGGAGATGGCGTGATCACGCCGGACGACAGAACCCTGATCGGCAATCCCAATCCCAAATATATCTTTGGCATCACCAACACCCTGCGCTACCAGAATTTTGACTTTACCGTGATCGCATCCGGGCAGGCCGGCAACCAGGTGATGAATGTAAATGTGCAGGACTATCACAACATCGATGGCGTGTTCAACATGACAAGGGATATGCTCAACCGCTGGCGTTCCCCAACCGACCAGGGAGATGGAAAAACACCCAGCACCCGTTCCGGCTCTACCGAGCTGTACCGCCTGGCCAACTCAACCTGGGTGTCGGACGGTGATTACCTTACCATCCGCAACATCACCCTTGGCTACACGCTGAGGCCCAATACGATCAAATACCTGAAGTCGGCCCGTTTGTATGCCAGTGTGCAGCAGGCTTTTGTTTTCACCAAATACACGGGGCAAAATCCTGAAGCCAATATCGGGCGTGACGATGCCGTCGGCACGTACGGACAGGATCTCAGTACCTTTCCGGTACCCAGAACTTTTATGATTGGTGCTAACTTCAACTTTTAAAAAAGATTGCCAGGCCAGGTGCATACCTGCCTCGCTCGAAAACAGACCGGATCAACTCAATCTCTAAAATTGCTCCACATATGAAACACATAAAACTATTTGTCTGTCTCATCCTCACTGTTATTGTACTGGGAGCGTGTAAGAAAGATTTTCTAAACCTCTACCCGCCGGGCAACCTGAACGAAGGCAATTTTTACAAATCCGTTCAGGATTTTCAGCAGGCGGTGAATGGTGCGTATGCGCCTCTCCGTGACATTGCCAACAACGCCTACTTCATGGATGAAATGCGGGCCGACAATGCGTATTTCGATTACAACCAGAAAGACAGGGGAAATGCCGCGACGGAAAACCTGGTTACATTCCTGGATGATGCCAACAATACCATCACCCTCAACAGGTACCAGGCCGATTACAACGGGATTTCCAGAGCCAATGTTGTCCTCGACAGGCTGGCCAAGATCGATTTTGCCATGTCTGATTCGGTAAAGAACCAGCTCATTGGCGAAACAAAAGCCCTGCGGGGTCACTATTACTTCGACCTGGTGCGTACTTACGGCGGCGTACCTATGCCTTTGCATGAAACCATCCTGCGTTCAGATGCCTTTAAACCCCGCGCAACAGCGGAAGAAGTATATACGCAGGTCATTGCCGATTTAACGGAAGCCATGAACCTGCTGCCCGCCCCTAATTTTTCCAATGGGCAAACAGGCCGGGTTACAAAAGGAACGGCCGCTACAGAACTGGGCGCCGTTTACCTGCAGCGCAAGGACTACGCCAAGGCCCTGCCGCTTTTTCAAAGTGTTGTCCAGATGGGTTATGCTCTTCAGCCAAATTTCCGGGATGTGTTTAATCCGGCCAACAAAAACGGCAACAAGGAAATGATCTTTGATGTCCAGTTTCAATCAGGTACCACCGGGCAGCAAAGCAATTTTATCTACCGGTTTATTCCCATCACCACCAATACCATGAACATCCTGGGTGTCAACTTCAACAACACCATCGGTGGCTGGGATGTGCCTACAGACGATTTGATCAGTAATTTTGAAACAGGTGATTCCCGGCTTGATGCCAGCGTAGGCATCATCGAAGGAACGCTGGACGTCAATACGAATTTTATCCCCTCAAAGGTGGTCAGCATTGTAAACTATACGCCCCCGGCCGGCGTGGTGGCTAAAAAGTTTGCGCGCAAATATTTCTTTCCTCCCTACCCTGCCATCACCCAGAACACCGATCAGAACTGGCCCCTGTACAGGTACGCAGATGCGTTGCTCATGCTGGCTGAATCGCTGAACGAAACCGGCAAACCCGCAGAAGCCCTTCCTTACCTGAACCAGGTTCGCACCAGGGCCTTTGGTGCGGGCAAGGGACAGATCACCATCTCAGACCAGGCCGGTTTGCGGGCAGCCATCGCCAAAGAAAGAAGACTGGAACTGGCATTTGAAAACAAGCGCTGGCAGGACCTGATCAGGACCGGGCAGGCCGTAACGGTGTTAAACGCGTATGGGGTGAAGCAAAAACAGCTTTTCCCTTATTTGCTGCCCCAATCGTATCTCGTAACCGAGAACAGGCTCCTGTACCCTATCCCTACCCGTGATATTCAGTTAAACAGCCAGCTGGTTCAAAACCCCGGCTACTAAAATCATCAACCTGTTGCATATGAGAAATCAAATCACGCAAGAACAAATTGACTATTACCAGGAAAACGGATTTATTGTAATCGAGGATTTCCTGTCGCCCGAAGAGCTTGAACACTGGCGGTTGGCCGTAATGGAAGCCGTGAGAGAAAGAGGGGGGCAAAAGATGCCGGGAAAAGATACCAAAGTGGGAGAAGACGACGGCATCAATGAAGATACCGAGTACTATGGAAAAGTGTTTGACCAGCTCCTGAATCTCTGGCAAACAAACGACAAGGTAAAGGAATTGATGATTGATGAACGGATCGGGCAGATGGCTGCCAGGCTGGCCGGTGTAGAAGGGATCAGGATCTGGCACGACCAGGCCCTTTTTAAACGGCCCTGGGCCAATCCCACCGCCTGGCACCTGGATACGCCTTTCTGGTCGTTCTCGGACAGGAGGGCCCTTTCTATCTGGGTAGCGTTGGATGATGCAACCCTGGAAAACGGCTGTCTTTACTTTATTCCCGGTTCTTTCAGGGAAACCACGTATGAAAACCCGGGCATCGGCAAAAACATGGATGCCATTTTCCAGATCTATCCCCAGTTTGCCCGCACCGCGCCCAAGGTAGCACCCATGAAAGCCGGCAGCTGCTCGTTTCACAACGGACTCACCATCCATGGCGCCGGGCCCAATATGACGCCTGGTTTCAGGCGTGCCATGACCTGCGCCTACATGCCCGAAGGCAATACCTTTAACGGACAGAAAAACATTCTTCCGGAAGCATACCTGCAAACACTTCAGGTGGGCGATCCCTTAAACAACGATGAACAAAACCCGCTGATCTACCATGCCGCAGTAGGCGTGAACGTATGAAAATAAAATTTTTTTGTCCCCGCTGGGGAGCCGAATCCATTGCCTGGGAACCCTTTCTGCAAGCGGTAAAAAAAGCCGGTTATGACGGCATCGAATGGTTTCCCTATGCAGAGAAGGAGGACTATATACAGGTAGTAAAACTGCTGGAGCAGTACGGCCTGGAATATACCATTGTAATGGCCGTTATCCACCACATAGACGGCGTGGATAATTACCTGGCCGAACTGGAAAGACAACTGATAGATTTGTCCGCCGTCTGCACAGAGCACACCCGCCCGCTTGCCATAACCGCCCAAACAGGCAGGGAGTTTTATTCGGAAGAAGAGGCTGCGCGTTGCATTGCCTGTTGCGAAGCCGTGAGCCGCAAAACAGGCATTCCTGTTTACCAGGAAACCCACCGCAACAAATGGGCCTTTGCCGCTCATGCCGTATACAAACAACTCCTGAAAAATCCGGATACCCCCCTGACCCTGGATGTGTCGCATTGGTTCTGTGTGTCTGAAAGCTACCTGCACGACCAGCAGCCGGCCGTTGAGCTGGCCATCCGGAGTGCCCGGCATATTCACGCGCGGGTGGGGCATTGTGAAGGACCGCAGGTGTGGGATCCTGCTGCAGAAGAGTACAGCGAAGCGCTGGCTGAACACCTGAAGATATGGGACAAGTGGATCCAACTCCGCCGCGAAAGCGGGGCTGCATACTGCACCATCACGCCCGAATTTGGTCCGCCTCCTTACCTGGTTTTTGCCAACCGGGCCGGTACTCCCTTCGAGGAGCAGTGGCGGCTGAACCTGTGGATGAAAGACCTGCTCCAAAAACGATACGAAAACAGCTGAAAACAAAGGCTTGCATGAAAAGAAGAACTTTTTTAAAAAAGGGTGCAGTTGTTACGGCCGGTACTGCGCTGATCCCTGCCTGGCAGTTATTGGCACGCAATACAACCGTGCCGCCGGAAGGGGCAGCTACTACCGACAACCTGTACAAACTTTTTAAAGACCCCTCTGCCGGCTACCGGCCCTTTGTACGCTGGTGGTGGAATGGTGATAAAGTAAAGAAAGAAGAACTGTCCAGGGAACTCTGGCTGCTCAAAGAAGCCGGCATCGGCGGCGTAGAGATCAACCCGATCAAATTCCCCGGCAGAACGGATGATATGGATATTCCCTCACTGCCATGGTTAAGCGATGAATGGATGGATGCCCTGCAACATACTTTTTCGGAAGCCAAATCACTGGGACTGACCTGCGACCTGATCGTAGGATCGGGCTGGCCTTTTGGCGCGGAGTACCTGGAGGGAGAAGAGCGCGCCCAGATCGTGCTGATCGGCACCAGAAGACTGGAAGGAAAGATAGATTTTGAAGCTTCCTTGTTCGACCTGATGAAAGAAGCTGACCCGGCAGTTACCAGTCCGTATGCCCGCAGAAAAATGGAAGTGCTGAGCGTACAGCTGGTACCCGATCCGTTTAACCGGATGGACCAGATCCGTGACCTCACGCCCCAGATCAAAACCGGTTATATCTCTACCACCATACCCCGGGGCAACTGGATCCTGTATGCCCTGGTGAAAATAGAAGGCTTTCTGGAAGTGATCAACGGCGCACCCGGCGCCAACGGGCCGGTACTCAACCACTACGACAAGGCTGCGGTTTCGAAATACCTGAACCACATGTCTGATGCCATCCGGAAAAAGACAGGTCCCCTGTCAACCCATATCCGGGCACTTTTTACAGACAGCATGGAGCTGGAAGGCGCCAACTGGACCGGCGACATGGCAGCCGAGTTCAAGAAAAGAAGGGGTTATGACCTGCTGCCTTACCTTGCTTTTACGCAGTTCAAGGTAGGCTCGATGGGAAATGTGTTCAACTACAGTTATGGCGCAGACATGGGCCCGGAAATGAAGAATATGATCCAGCGGGTGCGGTACGATTTTGACCTTACCAAGGCCGAGCTGGTGAAGGAACGGTTTATCGACACGTTTGTACAATGGTGCCGGAGCAACGGGGTCAAATCAAGGGCCCAGGCTTATGGCCGGGGTTATTTTCCGCTGGAAGGAAGTTTTGAGATGGACATCCCGGAATGTGAAACCTGGATCAAAGCCGGTATCGGCAAGGAAATGGGCGAAGCAGATCCGCGGGTGGGAAGGGGATATACGATGGTAAACAAATATGTTTCCTCGGCCGCGCACCTGAAAGGCCGCCGGCTGATCAGTTGCGAGGAGCTGACCAACACGGATGTGGTGTTCAACGAAACGCTGGAGCTGATGAAGATCACCGGTGACCTGAGCACCATATCCGGGGTTACCCATCCGGTATTTCATGGCTTTAACTATTCCCCGCCCGATGCACCTTTTCCCGGCTGGATACGCTACGGCTGCTATCTCAACGAAAAGAACAATCTCTGGCCTTATTTCCGGCATTTTACCGATTACAAAGCCCGCATCTCGGCCCTGCTGCAGCAGGGCGATCAGTTTGCAGACATGGCCGTGCTGACGCCGCTCGCTGATATGTGGAGCCAGTATGGCGCGCAGAACGAACCCTTTCCTTCTTTCTTTTATCCCAATCACCTGTCGCTGATCTGGGAAGTGATCCACCAGAACGGCCATGCCTGCGACTATATAGCTGAACCGGTGATTGTGGATGCGGAGATAAAAGAAGGCAAGCTGTGCTACGGCCCCCGGACTTACCATACCCTCTTTCTGATCCAGGTAGAAAGCATGGAACCGGCTACCGCCCGCAAGCTCCAGGCTTTTGTAGAAAATGGGGGAAGGGTATTCTGCCTGGACACGCTGCCTTCCAAATCGCTGGGCTGGAAAGACTATAAACAACGCGACGGGGAAGTGCAGGCTGCAGTAGAAAAGATGATGCAACAGCCCGGCCGCCTGGTCCTGCTCAAAAAGCCGGAGAAAGAATTTATCAAATGGTATAAAGACATCCAGGCCAAATACAACATCACCCCCTATGTCCAGATCAGCCAGCCTGATCCGTTTGTAACGCAGGTGCGTTACCAGATGAAAGACGCAGAGGTGCTTCTTTTTATCAATTCAAGTCTTGATAACGCCCATCCCATTGAGATCGTACCGGCTGAATCGATTGTAGCAGGCCGGCAGGCCTGGATATGGAACGCCGAAAACGGCGAGCGGTATAAGCTGGAAGATCCGCGCCGCATCAGCCTGGACCTGGGGCCGGCCGATGCTGTGATCCTGGTATTCGACAACAACAAAAAGGGACAGCCCTGGAAACCCAAGCCGGTAGCAGCCGGCGAGCTTGCCATCGAAGACTGGGCCGTCGAGTTTTGTCACCTGGACGGCTCCGTGAAGAAGACCAATATGAAGGTGCCCAAAGACCTGAAAGACATCCCTGAATGGGTTTCGTTCACCGGAACCGTTACTTACCGCAGCCAATTCCAGGTGGCCGATAAAACCAAAATAGGATTTCTTCACCTGGAAAAAGTATATGGCATCTCCATGCTGTCTGTGAACGGCAAGCCGCTGGGCCTGCAGTGGTATGGCCGGCACATTTATCCGCTTGGCGGCGCGGTGCAGAACGGTCTCAATACGGTAGAGATCAAAGTGGTGACTACGATGGGCAATTACATGAAGACCTTGAAAGACAATGGCATCGCACAGTACTGGACAAACGAAAAGCGCAAAGACCAGCCGATCCAGTCGATGGGGCTGGCAGGTGCGGTAACCATTTCCTAACTCCAAATCCATCCCTGCATGAAGTGGGTACGGCTCCTGATCATCATCGTATTTATAACGGCTTCCCTGCCCGGGGCCGCGAAGGATTATCTTTCTTCTTATTTTGGTATTCCATCAGATGGGCAGGCGCTGAGCACCCGCTCCATCCAGTTTGCGATCGATTATATCCACAGGGAAGGCGGGGGGCGGCTGGTCTTTCATGTGGGAAGGTATCTTACGGGAACCATCCGCCTGCGCTCCAATGTAACGCTGCAACTGGAAGAAGGAGCAGTGCTGCTGGGTTCTCTTAACCCGTTCGACTATGAATCAAGAAAAGATCCGTTTATGACGGCCCTGATCTTTGCCGATAGCGCCGAGCACATCGGCATCACCGGCAAGGGCATGATAGACGGACAGGGAAAGCAGGTGGCCATGAACTACATCGACGTCATTGCCAAAGGGCTGATCAAGGATAAGTTCAGAAGCGGCCGGCCGGAAATAGAAACAAGACCGATGATCATCTACTTCAGGAACTGCCGCGACATTGCCATCCGGCGGATCATGCTGAAAAACTCTGCCAGCTGGAACCAGACCTATGACCAATGCAGGAACCTGGTGGTAGACAGCATCACCGTAGACAACAAGGATTACTGGAATGAGGATGGCGTGGACCTGGTTGATTGCGACAGCGCAGCTGTTACCAATTCGTTTTTTGATGTGGCCGATGATGGCATTTGTTTAAAATCACACGATGCAAAGCATTTCTGCAACAATATTTTTATCCGCAACAATACGGTCCGTTCCAGTGCAAATGGGATCAAGTTCGGGACGGTATCACGGGGCGGTTTCAGAAATGTGCGCATCGTGAACAACAAGGTATACGATACATACCGTTCCGCCATTGCCTTGCAGGCTGTTGATGGCGGGTTTGTGGAAGATATAGAGGTAGACAGCTTGCAAGTGTACAATACAGGCAATGTAATTTTCCTGCGGGTGGGAGAGCGCTGGGGTGAAAAGACTGCCCGGATGAAAGGAATCAGCATCAGCCATGTGCTAGCAGAAGTACCAGCGGGTAAACCGGACGCCGGCTATTCGTACGAAGGGCCGGTGGAAGATCTTCCGCGGAATGTGTCACCGGCTATTATCATTACCGGTTTGCCCAATAAAAAGATTGGCGGCGTAACCATTAGCCAGGTCAGCATCCGCCATGCAGGTGGCGGCAACCCCCTGTATGCACAAGTGGGCCTGGATGGCCTTGATAAGATTCCGGAGGCGCCGGCACAGTATCCCGAGTTTTCCATGTTCAAGGAACTGCCTGCCTGGGGCGTTTACATCCGGCATGCAGAAGGGATCAGCTTCCGGGATATTTCCCTGACGGCAGATAAAAAAGATTACCGCCTGCCGGTGGTATTGGATGATGTGCACACGGCCCGGTTCTCTTCTATCCATGTAAAACAACCTGCGCTGCAGACCATCTATTATCAGTACAAATCAACCGGGGTTGTAATGGAGAATGGAGGCAAGGAAGCAGGGAGAAAATAAGCATTTTAAACCTATGCCCTTCCTGCTTTTTCTCCCCGGTCTGATGATAAAAAATTAGATAGTTTGCAATAGCATCCATCTGTCGACATCCTTTTTCAGAAACCGATAAAACCTGTACAGTGCGCCGCAAATCTCTTATTACACTCGCCCTCTTATTTCAAACTGTTGTGTTGCTTGCCAAAGACTACAATGCTTCCCTGTTTGGCATCAACTCTGACGGCATGACCCTGAATACAAGATCTATCCAGGCCGGCATTGATTATATCAGCGAGAATGGTGGCGGGCGGCTGGTTTTTTATGTGGGAAGATATCTCACCGGTTCTATCCACCTTAAATCAAATGTCACGATTCACCTGGAGGAAGGTGCCGTACTGGTTGGTTCCCTGAACCCATACGACTATGACAAGAACAGGTTTATGGCCATGATCCTGGCGCAGGACCAGCACGACATCGGCGTTACAGGCATTGGCGTGATAGACGGGCAGGGGAGATCCATCGCCCGGAATGTTGTTGCGCTGATCCACAGCGGTGTGATCAAAGACAATTTTAAGTACGACCGGCCGCAGGAAGATCACCGGCCCATGATCTTTTACCTGCGCTCCTGCAGCAATGTAACCATCACTGGCATTACCGTCCGCAACTCGGCTTCCTGGGTACAAACCTACGACCAGTGTAAGAACCTGAAGATAGACAGCATCCGGGTAGACAGCAAGGCTTACTGGAACAACGATGGCATCGACATCGTGGACTGTGATGGCGCTTCCATAACCAATTCTTTCATAGACGCCGCCGATGATGGCATCTGCCTGAAATCGCACGACGACAAAGCATTTTGCAACAATGTGTATGTGTGGAACAACACCATCCGTTCCAGCGCCAATGCCATCAAGTTCGGCACCGTGGCCTACGGCGGTTTTAAGAACATCCGTATTGTCAATAACCGTGTTTATGACACGTATCGGTCAGCCCTTGCATTAGAATCAGTGGATGGCGGTTTTCTCAACAATGTGGTGGTTGACTCGCTGAAAGTGGTTAACACCGGCAATGCCGTTTTTATGCGGCTGGGAGAGAGGGCGGTGGGCAGAAAAGGTTCGTTTGAAAAAGTAAGGGTCAGCAATGTATGGGTAGAGATACCGGCAGGCAAACCCGATGCAGGCTATGAATACGAAGGGCCGATTGAAGACATGCCGCGCAATATATCACCCATCGTCATTGCCGGACTGCCGGGGCAGTACATCAACGATGTTGTACTCTCCAACATAGAAGTAAAATATCCCGGCGGCGGCAGTCCGTTTTTTGCCGAGGCCCCGCTCGACCGGCTGGACAGCATCCCGGAAATCCCTTCCAAGTACCCCGATTTTTCTATGTTCAAAGAGCTGCCTGCCTGGGGCATCTACGTCAGGCACGCCAAAAATCTCCAGTTCACCAATATCCGGTTATTTTGCGGAAAGAAGGACTATCGCATGCCCGTGGTACTGGATGATGTGCATACTGCCGGGTTCCAATCCCTGCAGATCCAGCAACCCGGCCCGAAGCGGGTGATGCATACGTACAAGTCGTCGGGGGTGACAAACAAGTAAATTTGGCAAGAACTGAAAACGCATAGTATGAACGACAAAGTTTTAGGATTACGGACAACCATCTACCACGTGGCCGACATCGCCCAGGCTAAAGCGTGGTATTCAAAAGCCTTTCAAACAGAACCTTATTTTGATGAGCCTTTTTATGTTGGCTACAACATCGGCGGCTTTGAACTGGGATTGCAGCCCCAGGAAGGTCCCGCGGAAAACAAAGTAGAAAGCGTTGTATCGTATTGGGGGGTCGAAGCTATTCTTCCTCATTACAACCGGTTACTCGAATTAGGTGCATCTGTTCACGAAGCGCCTCAAAACGTTGGCGGTGATATAACAGTAGCCTCCGTCAAAGACCCCTGGGGCAATATAATCGGACTGATCTGCAATCCGGGCTTTCAGACAGGCTGAGGCATGCTGCTCATGAAAAGAGAATCTTGCAGCAAAGAAAACAGGCGCACGTCCCTCTTAATAAAAGATGAATAGCAAGGGGCAACATGAAAAACAAACCAGCCGGAAACGATGCATAGTTTCAAAGCCGATATCTGCATCATTGGTGTCAACCCCTTTGTTTTTGTGCCGGAAGAAATATTGGCGGCTATCTTTGAACAAGCCAATACCGGCAAAGGCCCCATCCCGGTCAGGGGTACTGTTAACAGCAAAGCTTACACGCAAACCCTGGTCAAGTTCAGTGGCGACTGGCGGTTATACATCAACACGAAAATGCTTGCAAATTCCCCGAAACGGGCGGGTCGTGTTGAGAAGGGGCAGGGGTGGATCTACGATGCATGCCATACCAGCTCATTCAATTGGGTATCAGACGAACGAAGGATCTATTTGGTTTCGCAGATAGGTCAGTACGTGATCGCACAGCTGCAGCAGTTTTTCTCGTGGCTGAATGGTTTTCCTGGACTGGTGATGCACTGCCACCGCCCGTATGAGCCATTCCCACATAACTGTACTCAACAATACATCCCATCATACTTACCTGTTTTGGGTCGCCTTTGGAAGGCCCGCTGCTGATGGCAGCACTGTCTGTAGCTATGTAGATCTTTTTTCCGTCAGGAGATATGGCCAGATCACGATACCGTGCCTGCGCTTTGAAGTAAGTCAGGGTATCACCTGTTATCGCGTTGCCTGCCGCATTCAGCTTTACACGGACCAGGTGCCCG
Source organism: Williamsia sp. (assembly GCA_015069695.1). Taxonomy (GTDB): domain Bacteria; phylum Bacteroidota; class Bacteroidia; order Chitinophagales; family Chitinophagaceae; genus JADCRZ01. Next base: position 130,064 of record JADCRZ010000009.1, read on the forward strand.
TGTTTGAGCGACGGCAGCAGCAGTGAATTCTTCCAGCCCGGTATCTCTTCGGAGGTGTATACGTCCAGGCTGCTGGTAGCTTCCGAAGCCCACTGGGGTCTTTCGGCGCCTGAGCGGATTTGCTCGAACAGCGATACCAGAAAAGAGTGCCCGTTTGGATAAAAGGTCTTGATGGGGCCACGGTAATTGGTCCCTATCGCTTTTGCATTTCCCTGTTCACTGCTGATCAGCGGGTAAGATGTATGCCAGTTGCCGGGCAGTTCCTTGTACGGACTTACACTGGCAGCCAGGCCATCGTAGTTGCCGTCTGCAAAACCGATGATCAGCGGATGGCCATAGTTCTTTCCCTTTTCAACGATGTTGATCTCATCATCCGAATAAGGCCCGTGTTCTCCTTCATACAAACGTCCCGAATCGCCGATCAGCGCATAGGCAAGTCCTTGCGGATTGCGGTGCCCATAGCTCCAGACGGCGCTTTGCCCGGCTCCGTTGAACGGGTTGTCGTTGGGTATCCACTGGTTGTAGTGGCCTGCATCCCCATCCGCCTCGGTGTTGAACCGGAGCAGCTTGCCTTCATATACCTCTTTTTGCTGGGCATGGTTCGGACGGCCTCCGTTGTCAAACTGCCCGGCTCCCATGTCGCCGATGCCATAGAAAAGATAAGGCTTTCCGCCAACGGGTGCCAACACCAGCCTGCCGCCATTGTGGTCGCTGCTGGCCGGTATGGTGTCGCACAATACAACCGGGTTGAGCAGCTTTTGTGAAGCCGGATCGTACTGATAGCGGACGATCCTGGCCGTAAAATAACAACCGCCGAAGTTCACCGCGCAACCCTTGCCTGTATCGGCAGCACCGGCGAAGCGATAATGATAGGACAGATAAACATAAGGCTTGCCGCTAAGCAGTTGCGGGTGGAGGGCAAGCCCCATCAGTCCGCCCTGTGGCCATGGTTTTCCGCCTGTTTCTTTTTGCAGCTTGTCGTAACGGGGAAACTGCCGTTCATTGCTCAAGTCCAGTACGATTGTTTTCGCGCCGGTTGCGGGATCCAGGCGGCTCACCCGGTAACTTTTGGATTCAGTGATCCAGAGATAATGATCGGGCCCATAAGTTATTTCCCATGGATCGCTCAGGTTGGTGGCAACAATGCGCATGGAAAACTTTTCCCCCATCGGGCCCGTCACCTCCTTCTGTGCCCGCAAGGGAAGGGCAAGGATACAGAAACAGAAAAATGAAAATACATGATAACGCATGGCGCGGAGGATTGGGTAAAGCATACGTGCAAGCAACAAGCCTGCCATGAGGGGAAGCGTCTCGTGCTTTCTTGGTTCTGGAAAAAAACAGCAGACTTCTCCTTGCATTTAAAGCGCTTTCTTTACTATTTTCTTCACCAGCACCTTGCCCGCTGTAATGATCTTCAGCATATATACGCCTGCCGGCTGCTCGCGGATATCCAACACGGCACTTGCCTGGCGAATACGCCTGGACAGCACCATACGGCCGCCCATGTCGATCAGCTGTATGTGGGTTTCTTCATCCGCCGGCAGGTTCCACACTGTGACCGACGCCGTAGCAGGATTGGGGAAAACTGCGACTGCAGTGCTAAAGACAGGAGCAGTTACAGTTGCAGAATAAGAAATCTTTCCGTCTTCATCTACTATTTTCAGCCTGTAGTAGTTCTTGCCTTTCCATGCGGAAACATCTGTATAGGTATAGTTGCGTATCCCGGTTCCCGTCCGGACTGCAGCCACGCTTCCTGCATGGATGTAGGTGTGTCCGTCGCTGCTTCGTTCTACTTCAAAGCGCAGCAGATGTTCCTCATAAGCCGTTTTCCATGTCAGTTCAATGGCACTGCCCCGGTTCACAGCATCCAGTGAAACCAGTGTAACCGGCAAGGTTGTATTTTGCCGGTACAGGCCAAGCCGGGCCGTGCTGATATCCCAGTTGCCCAGGAACTCCCACCAGTTCGTCATCCGCTTTGTATTGTAGGGAATCTGGTTGCCAAAACCCGGCAGGCTTTGCATCCAGAAGATATACCAGTTGGACTCTCCGTCAGGGACAGTACCCTGTGGCCAGTTGTAAGGGATGCTTGTCCACGTGGCGGCGTTCACCATACTTTGGGTGCCTCCTTCCGGTTTCCAGTCCAGTATGTCACTGGCTACCGGTGTATTGTTGTAATAATCGTAATCAACGTTTGTATTGGGGGGATGATGGGTGTCTCCTACCCGGCCCAGCGGACCGCTGCCACCGGTATAGCCCCGGAAATTGCGGGTAAAAAGACTGGTGTTGCCATCCTGCAGCTGCGCCACGAAGTCAACCATCGATTCGATCTGGTGGCCATGGTTGTGGGTGGCTTCGTTGCCGCTCCTTGTATAATTGTAATTGTAAAGAACATAGGTCTTCGAGTAAACAGGCATATCATTCGAGTAGCGGTAACTGTTGGATATGTCCCCTGTAGTGGGGCTGGCCATGTTTGATTCAACGGGAACGATCTCTCCGTGGTGATAGCCCATGATCCAGAACTCTTTTACGCCCAGGGTGTCTACATACCGCTTGCTGTTGAAGCGGTTCAGGATGTTGTTGTAATCGCCAAAGAATCCGGCGCTGCCGGGATCTTTCAAGCCTCTTGGAACCGGTTCGTACACGTAAATGTAATCAATGATCTTGTATCCAAGATAAGGGACAGCTGCGGGATCCTTGTAACCCCTGAACTTGCTTCCTTCCTCCAGGGAAAACTTGGCGTGCTTGCTGATGGCCGTGATCCATTTTTTCAGCTCGTCAACATTTTGCTGCGGAATGGGAGCATACCCTGCTTCATCGTTGTTGATGGCATAGCCACCATAAGTAGGAATATAACATATCACGACCACAGGAACCTGCACTACAGCGTTCGGGGCTGGCGTGGTAAGAAAAGGATCAAGGGCGTTTTCATATTCTATGGGCCTGTCATCAGCAGGAACCTGCAGGTTGATGGAAACTGCATTGCCCGCCAGCGATGCAACCAGCGAGGTATTGCCGGAATTCTTTGCCGTTAATACGCCATTGTTTACATGGGCGATGGCAGTGTCGGCAACCGTCCAGGTTACGCAGCTGTTCGAAATATACACCGTATCGGTACCGCGCAGCGTATACAGAACGGGTGCTGCATACGCGTTGAACTGGTTGAAGTAAATGCTCCAGGTCTTGTAAAGAAGGATGGTGGAGGTCTTTGCCTGCAGGTTGGTGACTACACCATAGTTGCAGGACTGGCTGAACACTTGTGGGGAAAGGATCGTGGCGGTTATAAACAACATCGCCCCATGCAGCAGGGTGAACATTTTCATGTATAGCAGTTTAGGAGGTTGGTGATGGCAGCTGGCGATCAGAAAACAGCAACCCGCATCATGAAGGTATAGAAACCGCAGCATACCACAGCACCCCATCTTTGGGAGAACCAGGCTGAAATTCTGGTTGCGCAGCCATGAAATATAGGTGGGTAAATCCTATATTCATAATAAGAAAATACCATCACCTGAAATGATCTGTCATCCGGGAACAACCAGGAGCAGGCGGCATTTATTCCTGCTGCTGGCTGCTTTGCTGATCGGGGTTTGCCGGCCCGCCGCCAGCCACGCACAATCCCTGTCTGCCTTGAAAAGGGGGTTCATTCACCCGCCCGATTCAGCCAGGCCCGGCGTATACTGGTATTTCATGGATGGCAATCTTACCCGCCAATCCATGACCGCCGACCTGGAGTCTATGAAAAAGGCAGGTATCGGCAACCTGGTGTTCCTGGAAGTGAATGTCGGCATCCCGAGAGGAGGGGTTGATTTTTTGAGCGAGGAGTGGCAGAACTTGTTTGTGCATGCTGTACGGGAAGCGGAGCGGCTGGGCATTGAAATAACCCTGGGAACCGGTCCCGGCTGGGCGGGCAGCGGCGGCCCCTGGGTAAAGCCTGAAGGATCCATGCAGCACCTGGTTGCCAGTACAGTAACCGTGCAGGGGCCGCAAAGCACCCCGCCGGTTCTACCCGTCCCTCCACCCAGAAAGCCGTATTTCGGCGTAGGACCTTTTACACCCGAACTCAAAAAGCAATGGAACGATTTCTACGAAGACGTGGCCGTACTTGCTTTTCCAACACCTGCACAAGGAGATACGATCGCTGATACAGACGAAAAAGCCCTGTACTACCGGGAGCCGTATACTTCAAAAAGGGGCGTAAAACCTTACCTGCTTTCAGCAGCCACGTATCCCGGTCTGCCTGCATCTGCCATTGCAAAAAGCAACGTCATCGACCTCACAAACAAATTGAAAGGGGACGGAACAATTGACTGGTCCCCGCCTGCGGGCAACTGGACCGTGATGCGCTTCGGCAGGCGCAACAACGGGGCAAGTACCCGTCCTGCACCCCTGCCCGGTGTGGGCTTTGAAGTAGACAAATGGGATACGGTGGCCCTGAACGCCCACCTGGATTATTTTGTAGGCCGGCTGCTGCAAAAGATCGGTCAGCCCCGGAGCAATGCCAAGGGTGGCTTGAAAGAACTGCATATCGACAGCTGGGAAATGGGTGCGCAAAACTGGACCGGACAGCTGCGCAAAGAATTTATAGAGAGAAGAGGCTATGATCCGCTGCCTTTTTATCCTGTCTATACCGGCCGTATCGTTGAAAGCCCGGAAATCAGTGAGCGTTTTTTATGGGATCTGCGCCAGACATCCCAGGAACTGATCCTGGATTATCATGCCCGCCAGGTGAAAGCATGGGCCCACCGCCACGCCATGAAATTATCTATAGAGCCTTACGATATGAACCCGGCTGCCGACCTCGAACTGGGAAGCATCGCCGATATTCCCATGGCTGAGTTCTGGAGCAGGGGATTTGGCTTTAATTCATCGTTCAGCTGCATAGAAGCCGCATCCATCGCACATGTCAATGGCATCACCACCGTGCCGGCAGAAGCGCTTACGGCTGAAAACAACGAAGGCTGGAAACAACACCCCGGCTCGGTAAAGAACCAGGGCGACTGGGCCTTTGCAGCAGGGATCAACCATTTTTATTATCACACTTTTCAAAACCAGTTTCTCCCTGATTCGCTGCGGCCTGGCGCAACCATGGGACCTTATGGCGTGCATTGGGACAGGAACCAGACCTGGTGGCCCCTGGCAAGCGGTTACCATCAATATATCACACGGTGCCAGTATATGCTTCAGCAAGGCAGAACGGTTGCCGATATTTTGTACCTCGCGCCTGAAGGGGCGCCGCATGTGTTCCGGCCGCCCGTTTCGGCGATGGAAGGAGACACCATGCCGGACCGCAAAGGATACAATTTTGACGGATGCGCGCCGGGACAGCTGTACAAAGCCCATGTGGAGAAGGGGCAGGTTGTGTTTCCGGGCGGCGCCCGGTACAATTTGCTGGTGCTGCCGGCTGTGGAAACCATGACGCCTGCCCTGCTGGAAAAGATTTCTGCGCTGGTAAAAGCAGGCGCCACCGTTGTAGGTCCGCCGCCTGTAAAATCACCTTCGCTGGTTGGCTATCCCGCCTGCGACAGCAGGGTAGCCGACCTGGTAAGGTTGGTATGGGGAGAGATAAAACACCCAGAAGGGCAAACCATCCGGCAATACGGAAAGGGAAAGATTATCTGGGGCGGCGCGCTCGACACGCAAATTGATAACCTGTACCCTGCATACGATCTTACAGCCGGTATTCTGCGGTGGATGGGTATTGAACAGGACTTCAGCGCAGATGGCCCGGTAAGATATACCCACCGTACTTCGCCCGGCTGGGATGTTTACTTTGTAGCAAGCACTTCCGGTAAGCCGGAAACCATCCATGCTCAATTCCGCAGCGCAAAAAAAGTACCGCGCCTCTGGGATCCTTTAACAGGAGAAATAAAAACTTGGGCAGGCGTGACTAGAACGGCCGGCCTTACGAGCCTGTCCCTGCAATTGGCTCCTTACCAGAGTTGCTTTATCGTATTTGCAGATGACAACACGCCCGCACCCACCGTGCACACAGCAGGAAATCTCCCTGCAATCCCGCTCGAAGGCCCCTGGAACCTGAGCTTCGATCCCCGCTGGGGCGGTCCCCGCAACATACAATTTGACCAGCTTGCTGACTGGACCCTGCGACCTGAAGAAGGGATCAAGTATTACTCCGGCATGGCCGTTTACCGGAAAGTGTTTGACATGCCGGCAGGCGTTGATACCAAAGCCGGGCATCTCTACCTCGACCTGGGAAGCGTGAAAAACATAGCCCGGGTGAAATTGAACGGGAAAGACCTGGGCGTTGTATGGACAGCGCCCTGGCGGGTAGGTATTACCGGTATCGCACACACGAAAAACAACAGCCTGGAAATAGAAGTGGCCAACTTATGGGCCAACCGGCTGATCGGCGACGAAAAACTTCCTGACGACGGCATCAGGGACGGCAAGTGGCCCGACTGGCTCACAAAAGGATTGCCCCGAACCAGCGGCCGGTATACTTTTACTACTTCCCGCCAGTACAAAGCCGGCTCTCCTTTGCTACCCTCAGGCCTTGTTGGTCCTGTGACCATTCAAACAGAGATCATGACCAAGTAAGCTGTTCTTGCCTTCTTGTTATGCGTTTATTCTTTATTCCGTTCTCAAACTCTCAACCGGATTCGCAATGGCTGCCCTGATGGCCTGGTAGCTCACCGTACCGACTGCAATCAGGACAGACAGGAGGGCTGCCATGGCAAATACCCACCATTGTATGGCTATCCTGTATTCATAGTCCTGCAGCCATTTGTACATCATCCACCAGGCCAGGGGAGCGGCCACCAGGAAGGATAAGCACACCAGCTTGAGGAAGTCTTTTGACAGCAGGGCCGTGATGCCCATCACCGAAGCACCCAGTACTTTCCGCACGCCGATTTCTTTCAGCCGGCTTTCGGCCATATAAGTAGCCAGGCCAAACAAACCCAGGCAGGAAATAAAAATGGTGAGTCCGGCGAAAATGCCGGCCAGCGTGCCCGTGCGTTTTTCTGCTTCAAACTTGCGGGCATACTCATCATCTACAAACCGGTATTCAAAAGGAAACTGCGGGTTGTATTTTTTGAATATAGTTTCTGCTTTCTGCAGGTTGACCGCGGTGGAGAACCGGTTGTTGAGCTTGACCAGCGTAATGTTAAACCATTCTGATTTAGGCCCCATGATGAGCATGGGTTTGGTGGGTTCGTAAGGAGAGGTGAGAATAAAATCTTTGATCACGCCCACGATATGCCATACAACATCATTGTCTTTTACTGTCTTGCCCAAAGGGTCTTTGAATTTCAGCACCTTCAAAGCTGATTCGTTGACGATCAGCCCGGTTGAATCGGTCGGAAATCTTTGAAGGTCAAAATCCCGGCCCTGCACAAACTGAAGGCCGGCCGTTGCGCCAAGACCCCCATCCTGGCTATAGCGGAAAAAATCGGTTTTGTCGTTCGGATCTTTGCCTTCCCATTCCTGTCCCCATCCATCGCTCCAGCTTTCTGTAAGCGGCGAACTGGTCTTTGTAACGGCAGAGGCGATGCCTGCTGCAAGCAGCTCTTGCTTGATCAATTCGTGGTTCTTTTTCAGGTCGCCGGTTAAGGAGTGATAGATGAGGTTGTTCTTGTTGTACCCGGTTTCCCTGCTCTTGGCATAGTCAATCTGCTGCTTTACGATGATGGTGCAGATGATCAGTACAATGGCAAAAGTGAACTGCAGTACCACCAGCACCTTGCGGGGCGTTACCAGGGTATGGGCTTTTTTAAACGTTCCTTTGAGCACTTTCACGGGCTGAAAAGAAGAAAGAAAAAAAGCAGGGTAGCTGCCGGCCAGCAATCCGGTAAACAGGATAAAACCCAGTCCGGTGATCCAGGCATAAGGACTGCCGAAATGGATCGCTACTTTTTCGTTGATCAGGCTGTTGAACGCCGGCAGTGTCAGCAGCACGATGCCCACAGCAATAATGCCAGCAATAAATGCAAGCAGGGTACTCTCGCCGATAAACTGGCTGATCAGCGAAAATTTTTGTGCACCCACCACTTTGCGGATCCCTACTTCCTTGGCCCTTCGTTCGCTGCGGGCCGTGCTCAGGTTCATAAAGTTGATGCACGCGATCAGCAAAATGAAAGCTGCAATGATGCCGAACATGCGCACAAATTCGATGCGCCCGCCGCCATCTTCCAATCCATTTGTAAAGCTTGAATACAGGCGCCAGCGGCTGATGGGGTACACAAACATCTCCCATTTGGGTTCGGATTTGTCGTACCGGGGCTTGAATGTTTTCAGCTTCTCATTCAGCAAGGCCACGTTGGCGCCCGGTTTCAGCATTACATAGGTACGGATAGAATTGTTGCCCCAGTTCTGATCGTCATCCCCCCGCGACCGCAAATAACTGTACGGCAGCAGGTACTCAAACTGGAACCGGGTGTTGTTGGGAAGGTCTTTGAGGATGCCGGTAACAACAAAGTTTTCTTTGTTGTCGACCCTGATCAGCTTGCCCATTGCATCCTGTTGGCCAAAGAGCTTTTCCGCCAGGATTCTGGTCAGTACGATCGAATGCATCTCCTGCAGAACGGTTTTTGGATTGCCTTGCAGCAGGGGAAAAGAAAAGACCTGCAGGAAATTGGAATCTACCATGTTGCCCGGAAGGGTCAGGTTTTTTTCTCCTACCGTCAAAAGCATGTTGTTCTGCCAGTTTACCCTTACCGACTGTTCTACTTCCGGAAAATCTTTTTCCAGGGTGCGGGCCAGCACTTTGGGGGTGGTATTCCAGGCCTGCAGCTGTCCGCTGAAAGCAGCCCGGTTCCAGGCCTCATAAATGCGGTCCTTTTTCTCATGGAACCTGTCGTAGCTTACTTCGTTCTGGATCCACAAAAGGATCAACAGGGCACTTGCCATACCGATCGCCAGTCCCAGAATGTTGATGGCAGAAAAACCTTTGCTGCGGCGAAGGTTGCGCAAAGCGATCTTCCAATAGTTCTTGAGCATAGCAGGTGAGTTTAGTTGTTTGTATAAAGCAGCAGCTGTACAACGCGTGTGTGCAGCTGCTGCTTTATACAGGGCTGATAGCGGATGTTCAAGTATACAGGATTTGTAAAAACAGCGGTTGTTAAAGTAGATGAATGTAGAATAGGCTGGAAGAGCGGTAGATAGAACAGGGCTGCACACATGGGCAGAACAAGTATCCAGCCTGGCAGGCGTATACTGACTGTAATGGCTAACCGCTGCAGCCTTGAATCAGGCGGTTGTTACTCTACCTTGTTAAACTTCAGGTGCATCACTCTTCCCGAGTTAACTTCAAACCCGCTGATGCTGTTTTTGCTGTCTCGCAGGATCTTCAGGTGGTTCATCCACCAGTTGTCATTTGTAAGATGATCTTCATTGATCAGGGTTAGTGGTGCATCAGGGTACTTGGCATGCGTTAACACCAGGCTGCGCCCTTTCAGGATAATGCGGTAGTTGCAATCCAGTTCAGGACAATAATAAACACCTGTGTATTTTTTAAGCAGGACAATACTTCGGGCAGTGTCTTTTTTGTACTTTTCAAGGTGGTGAAAGTCTTCACCCGTTGTTATATCAACAGTCGTGTCTTTTCCTTTGATTGCAAAAAGAAAACTTATTTCAGGTGCCTGAGGAATATAAAAGCGGTTGACGGAATCCTGGATCAAAGGGCTGCTTTCGGCATAGATGTGATAGTACAATTTACCCGCGTGTATATCAAAGCTGAAAGGCAGTCCCTCTTCTCCTACATAGTAACCGACAAACTTTTTTGCACTGGCTGTATCTTTTAAAAGAGCCAGTGTACTGTCTTTGATTTCTTTCTTTACTGCTTCCTTTTTAGTAGCTGTATCTTTTAAAAAAAGATCGGCCATGGCATAGGTTTTATTGCCGGTATTAAAATCGCCCAGGTTGCTGAAAACAAGAAAGCCCATTTTCAGGTCGGGAAAAACGGTTATAAATGTTCTGTAGCCCGCATCCGCGCCGCCATGGGAGAACTGCTTCCATCCTTTGTACGTACTCACGCCTATGCCGCTGGCATAGGTCAGTACCCGTCCGTTGTTCAGCTTCCCCTTTTTTGTAAGGGTATCTACCACCTGCTGGTCGCCGGTTTTGTGTGTATAAAAATTCATCACCCATTTACTCATGTCGTTGATATTCGTGAAAAGACTTGTTGCGCCGGCATTGGAATAACTTAAGATGCTGTTGGTGAAATGGATGCTGTCTGTGCGGTCATAAGAATAAGAACGGTTTTTTACAATTTCCGTGTAATCGTCGTGAAAATGGGTGTTGTTCATGCCCAGGGGCTTAAAGATGGCTGAGTCTGTGAACTGCCGCAGCGTTTGTCCGCTCACTGATTTCACGATTTCCGCCAGCAACGTAAATCCGCTGTTGGAGTACATGTATTTATCACCGGGCATAAAATTCAGCGCCTGCTGTTTGCTTAAAATCTTGATGATCTGGTCTTGTGTAATTACATCATCCAGCCTGGTGCCCGCCGTTGCCAGTAACTGCCACTGGTCCCTTACCCCGCTGGTATGGTTCAGGAGGCGGCGGATGTTGATCCCCGTTTTCAGATCGGGAAACCAGGGGAGATACTTGCGGATGTCATCGTCCAGCTTGAGCTTTCCCTGCCTTGCCAGGAGTATGATCGACCAGGCGGTAAACTGCTTGGAGATCGATGCCATGTGGAAGGGGGTTTCTGCTGTGTTGGGAATGGCGTATTCCAGGTTGGCCATCCCGTATCCTTTGGCATAAATAAGGGTATCGTTGCGTATAATGCCGATGGAGCAGCCCGGACTGTTGGGCTGGTTCCATTTTTGGAACAGGCTGTCAATTCTTTTTGTAAGCGAATCAGGCAGGGCTTGTGAAAAGGTTTTTGTTGTAACACAAAGAGCAAGCATGATCAATGATGTTCCTGCCAATAGCTTCCTGGTTGGCAGCGCAACCGCTTTTAAAAACAGGGGCCTTCCGGTTGAAGTAATGGAGCGCATGGTAGTTGGTTTACAGTTAGGGAATCAGGGAGTAAGCTTGGTTGCCAGAAAGGTACGAACTTCTCAATTGCAAGCAGTAAAACTCGCCCTCTGCAGTGCAATTCATCTTGTTCGTCCAAAGTGGTTTTCTACCCGGCGCTATACCCCAACCGCCCGCCATCCTGATTTAAAAGCCCTCCTTGCTGCAAGGAGCAGGCTCTTTATTTTACCCATCAGTTAAGCCTGAATATAACAGGCTGCCGTTTGTATGATTTGACATGCTTCCCGAATTGAAAAGCCGGGTTCCACTTGGGGGAGATACTCATGATACGCAAAGCTTCTTCATCGAGAGAATATTCTACAGATGTGATGATCTCGGGATCAAGTATGGCGCCTTCCTCGTTCACGATAAACTGCACGACCACTGTTCCTTCTTTCTTGACGCCGAGCGCCCGTTCCGGATACTTGAAGTTTTTGTTCAGAAACCGCGCCCAGCTTTGTATGCCTCCTTTAAAGGTAGATTCTACTTCAGCTGGATCTTCCTTTGTTTTCTGCGTCGAATCCTGCTTATTGGAATTAACAGGAACGATCACCGAATCTTTAACAACGAGGCCCTTTTCATAATTTTTTTTTCTGATCGCCTGTCCGTTCATGTTATAATACCACCAGTCACCAGTGGGAAGGTTGTCGGTACAAGTACCCACTGAATCCTGCTGTCCGTTGGGGTGGTAGTACCTGCAGTAACCGTTGCGGATCTGTCCTGCCTCATCCTGAAATACCTCCTGGCTGATCCTTGGTCCGTAAATCTGGTAGGTCGTCCATAGAAATTGCTTGTCGCCCAGCTTTTTTGTGCGCAGAAAGTAAACAGCTTTCTCAATGGCTGTTCCCTTCCAGTCTTTATCAAATGCGTAATATTTTTCATCCTTGCTCTGTGCTGTCAGGTCCTGAACAAGGAACAGGCTTATTACCAGGGGTACTAACCTTCTCTTCATGGCCGGTGGTATTTCTTGTCAGACAATATATATCATTGGTCGCAAAACTTCAATAAAGGGATCTATTTATTACCTTAGCGCCCTCAATTTAGTTACCATGAAAAAAACGGTTTTTCTTATTGCCTGCACCTTTTCCTTAAGCGCAGTTCTGGCACAAAGTCCCAACACGCTGAGCGCCAGGGAAAAAAGGGAGGGTTGGAAATTGTTGTTTGACGGAAAAACAAAACAAGGCTGGCACACCTATCTGAGAGATACGGTAGGCGCAAAGTGGCAGGTGAAAGATGGCGCGCTGGTATTTGATCCTTCCCAGCCCAACAGCGGCGGGGGCGATATTGTGACAAACGATGCGTTTGAGAACTTTGAGCTGCAGCTTGAATGGAAGATATCCAAGGGTGGAAACAGCGGAATTATCTTTGATATACAGGAAGATCCCAAGTACTCTGCCACCTACCTGACCGGTCCGGAAATGCAGGTGCTCGATAACATCGATGCAGATGACAACAAAAAGCAAAACCACCTGGCCGGTTGCTTGTATGATCTGTCCGGCGACTCCTCCGTTTCCAAGCCTCATCCGGTAGGCGAGTGGAACCAGGTCAGGATCCTGCAGAACAAAGGACATCTTACCTTTTTCTTCAACGGAATCAAAACGTTTGAAGGACAGATCGGCAGCGAAGAATGGAACAAAATGGTTGCCGGCAGCAAGTTCGCAGGAAGAGCGTTTGCTGACTTTGCAAAAGTGCCAAAGGGAAAGATTGCCTTGCAGCAGCACCCGGGCTCAAGCCAGTGGAGAAATATAAAGATCCGCACCCTCTAAGCATTCCCGGTTTTAAACCCCATCTGCTTCTACCTGCAGGGTGTCAAAAATCTGATCTATCATCTCGTGATACCCGGCAGGAGAAAATGGTTTCGCCAATACCAGCCTGGCTCCGCAAGCCAGGCTTTTTTTTGCCAGGTTCTCATCTGCATAGGTAGAATACATAAACACCGGAATCGACCTGTACCGGCTGTTGCTCTTCAGCCCTTGCAAGGTCTGAAACCCGTTTTTTTTGGGCATGTTCTGGTCGAGCACAATGATATCGGGAAGGGCAGCAGCGTCCTGGATGTTTTCCAGCCAGCTAAACACTTCTTCACCGTTTTCTACAGCGGTGATCCGGGCGATGTCTTTCCTGCCGGTGAGAAAATCAAAAAAGAACGACCGGTCGTCTGCGTCGTCTTCTGCTAAAAGGATTTTTTTGGGCAACATGGAAAATAAGTTCTATGGGGTTTGGCGCAAGGGGAGAATGAGCTGAAATTCAGCCCCTTCGTTTACCTTGCTGCGGGCTGTAATCAGTCCGCCATGTTTTTCAACGATTTTCTTGGTAATGGCAAGGCCGATACCGGTCCCTTCATAAGCATCTTTTGAATGCAGCCGTTCAAACAATGCAAAAATATTTTCTGTATACTTTTCGTCAAAGCCAATCCCGTTGTCTTTTATACGCAACAAACAAAAATCTCCATAGGCTAGTTCATCACTGTCAAATTTTTTTTCCCGGATATTACTGGCAGTGATTTGAATAAGGGGCGGAATACCCGGCCGGGAAAACTTGAGCGAATTTGAGATGAGGTTTTGAAAAACCTGCCTTAGCTGGCCGGGATTGGCCTCCAGCAGGGGCAGCTGGCCGATTGAAAAACGGGCCTCTTTTTCCTGGGTGATCAACTCAAAGTCTTCGCTGATCTCCCGGATGAGTTTGTTCAGGTCCGTAAGCACAAAATGACCGTCTTTGGCCGACAGCTTTGAGTAATTCAGGACATCTATAATCAGCGCTCTCATGCGGGCGGCCGCGTTGATGATTTTGTCGAGCTGGGGCTTTGCCGGCTTTTCTCCCGTACCATCGCTGTCGCGGTCTCTCAGCAGGTTGGCAAACAACTGAATTTTGCGCAAGGGCTCCTGCAGGTCATGGCTGGCAATGGAGGCGAACTGCTGCAGGTCGTGGTTGCTTGCTTCCAGCTTTTCATTCATTTGTTCCAGTTCCCGGTTGTTGAGCGCCAGCTCTTTCTGCACCGCTTTCTGGCCAGACAGGTCAGTAACAATCAGGCTATGGGACACGCCCTCTTCCAGGTCGCGGGCTGTAAACGAGAGTTGAACCGGACGCGGCTTCCCGCCCGTACTTAGCTCGATCTCTCCCCTGCATTCGCCACTAACCCGGCAGCTGTGAAAAAGTGATTCATAGACGGCATAGGTTGCAGGTTCAATAAAGGCTTTGATGGGAGCACCGATGATCTCGGTCAGCGGCTTGCTGATCATCAGGGCAAACTGTGAATTGGCATAAAGGATGATTCCTTGCTGGTTCAGTGTAACAGCGCCTTCCGTCATGGTCTCTATAAAAACCCGGTAGGTTTGATCTGCTGTTCTGAGCGTATACAGCTGGTGGCCGCTTTCATTCTGTACTACCAGGGCATCAACCTGGCCGGTACGGATGGCTTCAATCGTTTCATTTGCCTCGTACAGCTGGCGGCGCAGTTCTTCCATTTCCGCCATCAGTGATTCAACCAGGGGTGACTTATTTTCCATGCTCATATAGATAATCCGAGGCTCTTTAATACTTTATCGGTTTCTGACAAGTCTCCGATCAGCCTTCGTTCAGGCAACGGAAATTTTTTAATCAAAAGGGGCAATGCGATCAATTGTTCCTGCTGGGCCAGTTCAGGCTCCTGGTAAACATCAATGATCTGCAGCGAGTAGCGGCCTTCCAGGTAAGTATCACAAATAGAACGGATATTGTTGACGGCCCGCACTGAATTGGGTGTAGCCCCGGTTATAAACAGGCGAAGTACCCATTCCGGGGTTTCCTCATGGCCTGCCTGTTCTCCGGCGGCCTGTTTTTCTTTCATGCTAATTTTTTATCGGCTTTAAATCGAGGCCTACCAAAACTTTTTCTTCGTTGGAAAGATCGCCGATAATTTTTCGAACAGGTACGGGTACCTTGCGGACCAGGGTGGGTATGGCCAGTATCTGATCACCGGCTGCCAGTTGCGGGTGAAGCAGCAGGTCAATCACTTCCAGCTCGTACTGGTCGCACAGATGCATTTCGCAGTATTTTTTCAGGTTGTTTAAAGCTGCAACGGATTTAGGGGTGTTACCGGCCACGTATAGCCGCAGCTGCCACTTGGCCTCTTTTTCTTTGGGCTTACCGGCCTTTGAAAGGGGCTGTACCGGTTTTGCTTTTTTGGGGTCACTGCTTTGTTTTGTCATCTGCTGAATTGCGGGTGTTTCGATTTTTGGTAAGCTGTTCCCTGTTTCTTTCCATGATCTCTTTTTTCAGGTCTTCATCCTGGAAAGATTTGTTCAACTCGTCCTGAACAGATTCAAACTCCTCCCTGAGCGAAGCGATCTTGGCTTCCAGTACCAGCCGTTTGCGATCCAGTTCCCGGTCTTTGCGGTTCAGGGCATGGGTGCGCAACTCTATTCCGGTTGCCTCGCTTAATTGCTGTGCTTCCCTTGCCGAACCCGTCAGTACACCTTCGGGCCCGAGGTAAACATCAACCAGTTCCAGTCCGTTGTCGGTGATCACAAACTCGCGTACCTGGTTGCTGTGTTTCATCCCCCTTGATTTCATGATGTAAATACCCCTGTTGCGCTCTCCATTCCATTCGATGTCTTTCACCAGGATCCAGGCATCTACCAATGATGAAACACCTTCATCTGTTTGAACAGTGGCGTCTTTGTTAAATGTAAGGGCAGTGAACATAACCGTAATGGCTTCTTCCTGCAGAAAGTCAATCAACCGGATCAGCATGGATTTTACTTCCGGCATACTGCCGATGGTAACCAGGTTGGTGATGGGATCGAGGATGACCACCCGGGGCTTGAACTTTTTTACTGTTTTGTGGATGGCCACCAGGTGCATTTCCAGCCCGTAAAGGGTGGGCCGTGCAGCATGGATCTGCAGCAGCCCGGTATCAATATGCTGTTGCAGGTCAATGCTGATAGACTGCATGTTCCGGATGATCTGCTGGGGGGATTCCTCAAAGGCAAAGTAGATACAACGCTCTTTCCGCCGGCAGGTTGCATCGGCAAAATAGGCTGCAATGCTGGTTTTACCGGTTCCGGCCGTGCCCGAAACAAGAACGGAACTGCTGCGAAAGAATCCTTTGCCGTCAAACATTTCATCCAGTGTGGGAATGCCGGATGAGATGCGCTTGCTGGAGATGTCTTTGTTAAGCAGCAGGGAGGTGACCGGCAGCACAGAGATCCCATCTTCATCGATCAAAAAAGGATATTCGTTTGTGCCATGCAGTGAGCCGCGGTACTTGATCACGCGAAGCAGGCGGGTAGAGATCTGCTTTACGACCCGGTGCTGCAGCAGGATCACACAGTCGGATACGTATTCTTCCAGGCCTTGCCGGGTAAGGGAGCCTTCTCCTTTTTCTCCGGTGATGAGCGTTGTTACACCCTTGTTTTTTAGCCAGCTGAACAGCCGCCTTATTTCGGCCCGTAAGATGCCTTCGTTCTTCAGGCCGCCAAACAGGTTTTCTATCGTATCCAGCATCACTCTTTTGGCACCAATGCTGTCGATGGCATAGCCGAGGCGGATGAACAAGCCGTCCAGATCATATTCCCCTGTTTCTTCAATTTCGCTCCGGTCAACATGCACATGGTCTATCCAGAGCAGCTTGTCCTTCTGCAATTTTTTCAAATCAAAACCCAAGGAAGCCACATTGGTTTCCAGGTCTTCTGCTTTTTCTTCAAAGGCCATGATCACGCCCGGCTCTCCCCACTGTGTAATGCCCTTTACAATAAATTCGATCGAAAAAAGTGTTTTGCCTGCGCCGGCCTCACCGCAGATGAGAGAAGGTCTTCCGGTTGGCAAGCCGCCTCCGGTGATCTCGTCAAAACCCATTATGCCGGTAGGGGTTTTTTGCAGGGGTTGAACGGGGGATTTCTTGGTAGGGCGCGCCATGAAAAAACGTTTTGCTTAGCAATTGCAGGTTTTAAAAATAAGAAGAAATCTGTTCCGCAACGGTTTTTCATTTATCGTACAGGTAAATAAATAAAGAACGTAGAACCCTCACCTGGTTTGCCTTCTGCGCGGATAAAGCCCTGGTGGTTTTCCAGTATCTTTTTTACAATGGATAAACCGACGCCGGTGCCACTGTACTCATTTCTGCCATGCAGCCGCGAGAACATCTGAAAGATCCTTTCTGCATATTGCTGGTCAAATCCGATGCCATTGTCCTTTACCTCAATCGAATGGTAATGCCTGCCTTGTTCAACAACGCTGCCGGCGCTGACAATGATATGAGGCGGGACTTCTTTTTTACTGTATTTGAGCGCGTTGGATAAGATATTTTGAAACAGCTGCACAAGCTGTGTGGAATACCCCTGCACCACCGGCAGGTTCCTTGTTTCAATGGTTGCCCCTTTTTGATGGATGTCAAATTCCAGTTCCTGGGATACGCCCTGGACTATTTGACTGAGATCAACCGTTTCGATCTGCTGCGGCCGCTGGCTTACGTGCGAGTACTGCAAGAGGTCATCAATCAGGTTGCTCATGCGTTGGGTAGCTTGTACGATCTTGGTAAGCAATCCCCCTTCTGCTTCCAGGGTGTTGCGGATAAGCAGGTCGCCGAGTTGTTTGCTAAAGAAATTGATCTTGCGGATGGGCTCTTTCAGGTCGTGCGAAACAGCATGGGTAAATTCTTCGAGGTTGTTGTTGGAACGGGTTAATTCTATATTGGTGGCAGTCAGTTCCTCATTTACCCGGGCCAGCTCATTGGTGCGTTGAGAAACCATTTCTTCGATCTTCAGCCTGGTCTGAACCTGTTGTGTTACATCGGTGGCCACATGCAACACGCTGGTAACCGTTCCTGCTTCAACGATGGGCGTATAGGAAATGTTGAAGTACCGCTGTTCCAGTTTCCCGTCTTTCACCAGCTCTACCGGCGTTTCATCGCCTCTCCAGGGTATACCTGTTTTCAGTACATTGCTCAGGATCTGCATTACAGGCTGGTCCTTTAACTCGGGCAACGCTTCCAGCAGCGTTTTACCCAGCACCTCTTCTGCCGATGATTTGTGAATAAACTGGAGCATCGGCGCATTCACGCTTTCAGTAACCAGGTCTTCTCCCCGGGATAATAAGATCGACACCGGGGCTTGCTCTACCATATGGCGAAAACGATTTTCACTTTCGCCCAGCCGCTGACCAGCTATCCTGCTTTCTTCTTCCAGCCGCTGGTTTTCAGTCACATCTTCAACCGAGTGAATAATATATTGAAGCTTTCCATCATCACTGAACACCGGTTTGCTCAGCGGTCTCCAGATCTTGTACTCAAAACGGCCTGTTTGTGGATTGATGACATCATACCGCTGGTCATCCATCAGGTGCGGCTTTCTTTCTTTGGCCACCTGATGAAGGGAAGCATTGATGTGTGTGCCACCTGTTCTGCGTGCATCATCGGCGTTGAGGGGAAAGACTTCGAAAATGCCCTTTCCCATGAGCTGTTCTCTTTTTGTGTAAGTAGATGCCAGGTAAGCATCGGTGACAGCAACGATGGTAAACCTGGGAGCATCCGCCAGTAATACGAGGTGGTTTCCGGGAATCTTATCAAAAACTGCTGCTGCAGGCAGGGTTTGTTCATTCATCTCCATCGGTTTTTCGTAGGCTTTGCACTGAAAGGTAGATCATAAACAGCTATTTTCACAGGTTTTTGCCAAAAAGCTTGTGTCCGGCTCTACCTGGGCATGCACAGGACCATACAACTCGACTTATTTGGGTATAAGAATACTTGAAGTTTTTAAAAAAAAAAGCAGGCCGTTTTGGACCTGCTTTTTTCTTTTTGGAAGTTACCGCGTATCAGTAGCCGGGATTTTGTTTCAGGTTGGGATTGGCTGTCAGCTGCTCAGCCGGAATAGGATAAATGGCCCGGTAGGCTTCAGTTTGTTTGGTCTTGAAGGTCCAGGTAGAAGTGAAATAAGATCCGAAGCGGATCATGTCGCGGCGGCGCTGGCCCTCCCACAGAAACTCTCTTGCCCGTTCGTCTTCAATGTTTTTTATTGTAAGGGTAGAAAGCGGCGAGGCATTGCTTCTTGCCCGTACGGCATTCACCAGTTCCAGCGCTCCTGGTTTTCCCGTGCGGAACAGGGCTTCTGCCTTTGTAAGCAGGATCTCGGCATAGCGTACCAGCACCAGGTCGTTGTTGCCGTTAAAGCCGGCCCAGGTTGCACCTACAGGCGTATACTTCAACACTTTGTAACCTTCATTGTCTTCTGCGCTGATCAGGTCTTTAACCGCTATCAGCGTCAGCTGCTGGCCATTGGGATATTTGAGCGGCGTTCCGTTCAGGTAAAACTGCGGACCGTATTCGATCAGCGCTTTCCGGTTGTCTGTATTTTCATACCGGTCCAGCGCCTCCTGCGTGGTGCTGTACCCGTTAGCAGGGATAAACGGCAGGTTGTACTTCAGCTGGTCAAGCGCATTTTGCGTATACAGGATAAACTGGTTTCCGCCTGCATTTTTTGTCGGGTCAATGGAAAAAGAAGAAATTGTTTCCGTGGTCTTTCCTTTGTTGCCGGCATTGAAATTATTGATCAGGTCTTTCTCCAGCGCATAAGCATTGACGCCAATCACTTTGTCGCACATGATGGCGGCGCTATCCCACTTTGCCGTGCCGGTATATACGCCCGCATTGAGGTAGGCAATGGCGAGGGCGGCGTAAATGGCTTCCCGGGTAAAGCGGGGGTAATAAGCCGATTTATTGACCGTTGTAACAGAAGGCATATCCTGCGAAGCGGCGAGCATTTCAGAAACAACAAAATTGAATACATCGCTGCGGGTGGCGTTTTTAGGAAGGTTGTTGGGGTCAACCCTGGCCACCGTTACAATGGGTACATTGCCCCAGAAGTCCATCGCATAAAAATAGCCGTATGCACGCAGCGCGCGTGTTTCCGCGATCAGGGCTTTCAGGTTGTCTTTGTTGGGAGATTTGTTCAGGGCGTCGAGGATGGCGTTGGCCGTACCGATCTCCTGAAAGACATTGTTCCAGGCCCTGCCGGTAGTGGCATTGGCAGGGTTTACCACGTGCTGGATGATGTCCATATTGCTTTGATCGAACCAGCCGCCGCTGGCACGCCCGGGCACAACAAATTCATCTGTGCCGAGTTCAACAACACGCCAGGGATCACCGATATGCGATACCTGCGAAAGAAGTCCGTACACACCTACCACGGAAGACAGCGCTTCTTTTTCGCCCTTGTAATAGGTGTCAGGTGAAAGGCTCCCGAATTTTTCCTCGTCCAGTTTGGTGCATGCTGCCAGGGAGAAGACAGCAACTATGGCAAAAAAGATTTTTATATACGTATGCATATAGATAGAATAAGAAATAAACAGGATTAAAAATTAAGGTTGATGCCTGCACTGATGCTGCGCGCGCGTGGGTATGCCAGGTAGTCTACGCCCAGCGGTGCTGTGCCCACGCCCGAAATCTCTGAATTTACTTCAGGGTCAAGACCTGAGTATTTGGTAATAACAAAAAGGTTTTGGCCTGTCAGGAACACCCGCGCATTCTGGAACAGCGGCGTCTTTGCATGAATGTCGTAGCCCAGCGTCATATTGTCCAGCCGCAGAAAAGAGCCGTCTTCGATCCAGCGGGAGGAATATTGTTTGGGCTGGTCGCGCTTTACGCCGCTCGTTACAGCGGTCACAAATACGTTCCTGCCGGGCAGGTTGCTTTCATAACCCAGGTTGTTGCCGGTGAGGTTGTACACATCATTTCCGACGGACGCGCGAAGGTTGATGCCCAGGTTCCAGTTTTTGTAATTGAACGTATTGCTGACACCGTAAGTGAATTTCGGTTGTGCATAACCGATAACCGTGTCGCCGGCGATAAATTGTTCAACCCCGTTTTTTATGCCGGTGAAGCGCCTGCCCCAGAAAGTACCCAGCGGCTGCCCCGGCGTAATCAGCTGTGCATACACGCCTGACGTAAGGCCCTGCCCCTGCAGCGGAGCGATCCTGATGTTGTTGCCCTTGAACTGGTCGTTCGAAAGACTGAGCACCTTGTTCCTGTTGCGGCTAAAGACGACGTTGATGCTCCAGTTGAAATCTTTCTGCGATACCGGCGTTGCTCCCAGTACTACCTCAATGCCCCTGTTTTGTACGCTGCCTACATTGGCCAATTGCGTATTGATGGCAGTAGGGGATGGAACCGGCAAACGCAACAAGAGGTCGGTGGTTTTTTTGTTGTAGTAGTCAACGCTTCCGTGGATCCTTCCGTCGAGAAAGGCAAAGTCGATCCCGCCGTTCAGCTGGGCTGTTTGCTCCCAGCGCAGGTTGGGATTGGCATATTGCTGCGGCAATACGTTGGTGATCCGCTGTCCGCCTACAATATAGCCTGTTGTGGTAGCGCCCAGGGTGGTGATTGAATTGAGGTTGCCGATTTCCTGGTTGCCTGTAACGCCATAGCTAAGCCGGAGCTTGAGATCGGAAACAGCCGGTACCTTGAAAAATTCTTCTTTCGACAAACGCCAGGCAACCGAGCCCGATGGAAAAACGCCCCATCTGTTGCCGCTGCCAAACCTGCTGGAGCCATCCCTTCTAACGGTTCCGGTGAGCAGGAAGCGGTCGTCAAAATTGTAGTTGGCCCTTGCATACATCGAAATAAGCGTATTGCTTTGCTTGAATGTAGAAACGGTGTTGATGGAACTGGCAGCCTGCAAACTGTACCACAAAAACTCATCCGACAGGAAGCCCGATGCAGTGGTCCTGTCGCCTTCTTCCACAAAGTATTGATATGAGTATCCGGCAATGGCATCGATCGAATGGCGTCCGAACTTGTCATTAAAGCGCAACACGGTTTCCAGCAGCTTGCTGTAATCTTCCAGTTTTTGCACGCTTGCATAACCACCCAACCCCGAACCAAGCGGGTTCGATTGCTTGATATACGAGTTCCGGTCAATGTCCTGTTTGGTATAGCCCAGGTTCACGTTGAAGCTGAGTGGTTTTGTGATCTTCAGCGTGGTGGTCAGATTGCCGATAAACCGGTTGTTGGTCAGCTGGTCTGGCACATCTGTGGAAAATGAAACCGGATTGATGCGGTAAGGCAATACAAAATTGTAATTGCCGGCAGAGTCGTACACAGGATAGGTCGGGTTGAACACATAGGCTTCGTAGTTCATGCTGGTGCCTTGTTCACTGCCCACCGTGTTGGAGATGGGGGCGCTGTTGGAAAAGGTCTGGCCGTAATTTACGCGCATGTCAAAAAGCAGCCGGTCGTCCAGCGTGGAATGGTTCAAATTGATCCGGGCATCTGTGCGGGTGATCTTTGAACCCAGTACCACCCCTTGCTGGATGCCATGCCCGAGCGATGCCCGGTACGTGGTTTTGTCTGAGCCGCCTGCAAACGACAGGTAGTAATCCTGCGAGTAACCGGTGCGGTAAATCTGGTCCTGCCAGTTTGTATTGGCTCCTTTGTCGCTGATAGACAGGCCCAGGTCTTTGACCACACTCCTGTACTGATCGGCCGACAATACATCAAGCGTTTTTGATACTTTCGACATGCCTCCGGTAACAGATAAGGAGACCCTTCCTTTTCCGGCACTGCCTTTTTTGGTTGTGATCACAATTACACCGTTAGCGCCCCGTGAGCCATAGATGGCAGCAGCAGAGGCATCTTTCAGCACGGTGATCGATTCAATATCGTTCGGGTTGAGTGTAAGCAGCGGGTTAACCGGTTCCTGGTCAAACACGTCTGTACCGTTTGCCCTGATGTTTGCCTGTGAAACACCGGCTGTGGTGGAGATGGGAACGCCATCAATTACATACAGGGGATCGTTGTTGCCGGTGAGTGAAGTGCCCCCGCGGATCCGGATGGTATTGGAGCCGCCGGGCTTGCCACTGTTCTGTGATATGTTTACACCGGCCAGCTTGCCCTGGATGGCCTGCTGCGGACTGAGCACCACACCCTGGTTAAAATCCTTGCTGCTTACAGCGGAAACAGAACCTGTGAGGTCTTTGTTGCGCTGTGTTCCATAACCTACTACAACCACATCCATTTCCTGTGAGGCAGATGATAAAACAATGTTCAGGGAACCATCACCCGCCTTGACTTCCTTGGTGGTATAGCCAACAAATGAAACAACCAGTACGGAACCGGCATTGGCAACGGTGATGGAAAAGCTCCCGTCATCGCCGGCGGTCACCACATTTTTGGGCGCAGCCTTTTCGGTAACAGTAGCACCGGGCAGGGCCTCTCCGAGGTTGTTTGATATCTTTCCTGAAACCGAGATGGCAGGAGGAGAAGGCGCTGCACGAACAGGCTCCACTTCAAGGAGCTTTTCTTTTTTCAGGCCGATCACCACGGTACGGTCGATGATGGTATAGGAGAGGGGGAGCGACTGGAAAACCAGGTTCAGGGCCTGCTCTACAGATGCATCTGCTACCTGTACGGTTACCGGACCTGCTTTTTGCAGGAGCGTACGGGAATAGGCAAACGTGTAACCGGTCTGCCGCTTGATTTCTTTGAATACTTTGACCAGCGACATCTCTTTTGCAAAGAGGGTCACCTTCTGCGTATAGCCATGGGCGTTAACATTCAGAAAGGCAACCAGGAGAAAAAACGTTGTTAGCTTCATCATGAACAGTTTCTGGACGGCTCTTTTAGACACAATGAGCTTGCGCAAAGCAACCAATTGCATAAATTTGATTGATTTTAGGTGAAACAATATGGATTCGCGTTCATATAACAATCAACCTGGATCAATCCCCGGATGCAGCCTGCCCGCTGCTCCGGTTTTTTTTACCAGGTCTACCTGATACAAATAGAAATAGTCCCTGCTGTATGTATTCCTGCCCGTAGTTTATCTTATGAAACAATGATCCTTCTTTCTTCTATGCTGAAATGAATGTTGGCCGTAAGTTCCAGCACTTTTAAAACCGACGACAGCTTTGAACTGCGCGGCATCTCAACATGGTAGAGGTTGTCGTCCGGTGTGATGCGGTATTCCACATCTACATCATACCATCTGGCGAGCTGCCGCATTACTGTGCGGATATCGGCATTGTCAAAATGAAACAAGCCGTTTTTCCAGGCAATCACATCTTCTGCATCCGGATCCCGGATCTTATCCAATCCGCCCTTCTTATTCAGTCTTGATTGTTCCAGCGGATTGAGTACAAGTGTCTGGTTGTTGTGAGAGAATGCCACAGATCCTTCAAATAAGGTGGTCTGGAGTAGGGCCTCATCGGGGTAGGCCATTACATTAAAATGGGTGCCCATCACCGTTACCTCCGAACCGTTGACCGCAACAACAAAGGGGTGATCCCTGTTTTTTGCTACTTCAAAATAAGCCTCGCCGGTTATATCAACCCTTCTTTCCGGGCCCGTAAAGGCAGTCGGAAAGCGGATGGAAGAAACCGCATTCAGCCATACCATGCTGCCATCCGGCAGTTCAACCTGGTACTGTCCGCCACGCGGCGTCGAGATGGTGTTGTAAACGGTTTCCTGGTTGCCGGGGCTGCTTACCTTGTAGTCCAGCTTGCCGTTTAATTTGATCACGGTAGAAGCGCCTTGTTTTGCCAGCGGCCCGTTGGCCGCATCATCCAGGGTAATTACGGTTCCATTGCCCAGGGTGAGCAGGGCCTTGCGGCCGCCGGGAAGAACATCGACCGGCTCTTTTTTCTGGTGCTTTGCCACAGGGGCGGGGTTGGTTGAACGGGCATGATTCCACATCCAGGCTGCAAGCACGCTCACAACTGCCAGCAGGGCTGCTGCGATTGACAGGGGCAACCACCTTCTGAAACTGCTGCGCTGTTTGGGTGGGAGATCAACCAAAACAGCTTCCTGGTTTGCACGGGCTACCGACAGGATGTTTTCAAAAATGACCGGTGCCCGCCGCCTGTCTGCCAGGCCACTGAGCGAGCGGTCTTGCAGCAGCTGGCTGATATGGTCTTTCAACAGCTGTTTAAAAGGCTCTTGTTGGATCATCTCCAGAAATTGCTGCAGTTCTTCACCCGTCAGCTGGTTCCGCGTGTAATCCTGCATTAGCTCGTTGAATGGTCGATTGCTCATAAGTTTTCTGGTATGTTGCCTGGCGGCAGACTGGCAGCCGGTTTTTACCGTGCCCGGGTATAAAGACACGGGTTACAGGGGGAGGTAGTAGCCGGTGCTAAAAAATATTTTTTTTCAGGAAAACAAACAGGCTACAAAAGGCAGCAGGATCTCCGGGAGCAGGATGTTGTGGCGGGAAAGATAAGCCCGGATAAAATGGAGTGCCTTGTTCATGTGCGATTTCACCGTGAGCCGGGAAACACCCATGCGACTGGCAATAGAAGCCTGGTCGAGGCCTTCGTAGCGGCTGAGTTCAAACACGGTGCGTTGCTGAGGCGGCAATTGTTTCACCGCTTCATCAATGATCTGTCCGGTTTCTTTCAGCAGCAGTTGCTGATCAGGGGATAAATTGTTTTCTGTCTCTGCCGGCAGCGGTTGGGTACCGGTTTTTTTTCTCAGCTCATTGTAGATATGGTTGCGGGCAATGATAAAAAGGTAATTGTCAAAATTGTCAACGGATAAAAGCTGTTCGCGTTTGATCCAGACCTTTAAAAAGATGTCCTGCACCAGTTCTTCGGCTACCACCTGCGACCGGATAAAAGTAAAAGCTACAGAGTAGATATTGTCCCAATACAAGTAGAACAGTTGGCGGAAGGCATCCTCATCACCTGTTGCTACCTGCCTGACCAGGTAATTGCTGTTGTATGAAGTATTGGCAAGCAATCGCAGCGCGTTGTTAGATCGTGTATTCAGTGATAAATGTACCAATAGTTGAATGGAAGAAAAATATTTATTTCTCCGCTTTGCAGAACAAGGTGTGTTCCTGAAAAAATTAAAAAGCCTGCAAAAAAAGGAGCCACTGGTTTTTTGAAGGTTTTTTAATTGATGCGCCTTTTTGTAAGCGGATAGGCTCAGCCAGGGAAATTGTTTTTTCTGAAAGCGGATCATACCAAATGCCTTTGTACCGGCGATCCGGCCCGCTTTGATCCGGAATAATGGCCGGGCCGGAAAGCGAGTAGAGCAGCAGGGTCTCCCTGCTGCTGTCTGCCAGGCACCAGTTCTGTTGCCCGTTGACAAGCATGTTGTCTGCCGGCCGCATATCCATCAGCCTGCTTCCCAGGTATTGTTGCACAAAACCATTGAACGTAAGATGGCCTCCGCCTCTTTCCCGGGGCGTGGACATAATCACCTGTGCACCGCCTGCCATCAGCGAGGCAATGGCGCTTACATCATTGTATACGGACACCACGGCTTTGCCGGGAAACCGGTCAGTATACTCGCGCACCTGCCGGTATACCAGGGGCTGGCTGGTAGGCAGGGGATAATCTGTCTCCTGCAGGAAAGCCTCTCCCACCATTTCCCGGTACGATCTGTTCTGTCCACCCTTGGGTGCCCACAGCGAGTCTCTGTTAGAAAACAATCCCTCCGGACGATACTGCCAGTAACGCGTATCAATCACATCCACCTGCTGTGCGAGGGCGGGATCACCCAGGATCGCGTCTGTAATGTCTTTGCTCGTAACGAGCGCTACGCGCACATGCCGGTTGTGCTGCTGCTCCCAGTCGGCAATGGTTTGCAGAAAAAAGCGCTGAAAGGCCAAGGGGCCGCTAAACTGAATACCCAGACTGAATATGATGTTGCTGGCCGAACCCAATTCATCAAGCACATGAAAGATATACGCCTGGTGGAGCTGGCGCATAAGTGGCTGGTCTGTATTATAAAACTGGTTGCCAAGGTGCAGTCTGGCCCAGGGCTCTGCGGGCAGGGGTTCCGGAAGCGGTGTGCCGTTGAGGTTGTTGACGGACCGCCAGGGGTAATCAACCCAGTGCGTTACATATTCCAGCAGGTTGTGGGTATCGTACAGGTTGTAGTACAGCACCAGGCCGTTTTCATCGCAGAGCTGCGCAAACTCTTTTCCCCGCTTGAAATACCAGGGATTGAATTTGGTGAGATCATACAGGCTCATGCCATCCCAGGCCTTGCCCTGGCCGCTGCGGGCCCAGGGCATCTCATAGAAGGGTGCCCATACCTGGCTGTCTGTCCGTTTCCTGGTATCATGGTCATCACGTCTCCGGTCGTACCATAGGCCAGTAACAGTCTGGTAAAAAAAGGTTCCCTGGCGCGCCAGGTTCTTGGCCAGTACGGGCAAGTCTTCCGTCAATCCCGGACCCACCTTGCCCGGCACATAGCGCGTAATGCTGGTTCCTGAATTCAGCTCTCCGCCGGGAAAAGCCTGTCCGCGCCAGAACCCGTCGCCGGCAGAGCCACCCCAGACCACAGATCCGTCAATTACAAAGCGCCCATTGATGAGCTGTAACGGATGTAAGCGGGGTGGCGGAAGTGGCGTAGGAGCAGGAAGGTCTTTGTAAGTAAACGCACGAATATTTGCGGTGGAAACAACAGGAGCAGCCACGGTTTCAGGCTGTGCTTGCCCCTTTCTGGCCGCCAGCTGGTACTGGTAAAGAGAGCGGGATGCGCTTGTGGCAAGATTGGGATATTCACCAGGCCCCTCGGCTATTACTTCACTGGCTTTGCAGTTCCAGGCGATGGAGTTGGCGGCCGTCCAGCCACCTCCCTGCGCCCTGCTGAAATCATAGGCAAGCTGCAGACCGGCTCCTTCAACGGTTACATTCTCATACAACACACCGGATGCCCAGCTTTCAAACGAACCGCTGGCACCCAGCGCATGCAGGGCTTTACAATCCAGGAAAACATTGGGACCCGCAGCACAGAACCCGGTAGCAAAATCATTCATGCCGGAATCTGACACACATCTTTGTACCAGTACCTGCTGCCCTTCAACCAAAAAATTATACCTGCGGTAACCCGCGGCTTCCCCGGTTGGTTGCTCGCACCGGCAGTCCAACACACTCACGCAACGGGCCCGTGGCGCCACGCTCACGGCGGCGCTTACAAAGTGACGCGCTGTTACACTGCGCACCCAAACATGCTCGGCCCGGTTTACCAGGATGCCCGTCCAGGCATGTTCTTCATCAAAGCGGTTGGCCCGGTCGTACTGACTTTCAAGGACCAGGTTTTCTAGCCCGATCAAATGGGGCAAAGTGCCGTTTACAACGCGGACAGTAGCCCCGCCATATTGTTGCTGTATAGAGGTGGTGATAGGCGCATCGAGGAGGATTTGTTTTTTTGCCTTGTCTGCTTCCGTTACGACCCGGTCCCACACCAGGTCTCTTGACCCGGCGGGCCATTGCAGTCCCCGGTAAGCAACAAACATACCCTCTGCTTTATTCATGCCCAGGTCGGCTATCCAGGTGGCTGTGCTGGGGCGGGTAATAACAACATGGTCTCCGGGCTCTATGTCTTCCAGCTTGTCCAGTGTCAACCGCCGGCTTCCTGCTGCAACAGAGGGGTTTGTAACCTGCAGGGCTTCCCGCAGGGAAAAAGTATCCTGCAGACTGCCTACTTGTATCAGGCTGCGCCGGTCGGTTCCGGTGGCTACAAGGAGGGTAGGACTTTTGCCGGTACTGCCCCGCACAACCACGCCGCTCTTGTTCAGCCTGAGCTGGCCGGATACAAGGAACCTGCCCGGCCCCAATTGCAATGCGCCGCGAAAACCGGTTGGCTGAACAGGAAGGCTGCCGATGTAATCAAGGGCGCCCTGAAGAAGGCGGGTATCGTCGCCACCACTGGGACTTACCCGCAGCACAGCCGGCACTTGCGGGATTGAGCGGTTGCCGCCCATATAGCCTGCGCAGGAAAAATCAATCGGGATAGAATCAGGATTTATCTCCCGCTGGGATTGAGCTGTGGCCGTCGGATTGTACAAAAAAGCGGAGCATAGAAACAAAAATGCAAAGGTGCCCGCCCGGTTTATTTTACGCATGCTGATTCAGGTAATTTTTTAAAAGAACCATTCTGCTGCTTTGGTAGAATGGCTCACACCAATTTTGTTGTGCTGATGAGGTATTTCCATTTTGCCGGGTTTCAAGCCACTCTGAAAGAAGCCGCCCGTTGCAAAAGATTATTTCGCGCGTCAATATTAGCTACTTTCAAACAACTGGATGGGTAAAGTCATTTTTTCTTCAACCACCTGCTTTCTAAGTAGACCCAGCCAGGCCACAGGATTGTAATAAAACCGCACAAGAAATGTATCGTAAATGAACAGCGGGCAGCCGGTAACCTGCTAACGGCTTTGATTCACAGCAATTTAGGTTTTGGTATCTGATTTACTGACTTTACAGCCGGATAGTCCATCGCATGCCAAGTAAGCAAACCCACCTGCCTTTATATGTTTAGAAATTATCTAAAAGTAACGCTCAGAAACCTGTGGAAGAGTAAAGGTTATTCGTTCCTGAATATTTTTGGCCTGGGCCTGGGCATTGCCTGCAGCTTGCTTCTTTTTTTGTTCATCAGGGATGAAACAAGCTATGACAGGTTTCATGTAAATGCCGACCATATTTACCGCATCGCCAAAGACTTTGTAAACGATGACGGAAGCCGGATCCCTGATGCAACAACACCTGCTGCCCTTGCTCCGGCCATGCGCCGGGAAATGCGGGAAGTGGCTGCTGTTACAAGAGTGCGGCCTGACTGGGGAAACAGTTATCTTGTAAAGTACGGCGACAAAAAAATCACGGAAGAAAAGATCTATGGCGTCGACAGCAGCTTTTTTGATGTATTTACTTTCCCCTTTGTAGCAGGAGATGCAAAACATACTTTTCGCAATCCCGATTTTATTGTCTTGACCGAAACAGCAGCCAGGAGATTGTTTGGCAAGATGGATCCGCTTGGTAAAACCCTGAACGTGGATGCGTTTGGCGATCTGATGGTTTCAGGTGTTGTAAAAGATGTGCCTGCCAATGCCCATTTCCACTTCGACTATCTTGTTTCCTATGAAAAGCAAGCCAGAAACACCAACCTGGATAATAACTGGGATGCATACAATGATTACACGTATGTAAAAACCAAAACAGGTACAAACGAAGCAGCATTTGTCCGCAACATCCAAAGTTTGTACGACAGGAATGCAGAAAGAAAGATCAGCGTTTTTTATGTGCAGCCGATAAAAGACATCCATCTTACCTCTAACCTGAAGTGGGAATTGGAACCTGGCGGGAATAAGCAGTATGTCTACATTTTCGCATTTGTAGCCTTGTTTATCATTTTTGTTGCAGCCATCAATTACATCAATCTTTCGACAGCCAAAGCGGCGGTAAGGGCAAAAGAAATCGGCGTAAGAAAAGTGGTGGGCGCGCTGCGTACTTCCCTGGTCAGCCAGTTTCTTGTTGAATCAATTGTTACCTGCATCGCGGCTGCCATCCTGGCCATCCTGCTGGCGCAAGTGCTGTTGCCTGTGGTTTACCGGTTAACCGGTAAACAATTGTCAATCCTTTCTCACCCCGAAACAATTCTTTATATCCTGCTGGGCTCGCTGCCGCTTGGTTTGGTAGCAGGGTTGATTCCTGCCTTTTATCTTTCTTCTTTTATGCCGATTGAAGTGCTGAAGGGATTCAAGTTAAACAGAAAGGGCGCGTTGAATTTAAGACAGGCATTGGTGATTGTGCAATTTACCATCTCAAGTGTGTTGATCATTGGAGCCCTCGTCATTTCACAACAGATCGGTTACCTGATGTCGGCCAAACTTGGTTTTGATACAGACCAGCTGGTTACCATCAACAAGATGGGCAATTTATCTGCTTCCGACAGAAGCGCTTTTAAAAATGAACTGGCAAGGATACCTGGTATCAAAGCCGTAACGGCCTCCAACGGCATGCTGCCAAACCGGTTCAGCACAACAAGGATGAGTGTCAAAGGATCATCAGAGGAACAGCAGATCAATTTTATCAGGGTCGATTATAATTTCCTGGACGTAATGAATATAGCGGTAAAGGAGGGACGAGGATTCTCGTCCCGGTTTCCGGCAGACACCCTGAACAACGGCATACCGGGCGGACCACTGGAGCAAACCATCGGGAGCGTTGTTTTAAATGAAACAGCCGTGAGAGAACTGGCGCTCCGTTCGCCGGTTATAGGGAAGCAACTTTTATGGAGCAGGGATGGCGACACGAGTTATTACACAACCGTGATCGGGATCGTAAAAGATTTTCATTTTACTTCCCTGCGCAACCAGATCAAACCTTTTGCCATGCTGGCCGCCCCCAGGGCAGGCGGTACCATTACCGTAAAATTATCCGGAAACAATATCCCGGAAACCCTCACCCGGATCGGAAACGCCTGGAAAGGCTTTTCTGCGGAAAGAGCCATTGAATATTCTTTTCTGGATGAAGCATTTGCCCAGCTTTATCAATCAGAACGCCGCTTTCAAAAGGTGTTTGTAAGCCTGGTGATACTGGGTATCGTGATTGCCTGCCTGGGTTTGCTCGGACTGGCAACGTTTGCCGCGCAGCAAAGAGTGAAAGAAATTGGCATCAGAAAAGTGCTCGGCGCTTCTGTATCCAGCGTGGTCGTGCTACTGTCGAAAGATTTTCTGAAGCTGGTTGTGGTAGCGCTCTTTATTGCATGGCCGATCGGATGGTATGCGATGAATGAATGGCTGAAAGATTTTACGTATCGCGTTGATGTGGAGTGGTGGATATTTGTTCTGGCAGCCATCATAGCCGTTGCCATTGCTTTCCTGACGGTTTCATTTCAAACCATTAAAGCAGCGCTTACCAATCCGGTAAAAACCATGCGAACAGAATAGCTGATCTGCTTCACTGATTATTCAAGCCGGCATGCAGACACTGTGCTGCCATGTTCTTATCTGCCAAATCCTGCCTGCCCGTATTTTAGGTACAATTTATCCTTTGCCGGTAAAGTAAAGATGAATTTGCTATCTTGGCTCTGAAAAGATAACCCTTTTATTAACTTACTTATCTGTTAGAAATGAATCGGATCAACGTTGCTGTGGTAGGTACCGGTTTTATCGGTCCTGCTCATGTAGAAGCGCTTCGCCGCCTGCCAAATATTGACGTGGTTGCTCTTTGTGAAGCAACCATTGAGCTCGCAGAAGAAAAAGCCCGGCTGCTGGGCATTCCCCGTTTTTACGTGTTCGACGAGCTGCTGAAGCAGGACGATATTACAGCCATCCACATCTGCACACCCAATTTCCTGCATTACCAGCAAAGCAGCGCTGCCCTGAAGGCCGGCAAGCATGTTGTTTGCGAAAAGCCGCTGGCAAACAAAGTAGAAGAAGCCGAAGAACTGGTTGCACTGGCAAAACAAACCGGATTGGTCAATGCCGTCCACTTCAACCTGCGCTATTATCCCCTTGTCCGCCAGATGAGAACCATGCGCGAAAAAGGCGATCTGGG
The DNA here is from genome assembly GCA_015069695.1 of Williamsia sp. Lineage (GTDB taxonomy): Bacteria > Bacteroidota > Bacteroidia > Chitinophagales > Chitinophagaceae > JADCRZ01. The sequence goes on from JADCRZ010000009.1 coordinate 162,290, forward strand.
CGAAGTGCATTCCATCATAGGCTCGTACCTGCAGGACTGGCTTTTTTACCAGAACGATTACAACTGGCGCCTGGAGCCCGATAAATCAGGTGAGTCGAGGGCCATCGCAGACATCGGTTCGCACCTGCTGGATGTAACAGAATATATTACGGGACTGAAGATCGTGGAGGTGATGGCTGATTTTTCCACCATCCACAAAACCCGTTTAAAACCCATGAAACGGGTAGAAACCTATTCCAATACAACCCTGCAACCCTCCGACTACCAGGAGATTCCGATCAATACGGAAGACCATGCCAATGTGATGCTCCGGTTCGACAATGGACGGACGGGCGTGGTTACGGTAAGCCAGGTTTCTGCAGGCCGCAAGAACAGGCTGAACCTGGAGATCTCCGGTTCCAAAGCAACCTTTGAATGGAACTCGGAACGGCCCAGCGAAATATGGATCGGGAAACGGGAAGCCGCCAACCAGGTGCTCATGAAAGATCCTTCGCTTTTTTATCCGGAAGCCGTGAGCCTGATCAGCTTTCCCGGCGGACACAATGAAGGCTTTCCTGATACATCAAAGCAGTTGTTCAAGGAAGTGTATGCCGCCGTTGCAGCAGGCAAGCAACCGGAAAACCCAAGCTATCCCACGTTCGCCGATGGCCTGCGGGAACTGCTGATCTGCGAGCGGATCATTGAAAGCAATAAAAAGCAAGGCTGGGTAAAAATTTAAGTCACACCCACCATACAAGGGCGGGCTACCGTGCTGCAACAGCGACTGGCAGCCCGCCCTTATTATCTTGTTTCCCGTTTAGTCATTCACCAGAAAAGCATCCAGCGCCCTGGTAGGCCTGCCATCGCTGCCCCAGGCACTCAGTCCATACCGGCTCCAGCTTCTGGCTCCTTCGGGTTCCCAGTATACCACGCCCAATCCTTTCCTATCCGGAACGGCCCTTACTTTTTTTTGCACGGCCACCAGCATGTCGTAGGTGTTTTGTGCTTTGTTGTCTTCTCCGCCTACTTCTACTACCATCACTTCTTTTCCGTACCTGGCTGCCATGTCGTTGAGGTTGTTGCCCAGGTCATCGATTGAAAGGAGGTAATCGGGATTGCCTTTCAGCCAGTAAGGGTAATAAGAAAAGCCGATCACGTCGTAGCGGGCGCCGTGTACGGTGGCACTGTCGAACCAGCTTATGAAGCGCTGGCTGTTGTTGCCCTGGTCGATATGAAGGATCACTTTTGACCCCCTGCTCACCGCTTTGATGGCATCATGGCCCTGGTTGATGAGCTGGGCCAATCCCCTCCAGTTCGATGTTTTTCCTTCGGGATAGATCATACCGCCCGGGGTTTCGTTTCCGACCTGTACCCACTCGGGCGTTGCGCCGCTCTTCCTGAGCGCCTGCATTACATCAAAGGTGTAATCATACACATCCTTCAGCAGCTGGGGAAAGCTATGCCCTTCCCAGGCAGCCGGCTTTTTTTGTTTGCCGGGATCGGCCCAGCTATCGCTGTAATGAAAATCGATCATCACCCGCATGCCCCATTTCTGTGCCCGCACTGCCATGGCCACCGTTTCTTCCTTGCTGCAATGCCCGCTGGCCCTGTCTTTGGAGGGGTTGACCCATGTTCGCAGGCGGATGGTGTTAATGCCATGATCTTTGAGGATCTGGAAGCAATCCTGCTCAATACCCTGGTCATTGTAAAAATGAAAACCCGTAGCTTCCATCTGCGGCAGCCAGCTGATATCAGCGCCCTTCGCAAATTCTTTTTGCTGTGATCCGGACAGGCGTTTTGATGAATGACAGCCGATCAGCGGAATGATGTTGAGGAATAAGATGAGCAGTGAACCGGATAATGCATTCAGGTATTTCATATGATTACAAACAGATTGATTGCTGCCTTGAATTTTTGCCTGCAGATTTTTTTAACATAAAAAGAATTTATTAAAAACCGCTTCCATCATTCAACCAGCTTCTGCGCCCTGAGAAGATTGTCGGTGGCTTGCAGGAGCTTGTTCCTGAGCTTGGGCGGGTAAGCCGGGTGTGTTTTTAAAAAGTCCGTTGCGATCCGGGCGGCCTCCTTGTTCTGATACATGCCCCAGGCAGCGCTTAACCATGACTGTGGAAAAAAGATATCGCCCGTGCGTTGGATCTCTTCCAGCAAGGCCAGGCTCTCCGGCAGGTGCCGGATCGATGTTGCCTGCCGCAGGGGGTGATGCAAATAAGAAAGGGCGGTAACTACCCAGGCTTCTTTTTCCCGGTTTCGGCGATCTTTCAGCCTGGCAAAAAACTGGTCCCTCACTGCCGGATCTGCTGACAGGGCGGGCTCGAGATATTGCAATCTCTTTTTTCTGTCCTCATTTTTGATCCGTGCTTCCTGCTGCTGCAATACCCGGGTAGCCGTGTCTGTTTTCAAGGCAATAGACAAGGCCAGCGAAGTATAATCGTCCTCCGTTAACTTGACTCCCTGCGGTGGCTGTTGCTGTTGCCATATAGCATATATGATGCGCTGCGCCGAATCGCTGGTAAACACATCCTGGTATGCTTTGAATAAGATCTTTTTGTTGTTGGCGGCAGACTGCCCCTGCATGGCTGTCCAGAGCTGCTCTTCTGTTTCTTGTGCAAGGGCCTCCCTTTTGGCGGGTGAGAGAAAGGTCCAGTAGATATTGGTAAGATAGCCGGTCAGCAAACGCAGGTTCATCTCATTCTGCTCGGTCGTTAAACCTTCTGCCAGGAGTTGAAGCAGGTCGGCAGGCTTTATTACCCGCCCTGCCAGCATGTTCTCATACAAGGTGATGTAGGCAGAAGCCCGTTGCAGGGGGCTTTTCAGCTTGAACAGGGAAGACAACCCGTTCTTGTCTGCCGGGAACAGTCCGTACCCGGTACCATTGGAGTTGAAGTGGATAAATTGGGGCTTGTCCAATCCCTTTGCGGCAGGCAATTCCACGGTGGCTTTGTCCATGTTTACCTGTATGGTTTTGAGATGGTCCGGGTATACAAAAGCCACTTCAAACCCTTGCGGCCACACCCGCGGCTTGCCTGATTCGGGGTGCTGGCTGATGGCAAAGCGGCTGACCTGTCCGCTGTTGTATGCGATTGTATAATCAAAGACGGGCCGGCCCGGTTCGTTGACCCAAACCTTGTTCCAGTTATACAGGTCTATTTTGCTGTGTTTGTTGAGTATGGAGATCAGGTCGGGCCAGGTGGCATTGCCATAAGCATAGGTTTTCAGGTATTCTTTTAAACCCAGCCTGAAAGAATCCTTGCCCATCAAGGCTTCCAGCTGCCGCATCATAATGGGCGCCTTGTGGTAAATGATGTTGCCATACAGCGAGCCTGCTTCCTGCAGGTTGTCGAGTGCTTGCCTTACGGCATGGCTTCCGGACGTGCGGTCGATGCTGTAAGCGGCAGGATAATGATCCTGTAAAAACTTGGCGTTGAATGTTTCGGTGCCCAGCAGGTTTTCTGTAACCTTGTCGGCCATAAAATTGGCAAACACTTCTTTCATCCACACGTCGTTGAACCAGCGCATGGTAACCAGGTCGCCGAACCACATATGGGCTGTTTCGTGGGAGATCAGGCTGATGCGGGCAATCTGCGCATCCCGCGTTGCGCCTTCATCCAGGAAGAGGCTGGATGCTTTGTACTGCACTTCACCGGGGTGTTCCATGCCACCGAACTGAAAATCCGGAATGGCAGCAAAGCCTACTTTCTGAAACGGAAACAGAATGCCGGTATATTCTTCCAGAAAGCGGATCGCATCCCGGTGGATGGCAAATACAGAATCAATGCTCAGCCTGATCTTGGCTGTATCGGTTTCGCGGTATAAAAACTCCATGTGGTAAGCGCCGGCCTGTTGAACAGCCTCGCTATACTTGCCCGCTGCAAAAGAAAAAAGATAGGTGCTGATCTTGTCTGAACTGGCAAAATGGTAAAGGGTTTGTTCCCCTGTTACCACTGAATCTGTTTTAGCGCCATTTGCCAATACTGCCCATCCTGCCGGCACCTGTAAGCTGAGCTTAAAACGGGCTTTGAGATCAGGCTGATCGAAGCAGGGAAATACAGCATGGGCATGATCGGGAACAAACAAGGCGTACAGGTAGTCATCATTCCGGTTCAGCGAGGCATCGCCGGCGGTGAAATCAATGTCCAGCTTGTTTTTCCCAGCGTGGAGATCTTTGCTGCTGATCAGCAGGTGTTCCTGCTGCAGGTTGATGGAAGCCGGATGTCCGTTAACAGAAAGCTTTTTGAGGTTGCCTGCAGGTTGCTTAAAGTCAAGCTGCAGGGGCTGACCGGCCCTTTGCAGGGTAAACTCCACCGTCTCAGTAGCAGTAACCGGACTGCTTTTCAGTGCTGGTATATTGAACTGAAGCGTATACTGGATATCGCTTACCTGGTGCTGCCTGTAAACGGCCAAAGCCTGTGAGATGCCCCGCTCAACAGGTGGGCTGCCGGTCTGTTGTCCGTACAGCACGCCGCAACATAACCATCCAGATAAAAACAAAATCTTTTTCATCCAATTTGTTTTGGTCAGCAATGATACGGTTCCCATCCGGGGCTTCAAAATGCATTCTTACTACCTTGTTTGAAATAGCATGACGAGGTACGTGCGTAGGGCAGGCAATGCAGTTGGAGAGAGCAGGTCCAGCACGCACAACAGCAATGGGCAGCGATTCCTGGAAGCAGTAGCAGAATGTATGGCAAATAAAAACGGCCTTCCGGCTTGTAAGTAAGCCGGAAGGCCGTTTTTATTGATGGTATGTTGCCCTTAGAAAGCCTTCTTGGGTGTTCCTGCATCGAGTTGTTTTTGCACCGATGCTTTATCACCTACCATTACGACTTTCATGTTCTCAGGTTTAAACTGCTTTTTGGCGATCTCTGAAATTTTTTCCGGCGTTACCTTGTACATGTTCTGGACCAAGTTGGTAAGATAACTGTCGGGCAAACCAAAGCGGTCTAAGAAGTTAAGCTGGCTGATGATGCCGGCAGGGGAGGAGTTGCGCAATACAAAAATACCTGCTTCATAATTCTGGATGCCGGCCACCTCTTCTTTGGTAGGCGGCTCGTTTTGCAGGCGCGCGATCTCTTTTTGTATTTCCAGCAGGGCATCAGCGGTATGCTCGCTGGTAACATCTGCCTGCTCGATCCACATGGAAGCGCCCATCTTGTTGTCGATATAGCTCGACGGGGAATACGTGTATCCTTTGTTTTCCCGGATGTTGCTGGTGATCCTTGAAAAGAAGGACCCGCCCAGCAGGGAGTTGGTAATGATCTGGGGAAGATAATCTTTGTCTTTGGGCGTAAGCGCCGGCAGACCCACCATGATGGTTGTCTGAGGTGCGCTCTTGCGGTCGAGCAGGGCTGTATCGGTTGCAGTCTCGATCTTTACCGGCGGGTATTGAACATCAGGGCCGGCCTTCCATTTGCCAAAAGCTGCTGCTGCGGCCGTTGTTACTGCTGCTTCATCAAATTTGCCGGCCACATACAAGACAGACCGTTTTGCCCCGAAATTTTTATCATAAAAGCCTTTTACTTTTTCCACCGTGTAAGAGCTGATCATGGCTTCTGTAGGAAAATATCTTCCATAGGGATGGTCTTTGTAAACAGCCTGGTAAAATTTTTCTGCTGCCAGCGATTGGGGGCGTGATTTGCTCACGGTCAGGTTGCGTTTCAGATCGCTTTTCAGCCTTTCCAGCTCACTGGCAGGCAGGGCCGGATGCATGATCACATCAGCTATCAGCCTGATAAAATCGGGGGCATACTCTGAAAGTACCGAGCCGGAGATATAAGTTTGATCGGGGCCAGCGCTTAAACTTAAGTTGCCGCCCATTTCTGCCGCCTTTTTGGAAAGCGCTTTAAAATCCAGGCTGCTTGTTCCTTGCTTGATCATCTGGCAGGTAAGATCGGCCAGCCACACTTCATTGGGCCCCTCGTGTACATTGCCTGTTTTAATGATCAGTTGAATAGTTGCTTTGGGAAGATCGCCGTACTGTACCAGTACGGTCCGCAGGCCATTGGGCAGTGCCTTGGCCTTTTTTTGCGGCAGCTTGAAATTCTTGGCTGTGCCGCCAGCCGGGGGCAACTGCTTTTGTGCAGTGAGGGAGGAGAACAAGAACAAGCCTGCAAGGGCAGGCAACCATTTATTTACTGCTTTCATGTGTCGGTGCTTTTGGATTAACAATCAGGATGGTGCGGTTGGTACTTCTCAGGTATTCCCGGGCGGTTTTTTTGATCAGCTCAGGCGTTACTTTTCCAAATTCACTTTCCAGCTCGTTTATCTTGGAAGGATTGTCATCAAACAAGGCAAAGGATGCCAGCAGGTTTAATTTGTTGATGCCGTAAGAACCACCCAACTGATCATACAGGTTTGACCTCATTTTTACGGAAGCCAGTTTCAGGTCTGCTGCGCTTACAGTGGCTTCCAGGTCTGCCACTGCTTTGTCAAACTGCCGGATAATTGAATCGGCGGCAACTGTAGAATCATGAACCAGGTCGGCCATCCAAACCATGGGGCCATTGTAGTCAAACATATTTCCCAGGTAGTTGATGCCGCCGCTCACGCTGTTGGTATATCCTTTTTCCTGCACAAGCGATTGGTATAGTTTGCTGTCCTGCCCCTGCAGCAGGATCTGGTCGATCAGGCCCATGGCGTAAAATTCGGGCGTGTGTTTTTCAGGCATTTTGTATGCTACCGCGATGGCGGGTTTGTTGGCAAGCTTGTCTTCTTTGGTAAACCTTTTTTCTTTTTCCTGTCTGGGTTCGGAAAGATCGGGCTTGGGCGGAATGGTAGCTGCCGGTATGTTGCCAAAATACTGCTCGACCCATTTCTTGGCTGCTTCCACTTCAAAATCGCCTACAACCGTTAGTACGGCGTTGTTGGGTGCATAATAGGTTTTGAAAAAATTGTTTACGTCGTCCAGCTTGGCTGAATCCAGGTCGGCCAGGTCGCCGTAAAAATTGTGTGCATTGTACCAGTTCTCGTTGGCATACTGCGGCATGTCAAGCCAGGGAAAACCACCATAGGGCTGGTTCAGCACATTCACTTTTACTTCGTTCTTTACCACGCCTTGCTGGTTGGTGAGGTTGTCCTGCGTGATGGCCAGGCCTTTCATCCGGTCGGCCTCGGCCCAGATGGCTGTTTCCAGCTTGTGGGCGGGCATCACTTCAAAGTAATTGGTAAAATCAAAGCGGGTTGAACCGTTCAAGATGCCCCCGTTTTGCTGTACCAGTTTGATAAATTCCATCTTGCCCAGGTTCTTTGAGCCCTGGAACATCATGTGCTCAAAAAGATGGGCAAAGCCTGTCCTGTTTTTAGGTTCGATGCGAAACCCGATGTTGTAGTAAACGCCCACTGCCACTGTGGGGGCAATGGTATCGCGCGACAGCACCACTTTTAATCCGTTGCCGAGTTTGTAATAAACAACGGGGATCTGCATGGCGGCTGCTTCCCCTTTCCCCGGCTTGTCTTTCCAGGCTGCCAGAAGCAGGATAAATCCTGCTGCAAACAGGATCTTTGAGGCAGGGATTGAATGAAAAAACTTCATATAGAATTGATTTAGACCTGCAGGCAAGATAAGGAAATGATCGGGACCAGTTGTTCTGCAAACGGATATTTGGCCAAAAGCGCGGTTCAATGGTTTTTATCTCCCTTTTGTGTTGAAAGCTCTTTTTTACCGCTTTGTTTTTTTAATCAGCTTATTTAAATGTAAGAAATTAAACAAAGTGCAGGAAATTTACGCTAAACATTCAACCCAAAAAAAACGTTTAGAGGGGAGAAATTAGAAGCAACATGAAATTAGCTGACAACAAAATCCTGGTTACCGGCGGCGCCAGCGGCATCGGACTGGGATTGACCGAACGGTTTGTGGAAGAAGGGAATACCGTCATCATCTGCGGCCGGCGGGAAGAAGCCTTGCAAGAAGTAGCAGGCAGGCACCCTGGTCTCATCACCCGTGTTTGCGACCTGTCTGTAGAAGCAGACCGCCTTGAGCTGTTCAACTGGATAAAAGAATCCCATCCCGACCTGAACGTACTGGTCAACAACGCCGGCATCCAGCAGTGGATGAATGTGACCGACGACGACTTTTACCAGCGCGCAAAAGCAGAGATCATCACCAACATCGAAGCGCCGCTGCACCTGCTCTCTCTTTTTCTTCAGCTGCCTTCGATGAAGACTGTTATGAATGTGACCTCCGGTTTATCGTTCATGCCTTTTACAAAAGTGCCCGTGTACTCAGCCACCAAGGCTTTTTTTCACTCCTTTACTTTGTCGGCTCAACACTTGTTGAAGCAAAAAGGCATTGAAGTGATCGAAATCATACCCCCTGCCCTGAATACAGACCTGGGCGGAAAAGGCCTGCATGATCACGCCCCGCCTGTATCGGAATTTATCCGTACCATCTTCGAGCAATTAAAGGAAGGCAAAACAGAACTGACATTCGGATTCAGCCAGGCTATGGCCGGCGGTGTTCCGGAAGTGTGGAAACAACGGTTTGCACAAATGAACCAGCTGTAAAGGGGCTGTTCTTTGTCTGAACCTTGATTTACATTCCCCACTCACCTACGCATGGCCGTGGGTGGTACAGTTTTTTACTGTTTATTCTTTAAAAACTCATGGACAGCATCAACCGCAACCAGCCGGAACAAAACAAGAAGGATCTTTCAGGAAACCAGGCAGGAGAAAAAATAGTTGAACTGGCGAAAAAAGCCAAAAACTGCTTTTTCTGTACCCGGATCACGAGCGGACAGGCATTTGCTACCCGCCCTATGTCTGTGCAAAAAATAGAGGAGGATGGAACCTGTTGGTTCCTGAGCGCAATAGACAGTCATAAAAATGCCCAGATAGAGGCTGACCCTTTTGTTCAGCTGCTTTTCCAGGGCTCTGATTATTCAGATTATCTTTCCCTGTACGGACAGGCCACCATCAGCCAGGACAAAGCAAAGATCAAGGAGCTGTGGGAGCCGATCATCAAAACCTGGTTTACAGAAGGGGAAGATGATCCCCGCATCACGGTTATCAAGGTAACACCACAGGATGGTTATTACTGGGATACCAAGCACGGACAAATCGTAAGCTTTGCCAAACAACTGGTAGGGGCAGTCACCGGTAAAACACTGGATGATTCTATTGAAGGGAAACTGGATGTTTAGATTTATTTGCGCATACCCATTGAGGTGAGGAGGAAGAAGCGCAGCAGTAGAAAAGAGCGTGAGGGCTGGTCTTGTAATGCAAGGCCAGCCTTTTTTTATTGTCCCATTTCACCAGCTACGGATCAGACCTGAACGGAATATTTTTGCTTCCCTGTAATTCTGCGGCAGCCGCCGCAACCAATCAGCTGTAAAATGCCCGGGCCTCTTTACAGATTTAAATTACACCATGTTATGCAATCAAATTACAGAACTGTGCACTATTTAAACCACACACCTTGAGCGAAACAGCATTTCTTGAAGAGATACGGGCATGCCAGGGGATGATTTACAAGCTGGTGGGTTTGTATGCCACCGACAGCGAAGAGAAAAAAGATCTCTACCAGGAAATCCTGTTGCAGGCCTGGAGAGGATGGCCTTCTTTCCGGCACGAGGCCAAGTTTAGTACCTGGTTGTACCGGATCTGTTTAAACACCATTCTTACCCAAAAAAGAAAGAGCAATAAGATCGACTACAAAGATTCGCTGGAACCCTTTTCGCCCCCCGTGCCGCACAGCAGCATACAGTGGGAAGATGCGGTGAGCCTGCAAAAAGCCATCAGGCAACTGGCAGAAACAGACCGGGCCATCGTATCCCTGCACCTCGATGGCTATGAGAACAGCGAGATCGCAGAAATGATCGGCATCTCCAACAACCATGTGGCGGTGAAACTTCACCGCTGTAAACAGCAATTAGCAAACTTATTAACCCGATAACATGAGCATAGAGCAAAACTGGAAAGAGCTGGACAGCAGGCAAGACGAAGATCTGTCTTCCCTGCTTCAACCGGGCCTGGTAGAAAAACTGCAATCGTCAAATCCCCTGCTTGCCATCAAAAAACGGCTGGTTGGTAACATGGTTTTTTCGGGTTTGATTTCAGCTGGTTATGTATTGGTCCTGATCAGGTTCCACCAATGGCCGGTACTGGTTTGTATAGGTGCTATCTTCCTATTTACCCTTTGGACCGGCGTTACAGCTTACTTTCAATACAAATCCATCCATCCCTTTATGAACGGCCGGCCCCTGCTGGCAGAAATGGAAAAGCATTATGCAGGTATCCGCAGCTGGATGCGGGGGCAGGTCAGGGTGGCTGCCTTTGTTTACCCGGTTGCTGCTGCCGGCGGGTTTATGGTGGGGGGGATGATTGGCTCCGGCAAAGGCCTGGAACAATTTATGACCAGGCCAAAGATGATTGTCGCACTACTCCTGATCACAGCCGTGCTGGCGCCCACAGGTCTTTTTCTTGCCAGGTGGTTGCACAAAAAAAGTTTTGGCAAACACCTGGCAACGCTGAAAAAAAACATTGATGAGCTAAAGGCAAATAGCTGATCGCACGTGCGTCCTTTTCATGATCCGGGTTGTATAAATTGGGTTGGAAAGATCACTGTTTTGCCATACTGTTTTTATTCCAGGAAGAGAGCGGCGGCAAAGACCGGCGCCATGCCAATAATTTTTTTTCCATTGCGGAAGCCAACTGCGCATGCAGCTCAATTACGTTGGTGCTTTCGTTGGGATCTGTTTCCAGGTCGTAGAGCTGCTGGTTTGTGCCGGAGGCGTTCATCAGCAGCTTCCATCTGCCTTCCCGCAGGGCTATGTTCGGACTCCTGTCGCGGCCCTGCGGATAGTTAAAGGTCGAATCGTTCCGGCCGTATTCCCAGAAAATCGGCTTCTTCCTGGCTGCCGGGGCACCCAGCAACACAGCCGTTCTGTCTTCTCCATCCGGCTGAACAGTTTGCGGCAAGGCAACGCCTGCCAGCTTGCAAAAAGTAGGCAAGAGATCAGTGCCGCAGAGTACCGAAGCAGAATCCGTGGTCCCGGCCTTGATTTGCCCCGGCCACCACGCAATAAAAGGCATCCGGGTGCCGCCTTCGTACAGAGACAGTTTTGATCCGCGCAGTCCGGCCGACCGGCTTCCTTTAAAGCTGGGCAATGGTCCGTTGTCGCTGGTAAAAACGATCAGCGTATTTTTCTCAATGCCTAATTTTTCAATTCCTTCCAACAGCCGGCCGATCTGCCGGTCATACTCTTCCAGTACGGCCCTGAAATTAATTTCGCTTTCCCGGTCTGCCGGGTATTTACCCGTGCGCTCATCGCCCGGCACCCAGGGTGTGTGTACATCATCGGGCCACAGGTTGATAAAACAAGGCTGCTCCTTATGTTTGGCCAGAAAGGCCAGTGTTTTATCTACAAAATAACCGGTGCGCTGCCAGCGCTTGATGCTGTCCTTGTCTGACCAGATCCAATCCGTTGCAGTGATCAGCGGATCGGGGTCGGGGCTTTCCCAGGTGCTGTTGTATTCATCAAACCCATACGCGTGGATAGAAGGCGCGTCTTTTACATCGCGCCCGCCGCCCATATGCCATTTCCCGAAATGACCGGTCGCATAGCCATTGGCGTGAAGGATGCGGGCAATGGAGGGAGCTTTGAGTGTCAGATAATCTGCCTGCTCGCACTGGCGGTTCTGTGCCCTTTTCTGCAGGAAGCTGGTGATGTTCCATTTGGCCGGACTCATCCCCGTAAGAAACCCTGTTCTGGATGGCGAGCAGATGGGGGAAGGACTGTAATAGTGGGTAAACTTCCTGCCTTCGCGGGCCAGCTGGTCTACATGCGGTGTTTTGTACCCGCCGTTGAAGCAACTGATATCGCCATAGCCCATATCATCGGTCAGGATAAAAATAATATTGGGGGGCCGTTGAGCAGCGGATCTTTTCTGGGCGGCACCTGCCTTGCATAACAACAGGGCAGCCAGCACCAGGTAAACAAGCTTGTTTATTTGCATCGCCATCGTTGATTTGTAAAAGGGTTCTAAAGTAGGAAAAGTTTCGGCAAATCTTTTCCGGCATTTATAGCAGGAAAGGCGGTGTGGGGTGACTGTTACCTGATCAGGATCAGCCTTTATTTATTATGAAAAAAATTACCATCATTCCATTGTTGCTGCTTGCAGTCCTTGTTGCGTGGGGGCAGACCTCCTCCCGGTTAAGGATCAATTCCATTCTGCAAAGCAACATGGTCATTCAACAAAACAAACCATTTAAGGTATGGGGATGGGCACCTGCCGGCGAAAGGGTGGCTGTGCAGGCCGACTGGCTCCCTGTGCCGGTACAGGGCATGGCTGACCCGGAAGGCAGGTTTTGCCTGATCATGCAGGTGCCTGCTGTAAAGGACGGCGATTTTACAAAGCATACTTTAGCCGTAACAAGCGCCGGCGAATCAGTCGGCTTAACCAACGTACTGATAGGAGAGGTATGGATCTGCAGCGGTCAGTCGAACATGCAGTTCAGCATGAAAGAAACGATCGACTCGGCCATAGAAGTGCCCGCGGCCGATTATCCCGGGATCCGGCTGTTTAACGGCGGATTGAATTTCAGCAACGAACCGGTAGACAGCATCCGCGGCAGCTGGCAGGCTTGCACGCCGGCTACTGTCAGGAATTTCCCTGCTGTGGCCTATCATTTTGGCCGCGAGCTGCACAAAGCGCTAGACCTGCCTGTAGGAATTATTTTCACGGGCATCGGCGCGTCTGCTGCACAGGCCTATGTTCCAAAAGAAGTGCTGGCCGCCGATCCCAAGCTCGACAGTGTATACCTGCAACCTTATTTGCGCAGTCCGAAAGCGCAGGAAAAAATAGGTCCGGGATTTTCTTTTGAAAAAGTGACCCGGCCTTTTCTTTTATACAATGCCCTTATTCATCCGTTCACGCCCTTATCTGTCAGGGGCTTTACCTGGTACCAGGGTGAAGCAAACAGGGCAGAACGGGAGAGTTATACCCGCCTTACGCAGGCCCTGATCAAAAGCTGGCGCAAAAATTTCGGACAGGGCAATCTGCCGTTTTACTATGTGCAGATCGCGCCATACTGGTACGAGCAGGCTGACTCTACCCTGGCCGACTGTGCTTTCTTCCGCGAAGCACAGGAAAAGATTTCGACGCTTGGCAATACCGAAATGGTGCTTACCATGGATGTGGGTGAAGCAAAAAATCTTCATCCCAAAAATAAAAAACCAATTGGCGTACGCCTCGCCCGCACAGCGCTGAACAGGGAGTATGGATTGCTGGATATTTCTTACAAAGGGCCTCAATATGATTTTACGGCCTTTGATAAAAACAAGGCCACCATCCACTTCCGGCCAGAAACAATTAAAAGCGGTCTTTCTACCAATGATGGCAGGGCACCTGCCTTTTTTACCATCGCCGGAAACGATCAGGTCTTTTATCCGGCTACAGCAATCATACAGGAGAATACCATTGTGATCAGTTCCGGCAAGGTCAAAAAGCCGGTGGCAGTGAGGTATGCTTTTACCAATTTCCCGGTAACCAATCTGCAGAATAAGGACGGGTTTCCGGCTGTGCCATTCCGGACCGACAACTGGAACGAAGCAAACAGCGGCAATAAAAAATAGAGTTTGGCTATGAACGACCACCAGCTGCTTGAATTGATCGACAACTACATGGCGGGAAAGGCATCCGGAGAAGAAATCAGGCAATTACAGGCATGGCTGGACGCATTGAACGATCGCCCTTCTCCCTTGTCTTCCCTGTCGCACCAGGAGCTGGAAACAATGGCCGGTAAAATGTTTTCTGTGATAAACAGTACGCTTGATGCACAGCCGAATGGAGAGGATGCTCTGGTGTAACAGTTGTCTGAACCTTGATTTACAGGATTTTTGGGATGCGGAGACTCGCCTGGGAAGGTGGGTGAAACACAGCGTAACACACCCGCAACCTCCAATCCTGTAATCCGTGGATCCGTGTAATCCTGGTTCAAGACATCAATCAGGTTTTTGTTTTGTTGGAATGAATGTACTCAAATGGTGTAAGGCCAAACTGTTTTTGAAAATTGCGGACAAAAATACGGACGGAGCTATAGCCTGCTATTTCTGAAACGGTGTGGATGTTGTGCGATTCCGCCAGCAGTTCTGCGGCCCTTTTCAGCTTGGTGAGATTGATCAGCTCATTGGGTGTTAAATCCGAAATGGCTTTGATTTTCCGGTAAAAGGTGGGCCGGCTCATGTTCATATACCGGGCCAGCCGCTCTACATCCAATTCGGTTTCCTGCATGTGTTCCAGAATGATTTGCGTAAGGGCTTCCAGGAATTTTTCATCTTCTTTTGTATGTGCAATGCTTTTTACATGCGCAAAGGGAGAGTTGGCAAAATACGCCTTGATCTTGTTCCGGTTGGCCAGCAGGTTGGCGATCTGCATCTTCAGGTGCTTGGGTGAAAACGGCTTTTCTATATACGCATCTGCACCCAGCTCAAGCCCCTCCAGCCTTGCCTGCAGCGTATCTTTTGCCGTTAGCAAAATAACCGGCAGGTGACTGAGTTCCACATCAGACTTGATCAGTTTACACAGCTCAAACCCATCCATCTGCGGCATCATCACATCGCTCACGATCAGCTGAACCGCGTGTTCCTTCAGGTATTCCAGCGCCTGCATGCCGTTGTATGTTTTTACAACTTCATACAGGTCTATCAGGTTGCTTTCAATAAAATCAAGTATTTCATTGTTATCATCTACAAGAAGTACTACAGGCTTTGTCATATAACAAACAAGCAGCGTTTAATTGTTCAGGTTTGCCGGGGAAGTACAGGCAGGGTTAAGATAAACACGTTCATCTCTGTGTTCCCGCTGTCCAGTGTTAAACTGCCTCCGTGCATCTCGGCCAATGAGCGGGCTAAAGTTAAGCCTATTCCTGTTCCCGGCTGTTTCGCGGTTTCCCTCGCGCGGTAGAAGCTTTTAAAGATGGTTTCTTTGCTGTCGGGCGGAATAAGATAGCCATCATTTGCAAAAAGGAGCTGGTATGTATCGCTGTTTTCATCTGTACCTTTCAATGAAATCAGGGCTTTTGTTGCTGCATATTTAACGGCATTGTCCCATAAGTTGGAGATGATCTTGTTAAATGCTTCCGCGTCGATATAAGCCCAGAAAAATTTGGGAAAATCAATGATCAGGTCTACTCCCTTTTGAGCAGCCACCGATTTAAAATTTGCATAATGATCCAGCAGCAGCTCCCCTAAATTTTCTTTTGAAAAGCTCAGCCTGAAACCATTCATTTCTGTCTTGCGGAAATCCAGCAGCTGGTTGCTGAGATGAAGAAGCCGGTCTGTATTCCGGTTCATGATCTCCAGGCTGTTCCTGATGGCCGGTATTTCATCGGCACGTTCCATGATGTTTTCCATCGGTCCTCTGATCAGGGTCAGCGGCGTACGGATTTCATGGGCCACATTGGTAAAGAATTCCATCTTGTCCCGGTAGTTCTCCCGTTCCTTTTCATATTCCATTTTTTCCAGGACCCGCCTATTTTTTTCTTTTGCCCGGTTGCTGAAGTGCCGGATAACAAGATAAGCCAGCAAGCCAAGCGCGCCCGCATACAAGGCATAAGCCCACCAGGTTCTCCAGAGGGGCGGCAGGATCCGGATGGTTAAAACGGCCGGCTTTCCATAGCTTCCTGTATCATCGTTGAGGGCTTTTACCTGGAAGGTATACGTGCCGGGGTTCAGTTCCGTAAAATAAACTTTGCGGTTGGTTTGCAGATGGGTCCATTCATTGTCCAGTCCATCCATCTTGTATGCATACCTGTTCATCGTCGGTGCCGTATAGCTCAGGGCAGCGAAATCAAGACTGAAGGTAGATTGGGCATAGGTCAGGGTAATGCTTTTTGCAGCGGTGACCGAGGTTTTCAGGGGAGAATCTTTTTCGTCGATGGGTAGTTCCTTGTTGTGCACCTGAAAACCGGTTAAGAAAACCGGCGGCGCAAATAAATTGTTTTCAATCGAGTCAGGATTGAACGTGATCAATCCTTTTACGCTGCCAAAATACATCCGTCCTCTGGCATCCTTGTATTTCGAGTTGTAGTTAAACTGATCTGTAAGCAGTCCGTGCGATTTTGTGTACACCCTTACTTTTCCTGTAGTAGGCGAGAAGCAGGCGAGGCCTCTGGAAGTGCTGACCCATAAATTCTTCCTGGCGTCTTCCAGAATGGAATAGGTAACGTTGGAAGGAAAACCGGCTGCTGTGGTAAAGCCTTCAAACCGGTCGTTTGCAGCGTCATACCTGCACAAGCCGCCTTCTGTGGCAAACCACATGGTTCCCCCGCTGTCTTCAAAAATCTGGTTGATCAGGTTGCTCAGCAAACCTGCGCGGTTGTTGGGTTGAAAACTGAATTGCTTGTAAATCCCCTTTTCTGTGTTAAAGCAAAATACGCCGTCGCCGTAAGTGCCTGCCCACAAGGTTCCATCCCTGTCTTCATACAGGGCCCGGTAGAAAACTTTGGGAACCTGGGTGATCAAAGCAAAATTGTCTTCCTGCGGAAGATATTTGTACAATCCCTTGTCTGTAGCAACGATCAGCGTATCCTTTTTTGTTTTATAAAGACTGTAAATAAAATTGCTGCCAAGACTGGAATTGCGGGTGTTGTAGTGTTTCGTCTTCCTGCCGGTTTTTGCATCCAGCACATCAAGTCCGTGCAGGTAAGTGCCTACCCACACCTTCTCCCCGTCAACCAGCAACCCGTGAATGTTAGAATAAGAAATACTTTGTTGCGGGCTGCCGGTATGAAAGGTCTCAAAATGATCGGTGGCGGGATCAAACTTGTCCAGGCCGGCATCTTCGGTTCCGATCCACAGCTTGCCCCATCTGTCGTGACAGATCTCACGGACCGCATTGCCGCTGATGGAGTTGATGCCGGTGCGGGGAAAATATTTTTTGAACAGGATGTGCTGTTTCGGATAGTAGTTGATGCCACCAAAATAAGTTCCTGCCCAGATGCCGCCTTCCTTGTCCCTGCAAAGCGTGTGAACGATGTTGTCTGAAAGCGAGTAGGGGTCGTTCTGGTCCCTGACCAGGTGCCGGAATCTTCCGCTGGGCAGGTCGAGGATAAAGATGCCTGATTGCGTGGCGATCCAGTACTCGTTGGGGCGGGTAGCGATGATCTGCCGTACGATCAGGTCTGTTTGATCGGTGTTCAGGGTCAGGATGTCTTTGTAGGTAGCGCAGCGGATGTCAAAAGATTTCAGGCCCTGGTTGGATGTGCCAACAAGCAGCCAGCCTGTTCCTGTATCAAAGATAGATTCTATCCAGGTGGAGATCGCGGAGGGCGAGCGGGCAAACAGGTTGTACTCGGTAAAGTTTTCCTGGATGCTGTCGTACCGGGCAATGGTGCCTGTAGCCGTAGCCATCCAGAGTGTATTGTCTTTTGTGAGACAGTAGGAGGTAACTTCTTTTCCGATCCTGAATTTTTTCAGCACCTGGGAAGCCATGTTATACCGGTAAAGCGTATACAGGGAAATATACCAGACGTTGCCGCCGGTAACGCGTACATTTCTGATGGCCCGGTTGCCGGCCACGTGAAGCTGGCTGAACCGCTCGGTTTTGCCATCATAGCTAAAGATCCCTTTTTCTGTTCCGACCCATATCTGATTGCGCTCGTCTTCGCAAATGCTTAAAACGCCGTTGCTCCCGATGCTGTGCGGATCGGCCGGGTCTGTTCTGAAAATTTTAAAGGAAAGACCGTCAAAGCGGTTGAGGCCATCGCGGGTGCCGAACCACATAAAGCCCTGGTGATCCTGCAGGCTGCACAGCACGGCATTGTTAGACAGGCCATCTTCAACCTGGTAGTGGGTGAAATAATAAGGCTGGCAATAAGCCTTGTGGCCGCAAACAAGCAGGGCCAGGTATAACAACAGGAATTTTATGATACGGGTTGGCATGGGGAATAATCTGGCAATCGGATGGGAAGCTTTCTGGCTTCAAATGTAAGCGGAAATCCGGGCAAAATGGGGGGCTGTTGAAATGAGACAAAACAGGTAAAAGATTGAAACAAAAAAACACCCCAATGCTCGAATAAATAATTCTTTTTACAGAGCAGCCAATGAAAACAGGCCTACCTGAACAGCCTGAGTTTTCGCCACCTCCTTACAGATACAAAACAACGATCGCTTATGGGAACAAGCTATACTATTTACAACAGGATGCCGGATGAGCAGCTCTTTAACCTTGTAAAAGAGGACAACAGAAGAGCCTTTGAAGAACTGTACAATCGCTACTGGTTCTTATTGCTGGAACAAGCCTGCAAGCCGCTGCAATCAAAAGAAAGGGCACAGGATATTGTGCAGGAAATTTTTATCAGCTTATACCAGCGCCGCAAATCTATTGAACTGAGCGTATCGCTGAAGGCTTATCTGTGCAAAGCCTTAAAGTTTAAAGTGCTGAATGAGTTCCGGGCCCGGCTGGTACGAAACATCTACCAGCAAGCTGTTTGTGCAGAAGGCAAAACCGATTTTGCAAGTCCCGTAGAAACAAAGGAGCTGGAGCAGGCCATCAACAGGTCGGTGGGCCGGCTGCCGGAAAAATGCAGGAAGGCTTTTTTGCTGAGCCGCCAGGAAAATCTTTCCTACAAAGATATTTCGGGCGAGCTGGACATTTCCGTGAGCACGGTAGAAAAGCATATCAGCAAAGCCTTGAAGCTGATCCGCTTCCAGCTGAACTGCTGAAATCTGCCATCACACAAAAAAAATCCGGAAGAGCATGGAGGTTGCCGCTGCTTCAGGGTACTATCCTGTAACCACCAAACAGGCTCTCTATGAAGTTCCCTGCATGTATCGCCAACAAAGAGTTGACAAGCACCCTGCCGCCGGGCAGGGATCTTTTTGCCGGAAGAGCAGCGGCCGTTTTTCTGATTTTCTTCTTCGCCGCAGCAACTGCCTTCCCGCAAGCAGGGTGGCAGGTATCCGGAAGGGTAACGGACGACAAGGGCGGGGTGATCGAGCGGGCCACTATAACTGTCAGCAATACCCGAACTGCCACAACCACCAACGACAGGGGCGAGTTTTCCCTCCGGGTGAACAGCGAGTCGGCGGTGCTGACGGTCAGCTATGTGGGCTATGCAACGCTCACGGTGCCGGTGGGCAACAAGCGGACCTTCTCCCTGCAACTGCTGCCCGACGCATCAAAAAGCCTCAACGATATTGTAGTGGTTGGTTACGGAACCCAGAAAAAGGCTTCTGTGGTGGGCGCGATCGCCACGATAAAAGGAGATGAAGTGGTCAAGTCTCCTACCTCCAATCTAACGCAGGCGCTGGCCGGCCGGATAGCCGGGGTAACCACGGTTCAGCCTTCCGGCAAACCAGGCTTTGATGCAGCCAATATCCTCGTCCGCGGCCAGTCAACCTTTGGCAATGCTTCTGCCATCATTGTTGTAGATGGAATTGAGCGCCCTACTTTTGGCGACATCGATCCCAACGAAATAGAATCGTTCAACGTGCTTAAGGATGCTTCGGCTACCGCTGTATACGGCATCCGGGGTGCCAATGGCGTCATCGTCGTTACCACCAAGCGGGGCACGCAGGGAAGAGCCCAGATCTCTTACAACGGAAATGCAAGCCTGCAAACCGCTTCCGGCATCCCGCCCATCCTGGATGCTTACAACAGCGCTTTTTTAAAGAACGAAGCGCTGGCCAACAACGGCAGTGCACCCATGTTCACCAACGAAGAGCTGCAAAAGTTCAAAGACCATTCCGATCCCATCTGGTATCCGGATGTAAACTGGTACAAGGAAATTGTCCGCAGCGCCTATCCGCAAACACAGCACAACATCAACATACGGGGTGGTGGTAAAGTGGCATCGTATTTTGTTTCGGCCGGTTACCTGTACCAGGATGGCATGACAAAAGACTTTGGAAAGCCCAAAGGCTCGCGCTCGGTAAACAACTACACCCGGTACAATATCCGCTCCAACCTCGACCTGAATTTAAGTCCTGACCTGCGCGTGGGCGTAACGCTCGGCGGCTTGCTGGGAAAGGCATATTCACCGGGCAATACCAGCTTTGGGGATATCGGCTTTGTGCTGGCAGACGTGATCAAAATACCCAGCTATGCCATGCCGGTAGAGATACCCGGCGTCGGCTATACATCGGCTCCTTCTGTCGGGCTCAACCTGCTCAGTCCGATTGCCCTGCTGGTGAACGATGGATTTCAGATCAATGAAAGCAACAACATCGAAAGCAAGTTCGACCTCAACTATAAAATGGGCCGGCTGGTACCCGGTCTTTCTTTCCGGGGCACGGTTTCTTTTGATTCTTATTCCACCACCATCACCCAATCAGCCAACGGATACCGGACCTACGATATCCTGGACAGAAGAAATAAAATTTATGGCGTCTCTCCGCTGCACCAGACAGAAAGCTATTCTTCCACGATTACGGTGAATACCAACGGTGGCAACATCAACAACAACAATATTACCACCAACATACAAACAGGCTTTGACTACAACCGCCAGTTTGCCGGCAAGCACAATGTAACCGGACTTGTACTCGCTACCCGCCAGGCCCGGCAATCAACCGGCAGCGATGCCGTGCGTGCAGTACAGGGCGTGGTGGGCCGCGTAACCTACAATTTTGACAACCGCTATTTTATTGAAGCCAGCGCGGGTTACAACGGTTCTGAAAATTTTGCCGCAGGAAAACGCTATGGTTTTTTCCCGGCCTTTGCCGGTGGTTATACCATCAGCAACGAAAAGTTCATGGAAGGCCTTACCTGGATCGATGTGCTGAAGATCAGGGGCTCATATGGTCAATCGGGCAATGATGCGATTGGTGGCAACCGCTTTTTATATCTCAATGATTACGCCATCAGCGGCAATGCGCAATTCGGTGATCCCAACTCCATCGCCAACTATCCGCTGGTGATCCACTCCCGGATCGGCAACCCGGATGTGACCTGGGAAAAAACAACCAAAAGCAATATCGGACTGGACGCCAGTTTTGGCAAGGGTTTGCTGAGCTTAACAGTGGATGTTTTTGATGACCTCAGAAAAGACATTCTCGTCACCAACCCGCAATCCAGGCTCACCCAGTACGGCGAACCATTCCCGGCGGTGAACGTAGGCAAGGTATACAACAAAGGGTATGAACTGGAAGTAGGTCATCGCTATAAGATCGGTCCGGTTACCTACGGTGTTACCGCCCTTGTTTCTTTTAACCGCAACGTGATCCTGAACATCGATGAACCCAATGGCCGTCCTGATTACCAGAAACAGGCCGGTAAAAGGATCGGGCAGTTTGTGGGTTACCTGGCAGATGGTTTTTATCAATCGGCGCAGGACATTGCCAGCTCGCCCGTCAACACCCTGGGCAAGGTAATACCCGGCGACCTGAAGTTCAAGGATTACAACGGCGACAAACAAATCAACCCGGACGACCGGGTACCCATCGGGTATTCAACGGTGCCGGAATACAATTACAGCGTGCGGCCAAACATCTCCTGGAACGGCTTTACACTGGAACTTCTTTTCCAGGGTGCGGCCCATGTAAGCTCGAACGTGATCCTGACGGAAAATTCTGCGGGACAGCAGATGTATACGTTTATGCTTAACCGCTGGACGCCCGATAAGGCTGCTACAGCCACCTGGCCCGCCCTGCATGCCCTGGGCAGTCCGTTTGTAAGTTACCAGACCAACAGTTACCTGCTGCAGAATGCCGCCTACTGGAAGCTCCGCAATGCCCAGCTGGCCTGGCTTGTTCCGGCCCGCTGGGTCAAGTCGCTGCGGATGTCTTCGCTGCAGGTGGCACTGAGCGGACAGAACCTCCGCACCTGGACGCCCTACAGGTTTGGCTACGATCCCGAACTGGGCGGCAATGCCAATTACCCCACGCCCCGGATATTCAACTTCTCCGTAAATGCCAGGTTTTAACCCAAGACTATCTTGTATGAAAATAAGTAAGACCCGCCTGCTTGCCGCCCTTTTGTTCTTCGTGTGCGGCGCGTGTAAAAAAGATTTCCTGGAGAGGGCTCCCGGTGTCAATCTTACCCTCGACAAGGTATTTGCCGACCCGGTGCTGGCAGCCGAATTTGCCGATAACTCCTACCAGTTCAGGGTAAGCGATTATCACCGCTGGGGCGCCAGCAATACCCGCACCAGCACTGCCCATCTTTCAGATGAATCTATTGCACAGGGCGATGCACTCACCAGCGTATCTCCCTTTTACCAGGGATTGTATCATAGTACAGAAAACGATATCGGAACGGTATGGGACGATTCGTACAAAGGCATCCGCAACTGCAACATCGTACTTGCGAGAGTGGACCAGGTGCCGTGGACGGCCGCACAGGATGCCAAGCGGATCAAGGGCGAACAATACTTCCTGCGGGCATTTTATTATTTCGAGCTGATCAGGCGCTTTGGCGGTGTTCCGCTGATAGAAAAAGCCTATGGGCTTGATGAGAACATCGACCTGCCCCGCAACACCTATGATGAATGCGTGAATTTTATCCTGGCTGATCTCGACAAGGCAGAGACCATGCTTCCGGTTGATTACAACGCCACCAGCGGCCCGAATACGGCTTCCAATTACGGCCGGGCTACCCTGGGTTCAGCAAAGGCGCTGCGGGCAAGGACCCTGCTGTATGCTGCCAGTCCGAGAGACAATCCATCCGGCGACGCCGCCAAATGGCAAAAGGCCGCCGCTGCAGCGAAAGCAGTGATGGACATGAACGTGTATTCCCTGATGCCCAGCTATGGCAGCATGCTGAGCCTGAACAAATCACCGGAATATATTTTGATCAAAATAAGGGGGCCGCGTTCGCGGGTGTTTACGTACCTGCAGGATGCCATCCTTTCCCCCGGCTCGGGCGGCGACCAGGGAACCAACAATCCTACCCAGAACCATGTAGACCTCTATGAGATGGCCAACGGCAAACCCATCACTGATCCTACGTCCGGCTATGATCCGCAGCAGCCTTATACAGGCCGGGACCCGCGCTTTTATGCCAACGTGCTCTACAACGACGTGTCCTGGCAGGGCCGCAGGATGCAGATGTACGACGGCGGGCAGGACTATCGCGAAGGAAACCAGACCTATACGCTCACCCGGTACTATATCAGGAAATGGTGGCCGGAAGTTATATCAGCCGCTTCCTCGGGTACTGCGCTGGTCAACTACATCTATTTCCGCTATGGCGAAGTGCTGCTGAACTATGCAGAAGCACAGAACGAAGCTGTGGGGCCCGATGCCAGCGTATACAATGCCATCAACCAGATCCGCACCAGGGCAGGCATGCCCAACCTGCCGGCAGGGCTCAGTAAAACGGACATGCGCAACCGCATCCGCAATGAACGGGCCGTGGAGCTTGCGTATGAAGACCAGCGCTGGTACGATATCATGCGCTGGAAGGTAGGCCCACAGGTAGTTGCACAACCCATGAAGGGGATGAATGTAGTAAAGAATGCAAACGGCTCATTTACTTACCAGGTGATCACGCTGCCGGCCGGTGTGCAAAAAGTGTATACCGAGAACCAGCATTATTATCCCATACCCAGAAGGGAAGTACAGAAAAGCAATGGCATATTAAAACAAAACCCGGGATGGTAAGGGCTTTAAAAGGGACTACTCCATTCTCCAAATTCAACGTATGAAATCGATATACAAAGCTTTGCTGGCCCCGTTTTTTGTGATAGCAGGCTGCCTGCTTCCGGGGGTGCAAGCCCAAACAGGCAACCCCGGCCCAAACAGGGAAACCGGCACCGATACGGGTCGTTCTTCCCTTTCTTTGATGGGAGTGGATGGGAAGAATGAGGAAGTCGCTATTCCGTTTGGCAGCCGGCCCAAGCGGCACCTGCCCGGTGTGATCTCCGTGCTCAGGAGCGAACAGTTGCCGCAGGTGCCTTATTCCAACCTGAACGAAGCCCTGACCGGTTTGTTGCCGGGCGTATACGTGTCAAAACAAAATACCGCGCCGGGCTACGATGCATCGAATATCCTGATACGGGGAAGATCGTCGTACAACGATGCGCAGCCGCCCCTGGTACTGGTAGATGGAATTGAACGGGATTTTGCGGATATGGATCTCAGTGAGATCGAAAGCATCGGCATACTGAAAGATGCGGCTTCGCTGGCCTGGTACGGCATCCGGGGCGCGAACGGCGTGGTGCTGGTTACGACCAAACATGGAAACACTGCAGGCACCAAAGTTACGCTGAGCGGAATGGGCGGTGCACAACTCGCACGCGCGAATATCAAGCCGCTTGACTCATACACCTATGCAACCCTGTACAATGAAGCCCTGCAGAACGGCGGACTGGCACCGCTGTACGACCAGACAGCCCTGAATGCTTACAAAAGCGGTTCCGATCCGTATGCTTATCCCAACAACAATTTTGTAGACCGGTTTATAAAGAAGTGGGCGCCGGTTCAACGGTATGTTGCTGCTGTTTCAGGCGGCAATGAAGCAGCAAAATATTTTACCACCTTCAGCTATTACAACCAGGGTGGTTTGTTTGCAGAAACCCAAACACCCAATTACAATTCCAATGCAGGCTATAAACGCTATAACTTCCGCTCGAACCTGGACGCCACCGTTACAAAGAACCTGGATGTTTCCGTGAACATTGGCGGGCGGATTGAAAACCGCGCTGAGCCAGGGCAAAATACCGCTTATGCGGGCATTACCGATCTGCTCAATGCCATTTACCTGACGCCGCCCAATGCGTACCCGCTCCTGAACCAGGACAGCTCTTACGGCGGAAACACCATCTTCCAGAACAACCCGCTGGCGCAGCTGCAGAGCCGGGGTTACAACTCGCAGATCACCCGGGTGCTGCTGGCTTCGGCCCGTGCCAACTACAAGCTCGATGGCATCACAAAAGGCCTCTCGCTCACGGCTATGTATTCGTATGATATGGCGGGTGTGTACATCAGCGGACGCACCCAGAATTTTGAGGTATACCAGCGGAACCCTGCCACCGGCGCTTATACGCGGTTTGGCACAAGGGCAAGCCTGGCTTACCGCGCAGCCTCCTTTGCCAATACAAGCCGCAACAACGAGCTCTGGGCAGGCCTGAATTACAAGCGCACATTCGGAGCGCATTCTTTGGATATAGCCGGTTATTACAACGGGGCTTCTGTTTTTAACCCGATCGGCAATATCCGGTTTGATTACAACCGCAAAAGTGCTTCCACGCGCGTGTCGTATGATTTCCGGCACCGCTACCTGGCTGATCTGGTGCTCAACTATTCCGGTAATGTCCGCTTTGCAGAGAACCACCGCTATGGTTTCTTTCCTGCCTTATCAGCCGGCTGGATCATCAGCGAAGAGGATTTCCTGAAAGAGATAAAGCCCCTGAATTACCTGAAGCTAAGAGGATCTTACGGGCTGACCGGGAACGACAATCTTTTCAATGCCCGCTTGTACGGATGGCAGTCCTTGTATTCAACCGCCGGTTTTCAAAGCTATAGTTTCGGCACCGGCTTTTCTTCCGCGGGCGGTGCTACCGGTGAACTGTCGCTGCCCAATCCTGATCTGACGTTTGAAAAATCACGCAAGCTGGACCTGGGTTTTGAAGCCAGGTTGTTATCGGCACTTTCCATTACCTGGGATTATTTTCTCGACAAAAGAACAGACCTGATCTCACCCAGTTTTATACCCGGGTTTATCGGCCAGGGCCTGGTGCCCGGCAACAGTGGGGAGGCACAGTATAAAGGGTTTGAGACAAGCCTGGGCTTCAACAAAAAATGGGGATTGGTCAACCTGAATTTGTTTGTCAACTACACGCTTGCCAAAACAAATTTAAACAGCTACAACGACCAGCCCGGCCTGCCGAAGTATCAACTGCAAACCGGTCATCCGCTGGCCAATCTAGGTCGCATGTTTGTCGCTGAAGGCATTTTCCAAAATCAGAATGAGATCACAGCCGCACCCCGCTCTACCCTGTCGGGAAAGGTCCAGCCGGGTGATATCCGCTACAAAGACCTGAACGGGGATGGACTGATCGATAATTTTGACCAGACGGTGCTTGATTATACCGGCGTGCCTGCTTCTTACTACAGCTTTGGCGCAGCCGTATCCGTTGCGGGTTTCGACCTGAGCGCGATGATGACCGGACAGCACGGCGGATCGGCAGACATCAGAAGCATCATTTATGCAGGCAATGCCAACAACGGCTTTCTGAACCAGTACAGCGTTGACCGCTGGAACACCACCAATGGGGCAGGGGCGCTTTATCCCAGGCTCACGCTTTCTGACCGGGGAAACAATACGGCACTCTCCACGTTCTGGATCAGGTCAACCGATTTTTTGCAGCTACGCAATGTTGAACTGGGATATACGCTGCCCGGCAGCCTGATGAAGAAACTGAAGCTGTCAGCCTGCAGGTTGTACATAAACGGCTATAACCTGCTTTCATTCAGCAAGCTCAACGATCTTGACCTGGATCCTGCGCTGATCAGTGCAGGCCGCAATGCTGTGTATCCTTCCCTGACCACCCTTTCAGCAGGCCTGAACCTGACATTCTAGTTCAACTCTCAAAAAGAGCAATATGAAAAAGACATTGCATTTTCTGATCCCGTTGACCCTTCTCCTCTGTATGCAGTCGGCATGTAAAAAAAATGTGGACGATGGGGTCATTCATCAAACCGGTGAAATCACCCAGCCGCAGCTGGTACAAAATCCTTCTTTTGTAAAAGGGTTCCTGGACAATACCTATAATTTTTTGCAGGTGCGTTATGACCTGGACAGCAACGGGGCCATGCTGGCTGCTGCCAGCGATGAAGCGGTGAATTCAAATGTAAACTCGCCTGTCTACACCCTGGTGAACGGAACCTGGGGACCTTCGCGTACGTTCGATGACAGCTATTCAAATTATTATTCCGGTATCCGGAAGGCCAATCTTTTTTTGTCCTCTATTTCAAAAGGCGAGATCGTGCCGGTGAATGCAGTGTTGACGGTGGATTCACTCCGCAAGCGGTGGAGGGGAGAAGCTTTTTTTCTGCGCGCTTTTTTTCACTTCGAGCTGGTGAAGCGCTATGGTTCCGTTGTGCTGGCAACAAAAGTGTTTGACCGCGATGAGGACTTAAACCTGCCCCGCAATTCGTTTGATGAATGCGTTAACCAGATCGCTGCGGATTGTGATTCTGCTATTGTTGGTTTGCCGCTGTGGAATACAGATTACAGTGGTTCATCAGATACCAAGGAGATTGGCCGGGCTACAAAAATTGCTGCCATGTCGCTCAAAGCAAGGCTGTTCCTCTATGCAGCGAGCCCCCTTTACAATACCGGCAACGATTTGGCGAAATGGCAAAAGGCTGCCGATGCTGCAAAAGCGGTCATTGATTTAAACCGGGCCCAGCTTATCACACCCTATGCAAATATTTTCAACTACAGCACGGCAGCGTATAACAACGAAGTGATCTTTGCGACCCAGGCCGTTAATACAAATGCCATTGAAATCAACAATGCACCCATCAGCTACAACGGCGCATTGGGCCGTACCAATCCCACACAGGAACTGGTAGATGCGTTTGAAATGAGCAACGGAAAACCGATCAGTGATCCGACTTCGGGATACAATGCAAACAACCCTTATGCAAGCAGGGATCCGCGGCTGGCGCTCACCATTTTGTACAACGGCGCCATATTCAAAAGCGTGGCCGTACAAACGTTTACCGGCGGTAAGGACGGCATCGGGCAAACCATCAATGCCACGCAGACAGGCTATTACATGAAAAAGTTCCTCAGCGAGAACGCCACCTGGAACCAGACAACCAATGCGTCTGTCCGGCGCCCCTGGGTATGGATCAGGTATGCGGATATTTTGCTGATGTATGCCGAAGCCCTGAATGAAGCGCAGGGGCCTGTGGCAGATGTTGCAGCAAAAGTAAACCTGGTGCGCACGCGTGCAGGCATGCCCAACCTGCCCACCGGTTTAACCCAGGCACAGATGCGCGACCGTATCCACAACGAGCGGCGGGTAGAGCTTTGTTTTGAAGACCACCGTTTCTTTGATGTGCGCAGGTGGAAAGAAGGAGAATCTTTTTTCAATAAAACGGTGACGGGTATGCGCATTACTGCCAATGCGGCCGGCCAGCCTACGGCTTATGAACGGTTCCCGGTACAGGCCAAGGTGTTCCAGGCCAAGAATTATTGGTACCCGTTCCCGCAAACCGAAATGGATGTAACCCCGAAGCTGAAACAAAATCCGGGTTACTGAGCCGCTGAAACAGGCCATTTCCGGGCATGCCGTTCGTTAGTTTGCGGGATGCCCATCTGTACTGTTTCTCCCTGTGCCGGGTGTTGGCCTTCCTGTGTTGAAGAAGATTTACCAGTTTGCTCCAGCCGCAGCATCTGTGCAGCATACCGCTCCCCGAGCAGGGTTGCTGAAGGCGAATCAAAATGGGTGGTATCGCCTTTGTGCACAAGCCCCTCTGTTGTTACGACTGCTGTGGCCGGAACGCGGCCGGGCAGTTTCAGTATCTCTGCGCTGATGGGTGCATACACAGGCCTGTACCGGCCCAGCTCGCCAGCTACAAAGGGCAGGCTGGGGTTGCCCACTTCCTTTCTGACCCGCTCAATCAGCGCGATCAGTTTTTCCATGTATCCCTCAGGCCTGCTGGCATTGCTTTCACCCTGGTGCCAGATCACTCCTTTGATCACGCCCTTGTTCATAGCCGCCCTGATGCGCAGCAGGGCATCATCATAAGGGTGCGTATTGGTGCTTGCATCATAAGCACCCGGCTCCCAGCGCTCGATGGCCGTACCACCTACCGCACAAGGCACCAGGCCGATGTTTGCACCCGGATGGGCTTCCGCCATCTTGATGCCGAATGCCAGTCCGGGCCCTACGCCTACTACAGCCGGCTTGTCAAAATGCAGCGGATGCCTGGCTTGCACCCATGCGCCCTCCTTGTTCAGCATCCACACGCGGGGGGACTGCTCGTTCTGGTAAACTTCGGTGATGGCTCCCCGGCCGGCCATGTTCGATTGGCCCATCAGCAGGTATACATAGAAGTTAGAATCAGGCCGGGATTGGGCCCCTGCTTCCCCGTACAGGCAACAGGAAATAAGAAGCAGAAAAAATAAAGTTTTTAGCTGCATAAGATTTATTCATTGCATCATATAGAAGTCTTGCTGGCCACAGCTTAATTGGCTGCTGCATCTATCCTGATCTCGCCTGCTTTTTCAGGTACCCATACCTGCATTTGCCCGGGCCCTCTATTCGCCCATGCATAGTAAGGAATGGCCGTGATCTTTTTGTTGACAGTCGACACTGAACTGCCGTCTGTACTTGCCTGCACAACCGGCGCCTGGGCTTCCAGTACAACAACCCCGTTCAGCAGATCACCATTGTATTCGGTGGTGAAAGGGGTTTTGGAGGGAATAAAAAAGTTCATGGCCTTGCCGGCATTGTCGGGGTGCTCGAAGCAGTATACCAGCGGGCCTCTTTGAAAAGCGACCCGGTTCTTATCCTGTTTAACACTGTCGATTGCCCTCACTCTTCTCACAGGCATAGGAAGATACAAGCTGACCTTATCACCTTTTTTCCATTCCCTGTTGATGAGCGCGTAGCCCTGCTCCAGGGTATAAGCAATTGGTTTGCCATTTACTTCGATCACAAATTTGCTTGTATCCTCATCTGCAAACCGATATGTTTTACCGGGCACCGGTTCTCCTTGCGCCCATCCCGGAATGCGGAGCCGCAGGGAAAATTTCTGGGTGCGTTCCGGCATGACGGCAAGCTGCACGGCGCCACTCCAGGGATACCCGGTTTGTTGCTGCAGTGCTACCTTGCCCTTTTGCAGATTGACCGTTGTGGTGCTGCCTACAAAAAGGTTCACCCAGATGGCATCACCCGATTTCGCATAGATATAATCGCCCAGCGATTCTACCAGGCGGGCGATGTTGGAAGGACAACAGGCTGTGCCGAACCATTCGCTTCGTTGGTTGCGGCCGGTAGAAGCCAGGGGATTGCCATAGAAAAAACGGTTGCCGCTGAGGGAAAGTCCGTCCAGCGCACCGTTGTACAAACTTCTTTCGAGAACGTCTATGTACTTGCTGTCGCCGGTGAGCAGGTTCATGCGCTGGTTCCACAATACCATGCCGACCGAAGCACAGGTTTCACAATACGCTTCTTCATTGGGAAGGTCATAATCGGTGGAAAATCCTTCATTCCTTCCGGAAGAGCCAATGCCGCCGGTGATGTACATGTTGCGGTAAACCACGTCTTCCCATACCCTCTTCATGGCATCCATATAGCCCGGATCTCCTTTCTCCGCACCTACATCAGCAGCACCTGTATACAGGTACATGGCACGAACGGCATGACCGGTGATTTCCTGCTGTTCCTTGAGCGGCACATCATCCTGGCAATACTTGGCGCCCATGTTCCGGTTGGTCCAGATGGCGCCCTGTCCATAGCCATGACCCCGTTGTTGCAGGTACCAGTCGGCGAGGTCAAGGTATCGCTTGTTGCCGGTGGTGTGGTATAATTTTACCAGGGCCAGTTCAATTTCTTCGTGGCCCGATACCCAATGCCTGTTCTGCAAACGAAAGGTAGAATCGATGTGATCCGCAAAGCGGATGGCAACATCAAGCAGCTTGCGTTTGCCGGTGGTATTGTAGTACGCTGTTGCCGCTTCAAAAAGATGGCCGGCATTGTAATCCTCGTGCTTCTCCATATCGGTCCAGCGCTTATCCAGGCCCGTGAGTGTGTAGTAAGTGTTCAGGTAACCGTCAGGCAGCTGCGCTGCCGCGATCTTGTCGATCCACTCGTCGGCTTTTTTCTCCAGGTCTTTGTCCGGATGGTTCTTCAGCGAGTAGGCGATGGCTTCCAGCGCTTTGAACACGTCTGAATCGTCGTAGTAAATGCCTTCGTGTTTTTCGCCTTTTTTCCTGGCTACTTTTTCAAAATTTCTGATGCGGGGTGTTTTGACTTCTGTCTGATCGATGCAGACCGGAATGGTTACCAGGCTTACTTTTTCTATGCGCGGCTTCCAGAACAGGTCATTGATGTCTACCTGGGAAAAGCTGACCGCTTCCATCTTCTTAAGCGACTGCGCACCTGCGGGGAACAGGAGCGGAAAAAACAGCGGGGCAGCAATGGTTAATACGACTTTTTTCATACAATAAAAATACGGTGTTTACGCAGCGTGTGAGCAGATTCTTCGTGCAACATAGGCAAGTACCGGTTTTGTACTTTGATCTTCCTGCCGGGCAAGCTTGTAGAGATGCTCAAGGGCTTGTGTTGTATGTTTGTAAAAAAATACAACGATGAAATGCCTGTTTGCCTGCCGCCGGCCTTTGGTCTGGTTCTTCTGTCTGTTTTTGTCAACCCATGTGCCTCATCTCCTGCCCGCACAAACTGCCGCAAAGCGCTACCTCTATGTAGCCACACCCGGTATCCGCGACTACCTGGGTTATGGCGGGCACGGGGTGCTGGTATTTGACATGAACAACAACCACCGCTTTGTAAAACGGATTCCTACCCACGGTCTTCATCCGGATGGTACGCCCTCCAATGTAAAAGGCATTGCCGTAAGCATACCGCTCAACAGCTTGTTCGTAAGCACCATTGAAGGACTGCAGCGCATAGACCTGACAACAGACAAGATTGTATGGGAAAAAACATTTGAAGGCGGCTGCGACCGCATGTCTATATCGCCTGATGGCAAAACTATGTACCTGCCTTCCATGGAAAAAGATTTCTGGAATGTCGTAAACCCGGCTACAGGTGATATCATCAGCAAGATACAGGTTGTAAAAAGAGCCCACAATACCCTGTACGGATTATCGGGCAAGCGGGTGTATATGGCCGATATTGCATCGCCTGTTTTGTTTGTGGCCGATCCGGCAAAACACCAGATTGTTGAAAAGGTAGGCCCCTTTGCAAATTTTGTGCGTCCCTTTACCGTGAACGGTGCTGAAACGCGTGTGTATGTAACGGTGGACAGCTTGCTGGGTTTTGAAGTAGGCGATCTCGAAACTGGCAAAAAGCTCAGCCATGTTGTGGTGGAAGGCTGGGAGATGGGCCCTGTGCGCAGACACGGAAATCCCAGTCATGGCATCGGTCTCACACCGGATGAAAAAGAAATATGGTTGTCTGACGGACACAACATGCGGATGCATATTTTCAGCGCAACGCCGCCCTACCAGCAGCTAACAACCATTCCCCTGCAGGACATGCCCGGGTGGGTTACCTTCAGCCTGGATGGAAGATATGCGTATCCATCGAGCGGCGAAGTGATCGATGTAAAAACGCGGAAAGTCCTGCTTACCCTGCAGGATGAGCACAACAACAGCGTGGCAAGTGAAAAAATGATCGAGATCCAGTTCAACGGCAACAAGGTGGTGCGGATCGGTGACCAGTTTGGGATGGGCCGGATAGCAAAAAATCTTCCTTAACAAATCTTTTACCATAAAAAGCCCAACGAAAGCGGAGCGGTGATCTATCAGGTTGTTGAAACGGATAAAATTTAAAACAGTCCGGCCACAAGTTTTTTCAACAAAAAATTTTTCAGCACATGAAAACGATCACAAAAAACCGCTACGGGGTATGGGCACTGGCAGCGCTGGCAATTGCTGCAACAGCTTGCAACAAAGAAGAATCAGCCAACAGGGCAACGCAGGGCACGGGCAGCGTGCAATCGGCGGTGGCTTCTACCCAGTCTATTGCAGTAGCCGCTGCAGATGGTACCGACTCCGTGTATGTAGTAAACACCTGCGGCCCCAGGCAGCACCGCGATTCTGTCGCCATCAGCAGCCTGCCTGCTTCCATTGGTACTTATCTTACAACAAACTATGCAGGCTATGCGGGAGAGCGTGCATTTGCAGTAAAAGACCAGGCAGGCACGGTACAAGGGTGGGTCGTGATCGTGCAGTACAATGGAAAGCCTGTGGGCCTGAAGTTTGATGCAAGCGGAAATTTTGTGCAGGTACTTGAACAGCGCGAGGGACATGACCTGAACGGAAGCGGATGGCACCGCGGCGGCCGTTTTGATGACCGGGATGGCCTGAGAAGAGATACGGTTGCCCTGAGTGCCCTGCCTGCTGCTGTCACCGGTTACCTGGCAACCAACTATGCGACGGATACGCTGGTGCGTGCCTTTAAGGGCAAAGACTCCGGCTATGTGGTGCTGAGCCTGAACAATGGCGCATTTGCAACCGTGTTTGATGCCAGCGGCAATTTTGTCAAAAGGGTTCAGCTGGTGGCAAAGGGGAGCAAGCCGGGTTCTGTTGATCAGGCTGCTCTTCCGGCCAATGTGTTGTCTTATTTAAGCACTACTTACCCCGGCTATGTTTTCAAGCATGCATTTAAGATCACGGCGAACGGAACAGTGCAAGGGTATGTTGTACTGATAGATGCCAACAATACCAAGTATGCGGTAGAGTTTGATGCAGCAGGAAATTTCAAAGCAGCAAAGACGGTCAGGTAAAAGAAAGCTGGTATTTTCGATAAAAGCCCTGTGTAAGCAGGGCTTTTTTATTTGGCTGGAGGGGTAGGGGTGGGTTCCTGCCCAAAAGTGTTTGATGTAAGCATACAGATACACTATCTCACCAAACGCACACAACCAGATCCAAACTGGTACTCATCCAGGATTTCCTCCTGCGTTTTCAATAGCTTTACGACCCGATAGCATAACCCCGGTACAATCAAATCATTCTGCCTGCATGAAAGCCTTTTATCTCCTTGCTGTTTTAATGTTGCTTCTTACGCATGTTCCTTCCTATGCCCAAAGCTGGCGGGTGGTTACGAGGCCTGAGTATGCTGCCATGCAGCGTGGCTTTGCTTCTCCGCCGCTGCCTTATGCGCAGACGATGGATTTCGGGTTGGGGGCCAACCTGGTGCCGGAGACTATTGCCCGCCAGCTGGATTCGGTGTACAAGCAAGGCATCCGGGCCATCAGTATCGAGGGTAATTACAATTCGCCGGAGCCTTATCTTTCTCCCGGTTATATGGAGCGGGTAAAAGGTGTGGTAAGCGAATTGAAAAAACGCGGCATGCACCTGTGGATCATCGATGAAGGAAAATATCCAAGCGGGTTTGCGGGCGGACTGATCTCTAAAAATGCGCCGGAGTACCGCATGCAGGGCATTGTGGTGGCCGCGCGCATCCGGTTGAAAGAAGGGGAGAAGATCGTGGATCACCAGCTGCCGCAACAGGTCATCAGTGCAGTGGCCTTGAACGAAGCCAGCCAGGAAAACAAGCTCATCGATGTGGGTTCGGGTAGGTTGAACTGGCCCGGTGCACCCGGCAACTGGCAGATCATCCTGGCAGAGCACCGGTTCAAAACATCTGTGACACGCGCCGCTTCCAACCCCACCCACGGAAAAGATACGGTCAATTCCCTGATCGATTACCTCGATCCGGAAGCTACCCGTAAATTTATTGAGTTCACACATGAACAATATAAAAAATGGATCGGCGATGAGTTTGGAAAAACAGTGCTGGGCTTCCGGGGTGATGAGCCTGAATATAATTTCACACCCTGGTCACCGCGATTGCTGGAAGTTTTCAAGCAGAAAAAAGGGTACGATATACAACCTTACCTGGCCAGCTTTTTCCTGCCGCAGCCTACCCGGGAACAAAAACTGGCCAAGGCTGATTTCTGGGATGTATGGTCTGACCTATTCCGGGATAATTTTTTTGGCGTCTTGTCAGACTGGTGTGCCCGGAACAACCTGGAGTTCATGGTTCATATCAACCATGAAGACAAGCTGATGGACCTGGCGCGCAGCGAAGGTGATTTTTTTAAAACCATGCGCCCTGTGCAGATACCGGGAGTGGATGCCATCTGGCACCAGATCTGGTACGATAACATCGCTGATTTTCCCAAGCTGGCTTCCTCCGCGGCGCACATGTACGGCCGGCCCCGTGCCCTGAGCGAAAGCTTCGCCGCGTACACGCCCCGGCCTACCGTAGCCGATGCCCGCTGGGTCGTGAATGAAGAAATGGTGCGGGGCATCAACCTGTTTGAATGGATGAACTGGGGCTCGGCCTATCTCCGCGATCCACTTTTTCCGGCCCTGAGTGCATATACCAACCGGGCATCCTGGCTGCTGGCCAATGGCGTTCCTGCTGCAAAGCTGGCGCTGTATTGTCCGACGGAAACCATGTGGCTGGGCAACTCCATGGCCGATAGCACCCTGCGGCTGACCGGCCGGCAGCTCCTGGAGCACCAGCTTGATTTTGATTATGTGGACCGCCAGGGAATCAGCACTGTCTTTAAGCTGGAAGCAGGCGGCTTTGTAAATGCCAGCGGACAAAAATATACGACCATCTTGTTTCCTGCTGTCGACATCCTAACCACCGATGTCGTAGAAAGGCTAAAGGCTTTTGCAGCACATGGCGGCAAAGTCATTTTCATGAAAGGGCTTCCATCCCTCCTGGTACGGACCTCCTTCCTGCAGGCGGAAAAAATGCCTCCCTTCAACTGGGCCGCACAAATGGATGCTGATTCGGCAGGGGAAAGATTTTGGACCAGTCTGCCGCATGATATAGTAGTTGGTAAAACCCTTCCTGCATTGAAATACCTGCACCGCAAATGGAAGGCGGCCGATCTCTATTTCTTTTTCAACGAGGGAAAAGAACAGGCCGATGTAGATGTTACCCTGGAAGGGACCGGTCCGGTCACTACATGGGATGCCGGGACGGGCGGGGTGGAGAAGATGGACGGCGTGCTGCAGGAAAAGAAAGGCACAAAGATCAGGCTGTCCTTGCCTGGTTACGGCACAAAATTTATCGTAGTCGGAAACAAATAAAAACGATCAATCTTTCAACATGAAATCCGTTGCTTACTTTTTTGCCTGTTTGGTCATCTGTCTGCCGCTTTCTTCTTTTTATCTTTCTAAAGAAAAAACTTTTGTGATCACTGATTCCGGCGCGGTTGATGACGGACATACAGTCAACACCCTCTCTATCCAGCGGGCGATAGACCAATGTGCCGAAGCAGGAGGCGGGACGGTGGTCGTGCCCAAAGGAACGTTTATCAGCGGCGCTGTTTTCCTGAAGCAGGGAACCCAACTCCGCCTGGAAAAAGGCGGTACCCTGAAGGGCTCGCTGGACGAGGCCGACTACCCGCAGATCGATACGCGCTGGGAAGGGGAAGAAAAAAAGTGGACAGCCTGCCTGGTCAATGCCATCGGGCTGCATGATGTAACGGTGACGGGCCCGGGAACCCTGGATGGTTCAGGAGAAGAGTGGACGGCCAAAGGCAGGAGCGGCACCCGCTTTGGAAGGCCCCGGCTGATCGGGTTTCAGAACTGCACCCGGGTACATGCAAGCAACCTGTCGTTGCGCAACCAGGCTTCCTGGGGCTTGTTTGTATTGTATTGTTCGGAGGCAGAGATCAGCAACCTGCACATCAGGGCCGCGCACAATATTCCCAGCTCTGATGGGATCGACATAGACTCAGGAAACAAGATCCATATCAGCAACTGCGACATCGATGTAAATGATGATTGCATTTCAATCAAGTCCGGAAAAGATGAAGATGGGCTGCGGGTAAACCGGCCTTCGGAAAATATCCTGATTGAACAATGCAGGTTTGGCTACGGGCATGGCGGCGTGGCAATGGGAAGCGAAACCTCCGGCGGTATCCGGAACGTGGTGGTCAGAAACTGCACCGCTGATTCCGCCAACTGGGCACCCGTCCGGTTTAAGACACAGCCCAGCCGCAGCGGAGTCGTTGAAAACATAACCTATGAAAATATTACGCTCAACCATACCCGCAAAGCATTCGAGTTTAACATGGCCTGGAGAATGGTAAATCCCAAACCGGCTGCAAACGTATTGCCGGTGGTCAGGAACATACAAATCACCCGGGTAAGCGGCACTGCGGATGCTGCCGGCGACATGCACGGACTCGCAGGCAGTCCGATCAGCGGCGTAAAATTTAAAGACTGCATCCTGCATACCTCCAAAGGCCTTGTACTGGAAAACACCGAACGGGTTGATACCAGTGGCTTAAAGATCATCCAGCCCCGGCAGCAATAGAATCCCTACGGTCCTTTGTCCCTGGCATCCAAAGCCGCCTTTGATAGTCAGCAATGCGGTGTATGGGCCGGGCCGGTTGGGGTCGCTCCGGGTGACAGAAACATTTTATAGAAATCTGTCCCGGAATCCGTCGTAATTCTGTTTAAAAATGATAGCTTTAAACAAATTATAGAAATCTCCTGATGGGAAAGGTTTTCGTAGGGTGCGGAATGGTACAAGCAATCACGCTGTCGCGGTAACCTCTTTAACAACATTGCCATATGAAATCCAAGACAAGGAACCATTTGTCCGGTTGCTGTTTTCTTCTTTTTGTTTTGCTGATGGGAAGCTGTAAAAAAGAAGACAGGGAATTAGGCGTAAAAGCAACTGCTGCTTTTACTGCAACGTCCATGTCGAGCAGGATCAATACTTTTCTGCTGCAAAGCACTTCCCAGAACGCATTTGCTTATATGTGGGACAAGGGTACCGGCAATTTTGTAAAAGGGGGTGCCACTGATACCGCTTACTTCCCCTTGAAAGGAACTTACACGATCAAATTAAAGGCTTTTGGCAGGGGCGGGTACGACAGCACGGCGCAAACCGTCACCGTGGGGGTAGATGATGTGCTGAACAATCCGACATTCAAACTGCTTACCGCAAAAAGCTGGAAACTCAATGCCAGCGTAGCCGACCCGATCATCGTTGGAACAGAAGCAAATCCGTCCCAGTATTTTGCCGGCGGGGCTCTGGCAAACTGCCAGACCGATGATATATATACTTTCAAAACTGATCTCACGCTAACGTACAATGCCAGCGGCGCCACGTTCAACGCGGGCAATGTTGCACCCAATTATACCTGCGGCATCGACAGGTCGTACAGCGATAAATTTACATTCAATCCCAGTGTGCCGTCCGGTTCGGCCGGTATTGCCCAGCTTACGTTGCCGGGCACAGTACCCAACAGGTTTATAGGGGTGACTGATGTGTCTTCCAACAATTACCGGATCATATCTATATCATCCACTGCAATGGTCCTGCGTTCAGGTACCGCAAGTGAAACGGTGCACCAGTTTAAATTTGTTGCGCAGTAAATATGCAGAAGGATTTATTTAAAGAAGAAAACAGCTTACCATATGAAGATAAAACTTACGCTCCTGTCAGGTTTGTTGCTGATCTTATTTTGGGGAGAGATGCGTGCCCAGGGCTTTCAGGTCACCGGCAAGGTAACCCGCAAAACCACCGGCGAGCCTTTGTCCGGTGCTTCCGTGCTGGTACAGGGTTCCGCTGCCGGCACTACAACCGATGCGCAAGGCAATTTCACCATTACCCTGCCCCGCAGAGGTGCTGTGATCACAGTTACGTATGCGGGCATGAACAACCAGGAGATCACCGTGAACGGAACAGGTGCGTTGACGATCCAGCTGGATAATACGGGCTCCGGTACCTTGAACGAGGTGGTGGTAGTAGGTTATGGCCAGCAAAGAAGATCGAATGTAACGGGGGCCATTGCAACCGTAGGCACCAGGGAACTGGTGCAAAGTCCGGTGGCCGATATGAGTACGGCCCTGCAGGGCCGGGTGCCGGGGATCATTACCAAACAAGGTTCCGGGGAGCCGGGTGCAGACGCAGCCGCCATCTACATCAGGGGCGTTTCTACATTCGGCGGCAGCAATGAACCACTTTATGTGGTGGACGGGATCGTGCGCGACAAACGCGATTTCTCTCAACTGGATCCGAATGAAATTGAATCCGTGAGCGTACTGAAAGATGCTTCTTCGGCAGCCATCTTTGGTGTGAAAGGCGCCAATGGCGTTATCCTCGTCACCACCAAAAGAGGAAAATCCGGCAGGATGGTTTCAAGCTACTCATTCAATTACGGATTGCAAAAGGTCACAAAATTTAATGACAACCTGGGCTCGTATGAATACGCTACGTTGTTGAATGAAGCCCTGTTGAATGACAACCTGCCGCTGGCATTTACAAATGCCCAAATTGAAAAATACAGGACCGGCAGCGACCCCGTGCTTTACCCGAATACCAACTGGCAAAAGCTGGTACTGGGCGGCACCGCTCCGCAAATGCAGCACAACCTTTCTTTTACCGGCGGCGCAGACAGGGTAAAGTATTTTGCTTCCCTGGGCTACCTGGACCAAAGCGGCTTGTACAGCTCATTAAAATACAAGCGGTACAATATCCGGCTGAACCTTGATCTGCAGGTAACAAAAACCACCCGGCTTTCTGTCGATCTCTCCGGCAGGATGGAACAAAGAACAGCGCCTACTACCGGCATCTCCGGTATTTTTGAACATACAACCAGAAACCCGCCCACTATACCGGCTTATTATCCCGGTGTAGGCTATGCGCAGGTGGGCTCGTACGTAAACACATTGAGAGCTGTTGATCCCGCAGCCGGCTATAACAAACCCGAAAGCAATGTCATCCTCTCTACCCTGCAGCTGGAACAGCAGATCCCGGGCATAAGAGGCTTGTCAATTAAGGGTGTGCTTGCTTTTGATAAACGGTTTAACTACCAGAAAACCTGGAGCAACAACGTATATGTGTATACTGCCAACCCTACCACTGGCAACTACGACCGCTCTGCCTACCAGAACCCCAGCCTCTTTGAAAGTTTTTACCAGCAAAGCGCGACTGAACTGCAGGGCCAGCTGAATTACAACAACCGCTTTGGTAAACATGGCGTGTCTGCCCTTGTATTGTTGTTGCAAAAGGAAACGCCTTCCAATTACCTGGCTGCCGGCAGATCCGGCTACGCGATTTCCAATTTTGACGTGTTGAGCCAGGGGCCGGCCACCAACCCCGCAGGTACGATCACGGAAACCATTGCCGGCACCAAAGACCGCACAGCCCTCCGCAGCGCCGCTGCCCGCATCAACTACGATTACGACAACAAGTATATATTCCAGGCCAGTTTGCGCAGGGATGAATCTGAAAACTTTGCCCCCGATGTAAGAACCGGTTATTTCCCTGCTTTTTCTGCCGGCTGGGTCGTATCGAGCGAGGATTTTATGGAAGAAACAAGATCCTTTCTTGATTACTTGAAAGTAAAAGGATCATGGGGCAAGCTGGGAAATGATGCCATCAGCGGCGCCCGCTTTTTATATTTGGCCCGCTACCAAACCGTTGCCAATACCTATGCCTTTGGCGGCTCATCTGTACCCGGACTAAACCCGACCGCAGCCAACCCGGATGTTACCTGGGAAAGATCGGAAAAAACCGATATAGGACTGGAGGCCCGTTTCTTAAAAGGGTTGTTTGGATTGGAAGTTGATTTCTTCCAGGAACACAGAACAGGCATCCTGGCATCCCGTTCCGCACAGATACCGCAGGCTTTCGGAGGCCCGCTGGCTGTTGAGAACTTAGGTGAAACAAAAAACAGGGGCGTGGAACTGACCCTCGTACACAACAAGGTGCTTTCAGAAGATCTTTCTTATTCCGTGCGCGGCAACCTGACGCTTACAAGCAATGAGATCGTATATGCGGCAGAGGCCACCAATGTTCCTGCTGCATTCAGGGTAACCGGCCATCCGATCGGGTCTTACTACGGACTCAAAGCCATCGGCATTATCCGGGATTCTTCCATGCTGAAATCATATGGCAAAACAACCCAGTTTCCATACGGCCTCGGCGACATCATGTACCAGGACGTAAACAACGATGGAAAAATAGACGATGCAGACAGGCAGTTCCTCAGCAGTGGGACGGTACCCTTAGTGGTATACGGCATTTCCGGTGGCGTCAACTTCCGGGGCATTGAGCTGAACTTTCTTTTCCAGGGCGCTACCAGATCATACCAGCAGCTAACCAACAACGCAGGCTTTGCATTCTTCAACGGCGGCCGCGTAACAGGAGAATGGCTGGACCGCTGGACACCTGATCATCCCGATGCAAAATACCCGCGCCTGTCCACCAATGCCACCGCTACCACCAACAATTACCAGATACCCGGCGGACCACCCTATGGCAATGGCGGAAACAGTTTCTGGATACAAAATGCTTCTTATCTCCGGTTGAAAAACGTAGAGCTCGCCTACACATTCAAGCCTGCTTTCCTGACAAAGATCGGGGCCAGCCAGCTCAGGGTGTATGCAACGGGTCAGAACCTGTTTACCGTTACCGGTATCAAAAACGTAGATCCGGAAAATACAGATACCGGCGGCTGGTATTACCCGGTTCAGTCTGTTTACAATTTTGGTTTGAACATTCAATTTTAAAAGGGGCTGGTAGAGGCTTATCAAACAAAAAAGACTATCATGACAAGAAAACTTACATGGATTGCCGGCATACTGATCATGGCCTGCATCGCCGTTTCTTGTAAGAAGAATTTACTGGACATTTATCCCAGCGATGCCCTGTCGGATGTAGATGTATGGAAAGATCTGCAGCTGGTAGACAGGTTCTTATCAAACACCTATGGCACCCTCCCCAACGGATTCAACCGGCGGGACCAGCAGCCTGGTAATGCAGACTGGTCGCGGGGTATGACGGCCTTTGCCATGGCAGAGGATGATGCGGAATGCAACAACCTGGCTGGCTCTACGCATAGCCTGAACCAGGGCGTGCTGCCCAATACATGGGCCTATGCAGAAGACATCTGGATCCAGAACTATGGTGTGATCCGGAAAGCCAATACGCTGCTGGATAAGATAGACGCGGTGCCGGGTGATGATGCGCTGAAAAAACGCATGAAGGCGGAAGCCCAGTTTCTCCGGGCATTTTGTTATGAAGAGCTGGTCAAATGCTACGGCGGTGTTCCGCTGCTGCTGACCGCCGGAACGCCCGACCAGTCTATCGTTCCGCGGAATACCTACGATGAATGCATTGCGCAGATCCTGAAAGACTGCAACGAAGCAGCCGCCGTGCTGCCCGTCACGTATGCCCCCGCAGATAGGGGCCGTGCCACCAAAGTGGCTGCGCTGGCCTTAAAGGCCAGGACGCTGTTGTATTATGCCAGTCCGCTGAACAACGGGGGCAACATCGCTACAAGATGGCAGGATGCAGCCAAAGCAGCCAAAGATGTTATGGCATACGGCCCCCCGCCCGGCACCAACGACTATGGCCTTTATCCTGATTACTACCGGCTCTTTATTGACGACCTGAACAAGGAAATCATTTTCGCACGCATCTTTCAAAACCCCAGTCCGAATGTGGGTGGCGACAGGCCCAAATGGTATATGAGTGTACCCGGTGTAAACGACGGCGCCTGGGGCGGCTTTTCGCCTTCTCAAAACCTCGTAGACGCCTATGAAATGAAAAACGGCCGGCGCATTGCCGACCAGTCGTCAGGATACAATCCGCAGGATCCTTATACAAACCGCGACAGCCGCCTGGATAAATCAGTCCTCCACCAGGGATCGAAGTACAAGGCAGGCATCATCATAGAAACCTACCGCGGAGGAAATACCAATAACACCAACCGGCTGGACAGTTCAAAGACCGGTTACGGACTGATGAAAATGGTCGATACATCCAGGTATGGCGCTGCCGGCGATGCAGACAACGACTGGATCTTTATCCGCTATGCGGAAGTGCTGCTCAACTATGCAGAAGCACAAAACGAAGCAGCCGGCCCTGATGCCACCGTGTATGATGCCATCAACCAGATCCGCGCAAGATCCGGACAGCCTCCGCTGGCCGGCTTGTCGCAGGCTGACCTGCGTGAACGCATCCGGAATGAAAGAAGAGTGGAATTGTCGTTTGAGGAACACCGTTTCTTTGATGTGCGAAGATGGAAGCTGGGATCTGTTTATTTCAATGCGCCCCTGAATAAGGTCAGCATCACAAGAGATGCCGGTGGCGCCCTGATCTACTCCTATCCAAAATGGGAAGACCGCATTTTCCAGGACTA
This sequence comes from Williamsia sp., assembly GCA_015069695.1. GTDB lineage: Bacteria > Bacteroidota > Bacteroidia > Chitinophagales > Chitinophagaceae > JADCRZ01. The sequence continues at coordinate 205,063 of JADCRZ010000009.1, forward strand.
CCAGAACCTCCTGCCCATCCCGCAATCAGAGATAGACAGAAATCCAAAGCTTACACAAAACCCCGGGTATACTAAGTAAGCAGCGAACGAATGCGCTGGTATGGAATGTCAATGATGTTACAAAGACCTTCAATTGAATGGACTGGTATGGTACAGCTCATTAACCCCTCCCGGGAGGGGATGAAAAGGGCGTTTGTATTATCCCCTCCCGGGAGGGGTAGCTAATCTTGTAGGGGTTTGAGCAAGTAAAGAGTAAAAGTTAGAATTTTGTGATCAAAAAGAGTTGATGAGCGAGTTTGATATGAAGGAGTTTCGGCCACAAGTAAAAAAAGC
>JADCRZ010000080.1 GCA_015069695.1 Williamsia sp.
ATCGCCGCATCCTGCCCCCCAATCATTCCGCCGGCGCGCGTAAACAGACAGCACGTGCAACACCAAGTAGCCTCCCGGCGGAATGATTGGGGGAAAAAGAAACAACCTGACAAAAGGAAAGAACATCCTGATCCATCATCCACACACAATCCCCCGAATCCTCCAAATCCTGTAAATCATGGTCCAGACATGGTTCAGACAAAATAATTTCCATTTAGTCTACTAAACCTGTAGAGAATTCCGTACGTTTGCAAATAATGCCGGTTATAACAACCCATAAGAGCTGCATGTACAGTTACCATCACTGTACTGGTTGCACTTTTTTGTCTTGTGCGCGAAGGAGTTTCTGTTGCCTTTAAGGCAACAGAAACCATCTCAAAAATTATTCGATCCATATAGCTGAATTCCCCGACAAAATAGGTAACCATGAACCAAAACACACGCTTTTTACTTTTTCTCTTCCTGCTGTTCCCCGCATTGTTGCCCGCGCAGGATGCCTACCTGATTTCAGGCAAAGTGTACGATTCTACCAACAGCCAGGTGCTGGCAGGCGCTTCTATCCGCGTGAAAGGCAGCTCCAAAGGAACTGCTTCCAAGGCCGACGGGGCATTTGAGCTGAAAGTGACCCAAAAACTTCCGATCACCCTGCTGATCTCTTACGTGGGCTATAACCGGCAGGAATTCGTAGTTGCCAACAACAGTGCAGCCATCAGCATCTCCCTGCATACCGAAGATATGTACACCAACCAGGTGGTGGTAACAGCATCCAGGGTGCCGGAAAGCATCCTGCAATCACCGGTGGCCATTGAAAAATTAAGCTTGCGCACACTCAAGGAATCGCCGGCGCCCAGCTTCTACGACGCCCTGGAAAATGTAAAAGGCGTGCAGATGACCACATCAAGCCTCACATTCAAAGTGCCCAACACACGCGGGTTCAACATTCCCAATAATTTCCGTTTTGTGCAGCTGGTTGATGGGGTAGATATGCAGGCCGCCACCCTCGGCGTGCCGCTGGGCAATGCGATCGGACCAACAGAACTGGATGTAGAAAGCGTGGAAATTGTGCCGGGTGCTTCCAGTGCCCTGTATGGCATGAACGCCATCAACGGAATGGCCAACCTGCTCACCAAAAGCCCGTTTACCTACCAAGGCTTAAGTGTTTATCACAAAACAGGCATCAACCATGTAGACGGGAAAGACCATGATCCCAGCATCCTCACGGAAACAGCGATCCGCTATGCAAAAGCATTCAACAACCGCTGGGCTTTCAAGATCAATGCCAGCTACATGCAGGGTATCGACTGGCGCTCTACCAATACAACAGATCAGAATACCAATGACCTGAGCACGGCCAACCCCTCGATAAAAGGCTTCGCCGGCGGCGCTGCCAACAACCCGGCCTATGATGCCTGGAATAAATACGGAGACGAGAGCAACAATGCTGTTACCATCACCGGTGTACGGATACCCGGTGGTTCAGCCAACCAATCCATCATCCTGCGCAGAACCGGTTACTGGGAAGGAGACCTTGCCAATCCCCGGGTGGACAACCTCAAAGTAGACGCTGCCCTGCACTACCGCTTTAACAAGAATACAGAACTTTCATACAGCTACCGGGTGGGAAAGATGGACGGGCTTTTTCAGCGCGGAAACAAGATCCAGCTGGACAATGTGCTTGTTCAAAACCACAAGCTGGAGCTGAAAGGCAATCATTTTTTTGTACGCACGTATATGTCCGTAGAAAATACCGGCGACTCGTACAACCTCAAACCCCTGGCCGACAACCTGGACCTGACCAATCTTTCCAACAGTGCCTGGGGCGCCAAATTCAAAAGCACGCTGCAGGCTGAACTGGATAAAGGCACAGCCATCGCGGAAGCTGCCCGGATAGCCAGGACCCAGGCCGATCTGGGCCGTGTACTGCCAGGCACAACTGCATTTGAAAACCTGAAAAATACCATCACAAAGATCAACAACTGGGATCACAAGAACGCCGGCATCGCAGGAGCCCCTGAAACCGGCGGAGCCTGGCTGCACCAACTGAGCCGCACCTACCATGCAGATGCGCAGTGGGACCTGTCGGACAAAACAAAAGTTGTTGACCTGCTGCTTGGTGCAGACGCAAGGATCTATGAAATAACGCCGGACGGCAACAACTTCGTAGATTTTTCCCGGCCTGTGGCAGAACGCAATACGCCGCTTCCTGATGGCAGTTTTGGAAAGCATGTATTCTACAAAAAATGGGGTGCATTTGTACAGGTCACCAAACGCTTCTTCGATGAAAACCTGAAACTCTCCGCATCCCTGCGCGGCGATTACAACCCCGAGTTTGATCCCAAGCTCAATCCGCGTGTAGCTGCCGTATATACACTCAAAGAAAAGCACAACTTCCGCGTCTCGTTCCAGAACGGATTCCGGTTCCCGGCGCTTTTTGAAGCCCTTTCCTTTGTCAACAACGGAAACGTAAGAAGGGTCGGTGGTTTGTCGCTCGTGAACGAAGGATTGGGTTACCTGGAAAACTCTTACACCCTTGCTTCTGTGAACACCTTCAATGCAGCTGTTAACCGCGATGTATCTGCCGGTACAACGGCTGCCGATGCCGCCTTGAAAAACAAAGGCTTGCTTGAAATCACCCGCCTCGCTCCTACCCGCCCCGAAAGGATCAACTCTTTTGAGGCAGGCTACAAAAGCGTGTTGCTGAACAACAAGCTGGTGATAGACATCGATGCTTATACCAACCAGTACGACGGCTTTCTGGGCCAGGTAGAGGTAGCAGTGCCATCCTCGGGCAAGGTAGGTACTGATGCATCGGCAACAGACATGCTGGCTGCAAACCGGAGCAAACAAACAAGGTACCGGGTATACACAAACGCAAAGAACAAATACAACAACTACGGCGCTGCTGCCGGTATTACCTATAATTTTTACCAGAAGTATACCGTATCCGGCAATGTTAATTACAACAAGATAAAATCAAACGCTACAAAAGATATTTTTGTAACCGGATTTAATACCCCCGACTGGAGCACCAACGTATCATTCGGCAACCGGGCAGTAGCCAAGAATCTTGGCTTCAATGTTGTATGGAGATGGCAGAACGGGTTCTACTGGGAAAGTCCGCTCGCCAATGGCGCGGTACCTGCTTACTACACGGTTGATGCGCAAGCCACCTGGAGCATCCCGCAATGGAAAACAGTGCTGAAAGCCGGTGGCTCCAATATCCTGAACAGGCGGTACTACCAGTATGCTGCCGGACCAAACATCAGCGGATTGTACTATCTGGCCATCACCTTAGATCTGGGAGCTAAATATGACAAACAAACAAATTGAGGCTAAAAAGGAAAATCGCTTATTTCCTGTATTTCTCAAGCTGGAGAACCTCCGGCTGCTGATAATAGGAGGCGGAAATGTAGCGCTGGAAAAGCTGCACGCAGTGCTGCACAACTCTCCTTCTACCCGGATCAGGCTGGTTGGTTCAGCCGTGAACAATGAAATCCGCGAACTGGCGGCCATTCACGAAAACATTTCCATTGAGCAGCGCCCTTATACGGAAGCCGACCTGCAGGATACGGACCTTGTTATTGCAGCTGTCAACGATCTTTCTACCAGCACCCGGATCCGCGACGATGCCCGGCAAAAAGGCATCCTGGTCAATGTAGCCGACAAACCTGATCTCTGTGATTTTTACCTGAGCAGTGTAGTACAAAAAGGAAACCTGAAGATCGCCATATCCACCAACGGCAAATCGCCTACCATTGCCAAGCGGCTCAAGGAAAACTTTCATGAGGTATTGCCGGACACCCTGGATGAAGTGCTGGAAAACATGCATACCATCCGTCACAAATTGAATGGTGATTTTGCTGCCAAGGTCGACAAGCTCAACGAGGTAACAAAGATCATGGCGGTGAACGGCACGCTTGAAAACAAACGGGTTGAAAAGCGCTGGCGCCGGATTGCCACCGGGATCTTATTTGCCTTTTTCTTTATGTTTGTAGGCCATGCGATATTATCGTATGTGCCCTTCCGTGAGCTGCTCACAAGTGTCCGCAACCTGCCGCAGCATATCGACAACCATTTCTATTGGATGATTCTCGCAGGTTTTCTGGCGCAGCTGGTAGATGGTGCGCTGGGCATGGGTTATGGCGTTACCTGTACCACGGTGATGCTTTCTATCGGCATCAACCTGCCTGCTATCAGCGGCAGTATCCACACGGCGGAAATGTTTTCAAGCGGTGCCTCCGGATACAGTCATTACAAATTCGGTAATGTCAACAAAAAGCTTTTCAAGGCCCTGCTCATCCCCGGCATCATCGGTGCAGTCCTGGGCGCTTATCTTCTTTCCAAGTTCGGTGACGAGTATGCGAATTATATACGCCCGGTGTTAGCAGCATACACCCTGTTCCTGGGTGGCCGGATCATTCTCACAGCTTTCCGCAAAAACAAAAAGCCTTCAAAAATAAAAAGGGTAGGCTGGCTCGCTGGTGCAGGCGGCTTCCTGGATTCATTTGGCGGAGGTGGCTGGGGCCCGCTGGTTACCAGTACCCTGATCGCCAAAGGCCGCACTCCCCGTTTTGTGATCGGCTCTGTGAGCATCACAGAATTTTTTGTGACCCTGGCCAGTGCCCTCACATTCTTTGGCATGCTGGGCATCAGCCACTGGCAGGTTATTGCCGGATTGATCATCGGTGGCCTGGTTGCCGCACCCATCGCCGCCCGTCTTGCCGGCAAGCTGCCGCTGAAGACCATGTTTATATCAGTCGGCTCGCTGGTAATTATCTGGAGTTTGCGGATTCTGCTCAAAGCTGCAGGAATTTTATAAAGAAGGTTTACACCTGTCCGGTTGCATGTTGGTGCATTTCACCCCTCTTAAAGTTGAATGATCCGTTCTATCCGGGTCTGTGCCAGAAAAGATTCATCGTGTGATACAGTGAGCAAGGTTCCCTGGTACTGGTTGATAGCCGCTGTAAGGATTTCTATGTTTTGGATGTCCAGGTTATTGGTTGGTTCGTCTAACACGATGATGTCGGGCGATTGATTGCTGATCGTAAGGCAGCAAAGTCCTAAACGCATCTTTTCGCCGCCGCTCAAAGCACTGCAAGGCTTGTCCCAATCTTCCCTGGTAAATAAAAAACGGTCCAGCCTGGTCTTTATCTCATGTTCCTGCAAGGCGGCAACGTTGAACGTTTGCGCTTGTTCGTACACCCTCAGCGCATTGTTGACCAGGGTGTATTCCTGGTCGATATAAACGGTTCTGTTGCCCGCCCTGTACACGGTTCCGGCATCCGGCTCCCGTGTACCCAGTATTACATGGATCAAGGTTGTCTTACCGGCTCCATTTGTTCCCTTCAAAGCAATGCGTTCTCCATAACGGATCTGAAAGTGGAGGTTTTCTTTCCAAAGAAACCGGTTGTTGTACGAACAATTGATGCCGGCCGCAGTAAACAGGATTTTTCCTTTGTGCAGGTCACTGTTGTCAAATCCAAACCTTATTTTTTCATGGCCGGGCAGGGCGGCACGCAGGTCATGCAGCTCCTGCGAGAGACCGCCGATCTTATCTGCATGGACGGCCTTTGTTTTTGCCGTGCTGTTTTCAGCCTTGTTCCGCAAGGTGTTCATCATAATGCGGGCAACCCCTTCTTTTTCCTGCTTCCCCTTTCCGCGTGCATCCAATTTCTGTTGCCGCTCTATGGTTTCGCGTTCTTTTTCCCGGGCTTTTCGCAAGGCTTTTTCCCTGCTGTGTATGTCTTGCTTCAGGGCATGGCGTTCCAGCTGTTTTTGCACCGCATAAAAATCATAACTGCCGCCATATACGGTGATGCCTTCTTTGCCCAGTTCGCAAACGGGGTCCAGGAGGTTTAACAATTTTCTGTCATGACTTACGACGATCATGGTGCTGGCGGTGGATTGGATCAAACTGTACAGCAGCTGCCTGCCCTGTACATCCAAATGATTGCTTGGCTCATCCAGCAGTACCAGGCCGGGCTGATGAATCAGCATGCCGGCCAGAAAAACTTTTGTTTTTTGCCCGCCGCTGAGGGTTGCTATCCTTTGTGTCAGCTCCAGACCGGTTAATTGCCAGTATTCCAGTGCTTCGTTACAGCGTTCTTCAATCGTCCAGTCATCATCCAGCAAACCCAGGTTGCGATCTGTTAGATGGCCTTCCAATATTTCTTTCAGGGCCTGGAGTTTGTCCCCTATCCGCAAGGCCTGGCCTACGGTCAAATCATTGTACTGACCAAAGATCTGTGGCACATAGTATGATTTGATCCCCGTCCTGTGCACTTGTCCGGCAGAAGGTTGTAACTCACCCGCGATAATTTTCAGGAAGGTAGATTTTCCCACACCGTTGTTGCCAACAAGCGCTATTTTATCATGGCTGTTTACGGTCAGGTGGATGTTTTCAAACAACCGTTCTTTGTCGGGATGTATGTAAGAGATATTTTGCAGATAAAGCATAATTTCTTTCTTTGGAAATAGACAGAAAGAGACAACCGGGTACCGGTTTCTCATTTACACTGACTGAAAGAAATTATATTTTACATCGAACGGGCTTTGGTTGGGAGAGACGAAGGTATAAAAGATTTTTCAGGGAAGAAAGGGGATAAGCCAGTCGCTTTATCGGTGGCTCACCGTCTTCTTACGCCTGGCAAGTTCTGGTGGCGGCATCCCGAACAATTTTTTAAAGCAAAAGGCTCTTTGCGCCAGGCGCCTACCGCACCATCTCCAATCCACGCAGCTCTCCGCTGATAAAATCCAGCTCTTCCTTCGATAGTTTTACCTCCATGGCCTTTGCATTTGTGATGGCTTGTTCTGCATTGCGCGCGCCCACGAGGGCAATGGTAATGCCGGGTTGCTCAACCGTCCAGCGGAGCACGAGCTGCGAAAGTGTGGCACCTTTTTCTTCTGCCAGGGGTTTGATCTTATCCAGAAAAGCATTGGTGCGGCGGATGTTTTCTTCATTAAAAAAGTACAGGCTCTCCCGGTGATCGCCTTCTGCAAAGTGGTGCCCCGGCCGGATCTTGCCGGTGAGCAGGCCGCGCTGGAGCGGACTGTAAGCAAGAATGCCTTTGTGGTGTTCAATGCAATAGGGAATGGTTTCAGCTTCAATGTCGCGTTTTACCATGCTGAAAGGCACCTGGTCGGAAACCAGCCCGATCCACTTTTCTGCTTCCTCCATTTGCTGTGCATTGTAGTTGCACACGCCTGCATACCGCACTTTTCCCTGCCTGATCAACTCGGCCACTGCTTCCATGGTTTCCTGAATAGGCGTGGTAACGTCCGGCCAGTGGATCTGGTAGAGGTCGATATGATCGGTGCCGAGCAGGCGCAGACTGGTTTCGCATTCCTGGATGATGCTGTCTCTTGCAGCATACTTGTATACGTCGATGTCTTTGCCTTCATTGTCTTTTGTTTTGAAGGCAAAATCACCCCGCTTGCTGCCATCCCAGCGCATGCCGTATTTGGTAAGGATCTGCACCTTGTCGCGGGGCAGGTCCCGGATAGCTTCTCCCACAATTTCTTCGCTCAGTCCTTGTCCGTAAACAGGTGCCGTATCTATAGAAGTAACGCCTTGTTCATAAGAAGCCCGGATGGCTTCTACGGCACCTTTGCGTTCTGTTCCACCCCACATCCAGCCTCCGGCAGCCCAGGCACCAAAAGTAATCACGGACAATTCCAGCTCTGATGTTCCTAATTTTCTGTATTCCATGGCATGAGATTTTGCAATGAGTTTTGTTGAGTGATGCAAAAATAAAACCGCCCCGCACAGGTCTGCGTTGATACAGATAGTTTTCTTACCTTGTTGTGCCGGCTCTTTAACCCTTTATCTGGTTGCCATGATTGCCCGATCAACACCCATCCGCTTTTTATCCTGCTTTACATACAAACCCAATTTTTCTCACCTTAAAATGCTACACTATGTCTAAATGGGGCCCATTGGAAGAACGCTATACAACCAGGCGTTCACGCAAGATCCTCGCATTGGATGGCGGGGGTATCCGCGGCGTGATCACCCTGCAGTTCCTTGCCGAGCTGGAAACCAAACTAAAAGAAAAACTGGGGCGGGGAGACGATTTCCGCCTGTCCGATTTTTATGATTACTTCGGCGGCACCAGTACCGGCGCCATTATTGCTGCCGGACTTTCTATCGGCATGCGCGTACAGGAACTGCTTGATTTTTATACCAGCAAGGGAAAGGACATGTTCGATAAAAACTTTTTGTTCAAGCAATGGAAAGCCCTGTACGAATCAGGGCCGCTGCTCGAAATGCTGAAACAAACATTTGGCGGCGAGACAGACATGGACATGGCAAACGGAAAGTTTCGTTCATTGCTCACCGTGGTAACCATGAACCGGAGCACCGATTCGCCCTGGCCCATCAGCAACAACCCGGATGCGCATTACAACGATCCGGCCCGCCCTGACCGCAATTCGAAGATCAAACTTTTTCAACTGGTGCGCGCCAGCACGGCTGCTCCGGTTTACTTCCCGCCTGAAACCCTGCAGTGGGACCCGGACGACCCCAGCAAAACATTTGTTTTTGTGGACGGCGGCGTAACACCCTATAACAATCCTGCTTTTTTATTATACCGCATGGCTACCCAGCCTGCCTACAACCTGAACTGGGAAACCGGCGAAGACAAGCTGCTGATCACCTCTGTTGGCACAGGTGCGGCACCCAGCACCGGCGAATACCACAACCTGGTAGGTTCGCTCAAAGGACTTCCCAGCAACCTGATGTATGCCATGCAGGTAGACCAGGACATCAACTGCCGCACTGTTGGCCGCTGCTCCTTTGGCGCACCGATCGACAAAGAGCTGCACGACATGATCCCGATGGATAAAGACGGCCACCTCCTGCCCTTCTCGCAACCGACTGACCGTCATTTCCTGTACATGCGCTACAATGCCGACCTCAGCCAGGAAGGACTGAACAAACTTGAACTGTACAACATTTCGGCTGACCATGTCAGTGAAATGGATTCGGTTAAATACATCGGCGAGCTGCAGGAAGTAGGCAAAGCGGCTGCAGCCCGGCAAGTATCGCTCGACCATTTCGGCTCTTTTGTATAAACCCACCTATCCCTATGCTGCAGGCATTTATCGTGCGCCCTTTTGGCGTAAAAGATGGAATTGATTTTGACAAGGTAGAAACCGACCTGCTACAACCGGCCCTGAAAGCCGTCGGCATCATTGGCAGCACCACCGGCGTGATCGTGGAAGCAGGCAATATCCGGGAAGATATGTTCTCGCTCCTGCTCACAGCCGACCTGGTAATCGCCGATCTGTCGGTTCACAACGCCAATGTATTTTATGAGCTGGGCATCCGGCATGCCCTGCGCGACAAAAAAACCTTTCTCATCCGCTGCTCCAAAGACGAGATCCCCTTTGACCTGAAAACAGACCGGTACATGACCTACCCGGCGCACAGTCCGGCCGAGTGCCTGCAAAACCTCATCAGCGGGCTTACAGCCATCCTGCTCTCCGAGCGGCAGGACAGTCCGGTATTTTACATGCTGCCCAAGCTGGAAGCGCAGAACCCCGAACGTTTTCTGGCCGTGCCGGCTGATTTTGGAGAAGAAGTTGACCTGGCGCAGGCCAACCGGCACCTGGGCCGGCTGGCCATGCTTTCCGGCGAGGCCGAAGGCTTTGCCTGGGAGATACCGGCCCTGCGCCTGATCGGGCAGGTGCAGTTTGCATTAAAGGCATATGATGATGCACAGCAAACCTGGAACAAGGTAAAAGACCGCTACCCTGACGACCTGGAAGCAAACGACCGGCTGGCCACCATTTACCAGCAGCTGGCTGAAGAAGAGATCAACGCAGGTACAGGCGACGGAGCAGATTACCTGGCACAGTCTGACCTGGCCATTAAAAAACTCCTCACAAAACACGCCCGGCTTGAAAGGGCTAAACGCGCCGAAACCTACTCGCTGAAAGGGAGAAACGCCAAAACCAGGTGGATCAATTCATGGAAGGGATCTGATGCAAAAGACCGCATAGCCCATGCGCTCCAATCGCCTTATCTCTATGATGCCTTCCGCGATTACGAACGGGCGTATAATGAAGACCTGAATCATTTTTATTCCGGCATCAACGCCCTGGGGCTGCTCACAGTGATCATTACGCTGGCCCAGGACCTGGGGCCCGTATGGGAACTGGAATTTGATACAAAGGAGGAAGCCGATGAAGCGCTGGACGACTACAAGGAACAGCACCAGAAGCTCACGATCATGGTCAGCGCTTCTATTGATTCGGAAGACAAGCGGCTGAAACGCGAAGATAAAACGGACCCCTGGCTCGAGATCACCGAAGCCGATCTCCGGTGCCTGACCCTGCAAAGACCCGAGCGGATAAAGAACTTATACAGCAAGGTGGTGAAATACGCCACCGGCTTCAACTTTGAAGCGGCCGAACAGCAGTTGCGCATCTATGAACAACTGAATGTGCTGCCTGACAATGTACAGGCGGCCCTGGGCGCGTTTGCCGATGTCCCTTCCTCACTCATTGAAAAAAAACGGCACTACCTGCTTTTTACCGGGCATATGATCGACAGTCCGGACCGGCCTGAACCCCGGTTTCCGGAAGAGCTGGCCCCCTTGGTGAAAGAAAAGATCAGGCAGGCCGTGCAGGAAGAAAAAGACAAGATAGAAGGAAGCATGCAGGGTATCGCAGGCGGCGCGTGCGGTGGCGACATCTTATTTCATGAAGTATGCCTGGAGCTGGGGATCGAGTCGATGCTGTACCTGGCCTTGCCCCGCGAACTGTTTATTGCCGAATCAGTGCAGGATGCCGGGCCGGAATGGATAGAAAGGTTTGACCACCTGTACACCCGGCTCGACAAGCGGGTACTGGCTAAAACAAAAGCCCTGCCGAAATGGCTGCAGAAAAAAGGAACTTACTCTATCTGGGAACGCAACAATGCCTGGATGCTCAACAGTGCCCTGGCAAACAGCGGACTTCACATGACGATGATCGCCTTGTGGGATGGCAAGAGCGGCGATGGCCCGGGCGGCACCCAGCACATGGTAAACCGGGCGAGGGAACGGGGCGCCAAAATCGTGATCATCGATATCAAAGAATTGAGGGCGGAGTACAACAAGCAAGGGGTGCAGTAAACACAGCAGCGGTTATTTTTTTAATAGTTGGGCGATCTTATCGACCTGCTGCGTAAAACTTTCTGTCATCCATTCTTCGTGGTCGATGGCTGCTGCAGCGTCTTTTGCTGCATTATACGGGGCTTCTTCTCCCAGGGCGAAATGCGCTTCGGCCTTGTTGACCAGGATCCAGAACCGCTGCTCATCTTCCACCACTTTCTGGGTGGCCGTGATTTGCTCCAACTCAGCCTCACTGGCATCATCAGCCGATTTGCTCCTGTTTTGAATCTGCTGCCACTCTTTCTCGCAGATGGCCAGTACATCGCGGTAGATCCGGTTGGCCCAGATGGTGTCTGCGATCTTGTCATCAGGTGAGGTTTCAAGGGAAGAGTGGGCACGGCAGAGCAGCAGGTATGCCAGGTTGATGCCATTGTAGCGATTGTGCAGCAGGTAATATCCGCGCTGGAAAAAAAGAATGGCATTGTCTATATGGTGGTCGCCATCATTGCATTCATAGAGTTTTTTTTCGATGGCGCCTGCCAGGGCAACGGTTTCCGGATCGTTGGTATGCGCCAGGTCTATTTTATCGAGCAGGGCCATGGCATCATTCAGGGCCGTGATTTCGTCGGGCTTTTTTGATTTGTACGTGGCCAGTACCAGGCGCTGGATCAAGTAGGTGTTGCCGCTGCTGTTCTTGTCTTCTGCGTTCAGTTGGGAAATCAGCAAGGCTGAATTCAAGAGGCTTTTTGCCTGTTCATAACGTTTTGATCCGATGGCTTCTTCTGCCTGTTTCACCAGCAACGAAAGGGTCTGGTTTTCCTGGTCATCGTGCTGGCTGTTGGTGCTGCTGGCATTGGCCAGGGCATCTCCTACCTGCCGGGCCACCTGGGTTGCTTTTTCCTGCAGGGAAGGAGGAAGCAGTCCTTCCAGAAAAGTATATACCGGACTATCAACCTGGCTTTTATCCAGCACGGCATCGATGGTTTCGCTGAGCAGCTTTTGAAAGCGCAGCACTTCAAAATAATCTATGTTATCGCCCAGGTGGGTGTAGCGGTTGATGGCAATATGATTTACATCGAAGGGATAGTTTAGCTGTGCTTCCGACATAATGATGGTTGTATGCGGCCGCAGGGCATGCCGCACGCCCAGTTCGTAAAATGCGTTGACGTTGGCGGTGGAAAGATCGGCGATGACCATATCGGCGGTGAACAGCTCCTGAAACATAGGTACATCGATGGTGCCGGAGTGCTTGATCTCATCGGCGCGCAGGCAAACAATGCCTTTGCTTTCTACCACGGGTTTTATCAGGGCCTGGTATGATTTGTCGAGGTTGAGCTTGCGGCCGGTGGCCAGGTCGGTCTTTGTTCCGAAACCCATCACTACAAAACATTGTTTCGGCGTACCGGCAGCGGTATTCTGTACTTCATTCATAGCAGTTGACTTTATGCGGGCGATGGGAGCTGTTGCGGGCAGTAAAACAAGCATCCGTTTACAGATCCTTTTCTCACAGGATAGATAGTGCAATTTAGGACAGATCAAATGCAAAGCAGGAGAAAAACAAATCTAACCGCTGGCACGCAGCATGCCGAACCTTGTCAGCCACAAAAGGCCGCTGTCTGAAGGGCGCTAAAAAGCAGCTGAAACGATCTGTGGGATTTTACGGCGCGCATGGCAAAGAAATTATAAAGTGCTATGCGTTGAATTAAAATAAATAAAATACGAATTAAATAATCATTTATACAAATAAAGATCTCAAAAAATTATTTAAAACTTTCACCCAACTCATTATTTAAAATTGAAATCTTATTTATCAAAATATTAATTGAATAATTTTTATTAATATATTTACAATTCCTAACTCTTTGTAACCGGTGACTGCGATGATTGCTTAGCCTGCCCTATTTGTTTCGGAAAGTCATAAATCAAATACACATGAGAAAAGTGCTCTACTTCTTCGCAGGAGCCCTATGCCTATGCATGCAGGCTTTTGCACAGTCCAGGCCCATTACCGGCCGGGTGGTAGATGAAGGCGGTAACCCCATCGCCCATGCCACCATTCAGATCAAGGGTGCAAAATCAGGTACCAGCTCCGCATCAGACGGCTCGTTCACCCTCACCGTTCCGGCTGATGTGGAAGCACTGGTCGTTTCCTCCGTCAGCTTTACGCCCCAGGAACTCAGGCTGGGAAAAAACACCTCGTTTGTAACTGCCCAGCTAAAAGCTGCCACCGGAAGCCTCTCCGAAGTGGTGGTGGTAGGATATGGCACCCAGCGCAAGTCGGAAAACACGGCTGCCGTAGCCAAAGTAGGCGGAGAGAAAGTGGCCAACATTCCATTCACCTCGGTTGATCAGCCCCTGCAGGGCAAAGTAGCAGGACTTCAGTCTGTTACCTCCAGCGGACAGCCCGGCGCCAACCAGCAGATCCGGATCAGGGGCGTGGGTTCTTATACGGCTTCTTCCCAGCCCCTGTTTGTGATCGACGGAACACAGATCAACAGCGGCGACCTGTCGCGCAATACCTCTACCACAAACGTATTGGCCAATATCAACCCGGATGATATAGAGTCTATCTCTGTACTGAAAGATGCGGCTGCTACCGCCATCTACGGCGCACGCGGTTCCAACGGGGTGATCGTGATCACAACCAAAAGAGGAAAGGCAGGAAAGACCCAGTTCAAATTTGTAGCGGAAGCCGGGCAAAACCGGCATGGCGATATTCCTGATGCCGGCAAACCGCTGCGTGCAAAGGATTGGCTGAGCCTGTACAGGGAAGGCTATGCCAACTCTTATGCAGCCTCCCACCCGACCGACCCGTATTCACTGGCACTTTTAAAAGGGGATACGGCGGCCCTGACCTATGGCGATGGCACGGTTGATACAGACTGGCTGACCCTGCTCACGCGGGCCGGAACCCAGCAGCAGTACAATATCTCTGCTTCCGGTGGTGATGAAAAAACAAAGTTTTACATCTCCGGCGGCTATTTCAAACAAGCGGCCAATGTGATCGGCTCTGATCTTACCCGTTACTCCGCCATCATCAATTTTGACCACGCCGTGTCAAAAAAGCTCAGCTTTTCCTTTAACCTGCAACCTACCTACAGCAGGCAGAACACGCCGCTGCAGGGAAGCAGCTATTTTGCCAACCCGGTTTCGGAGATATTTTTTGCCCGCCCCACTTCCAATCCTTACAACGCCGACGGAAGCTACAATATCAGCACGGCCACCAAAGATTTCCCGACCCTGTACAATCCGCTTTACATCAATGCTTATGATATCCGCTGGCTGAACAATACCTCTGCCTACGGAAAGGCGGAAGGCAAATACAATATCCTGGATAACCTGTCCTTTACCAGCAGAATGGGTTTACAGATGGTATACATGGAAGAATTCCAGTACAACAATCCCAACCATGGCGATGGAAAAGCAGCCAAGGGAAGAGGATATGCCTACAATGAGCGTTACTTCCTGTACGACTGGACCAACCAGGTGGACTACCGCGCCAATCTGACCCGGAACAAAGACCTGGTCCTGAATGCCAAGGCAGGTTATGAGGCCATCAGCTCGAAAGGTTATTTTGTAACAGGTGCTTCTACCAACTATCCTACGGCCACCCTGGTGGATGCGGCCAATGCAGCTACGCCTACCATCGGCAGCAACAGCGGCAGCGACTATACCTTTGCATCGCTTTTTGGCAATGCCACCATCAGCTACAAAGGAAAATATGTGCTTTCCGGAAACCTGCGCCAGGACGGATCTTCGCGCTTTCCGTTCTCAAACCAGTATGGTCTTTTCCCTTCAGCCAGTATAGCCTGGAACGCCAGCAAGGAAGACTTTCTTTCCAACTCCGATCTTATTTCCGACCTGAAGGTGAGAGCATCATACGGCAGCTCGGGCAATGCCGAGCTGGGCAACTATGGCTGGCGGCAAACCTTTGGCTACGGCCTCAACTACAACGGATCACCCGGTGGCGGATTCAACAATATCGGCAACAGGAACCTGCAATGGGAATCATCCAAGCAAACAGACCTGGGCGTCGACGCTTCGTTCCTGCAAAATCGGTTAAGCGTGACCGTTGACCTGTACAAAAAAGTGATCGACCACCTGATCTTCAGCGCACCGATCTCTTATACAACAGGCTTTACCAGCATCAATGAAAACATCGGCGCCATGCGCAACCAGGGCATAGAGATCACCATCAATGCCACGCCCGTCCGCACCCGCGATTTTTCCTGGGACCTGAACTTCAACTTCACCGCCAACAGGAACAAGATCACCTCGATCGTGCCCGGACAAACACAGCTGATCAACGGACAATTCCTGATCAAACCGGGATACGACATCAACACCTTTTACATGCGTGAATGGGCCGGCGTAGACCCCAACAACGGCGATCCGCTCTGGTACATCGATTCGAGCCACAAGGGAACGACCAACAATTACAACGCCGCGCAAAGAACGCCGACAGGAAAAACTTCCACACCCAAATACTATGGCGGGTTCTCCAACACCTTCACCTACAAAGGCCTTAGCCTTACAGCCGATCTGTATTACAACTACGGCAACTACGTGCTGGACAGCTGGGCCCAGTATTTTTATGATGAGGTGAGTCCGGCCTATGGCAAGTATGCCATCAATCTCACGCGCTGGCAGAAACCAGGCGATATTACCACGGTTCCCAAGCTGGTGTACAATTCATCAAATAATTCCGCTTCTACTTCAACCCGCTTCCTGTACAGGGGAGATTATATCCGCCTGCGCAATGTATCGCTGGGATATACCCTGCCGGCTTCCCTGATAAAATCATTGCGCCTGAGCAACCTCAACGTGTATGTAAGGGGCACCAATTTGTGGACACACCGGTACGACAAAAACATTCCCTTTGATCCGGAACAGGGCATCAACAGCAATACCACCGCGCTGAACGTATTCTACAACAAATCGGTTACGGCCGGTATCAATCTTGGATTTTAAAACAGAAGATCATGCAAGCAACCTCAAAATATTTTGGAGCAGTTATTTTTTTGTGGCTCGCGGCAAGTTCGTGCAGCAAAAGCTTTCTGGATAAAACACCCTATACCTCCAACGACCTGAGCTCGGCCATCAGCAACGAAGCCGATCTGGGCGTGGCGGTGAATGGCATGTATGCTTCCCTGCGGGCAACCGACCTGTATGGCAGATCGGTTCCGCTGAAGGGCGACCTCCTGGCTGATAACGCCTTTGTAGCGACGGCCAATTCGGGCCGGTATCTAACGGTAAACAACGTTTCTTTTACCAACTCCGATTCTTATGCAACCGGCCTATGGCAGAATGCCTATATAGCCATCAAGTATGCCAATACGGTCATCAACAACACGCTCCCTGTCTCTGCCGCTGTAAGCCAGTATATGGGAGAAGCATACGCCGTACGCGCGCTGATGCATTTTGAGCTGGTCAGGAATTTTGCACACCCTTATACCAGCGCGCCGAACGATCCGGGTGTACCGCTGGTTACCAGGTTCAACATCAGCTCTTTTGATCCGTTTGCCCTTCCTGCACGCAATACGGTCAAAGAAGTATATACACAGGTAGTGGCCGACCTGGATACGGCCTATGCCCGCATGTCGCTTTACAAAGGCACGGCCTACTTTTCCAAGTACGCAGCAAAAGCCCTGCAGGCAAGGGTTTACCAGCACATGGGCGATTGGGCCAGTGCAAAGACCGCTGCCCTGGATGTGATCAACAACAGCGGCTGGGCAATGCTGGCTCCCTCGGCTTATGTGTCGCCATCTGGTTCTGTGTCGGCAGGCACGTATTCACCGGGCGGCTACTGGGCCAATCCTGCCGTACAGGCTTCTTCCAAAAACGAAACCCTTTTTGAAGTTGCGTGCGACATCACCAACAACGGGGGGTTCGACCAGTTAGGCGGCATCTATCTGACCACGGGCGGGTACTATGGCGATATACTGGGGGTAGCAGACGTGTACAACCTGTATGCTTCAACCGATGTGCGCAGGGGCCTGATGGCGACCGGCACCCGGAGCGGCCAGTCGGGAACGGCTTACTTCAGCTATAAATATCCCAATGCCAGCAATACGGTTGACAAGGACGACATCAAGGTGCTGCGGCTTTCCGATATTATCCTGATTGCTGCAGAAGCATCCTACAATACCGGCGATATCCCCAATGCCCTTGTTTACCTGAACCGGGTGGCCAAACAACGCGATCCTGTTTTTGCAGGCTATGCTTCTACAGGCACGCAGGTGCTGGAAGATATTCTAACCGAAAGAAGAAAAGAGCTGGCTTATGAAGGGGTCCGTCTCTGGGACCTGATCAGGCTGGGCCGGAGCTGGACCAAGATCAAGAATCAGAATCCGCTTACAACTGTTGGCATAACACCAACTTCTACTGCGCTGCTCTATCCGATCCCTGTTGCGGAGATCAACGCGAACAAAAATATTTCTCAGAATCCGGGTTACTAGGGCGGAGTCAAGCTAATTTACTTCCCAGGCGAGTCTCCCCGGCAAACTGCCGGGAATTGTCTGAACCAGGACTACACGGATCGTGGGATTACAGGATTTTGTGTGCGCGTGCATTGCCACGAATCTTTGTCAAAGGCCATCCGCATATGGGTGGCCTTTGTATTAGCTGGAAACCCGGGAATGCTTACATTTAA
>JADCRZ010000081.1 GCA_015069695.1 Williamsia sp.
AAGAAGGTGAGAGAGGAGGCATCCCCCTTTTTTTGTCATCCTGTAAGGGCGCTTCTTGGTGTTGCACCTGCAGTGGTCTGACGCGCCCCGGCGGAATGACAAAAAAAAAGTATGAGAAAAGGAAAAGAGAGAGGCTTTTGTATCAAAAATCCTGTAATCCCCTAATCCGTGTAATCCTGGTTCAGACAGATAATTTTATCTCACCTTCCTGTAAATCAACTTCGTTCCCAGCGAACTTAAATAAGGTCTGATGGCGTTGGCGGTCATGCTGAATTCCTGGCCTTCGGTGGTCCAGGTGAAATCGTAAGGCATGTACTCCTCGGCGGCCATGCTATAGTTTTTTATGTTGATTTTGCCGGTGGTGAGGCTGTATTTCCATTTGTAGTAATCTTTGTTTGAGAGCTGGCTTGCTGCTGATCTGTACAATGTTGAATTGTCGAACAGGATGTTTTTTCCTCTTTCTTTGTAGGTTATAATTGTGTCCTGTGAACGGGCTTGATCGACCCAAACGCCGTCAGGAATACCGGCAGTATGATTGTCTTTTTTACACGAAAACAGGACGCTCACCAGGATAAACAGGTACCATTTCATAAACAGAGGGATTAGGTCTTTGCTGACAAGCGTTTTGAAAAAAGCGTTGCATGCAGCAGATAGCTTGCCAGCACCACCCCTACAGCGCCGATGACATTAAGCCAAAGAAAGCCTAAGTCGGACTGCCAGAATAAGATCATAACCACCCCTTCTACCAGCACAGCGCTCCAGAAAGTTGCATTGCCATAGATATTCTTGCAATAAAAAGCCACGAGAAAGATACCCAGGATCACGCCATAAAACAGCGAGCCCAGAATATTCACCAGCTCTATCAGGCTGCCTGCATTGCCGGCAAACTGGGCCACCGCTATGGAGAAAATGCCCCAGCCTAAAGTGTACCATTTTGATATGCTGTAATCTTCCCTGTCCGTGCATCCCCCCTTCTGAAAAAACTTTTTGTGAATGTCCACCACCGTACTCGACGCCAAGGAATTGAGCGCCGCTGCAATACTGCCCCAGGCCGCCAGAAAAATAATGGCGATCAGCAATCCGACCAGTCCCTTCGGCATATAGTCTACTACAAATCGCAGGAATATATAGTTGGTATCATTGGCATCGCCTGCTACCGTGTTCCGGGCCATTGTCTTGAAATGGGTCCGCAATTGGTCGGTTGCCGCATTCACTTTTTTTAGTTCTGCAGATACCGCTTCATCAACCATTCCCTGCTGGTGGCCCCGGATAAAACTATGCACCAGCTCTCTTTTTTGTTCCGACAGGGCGCTGTACTCCGCCTGCATATGCCGGAGCGAATCCGCTTTCGGGGTGGCACTCACCTTTTCTACCATCGACTGGTTAAAAGAAAGGGGGGCCTGGTTGAACTGGTAAAATGTAAAAATCAGCGCACCCACCAGTAAAATGCAAAACTGCATCGGCACCTTGATCATGCCGTTGAGCAACAAACCCAACCGGCTTTCTGCCACGCTTCTGGCCGTCAGATAGCGTCCCACCTGGCTTTGATCGGTTCCGAAATAAGAAAGCGCCAGAAAAAAACCGCCGATCAGCCCGCTCCAGATATTGTACCGGTCGCTCCAGTCGAAGCCCTGCTCTTTTACGCCGGACGTGATCACATTCAGTTTTCCCAATCGACCGCTGACACGCAGGGTATCCATCAGCCCTACTCCGTCTGGCAGCAGGTGCACCACCATGCAGGCCGCTGTAACCATGCCGAGAATAATGATGATAAACTGAAACTGCTGGGTATATGCTACGGCCCGGGCGCCGCCACTAACCGTGTAAATGATCAGGAGGCCGCCCATAAAGATGTTGGTGAGATAAATGTTCCAGCCGAAAAGGGAAGAAAGAATAATAGAGGGCGCATAGATGCTGATGCCTGTAGACAGGCCGCGTTGCAATAAAAACAATCCTGCCGTAAAGGTCCTGGTTTTGCTGTCAAAGCGTTTTTCCAGGTACTCGTAGGCGGTGTATACTTTCAGCTTGTGAAAGATCGGTACAAACGTGATGCAGAGAACAACCATGGCCAGCGGCAATCCCAGGTAATATTGCACAAAGCGCATCCCGTCGGTGTAGGCTTGTCCGGGGGCCGACAAAAAAGTTACGGCGCTGGCCTGCGTACCCATTACGCTCAGCAGGATGAGGGAAGAGGAAAAGCTCCGGTTGCTGAGAAAATACCCTTCCAGGTTTTTGGTGGTTTTGCTTTTATACAGGCCGTAAGTAATAATGCCCGACAGCGTAACTGCCAGTACGATCCAATCGAGAGGGCTCATGCAAAACGGTTGGTAATGAAAAAAAAGAGGGCAATCAGCAGCAGCAGCCAACCGGTCACCAGCGCGTACCAGTAATTCCATGAGGGGAACAGGGGCACTTTTTCTTGCGTTTGTTGTGTATCTGGCGGCACTATCATATGGTTATTTTCTTCCTGACAATAAACCTCCTGCCAGCAGGCCCAGTACCAATCCAATCAGCAATCCGACCTGCACGCGCTTGATCAGCAGGCCGATGGCCAGGCCAATCACGATCAGCAAACCGATGCTGATATTTCGCCTGTCGTTTGAGGGAGGTGTGTTCATGAGGTGCAAATTGTCTTTTTTCCCTGATCTTGTCCAAGTTCTTGTTCGGGCATTTTCAAAACGGCATAAAGTTGCAGCTATTTTGCAAGTTTTGATGTTGATCTGTAAAATAAAAAGTGGGCAGGATAGCCTTGCCGACCTTCTTTAAAACAGTGATGCGCCCTCTGTCTGATGAAGCATAGAGAACGCATCACTGCGCAGGGCAGGGGATGTTTGTGCCTGGTGCATCAGGCGGGTCCGGCATCTTCATGGGCGTTTACAAGATGGGCAATCATCCGGACCCGCCTGAGCAGGTGAAAAACCAGGTGGGATTATTTTCCCTGTTTAACCTGCAGGATCTCAGCCGGCAGCAATCCATGGGCTTCCTGGTGGGTACTGACCACGGCATTTGCATCGGCAGCCTGCGACAGACAAAAGATGTCTCCCGTTTTTTCGTCTACCCAGTAGTTGATAAAGTTGACGCCATATTTTTTCTGTGTTGCCAGGTCTTTCTGGTGGGCCTGCGCCACATCAGCAGCGGCCACTTTTCCGGCACCCATGTGGTGGATGTCAAGAAAATACCCTTTCCCGGCTACGGTATCGGCCACAATGCCATCCGTTACTTTAAAGGTAGCAGAAGGTAAGAGACCGTGTGCTTCTGCATGGGTTTGGGTGATCGAGTTGGCATCTTTGGCAGAAGAGAGGCAGTATACCTGGCCTTTTGCCTCGTCTACCCAGAATTTCAGAAAGCTTACGTTGTACTTGCCTTCAGTAGCAAGGTCTTTCTGGTGGGCAGCCATCACGTCTGCAAATGTTACTTTGCCGGGTTCAAGGGTGTGCTCGTCAATAAACAGGCTTTTCTTTGAAGCAGCAGGAGAAGCGCTTCTGGTGCATGCAGTAAATGCGATTGCGACAATGATCGGGAATAAAAAAATTGATTTCATGGTTTTTGTTTTGTTGGGGTTTGTTGTTGTTGCGATTGCGGAGGCAAAGTAAAACCATGCCCACCCGGTAGATGTAGGTGATCTTACCTATATTATGAGGTGGTATTCCCTATTTTTAAATGAGGGTGTGTTCCCTATGTTTTTCAACTGGCGAAGCTGATGTTGGTTAAAAAGCAGCGGGATGTACTGAAGTGAGAAGTGAGTGTACTTCTTTTTAGATCGTCATTATTTTTTGTCATCCTGTAAGGGCGCTGTTGAGATGGCAGTTACAGGCTGATGCCGCGCCCTTACAGGATCTCTATGGAGCGGGGAGCCTCTATTCAGTAAGACCCTGGCAGATCATCGCAGCCCCCTGCCCCGCAGAGATTCCGCACGGGGCAGGCTGCATACCGCAGGTGCAACACCAGGAAGCGCCCCGGCGGAATGACAATAGATATATCACCGCAGTGCATACGCCTGGATTTAAAGCGTCGTTAAGATAGGTTAAATGAGTTATGCGGTACACATACTCAACTCAGGCTTTCTTCTCAAGAAAAGTTTCTTGAGAAAAGCAAAATGACCGCACCCGGCAGCCTAAAACCCCTTCTTCTGATTCAACGCAATGATATTGGCCAGGAGCCTGTAGGCGCCGGGTACGCCGGCCGGGAGTTCGCGGAAGAAGACCAGACCGGTATAGGTGAAATGGCCATTGCCGTATTTGGTGGTGATGAGACTGCCTTCGTCGTCCTTCTCGCCCGGATCGTGCAGGGAGAAAATGGTTTCGTAATTTTTGTCCCAGCCCTGGGCATGGTAAATGCTTCTTTCCTGTATCCAGTTCTGAAAATCTTTTTCCGTGATCTTGTTGGGAAAGTTCAGGATCGGATGCTCCGGTTTGAGGACTTTTACCGTTGCATTCTCGTCGGTTATGCGTGTGCGTGAGATATTGAAATTGTACGGACCGATCTTGGCAATCACCGGACCGATCTGGTTGGACGTATTGTACTGAACGATCAAATTGCCGCCCTGCTGTACATAAGCCATCAGCTTGTTGTAATTGGTGTTGAGCGATTCCTTGATGTTGTAAGCCCTCACGCCGGTAATGATGGCGTCAAACTGCGAGAGGTCGCTGGTAGCCAGGTCCAGGTCTTTGAGCGTGATCACCTCATACCCCATCTGCTTCAGCGCTACGGGTACATAATCGCCTGCCCCTTCGATGTAGCCGATCTTTTTGCCGGCCGTTTTCAGGTCAAGGGTGAGCATGTTTACCAGCGGTGTTCTGAAATAGCTGACCACCGGAATATGATCGTACGCGATCGTGCGCAATTCTGCGGCATACGATCCGTCTTGTTCGTTTACAGAACCCGTTAAAGCCGTCTTGCCATTGGTGCGTGTTTTTTCATCCGGCTTCAGCGTAATGTCTGCCTCGGCTTCATCACCCCGCATCAGCCCGTCTTTGAGCATGCCCGGATTGATGCTCACGTTCCAGCCCTTCAACGGCGATGTGTTGACGGAAGCTTTGCTGGTATTCTTCATGGCATGGATCGTAAAACGTACATTCTGCGAATCAGGCTTGGCCGAAAGCAACAGGTTCAGGTTCGGCGTGATCAGCACAGGCGGCACTACTACAACAGGCTGGTACAATTCCCCTTTAACCGGGTCGGCCCATTTATAACGGACAGGTTTTACAAAATCCAGGTCGAGCCCCTCAATGTTCACCAGGTAATGCACGCTGAAAGCGGCTGCATTGTCGGCATTGCCGATCAGTTGCTGGTCGGTTACATTGAAATAGCCCGGCTTCATTTCATTCTTCAGCCAGTAAGGTTGGGAAACCGGAATGGAATCAGAAATATAAATTGATTTACCGGCCATAAAGTTCTGGTTGGCTGCGAGTGTTGCATTGACGGTTGTATCAAAATCATTGAGCCGGATACCACGCAGTGTAACCTGGCTGCCGTTGCGGTTGTTGAGAAAAAAATTGAATCGGAGCGTGTTGGTCTGCACGGCATACTGCTCGCTGGTATAGGCTTCCATCCAAAGACCGCAGCAGGCTTCGATCAGTTGCTGTACTTCTTTGAGCTTTTTATCTTTCCAATAACCATCTTCCAGGGTTTGCAGACTTTTATACAACTCGGTCAGCTCTTTCACTGATTTGCCGGGAGCCAGCAGGGAGTAGTGGTTGATGAGCTGATCTATTTTTTGTGAGATGGCTTCGCCTCCCTTGATCTTGCTCCAGGTCGTGTTTACGCCATCAAATAAATCTGTTTTCATCGTATCGCCTTTCCAGACAGAAAAATATTCCAGCGCAGATCCCCGCTGGAGTGCAGCACCAAAGCCCTGGCTTTTGTGCTGGCTGCGGCTTTCAGCGGCTATCTCACCATAACCCTTGCCCAGTATAGGGTTGAAAGCACCTACGTCGAACTTGAACTGTTTGTCGCTGGTTGTATTGTTGCCCCCGAAGTTGGCGGTATTCCACAAAATGCGCTTGGCCTGCCAGGGTTTGACCCATTTCAGCTGCTCCGGAAACCTGTTCGGATCGGCAGCAGCCGTAAAAGCTTCTACGGCCAGGACCGCAGAGGCGGAGTGGTGGCCATGCCCTGCCCGGGCATCCTGCGGAAAACGGGTGATCATCACATCCGGTTGAAACTTGCGGATCACCCATACTACATCGGAGAGGATCTTTTCCCTGTCCCAGATACGCAGTGCCTCGTCGGTGCTTTTGGAAAAACCGAAATCGAATGCGCGGGCAAAAAACTGTTCTGCCCCGTCGATCCTTCTGGCTGCAAGCAGTTCCTGTGTGCGGATCAGTCCCAACTCTATGCCTTGCTCGTTGCCAATCAGGTTTTGTCCGCCATCTCCGCGGGTCAGCGACAGATAACCGGTGCGGTATAATTTTTCTTTGGAGAAATAAGCCAGCAGCCGCGTGTTCTCGTCATCCGGGTGGGCGGCCACATACAGTACCGAGCCAAGCACCTGCAATTTCTTTAATCCAAGATAAATATCGGCGGCCGTCATGACCTGGGGTGCCTGTGCCTTCAGCTGGTTTGCAAAGAGAGAAATCAGTATAAAGAAAAAAACAAAACGTTTTTGCATATGATCTAATATAAAATAAACAGTTTTTGCCCTATGAAGCGTAGAAAACAAATCCGCTGTTCTCTGCGCAGAAAAAGCAGCGCAGGTTCTATGGCTCCATCATCTTACTGCCCCACCATAAAAACAGCATTGCAAAATAAAAGTTTTCCGGTTTCCCAGAAGCTTCTGAACAGGACGTCGTCGCTGAGGTAAACAACGCGCCCCCTGCCCAGATCCTGCACGCCAAAAACAAGTCCGTCCTTTAGCTTTGCCTGGGCTTTGCTGCCCACAAACCCGCTGATATAGTTGTTCTTTTTCAACACCCCCACATTCCAGCCGCCTTCTTTGATAAACTCGTATACGGAATTGTCTTCCTTCAGGGTGTAATAATAATCCGGATAGCCATAGCCCAGGGGGTGCGTATTGTCGAGACTCAGCTTATAGATCGTACCTGAATTATAATTGTCCAGCCTGTCTATCGTCCTGTTTTGATAAGCCCGGACGATTGAGTAAGAAGTGTCATTTCTCTTTCTTGTATCGCTGCTGTCGGCTTTGTTGTGCAGGCCCCAGTCGGCCTGGGCAAGCTGGGCCACGGCACCCTGCAGGGCAATCAGCTTGCCGCCCTGGCGCACCCATGTTTTCAGCTGTTCATTCAGCACGCGATCCGTGAGGAAGCGGAAATTAAAACCATCGGGCAGGATGATAACGTTGTACTGCCCCAGGTTTACCCGGGCAACATCGTTGGCGTTGATAAGTGTGACGGGATATTGAAGTTGCTGCTCAAACAGGTGCCATATAGCGCCGGCAGAACCGGAGCTGGTACCTTCGCCGGTAATCAGGACCACCCTGGGTTTTTGCACCAGGGCTACGGCGCTGCTGCCGATATCGTGCCCTTTGTCTACAAACCCCGAACGCACGGCTTCTATGTTGTAATGGTAATCGTCTTCCTTATAGGCGGCATCCAGGATAACGGCAGGCAACCGGTCGGCAAACTGCCTGTTGGAAGCCTGGGTAATGATCAGGGAGCCCGGGTCGAAGTTTTTACCGTTCACGGTGAAAGGTTCATTTGAATACCTGACCCGTACGCCTGCTTTCAGGAGCCGTGCCAGCACTTTGGCTGCCGAAAAACTTTTCCAGGGCAACACGTATGCATAAGCGCTGTTGGCTTTTATTTTACTGATGGTAGAATCAAAAGAAGGGGTTTCTTCCTTTTGTGCGCCGGCCGCGATCCGGTCCCTCACCGCAAAAGCATCCAATCCAAAAGCATAGGGGAGCGACCAGGCTGTGATGTCATAGGGGAAATTTTTCGGGGCCGCTTGCTTAGAAACAGGTTCAAACAAGACCTTGAGCAGGACTGATTTTGGCTGGTAGGCGGTGAGCAGGATGTCGTGCGGTTCTACGTTGAACTGCTCTTCTTTGCCCGTAATATAGCTGAATCCCCTGTATGCGGCCGTTTTACCTGCATAAGCCCAGCTGATGCCATTGCCCGTTAAATACCTGTCCAGGGTAGATTCCAGGTCAACCGGTGTAGAGCGGCGCTTGATCACATAAGTTTTGTACTCGCCCGATCCGGTGTTGAGCGCATCGTTGTAAAAATGATGAAATTCCTTGAGCAGCCTGGCTGCATTTTGTGAAGCTGTTTCTACGGTTGAAAGCCCTGTAGTGTAATGATGTTGTGCCCTGTCGATAAGCGTCAGGGTATCGCCGTCGTTGGTCGTGATGCCCAGTCCGCCCGCAGGGCCCCCGCCCTGTTCAAACGTCATCCCGATAGAGCCGTTGTAGATGGGGTATGTATCGCCATACCCGGGATAAAATAAATCAAAGCCATCTTTGGTAAAATAAAGCCAGCCGTTGCGGTCAAAGTATTTGGCGTTGTTCCGGCCGATCATCACCTGAAATTCCCTTTGCCAGGGTGTGATCACTTCGTGGTAAGGTTCGGCAGCCGGTGCAAAATAATAAGGCGCATTGGGGCCCTGCTCATGAAAATCGACATGCACCTGCGGCAGCCATTCGTTGTATTTTTTCAGCCGCTGCTGGGATTCTATCTGCGATTGCCAGGCCCAGTCGCGGTTCAGGTCAAAGTTGTAATGGTTGGTCCGGCCACCTGGCCAGGGTTCTGCGTGTTCCCTCGATTGCGGATCAGGATTGTACTGTGTACCCACCATGGAATTGAACCAGTTCACATAACGGTCCCTTCCATCCGGGTTCAGGCAGGGGTCCATGATCACCAGGGTATTTTTCAGCCATTCTTTTGTTTGGGTATTGGAGGGATCAACCAGCGCATAAAGCGTGAGCATAGATGCTTCCGAAGAAGAAGTTTCATTGCCATGCACGTTGTAGCTCAGCCATACCACTACCGGCCCTGCTTCACTGGCCGTTCCTCCGTCACTGCCCATATTGGCCAGGCGCAGGTTGTTCTGGCGGACTGTTTCCAGGTTCTGTATGTTGGGAGCAGTAGATACATAAGCGAGCATCAGGGGCCGCTTTTCATTGGTAAGCCCGTACTGTTCCAGCTTTACGAGTTGCGGAACCTGCTGTGCCACATACCTGAAATACTCAACCAGTCTCCAGTGCGGTGTATAACGCGTGCCGATCTTATAACCCAAAAATGCTTCCGGCGATTGTACCTGTGCAGTTAATTGGTTAAACAGGCCCGCCAAAACAAGCACCAGAAATAATTTTCTCATGGTGGTGAAGATAAAGAAGAAAGTTTGAACCTTATCTTGAACCATGATTCACAGGATGAGAGGGAATGTCTTGAACCTTGATTCACAGGATGGGGAAGATTCGGGGACGTTAGTCCTTTGACCATCTTTTAAATCATGGTCCCAGACGATCCCGGAAACTAGAAGGAGCGGGGGCAATCATACATCGCCCCCGCTCCTTTTGTTCTAAAAACAATTCCCGAATCCTGTAAATCATGGTTCAAGACAAGACTACTTCACCAACTGCCCGATATCCACATTCAACCGCGCGAAGAGGAAGCGGCCGTTGAAGCCGAACTGGCTAGGGGGAAATAAGAAGCGGCCCCGGTTAGAGGCATCGCGGCCGGCACTGTAACCGCCGGGTGCTTTGTTGGCGCCGGCAACAGGGTTCGCATAAACAGCCTGCGGGGCGTTTCTGGGGTCAACCCAAACCTGGTCGGGGTATACATCAAACAGGTTGGTGGCTCCGATGGTAACGCCCAGGCCGGTCATGACTTTATAGGTTACGACCAGGTCGGTAATGATCTTTGCACTGAATGTCTGGTCTGTTCCCAGTCCTACATCATTCCAGTAGGTTCCATTGCTTTGTACAGCGGCGGGGTCAACACTGTTGAAGTATTTCACTTCCCCGAACCGCACCGCCCGCACCTGGAAATCCCATTTTTTCAACGCATAGGAAACAGTCAGGTTGAACTTGCTTTGCGGCAGGGCGCTTTCCAGGCGGCCCCGCTGCTGGCGGTCGAACAGGATATTGCTCAGGTCGTTTGCCGGATTTTTGGTGTTGTCTGTTTTGCCGGGATTGTTGACCGCGGCATCAATGGCGGAGTTGGTATGGATGCCACCAACGACCCTGGTCCGGGTTAAATTGGAAGCCAGTGAAAAGCTGGCATTGCCCGGACCCAGCTTCACGCGCTCGGTCAGCACAATGTCCAGTCCCTTTGTTTCTGTGTTCACGGCATTGGTCCAGAACTGCAGGGCATTGATAGACGCATCTACGTTGTTGGCCGTGAAGATGGCTGCCACCACCGGATTGCTTCTGTTAAAGGGGGTAGACAGTACGATCCTGTCGTTGATGTGAATAAAATAACCATCCACCGTATAGGTGAAATTCCTGCCTACTTTTCCTACCAGTCCGGCTGTATAGCTCCATGATTTTTCCGGTTTGAGTTCGTTGATGCCAAACGCATTCCGTACGATCGGGTTGTAGTTATTGGCCGTAAGAGACTGGGAAGGAAGTGAGTTTACAAACTGGGTGGAAGTGTTCTGGAAATAGCGCTGGTGGAGTGAAGGAGCCCGGAAGCCTGTATTGTATGAACCGCGGACGGCCAGAAAACGGCTGATGTCGTATTTGCCCGTCAGCTTGATCCCGGTTCCATTGTACGTGTCGTCTTTTTCGGCGTAGCTCTCATAACGGCCGGCAGCACCAAGCAAGAGTTTGCCTACTGTGTATTCAAGGTCAACATACCCGGCGTATACGCTTCGGTTGGCTTTGATGGCATCAGCGGGTTGAAAACCGGGAAACACCTGCGAGCCGGAAGCCGGTACCACGTTTACAAACGTGTTTGGTGTGGTGGTATTGGGGTAGGCAGGGATTGGATCAATAGAAGCCGATCTTCCACCATTGTTGTAAGAGGTAAACTCCCCTTGTTTGATCTGAAAGCGTTCATACCTGTACTCGCCACCGAATGCTACGTTGAGGGAACTTTTGTTGGCGAATGTAAAGCCCCTGGAAAGGTCCAGGTTCACTGTGTTCTGGAAGAAAAGCAGCTTGCCTGCATAGAAGTCTGTTTGCACATTGTCTGCAGGCGGCAGCGATGCATTGCCTGTTTGATGGATGTTGTAATAGATGGTATTCTGCCCAAGCGTATTGCTGAGGTCTGCATTCCATCCGCCGAATTCTGTTTTAAAACCGGCGATCGTGGAGAAATCCTTGATGGTCGTTCCGATCTCGGGCAAAAAACCATCCGGATAATAAGGCCTGCCGTTGGCAAGCACCGGTAGCTGCGATACGGAATTCGGGTTGCGGCTAAAGCCATACGAGCTGCCATCGCGCTGGGAGGCACCGGTAGTGAGGTAAAGCAGGCCGTTGCTGCCTACGTTTAAACCGGCGTTTACAAAGGCCCCGTAGTTGGTGGCCGCTGAATTACCGGCTACAACATTGTGCCGGTCATATTTTCTTTCCTGCGCTTTTGTCTTGTCCAGGTCTATCAGCCATCGGCGGTAATCTGCTACTGCTACACCGGCAGGGGAAGTATAGGCCGCTCCGCCTGCACCGGTTCCGGCCGCAGGAAAGGCACCTGCATTTCCATAATAAACCAGGGGAATATTGTCGATGCCGCTCCGGTTGGTGCGGTCGCGTTTAAGCCATTGGCCGCTTACATTGATATAGCCTTTGCTGCCTGCGATGCCGCCCACCAGGTCAAATTGCGTGGTCAGTCCGTCGTTGATCTTTACCCCGCCGTTGTAAGGCATGTTGGTAAAGTTCTCACCGGTCATGGCAGATACGTTCAGGCCTTTGTAATTATTTTTCAGCACGATGTTGATCACACCCGCAATGGCGTCCGAACCGTATTGGGCGGCTGCGCCATCGCGCAGCACTTCAATGCGCTCGATGGCTGCGGCAGGGATGGCGTTCATATCTATGCCCACAGAGCCGCGGCCTACGCTGCCATTGATATTTACCAGCGCGGTGTTGTGCCGGCGTTTGCCGTTCAGGAGCACCAGGGTTTGGTCGGGCCCCAGGCCTCTCAAGCCGGCCGGGTCAATATGGTCTGTGCCATCTGTTACTGTTTGGCGGGCCGATTGAAAAGAGGGCGCTACATAGGTCAGCATCTGGGTAACATCGGTTTGTGCAAAGTTTTTTATTTCGCGGGCGTTGATCACATCCACGGGAACGGGGGTGGAAAGCTGGCTCCGCTGCAGGCGGCTGCGCGTGCCCACCACGGTGATCTCGCTGAGCTGGGAAGTAAGCGCAAGCGTAAAATCCTGTGCGGTGCTGCCGCCTGCAGTTACGGTTACTTGCAGGGTCTGCGCATTGTGGCCAACATAGGTTGCGGTCAGACTGTAAGAGCCGGGGGCTGCTTTGATAAAATAGTTTCCGGTAGCATCGGTGAGCACACTGTTTTTTTGGTCCTGCACAGCAACCGTAGCGCCGGAAAGGGGATTGCCTTTTTCATCGCTTACCTTGCCCACGATGTTTCCGGTTTGTGCAAAAGAAAATTGAAGAAGGAACAGAAAGAGCGCCGTTAATCCGGCGTGAAGGTTTGGTGTGAAGTTTCTCATACATTTTACATTTTAGTTTTCATTCTTCTCTGGACTGCAACCGTCTGACAGATCATCTGATTTTTTACAGGATATTTTATAAACGCATTGTACATGGCGTCTTCAGCTTGCCTATTTTTATACAAAGATTCAACCGGTAAATATGAAAAAAGCCATCCTTGTTCTGGTTATTTCGGCTTGCTGTTATATGGATACCCTGTGCCAGCAAAATGCTGCATCCGTTCATCAAATAAATCCCTATCAATATACAGTACAAAAGCGCGTCACTTGCAAAAACGGGGCCGTGGTTTGTGCGCATCCCCTGGCGAGCAAGGTAGGCGTCAGCATCCTGCAGCAGGGGGGCAATGCGGTTGATGCTGCCATCGCCACCCAACTGGCCCTGGCGGTTGTATATCCTGGCGCAGGCAACATTGGCGGCGGCGGTTTTTTGGTCGGGCATTTAAAAGGAGGAAAAAATATCACACTTGATTTCCGGGAAAAAGCACCGGGGCGCGCCAACCGCAATATGTACCTGGATGCAAAAGGCGAAGTACAGCCCGGTCTCAGCACGGATGGCCATTTGGCAGCCGGCATACCCGGCACCATCGCAGGCGTATTTGCTTCGATGAAATGGGCCAGGCTGCCGTTTGCAAAATTGATACAACCTGCCATTGAACTGGCCCGCAAGGGTTTTGCGATCACGGCCGCTGAAGCAAGAAGCCTGAACAGCGCACAAAATGATTTTAAAAAACTGAATACAGTAATGCCGGCCTTTGTAAAGGAAGGCAGCTGGAAAGCAGGCGATACGCTGGTGCAAAAAGACCTGGCTGCCACCCTCGAACGGATCCAGAAAGGGGGACAAAAAGGATTTTATGAAGGAGAAACGGCCCGGCTGATTGTAGAAGAAATGAAAAGGGGCAAGGGCATCATCACGGCAGAAGACCTCAAAGCATATACGGCCAAAGAAAGAGAACCGGTTGTGTTCCCGTACAAAGGTTATACGATCGTGACCATGCCGCTGCCCAGCAGTGGCGGTGTGCTGCTGCCGATGATGATGAAGATGATCGAAGACCAGCCCCTGGCTTCTTACGGGTTTCAGTCGGCAAAAGCCGTTCACCTGATGACCGAAGTAGAAAGGCTTGCCTATGCGGACAGGGCCAAGTACCTGGGCGACCAGGACTTCTACAAGGTGCCGGTAAAAACGCTGACCAGCAAGGCGTACATTTCTGCCCGCATGAAATTGTACAATCCCGATAAAGCGGGTAACAGCAAGGACATTCAGTCCGGCATCATTGCGGCTACCGAGAGCGAAGAAACCACGCACCTGAGTGTGTGCGACAAGGAAGGCAATGCCGTATCTGTAACCACTACGCTCAACGGCAGCTTTGGAAGCAAGACCGTTGTAGGCGGCGCCGGCTTTTTGCTCAACAATGAAATGGATGATTTCAGTGCCAAACCCGGTGTGCCCAATATGTATGGAGCTGTGGGCGGAGAGGCCAATGCAATTGCACCGGGCAAGCGGATGTTAAGTTCCATGACGCCTAGCATTGTGCTGAAGGAAGGCAAGCCATATATAGTGGCAGGCACACCCGGCGGCACTACCATCACCACCTCGGTTTTTCAAACCTTGGTCAATATCCTGGAATTTAATTTAAGTACGGAAGATGCCGTCAACAAACCCAAGTTTCATCACCAGTGGCTGCCTGATCAGCTGGATGTAGAAAATGATTTTCCGCCGGCGATTGTGGTGGAGCTGGAAAAGATGGGTTACAAGATTGCCAAACGCGGCAGCATCGGCAGAACCGAAGTGATCAGGGTATTGCCTGACGGCACGCTGGAAGCCGTAGGCGATAAACGGGGCGATGATACGGCGGAAGGATTCTGATGGGCTATAATTTTTCTTTTTGATCGGAAATGAGCTTACGGATGGTTTCAGGCAGGCTCTCTTTTGTATCCAGCACGTGCTGGTAAGCCGCCTTCAGCTTGTCTTCCAGCTCCCGGAAAGCTTGTTCCTGTTGCACTGGGTTCATGGCATCTATTTCCGGCAGTATCTTTCTATAGGTTGCTTGGTAATCGTTCTCCCGTTCCGTTTCAGAAGGTACGGCGTCACCGAAGCTGGTGAGTTCATTTAGCAGGGCTGCGATAAACTGATCGCTTTGCTGGGCGGCAGCTTTTGCCTTGTTATTTTGTTCGCCCTCGGGCAGCTTTAATTTTTCTATGAATTCTTTCCGGGTTGTATGAATGGCAATCAGTTCCTGCACAATCGCGACAGGAGGCGTGGTAGGTGTATCCATGGTGCCTTTTTTTAAGCTGGAAATTTAGTATTCCGGCAACCAATGACGATGCAATATCTGCACCATCGTTAACTGGCCCTTCTATCTGCCATAAACTTACTTGCCTGCAAAGTACTTCCGGGTAATTATCTTCACCTTGTTCTGGTATGATGTACAGGAGATGCCCGTATACACGTGGGACTCTCCGATGGTCATAAAAGCAGGTAAACTGGTATAAGAGGTGGCGGCGGTATGGTTTTAGAATCTGTATAAACCGACAACAAGTAAAATGGACAAAAAAGAATATGACGCAGTCGTTGTGGGCTCCGGTCCGAATGGACTGGCAGCTGCCATTGTGTTGCAGCAGCAGGGGCTTCGTGTGCTGGTAGTAGAAGCCAAAAGTACGATCGGCGGCGGTTTGCGGACCGCCGAGCTCACGCTGCCCGGCTTTCAACACGATGTGTGTTCTGCCATCCATCCCATGGCTGCCAGCTCGCCTCTTTTTAAAACATGGCCCCTCGAAAAATGGGGACTTGAATTTATTTATCCTGCCCTGGCGGCAGCCCATCCTTTTGATGATGGCAGTGCTGCCGTACTGAGCAGGTCGCTGGAAGAAACCATTCGTGGACTGGGAAAAGATGGGCCTGTATACAAAAGATTGATAGGGCCGGTTGTAAAAGACTGGGACCTGCTGGCGCCGGAAATCCTGGCCCCTTTTCACATTCCCAAACATCCCTTTGTGATGGGAGCGTTTGGATTGAAGGCCCTGCAGGCTGCTACCTGGTTGTCAAAGCGGTTTAGCACGCAACAAGGCAGGGGATTGTTTGGCGGGATGGCAGCGCATTCTATCCAGCCGCTTTCCAATGTGGCTACTTCTGCCATTGCGCTGGTGCTGATGGCCGCAGGGCATACCGGCGATTGGCCTGTACCCAGGGGTGGCGCGCAAAAAATTGCAGATGCGCTTGCTGCCTTTTTCTTATCGCTGGGTGGAAAGATAGAAGTAAACTTTCCGGTGAAGTCATTGCAGCAACTGCCATCTTCACACGCTGTTTTGTTTGATATAACACCCCGTCAACTCTTGCAGATTGCCGGGCATCAATTTTCATCGCTGTATAAATGGCAGCTGGAAAAATACCGCTATGGCATGGGTGTGTTCAAGGTGGACTGGGCCTTGGATGCACCTATTCCCTTCACAGCCGATGCCTGCCGGCGGGCCGGCACCATCCACATCGGAAATACGTTTGAAGAAATTGCCTTGTCGGAGCAGCAGAGCGCAGCGGGGAAGCTGACAGAAAAACCCTTTGTACTGCTTGCCCAGCAAAGCTTATTTGATCCGGACCGTGTCCCTGCGGGCAAGCATACCGCCTGGGCTTACTGCCATGTGCCCAATGGTTCTACTGCTGACAGAACAGCGGTGATTGAGCAGCAGATCGAACGGTTTGCGCCGGGGTTCCGGGAGCGCATCCTACAGCGGCATGTGATGAATACGGAACAGGTGGAAGCCTACAATGCGAATTATATTGGTGGTGACATCAATGGCGGGGTGATCGATATAAGGCAGTTGTTTACCCGGCCGGCCCTGCGATGGTCGCCGTACAAGACATCGGCAAAAGGGTTGTATATCTGTTCTTCGTCTACCCCTCCGGGTGGGGGCGTGCATGGCATGTGCGGTTACCATGCAGCTAAGAAGGTGCTGCAGGAAATATTTGGCATCAGGTTGCCGGCGCTCAACAAGCTGGGACAGCCCATCGCTTAGGGACGTGTATGGATATACCTTGCGGCTCCTGAAATAAAGGGAAAAAAGGTTGCTGCCGGATAGAACCGGATAAACTGCCGGCTTTTTATCGCAACCTGCCTTTATTTGCTGATATTGATATTGCCCCCATCGTTTCCCTGAATGGTGATGTTGTTGTTACCCTTTACTTTGCTTTTGTTGGTGATGCGCTTTGTGGCTGTCTTTGCTGGCCCGCTGTTATCCGCCTGATCAAACTCGATGAATTTGGCAGCAACTAATTTTTCCAGCTGCTGGTTGAATTTCAGCTGCAGTTCCTCCACGCTCTTGTAAGAGGTAAAAAAATGTCCCAGTTCTTTCAGCTTTTCCTTGAAGGTTAACAGGCTGAGCATGTCCTTGTTCAGGCTTCCGGTGCTGATGGGTGCGTCCTTGAAATAGGTAAAAATAAAAGGCTTGCTGGTTGCTTTAAACTGCCCGAACGCGGTTGTAAATTCTTCTTCCGTATACATGCCCACCTTGGTAAAGAACAGCATTACAAACATATCCGAGTCCTTGATGGCTTTGTTGTATTCATCCTGCAGGCGGGTCTGCGACAGGGCATCCAGGAAGTCCTCCCAGATAACCAGCTCCAGAAAAACGCCCTTGTCGTGCCACTCTTTGTTCTTGCGGTTGATAAAAATTTCAAACTGTTCCCGGTCGCTTTTCAGCTCTGCGGAGGAGGCGAGGAAGATCTTTTTCTTTGACATGGTGGGTTGTTTTGGGTGAAGTGTTCTTCTCTGAAGCAGACATACTACGGATGATGTCATTGGTTAACATAGGAGTGAACAGGCGCTGTTCAGCATGAGACGCGATATATAAAGCTAAACCATGGATGCATGAAAACGATCAGGGGAGGTGTAAATATTTTGGCTTGATCGTGCGGAGGGTAGGAAAGCAAACAACCTGCTTAAAGCAATCCTTTGTGTTCTCATCAATCTCTTTTTAAGAAAAGTTTTCCGGATCTGGGAAGGAATTGGCTGTATGCCAGGTTGTTGTTTGCTGATGATCAGCCACTTAGCCCTTCGGCACGGCTTTGGAAACTATAGCAGCATAACACACACAAAAAGAAAAAATCTAAAAAACTGAATACCATGAAAAAG
>JADCRZ010000082.1 GCA_015069695.1 Williamsia sp.
ACAAAGGAAAGAGTAGCCTGATCCACTTGTACCCAAAAAATCCCGTAATCCCCTCATCCGTGTAATCCTGGTTCAAGACAAAAAGATGACCGGACTGAGGGTATAGAGAATACAGGCAGAGCCATCGAATGCAGCGGGCCAAAGACGTATCCCCTCCCGGGAGGGGCAGGGATGGGTTCAAGACATGAGCCGCGTGAAACCAGCTACCAGCAAGCTCTTCCTTTATCAACACCAATCCTGCGCATCCCATCAATCCTGTAAATCAAGGTTCAGACCTCCATTCGCTTGACTTGATGTTCTGCTTACGACAGATAAAGGGTCAATTCTTCTTTGTTGTTGAAGCCTTTGATGAGGTCATTGTTTTTTTCGTCGTTGTAGAGATAGAATGGACCAATGGGTTCTACGGGTATGAGCTGGAGGGTGGTGTATTGCAGGAAAACGAGTTGGGTGGAGAAGGGTTGATGGGGTTGCTGACGCGGTATTTGCAAGAGGGCGCCGGCTGGCTGTTCCTTCAGGAAAAAACAGATAATGGTGCCTTCCAGCGCAGGTATCCGGGGGATTGTTTTTGCGCGGTAGAGATAGGTTTCAGTGTTGCCAACTTCGGCTGACCATTGTTCGTTGAGTTCAGTTAGCTCCTCATCCGCTTCATCTTCCACGGCTATAATTTGGATGTATGGATTGTTCAACAGGATGCGTTCAATATAATAAGCTTCGGTGGGCGCTTTTGGTTTTTCAGGCACAAATAAACGCCTGATCCGGGTGTAAGCAAAGCTGAATACGGCCACTAGTACAGAACTCAGCAGCGCGATAATTATTACAGGAATGGCCACCAGTATAACAAGTACGGCAATAAAACGAGTAAGGAGGCGGGAGGAGAGGGCTTGCCTTTTTACCGTGATCTTTTTGGTAATGTTGTAATGCATACTTCTGTACGGAAAATTTACTGCTAAGGTGGGCGACAGAAATTTTCCTCCCCTTGCAAACCGGAAAGTAAATGTATGATTTCTAACAGGACCGGCAGGAAGCTGGCATAGAAGAAATTAGTTTCCCAGGTGCACCTGTAAACCAACACCACCCATGATTGTGACCCTGTTGCTGTTTTCATAATCGGGCAGCCCGTACTCCTTTGTATAGTTCACTGTAAACTCAAGAGCAGTTCCGGGGTTTAAAAAAATAACAGGCCCGGCTGAAAATGAATACCCGCTTGCTTTGCCTGCTGTTGTGGAACTACTGCTTCCATTGGCGGGTGGCTGTTTAAACCGATACCTGGACCGGCCGAAAGCATAAGCTCCATCAACGAACAGGTTTAATTTCTGTGCTTGGGGTAAAAAATAATAACGCATAAAAGGGGATAAACTCAGTTGCTGATCATATGTAATACCCTCACTTATATGATTGTCTGTGAACCTTGCATTCACCCTTAACCCTGCGGCCAGATTGTTGAGGAAAAAATATCCTGCACCTGGTGATAGTTGCAATGTTGTGCTTATATAAGCATCGTTATAAAAATTGTTTACATCGGTTTTGCTGTAATTAAAATTTCCACTCCCTCCTACCAGCCACTGCCCTTTGCTGATCTGGGCAAACGTACAGGCTGCAGAAATCATCAGAAAGGAAAATAGTAGCCATTTTTTCATAAAAGAGGTTTTGACAAGTCTTCGTGAATATACCGATCCTGGTTCTAACAAAATCTTAATTCCGGTTTTGTAAGGTAGGAAGTATTGATTGCTCATCAACTTAACACCAAAGAAAAGTACTGAAAATAGATTGGCACAATATTGTTACCTAGCAGTGTATATACTTTGCTCAAACAAAAAAGTCTCAATATGTTTTACTACGCTCCTGACGACAATGAAAACAAAGCTGCATCACAACAAGGTCCGCACCCCAGCATGGCTGGAAAGAAAGTAGACGCTGATCTGGAGGAGGAAAAGGACCAGCCTGAAGAGGAAGGAGACCTGATCACGCAGGAAAGCCAGAAGGGAAAAAAGGTAGATGCTGATCCGGAACAGGAAGATGGAAAACCAACAGAGGTAGAATAACAGCGCTTACTCTGCAGGATGTTCCGGTGTTTGCAGCAGCAACTGGTAAAACTCCAGATCAAGCCAGCGGTTGAATTTAAACCCGACCTCCCTGAAACAGCCTGCCCGCTCAAATCCAAAGCTCGTGTGCAGCCTGATGCTTACCTGGTTGGTTGCATCGATGCCTGCAATGATTACGTGTACATCGGCCTGCTTGGCTTTTTCGATGGTAACGGCAAGTAATTGTTTGCCTACTCCCTGGCCCCTGAACCGGGGATGTACGTGGATGGAGTTTTCTACCGTGTATTTGTAGGCAGCCCAAGGTCTGAACGGACCATAAGAAGCAAAACCGGCAATAGCCCCGTCTTTTAGCGCAACCAGTACGGGCTGCCCATCAGCCCGCTTCTGCGCAAACCAGGTCCGGCGCATGTCCATCGTATGGGGCTTGTAATCGTACACCGCTGTTGTATGCTGGATCGAATGATTGTATATCTCCAGGATAGCAGGCAGGTCCTGTTCGATTGCCTCCCTGATGAGCAGTCTGTTCTCTTCCAGCATACAAGTAATTTATGGTTTGCAGTACAGGTAGATAGACACAGCTTCACAAAAATTGGCTGAAGTTTCCTGTGTTCTTTCCTGATCTGCAATATACTGTATCGAGCCTATTCTTCAAGAAATGCAGAAGGGCTTAGTTTCTGACAGGCTTGCCTCCCTTTAACACGCTCTGTATGCGTTCCAGGGTTTTCTTTTCTCCGGTCAGGCTTAAAAAAGCTTCCCGTTCCAGATCAAGCAGGTACTGCTCGCTAACCCCCGTAGGTTCACTTAAATCACCCCCACACATCACATAAGCCAGCTTTTTTGCTACCACTACATCGTGATCAGTGGCATACTGCCCGCGCCACATACCGTTGATACCCGCATACAATGCACCCAGCAAGCTTCTGCCGTATACCTTTATATCGGTCCGCTGGATAGGCAGCGTATAGCCGGCATCATACAGGTCTATCACGGCCCGCTTGGCTTCAGCGATCCTGCGTTCGCCGTTCATGATTACTTCGTCTACGCCTCTGCGTAAGATGCCCAGGTTGAACGCTTCAAATGCAGAGCTCGCCACCTTGGCGGTAGCAATGGTCAGAAAACGGTTTTTGAGGGTGATGTTCTCGGGTTCATCTTCATGCATTTCATCCGCTGCCCGCAGTACAAATTCCTTGGTACCGCCACCGCCCGGGATCAGTCCTACACCCAGTTCTACCAGTCCGATGTATGTTTCTGCAGCCGCACAAACTTTGTCGGCATGCAAGCTCAGCTCGCAGGCCCCGCCCAATGTGAGTCCCAGCGGGGCAACAACAACCGGTACGGCTGAATAACGTGCACGCATAATCGTATTCTGGAACATGCGCACGGCCATATCCAGCTCATCATATTCCTGCTCTACAGCCAGCATAAAGATCATTCCTACATTGGCACCGGCACTGAACTGGGCCGTATCGTTGGCAATCACCAATCCCTTGTATTTCTCTTCTGCAATAGCGATAGATCGCTGGATGCCTTCCAGTACCTCCCCTCCTACTGTACCCAGTTTGGTATGCCATTCCAGTCCGAGCACATCATCATCCAGGTGATACAGGTTGCAGGCGGCATTTTTCCACACGGTTTGGTGGGCAAAGTTTTTCATCACGATAAAAGCATTGCTGCCCGGTATCACCTGGTATTTGCCGCCGGTTCCTTTCCCGCCTGCTGAAAAATCAGGCTGATAGTAAGTCTGCTTTCCGCCCTCCACTTTATAAAAAGAAGAAAAACCGGCGCCCAGCATGTTATCTACCCAGGGTGCTACTGTAAAGCCTGCCGCCTTCATGGCTTCAGCCGTTTTTTGCACACCCAGCAGGTCCCAGGTTTCAAAAGCACCGATCTCCCAGCCAAAACCAGCCTTCATGGCATCATC
The DNA here is from genome assembly GCA_015069695.1 of Williamsia sp. GTDB lineage: Bacteria > Bacteroidota > Bacteroidia > Chitinophagales > Chitinophagaceae > JADCRZ01. The sequence goes on from JADCRZ010000082.1 coordinate 3,964, forward strand.
AACCCGGTAGGGCTCGTCGCTGATTTCCGGGATGCGGTGAGAGATATAAGAAAAAAGGTGGTAATGAAAACGCCGGTAAAATTCTCCTGCTTTATCGGGCGCTGCAAACAAGGCTTTCAACCGCATTCTCAGATCATCGATGGGCTTGGCTGCTTCCAGACTGGCAAATTTGGCTTTTTGCTTGGGCACATACTGCAGGGTTTTCAGGTCGAGACTCAGGATCTCTGACTGGTCGCCACCTTCAGGTGCTGCCTTTTTTTGTTTTTTGTAAAAGCCTTGTTTTGTTTTGTCGCCCAGCCAATTGCTGGCAACCATTTTTTGCAGCCATGCAGGAATCGCAAATATCTCACGCGCTTCATCTGCCGGACAATTCTCTGCCACCCCGTTCGCTACTTTTACCAGCGTATCAATGCCAACCACATCAGCCGTTCTGAACGTAGCTGATTTTGGCCGGCCGATAAGCGGGCCGGTGAGCGCATCTATTTCATCGATCCCGAGTCCCATCTCATCCACCAGCTTAAAAACCGACATAATGCTGTACACACCGATCCTGTTGGCAATAAACGCAGGCGTGTCTTTGCAGAGCACCGTTGTTTTTCCCAGGTGCACGTCACCGTACTGCAGCAGGAAACTGATTACGGAAGGATCGGTATATGGGGTAGGAATAATTTCAAGCAGGCGCAGGTAGCGCGGGGGATTGAAAAAATGGGTTCCGCAGAAATGTTTTTTAAAGTCATCACTCCGGCCCTCGGCCATGAGGTGGATCGGAATACCGGATGTGTTGGAAGTAATGAGCGTACCCGGTTTGCGGTACTGCTCTACCTGGTCAAATATGGCTTGCTTCACATCCAGCCGTTCTACCACAACTTCTATTACCCAGTCGTAGCCGGCAATGTCTTTCATGTTATCTGTAAAATTGCCCGTCCGGATCCGTTTGGCCACGGCTTTGTCATATACCGGCGAGGGATTGGATTGCAGGGCAGCCTGCAGGGAATCGTTGACGATCCGGTTTTTTACAGCCGGGTGATCGATCGGCAATCCCTTTGCTTTTTCAGCATCGTTCAGGTCTTTGGGTGCAATATCCAGCAGCAATACCTGCAAACCTGTTCCTGCAAAATGACAGGCGATCCGGCTTCCCATTACCCCGCTTCCCAGTACGGCAACTTTTTTTACAATTCGTCTTGACATGCTCAATTAGTTAGTTAAACAACTATTTCCCGAAGGTAGGATAAAATCAATTATTTTCCCCGCGCGATTCCGGTAAGGTGCGTGCTAAAATTGTGCAGCCCGGCAAGCTTGTTTTTAGTGCGTGTGCGCATCCATCGAATGTCGGAATAGATCCGTTACTTTACACCCATGCATCCGCTCCTGCAGATAAAAGACCTGAGCATCAGCTTTGACACACCCGGCGGACCCGTTGATGCATTGCAACAGGTATCCATCACCGCAAGCCACAATGAAGTTGTAGCGATTGTAGGTGAATCCGGCTCGGGCAAATCAGTGACCTCGCTCTCTGTGCTCAAGCTGTTGCCCATGCCGCCCGCCCGGATCATGCGGGGAGAAATCCTGTTCTCGCCCGACGGGCAGCAGCAACATGACATTCTACAATTAACAGAAAAAGAGATCAGGGCTATCCGTGGCAACCAGATCGCGATGATCTTTCAGGAGCCGATGACTTCCCTCAACCCGGTTTTTACCTGCGGCGAGCAAGTGACGGAAGCGATCCGCTTGCACAAGAACATCAGCGCTGCTGAAGCCCGGCAGCAAACCATTGAGTTGTTTGAAAAGGTGAAACTGCCCCAGCCGGCCCACCTGTTCCAGCGGTACCCGCACCAGCTGAGCGGCGGACAAAAGCAACGCGTGATGATCGCCATGGCCATCAGCTGCCACCCGGCCCTCCTGATTGCCGATGAACCTACCACGGCATTGGACGTATCTGTGCAGAAAAGCATCCTGCAACTGCTTAAAGAACTGCAGCAGCAATACAGCATGGGTGTCATTTTTATCACGCACGACCTGGGTGTGGTAGCAGAGATCGCTGACCGTGTTGTGGTTATGTACAAGGGCAGGACAATGGAAGAAGGCACTGTTCAGACGGTGTTGCGTACCCCCCGGCATCCCTACACAAAAGCCCTCCTGGCATGCCGCCCTATCTTGCATGAAAAAGGAGAAAGATTGCCTGTAGTAAGCGATTTTATGCAGGTAGATGGGGAAGGAAATGTGCAGGAAAAACCAGGGATCAAACAAGCCACTGCTGTAAAGGAACCGGTGCCAGCTGTTGCACCCGCTGCTGCGCCCCTCCTGGAGGTACAGGAATTAAAAGTATGGTTCAAGGGCAAAAAGAAATTGTTTGGCAAGCAACCGCCGATTGTAAAAGCAGTTGATGGGGTAAGCTTCAGCGTACACAAGGGAGAAACCATCGGCCTGGTGGGTGAGTCAGGCTGCGGAAAAACCACCCTGGGCAGAACCATGCTGCGGCTGATTGAGCCTACTGCTGGAAAGCTGTTGTTTGAACAACAGGACCTGAATACCCGGAAGGGAAGCGAACTGCGCAAGCTCCGCAAAAAGATGCAACTGGTTTTCCAGGATCCTTATTCATCCTTGAACCCCCGCATGAAGATCGGTGATGCCCTTACCGAGCCGCTTACTGTGCACGGACTGCTGAAAACATACAGGCAAAGAAAGGAGAAAGCCGTGGCCTTGCTCGAAAAAGTAGACCTGAAAGCGGATCATTTTGATCGCTACCCGCACCAGTTCAGTGGCGGACAGCGCCAGCGCATTGTTATTGCACGGGCCCTGGTTTCCGATCCCAGCTTTATTGTGTTTGATGAGTCCGTGTAGTCACTTGACGTAAGCGTGCAGGCCCAGGTGCTCAATTTGCTCAGTGATCTGAAAAAAGAATTCCACTTTACTGCGGTGTTTATCTCACACGATCTTTCGGTGGTGCACTATATCAGTGACCGCATTATTGTAATGAAAGAAGGAAAGATAGAAGAAGAAGGAAAGGCAGACCAGGTCTTTCACCATCCGGCATCGCCTTATACCCGGCAGTTGATCAGCGCTATTCTTAAATAGGAAGGGGAAAATTACATCGCTACCAGCTGCACCTTCTGCTGCAGCTCAATCACGTTTTCGCGGAATGAATGATCGGTATCCATCAGATCTTTGACAGTCTGACAGGAATGAATAACCGTAGTATGATCTCTTCCTCCGAAATGTTCACCGATCGTTTTGAGAGAATTTTTTGTAAATGCTTTTGCCAGGAACATGGTGATCTGTCTTGCCTGTACAATTTCCCGCTTGCGTGTTTTTTGCAGGAGCTTGTCGTAGGAAATGTCAAAATAATCGCAGACCATTTTTTGTATAACTTCTATGGTGATTTCCTTGGAAGAAGTTTTAACAAAATTGCGCAACACGCGCTTGGCCAGTTCCAGGTCAATGTCTCTCCGGTTGAGGGAAGATTGTGCCAGCAGGGAAATCAGCGCACCTTCCAGTTCGCGCACGTTGCTGTTGATATTGTAAGCAAGGTATTTTACGACTTCCTTGGGCATGTCCAGTCCATCATTCTTCATTTTGCGCTCGAGGATTTCGATGCGCGTATCATAATCAGGTATCAGCACATCTGCGCTTAGTCCCCACCGAAAGCGGCTCAGCAGTCTTTCCTGTACGCCTTCCATGTCTTTGGGCGCTTTATCGGATGTAAGAATCAGCTGTTTGCCTGATTGGTGCAGATGATTAAAGATGGCGAAGAATGCATCCTGCGATTTCTCGGCCCGGTTAAAGAACTGCACGTCGTCGATGATCAGTACATCAATGAGCTGGTAGAAGTGGATGAAATCATTGATGGCGTTGTTGCGGCTGTGGTCCACAAACTGGTTGATAAACTTCTCGGAGCTTACGTACAGCACCACTTTGCTAGCCTGGCTGCGCTTGACTTCGTTGCCGATAGCCTGCGCCAGGTGTGTCTTTCCCAGTCCTACACCACCGTAGATGACCAGCGGATTGAAGGAGTTGGCGCCTGGTTTTTCTGCCACTGTTTTTCCGGCCCTGCGTGCTACCCGGTTGCAATCGCCCTCGATAAATGTTTCAAACGTGTAGATAGGATTCAATTGAGGGTCTATCTGCATTTTTTTCAACCCGGGTATAACAAAAGGATTCTTGACGGGGTTGTTGATCACGAGCGGAAAATCCATCTCGTTGTTGGAAAACGTTTTGTAGCCTTGTGCAGGAACATCCATGGTTAAGGGTTTGTTTTGATGATTGCCGCTATCAACCATGATGCGGTATTCAAGCTGTGCGTCTTTTCCCAATACCCTGCGCAGTGTTTTTGCGAGCAAGTTTACATAATGCTCTTCCAGGTACTCATAAAAAAACTGACTTGGCACCTGGATCACCAAAACATTGCCCTTTAATTCTACGGCACGGATAGGCTCAAACCATGTTTTGAAATGTTGCCATTCTACAATGTCTTTGATAATATCAAGACACTCACTCCAGACTTTATCTAAAGCTTTTGGCATTAATGTACAAACAGTTTATAACGAGTTTACGAATTACCTCACGCATTCATAGGACGCAAGAAAATAGCACTGAAAAAATTTTGCAGGGAAACGAATATCAAAATTTTTTGTTGAAAAAAAAATTTTTATTCTCTTGTTTTATTACCCTTTGCAACAGTAGTTTCTTTTTCACGACACAAAAATTTTATGGCGAAAAATTACATACAAACAGACCTGTAAAATTTTATTTATCAATACCATTGATTCACAGTTGTCTGCACTCTTTTCCTCAAATAAATTTTATTTTGATCTATCCATTTCACGGCTGTTTTTTTCAAAATATCTCAACCCTCTATCAAATTTGCTGCCGTATTTTTTACCCTTGTTTTAACTTCAGCTGCGTGTAAACACTTATTGTGTACAGAGTACTCTTTCACTGGTTTATAGAAAACAAAAGCCGGAGAACACAACTTGTATTCCCCGGCTTTGATGACAGAGAGTAGAAAGTACTATATGCCGTACTCACATAAAAATTTGATCCGCATCAGCTTGAGCTGCTCCCAGGTATAATCGCTCCCGCTCAGTTCCTGCAGGGCTGTATCCAGGCTGCTGGTTTCACAGCTTTTAAAATAATCAAGGATCTCGTCCTGCTCGTCTTCGTCCACCATTTCATCGATCGCGTAATTCAGGTTCAACTTTGTTCCGCTGCCAACAATGGTTTCCATTTCTTCCAGCAGGTTGTCGATCTGCATGTCCTTGCTTTTGGCAATGGTATCGAGCGATACTTTTTTATCTGTTTGCTGTATGATAAATACTTTGAGGCCGCTTTTGTTTACGACGCTTTTCATCACAAAATCATCCGGCCGCTCGATGTTATTTTCCTCTACATATTTTGCGACCAGCTCAACAAACGGCTTACCGTAGCGCAGCGCCTTTCCTTTGCTGACGCCCTGGCATTTTTCCAGTTCCTGCGTAGTGGTCGGGAACAGGGTAGCCATATCCTGCAAGCTGGTTTCCAGAAATATAACAAAAGGAGGCAATCCTTTTTTCTTGGCTTCTTTTTGCCTGAGGTCTTTCAGCATTTCAAGCAAGCGCTCATCGGTTGAACTGCCGGCTGTAGCTTCGCTGCCACCTTCATCATCATCTGCATTGGCTTCTTCAAACCGGTTGTTCATCACAATGCGCATAGAGACAGGTTTCTTCAAGAACTTCTCTCCTTTGGGCGTCAGCTTCAAAACACCATATTCCTCGATGTCTTTTTTCAGGAGGCCACCCAGCAGCAACTGGCGGATCAGTGAATTCCAATAATGGTCTTCCTCTGATTTACCAATGCCAAATTCTGCAATATTGTCGTGCCGGTACATCTGCACCTGCGGTGTCAGCTTACCCAGCAGCACATTCACCACATATTCGGTTGCAAAACTTTCGTTGAGCACTTTTACAACCTTCAGTGCTTTTGCAGCATTGTCTTTTGCTTCTATTTTTTCCTTCGGATGTAAACAGTTGTCGCAGCTGCCGCAGTTCTCGTCGGTAAACTCTTCTCCAAAATAACTGATCAGCACTTTTCTCCTGCACACGCCGCTTTCGGCAAATGCGACTGTTTCATTGATCAGCTGGGCGCCTACTTCGCGTTCACTCAGCGGCTTGTCGCGCATCAGGTGTTCAAGCTTTGACACATCCTTGTGCGAGTAATAAAGGATGCATCTTCCTTCCAGTCCGTCCCTTCCTGCGCGGCCGGTTTCCTGGTAGTAGTTTTCAATGCTTTTGGGAATATTGTAATGGATAACAAACCGCACATCGGGTTTGTCGATGCCCATGCCAAAAGCGATGGTAGCAACAATCACCTGCACTTCTTCATTCAGAAAAAGATCCTGGCGTTGTGCGCGGAGCTTGCTGTCCAGCCCGGCATGATAGGCAACGGCTTTGATCCCGTTGGCCATCAGCATATCAGCCAGCTCTTCTGTTGTTTTTCTGTTGAGTGTATAGATAATGCCGCTTTTTCCTTTGTTCTGCACAATAAACCGCACGATGCTTTTGATCGTTTCAGGCTTGTTGATCTTCGGCAGGACTTCGTAATAAAGATTGGGGCGGTTGAAAGATGAAACAAATATATTGGGGTCTTTTAATCCCAGGTTTTTGATGATGTCACTTTGCACTTTTGGTGTGGCAGTCGCAGTAAGCGCAATCACAGGAATGCTGTCGTTGATGGTTTCCATCATATCACGCAAGCGGCGATATTCCGGACGGAAATCGTGTCCCCATTCTGAGATACAGTGGGCTTCGTCAACGGCGAAAAAAGAGATCTGTAGTTCCTTGAAAAAGTCGAGGTTCTCTTGCTTGGTAAGGGTTTCCGGTGCCACGTACAACATCTTTGTTTTGCCGGCAGTCAGGTCATCCTTTACCTGTGTAATTTCTTTCTTTGTAAGTGTTGAATTTAAAAAATGCGCGATATCGTCATTGCTGCTATAGCTTCTCACCAGGTCTACCTGGTTCTTCATCAAGGCAATCAGGGGAGAAACAATGATAGCCACTCCCTCACTGATGATAGCCGGCAGCTGGTAACAGAGGCTTTTGCCTCCTCCTGTAGGCATAATTACAAACGTGTCTTTACCGGAGAGCAGCGATTCAATGATAATTTCCTGCTCACCCTTAAACTGGTCAAAACCAAAATGATGCTGGAGTTTTTGCTGAAGATTTTGCGTGCCTTTCTTGGCGGAAGTTTTGTTGTTTTTTTGTGTTTTTTTACTTGCTGTAATACCCATGATCATTAGTTTTCCTTCTCATGTACAAATACAAGAGATCTATTTCAAAATTAACGCAATTGAGTTTTAAAGATTGCCCTGCGACCAACCGGACCCAATTTAAGTTGTGGATTAAGGTTTATACCGATATACGAGCGTAAGAGATAACCTGTATACATCTGCTGCTTCTAGAAGCTGATACCGGTAGCAACAATTACAGTGTTCACTGTAAAGGACTGCGAATATACAAAAATGCCTGTGCCAACCTACTTCCCGTTTGTTAATAATACAAATTAATGATTAGCAGTTGCGTAACCTTGCCGGGAAGAGGGCTCAATCCCTTTTGTGCCAAACAATGTATGGCGTAAACTGCTAATTTTGCGGCTCATTATCATGCACAGCAAACACATCCAACAAATTGCCTTGCGCACAATTGAACTGGAAGCTGCAGCCGTGAGCGGCCTCGCGCAATACATCGATGAGTCCTTTGTACAGGCCATCCAGCTGATTTACAAAAGCAAAGGACGGCTGGTTGTTAGCGGCATCGGGAAAAGCGCCATTATTGCGCAGAAAATCGTAGCTACCCTTAACTCGACCGGCACACCGGCCCTGTACATGCATGCAGCCGATGCCATCCACGGCGATCTGGGCATGGTTCAGCAGCAAGATACTGTGCTGATCATCAGTAAAAGCGGGAACAGTCCTGAAATCAAGCTGCTGGTATCCCTGATCAAAAGCTTTGGCAACCCCTTGCTGGGCATGGTAGAAAACAGCGCGTCATTTCTGGCCAAACAGGCAGACCTGGTATTGTGCACAAAGGTGGAAAAAGAAGCTTGTCCCAACAACCTTGCACCTACCAGCAGCACAACGGCGCAGATGGTAATGGGAGATGCCATGGCCATCTGCCTGATGGAACTCAACAATTTTACCGGACAGGATTTTGCACGTTTTCATCCGGGAGGTGTGCTGGGTAAAAAGCTTTACATGCGGGTAGCTGATTTATACCTGCAAAATGAAAAGCCTGCTGTGCTGCCGGAGCAAAGCTGGAAAGAAGTAATTGTAGAAATGACACGTACCAGGCTGGGCGCCACCTGTGTGGTAGACAACGCAAACCGCGTGCTGGGTATCATCACCGATGGCGACCTGCGCCGCATGCTGGAAAAAAATGCGGTACTTGATGGTGTGCATGCATCTGCAATCATGACAAACAAACCTAAAACAACCCCTCCCGAAGAACTGGCAATAGAAGCCCTTAATATCATGCGCAGGCACAGCATTTCACAGCTGGTGGTTACAAAAGACGACCAGTACCTGGGCATGATCCATGTGCATGATCTGCTAAAAGAGGGACTTATCTGAATATTTATTTATTTGTGCTTGCTTATAAAATAAAAACGCTGTATTCGTGTTAATTGCACTAACTAGCAGCCTAATTTTAGAAATTTAATCCTTGTCAATCTAAACTTATGAACAAACATTACTATGTGGCTATTATGGCAGGAGGAATCGGCAGCCGGTTCTGGCCCATGAGCCGCACAGGATACCCCAAACAATTCCTGGACATTCTCAATACAGGCAAAACACTTATCCAATGGACGTTTGAGCGCTTTGCTTCTTTTATACCTGCAGAAAATATTTTTGTTGTTACTTCCCAGGAATACGCGCCTATCGTAAAAGAGCAGCTGCCCGGCATGCCGGAAGAAAATATACTGGGTGAACCTTCCCGCAAAAACACCGCCCCCTGCATTGCCTATATCTCCTTTAAGTTAATTCAGAAAGATCCGCTGGCTTCCCTGATTGTTGCACCTGCCGACCACATCATTCTGGATGTTACAGAATTTACCAAAATTTGTTTGCAGGCCCTTACCTTCATCAGCAAGCACAACGCATTTATTACGCTGGGTATCAATCCTACTTATCCCAATACCGGGTACGGCTATATCCAATACGAACAGCATGCCATTACAGACAACGTGTATAAGGTAAAAACCTTTACCGAAAAACCCAACCTTGAACTGGCAAAGACCTTTATCGCGAGCGGTGATTTTCTGTGGAATGCAGGCATTTTTGTATGGCAGATCAAAAACGTGCTGACAGCTTTTGAGAAGTACCTGCCAGAAATGTATGAAGTGTTCTCCGCAGAAAAAGACAAGTTCAATACCGGGGAAGAAGAAAAAGCACTCAAAGAAGTTTACTCGCTTTGCAAAAGCATCTCGATCGACAACGGCATCATGGAACAGGCCGACAATGTATACATCATTCCTTCTTCATTCGGATGGAGCGACCTCGGCACCTGGAACAGCGCCTATGAAAACCTCGAAAAAGATGATAAAGGCAATGCTGTAGCCGGTGATCATATCCTGCCTATCGATGCGGTCAATTGTATGGTTCATGCTCCCAAAGACAAGCTGATGGTGCTGCAGGGGCTCGACGGTTATATCATTGTTGACACGCCTGATGCGCTCCTGATTTGCAGAAAAGACAAAGAACAAGAGATCAAGGAATATGTTGCAGAAGTAAAAAAAGTAAAGGGCGAGAAGTTTATATAATTCCTTGGGCAGTGCTCCTGCATCAAAATCAAAGAAGCTTTTAAGAAGGGTTAACAGAATGATTTCAGAATTGATGGCAGAGCGTGAAATCCTGCCCTGCCTGAATCAAGGTTCCGTCAACTTTCTTACCTTGCGGAGCATACAGCTCCTACATGGAAAATGCACGTACTGAAATATCTTCCCTGGGTGAATTTGGCTTGATCAATCATCTCACCAAAAACAATGAAACGCGCCAGGCTTCCACCATTCTGGGTGTGGGAGATGATGCGGCGGTGATCGATTCTTTTGGAAAGCAAACGGTGGTCACAACCGATCTGCTGATAGAAGGCGTTCACTTTGATTTGATGTATACCCCGCTGAAACACCTGGGCTATAAAAGTGTGGTGGTCAATCTCAGCGATGTATACGCCATGAACGCCGTTCCTACCCAGATCACCATGAGCATTGCTTTTAGCAACCGCTTTAGCGTAGAAGCCCTGGATGAATTTTATGAAGGCGTTTATCTGGCCTGCGAGAAATATGGCGTAGACCTGATCGGTGGGGACACTTCTTCTTCGCAAAAAGGTTTTATCATATCTGTTACGGCCCTGGGTGAAGTAGCAGCTGATAAATGGGTCAGGCGCAGTACGGCCCGCAAAGGCGACCTGTTGTGTGTAAGCGGCTACCTGGGTGGGGCTTTTTTAGGGCTTACCCTGCTGGAACGCGAAAAAAAGATCTGGATCGAAAACCCGCAGATTCAACCTGACCTGGAAGGTGAAAAATACATCGTCGGATGCATCCTGCGGCCGGAAGCCCGCAAAGACATCGTTGAATTTTTTGAAACATCATCCCTGCTTCCCACGGCCATGATGGATGTAAGCGATGGGCTGAGCTCAGAAATCCTGCACATCTGCAAACAAAGCAACCTGGGCTGCATGTTATATGAAGACAAGATCCCGGTTCACGAAGAAAGCCGGCAGGCCGCCTTTAAATTCGGACTGGATCCTACTGCCTGCGCTCTGAGCGGCGGAGAAGATTATGAACTCCTGTTTACCATCAAACAGGAAGATCATGACAAGCTCGTGCTCAATGAAGAAATCAGTGTGATCGGCTACATGACAGAGCCCGAAAAAGGAGCGCATATCATTACAAAAGGTGGCAACAAACATGCCATCACGGCACAAGGCTGGAACGCCTTTACCTAATATGGTGATCAGGTATTCATGACGAAAGAACTGGTGAAAATATATTTGCTCTGTGGCGGCATCTTCCTGTTAATCAGTTGCGCCGCCTCCCGGCAGGCATTCAACCCCGCTAAAAAATATCCGAAAGCCCAGCTGCAACAGGATTATACCCTGTTCAGAAAATTGCTTGAACAAAACCATCCCAGCTTATACTGGTACACCCCCAAAGATTCGATCAACTGGTATTTTGATGCTGCGTATCAGCGCATCGGGGATTCAATGACGGAAACGCAGTTCCGCACCCTGCTGAGCTATGTAGTATCTAAAATCAACTGCGGTCATACAACGATACGGTCATCTAAAAAGTACGCCCGCTATCTGGACACCAGCCGGTTGGAATACTTCCCGCTTAGCATAAAGTTCTGGAAAGATTCAGCCGTGGTATACGACAACCTCAACAGGTACGATTCGGTTCTGATTCCCGGTACCGTACTTACCAGCATCAACCACCAGCCTCTCTCCTTCTACCGCGACAGCCTGTTTCAGTTTATTTCTACAGACGGCTATGCACTTACACACAAGTACCAGACCCTGAGCAACCAGGGAGGATTTGGCACCTGGTATAAAAATGTTTTTGGATTGCCCGACCAGATCCCGATCGGATACCTGGATAGAGCAGGAAGAGAGGAGATGTTGACTGTTCCGGCTTATACCAGCAAATCAGATTCGACAAGACGCTTAGACCGTTTTGGAAAGCTCAGCCGCAGGCAAAAAAAACAACTTGCTCTTTACAATACACGCCACGTACAGATCGATACGGCCCTGAGCTCGGCTTACTGTACGCTCAATACGTTTCAAAGAGGCAGCAACCTTACCGGCTTTATCCGCAGCCTGTTTAAAACATTGCAACAATACAGGATTCAAAACCTGGTGCTTGACTTGCGCAGCAATGGAGGTGGCAATGTCAGTGTATCCAACCTGCTTACCCGTTATATCGTTGACCATCCATTCAAGCTGGCCGATTCGCTGTACGCTGTAAGCAGAACAAGCGCTTATGGCAAGTATATCCAGAACCATTTCTGGAACCGGCTCACAATGAATTTTATTACCCGCAAACGGGCAGATGGCAAATACCACTTCGGTTATTTTGAGCACCATTATTTCAAACCCAAGCGCAAGCGCCATTTCAACGGGAATGTATATGTGATCACGGGAGGCAATACTTTTTCCGCAACCACCTTGTTTGCCGACATGGTAAAGGGCCAGAAGAATGTGCTGCTGGTAGGAGAAGAAACAGGCGGTGGCGCCTATGGAAACACCGCCTGGATGATACCCGATGTTACTTTACCCCATACCAGGATCCGGTTCCGGCTCCCGGTATTCCATATGGTTATCAACAAAGACTATGAAAAAGGCCGGGGTGTGATGCCCGATGTTTTTGTGAGTCCTTCCCTCCAATCTATCCGCAATGGAGAAGATCCCAAAATGGAAAAGGTGAAGGAGCTCATCCTTCGAAGAAGGGACTCGGTGCGGAAATAAGACCAAAACAAGAAGGTAGCCCTGCATGCAGGGCTACCTTCTTGTTGAAAAAATGTAAACTACTTCTTCCTTGGCGGCCTGTTGTTGTTAACAGGTTTACCATCTTTTTCCCTTGGTTGCCGGGGCTGCTGTGATGGTTGCTGCAGGCCTTTTTGATCCCGTGGCTGCCCTTGATTGCGGGGCTGCTGGGGATTATTGGGAGAGCGCTGATTGCCTTGTTGCTGTTGATTTGAAGCGCGCTGGTTGTTGGCCTGCTGCTGTCTTTTTTTGCGGTCGTTTCTTTCCAGGGTACCCAGGCTGATCTGACCCACTACATCCACAAATTCCGGTTCAACTTCTTTTGGTTTGCCGGTCGTTACTTCTACTGCCTCCAGCTCTTCGGGCGCAATGCCCTGTGCGTTCAGCTGTTTGATCTTTTTTACGCGTTCTATCGTCAGGGGGTAATGCTTGCTGCTGTCTTTCAGCGCATACCACATGAGGTTTCTGAAAATATCCTTTTTGATCAGAATAGCTGTTCCCCGTGCTACCTGTAAGGTATCGCTGTTTTCAGGGAAGTGCTGCAGCGCATCCAGGTAAGTATCCAACTCGTAGTTCAAACAGCATTTTAACCGGCCGCACTGACCGCTCAGCTTTGTTTGATTGATAGAAAGATTTTGATACCTGGCGGCGGTTGTATTGACGCTTTTGAATTCAGTGAGCCAGGTACTGCAGCACAGCTCACGGCCGC
>JADCRZ010000083.1 GCA_015069695.1 Williamsia sp.
CACAACTGCTGAATGATAGCTTGTTCGTTGTAGCGCAGTGCAGTAAATTTTAGCCCCTTTCAAACAGCCTTGATTTTTTTGCTTCTTTTTGCATCAAGGCAAAAAGAAGACGGAGTCTACAAAGCCTTAATCTCCGCACTCAGCTTTTGCAACACATCTTTTGCATCGCCGAACAGCATGGATGTTTTGGGCTGGAAGAAAAGTTCGTTTTCTATACCGGCGTAGCCGGGCTTCATGCTTCGTTTGTTGACGATCACGTTTTTTGCCAGTTCTACTTCCAGGATGGGCATGCCGTAGATCGGGGAAGACGCATCTACTTTGGCGGCCGGGTTTACCACATCGTTTGCGCCCAGGATCAGGGCTACATCGGTCGTCGAAAGTTCGTTGTTGGCCTGTTCCATTTCCTCCAGCTTATCATATGGCACATCGGCTTCTGCCAGCAGTACGTTCATATGACCAGGCATGCGCCCGGCTACCGGATGGATGGCATAGTTTACCTGTACACCTTTTTCTTCCAGTACTTTTTCCAGTTCATGACAGGCATGTTGGGCCTGCGCTACAGCCAGTCCGTAACCCGGTACGATCATCACTTTGTTGGCATAGCTCATCACCACTGCTGCATCGCTGAGCTGGATTTCCTTGTACGAGCCTTGTTCTTTGGCACCTCCCGGTCCGGAGGCCTTGCTGCCGCCAAATGATCCGATCAGGACGTTGAGCAGGGAACGGTTCATGGCCTGGCACATCAGGATGGTGAGCAGGGTACCCGCCGCACCTACCAGGATACCGCCCGTGAGCATGGCTTTGTTGTTGTACAAAAAACCGCCACAGGCCGCTGCTACACCGGTGAATGAATTGAGCAGGGAGATCACCACAGGCATATCAGCACCGCCGATAGGCAGCACAAAGAAAACGCCGTACAAAACAGAGAGGCCCAGGATCAGGTAAAAGACCAGGGCGTTGGAAGCAGAGAGGCTGAACAGGAGATAGCCTGCCAGTGCCAGGGTTGTCAGGAGGATAACGATGTTGGCGATATGTTGTCCCTTAAAAGCGAAATCCTTGATCCGGCCGTTGAGCTTTCCCCAGGCGATCATGCTGCCGGCAAACGAAACAGAACCGATGATCAACCCGGCCAGGATAATAAGCAAAGTGGCCTGCAGACCGTTTACTGCTGCTGTTGTATCTGCGCTGCCAAGCAGAACTGTATGGGAATAATGATGAAATTCTACGATCGAAATAAGGGCTGCACAGGCGCCGCCCATGCCGTTGAACAAGCTCACCAGTTCAGGCATGGCTGTCATCTTTACCCTTCTTGCAGTCAGCGTCCCAATGATGCTTCCGATCACCAGTCCGCCAAAGATCCAGCCGTAGTTGCCCAGTTTGGTGTCTCCTTCCTTATACAAAAAAATAGTACCGGCAATGGCAATGGACATTCCAGCAGCGGCCGTCAGGTTACCCCGCCTCGCCGTGGCAGGATTGGAGAGCATTTTCAAACCAAGGATAAATGTTACTGACGCAATCAGGTAGCAAATGATAAGGATGGTTTGTTCCATAGAGCCTCCCGGTTCTTCCTGCGAAGAATTTTAAATGGACAATTTGTATAGTACGATCAATGCTTCTTTTTCTTGAACATCTCCAGCATCCTGTCGGTCACCACAAAACCACCCACTACATTCAGGGTACCTACAATAACAGCCATAAAACCCAGGGTCAGCGCGAGGTAATCATCGTGAGCGGCCTTGCCCATCACGATGATCGCACCGATGATCACCACGCCATGAATGGCATTGGCACCGCTCATCAGGGGCGTATGCAGCACGCTGGGCACATGGCTGATCACTTCTATCCCCAGAAAGATCATGAGTGCAACAATGTAAAGCATCTGCTCATTTGCACTTACCCACGACAGAAAGCTATTCATATAAATGGTTTTCGACCGTTAACTCATGCTAAGCCGTTCTACGAGCGACCGGGTTCGTTCATGCACCAGCTCACCTCCGTACACAATGCAGGCTCCCTTTACCAGGTCGTCATCAAAATTGATATGCAGCTTGCCTTCCTTGTTGATGATCAGCTGCAGGAAGTTGACAATGTTTTTGCTGTACAGCTTGCTGGCATCATATGGCATGGAAGCCGGCAGGTTTGAATTGCCGATGATGCGCACACCGTTGTACACCACGGTCTCATTGTTTTCCGTGAGTTCGGTGTTGCCGCCGGTTGCAGCTGCCAGGTCCACGACGATAGAGCCGTTTTTCATGGTATCGAGCATGGGCGTGGTGATCAGCACAGGGGCTTTTTTGCCGGGTATCTGTGCAGTCGTGATCACAATATCTGATTTGGCTACGCTGGCAGCGATCTTTTCTTTTTGCCGCTGCTGAAATGCTTCGCTTTGCTCTACTGCATAACCGCCTGCTTTGGTGGCATCGGCAGCACCTTCTACTTCAATAAATTTAGCGCCCAAACTCATAACCTCTTCCTTTACTGCCGGCCGGGTGTCAAACACTTCCACAACCGCTCCCAGGCGCCGGGCCGTAGCGATGGCCTGTAAACCGGCCACGCCTGCTCCCAGGATCAGGATTTTGGCCGGGGAAATGGTACCGGCTGCGGTCATAAACATGGGAAAGTAGCGGGGGAAAGAATGGGCTGCCAGCAGCACAGCTTTGTAACCGGCAATATTGGCCTGCGAGCTCAGCACATCCATGCTTTGCGCACGCGTGGTGCGGGGCAGCATGTCCAGACTGAAAGCAGTGATCTCCTGCTTGGCCCATTCATCTGCCTGCTTGTAATTATACAGGGGCTGGTATACACCGATGAGCACTTTTGCATGCATGGAAGCCCCCGAAAAAGAAACCGGATTGATTGAAAGTAAAATATCTGATGAAGCAATCACGTCATCACGGGAATGGATAAGGGCACCGGCCTGTAGATATTGGTCGTTGCTGCAAAAGGCTTTTACACCCGCATCTTTTTCCACCCATACAGCAATCCCTTTTTTTATCAATGCGGAAGCAGTTTCAGCCAGTAAAGACACCCTGGTTTCCGAGCCTGGTTCCTTTAATACACCGACGATCATAATGGATTGTTCAGGCTTTAAATTAAGGATTATTTTTTATTATGGAGATAAATAGAAAGAAATGAAACGGCAAACTATTTTACACAGGCCCATTTTTAACCGGGCCTACGGGTTAACCTGTATGCGACGCGATTTTGAGAACACCCAGGGCAGCAGATCTTTTTCTTCAAAAACCCAATCCCAGCTATTGTGCCCAACCCGCGGGTATTCCGTATAGCGTACATCAGCACCCAGTCTTTTCAACACATTGTAGTACTGCCGCGAATAACTTACATCCACCACTTTATCAACAGCACCATGAAACATCCATACAGAAACTTTGCGCGCAAACCGGTCTGCTGTGCTGGTATCTCCTCCGCCACACACCGGAAAAGCAGCAGCAAAATAACCGGGATATCTTTCAATCATGTCAAACGCGCCAAAGCCGCCCAGCGACAAGCCTCCGATGTACATCCTGTCCGGATCGGCTTTTTTTGCCGCTACCAGACTGTCTAACAGGAGCTTTACCAATAAGGCGGAAGAAGGCGGATGGGCAGAAAACCGGAATGAGATCGTACGGCCGGTGATGTTGGAGTTGTCCGGCGTAGAAGTAAAATAGCTCCATACACTGTCTTCCGGACATTGAGGGAAAATCACAATTGCAGGAAACCGTTTGCGTACATCATCCCTTTCAAACAAGCTGCCGCCGCGCAGCAGCTGTGCCCTGTTGTCTGTTCCGCGCTCACCGCTGCCATGAAGAAGGGTGAGCACCGGATAAGATTTGTTCTCGTTGTAATACGGCGGGTAAAGGATCCGGTAAGGAAGGGTGTATCCGTAGCGGGAAAAAAGTTTTTTCTGAAAAATAAATCGGTGCGGCTGAAACCGGGGCGGAAGGAACACCAGTAAAATAAAGATCAGCCTGTACATGTACACAAGTTAGTAACGGATCACAAAATGCTGCTTTACTTTAAACTCTTCGCGAAAAAAAACAATGCCGATAAAAAACAGATCGATGCTCAGCCTGACTGCTGGATGGGCTTTGATGACTTCCCATGCTTCCTCCATCTCCTTGCTCCAGTGAATGTCATCAAAGATGATCAGCGAAGAAGGACAGGTCTTGTTTAGCAGGAGATCAAAATAACGCAGGGTCGGTTCGCGGGCATGATTGCCATCTACGAAGGCCAGATCGATCAGCCCGGTTTGTGGCAGCAGCTGCGGCAGCGTTGCATCAAAGTTCCCGGTTACCAGCTTTATATTGGAGAGTGATAAAGCCGCAAAATTTTTCCGGGCCACTGCAGCCACCGCTTCCGATCCTTCCAGGGTGGTTACAAAGCCCTGCCTATTTGCCAGGGCCAGGTAAGCGCTTGTTACACCCAGCGATGTGCCCAATTCAACAATGGTTTGCGGCTGGTAATACCGCACGATGCGGTAAAGAAGCTGGGCAAATTTTTTTGGTTTGATCACACCCTGCGCGATGGCTGATACGGGTTTGTGTTTGTACGGAGAGCTGGGCGAGCCGGCGCCCATATCGTGAATGTGCAGCACGGAACCATCCTGCATCAGCTGCTTTCTGACCGCTTCTACCTGGCTGTAGGCAGGATAAACCCTTTTGTCATTCAGCACCTTTTTTACAAAATCAAAAACAAAGGGAGAGTGAATGCCGTGTCCCTTGCCATTAAGGGCATGCATGCGATAGTGAAAAAACTTTTTTGCCAGCTGGTATTTTGAATACATAGAAGCCAACGGAAAATGCGAAACAGCAAGAGTACTTATTTTTTCCGTTTCCACAACTGGAAGCTGTAAGAATACGCATGCTTTTCATCGGCAGCACAGTCCAGCTGGGAAAACAACTCCCATTCCCCTTCCCTTATTTCGGGGAAATAAGCATCGCCTTCCAGTTGTGTGTGCACGCGTGTAATATAAATTTTGTCGGCCATGGAAAAAGACTGGCGGAAGATTTCTCCGCCGCCGATGATAAATGCTTCCTTTGCATCGGTCTCTTCCGCGGCCTGCAAGGCTTCGTCCAGGCTTTTTACTTTTATCACGCCTTCCGCGTTCCAGTCGTCCCTTCTGGTGATCACAATATTTGTTCTGCCAGCCAGGGGTTTGCCAAACGATTCATAGGTCTTGCGTCCCATGATCACGGGCATGGCCCAGGTCGTATTCTTAAAAAACTTCAGGTCGTTGGGCAGGCGCCAGGGCAGGCGGTTGTCTTTTCCGATCACATTGTTTTCAGCGGCAGCTACAACAAAGGAGATGATCATGAACGGGTTTGATAAATTGTTGGGATAACCGGGATTTACACTGCTACCGGCGCTTTGATAGCCGGGTGCGACTGGTAATTCTCCAGCGTAAAATCTTCGTATGTAAAGTCCAGTATGTCTTTGACCGCCGGATTCAACTTCATCTGCGGCAGCGGAAAGGGTTTGCGTGTCAGCAACAGATCGGCTTGTTCGCGGTGGTTGTTGTACAGGTGCACATCGCCAAAAGTATGGATGAACTCGCCGGGCTCCAGTCCGCATACCTGCGCGATCATCATCGTCAGCAGGGCATAGGAGGCAATGTTGAAGGGCACGCCCAGGAACACATCGGCGCTGCGCTGGTAGAGCTGGCAGCTGAGGCGGCCCTTGCCTTCAGCTGCGGGCTGCACATAAAACTGAAACAGGGCATGACAGGGCATCAGGGCCATTTGGGGCAGCTCGCCCACGTTCCAGGCGCTGACGATCATGCGGCGGCTATCAGGATTGGTTTTGATCTGGTTGATAACGCTTGCGATCTGGTCGTAGGTTTTGCCATCGGCACCCGACCAGCTTCTCCATTGCTTGCCATAAACAGGCCCAAGATTCCCATCCTCATCAGCCCATTCATCCCAGATCCGCACACCATGGTCCTGCAGGTACTTCACGTTCGTATCTCCCTGGAGAAACCAGAGCAGTTCATAAATAATGCTTTTTACATGCAATTTCTTGGTAGTCAGCAGGGGAAAGCCCTCGCAGAGGTCAAACCGCATCTGGTAACCAAAACAGCTGGTGGTGCCGGTACCCGTACGGTCGGTCTTGGATGCGCCGGTTTGGATGATATGCTGAAGCAGATCGAGGTATTGTTGCATGGGAGCTAAGATAGGAAAAAGGGAACTTTTCTGATTCATTCATTTCTGCCGGCACAAGGCAGTTCCAACAAGCAGGATCCATACTGCCATGCCCGTAACAAATATGCGGAAACCCTGCAGACTGTTCACGGCTGTATCAGAACTGAAAACGGCTATGGCACCAATGGCTAATGCAATACCTAGCCATCCAATCCATACCGTCATTTTTTTGGTAAGCAATATAGCAATCGACCAGCACAGCATGGCCAGACAGAAAGCACCGGTATACATGTAATCAAATGCGTGATTCACCGCTGAGTTATACCGCACAATGGGCTTGATAGCGGAAAGAGTTTCCGGAACTGCGTCTTTGTAATGGTGCAAAAAGATAGGCAGAACCAGCCCGTTGGTGACTGCAGCCAACATAACTGCAACCAGTCCGAATGAAATGGTTGCAAAAGCGAAAACTGATCCGAAATGGCCTGTTCCAATTTTTCGTGTTAGGCCCCAAAATCCTATCCATCCAAATGGCAGCGAAAGAGCTGCAATCGCATGCGCAATGATGATCACACGCGTGATCCTGATCAGATATTCGATGCTTCCGCCCGCAGGATGAAGCACCATGGTGAAAACCAGTAATATGACAAATACGATCAGGGAAGTGCCGGCTTTTTTCTCAGATATGTTGTTCATGACCCAAACTTAGCCGGCTTCCAGGAAGCGGTTCTTGACGAAAATCAAGAACTGATTTTTTTCCGGATGCGGCTGAGCGTCTCCGGGGTCATGCCCAGGTAAGAAGCGATATGCTTCAAAGGAAAATGCTGCAGAAGTTCAGGCTTATAGTCCAGCAAGCGTTCATATTTCTGTTCAGGTGAAAGCCTGTTGTGTTGGAAGTCCTGGTTCCGGATGGCCAGCTCGAAAATGCGTCCCAGCCGGAAAAAGCCTTCAGCAACCCTGGCCAGTGCGTGAAAATCCCACACGCTCAGGCTGAATACTTCGCTATCGGCCGCAGCTTGGATGATGTTTTGAGACGGTTGCTGCGTCATAAAGCTTTTATACTCGAACAGCCATTCATGACGGATGAAAAGATTGAGCGTAGCTTCTTCTCCATTTTCCTGTACAGTGAAATGACGAAAGCAGCCTTGGTTGATAAAGTAAAATGCCTGGCAAACCTGCCCCTCCCTGATCAGGTACTCCCCCTTTTTTACGTCCCGCATTTTCAGGTGATCAAGCAGAAGCGATATATGCTCTTGTGAAAAATCATGAAAGCTTTGTATGGATAATATGAAGTGCTCAAACATACTTTCCCATTTTCGCCGGCACTTATCCTGGCGGCCGTCATCCGGGACTTATTCTTTACACTCTTTGGTCACAGCTTGCAAGTAGCAGAAATCATTTTGAAAGTGGACTGCGCCGGGCTCGAACCGGCGACCCCTACCCTGTCAAGGTAATGCTCTGAACCAACTGAGCTAGCAGTCCGTGGAGGCCAAAAGTACAAAATAGATCGAATCAGCCTTCTCTTCTTTTCAACTCCTTTTGGATGAGTCCCAGCTCTCTTCCGGTTTGTCCGCTCACAGAGCTGTTTTCCTGGGCGCGCCGCATCAGGTAAGGCACCACATCTTTAATAGGACCGAAGGGCAGGTATTTGCTGACTGAACAGCCCGCAGCCGCCAGGTTAAACGTGATGTTATCGCTCATTCC
Organism: Williamsia sp.; assembly: GCA_015069695.1. Lineage (GTDB taxonomy): Bacteria > Bacteroidota > Bacteroidia > Chitinophagales > Chitinophagaceae > JADCRZ01. The sequence goes on from JADCRZ010000083.1 coordinate 7,839, forward strand.
ATAGAGCTGCGAAAAATGCACATGCGGATGGGAAAGCGGCAGGCCCTTTTGCTGCAGCAGCTGGGTCGTATAGAGATTGCTGTGTTCATTGTGGGAGGCAACGATCACGTAGATGCTGTCCAGGTGGTTGATACAAAATTCAATGGCCTGGTTATAATCTCGATCGCTGGAAGCTTTGTCGGGCTGGATGGGAGAACGGGTGCCTGATTCACCGGCCCTGCGGCGCTCTTTTTCCATATAGGCGCCCCGCACCAGCTTGACGCCGAGTACAAATCCTTTGGACTGTGCCTGTGCAAAGCTGTCTTTTAAAAACTGCAACCGGTCGTGGCGGTAAAGCTGGATGGTATTGAACAACACAACTTTGTTCCGGTTGTATTTTTCCATCATGCACATGGTAAGCGCATCCACCGGATCCTGTATCCAGGTTTCTTCTGCATCTACCAGCACGCCGATGTTGCAATCAGCAGCTACGCTTACGATCTTTTCCATGCGGCTGAGCACACGTGCCCACTCTGCCTTTTCTTCTTCCGACAAAACCCCTGTACCTACCTTTCCCTGCAGGGTTTCGCCGGGGTTGGCGGCGGCATGCAGTTTTTCCAGCAGGCTGAACCGGGCAAAGCCCGTTACCTTGATGCTCATAAAAGGGATGTTGTGCTGGGTAGCTGCGTACTTGATCACGCGGATAAATTCTTCGCAGGCATGGTCAAAATTTTCTTCGCCTTCTTTTCCTTCTACACCGTAATCAAGAATTACCTGCACATGAAATGCTTCCAGCTTATCGGCCACCTTCGCCGTTTCTTCCAGGGTTTCTCCGCCCACAAATTGCTTGAAGATCGTGTTCCTGACCATCCAGCCAACCGGCAATCCCAGGTTGATGGCCCAGGGTGTGATGCGGGTACCCAGCTTTACCAGCCAGCCATAACCCATGGTAGAAAAAAGAAACCGGGCTTGTTTAAGTTCCTTGTCGCTTTTATAAGCAAATGCATATTCCGTATTATCAAAGGAGATGTCCTGCCGGGGGCTTGTCATATAGCTTGTCTGATGTAAAACAAAAATAAACTAAAAAAGAAAGGGAATTCTCTAATGGTTCAATGGCCGCTTTTTGATCATGCCGCCCTTTGTATCTTTTACGCTGCTCATCACCACAAAAGCGTTCGGATCAATCTTTTCGATCTCGGCATTCAGGCGGGAAACTTCCAGGCGGGTAACAATGGTATAAACAATGTCCCTGTCGGCGGTAGATTCGCCGGTTCTGCCAAAGCCCCGTCTGCCCCTATACACAGTTACGCCCCTGCCCAGCACTTCCACGATCATTTTGCGGATGTCTTCGTGTTTGGGAGAGATAATGGTAACACCCGTATATTCTTCGATGCCTTCAATGATAAAATCAACGGTCTTGGATGCAGACAGATAGGTAAGGACCGAATACAGGGCGGTTTCTACGTTGAGCACATAAGCCGCAGCAGAAAAGATCAGGATGTTGAAGATCAGGATCACGTCACCGATTGTGATACCGAGCCGCCTGCTTAGAAAAATGGCCAGCACTTCCGTACCATCAATTACACCGCCTCCCCGCACGGAAAGTCCGATACCTGCTCCCAGAAAAAAACCGCCGAACACAGCTACCAGCAATTTATCATTGGTAACAACGGGGAAATGAATAAAGGCCACTGCCAGCGCAAGGGCAACAATGCCGGACGCTGTCTTCAGCGCAAACACATTTCCGATGGTACGCGAGCCAATGATGACAAAGGGAATGTTGATGATAACAAGGTATACAGAAACAGGAATGCGGCTCACCTCAGCCAGCAGCAGCGAAATACCTGTTGCACCGCCATCAACAAAATTATTTGGCAGCAGAAAACTTTCCAGTCCGAACGAAGCGGATAAGATGCCGCCTGTGATCAGTAGAAGGTCTTTGATGTTGGTCGTAACAGAGATCCGAAGCCGGCGGAATGCTTTTGCCTGCTCATACGCCGAGAGCTGCCGGCCCTCCTGCTGAACTGCCCCTTCTTTTTCCCGTTTGAATGGTAAATTCATTGTATTATTTTCAAGGACAACAAATAGGAAATAGGGCACTGTGAACCTATGCAGTTTAGTCAAAATTTATCACCCGGTAAAGATTCTTTTCACAAAAACCCTGGGCAAGCCAAATTTTTTCTTTCATCAAAATTTCCAAACAAAAAAGGGATCAGGCTGTTTTTGGATGCTTGCATGACAACGTCTGTTACCCTTGTATTTCCCCATCAGCTCTTCAAAGAACATACGGCTGTACAACCAGGAAAACCCGTGTACCTGGTGGAAGAAGCGCTGTTCTTTAACCAGTTCAATTTTCACAAACAAAAGCTGGTACTGCATCGTGCAAGCATGAAGGCATACCAGGATTTTTTACAGAAGAAAAAGATCCACGTACAGTATATCGAAGCCATATCTCCCGATGCTGATGTCCGCAAGCTGATCCCCTCGCTTGCGGAAAAAGGTGTGAAAGAAATTTGTTATGCCGAAACTGCCGATGACTGGCTGGAAAGAAGGATCCAGGCGGCCTGCACCAAATGGAACATAGAACGCAAGCTGTACAAAACACCGAATTTTCTTACTTCTCTCAAAGAAGCGGCAGATTATTTTGGTAAGAAGACGGGTTATTTTCAAACTGATTTTTACATCTGGCAACGCAAACAGCACCAGCTGCTGACAGATGCCCGTTCCCAACCGGTGGGTGGCAAATGGAGCTATGATGCAGAGAACCGGCAAAAATTTCCGCGGGATGCGCGCCCGCCACAGATCCAGCTCACAAAAGAGAACAGCTGGGTTGATGAAGCAAGGACATACGTTGAGCAGCATTACGGCAAAAACTATGGTCACCTGATGGCGCCGGTCCGCATCCTGCACGATGGATTTTACCCGGTCACATTCGAAGATGCAGAACAGTGGCTCGACCAGTTTCTGGAGCAACGCTTCTCTCTCTTCGGTGCGTACCAGGATGCGATTGTAGCGCGGGAAAATTATCTTTATCACTCGGTCAGTTCTCCGCTGCTCAACATCGGTTTGCTTGATCCGCAGCAGATCATCAACACAGCCCTTGAAGCCGCTCCCCGCTACAAGGTGCCCCTGAACTCATTGGAAGGTTTTATCAGGCAGTTGCTGGGCTGGCGCGAGTTTATCCGGATCGTGTACGAACGCGAAGGACGCCGCCAGCGCACAAAGAATTTCTGGGGTTTCACGAGAAAGATCCCTGCTTCTTTCTGGAAGGGCACTACCGGCATCGTACCTGTAGACAGTGTGATCAAAAAGCTGCTCGACACAGGATACTCCCACCATATTGAACGGTTGATGGTAATGGCCAATTTTATGCTGCTCTGCGAGTTTGATCCGGATGAAGTATACAAGTGGTTTATGGAAATGTATATCGACAGCTACGACTGGGTGATGGTACCCAATGTATACGGCATGACGCAGTTTGCCGACGGCGGACTCATGGCCACCAAACCTTATATCAGCGGCAGCAATTATCTCCTGAAAATGGGTGATTACAAGCGCGGCCCCTGGCAAACCATCTGGGACGGCCTCTTCTGGCGCTTTATGCATGTAAACCGTGATTTCTTCTCCCAGAACGCCCGCCTCGGCATGCTGCTAAACACCTTCGACAAAATGCCGAAGGAGAAGAGAGCAGCACATATGAAGAATGCGGAAGATTATTTGAACAGTCTGGAACCTTGATTGTCTGGATGGGAGGGATTCGCAAGCTGTTCATCCAAGAACAATCCTGCGAATCCCTCCCATCCAGACAATCAAGGTTCCAGACAACTCCTTCAACACAGTCCCTTCCTTCCCCACCTGCAGGGAATATTTTACACCGATTTTCAGTGCGTAGTTTTCTTTGTTGTGGCTCACGGGGAAATCGAAGCAGATGGGGTAGTTGTATTCTTTTACCAGGTCGTGGATCATCTCGTAGGCCGACTTGCCGAAGGGCCTTTCCGTGTCCTTGCTGTCTGTAAAGCCGCCGATGATGAGACCGGCCAGGTGACTGAGTTTGCCGTTGCGTTTTAGCTGGTAGAGCAGGCGGTCGGCACTGTACAGGTATTCACCCACATCTTCCATAAAAAGGATCTTTCCTTTTGTCTTGTAATCGGAGGATGTACCGATCAGGTGCGCCAGCAGGCAAAGATTACCGCCGATTAACCGGCCGCTTGTTTTACCGCTGTTGTTGAACGGATGGGGTGCACATTGGTAAAGCGCTTTTTCACCCGCAAGCGCTTTGCGCAGCGAAGCTATCCACTCGTTGCTTGCTTCGCCCCCATTGAATGCAGCTGCCATCGGTGCATGGAGGGAAGAAAGGGAGAAGTTCGACCAGAGATGGATGTGCAGCACGGTAATATCACTGAACCCGATGATCCATTTGGGATGTTTTTTGAACTGGGTAAAATCGATCTGCTCAACAATCCTTCCCGTTCCATAACCACCCCGTCCGCACAGGATGGCTTTTATGTGCTTGTCATCCAGCATCTGTTGCAGGTCGGCCAGCCGCTCCGCATCTGTACCGGAGAAGTAATTGGTTGAATTGCTGCCCAGGGTTGCGCCTACTTTTACTTCGTAGCCCCATTCGCGCAAAGTATCTATGCAAGTCTGCGCTTTTTCCAGCGGCATATACCCGGCCGGACATACAATGCCGATGGTATCGCCTTTTTTCAGGTAAGGAGGAATTGTAGCCATGATTGAATGTAAGGAAAAGGTTTCAAGTACCGCAAAACAGCGGATTTCCTCCCAGTTTCACGGCTGTTCCGGCCTTCTGTACAAGCCGATACAGATCAAACAAATCCAGAGCAGGAAATAGAAAAAGGTAATCTTTTGCACGACGGGTAAATAATACATCAAATCATTTCCATAGTACAATACATTGTTTGCGGCGATAAGCACGATGGTAAAGAGGCCCATGCGGAACAACCAGATCTGCCCCAGTTTATGCAAGCCGGTAAGCGTTCCGGTGAGCGCCACCAGGCCGAAAAGTCCGGCTGTATTTATAACAAGGTCATGCTGGGCGGTAAAGATAAACAGCGCTGTTACCATGGCTGCAATACCTGAAGTTTGTATCAGGAGCCGGGCGGCTTTCCCGGATTGGACATAAAGCGGGAAGATATACCAGAAGATCATGAGGGATATACAAAGTACGGCCAGCGCCACAAGGGCTATGGGCCGGGCCGGATTGTGCTGCCCGTTGATAGCAGGTTCGTTGAGCAGGTTGCACCAGTAGTTGTGGATCCAGCTAAACCCTTTAGAGTGTTTGTCAAATTGTGCACCACCGGGATAAAAAAATGTTGCAACAAGGTACAGCAATCCATACAACAGTGAACCTGATACGGGAGCCAGCACCCAAAGATTTTTCTTCCTGGTTTCTACATGCATCTGTTGTGCGTATTTACCTGATCTATCTACAGATGGCCGTGTGTTAGCTGTTGCTGCCGGTTTCACGCAACAGTACACCGTCTGTTCTGACATCCAGCTGGTGCATCACACCGCATTTCAGCGCATAATTGTTTTTCTGGTGCCCCACCGGAAAATCAAATACGACGGGATAGCGGTAACCGCCGGTTTTCTCCCGGACGATATCATAAACCGTCCGGCCAAATTCTTCCCCTTCGTTGTCTGGTTTGATCTTGAATCCACCTACAATGAGTGCTGCCAGGTTTTCAAGCTTGCCGGTCCTTTTGAGATTACAGAACATGCGGTCAATGCTGTAGAGGTACTCGCCGGTGTCTTCCACAAACAGGATCTTGCCTGCCGTAACATAATCCGATTTTGTGCCTGATAAGGTTTCGATGGTTTTAAGGTTACCACCTGTAAGCACGCCCCGGGCTGTGCCGGTTCTGTTCATTCCATGCACGGCCACCTGGTATTGCATCTTTTCTCCCATGAGGGCGTGCCGGATAGAATCAATGGTTTCAATTTGAATAGGCTCGGCCTTGCTCCAGTCGTCGGGAAAGCTGTTGCACATTTTGGAATGGATAGAAGCAACGCCGTAGTTGTGGTTCAGGTGGCCATGCAGCACGGTAATATCACTAAAGCCGATGATCCATTTTGGATGGCGCACAAACGCAGAAAAATCAAGCTCATCAATGATCCGCACAAAGCCGTATCCGCCCCGCGCGCACATGATGGCCTGCAGGGAGCGGTCATCCAGCATCTGCTGAAAATCCCGCTTTCTTTCTTCGTCTGTTCCCCCGAAAGTAAAATCCCGCTTTCCGACCGTAGTGCCCGTCACCACCTGCAATCCCCAGCCTTCCATGCGCTGCACCGCCGAACGGATCTCCTCGGGCAGGATAAAACCGGCCGGACATGTTACACCGATCCTGTCTCCCGGCTTCAGATAAGGCGGCGTACGGATAGCCTGTTCCGCCCGCCGGCCTTCAACAGCTCCCTGTTGCCCATTGTTAGTTGAAAAAGAAAAGGAGAAGGGGAGCAGGGAAGAAAGAAAATGCTTACGGTTCATATTGTAAAATAGGGAATTGTCTTGAACCATGGTCTTGAATCATGGTTCAAGACAGATTCAGACATTCCCGTTATTTTTGCACTCCTTATAGCACAACAAACCATGAATGAACCAAAGAGGTATCTGATTACGGCGGCCTTGCCTTATGTGAATGGCTTGAAGCACATCGGTCACCTGGCCGGGGCTTACCTGCCGGCAGACATCTATGTCCGTTACCTGCGGGCCCGGAAACGTGATGTGGTTTTCATATGCGGCAGTGATGAACATGGGGCGGCCATTACCATGCAGGCCCTGAAAGAAGGAACGACTCCCCGTGCCATCATAGATAAATACCACGCGATCATCAAACAAAATTTTGCTGACCTGGGTATTTCGTTCGACATCTACCACCGAACCAGCGAACCGATCCACTATGAAACTGCACAGGAATTTTTTACCTCTCTCTATAACCGCGGTGAGCTGGAAGAAAAAGAGAACGAGCAGTACTACGATGAGCAGGCAGGCATCTTCCTGGCCGACCGCTATATCATCGGAACCTGCCCTGTATGCGGCAACGAAAATGCCTATGGCGACCAGTGTGAACGCTGCGGCAGCTCATTAAGTCCTGAGCAACTGATCAACCCGCGCAGTACCCTCACCGGCAAGACACCGGTGAAAAAGATGACAAAACACTGGTATCTGCCCCTCAACAAATACGAAGACTGGCTGCGCAACTGGATCGAACAGGAACATGCCACCGACTGGAAATCCAATGTGGCCGGGCAATGCAAGAGCTGGCTCGACAATGGCCTGCAGCCCCGCGCCGTCACCCGCGATGTGGACTGGGGCGTGCCTGTACCCCTGGAAGAAGCCAAAGGAAAGGTCCTGTACGTATGGTTTGATGCCCCGATCGGTTATATCAGCGCCACCCGCCAGTGGGCACTTGACCATGGCAAAGAATGGGAACCTTACTGGCAGGACAAGGATACCAAACTGGTACATTTCATCGGAAAAGACAACATTGTTTTTCATTGCATCATCTTTCCGGTTATGCTGCACCTGCATGGCAATATCCTCCCCGACAATGTACCGGCCAATGAGTTCATGAACCTGGAAGGCGATAAAATGAGCACCAGCCGGGGCTGGAGCATCGAAATGGAAGATTATATCAACGACTGGATCAAACCGGAGAACGGCGGAGAAAGCATGGCCGATATGCTGCGCTACTATCTGACCACCATCCTGCCTGAAACAAAAGACAGTGAGTTTACCTGGAAAGGCTTCCAGACTGCCAACACCAGCGAGCTGGTGGAGATCTTCGGCAATTTTGTAAACAGATCGTTCGTACTGCTGCACAAACTCTGCGGCGGTAAAGTGCCGGTCCTGCACAGCGAGCTGCTGGACGAAGCCGACCAGGGCATGCTCACACAGTTTAAAATCTCAGCCGATAAAGTAGCAGATCTGCTGGAAATCTACAAGTTCAGGGATGCCTTGTCTGAAGTGATCGATCTGGCGCGCAAGGGTAACCGTTATATGCAGGAGAAGCAACCCTGGATCACAGCGCGGAGCATCAATGAGAATGCCCAGGCGCAAAAGCTGATCGACAACTGCCTGCACATCTGCTTGCAGCTGACGGCCAACTTGGCGATCCTGGTGAACCCATTTTTGCCTTACACCGCCAGAAAAATGTGCCACATGATGAAAGTGGTCGATAAAATGCTTGAATGGGAGAACGCCGGCAAGTCAAAGCTGCTGAGTGTAGGTTACAGCCTGCGCGAACCTAAGCTCCTGTTCCGGAAAATTGAGGATGCGGAAATCGCCGTGCAGCTTGACAAGCTGAAAGCCGCTGCGGCAAAAGCCCTGGAATCAAAAAAGCAAACCGAAAAAGTAAACAGACAAGTTATGCAGGAGGAAATAAAAGAACAAGCGGCTCAAAAGCCCATGATTCAATATGACGACTTCGCAAAAATAGAACTCAAAGTAGGCACCATTGTAACCGCCGAAAAAGTGGAAAAAGCAGACAAGCTGCTGAAACTGGAAGTAGACCTCGGAACAGAAAAACGCACCATCGTATCCGGCATCGCACTGGATTTCAAACCCGAAGACATCCAGGGCAAGCAAGTCGTCGTCGTTACCAACCTCGCCCCCCGCAAAATGAGGGGCATCGAAAGCAACGGCATGATCCTGATGGCAGAGAACGGAGACGGCAAGCTGGTGTTTATAAACCCGGACGGCCGCGCAGACGAGGGAGCGGAGGTTCGCTAAGACTCCGTCTTCTTTTTGCCTTGATGCAAAAAGAAGCAAAAAAATCAAGGCTGTTTGAAAGGGGGACTCTGTGTTCTTTTTGCTTGACCAAAAAGAACCAAAAAGTCAAGGCTGTTTGAAAGGGGCTAAAATTTACTGCACTACGCTACAACGAACAAGCTAGATCTGG
>JADCRZ010000084.1 GCA_015069695.1 Williamsia sp.
AGCGGGGTATGTGGATGGTAGTAGGTGTGCTGGCCATCCTCAAGGCAGGAGGCTGCTATGTACCGCTGGATCCCGACTACCCGGCTGAAAGACTCTCTTTTATGATCGGCGATGCACAGGTTAAAACTGTGGTGAGCACAAAAGAGAGCAGGGTAAAACTGGAAAGTCTGAAAGATATAGAGGTTCTTCAGATAGACAATGAGTGGGAAATTATAAATAACTATCCGGCTGCTAATCCTCCGGCTGTTTCCGCTGAGCAGCTGGCCTACTTGATCTATACATCCGGTTCAACAGGCTTGCCAAAGGGTGTTATGGTTGAACACAAAAGTGTTGTAAACTTACTAAAGAGCATAGATCATTTAATAGGTTTTGGACCCGGTTCAAAATTTTTATCCGTAACCACTTTTTGCTTTGATATATGTTACCTGGAATTTTTTGTTCCCCTGATCAATGGAGGAAAGCTCGTAATGGTGTCCAGGGAAACCACGGCCGATGGCATCAAACTGGCAGAAGCCATACATCATTACCAGCCAACACATATGCAAGGCACGCCTTCTACCTGGCAACTTTTACTGGACAGCGGATGGGATAACAAAGAAGGTGTAACCATGTTGATCGGCGGTGAGGCAGTCACTGAAAGTGTCAAGAATGCCTTGACAAAAATGGGCAATGTATATAATCTGTACGGTCCAACTGAAACAACCATATGGTCTACTGCTAAACAACTATATACAGATGAAAGGGTGCTGATCGGGAAACCGCTTGCAAATACAAGCATTTACATCGTAGATGAACAAATGGAACTGGTTCCGGTAGGCGTTGCCGGAGAAATTTGGATCGGAGGGGCCGGAGTGGCAAGAGGATACCTGGGAAACCGGGATCAGACAGCTGTAAAATTTGTTTCGGATCGTTTCAAAAGTGACCCAACTTCAAGGGTATACAGAACAGGCGATAGAGGACGGTGGCTGGACAACGGAAACATTGAGTACCTGGGAAGAATGGACGAGCAGGTAAAGATAAGAGGTTTCAGAATAGAGTTGGGTGAGATTGAGGGCGTACTGCAGGATTGCAGTCTGGTGCACCAGGCAGCTGTGATAGCCCCGGAAGACAAGCACGGCAACAAACAACTGATAGGCTATGTGGTGGCGAAGGGCGATTATGACCGGCAAGGCATCATTGCATACCTGAAAACCAGGCTTCCGGATTATATGGTGCCCTCCCTGATGGTACAGATGGAAAGCTTGCCACTGAACTCCAGCGGGAAGATAGATAAAAAAGCTTTGCCTCCTGTTGATCCTGACTCAGCAGCGCGCGAAGTCTATGCGGCTCCGGTGAACGAAGCTCAAAAGATCCTGGCTGACATATGGCAGCTGGTATTGCAGACAGATCGGATCGGCATATACGATAACTTCTTTGAATTGGGTGGACAGTCATTGCTGGCAGCGCGCGTCGTTTCGGCTGCCCGCAGGCAACTTCAAGTAGAAATGGGTATAAAGGATCTTTTCTTTTATCCTACCATCGCCACGCTGGAAGCAAGTTTGCGGCAACAGCACAACGGATTACTGCCAGGGATCGTTGTAACGCATCCCAGGCCGGTATGTGTTCCCTTATCATACAGCCAGGAACGTTTTTGGTTTATTCATCAGCTGGAAGGCAGCATCCAGTATCATCTGCCAGCCGTTTTGCGGTTTAAAGGCAATCTTCACAAAGATGCGTTGAACGGAGCATTTCAATACATCATGAACCGGCATGAAATCCTGCGTACGGTAATCAGCGGTGAACAAGACAAAGCCTGTCAATCGGTCCAGGATGCCTCCAACTGGCGTTTGCGTTTCCACGAAGACACACTTTACAAAAGCGATTCTCAAGCCCTGCAGCAATTTGTTCATGTCCTTATTCAGCAACCCTTTGATCTTTCAGCAGATTATATGCTTCGTGCTGATGTCATTCGTCTTGCCCCCCAGGATCATCTCCTGGTTACAACCATACATCACATAGCATCAGATGGGTGGTCTACCTCAATAATTGTAAAAGAGCTTCTGGAAGTATATACAGCTTTGGTGGAAGAACGGCCTGTGCAATTTCAACCCTTAAAAGTTCAGTATGCTGATTATGCTCTTTGGCAAAGGGAGGCATTACAGGGGCAGCTGTATGAGAGCCAACTTGATTACTGGAAAAAAAAGCTTGAAGGCACGCCAGTGCTGCAGCTGCTTACTGACTACAGCAGACCGCCGGTTTGGAGTGCGCGTGGTGCTTCCATACGCTTTAACGTAGAGAAGCAGCTTACCGATGCACTGAAGAAGTTGAGCCATCAGCAGGGCGTAACGCTTTTTATGACGTTATTGGCTGCTTTCAAGGTCATGCTGCAGCGCTATAGCGGTCAGCACGACATCTGTATAGGCACACCAGTTGCAAACCGCAACCAGCCGGAGTTGGAAGGATTGATCGGTTGCTTTATCAATACGCTTGCCCTACGCAGCGATTTGAGCCAACTGCCTTCTTTTACGACGTTGCTGCAGCAGCTCAAGAACACTACCCTGGAAGCCTATGCCCACCAGGAAGTTCCATTCGAAAAGGTAGTGGAAGCGGTAGGAAATGAAAGGGATATGAGTCGCAATCCCTTGGTACAGGTACTGTTCAGTATGCAAAATACGCCGGAGGTCCCTGCGCTGCGCCTGCAAGCCGCACAGGTAACAGAAGAAGGTTATCAGCCTGTTACTGCACAACTGGACATTATCTACAATGTAGCGGAAAACGTGCATGGCTTGGAGGTTTCAGTTGTGTATTGCAGCGATCTGTTCAGCGAGCAAACCATGTGGAGGATGGCAAGCCACTTTAAACAGCTCCTTCAAGCTGTATCAGTATCACCAGACCGCTGCATTTCTTCTCTGAAGATGCTAGGCCCGCAGGAGCAGCAATGGGTGGAGGCATTCAGTTCCCGTTCCGCCGGCAAGCGCGAACGAAGAACAGTTGTTGCCTTGTTTGAAGAACAGGTTGCCCGGAAAACTGACCAAACAGCCCTGGTATACCAGGAGCAGGAGCTGAGCTTTCAACAGCTGAATGAAAGAGCCAATCAGCTGGCCCATTACCTTATAGCCAGCGGAATAAAAAGGGAAGCAAGGGTAGTCGTTTGCCTTGATCGGTCACCAGCTCTGATCGTGACGCTGTTGGGTATTCTAAAAGCAGGAGGAGCCTATGTGCCTGTTGATGCAGGCTACCCTGCTGAAAGGATAGCCATGCTGTTGGAAGACAGTAGAGCCGCACTGATAATCAGCAGCACTGAGCTTCAGGAAAAACTGCCGGCCGGGTTTGCTCTACAAACCGTCTTAATAGACGCAGACTGGCCTTTCATCAGCAGTCAGGATGCTGCCAATCCGCAGATCGACATTGCGCCTGATCAGCTTGCTTATCTGATCTATACGTCGGGATCGAGCGGTAAACCCAAAGGCGTGATGGTAGAGCACCACAACCTGAGTAATTACCTCGTCAACAGTAAAACAGATTATCTTAACTCAACTACAGAAACCTCCGGCAGTTTTGTTCATTTGTCCAGCAGCTTTGACGCATCCGTTACTGCGCTGTTTATGCCCCTCGTATTTGGCAAGCGGATGGTGATCGCATCGAACAGATCCGTCCATGTGTTTGAGGATGCAAACTTGCACCGCTATGCACCGTATGACTTTATTAAGATAACACCTTCGCATCTCCCTCTACTGGAACCGAAACTACGCACAGCATCAGGAAGCCTGCTCACCGGAAGATTGGTAATTGGCGGAGAAGCCCTGCTTGGCGGGCAATTAGGTTTTCTGCAACAGGAAGGGATAGACATAGAGATCATCAACGAATACGGTCCAACGGAAACAACCGTTGGATGCAGTGTGTTCAGCTTACGGCCCCGCACGTTACAGGAAGAAGGGCAAGCATATAAAAGCGTGCCTATCGGCAAACCAATAGATCATGCCCGCATCTATATTCTGGGTGCAGGTAATGAGCTACTGCCAGTAGGAGCAATAGGAGAGATATGCATAGCGGGCGCAGGCGTAGCCAGGAGGTACCTGCACGGGGAGGAGGGAAGCAACAAATTCGTAAAAGACCCTTTCTGTAAAGACGAAAATGCCAGGATGTATAAGAGCGGCGACATGGGCCGGTGGTTGCAGGACGGGAATATAGAATACATAGGCAGGCGGGATGAGCAAGTAAAGATAAAAGGATACCGGATAGAGCTGGGAGAAATAGAAAACGCATTGCAGGCACATACTGAAGTAAAGGAAGTAGCCGTATTAGCCTATGAGAGTAAAGATGCGCCCAAGCGACTGGTGGCTTTTATAGTAGCAGGGTCAGGATACCATGAAGAAGCTGTTAAAGCATACGCGAAAGAACACCTACCTGATTATATGATCCCAGATCAATGGGTTGAGATAACAAGCATGCCATTGACCTTCAACGGAAAAGTTGATAGGAAAAGGTTACCAGACATCAAGGCGAAAGAGCTGATAAGCAAGGAACTGGTGTTGCCGCGCAACAAAACAGAAGCGGTACTTGCAGAATTGTGGCAGAACCTGCTGGGTGTAGAAACAGCAGGCGTTCATGACAATTTCTTTGAACTTGGCGGTGATTCGATCAGTTCGATCCAGCTGGTAAACCAGGCAAGAAAAACCGGCCATATGTTTCAGATCGACGATGTATTCAATTATCAAACAATAGCAAAGCTGGCTTCGCTCATAGATGAACAGGCCATTCCGTTGTTGGTTACTCCCTTTGAAAAATATTCTTTGCAGGAACACGTAGGCCTGCTGCCGATCCAACAATGGTACTTTGAAAAAGAACCAGTCCACCCTTCTTATTTCAATCAGGCAATACTGCTCGATATTGATAAAAGGGTGGAAGAAGCTTTGTTAAGAAAGGCTTTTGAGCTTATAGTTGCTCATCATGATGTGCTCCAATTCAGATATTACAAAAAGGAAGGACAATGGTACCAGGTTTATGACCCCCATTCAGTTACAAGGCAAATAATGTCCGAAGATCTCCGGTCTGTATTATTGCCTGCATTGGGAACAGTCTTAACTGAACGATCAAATCATTACCAACAAAGCCTGGATATAGAACAGGGAGATCTTATCCGGGCAGTGTTGATGCAAACACCTCCTACAGAAACTGCGAACCGCCTGTTGGTTGTTGTGCACCACCTGGTAATGGATGGCGTATCGTGGAGAATACTGCTCAGAGAACTGGAATGGCTGATCGGTGAACTGATAACAGATAGCCAGCCAGATCTCGGTACAAAAAGCAGTTCTTACCGCCAATGGTACAATGCACTGGAAAGATATGGCCAACAATCAAGGACCCTTTCACAAATACCTTACTGGAAGGAAATTGTACAAAATTACAATGCGCTGCCCTGCGATAAGTACAATGGAAAACCAGTGAAGCAAGGGGATATGCGGCATCAGACAGTGCGTCTGGACAAGCAGCACACGCAAGCATTGATCTATGATGTGCCGGCTGCTTACCATACAGAGATCAATGATCTACTGCTAGCTGCCTTGGTTAAAACCCTCACCAGGTTTGCACAGATGGATACAATCATCATTGGCATGGAAGGGCACGGCAGGGAATTTATAGAAGAAGGAACAGATGTCGGCAACACCCTTGGATGGTTTACGTCCCTGTTTCCTTTGTTGATCCGTGTTGATAAGAAAGAAGGAGCAGATCTGATAAAACAGGTAAAAGAGCAGGTAAGAAATGTGCCTGATAAAGGATTGGGCTTTGGTGTGCTCAAATATATAAACCGGGAAGAAGCTTTCCGGGAAGGACCTTTCTGGAATCTGATATTCAATTATTTCGGTCAGGCAGACAATGTCCTGCATCATGAATCCTGGTTTGGTAAAGCAAAAGAGGCTGCAGGATCTGAAATCAGTCCTGACTTGGCCATGAACGAAAAGATGATAGTAAATGCGATTGTGCAAGAAGGTGAACTGGTGGTGGATTGGGCATATAGTTCCAAACACTACCACGAAGAAACAGTAAATGTGCTGGTTGAACAATTTCTTGCTGATCTGGCCTTGCTCATTTCTCACTGTACAGCGCAGTTGCTAGCTGACGGACCTGCATATACTCCTTCGGACTACGGACTAGCAAAAGACATCACCTATCAGGAGCTTGATAGCTTTCTTGCGGAACCTTACCAGGGTAAACCCCGAAAAGAATCCCTGGAAAGCCTTTACCTGCTGAGCGGCTTACAAGAGGGAATTTTGTTTCACGGGTTGTATGATAAAGAGGGGGCAGGGTATCTGAATCATTTTGCGTGCGATCTTCTTCTTCCTGATCTGGACATCCTGCGTAAAAGCTGGAACCACCTACTACAATCGCATACCATACTACGCAGTGCATTTGATTATAATTCATTCAGCAAACCTGTGCAGGCTGTATACAAAGCTGCACTGCTGCCCATTGAGATCATCGACTGCAGCAGCATGGATGAAACGGAGCAGACTGCAACCTTTGCAAAACTGGAAGAAGCTGACCGGGCTAAAGGGTTTGATTTCAAGACTGTTCCCTTGATGCGGATATACCTGGTCAGAATGCAAGAGAACCGGTACAGGATGCTTTGGTCTGCACATCACATTTTATTTGATGGCTGGTCAAGGTCAAATATCATCAGCGAGTTCCTGCATGTTTATGAACTTTATGCATCCGGAAAGCCTTTGCCGGTAATAAAAGAAGACCGCTTTGAAGATTACATACGTTATCTGGGCCGAGCCGAGAAACAAGATGCGTTGGCCTATTGGAAAGAGTACCTGAAGTTCATTGAACAACGAACCCTTTTGCCCTTTATTTCTGCTACCCCGGAGCGCAACAAGGGGGTAGGTCAGTATGCCTCCAGTGTACTGAACATCGATGAAGCAATCACTGCAAAAACAACACGGTTTATTCAACATCACCGTATCACCATGAATACGCTCATGCAGGGAGTCTGGTCGTACCTGCTGCATCGTTACACAAATAGTGAGCGGGTGGTATTTGGTGTTATTGTGTCCGGAAGACCCGATGAACTTCCGGATGTTGGGCAACGGGTAGGCATGTTTATCAATACGCTTCCGTTGTGCGCTTGTTACAGGAAGGACCAGTCGGTTGTTGAATGGTTGCAAAGTATCCAGCACGACCAAGTTGCTTCCCGCCATTACCAGTATACACCACTTGGCGAGATACAGAACCTTACAGGCATACAGGGTGACCTCTTCGACAGTTTGCTGGTGGTTGAAAACTACCCGGTCAGTAAAGCAATTGCAAACGGAAGCAAGCACCTGGCTGTTGAGAATATATTGATCAATGAGCAAACAAATTATCCATTTACCATCTTTGTTGAGCAGGCAGAGCAGGTAACCATCCGCTTCAGTTACAACATCGGCATGGTGAAAGAAGAGTGGATACATGAAGTAAGCCGTCACTTTAAACAGGTATTGCTTCAAATGATAGAAGGTGACCAGCGCAGGCTGAACGAGATCGAACTGTTGACAGCAGCTGAAAAAGAGCAATTGCTTCACCATTTCAATCATTCAAAAACAGCTGCTTCAACAAGCAGGTCAATGCTGGATTTATTTGAACACCAGGCCGACAAGAATCCGGAAAGCATTGCTTTGGTGATGAATGACCAGCAAATAAGTTACCGTGAACTGAACGAGCAAGCCAACCAGGTAGCGCATTATCTGCAAACGCGCGGAGTGAAAAAAGGCTCCTTGGTACCGGTTTGGTTGGAACGGTCGATCGAATTGGTAGTTGGTATATTGGGGATCTTAAAAGCCGGCGGAGCTTATGTGCCGGCAGATCCGGAATATCCGGTCGGCAGACTGCTGTATACCATCGAAGATGCTGGCGCTTCCATCATCTTTACCGACCAGGACAACGCTTCAAAACTGCCTGCAGGAGCAGATTTCGACCTTGTTTTGCTGGACGCTGACTGGCCCCTGATCTGCAGCCAGTCTTCTGCAAATCTTACCCTGGATATAGCGCCTGATCAACTGGCGTATGTGATCTATACTTCCGGCTCTACTGGCAATCCAAAAGGGGTAATGATCACACATAGCAATCTTGATGCCTTCATAGATTGGTGCATGCAAGAATTTGCTTCTACGCGTTTCGACCTGATGTATGCCAGCACCTCAATATGCTTTGACCTTTCCATCTTTGAAATTTTTTATCCCTTAAGCATCGGAAAGCCGGTCAGAATACTGGAGAACGGTTTACAGATCGGAAAACAACTGGCCGCTGATTCAAATGTGATGGTAAATACTGTCCCCAGCGTTATAGAGGCTTTGCTGGCCGATGGCACTGACCTTTCTCCTCTCAGCGCGCTCAACATGGCAGGGGAGGTTATTACTGACCAGGTCCTTCAAAACCTGGATACAGCTGCAATAGAAGTCAGGAACCTGTACGGCCCTACAGAATCTACTACCTACAGTACCATCTGCCGTTTGAAAAAGGAAGGTCAGGTAACCATAGGCAAGCCGATCAGCAATACCCGCATTTACATCATCAACTCCGCAAACCAGCTGGCGCCCGTGGGTGTACAAGGCGAAATATGTATCGCCGGCGCGGGTCTGTCAGGGGGTTATCTCAACCGCCCGGAACTGACAGCTGAGAAGTTTGTAACGGATCCGTTTGCTTCGGGAACAGGAGAAAAAATGTACCGGACTGGCGATTGGGGCCGCTGGCTTGCTGATGGAAATATTGAATACCTGGGCAGGATGGATGACCAGGTAAAGATCCGTGGTTACAGGATTGAACCCGGCGAAATTGAAAGCGTGCTCTTACAAAGTGGCTTGGTAAGTAAAGCCGCAGTAATGGTAAAGCTGCAAGATGAAAATAAATATCAGTTGGTGGGATATGTGGTTCCGGCAGCATCATACCAAAAGCCTTCTTTGATCCGCTATCTCAAAGAAAGACTTCCGGAGTATATGTTGCCAGGTTTGTGGGTGGAAATGAATGCTTTTCCCTTAACACCCAATGGTAAAATTGACAGGAAGGCACTCCCGGATTCGACAGAACTGAAAAGCCGCCAATTTATCTTACCCCGCAACGAAGTGGAAGTAAAGTTGACTCGTATTTGGAAAGAAATTCTTCGGACAGAGCAAATAGGCATCTGCGATGACTTTTTTGAATGGGGAGGTAACTCAATACTGGCTATGCGGTTAACTTCTTCCATCAGAAGGGAATTGAATATTGAGCTACCTGTCAAACTGTTTTTTGAATTGCGCACCATCGAAGAGTTGGCCAGCTTTATTAAAGTGAATCAGTCTTCTATTCAGCTCAACGCTGAAGATTATGAGGCCCTGAAGCTTTAAAATTAGGAACCCTTTAAACTTGAGGTATGTTAGGATTTAGTCTTGCGGAAATAGTGAGGCTGGTTGAAAAGGCTAATGACTGTGATGTTACCATGTCATTCTCAGATGAAGAGCTGTCTATACATGTGAAAAAAGGAAAACAAATAGACAAGCAGCTTCTCAGCGAACTGAGAACAAATAAGCCGTACCTGATTCATTATTTTAAAACCTTTACCCGGGATAGGTACAACGTGTCCCTCACGTCTATTCCGAAACTAGACAGGAGTACAGGAACAAAGCTTCCGCTTTCATTTGCCCAGGAGCGCATGTTGTTTATTGATCGGTTGGAAGGCAGTGTACAGTACCATCTTCCAGCTGTGCTGAAAATAAAAGGAACACTTGATGCCGAAGCATTGGGCCGTTCCTTGCAACACGTTGTAGACCGCCATGAGATACTTCGTACGTGTATTGCACGGGAAGAAGACAGGAGTTTTCAACAGATCAAGGAAAAAGGTGGATGGAAGATGGATGTGCTGGATAGAAAGCAGTACAAGGAAGATGCCGGCGACCAGGCATCGTACATTGAAAACCTTGTCAGTAAACCCTTTGATATAACAAGTGATTACCCGATACGCGCCACCTTGATCTGTATGGGTGAGCAAGCGTATGTACTGGTTATAGTCTTACACCATATTGCTGCAGATGCGTGGTCAAACACGGTTCTTGTGCGGGAAGTCATGCAGTTATACGATGCATTTACAACAGGTCGAATAGCAGACCTTGCACCGCTGCCTGTACAATATGCCGATTACGCACATTGGCAGCGCAGCTACCTGCAGCCGGAGGTGCTGGATAGCAAATTAGCCTACTGGAAGAACAAACTCACCGGGGTGCAAACGTTGCAGTTGCCCATCAATCCGGCAAGGACGTCAATTCCGGGTACCTGCGGGGAAGTGCTGCATTTCAATATTGATAAGCAAACATCCGTGCAGCTTCTTATGCTAAGCCAGGAGCAGGGGGCCACGCTGTTCATGACCTTGCTTGCAACGTACAAAATACTGCTGCATCGTTATTGCAATGGTCAGCAAGACATCTGTGTAGGTACATCCATAGCCAGCAGGCAACAAAAAGAACTGGAAAGCCTCATCGGCTTTTTCGTTAACTCCCTTGCCCTGCGTGATAGCGTGCTACCCACTGTTTCCTTTGTTGAACTGCTCGGACAAGTAAAGACCACTGTTCTGGAAGCGTACGAACATCAGCAGGTGCCTTTTGAAAAGGTCGTGGAAGCGGTTGTATCTGAAAGAGACACAGGACGCAACCCCCTTTTCCAGGTCATGCTCGTACTGGCAAATACACCACCGGCGGAAGAATTCAGGTTGAATGGTATAGAGCTGACCCGGGAAGATTATGTACAAAGCACAACGAAATTCGACATTACTTTTTTTATCACAGAAACCAGCCAGGGTTTGCAGGGTAAAGTGCAGTATGCTTCCGGGCGATACCAAAGGGATACCATCGAACGCATGATCACCCACTTCAAGGCCTTGCTGAAGTCCGTGTTGAAAGAGCCCCAGGAAAGGATAGGTCGATTGTCTATGTTCGGCCCGGGAGAAAAGGGACAATTACTGCACCAATTCAGCAGTTGCAGGGTAAATTACCCCCCGGATAAGAGCATCGCAGCGCTTTTTGAAGAGCAAGTACAAAGGACCCCGCAGGCTACCGCGTTGGTGTTTGAACGCCAGACCCTTACTTATACCGAACTCAATAAACGCGCCAACCAGCTGGCTCACTATTTACAAAACAAGGGTGTGCAATCAGGTGTGCTGGTCCCCGTGTTGATGGAAAGATCGGCCACGATGCTGATAGCCGTGTTGGCTGTCCTGAAAGCCGGCGGTGCTTATGTACCAATAGACCATGACTGCCCGCAGGAGCGGATTGATTATATGCTCCTGGACTGCAAGGCCCGTATCGTAGTAACAAGCAGCGCAAGCAGCAGCAGCGTGGTATTTAACACAGCTGTTGAAATCATAGAAGCAGACACCATCAACGGTTTGCTGGATGAAGATCTTCCGCTGAAGCCGTCTGCCCGCCAGCTGGCTTATGTTATTTACACTTCCGGATCTACCGGCAAACCCAAAGGGGTGATGGTGGAACAACGCAGCCTGGTAGATTATTACTACGGCCTGAATCAACGCATCCGGATAAATGATTGCCGCAGCTTTGCACTGCTGTCTACTATTGCCACAGATCTGGGTAACACGGTAATTTATGCTTCGCTGTTATCGGGTGGGGCCCTGCATGTGTTCTCTAAAAAATCCGCAAGCGATGGAACTTATCTGCAACGCTACTTCAGGGAGCACAGCATCGATTGTGTAAAGATAGTACCCTCACACTGGAAGGCCTTGTGTGGCGAGAGCAGGTGGTTGCTGCCTTCCCGCTTGCTTGTATTTGGAGGAGAGATCCTGCAGGCACAGGTCGTGGAGGAAATCTATTTATCCGGCGCCTCTTGCCGGGTGGTAAATCACTATGGTCCTACGGAGACTACGATTGGAAAACTGGTGCATGAGGTGGCATTACCCGGAGAATACAACACAACGGTACCGGTAGGTAAGCCTTTTTCCAATACGAAAGTGTATGTTCTAACAGACGATATGCAGCTCTGTCCGGTGGACATCACGGGTGAATTGTATATAGCAGGCGATGGCCTGGCCAGGGGGTATCTCAACAATGAAGCGTTGACCCGGGAAAAATTTGTCTCCAATCCATTTGACAAACAGGAAGCGCCGCTGATGTACAGCACAGGTGACCGCGTGAAATGGCTGCCGGATGGCAACCTGGCTTTTATTGGCCGGGCAGACGACCAGGTGAAAATAAGAGGATACCGGGTAGAACCGGCCGAGGTACAAACAGTCCTGGCACAATGTAAGCTGGTAAAACAAGCCGCAGTCATTGCCCGGCAGGACAGCCAAAGCAACTACAGGTTGGTTGCCTATGTAGTGGCACAGGACCACTTTGATAGAGATGACCTAACTTCTTACCTGAAGGAAAAGTTGCCAGATTACATGATTCCTTCCCTATGGGTTGAAATGGAGAGCATACCCTTGACTGCAAACGGGAAAACAGACAGGCACGCTTTACCGGAAGCAGCAACAACAGCAGAAAAACAAGACGAACCGGAAACAGCACGCAATGAGCAAGAAGCAAAACTGGCAACTATCTGGCAGGAGGTGCTGGAAGTAGAACAAGTGGGTATCCATCAGAACTTTTTTGAGCTGGGGGGGCATTCACTGCTAGCCGTGAGGCTGGTATCGTTGATCCGCAAAGCCTTTGCTGTTGAATTGCCAATAGGTGACGTATTCGATTATCCAAGCATTGTGCTGTTGGCAGGCCGCCTCGACCAGCTATCGGGTACTACCCTGCTGCCAGCAGTTGAACGGGTACACCCCCGGCCAGACTACGTGCCTTTGTCTTATAGCCAGGAGCGGTTGTGGTTCATTGATCAGTTGAGTGGAAGCATCCAGTACCACATACCGGCTGTACTTAGGCTGAAAGGAAATCTCGATAAGGAAGCACTTCGGGACGCAATGAAGCAAATCATTGACCGGCATGAAGTACTTCGCACCGTGATCCGGCAGAAAGAAGGCGCGGCCTACCAGCTTGTTAAATCGGTAGAGGATTGGCAAGTACAGGATGTTGATGGTTCCAGGTATCTGCAAGATCCCGGGGAACTGCAGCACTCTATTGCACAATTGATCAATCAGCCATTTGACCTTTCAGAAGATTATATGGTGAGGGCCAAATTGATCCGCTTGCAGCAGGATGATCATGTACTCGTGGTTACCCTTCATCATATTGCTTCAGACGGCTGGTCTGCTTCCATCATTGTCAATGAGCTGGCAGAACTTTACAATGCAAGGCTCGGGCAAACTGTTCCTTCTTTAGCACCCTTGCCGGTTCAGTATGCCGATTATGCATTGTGGCAGCGCAATACATATCAGACAGAGAGACTCCATCAACAACTGGAGTACTGGCAACAAAAGCTTGCTGGCGTTAGCCCCCTGGAACTCCAGACTGATTACACACGACCGGCTGTTCAAAGCACCAAGGGGGCTGTTGCATCCGGTTTGATAGATGCAGCTTTAAAGCAACGTTTGCATCTATTGAGCCAGCAGCAGGAAGCTACCCCGTTCATGGTCCTGCTGGCAGTCTTCAACATCCTGCTTTATCGTTACACCGGGCAGCAGGATATCTGTATTGGTACCCCAGTTGCAGGCCGGCAGCAGCATGAACTTGAAAACCTGATCGGTTTTTTTGTCAATACACTTGTACTCCGCAATGAACTGACAGGCAGGGAAACATTCATTGAATTGTTGCAGCATGTGAAGGTAAACACCTTGCAGGCTTATGCCAACCAGGAGGTACCGTTTGAAAAAGTTGTAGAAGCTGTGGTGAAAGAAAGAGACATGAGCCGCAGCCCCCTTTTTCAGATCTTGTTTGTGCTGCAGAATACGCCGGATGTACCTGTGCTGCTAATGGAGGGGATCCATTTGTCGCACCTGCCCAATGAGCGCACAACATCACAGTTCGACATATCTTTTTTGATAGCCGAACATGAGGATGAACTGCGTTTAACGATAGAATATAGTACTGATTTATTTTCCATGGAGACCATCGAAAGAATGATGTTCCACTATACGAATTTGCTGAGCGCTGCCGTATCGTCGCCCGGATCATCCATCAACACATTGCAGATGCTTGCCACCTCCGAAGAGCAGCAACTGCTTTTTGGGTTCAACGATACTGCCATGCCGTACCCTGAAGGTAAATGCTTCATCGATTTGTTCGAAGCACAAGTGACAAAAACACCTCATGCGATCGCCTGCTTGTTTGAAGAAGAGCACCTCACATACCAACAGCTCAGCGATCTTTCCACTCAACTGGCACATGTTCTGCACAGTAAAGGGGTGAAGGAAGAAACGCTTGTACCCATATGCATAGAACGGTCCCTGAACATGATCGTGGCCGTACTGGGTGTTCTTAAATCAGGCGCTGCATACGTACCCGTCGACCCGCTTTATCCTGCCGAAAGGATTTCCTACATGCTGGAAGATACCGGTGCAAAGATTGTGGTCAGCAGCAGAAAATGCAGACCGGTTGCAGAGGCAGGAAAATCCCTGCAAGTAATTGAGCTGGACGTTGACCAGCTTCGCCCGCAGCAGCTCCCTTTGGATAATATACCTGCAAGCGTTTCGTCCAACCAGCTTGCATATGTTATCTATACCTCAGGTTCAACCGGAAAGCCTAAAGGCGTCATGCTTGAGCACAGCAATCTCACGTCCTTTATCTGCTGGTGTCAACGGGAATTTTCTTCCAGCCGGTTTGATATGGTATATGCATCTACTTCCCTATGCTTTGACCTGTCTGTATTTGAAATGTTTTACCCGCTGAGCATTGGCAAGCCGGTTAGAATTATTGAGAGCGGCTTGCATATCGGCGACTTTCTTCAGAAAGATACTCATGTGTTGGTGAACACGGTACCTGCCGTTATCCAATATTTGTTGCAAGCAGGAACTGATCTAAGTAATATCAGCGTGCTCAATATGGCAGGAGAACCTATCCCGCCATATGTTCAACAGAATTTGAACCTGGAGGCTGTTGAAGTAAGAAATCTTTACGGACCCACAGAATGTACAACCTATAGCACCGTGTACCGCTTAAGAAAAAACAAGCCTGTGCTCATCGGCAAACCAATCGCAAACACTTCGCTCTATATTTTAAGACACAACAACCTGGTCCCGCTGAGCATGCCGGGAGAAATCTGCATAGGAGGCGCAGGCGTGGCAAGAGGATACCTGGCTGCTGCACGCAAAGAAGAAAAATTTATACAGCATCCTTTTGATAAAGCAGGAACAGAGAGGATATACAGAACCGGTGATTGGGGCCGTTGGCTGCCAGATGGCAATTTGGAATACCTGGGTAGAATTGACGACCAGGTTAAGATTATGGGCTACCGCATTGAACCGGGAGAAATAGAAACAATCCTTGGTTCGTGTGAACTGGTTAAACAGGCCGTCGTAATTGCCAGGGCAGACAACCTATCCAACAAGCGGCTGATCGGTTATGTTGTTCCGCATGGAGCGTTCAACAAGGATGGAATCGTCAACTATCTCAAAAGTAGATTGCCGGCGTACATGATCCCTGCATTTTGGGTGGAGATGGGTATCCTGCCAATTACGGACAATGGTAAAATCAACAAAAAGGCTTTACCAGATCCTGATCCCGGCTTGCAGATAAAAAATGCATATGTCCCTCCCGGTACTGGAACAGAGCACATGCTGGCAGAAATATGGAAGAGGTTACTAAACCTTCCGCGCATAGGCATACACGATAACTTTTTTGAACTGGGAGGCCATTCGCTTATGGCTATCAGGATGGTTGCAATGATCAAAAAAGAATTTGGCAGAATAATACCCATTCCGGTCATTTTCAAATTCTCCACCATCGAAGAATTGGGTAATTACCTGGAATGGGAAAACGATTTGCAGCAGGAAGAAGACGAGGAAACGGCTGCATTTCAACTCGTAAAAATATAATAACCCCCTAAATGGCTAGTAAGGCTATTTCCCTGTTGAAGTCGGCTAAGCGCCATGGTATACATATCAGTGTAGACAATGGTAACCTGCAACTAAAATTGTCTCGATCGGTTGACATTGATCCATTGCTGCTGGACGAGATCAAGACCCACAAGAAAGACATCATTGACTTTTTAAGCAATGCTGCCTGGAAATCCTCCAAGGTTGATGAAGATACAAACGTAATCAGACCACACGATAGAAACGGGATTGACAGGATACCGTTGTCTTTCAGTCAAGAGCGGTTGTGGTTCATTGACCAGCTGGAAGGATCAACGCACTACCATATTCCCATTGTGCTCCGCCTTTCGGGCCAACTCAAACCGGATGCCCTTTCCCGGGCTTTCCAGGCATTGCTCCACCGCCATGAAGTGCTGCGTTGCGTTTATTATGAAGAGAACGGCATTCCTTATCAGCGGCTTATGGATGAACAGGCCTGGGATCTATCTATCCACAACGCTGCTCACCTTCAACAAGATCCATCGGGCTTGCAGGACTACATACAGGCACTTATCGACCAGCCCTTTGAGCTGGCACGTGACTACATGCTGCGCGCTCACCTGCTGCAGCTCCGCGCTGACTCACACCTGCTGCTCGTCACCTTGCACCACATCGCCTGTGATGGCTGGTCGGTGCCCATCATCACCCGGGAGCTCTCCGCTCTTTACAACCACCTGCTGCTCCATCCCCTCCAC
>JADCRZ010000085.1 GCA_015069695.1 Williamsia sp.
AAATTAAAAGCTGTGGTCTTTGGTTTGAAATAGTAAACCATTAATTTACAGCGAAATTTGATTTTATAGTTCTTGCTAACTGATAGGGCTTAGTGCTTTTCGGTCAAAATATGCATACGCAATATATAAGCTAAGGACTAACTAAAAACGAGTGTATTTAAAAATCAACAGGAATCGAATAAGAACAATAAAAATTATGGGACAGGTTAAGGATGAAATCTACTTCAAAAACTGCCCGTAGAAGCATTCTACAGGCAGTGCCACAGCTTCATTGTTTATGGTAAACTACGGCGACTAGGGGATTTTTGCCGAGTTTTGAGGTGATAGGCTTGGCTGAGGTGGGTTTAGTATCCGTTGGTAGGTTGGAGATTTGCATTATCCTAGCTATCTCCTGTGGAAACTTGAAGAACTAAGGTGAATTGCAAGTCGTTGAGGGTAGAAGTAAAGTTGCAAACTTCGGGATAAGAAGGGCGAAGTTGCAAATCATCGCCCAGTCATTTGTGTCGCATCCTTCGCCGAGTTGGTGAGAATCATGTTATCCTTTCTTGTAGATGCGCTGCGGTAACATCTAGTAGAACAAGAAGAACTTGGTGAAGGAATGATGGTGGGTGGGGACACCCACCACTAAATAAAACAGTATTAGTATGCGTAGTGCGGGCAGCATCATTATGGGTAAAAAACTATGGTGCGTTTGGAAAATAAGCGATAATGCCTAATATTGCCCATACAATTATTGCAACCAGTACAATACCCGGCACTAAACAAAAATGCTCTCTGTGGAAGGCGGAATAAAATCTATTATCCGATTCCATAACTGTACATTATGAGATTTTCCTTTGGTATTCAGATAGCAAACCTTATCCTTTCTGCATTCTTTTTTATACTATTGGCTCCTGCAGCGAAAGCACAATTCAGGCAAACTCTTTTCTACGATACCGTAAGCAAGGCCTCCGGGGAAGGATACATAGAATCGGGGTTTGTGGAAGGTAAATACATGTATGTTTCAGGCGCTTCCTTCTCAGACAGATATCCGCTGCCTACCGTGATAAAAACCGACACCGCCGGAAACGCAGTCTGGACGGCTACGGACAACGATAACTACAGCACTTTTGGAGGCATCGCAGACTTTGCAGTAAGCTATACACCAGCCGTTTGCAAAGGCACCCTTAAATCTGCCAACAGAATATATACTATAGCCGGACGTGATGCCCGCAGCTACCAGCAGAAAACGCATTACGAAGTGTGGTGCCTGTCTGACTCTACCGGTGTTCTTCTCTGGAAAGTGAGCCTAGACAACCGCGTGATTGTGAAGCTGGCTGACTACAGCAGCACCGAACTGCTAGCTGTAACCGGCGGCGATAATTATTGCTATGTGCTTGATAAAGTAACGGGAGCCATTGTAAGGAAAGTGGGCTACGGAAGCGGCTCGGACAAAGCGGATATACTGATAGACAGTAACCGCAACATTCTGCTTTCGGCTGGCAACTTCTGCCGTAAATACCGGGACAGCAAATTCGGTACGCCGCTATGGATATCATCGCGCGATTACTATGGCAGCTATTCTTCTATTGATAAAATTACCCAGCAGGGAAACCGGTACATTTTCATGGGGCGTGATAACGTAAGAAGTGTGGACACACTTACCGGAAGCACGGTATGGTTTCGGGACGTGCCGGTGGGCAACGTAGTGGGTATACAGGGAGGAAGTGAAGGAGACCCGCAGGATTACATTCTCAGAGATTCATTACTTTACGTTATCTGGTGGTCGCCATATGTAGGTGGTGTAGACCTACAAAAAGGCTTTACCCTTACCTGTCTGAATACACAGGACGGCAGTATAAGGTTTAATGTAGCTTACGACTTTACCGGTGTTCCTGCAGATGTAAACCCTGATATTCCGTTTAATGATGCGCTGGACTGGCCAGTTGCCATGTGTATGGATAACAACCGGCAGATATACATGACCGGTGCCTACGACAGTGAACACACAGGCAACTGGGGCATTATGAAATTGGACGGCAGAACAGGTGCCAAGATTTATGAGGCAACCATTACAGCTGACTCAACAAAACGGACAAGGTGGGCATCGGGGAAATTTATCAGGTATCAAAACGGACGGTTGTATTGCGGTGGCAACCTACAGAATAGCGGTGTGCTGCCCCCGACGATGGGTACGTTTGTAAACCCGGCCATTGTATCATTCGACACCGGCTCAGTGTACAAAGAGCAATACCGTGTGCGCCCCTCTTATACAATCAGGTACTCGTCTGCGCTCATTGCCCTTGCACCGGCAGGACAAGGTAAGATGGTACTGCTGAAAAAAACAGGACGCTCCGGGGTGATAGAGATGAGAACCAGCAGCAACCGCCTGCTTTGGAGTAGAACGTTTTCGGCTGCCGATAGGTTCGTGGTTCCGCAAACGTTAGCTATACTTTCCGATACGGCCATTGCAGCCTCGTTTCTTACCTACCGGGAAGATACCATTACCCATGTGCTTCCCGGCGCCCGCGACTCCATCCTGATGGTTTCTTTGGATACAAACGGCAATACCCGCTTCCGCAAGAGCCTGCTGTACAAAACGAGCAACGATTTAACGCCATTGCCTACCTATACAGATGTGACCGGCAGAGTCAACTTCCTGTTCCGAAGCACAGCCAACCAAAAGTTTGCCTATAAAGGATACATGCTGAACGGAAAGGCGGACTCGCTGGACTATGTAAGCACTTACATAGAGGTAGAACCGTATGACTATGACCACCCGGCGCTGAGGGTGATGCCGGTACAGCATTACAACGGAGACACCATGGTTGTTTACCAGGCAAACCTGTTTAATACAAGCAATGGCTGGCTGCATTCGGCTACGCAGCAGGACACGGGATATACCGGCTATAAATTCTACGGATTCCGCAACCTGTATCATTTTGACAAAACATATTCGGCACTTAAAACAGGATCCACTTCCTATTTTGTAATGGGCAGAGACGATAACGGTCATATAAAGGGAGAACTGTATAACTACAGTGTGCCCGGCTACGTGGTATGGTCGTACAACCCGGCTGTGTTAGGAACGATGTACAACGCTGATACCTCTGCCACATCGCTGTACACGTTATCGAAAAATAATGCAAATGAATTACTAATTACGAAGCTCAACAGGGCTACGGGTGAGGTGAACTGGCAATTTAAAAAAAGCCCCGGCGTTTATACCACGTCCATCCTGCCGGTTGATTTTCGATACGATGCGGTGCATCGCTATTTTTTGGTGGGCGGATACATAAGCGATGCCACAATACCCAATAACGGAGTCAGCTATTTTCACCTGGTACTAGACTCGGCCGGTAAGGTAGTGAGCGACGACAAGATAGCCGGCTTCAGCCAGTACGATACCAAAATCAGCTCGACAAATGTGCTGGGCAACGGTACGCACCTGTATGGTGGAACGATCAGCACAGAAGCCTGGGGCACTGCGGGCTTTTATAATTCGATGTGCTTTGGAAACAATCTGGTTCCCTCGGTTTCTATATCATCGTCCGATAGTGTGTTGTGCAAGGGTACTGCGGTTACGTTTACCGCCTCTCCTGCACAGGAAGGAGACAGCCCAGTATATCAATGGACGGTAAACGGAGTAAATGCCGGTACCAACTCGCCCCTATTTACAACCTCAGCGCTAAGCAATAACGATAAAGTAAAAGTGAAGCTTAGCAGCAATGCAGACTGCCTGCAGACGCCTGTAGCGGAAAGCAACGAAATTGCAGTGCAGGTATCCGCGTTGCCTATACCCACCGTATCTATAGCTGGCAATGTAACTGTGGAAGAAAGGCAAAGCGCTACGATAACAGCCACCATCAGCCAAGCAGGATCAGGAACTGACATAAACTGGCAGGACAGTACGCACACGCACAACTGGCAAGCGATTGCCGGTGCAGCGGGCGCTTCCATCAGTTACAAACCGACGATGACGGGAGATGCCATCCGGTGCGTACTAAGAAGCCAATCATTGTGCGGCACATCTGCACCGGTAATGAGTGATCCGCTCTCTTTTGTTATTGAGAAAACAGAAAACGGACCGGGTGTTATATCATATCCCAATCCCACGCGCGGATCATTTACCATTGATAGCCTGTCGCTGAATGATAACTGGCAAACACTGGAAGTGGTTTCCGTAAGTGGTAACCAGCGCGTGCTTTTTAAGAACATCGAAAACAGCACAAAGATTATTATACCGGTGGCGCAACTTCCGAAGGGTGTGTATGTAGCGATCCTGCGACGTGCAGATGGCGCCCCGGAATATATAAAGTTTCTTAAGCTTTAAAGTTTGTTCAAAGAGCGTTCACAGAGGTGGCACCTCAACTTTGCGAAGTATGTTGCACAGGAGCTAAGCGAAGTTTGCAACTACTACTGTTCGAAATGTCATTTTACACAGGAAAGCACCACAAAAAGTGATAAAAGGTTATACAGGGAAGTACGCTAGCCCGGCAAAACGCGCGGAGCGATCGGGTTTGCCTTGACTTTTTTTCCTTCTTTTTTGTGTCAACTCGCGTAACGATTCACTGACGCAAATAAAAAATCATTATTGACGAAGTAACTAAGACAAAAAAGAAGAAGGTGATTGTAATATAAATCAAGCTCTTCACAACATTTCGAACAGTAGTGGTTTGCAACTTCAATTTTTTTATTGTGAAGTCTGTGACTTCCTTCTTTCGGTTTTAGCATCGTTCTTCTTTCCTCAACTCGCCGTAGCTTATCTCAATCAATGAAGCGATTGCACTACGC
Organism: Williamsia sp.; assembly: GCA_015069695.1. GTDB lineage: Bacteria > Bacteroidota > Bacteroidia > Chitinophagales > Chitinophagaceae > JADCRZ01. Next base: position 4,774 of record JADCRZ010000085.1, read on the forward strand.
GTATGCTTTCGCCTATGCGCGCCTTCAAGTGTGGCTTTTTTACCTACCAAACCAATCCAATTACCCCTTTTCAGGTGAGGCTTTCATTGTGGTTATAAGCCAGCCGAACGCTCAAAAAAAGGAAACTCTGCACCGCAGCAATAAGCACTTTCCAACAAGCCCCAAATAGAAACTCCGCAATGTCCCCGTACGGAAACATTGCGGAGCAGAAAAAGTACAACCCCTTATTTTATCAACCACTGCTTAAAGCAGCTTCACTTTATAGCGGCTCAAAAAGGGTAATAGCCGGCAGAGTTCGTTTTTTATCGAATTATATCAATCCCCATCAATGGAAAAGGATCACTACTGTTTGATGAAACGCTGCACCGTACCATTGGCAAATCGTAGGGTATACACGCCTTTGGCAAGCGACTGCACAGTGATGGTCTGCTGGCTTGTTGTTATCAATACCGTTTTTAATAATCTGCCATTGGCATCATAGATGCCTGCACCAGTGTTCAATAGTGCTGCATTCCTGATATTGATATGCACCACGCTGGTAGCAGGGTTCGGATAGATGCTTACACCCGTTGCTTTGCTGTCTATAAATATAACAGAGCTGTATGTAAAGCGGTTATCCGCATCCACCATTTTAAGCCGGTAAAATACCTTGCCGCTGTACTGTGCATAGTCGCGGCTACTATACTGGTTGCTGCCATTACCGTCTGCCTTTACAGTAGCTATGGTAGTAAAGCTTCTTCCGTCTTTGCTTTGTTCTATGTCAAACTGTTTCGTGTTCTCCTCGGAAGCCGTTTGCCATGTCAACTCATTATAGCCATCCCCCCGGCTGCCGCTGAAGCTAAGCAGGTGCAGGGGCAGGATAGCACTGGTGTTTTTGTAATAGCTGATGGTGCCATAATACTCACCAATAAAGGCATCAAAATCGCCATCGCCGTCAATATCCACAAAAGCCGGCGCTGCAAAAAGGCTAACACTGACGCCATCAAAAGGGTTAGCCGCGCCTGTCTGCACCGCGAATACGGGGGCAGTAGAGGTACCCGTGTTTTTGTAATAGCTGATGGTGCCCAAACCGTCGCCAATAAAGGCATCCTTATCGCCATCGGCATCTATATCTACAAAACTTGTAACCGGAGTGTAGCCTATAGGCAAGCCATTGAAAGGGTTAGCTGCGTCTGTCTGCAACGCAAATACGGGAGCCGCGGATGTACCTGTATTCTTGTAATAGCTAAGGGTGCCATAAAAGTCACCAATAAAGGCGTCCTGATCCCCATCGCCATCTATATCCACAAAGGAGGGAGAGGCAAAAACGTCAACACTCACGCTGTTTAAAGGGTTGGCAGCACCTGTCTGCGCCGTGAACACAGGAGCCGTTGCTGTGCCTGTATTCTTGTAGTAGAGAACAGTGCCATAGTACTCACCAATAAACGCATCCTTATCGCCATCGCCATCTATATCCACAAACGTGGGAACCGCATTATAAGCAGACACACTGTTGAGAGGGTTGGCAGCGCCCCCTTGTAAGGTGAACACAGGAGCCGTTGCTGTGCCTGTGTTTTTGTAATACTTGACGGTACCATCATAGTCGCCAATAAATGCATCCTGATCGCCATCGCCATCTATATCCACAAACGTGGGAATGGAGTAGTCGCCATTGTCTATTCCGTTAAAAGGATTGCTGGTGCCTGTTTGCTCCGTAAAGGTTTGTGCACTGGCAGGCGCAGCGGCAAAACTGAGCCCTGCGGCAAGGCAGGCAGCTGCTACAGAGGTATTGATCTTGACGCCAAGCTGCCGGGCGTAGCGGCAAAGGCGGTTCCAGATTTGTTGTTTTTTTTGTTGTGTGAAGCTTTTAAATCGCCCGGAGCGAATGCTCTTTTGCAGCCTTGTCAGCGTTTTTTGATAGTTGGCAACAGACTGGAACGTGTAAAATTTTTTCATTAGCAAAGTGTTAAGCCGATTATAAAATTAGGATAGCAATGTAGTTTTTTTTTACGCACCAATTGTAGTTGTGGATTATTTATTTTCCGGCGCCTCAATTTGAAAATCTTTCTTTATTTAATCTCCAGATTCCGCACAATCTGCCTGTAGAATTGATTCATACACAGTCATCGTGTTGGCAGCATCCCGACGCGTCGGGACAATACCCCGATATACCGGGACAGGCTTTGCGGAATGACGGCGACATTTTTTAAAATGCGGCATCACCTATTATTTATTTTCCGTTGCCCCTGCCCAAAAAACATGCTCGGGTGTATGCAGTGCCAAACGGTGTGTGGGGGATGTATGATTGAGGATGCCGGGTCTGAGTGCACCGGGTACAATCTGCACATCATAAATCTCTTCTACACTCTGCTGGTAGCGTATGTGGCCAACATTGGCACCTGTAGGTAAATGAATGATTTCTACCCCGCAGTAAATGGCATCTTTGGTAATGGCAAGATGGCGGAACGTGGAAGCATTTTTTCTCAGTTTCGATAGCCCGATAAAGAGATAATCACCTCTTTTTGCCATGCCTCTTACAAATCCTTTGAGCCGGGTAACCACATCGTATTTTCCGGTGTTTACATCTATACGCGCTAGTTGCCCGGTGGCAGACAGCAAGCAGTACAATTGCCCGTCGAACCAGCGGGGCGAATGCGGCATCGGCAGCGAATGGGCTACAATTTCATTGCTGTCAATGTCCATGATGAGTCCGTTCTTTTCTACGCCGTTGCGCCAGCCTTTTGCTGTATTCGTTTGCCCGAAAAGGCTCACGTATTTAGGCTTCTCATCCACCATAGCCATACCATTCAGGTGGCAGAAATCGGCTGATTCAAGAGAGGTAATAAAAGGCGGCATCCATCTCGGGTGAAAGCTATAGGAATCGTCGATGGTGACCAGGCAGGAAAACAGGGTGTTTACAGCCCAAAGCCTGCCTTCTTTATCCCAATCCACATCGTGGATATCTACCGTGCCGGTATAGTAACTGGCGCGGGGCACAAAAAAAGCATCGTAAAAATGAGGCTTCACGGGATAGTCAATCGCCAGCGGTGGCACATTTGCCAGCACCACCAGTTCCTCTTTGGTTGCCAGCGCCATACGGTTTCCGTTGATGGCTAAACCCATGGCTTTATCAAAATCACGCGGCAGTTGCCGCATGGCATTCAGCCCGTCCGGAGAAAGGAAAATTAATTTTCCTGCCTGGTACGTGGTGATGGCAAGCGAACAATCCAGTTGGGTAAGCAGTTCTGCCACGTTAGGCGTATAGGTGCAGGCAAAGGGAGGAGCCGGTTGGTTCATATTCTTGTGTTGCATTTGTTGCGGAGACGAAATTAGTGAAAATCGAGACCGTCTTTTCCTCTACTACGCGTCTGGGTGTGTCTGCGCGCAACCATTTTCCGGCACAAGCGGGACTCTTGCGCCTAACTTTTTTCTTAGTGGTTGGTGTCCCCACTATAACTGTCGGGAAGAAAAGCTAAAGCCGCTTCAATGTCCGGTTTCTTATGCCAGAGGCATAATTTCTCTGTAGAGATGAAAAAAGAAAGCTTTTTTGCTCCGAAGAAGCAACCTGTCATTAAAAAGTCACCTCACTTCTCAACTTAACATTTCTTACTGACACATCTATGGTGGGAACATTGACCGGCAGAAGAATTTCTATCGAGCCGGGTGCACCGACCAATAATGGAAACAGCAGCCGGTATTACGTCATGGTAACACCGGCTGCTGCCCTAAAAGTTGAAAGAACTGAATTATTTTGAAAGCACCATTTGCTTAGTGGCAATCACTTTATTTCCCACGATCAGTGAATACTGGTATGTGCCTGCAGATAAGGAAGATGCGTCTACAGTTACCTGCCCTTGGCCGCTGCCGGATACATTGATTTGCTTGATAAGCTTTCCGCTTTTGTCAGTTATGTTTATAATAGCATTGGTAAACTGCTGTGGTAAACTGTACCGAATAGTGGTTGCGCCGGTATAAGGATTCGGCGCATTCTGCTCGAGCATTCCCTGGTCGCCCAGCGCTGCTACGGTAGTGGTCAGAGGTGCACCTTCCCTGGCTGAGGCGTTGGGTAAATTAGCTTTCAGCTCCGACAGAGTCGTTCTGATGTCATCAATCTGTTTTTGCAGACTTGTTATTACACTGTCTTTGCGATTATTCTGCTGGCTTAGCTCCTGAACGGCTTTTACCAAAGGCACTACAAAATCGGAATAGCTTAGACCATAATAGTCATTGTCATTCTGCGGGTGATATACACCACTGAAATCGTAGTTTATCTTTTGAGCTGCTTTTTCTACGTCCTGGGCTATGAAGCCAGTGTACATTTTTTTCCCTTTTTCGTCTATTGCCTTGTCTATCCCCGCAGTTGCCGGCTGGCTGTTGTTATTAGTACTTTTTTTGTCAACAGATAAAACTGCTGTCTGTTGAGAACTGCTTACGGCCTTGTTGATACCCGGTACATCAAGCGTGTAGGTGACAGGCTGGAGTGCGTTGATGAAGGAGAGACCGGGTACGTTCTGCGTAATGTTCTTTTTGTACCTGCCATCGCTGAAGTTGGTCCAGTTGGCATAGCCACCTATTTTGGTGACAGAAGTATTGCCTACTACAACGCTGTTGCTGGCGGTGGCTACAGCTCCATACCCAACACTGGTAGTATTTACAAAATCGGCACCGGATGGACCAGCAGAAGCACCCAGAGCAGTGTTGTAAGAGCCGGTTTCGTTATACGTAAGCGCACCTAAACCCTGAGCTGTATTAAAGGTGCCGCTTGTATTTCTGTACAGTGCGCCTTGCCCATCTGCTGTGTTGTTGAAACCGGTTGTGTTCAGGCTTAAGGCATTATAACCCGTACCCGTGTTCAGGCTGCCGGTCTGGTTAGCTTGGAGGCAACCAATACCACTGGCTGTGTTAGCGTTGCCGCTTATATTGCTGGCCAAAGCACCATAACCAATGGCGGTATTTGAACCACCAATCGTATTACGGACTAAGCTGTTACCGCCATAGGCTGTATTTGCTTCACCGGTTGTGTTGGCTGCAAGTGCACCATACCCAGTAGCTGTGAGATTATAGCCTGTAAGTGCCGGATTTCCCGCATTACCAACAAGGGTATTTGTTATATCGTTATATTGGTTAAAAGCCGGCAAGCCATTGAGATAATATCCATTTTGAACATTGACCGTACCACTGTCTGCACTAATGGAAAAGACAGCTGCCGCGTTTTTGTTTCTGAATTCGTACTGCCGCGCGGCAGCATTAAAATACAAGCCATAGTTAGGCGCAGCATCGTACTGAAAGGCATACTTATTGGCACCCACCAAGTATGCACCTGTGCCCGCAAAGCTAAGCTTGCCTGCCGCACTAATGCTGACATAGTTAGAGGCATTACCGAAACGCCAGCCGCCGGCAGACAGGATGCGCCCGCGCTCGGTGTTGTTGGTTTTAAACACAAGGTCTTTAGCATCGGTAGTGCCGAGAAAACTGGCAGGCGGGTTGGTGCCGCTGTTGCCGGTGGTGGACCAGGACTGAGACATAGCAGGCAGGCTCATAGCAATTGCCGCCGCAAGGAGGAATGGCAATGTTGGTTTCATGGTGTAAATGATTCGGTGAAGGAACGTTAGTTTATAGGTTACGAATGTAAAGCAGATTGCTGATGTATACAATTACATAAATAAAAAAAATGCTTTTTTCGATATAGCATTGCTAGCTATAGGTGTGTGGGCTTGACTTCGTTTCCCCCAACGGTTATTCCAGATGTACCGTCGAGGCATCTAAAAGCAGAGATAAAACAGGTTTCCAACCTATCCCTGCTTGGCATAGTCTCCCAACCATAGGTGTACAAAACATTCTCCTACATAAAAAAGCTTTGCCAAAACAATAAAAGGCTATATATAAGGTGCGCGGGCCCCCTCAACTCAGTAAAGTATGTCCCTGGAGTAAATCCTGCCTGTTTTGCGAAACCTCGCTTATCAATCATATATACTATAGATAAAGGCAACCCTATTGTAAAATATGCCGTGTATAATAAGATTGTTGGTAGAATACCAATCACTTAGATAATAACCTCGTTCTTTGCCGCCATTTTCAACACATGAACAAATTTTTGAAGAAAGGATTTCTGGCACTGCTGATTTTATGCAGTAACTACACGGTTTTTAGCCAGGCGGATAGTATTGATGTGTTTATACAAAACCAAATGCAAAGCCGCAGAATACCCGGTTTGCAATTAGCGATTGTAAGGGGCGGCACTATTATCAAATGGGGCAATTACGGACTGGCAAATCTGCAAGACTCCATTCCGGTTAGCGACAAAACTGTTTTTACCATTAATTCCATAACCAAAGCTTTTACCGGTGTGGCTATTGTGCAGTTGATGGAAGCCGGGAAACTAAAACTGGAGGCACCTATATCAGAGTATCTTGCCGACTTACCCGAGACATGGAGAGAGGTAACGGTGCAGCAATTGCTCTCGCATATATCCGGCATCCCCGATATTGATGATGAAGAGGAAGCTGTGATGATTGCCGACGACCCGGAGGTAGCCTGGAACATGGTTTTGAAAATGCCGAATGATTTTAAGGCGGGTGAAAAGTTCAGTTACAATCAAACGAATTATTTACTGCTCGGAAAAATTATTGACAAGCTGAGTGGCATGTCGTTCCAGAAATTTATTACGGAAGAGCAGTTGGAAAAAGTGGGTATGCAAAAGACCATACAATCCGGTTTTGGCGCCTCAAAAGCCATTATAGCCAATGCTGCCTGCAGTTATCAGTACCGGAACGGCGGAAAGCTTCAGAATATGTTCTTTTACGAACCTCCTTTTTTGCAAACGGCTGCAGGCATGAGTTCTACCGCAAAGGAAATGGCAAACTGGATTATTGCCTTGCAAAACGGGCAATTACTAAAACAACCCGCAAGCCTCGCGGCGCTGTGGAAGCCGGCTGTACTGAACAATGGCGAAACCGGCGGATTTAGCAGCTTACTAAATGGCTATGCAGCAGGCTGGCCCGTGGTAAAAAGAGAAGAACACCCAGCTTTGGCACCTGTTGGCGGCGGTCGGTCAGCCTTGTTTGTTTATCCGGCTGATGACCTTTCTATTATCGTACTTACCAATCTTTCCGGGGGAACACCGGATGTATTCATTGATGAACTGGCAGGGTTGTTCATCCCGGACATGAAAGAGGCGAACGGTTTCGGGCTTTCTGCACCTCTGAAGGCGCTAAAAATGAGGTTGGATAAGGTGGGGTATAAAAAGGCAATTGATGAAGTGAAAAACCTCTCAAAAACAAGTAAGGCGTTCGCACTGCATGAAAAAGAGATCAATGGCTGGGGATATAAGCTGATGTCACAAAAAAGACTGCCTGATGCTCTCGAAATATTTAGGCTGAATGCTTATTTGTATCCCGCCAGCGCAAATGCCTTTGATAGCCTGGGAGAGATTTACGCGGAACTGGACGAAACGGAACAAGCCGTTAAGAACTATGAACAATCACTTAAACTCGATCCGAAAAATAAAAATGCTGAGGAACAGATAATGAGGTTGAGGTCAGAGAAATGAGACTTCGCACAACATTCGGTTTTCTTTTCCGCAGTGTATCTGCCTAAGGAGATTACGGTGTTATACTGTCAACCCATTGCATAAAACAGTATGTTTTCCCTCACCCCATTATAGTTTATCACAAACAATAAAGCGACTGTGCTGCTAATTCCCCGCAATCCCAATCACTTAACCCGGCTACTGTAAATATCCTACCCGCCAGGCATGCCACCCTCTCCGGCACCATCCGTGACAGTTTGGAAAACAACCCCTATCTTACTATTGTTTCACTGTATCCTTCACAATAACCGGTGGCGGTGGAGGAGGTGGCACGCCCTTCGGCTCTTTACCCGCTTTATTCTTTTTTACTACAACCGTATCTTTCACAATTCGCGGTGGTGCGAATCTCTTTACAGTTACGGTAGGCGGCGGGGGTGGAGGAGGTTTTAAGGTTGTATCTTTTTTGCCCGTTTGGGCAGTTGCCATAAGTGAGAAGGCAATCATGCAGGCAGCAAAAGCGATTCTTTTCATGGTGCAAGTTTTTCATGAGATGCAGTAACCCGGCAATTCCATAAAACGAGCTTTAATCTCGCAAATTCCGGCGGCTCTTATCTTACATCTATCAACTGCCCGTGTCGAAATGAATCGTATTTATATTCACCATGATCTCATTACATTTACAAAGCAAATAGAGAAGACATGACAGAGATTGTAATTGATAAAAAGAAATACGTTCTTCTTCCCGATGAAGACTACAAAGCTCTTCAAAAAAAAGCCGCTTTAAAAACAAAGCCCGAAAAGCTTTTATCAATAGAAGAGGCTCGTGCTCACAGCAAAAAGCTTATCCAAAAGTGGGCAGCCGAAAAGTAACCATAAAAGAAAGCGTTGCCGAAAACATTGCAGCTATCTCCCTGTTTATCGAATCAAGGGGAATGGTAGCCACAGCAGAAAAGTTTGCCGATGACATTTATGATTTTTTCATAAAGCTGTCCAATGACAAAAAATCTTACCCCATTTGTCGCTAGAAAAGCAGGGCGGCTGTAGGTTACAAATGCGTTCCCTACAAAAGGAAATATACAATTGTCTTTATTGAAACGGATACCGATCTAATTATCTGCGAATTTATATCTTCAAAACTCATCCACTGGTAGGCATCAAAAAAGGTTATATCAGTCTAAATCTAGACCACCCTTTCCAAAACTCCGGCAATGCCCTCCCAATCTCTATAATCCCACTCACCAGTCTTCGCGCATTCTTTGGAAAGATAAGCCTGCTATTCGTCTATAAATAAAAAGCCCCCTGCGTATTGCAGAGAGCTTTGATGGGGTATCGTGTTTGTTTTTATTCCTTTGTCACCGCTATCGATTCCGACGTTGTCTTCGTCCGTATCTGCAGGTGATACAACCCGGCGGCCAAACCCCGCATAGGTATGGGCACCGTTCCCGAAGCTGTCAACACCGTTCTACTCATCCATACCACAGCCCCTGATGCACTCACCAACCTTAGTGAGGCATCTGTTGCCGCCGGTACTGTGTAGCGTAGCACAGCGTCAGTCTTTACAGGGTTTGGCGATACGATAAAGTGCATTCCCGCCTTTACGATGTCTATCACCGCCGTGCTGCTGTATGCACTCCTGCCATCGAGGTCGGTTTCTTTTATCTTCACAAAGTATTTACCGCTGCTGATTGGGAAGCTGCATTGGTAAGCGCCAGAGCCATTCGCATTCATCGTACAGCCATCTTTATAATGCACTCCATCTTCACTGTACTGAACCAGGTAGCTCTTTACACTCACCTCATTCGTTACTTTCCAGTACACCAGCGCCGTGTTGCCGGCTGCTCTTTCTGCAGTCATGCTTACCCATTTCACCGGCAATACCGCATCGTTCTTTTTAATAAAGAAATAGCTGAAACTCTTTACCGGAATCTGGATGTAATAACCGCCATCTACTGCGCTCCATGCCGTTGGAGAGATCAGTTCCTCACCAGCAACCGGAACATAAGCCGTTGGGTTTTCAACCGTACCTTTTGGTTGTTTGATGACCACTAAATCTGCCGGCGAAGCAATGGTAGCATCTACCGCCTGCAGGGCAGCAAATTGGGCTGACGTGAAGTAAAGCTGCACATTAATGGTAGCCGCCCCGTTCGGGTTGTTCTCTACGCCGATGGTATAGTTGCGGTCTAAATAGGGAACGCCATTGTATTTGCGGATGCGGGTGCCATCCAGGTTGGTATTGTCTATTGCGGAAGCCGTGGTATTGCCAAGGTTATAATCGTCGAATACCGCAGCCATGGTGCTCTGCACGCCCGTGGCTGTATTGAAGCCCTCAAAATAGTTCCAGGTGTGGCTAAGTCCTGAAAGCGTAACCGGGTTGGCAAACGTACCACTGCTAGCATAATTCGGACTTATCACGCCGACGCCACGCACCGGCGGCATCGTGTTATAATAATTCAGGCTATCGAGGTGCCGCATCAGGATGTCCTTTCCCGTGCTGCTAAAAGAGCCTTGATTCACCCATGCAATGACTGCCGTGCCATTTACAGGGTTCATGGTTGCATACGGTGTATACACCTGGTAGGTTTGTGTGCCCACATAACCGCTACCGATTGATCGTCCCATCGCGCCCCACACCAGCCGTCCGCCATCAGCTACTGGGCTTACCTGTATAAATCTCTCCCTGTTTATAATGCTGAACAAAGCATTACCACGCTGATCGGTAGCAATAAACGGATTGCCGTAATAAGCGCCGGGAGAGGTAAAGACTTCCTTGCCAATGGTAGTGCCGCCCTTAGGCGTTTGCCAATGCACAGCAACCGAATCGCGCGTAATGCGATCTACTTGCATCTGCGCCATGTTTATCAGGATCGGGTCGTAGGCAGAAGTCGGTCCCCATATTTTGCCGGCGGCGAAAATGCGGTTGTTAGAAGCGGCAAGGGCAAAGTCGTAATCCTGGTAGGAGGCAGAGCCCAGCAGGGTATCGTATCCTTCATTGATTTTAGTAAGCGGGTCAATGGGGGTGAGCCGGTACCCGCTGCCAATGTATTCTGTATCGGAGCTTAGCTCGTAGGGAACGCTGTCGTATATCTCCTGCGGAAGCACAAGTACCCGCTTGTACCAGAAGTCGCTACCGGTACGAGTGGCTTTTACCGAGGCGGCAATGATGTTTGCATTGATGTCGGAAGCCCCGTCTACCGTGGCAATAGCTCCTTTGGCAAACTCCGCCTCGCGGGTGCCGTCAGATGCCTGCAAAAAGCCCTGCCCGTGATCGGCAATCACATAATTGGTATTTACGATAACACCGGTATTGCCAATGGTACAGGAGGTTTGGAAGGTGCTATAGGAAAGATTATACAGTTGCAGCACGGTGTCTTTCTTATAAATGAAAGACTGCTCGTTGTAAGGCGGTGCACTGGGATCAGGAACAGAGGGGAGGTTGGCAGTGCGGCGTGTAGTAACGTGCGATTCCTTCTTTACCCGGCACAGGCGGTTAAAGCCCACCAACCCGTTGGTGCTTGTGGTAACAATGCTGGTGAGGTAATAGGCAAACGCAACATTGCAGCCACCCTGCCCGTCGGGGTATATGTGATAGTCCTTGGGGTTGACATCAGGGTATACAAGATCGCCCCTGTTTCCGCACTGCGTGGGCACCAGCTGTATTTCGCCGTATACATCCATCTGCCCGCCGCCGTTGTAGCGCAGGGCGCCGTTTTCTTCTTTGTAATTTCGCACGAATAAATCCCGGTAGCCGCCGGAGCGGTTGCCTCTGATATAAGAAATGAAGAAGCCCTTCCTGCCATCGGCAATAAGCTGCGCCTCCTGGTAATTGATCGGGTCGTTCTGGCCGGTGCGATTGATGAGCACATAACCGGCATCGTCAAAGCGGCGGGAGCCATCGGGCAGTATATGCTGAAGGCGCACATCGCTGTTGCCGTTGTCAGGATTGTCCCACGCTACGAAGAAGCCACCGGCGCTGTCGGTGCAGGCATGGCTTTTATAACGGGTATCGGTACCATAAAAAGAGGAGGGCGCAAACACTTCGTTATTGGTAGTGGCGACTACGGCAATACCGTCTTTTGCCCACAGCGCCACGCCGTTCTTGTCGTATTTCTGGGCGTAGATATCGCTTAGGTTGCCGGTGGTGCGGCCGTCTTCCCAAATAACGAAGTAGCCG
>JADCRZ010000086.1 GCA_015069695.1 Williamsia sp.
AATGATACTCTGAGAAGCACTGCTGGATGCGATTCGGTAGCAACCCTGATCTTGTCAGTAGAACCCGTACTCAGAAGTGTAAGCCAGGTACAGATCTGCAACAATCAACTGCCTTATTCCTGGAACGGTCATACGTACTTGCTTGCAGGAACATACACTGACACCCTGAAGGCTGCTGCAGGCTGTGATTCCATTGCTACACTGGAGCTCACCATCAACCAGGTTCTTACCAGTTCTGCCACCATCACGCGCTGCTCTAATGAGCTGCCATACAGCTGGAACGGTAAGCAGTACACAGAGGCAGGCACGTACACTGACACCTTGAAGAGTGCTGCAGGCTGTGACTCTGTGGCTACCCTGGTACTGCAGGTCAATCCAGTAGCAGTAAGCACCACTGCTGTAACCATCTGCAGCAGTCAACTGCCATATAGCTGGAACGGACAGGTGTATACAGCATCAGGCACTTACACCGATACACTGCAGAGTGTAGCAGGCTGTGACTCTGTTACCCTCCTTATATTGCAGGTAACCCAGGCCGTAACCAGCACAACAAACGCAACTATCTGTACCAACCGCCTGCCTTACAGCTGGCATGGCAAGCTGTTCACAGCTGCCGGCGTATACAGAGACACCCTGACCAGCCAGGCCGGCTGCGATTCCATTGCGGTACTTGACCTGCGCGTAAACCCCGTAGCTATAAGCAACGCCAGCATCAGCATCTGTTCAGGCCAGCTGCCTTACCGCTGGAACGGCCGTCCACTGACCACATCAGGCGTTTACACGGATACGCTCATCGGCGCAGCCGGTTGCGATTCCCTGGCTGTTCTTGAACTGACCGTCAAACCAGCAGTGTTCACAACCATCACCATCAACATATCCGTCAACAAAGTGCCTTATAACCAGAACGGAAGGGTCTTCCTGCAGGCCGGTACCTACCGGGATACCCTGCTCAGTGCGACGGGTTGCGACTCTATTGTAACAACGATCCTGTCTGTAATCTCTCCATCCGTGAGCACGACCAACATCGTTGTTTGTCCGAACCAGCTGCCTTACACCTGGAACGGCAAACCATACTCAGCACCTGGAACCTATACCGATTCCCTGCGTACTGTATCCGGATACGATTCTATTGCTACGCTCATTCTCAGTGTTAATCCGGTTGCAACCAGTTCAACCCTTGTTGCTGTGTGCAGCAACGCACTGCCTTACCAATGGAACGGCAGAAGCTATCCGGCCGCGGGTATATACAACGATACCCTGCGCAGTGCTACCGGTTGCGATTCCATTGCCACCCTGGTGCTGCAACTGCAACCAGCCGCAACAAGCACGAGCAGGGTAACCATCTGCGCCAGCCAATTACCATACAGCTGGAACGGAAAGCGCATTGCAAAGGCAGGCGTGTACAGCGATACCCTGCGTACAGCGGCAGGCTGCGATTCTATCGCAACGCTGAACCTGGATATCACCGCGGTGCAAACCAGCACTGTACGCCTGGCGATCTGCTCAAAAGAGCTTCCATACAAGTGGCGCAACAAATCATACAACAGGGAAGGAACATACAGCGATACCCTGACCAGTGCAGGCGGTTGTGATTCTATCGTTACACTCGAGCTCACCATCAAGCCTGTAGTAACCAGCACGGTCAACAGAACAGTTTGCACAAGCCAGCTGCCTTTTAGCTGGAACAGCCGGAGGATCACCGCAGCAGGCACCTACAAGGATACCCTCACCAGCACCGAAGGCTGCGATTCTATCGTAACCCTGACGCTGGGGGTAAGTCCGGTCGTATACAGTTCTACAACGGCAATCATTTGCCAGAACCAGCAACCCTATAAATGGAACCGGGGCATTTACAACACGGCCGGTACTTATATTGATACGCTGAAGACGACCGGGGGATGTGACTCTGTTGTGACGTTGATCCTGAAAATGGATACATCCGGCACCGTTACCGAGAACATCACCATCTGTGCTGCATCGTATACCCTGCCCAATGGCACTACCGTAACTGCAAGCGGCGTATATACATCAACGCTATCCAGCACAACCGGCTGCGATAAAACCATTATTACCCGGCTCACGCTGCAAGGATGGCCCAAACTGGTGGTCAGCAACCCGTCTGTTGTCTGCGCACCGGCTGTGGTCGATCTGACATTACCGGCCATAACAGTTGGAAGCGACAGCGGACTGGTCTATAAATACTGGACGAACGCTGCAGGCAATGCACCGTTGGTCAACCCGGATAAGCTTGCTGCAAGCGGTACTTACTATATCTCCGCAACGGGACCGGGTGGCTGTACTACTATCAAGCCGGTTACAGTTACGGTAAACCCGGCACCCAAACTGGTTATTACAGCACCGGCTCCTGTGTGTGCACCCACAACAGTTGACCTCACGGCTGCGGCCGTCACCACCGGCAGCAGCGGTACCTGGACCTACACCTACTGGAAAGATGCTGCCGCCACCACAGCTGTGGCCAATCCGAAAGCTGTTGCTGCCAGCGGTACCTACTTTATCCGGGCTACCGCACAAACGCAGTGTTCCATCACCCAAACAATTCCGGTAAAGGTGAGCATTACAAGTCCGATGCAGGGCCTGCGCCGCCCAACTGTAACTGCCGTGGCCGATATTCCGGTCCAACTGCAGGCACGTTATTTCAGCAGCAATACAAGCTATACATGGGAGCCCGCAGCCGGACTGAACACCACTACAGAAAGCTCGCCCCAGTTCAAGTACAATAAAGACATGGAGTATACCGTAAAGGCAACCTATGGCGCCGGATGTATAACGGTAGATACTATACCGGTCAAAGTACAGACGACATCCAGCAACGATATCCGCTCAGACATCTTTGTGCCCAAAGCATGGACGCCCAACAATGATGGACACAACGACCGGCTCTTCCCCTTGACCGTTCATATCAGAAAGCTGAACTACTTCCGGATCTTCAACCGCTGGGGACAACTGGTTTTTGAAACCAGCGAAATCGGCAAAGGCTGGGATGGTATCTTCAACGGCAAACCCCAGGTAGCCGATGTTTACACCTGGATGCTCGACGCCATCGGCGAAGACGACCGCCACTTCAATATGACAGGCAATTCGATCCTGGTGAGATAAGCCAAACAGCCCCGCCACCGGACAAATCCTCTTTTTTGGAAAACCGTCTTGAAATGGGAAAATTGTAAAGACGTGCCAATCTCCTAAAAGATTGGTGATTATTACATTAGATGATTGGCATCTGGATTGGCTATATCGTATCAAAATTGACAACAAAAAATTCTGATACTTATAAAGCTGAACCATGAAAAAGATTTACACCACCATCGCCATCATCGTTTCCCTGCTGAGCGCGACCGCTTCCTTCGCACAGGATCCGAGCTTCGCCCAGTTCTTTTCTTCTCCCCTGAACGTGAACCCGGCCCTGACTGCCAACATCAATTCAGACTGGCGCATCATCTCTAACATCCGCGACCAGTGGATCGGACCTGCCAGCCCCTACACAACCGGTACTGTTTCTTATGATACCAAGGTGCAGAAAAAATATGATGGCATTCCTGAGAACAGCAACTACCTCGGTATTGGCGGCATGCTGATGTACGACAAAACAATGGGTGGTATCCAGAAGAGCAGCTATGCTTCCCTTAACTTCTCTTACAACCTGAAACTGATGGAAGACCAATACACCATCGTTCACAAACTCTCTATGGGGTTTGGTGCTACTTACGCTCACAGATCGATCGACTTCAGCAAAGTAGATTTCCAGGAACAATTCACCGGTTCCGGTTTTGACACCAACCTGCCTTCCGGCGAAACAGCGCTGAGCAACATGAAACCTTACACATCACTGAATGCCGGCATGGTATACAGCGCAACCAGCGAAACCTGCAACTTTGATTTTGGTGTGGCTGCTTACCACCTGAACAAACCCAAACAAAGCTTTATGCAGGATGAAAACCAGTTCCTGGCTGTAAGAAAAGTAGTTCATGCAAATTTCGAAACCATCTTAAATGACAAAGTAGTGCTGAACACAAACGCGATCTACCAGAACCAGGCCCGCGCCAACTACTTCTCTGTCGGCGGTTCACTGGGTTACCACCTGGATGAAGAGGAAGAAGGAACCATGGTAAATGCAGGTATGTGGTACTGGTCAAAAAATGCAGTGATCCCTTACATCGGCTTGTCTTACAAAGATCTGCAGTTTGGTTTCAGCTACGATGTAACGGTTTCAAAACTGGCCCAGGCTGCTAAAAAGCCCAGCACGTTCGAAGTATCAATTATCTTAAGAGGCAGCAGAAAAGGAAGCGGTGCAATTCCTTGCCCTTGGAAATAATCAAAACGGTTCATGGTTCAAGCTTTATAATTTTTCAGCAACGTCACGAAAGGTGCCGTGCAAGCGATCCGGGTAGCAATACAGATCGCGGGCACGGCACCGGTGTTTTATACCGGCAGTCATTTTTTGGAAAACAGCAAATAGAGCTGTAATATTATCCCGTCTTCTTACCAACTGGCTGCTTGCAGTTATCTCCGTATTTACGCTTGTATGTATCCGGTTGCTTCGCTGAAGACGATTGTTTTTGAGCCCATTCCAAGTTTGGAACCATATGAGAAAACCGTCAGTTGCCGCACCGATTTATCTGTTGTTCTCCCTGCCTGTTCCGGGCTTTGCCTTTTCTTCTCCTGAACCCACCAGCAAATTTTTTATTTACAATACAATGATCAACATTATGAGAACCAAACGGTTGTTCTTACTCCTCTTGCCCTTGCTGCTTCTTGGCGGAGTAGCTTTTTCGCAAGACAAACAAGTTACCGGCAAGGTAACAGATTCGGCAGGCGCGCCTGTCATCAATGCATCTGTCATTATCAAAGGCGCCAGAAGAGGCGTGCAGACCACGATGGAGGGCAACTTTTCCCTGCAAGTGCCTGCCAATGCTTCTACCCTTATCATCAGCGCAGTAGGTTTCGAAACGCAGGAAGTAGCTATAAGCACCGGCCCGGTGAATGTTTCTTTACGCGGATCCAATTCTTCATTAGGTGCGGTAACCGTGGTGGCAGTCGGTTACGGAACCCTCGATAAACGGGAGGTGTCCAGTGCCGTTACCCATATCTCCGGCAAAGATTTGCTGCCGGTTGGCGGCAACGGCGCCCTGATGTCGCTGCAGGGCAAGGTGGCCGGACTTACCATCACCAACACCGGCGCGGCCGATCCCAATTCATCCCCCAGCATCCAGCTCAGGGGCGTGTCGTCGCGCAGTGCAGGTCTGGGGCCGCTTTATGTGATCAATGGCATACCCGGTGGAAACATCGACAACCTGAACCAGAACGACATTGAATCGATCGATGTACTTAAGGGTGGCGCTGCCTCGGCGATCTATGGAACCAGGGGAAGCAATGGCGTGATCCTGATCACAACAAAAAGAGGTACAAGCCAGACACAGGCGCTGTACGACGGATATGTTACGTTTGATATGCCCACCAACCAGATCAAAGTGCTTTCCCGGGAAGAATTCCTGGCGCACAACAGGGGTGTTGATTACAAGGGAAACACAAACTGGTTCAAGGCTGTTGGCCGGGATTTTGCGCTTTCCCACAAGCAAACGGCCCAGTTCTCCGGCGGCAACGCAAAGACCAATTACATGATCTCGATGGATTACCGCAACGCCCAGGGGCTTGAGCTCCGGTCAGCAAAAGAAGAATACGGGGCCAGGTTGAACCTGAACCATACATCGGCGAATAACCTGTATACAGCAACCGTAACCATCGCGCCCAGGATGTTGAAATCAAACAATTCAAGCAGGGGCGCTTTCAGCCAGGGCATCACCCTGAACCCAACCATTCCGGTTCAGGATACGCTGAACCCGCTCCGTTATTACAACATCCGCACAGGTTTTTCCGGAAGCTACAATCCGGTAGAAGAATTGAAAACGATCCTGAGCGGAACCGAAGGAAAGTATCTCGACTGGAGCGCTTCCTTCAAGCTCAATATCCTGAGAAACCTCTATACCCAGGTAACCTTGGGGGAGCAGAACCAGGACTTCTTTGGGTTTAACTTCACCCCTTCCACCAACACCAGTTTGATCAACTCAAACGGGGGCAGAAATACAGCCGGCAGAAACTACGATAAGAACGACCAGAAAAGTTTTGAATGGATCGGCAACTACTCGCTCGACTGGAAAGAGCATGTGTTCAAGCTGCTGGGCGGCTATTCTTACTATTATTTCAACAGCTCAGGCCTCAGCGCTTCCAACCAGGGCTTGCCATCAGACGTGCTCACGTATAATAACATCGGCACCGGCGCGTATAACCTGCTGGTCGGACAAAACGGTACCGGTTCTTATAAAAACGATTCCAAGCTGATCGCGTTTTTTGGCCGCCTCAACTATGATTATGCAAAGCGGTATTTTCTTTCTGCCAGTCTGCGCCGCGAGGGTTCTTCCAAATTCGGGTTCAACAACAAATGGGGTAATTTCCCGGCCGCTTCGGTAGGATGGGCCATCAGCAATGAAAAATTCTTTCCGGTACTTCCCTGGTTGAACAACCTGAAATTCCGGGCCGATTACGGCGAAACCGGTAACCAGGATTTTGGTAACTACCTTTCCCTGGATACCTATTCAGGTTATGGATATTACCTGTACAACGGCACCTCTTACCAGGTATGGGGCCCCAGCCAGAATACCAACTACGATCTGAGATGGGAGAAAGCGCAAAATTTCAATGCCGGCCTTGATTTTGACCTGTTCAATAACAAGATAAACGGTAGCCTGAACTATTACATCCGCAGAAACAAAGACCTGCTTGGCTCATACAATGTACCTGTTCCGCCCAACGTACAACCTACCACCTTTGTGAATGTAGGTACCATGAAAAATTCGGGATTTGAGATCCAGCTGAATGCCGGTATCATCAACCAACGGAATTTCAGCTACAACATCTCTTTTGCAGGTGCTACCAATGATAACAAATTTGTGTCTTTTTCAAACGACCTGTACCAGGGACAAAAATTTGCAGACATCGTGGGCATGCCTTCGCCCGGCTCACCCGGTACGGCGCAAAGGCTGGAAGAAGGACGCCGCATCGGCAGCTTTTACATGCTCCGCTCGGCAGGGTATGATGTAACAGGAAGATTGCTGGTATACGACAGAACAGGCAAGGTAATACCCGGCAACAGCGCCACGGCTGCCGACAAACAATACGTGGGCAACGGCCTGCCCCAGTTCACGGCCAGCATGGGCCATTCGTTCAGTTACAAAAACTTTGATTTAAATATCTTTCTGAGAGGAGCGTTCGGGTATGATATGTTTAATATCCTTGCCTTTTATGCAGGTACTCCGGTAACGCAGTCAAATGCCAACGTACTTACAACAGCTTACGGCGATCATAAATATGCGGCACTGACCAATGCAGCAACCTATTCAAGCCTCTCTGATTACTTCCTGGAAAAGGGAGATTATGTAAAGATTGACAACGTAACATTGGGGTATAACTTTAAAACACCTGTCAAGTACATCAACTCCGGCAGATTTTATGTTACAGGAAGAAACTTGTACACGTTCACAAAATGGACCGCCGGCGATCCTGAATCTGTCCAGATAAACGGATTAAGGCCAGGCATCAGCACGGATAATGATGGAAACGGCACACGGTCGTATTATCCTTCTTCCCTGCAGGTACTGGTCGGTTTGCAATTCAGATTTTAACAAGAAAAAATAGACATATGAAACGATTCAACCTATACAGGTACGGCACGGCAGCCCTTTGCATTTTGTTGCTTTTCGCCGGTTGTACCAAACTGAACGAAACAACTTACGACCGCATTACGTCCGCTACTTTTTTGCAGACAAGGGATGATGTGGTCCGCGACTTTTTACGCGCGTTTGAACATGGTTACTGGTCGATCCAGGGTAACGGCGCTTTCTATGCGCAGGAACTGCCTACGGATGAACTGATGACGCCCAACCGGGAAGGCGACTGGTTTGATGGTGGCATCTACCAGCGTGCGCATTACCATACCTGGACCATCCAGGACGGCTATACGAGTGGTATCTGGACAGCCCTTTTTCAAGGCATCAGCCTGGCCACCAATTCCCTGCAAGATATCCAGGCAATCGATCCTGCCAAATTCAGTATGACGGAAGCAGAAAAGGCCGATTTTGTGGCAGAAATAAAAACGCTGCGCGCCTGGTTCAATCTGCGCGCGTTTGACCTTTACCGCAATATCCCGCTTGTAACCGCCGTAAAAGGGGAAGGGCAGATGCCTCCGCAATCAACGCCCCAAGAGATCTTCAGCTTTATTGAAAAAGAATTGCTGGATGCCATTCCCGGATTGCCCACCCGCCAATCGTTGGGCACCGGTGCCAATGCAATCAATGGGCTGGGCCGCTGGACCAAAGGCGGTGCCGCTACCCTGCTGGCCCGCTTGTACCTGAACGCAAAAGTGTACATAGGCCAGGATAAATTTGCCGACTGTGCCACCATCTGCCAGGATCTGATCAATGGAAAATACGGCACCTATGCCCTGGAAAGCAGGTGGGATGCGCCTTTCGACTACAACAACTTCCAATCGCCGGAGCTGATCTTTGGCTTCCCCAGTTCTTTTTCCCTCACGCACTGGCAGTATACAGGCGATATGTATTTCTGGATGGCGCCGCACCAGGCACAAAACTTTTTTGGCTTTACAGATTTTGGTGGTATGAACACACGCTATGCCCTGCAGCCCGGAAGGAATGTGGACAGTGCGGAATATACCTTCACCATGGGCAAGCCATTCATAAAGTTTCAAAAGTATGCCGACGATGTACGCCTGAAAAAATATAAAAACTTAGGCGGAAGCAAACGGGAAGGTATGTTTTTATTCGGCTACCTGCCGTATTACACCAATCCCAATAATCTTGTAAAAAGCAACAGGGGCTATACCATCTTTGCCCGCGACCAGGTAGGTTGGTTCAGGGCAACACCGCCCGGCCAAGTGCTGGCCGATAAAGAGTCGAACATGAACCATGCGGATGACAATTCCGGTATCTGGCCGGTAAAATATCCCTTGTATCCTTCTGACGATCCCAATAAAATCACATCGGCTTATGCAGAGATCAGGTATGCCGAGGTTTATTACATGCTGGCAGAATGCAAATACCGGGCAGGCGATAAGGCCGCTGCGGCTGTCCTGCTGAATGCCGTACGCCAACGCAATTATCCCGCTGGTTCACCCAGTTTGTACAATCCAAACGGAAGCCAGCTCACCGACCAGGAAATGCTGGATGAATGGATGCGGGAATTTTTGGTTGAAGGCCGCCGGCGCACGGACCTGATCCGCTGGGGCGTGTTCAACAGCGGTACCTGGTGGGACAAGCAGCCCGATGCGGACAACCATACCCAGATTTATCCCATTGGCCAGAGTATCACGAACCTGACACCCGCGCTCAAACAAAACCCGGGATACTAACCCATCCTTTTATATCTCCGGAAGGCATCAGTAAAATGAGCCTTCCGGATCATTAAAACATAAAAAGCTATTGTATGAAACTTATTTTCTCTCTTGCTTCACCCGCAAAAAGAGGTGCAGCCCTGATCTGCTTTCTTTTTACTGCCTCTTTGTTCCTGCTTTCTTCCTGCAGCAAAGAGCTCAAGGCCGGCAAGCCTATTGCGCTCACATACGATAAAGTGTACCTGATCGGTGATGCCACCACCGCCGGCTGGACCATCGCCAATGCCCTGCCCATGACAAAAAGCGCCGACAATACAAAGGTGTTTACCTGGACAGGCCCGCTGGCAGCCGGAGAAATAAAATTCCCTACCGCCCTCAACTTCAGCTCTGATACGTTTGCTGCTGCTACAGCCAGCCAATCGGTTTCCAACAACAAAGCACAGCTGAGTCCGGGTGGTAACCCGGATGTAAAATGGAAGCTGGCCAGCACCGAAGCCGGTACGTATAAGATCACGCTCAACACAGGAGACCTGACGGTTGTTTTTCAAAAACAATAACCTTTCTGAACAAGGAACCTTAATTGTGGTAATTTGCCCCTATGAGAATCTTCTTTTTTCTTTTGCTGTTCACTACAGTTTCCCGCGTACAGGCCCAGCAGCAGTATGTTACGGAGAAGAACATACGCTATTATGCTGATTCAGCTGCAGGAAGGGATGCCTACAGGGATTCGCAGTGTATGCTGGACCTGTACTATCCCAAGGGCGCCAAAGGGTTTGCCACGATTGTCTGGTTTCATGGCGGCGGCCTCACCGGTGGCAGCAAGGAATTGCCGAAGGCCCTGATGGAAAAGGGATACGCCATTGTAGGCGTAGGCTACCGCTTCTCTCCCAAGGTAAAAGCCCCCACGTATATTGAAGATGCGGCAGCAGCGGTAGCCTGGGTGTTCCGGCACATGGCTGATTACGGTGGCAGCACCCGGCTTATTTTTCTTTCCGGTCATTCAGCCGGCGGTTACCTGGACATGATGATCACACTCGATAAAAAATACCTCGCCAAATACGGGATCGATGCCAACAGCGTTGCCGGCCTGATCCCCTTCAGCGGACAGGCCATCACGCATTATACCATCCGCGAAGAAAGAGGTATCAAGAACACGCAGCCAATAATCGATGAGTACGCTCCTCTATACCATGTGCGCCCCGATGCGCCGCCCACCCTGCTCATTACCGGTGACCGTGAACTCGAACTGCTGGGCCGTTATGAAGAAAACGCCTATCTCCTGCGCATGATGAAACTGGCCGGCCATACCCGCACCCGCCTCTACGAACTCCAGGGCTTCGACCACGGCGGCATGGCCACACCTGCTTTTCCCCTGCTGCTCAAAGAAGTAGCGGCTATCACAAAGGAGATAGGGGAGAAGAAGTAGCGCAGCATAGAGCAAGTCTGATTCTGCTAATAGCCGGTTTTCAATAGGCTGCCATACGGGTTTTATCGGCAGTAGTATAATGCCATTTTGAACTGAACGGCATGGGATTCCATGTTCCGATGGAACACAGCGAAGCTGGTTTCTACCTGCGAGATGGTACGATAGGAACACGGTGAACAGGGAGCCTGGGATCACAGCACTGGTTACTACCAACAGAATGTTCTCGCCGGAACATACAATACCATGCATCATTCCCCCAATCCCTCATCAACTAAATAGAGGATGGATTCATAATTTTTCTGCACGGCTTCCGACATGGCCATCTCGCAGGTTTTGGTGGAAGAGTAGTAGCCGTCGTAATTGGCTGCCTTTACTTCAGCGGCTTCCGGGCGGGTAGCAGCGGCGGTGAGCTCGGGGAATAAGAAACCGCGATCACCGGCCATGCCGCAGCAGCCTGCATAACGGGGAACCGCAACGCTGGCTGCAAAATGGCGGGCTACCTGCACAAACTTGGCTTCTGTCTTCATCTTCTCCAGCGAACACACCGGGTGCAGGACTACATTCCCTTTTTTTTGTTTGACCGTTGCACGGGGCAGCACCAGGTCGTGCAGGAAATCTACACTGTCCAGGACTGTTAACCCGTCAAACTTTTTCCTGTTTTCATCTGTGAGCACCGGACGCATATGGTGCAGGGTGTAAGCGCAGGAGCTGACATCAATCACAACAGGCAGCTGTCCTTGCCGGCTGCTCCTCCACATGCGTTCTGTGATCTGGTTGGCAGTAAACCGGTAAGCATCTGCAAATCCTTTGGAAGAAAAGATCTGGCTGC
Organism: Williamsia sp.; assembly: GCA_015069695.1. Classification (GTDB taxonomy): domain Bacteria; phylum Bacteroidota; class Bacteroidia; order Chitinophagales; family Chitinophagaceae; genus JADCRZ01. The sequence goes on from JADCRZ010000086.1 coordinate 11,674, forward strand.
AGCAACTTCCTTTCACTTCATCAAGCACCTGCACGGCAATGCGGGCTTTATGACAGATGCTCAGGAAAGTTTCCATGCCGTTTTTTTCTTTGCCGGCATATCCACCCATCATCCGGGTAATGCAGGCAGGAAAATAAACAATACCGCCCGGCTGCTGCCCCGCTTTCCGCAGAACAGAAAGAGCGGGCGGCTGGCCCAGCTGGGCCGACCAGCGCGGCATGGCTGAGACAAACTTTTTTGCGGCGCCCGTTAGAAAGGGCATCGTACGCTTGCCCAGGAGCCGGTTCATGAAGTGCCCCGACTTTAAAGCAGTTCGCACCAGTCCTTCAACAGTAGAAAAGTTTTGCGCGATCCACAGGGCAGCCTTGTTTGCAGCAGGGGAGTGGTTTTCCCGGCGCAGTCGTTTGATCAGGTCGCCGGTGTTGATGTCAACCGGACAGGCAGTAGCGCAAAGGCCGTCTACCGCGCAGGTTTCCAGTCCGTCGTACTGATATTGATCCAGCAGCAGCTGGTAGTTGGCCCTGTCGCCTGTTTGTTCCAGCTTTTTTAAAGCCCGCCTGATCACAATTCTTCGTCTGGGGGTGGTCGTGAGATCGCGGCTGGGACATTTGTGCTCGCAATAGCCGCATTCAATGCAGCGGTCTACCTCTTCTTCCACAGAAGGCAGCTCTTTTAAATCCCTGATATGGGCCTCCCTATCGGGGTTGATGATCACGCCCGGGTTGAGCAGGTGTTGCGGATCAACGGCTTGTTTTAATCTTTTCATGATAGCATACGCATCGCCGCCCCATTCTGTTTCCACAAACGGAGCCATGTTGCGGCCTGTGCCGTGTTCGGCCTTGAGCGTGCCATCATATTTCTCTGTTACCAGTGCCACCACTTCGCGCAGAAACCGGTCGTACCGGTTGATCTCTTCGGGCGAATTGAAGGATTGGGTAACGACAAAATGCAGGTTGCCATCCTTTGCATGGCCAAAGATGATGGCATTGTGGTAATCCCATTTTTTAAAAAGCGCCTGCAGGTCTGTAATGGCATCACCCAGTTGTTCCACCGGAAAGGCAATATCTTCCAGGATCACCGTGGTGCCGCTGGCCCTTACGGCGCCCACTGCCGGAAAAAGTCCTTTTCTGACTTTCCAGAGAAAAGCCTGCTCTGCCGGATCGTTGGTAAAAACCGGTGCATTGTATAGTTCCAGTTTATCTGCCGCAGCCAAAAACCGGTTGACTCTTTCTTCCAGTTCGGCCAGGCTGTTTTCCTGAAATTCGACCAGCAGCGCGGCGGCCTCTTCGGGCAGGGTCTTTACAATGGCAGGCATACCGGGCATGGCTTCCACCGAACGCAGCGAGGCGCGGTCCATCAGCTCTACCATCAGGGCACCTGCCCTTGTAAGCGGAACGATGGCCTGGCAGGCTGCATAGATACCCGGGAAATAAAGCAAGGCCGTTGATTTGAATGCATAATCAGGCACGGTATCCATCACCACTTCGGCAATAAAAGCCAGGGTGCCTTCCGCCCCGATCAACAGGTGGGCCAGTATATCGAGCGGATGGTCATGGTCAATAAATGCATTCAGCGAATAGCCAACCGTATTTTTGGTTTGATATTTCTTTCTGATCTTGCTGTACAATGCCTCATCCTGCCGGATCAGCTCCCGGAGTTCCTCAATTGTAAGGCAGAGTTCCCTGCACTCCTCTCCGAAACGCTGGTAGTCCTGCTGGTTTTCGGTGCTGTATGTTTTCCCGTCCGGCAATACAAAACGTATATGCCTCACCGTATGATAAGAGTTCAGGATCACGCCGCAGCACATCCCACTAGAGTTGTTGGACACGATGCCGCCGATCATGGCTGAATTGATGCTGCTGGGGTCGGGACCAATCTTGCGCCTCCATCTTTTCAGGTAGGCATTTACCATCGCCCCCGTAATGCCCGGCTGCACGCGCACGGCATTGCCCTCTTCTTCTACCCTGATCCTGTTCCAGTACTGGCTCAAATCGACCAGGATGCCGTCTGTGATGGATTGCCCGGACAAACTGGTACCTCCTGTGCGGAATACCAGGGGGATTTTGTGGAGATGGGAAAAATGGAACAGGGCGATCACCTCTTCTTCGCTTATCACCTGCACCACTGCTTTGGGTACCAGGTGATAGAAGCCTGCGTCTGAAGCAAAAGAGACCAGATCAATGTACCGGGTTCTGATACGCGAAGGGGGCAGTATGGCGCCAAGTGCTTGTTCAATGCTCACAAAACGAAAATACGTAAAAAAATACCCTTATTTTAGCCGCTAGTTTATCCATTACACAAACCCGTATATCTCAACCGCGCCGCTTGCAGCATGAATACATTACAAACAGCCGATTACATTGTCTTTCTGTTTTACTTTGTCATCGTAGCTTCTTATGGCTACTACGTATACCGCCGCAAAAGGGCTGTAGAAACGGATTCCAAAGATTTTTTCCTGGCGGAAGGTTCGCTTACCTGGTGGGCTATCGGTGCTTCGCTCATTGCCTCGAATATATCTGCCGAACATTTTATCGGCATGTCGGGCTCGGGCTTTGCGATCGGACTCGCCATTTCGTCCTACGAATGGCTGTCGGCCGCTACACTGATCATTGTCGCCATCTTTTTTATACCTGTTTACCTGAAGAACAGGATTTACACCATGCCGCAGTTTTTGTCGCAGCGGTACAATACAACGGTGAGCATGATCATGGCTGTGATATGGCTGCTGGTGTATGTGTTTGTAAACCTGACCTCCATCATTTACCTGGGTGCGCTGGCGGTATCGGCCATTTCAGGGATCAGCTTTGAGTGGTGCATTGTGGGCTTGTCTGTTTTCTCGATCATTGTTACCCTGGGCGGCATGAAGGTGATCGGGTACACCGATGTGATCCAGGTGCTGGTGCTGGTGATCGGCGGACTGGTAACCACCTACCTGGCCTGTCAGCTGTTATCGGAAAAGTTTGGTTATGGCGGAGACATCCTGAAAGGCTTGTCGGTGCTGCGCAGGCAGGCGCCGGAACATTTTCATATGATCTTTGGCAAAGAGAGTCCGCATTATATGGAGCTGCCGGGTGTATCGGTGCTGGTAGGGGGCATGCTGGTGAACAACCTGGCTTACTGGGGGTGTAATCAATATATCGTGCAGCGGGCACTGGGCGCCAATTTAAAGACGGCCCGCACAGGCATTCTCTTTGCCGCCTTTCTGAAACTGATCGTACCGGTGATTGCCGTATTGCCGGGCATCATTATGTACGTGCTGCACAGCAAGGGCATGTTTGCCGCGCAAATGCAGGACGGCGGCGTGGTAAAGCCCGATCATGCTTATCCCACCCTGATGAACCTGCTGCCTGCAGGCCTTAAAGGCGTTGCTTTTGCCGCGCTCACAGCCGCCATCGTAGCATCGCTGGCGGGCAAGGCCAACAGCATTTCCACTATCTATTGCATGGACATCTACCATAAATTCTTCAATCGGAAAGCTTCTGAAAAAAAATTGATCCGCACAGGCCGCTGGGTGGTGATCGTTGCCATGCTGATTGCGGCCCTGGTAGCACCGGCCCTGCGCTCCCTCGACCAGGCTTACCAGTTTATCCAGGAATACGTCGGCTTTTTCTCTCCCGGCGTACTGGCCATCTTCCTGCTCGGTATGTTCTGGAAACGCACGACGGCCAGTGCAGCCCTGACTGGCGCTGTTCTTACCATCCCTATTTCCACCGTCCTGAAAAAGCTTCCCGACTGGACCAACGGCCATTTCCCTACCTATCCCTTTCTGGACCGCATGGCTTTCACCTTTCTTGCCATCGTCGCCATCATGATCGTTGTAAGCTTGTTGCAGCCCAAACCGGAAAAAGATGCCATCGAAGTAGACCCTTCCATGTTCAAAGTCTCAGGCGGATTTATCGCGTTGTCTATTTTGATCATGGGTATTCTGGTTGCGTTGTATACAGTGTATTGGTAGTCTGAACCAGGATTTACAGGATGGGCGATTCTGCAGCTGTTGGTGGTTCAAGACAAAAAAAGCAAAGCCCCCGGAGTGTTTACTCCGGGGGCTTTGTTGAGTTTATAGATTACTATTGATGGCCAGATCTCTAGTAGAGTTGATGTGTGATAATGTTATTGCTGAGTAGCCGTATAAACAACAGAGAGGCTGTAAGTACCTGCATCGTAGCTGTATCCGGG
>JADCRZ010000087.1 GCA_015069695.1 Williamsia sp.
GGTTGCGGACCGTACCTTGTGAAGAACCACCCGACAGGTCACCCTGGTAACCCCAGTTAAAACTGTTTGTCACGTTTTCAGAAAAAACGGCTTCCCAGATCGATTCCTTGTTGAACTCGGTTTCTTCCAGGAAATTGTTTGTATACGGTACGGAGTTGAGCTCGTACTGGCCTGAATTGTACACATCCAGCAAGGCCGTTTTGGCACTGGCATAATCACCCTTTTGCATGTACACCCTTCCAAGCAGCGCATTGGCAGCCCCCTTGGTGACGCGGCCCAGATCGGCGCCGGTATAGGCCGGCAACAGGACAGCCGCTGCATCTTTCAGGTCCGTAATAATCTGTGTATAGATCTGGTCAGTAGCAGTGCGTGGTTGAAAATCGGTTGCGCTGGCAACAGGCTTGGTGTAGAACGGCACAGGTCCCCACATGCTTACCAGCTCGTAATAGGCCCAGCCCCTTAAGAACTTTGCTTCCGCCACGCTCCTGTCGCGTGCGGCAGCATTGTCGGTAACGGTTGGCCCGTTTACAATGACCGTATTGGCGCGGTGGATCACTGTATATAACCCGTTCCATACATTGTTCATCACTGAATTGTCCGCAGTGGTCGCACCAATAAGGATCTGGTTGCGGGGCACTTCCAGCTGTCCACCGCCTGCTGCCACTTCGTCGCTGCGCAGGTCATTGAGGAAAAACCACTCCCTTCCGACCAGGGCGCCGCCATGAAAAATGGCATACACGGCATTGGTCCCTTTTTGCAGCTCGGTGCTGTTTTTGAAATAGCTCTCCAGCGTAGGATAGCTCGGATTGGTTTTGTCGAGATCACGCTTGCACGCCATCACCAGGATGACGATGAAGCAACCTGCAGCGGATAGTTTGAAAAAAGAAGATTTCATCTTGCTATATTTTAGATGGTGATCGTAGTAAAGTTAAAAGCCCACCTGCACCCCTACCTGGAATGAAACGGCCGCAGGGTACTGGCCATAATCAATGCCGTTTGTGAGCGTGGTGTTCTTGCTGCCGATCTCAGGGTCCCATCCTTTGTACTTGGTAAAGGTCAGCAGGTTTTGCGACGACACATAAATGCGGGCATTGCTTACAAAACCACCACCCAGGCCCTTCAGCCGGGTAACCGGAACATTATAGCCCACCATCAGGTTTTTCAGCCGCAGGTAAGAACCGTCTTCGATCCAGCGGTCAGACACGCGGAGATTTTGATTGGGATCGCCGCTGATTGCGCGCGGAATGTCGGTATTTGTATTGGTGGGTGTCCAGGCCCTGAGAACCGCCGTACCTGAATTGAATAAGCGGGCCATGCCTTCGCTGATGATCCGCGCTGCATTGAAGATCTTGTTGCCCTGCACGCCCTGGAAGAACACGGATAGATCCAGGTTTTTATACCGGGCCGTGTAGTTCAGGGCATAAGAAAATTTAGGCAGGTAATTGCCGATAAACGTGCGGTCGTTTGCATCGATGATCCCATCAGGCTTGCCATTGGGCCCGCTGATGTCTTTGAACTTCAGGTCGCCTGCCGCCGTCTTACCTGCGATCTGCACCGGGCTGGAAGCCACTTCCTGCGCTGTCTGGAATATGCCTGCAACCAGGTAACCATAAAATGATTGAATCGGCTGACCGGCAACGGTTCTTGTAATAGTCCCGTTTCCAAAATCCTGGTCGGCGCCGGCTTCAATGGCTGCATTGGCTGTATTTAACTGAAGCACCTTATTGCGGATGATACCAAAGTTACCGGTCAGGTTCCAGGTAAATGGTCCGCCCGTTTGGTTATAACCCAATTGCAGATCAAAACCATTGTTGCGCATAGAACCTACATTGGCCAGCACACCGGTTGCATTGAATCCAAACGATGCAGGCGTGGGCACATTGAGGATCAGGTTATCGGTCTGGCGCTGGTAATAGTCGGCAGAGAAGGTTACCTTGTTGTTGAACAAGCCAAGATCGAGTCCGATGTTGAGCTGGTTGGTTTTTTCCCATTCCAGGTCTGCATTGGCCAGGGAATTATAATAAGAAGCATTGCCGGCAGAAGGCACTGCATTGTTAAAAGGATAAATAGCCCCATTCTCCTGTACCACCGACTGCCAGGGATAATCGTTTGCCAGCGCAGAATTGCTCAGGGCAGGAAAGATGCCCGCTCCGTTCAATCCGGTTACTCCATAACCACCCCTTATTTTCAATTCAGAAATAGAAGTGACAGTTTTCAAAAACTCTTCCTGGTCAACGCGCCAACCAATGGAACCCGAAGGGAAATTGGCAAACTTCTTTCCGGGTGCCCATACAGACAAACCATCCCGGCGGATAGCCCCGCTCAACAAATATTTTCCTCTGAACTCATAGTTGAGCCTGCCCACATAGGAGATCAGGAGATTATCTGTACGCGTGGAATAGATGGTGGGATTGGTAGCTCCCGTCATGGTTTGCCGGGCATTGGTGGCCTGGTTACCGGTCATGATCTCTCCGTAAGCATTGGTACCCTGCCGTTCAAACACACCCACCACATTTACGTGATGATCACCAAAGGTTTTATCCAGCGTAAGCTGCTGGGTAAACAGCAGCGTAGTAAAATTGGTGCGGGTATCGTTGATGGTAGCCACCGTTGCACTGCGGCCCTTGTCGCTGAAGATAGGCGAAAACTGATGCTGCGCAGTATTGGTATAATCAACGCCAAACACAGACCTGAAATTAAGCCAGGGTGTAAAGTTGACCTGTATATAAGCCGTACCCAGTGTCTTCAGGGTTTTCCGGTGGGCATTGCCCAGCAGCAGGGCATCTTCTACCGGGTTGGTGGGGTCTGCACCGTCTACACTGTTCTCTGCATTGCGGAAGCCGCCGTTGGTAGTGGGATCGTATACGGGCAGATAAGGCAGGTTGCGGATCACATTCACCAACCGGGTGCGGTTGCCGCCGGTATTGTCATAACGCTGATCACTAAACGCCAAGTACAGGTTCTCACCAAACGTAAAGACCTTGCTGATCCGGTGTTCGGAGTTCAGGCGGAGGTTGCCCCGCTCATAGTTAACGCCCTGCGCAATACCATCCTGCTTGAAATAACCGGCCGAGGTGTAAAACCTGGACACTTCATTGCCGCCGCTGATGCCAATATTGTGCTGTGTCAGCAGGCCTTGCTTGAAATAGGCATCCTGCCAGTCGGTATTTGTTTGGGCAAAGGTTTGGGTGACGCCATCATAGATCGGCAGGTTAAAACTGGCAGACTGCAACCTGGGTGGAAGTCCGATACCGGCGGCTCCGTTGAGTGCTCTTTCGTATTGCAGGTATTGCTGTGTATTGAGCAGGTCAATTTTCTTCCAGGCATTTTGCACACCCACATACGAATCAAAGGTTACTTTGAGGGCATTGTCTCTTCTGCCTTTTTTAGTGGTGATGATGATCACGCCGTTTGTCGCCCGCGAACCATAGATGGCAGCGGCACTGGCATCTTTCAACACTTCCACAGATTCGATATCGCGGCTGTCGAAACTGGCCAGGTTACCGGTGGGGAAACCGTCGATTACATACAGGGGATCTGATGCAAAAGAAATTGAGCTGATGCCCCGGATTCTTACAATCGGTGACGTACCCGGACTGCCATTGTTCACCACGCTTACGCCCGCCACCCTGCCCTGCAGGGCCTGGGCTACACTGGGCACAGGCAGTTCGGAGATGGTCTTGGCATTTACGGACGCAACCGAACCGGTTACGGTAGCCCTCTTTTGGGTTCCATAGCCAACGACCAGCACCTGGGTCAGACTGGTGTTGGTGGGTGTAAGGGAAAGGGTGATAGACTCCTGGTTGTTGATGCTTACCTGCTGGGCTTCATAGCCCACATGGGTAAACGAAAGTGAGCCATTCGAAGGGGCTGAAATGCTAAAGCTGCCGTCGTCACCGGTAACAGCTTTGCGGTTGGTGCCATTAACAGATACGGTGGCCCCGCCAAGACCGGCGCCATTTTCATCTGTAATTTTTCCTTTTACGGTTATATCTCCCCGTTGTGCAAACAACGCAGGTGCCGAAAGAAGCAACAAAAATAAAACCAGTGTTTGAAAGGAATAAATGACGTGCCTGGGATACCGGAGCATCGCAGGAAGAAAGATGCGCCCGGGAAAAGGGGTAGCTTTTTTCATACTGAGCAAGTTTGGTTTTACAAAATGGCGGAAAACAGGAAGAGACCGCTCATCGCTTCAGCAATTACGGAAGATTTTTCAATTATGCAATGGATTGCATAAAATATTTTTTAACTTTCTGCCTGAATTATCTTTTTTTACCGTATCATGCCCCGCCTATTTTTCCCCTTTGCCTGTCTGTTTATCTTTGTCTCCCTATTTCTTCTTTTTGCCTGCACAAACAAAAAAACTCTTTTTACCCCGCTGCCTTCCGCTGAGTCGGGCATCCGGTTTATCAATGAGGTTTCAGATAACACCCATGATCAATCGCTGATCAGCGAATTTTCTTTTATGGGCGGCGGCGTTGGCATCGGTGATTTTAACAACGATGGCCGCAAAGACATTTTCTTTTCTGCCAACCAGGCCAGCAGCCGCTTGTATATCAACAAGGGCAACAACCATTTCGAAGATATCACGCAGCAGGCCGGATTAACAACCCAGGTATGGGCAACCGGTGTGAGCGTAGTGGACATCGATGGGGACGGATGGGATGATATTTATGTTTGTGTGTTTGGCAAAGACCTGCAGCACCGCGCCCCCAACCTCCTCTTCATCAACCAGCACAACCTTACCTTTAAAGAGCAGGCTGCTGAATACGGACTAGCAGACTCTGCCTACTCCACCCAGGCCGCCTTTTTTGATTATGACCGGGACGGCGACCTTGATATGTACCTGCTGAATTACCGGCTCAATGGCAACAACGCCAACAGCATTGTTTACAAAGACCTTCACGGCACATCACCGGCCAACGACCACCTTTACAAAAATGAGGGCGATTCAGCCGGAAAGGGCCATCCCCATTTTACAGATGTAAGCAACCAGGCCGGTATCAGGGAAGACGGGTACGGACTGGGATTGGCCATCTCAGACCTGAATGGAGACAACTGGCCCGACATCTACGTCTCCAATGATTTTCTATCGAACGACGAGCTCTGGCTGAACAACCGCAACGGGACGTTTACCGACTGCAGTCCCCGCTCGCTGAAACACCAAAGCTATTCCAGCATGGGTACCGATGCAGCCGACATCAACAACGACGCGCTGCCGGATATAACCACCCTGGACATGATGCCGGAATACAACGACCGCAAGAAGCTCAGCTTTTCGTTTATGAACTATGAACGCTACCAGCTGGAAAGATCCTACGGCTACGAACCAGAGTTTACCCGCAACATGCTGCAGCTGAACCAGGGCAACCTGCAGCACGGAGATACCCTCCTGCCTTTTTTCAGTGAAATAGGCCAGCTGGCCGGCATCTCTGAAACAGATTGGAGCTGGAGCGTACTGGTGGCAGATTTTAACAACGACGGCTGGAAAGACATGCACATCACCAACGGCATCGGCCGCGATTATATCAATGCTGATTTTATCCAGTATTCCAATGAGCTCTTTCCTTCTGCGAACGAAGCAGAAAGGCGGGCAGCACTCAATGATCGGTTAAAAAAGATCGAACCGGTTGAGCTGCGCAATTACCTCTATACCAACAACCGCAATTGTGCGTTCACGGACCATTCGGATCAGGCAGGCATAGGAGGGCCGGCCCTTTCTAACGGGGCAGCTTATGCGGATCTGGATGATGATGGCGACCTGGACCTGGTGGTCAGCAACATCAACCAGGAAGCTTTTGTACTGCTCAACAATACAGTGCAAAAAGGCCAGGCAGTTCACCCTCATTTCCTGCGCGTCTCTTTGGAAGGCAGCGGACAGAACAGGCAGGGGCTTGGCAGCAAGGTTTATGTGTACCTGGGCGGAAAGGTGCAGCTGCAGGAACAAGCTCCTGTACGAGGCTATCTTTCTTCGGTCGATAAAACGCTGTTGTTTGGATTGGGTAACTACACCACGGCAGACTCAGTGGTGGTCATATGGCCCGATGGAAAAAAGGAATCGCACAAAACGGTTTTGGCAGATATGCTGATCCGTTTTGACCAGGAGCAGGCTACAGAAGCATACCAGCCTCCGCTTCCACCCGCTGCTCTGCTGTTCACAGACATCACCGGTGCATCACCGTTATACAAACACCTGGATGTACCGTTCAATGATTTTGCACAACAACGGCTGCTGCCGCAGAAGTATTCGCAACTTGGTCCCCTTATGACAACAGGTGATGTGAACGGGGATGGACTGATAGATTTTTATGCAGGTGGCGGATTTAATTCAATGGGCAAGCTGGTGATCCAAAGAAGGGACGGCTCTTTCGGGTCAGTAGATTTTTCCGGCAAGGATCCGATGCGCGAAGATGCAGCGAATCTCCTCTTTGATGCAGATGGAGATGGCGACCTGGACCTGCTGCAAACGTATGGCGATACCCGCTGGAGCGATACCTCTTCTTACTGCACGCCCCTGCTGTTCAGCAACGACGGAAAAGGCAATTTCACGTTGGCGCCGGACAAAATCCCTGCAACAGTCAGAACTATAGGGGCTTGTGTAAGTGCAGCCGATTGCGATGGAGATGGAGACCTGGATATTTTCATCGGCGGCAGGGTTTCCAGCAGATATCCTGCGCCGCCCCGAAGCTTCCTGCTTCAAAACAACAAGGGTGTGTTTACTGATATAACGCACCAGGTGGCTCCCCAGTTGGAAAGACCCGGCATGGTCACTTCCGCTGTTTGGATGGATGTAGATGGCGACCACCGGCCTGAACTGGTGATTGCCGGCGAATGGATGCCCATCCGCTTTTTCAGGTGGCAGACAGGAAAGTTCAGGGAGATCACAGATGAAACAGGATTGAATCTCAACAAAGGCATGTGGAGAAGTTTAACAGCAGCCGATGCAGACGGCGATGGCGACCTGGATTTGATGGCAGGCAACTTAGGGTTGAACTGCAAATACCATCTCTCTGCCCAACAGCCGATGAAGCTGTTTGCAAAAGACATAGATGGCAATGGCAGTCTGGACCCAGTGCCGTTTTATTATATCCGGGACAGAGAAGGCACAAAGCGTTTATACCCCGCCGTTAACAGGGATGCCCTGGCCGAACAGGTACCCTCCATTAAAAAAAGATTCTTGCAGCATGCTGCATGGGCTACCGCAACCTTCGAAGACCTGTTTCCGGACAAAAATGATCTGCTGGAGCTAACCTGCGAAGAAACCGCGCACTGCTGGTTTGAAAACAGGGGCAATGGAAAATTCATCAAACACACCCTGCCACTGGAAGCCCAGTTCGCTCCGGTGAATGCCATCCTCTGCAGTGACCTGGACGGAGATGGCCATCCCGACCTGCTGCTGGCCGGCAATGAATACCAAACCGAAGTCATGACCGGCCGTTATGATGCGTCTTATGGTTTGTTTTTACACGGAACAAAAGAGGGATTTAAAGCGGTTCCCCCGGTAAGGAGCGGCTTTATTCTGAACGGAGATGTAAAAAGCCTGGTGATGATACCATCAGCAAACGGAACAAGAAAAATAGTAGCAGGCGTTAACAATGATTCCCTGCGAATATTTTCTTTGCATTAAGACCCTTGTAAATTGAAATTATTTCTCCCGGGCGGGCCTCCGCTGCGCCATACTGATCTGATCCAGCTGCAACCTACGTCAGCTTTACTGCCTGCCGGGCAATCAGTTTCCAGTCCTTTTTCTGTTTTTGCCAGACGGTCATGACGGCAATTTTTACGGAACCGGGCTTGCCGCCATCATTGGTGTTGGCCGAAAGGGTATGCCGGACAACAGCTGTATTGCCATAAACCTGGATGGTTTGTGCGCTCAGATCGATGGTTACAAAATCTGACTGTCCGGATGTAAACGAACGGATAAATGCGGCTTTGCTCTGTACATTGCCGCCGGAATGACCATAGGTAAGTTCTTTGTCTGTTATCTTGTCCAACTGTACACTGTCGCCATCAACCATCGCCTTGCGCAACGCCTCCACGGCTGTAGCTACAGCCTGCTCATCTTTTGATTGGGCATGCAAGGTGCAAGTGATACAGATAAGTACAAGAAAAGGCGTAATTTTCTTTATCATATGGATGCGTTGTATTGGTTCAAGAGAGGCCCGAAGCTAATAAATAGCCCAGTAAATTCCAACTACAGGTTCTCTGTCCCTATCAATCATGGAGGTCTCAACATCCGGTCCCCGCATCCCCTATATTCCTGGAATCAAGGTTCAAGACAGCCTACGGCTTGGAAAGTGTGATCTGCTGCACGCCGCCTCTGCCGTTGGTGGATTTCCAGACTTGCTTTTTCTTTTTGTTTGTAGTTACAATCCAGGCTTTGGCAAACTCCGACTGGTCGCCGTGGATGGTTACGGTGTTGCTGGTATTGTCCCAACTGAAGGGGGCGTTGTCGCGATAGTTTTGCATAGCCCGGAAAGAAATGTCTTTTATTCCCCGGTTGTCGTCGCCAAATTCAACAGAGCCTGCATTGTCGAGATTTGTTCTGCTGCCTTCGAATGAATCCTGGTAATTGTTTACATTCCATCTTCCTACCAGTCTGTTGTGCAATTTTTTTTGTGCGCTGCATGATGCCAGCATCAGGAGGGCACCCATTAAAACAAAGTGAACGTATTTCATAGAGATCTTTTTTGCAAACTTACCCAACCCGCTACAAGAGCCGGCGCAAATTCTGTTAAAAAATCTATGCCATGCTGCCGGGAACAGCCTGTTCTATCTAATTTGTCTAATCCTCTGCCTTGGGTTTGGTCTCTCTGTGTTCATACTTTTTACCCCATTTTCTAATCCTGGTAAAAGGCAGTTTGAGCAGGTACCCGATCGTCAACTCCTGCGGGTTTTGATAAGAAGGAACACCGATGGTAATAGGATGCTGCGGAATATGCAGGCGAAAAGTTTTATGGAGCCTGTCCCAACCCGAAAAAATAACCGAAAAATTGGAATCGGTTTCGTTGCGGAAAACAGAATGGTGAATTCCATGCATGCGGGGAGTAACAATAAGCTTGCTGAGCGCCTGTTCAAGCTGCAGGGGCAAACAGATATTGCTATGATGAAACTGGGTGGCAGCTTCAAAAACGATTTCATACACCAGCACAACCAGGGGTGAAGCGCCGGTTAACAGCACAGCCGCACCGCGGAAAAAGACGGAGCCAATGATTTCACCGAAATGAAAACGCAATGCTGTGGTTACATCCAGGTCAAGGTCAATATGGTGCACCAGGTGAAAGCGCCAGAGCAGGGACCATTTGTGGTTCAGGATATGCCAGAGATAATTGGTGTAATCGAGCAGTATAAAAGCCAGGGCACCTTCAACCCATGCAGGCGCTTTGTACAAATAATTCAGGCCGGCATGCCAGCTTTCGTTCTTACCGGCAAGCCATACCATTGCCGGGATCAGCAGCAAACGCAGCAGCGCAAAGGCAGGCAGCGAAAGAATAAAATTGAGAACAATCCTTTTTATTTTGGGCTGGGTTCTCCTTCTCAGCTGCGAAACCATTTCCAGCAGAAACAACAGGCTAAAAAGGCCCACCAGGATAAAAGTTCCTGTATTGTCAAAAATGCTTTTGATCATATGCTTGGCTGATCAGGCATCTCTTAATTTTTCTCCTTCAGATTTTTTGGGATGGAAGCCGGCGTCCAGGTTCAATCCCAGTTCTTCCTGTGCCTTCGGCGAAGAGCCGCGGGGTGCCTTTCCCACCATCATACGCAGGTAGCGGACGCCATCTTCTATGTTTGCCAGAAAATGTCCCGGGGCCTTGAACCCGTACGCCCGGTAACGGCCGGGCATCACCTTTCCTTTTTCCCGCACAAACCGGGTAAACTCCTGTACCCACTGATCAAACTTCTCCATAAACGGCTGTTCCGCAATCATATCTTCCGCCTGGTTCTCGCTGTACTTTTTTCCTTCCCCGGTAAGTCCGTATTGCCACAATTTGTCCGGCACTTCTACACCGCTGTACCGGCATTGCCATACAAGCGACTGGTAAGCAAGCCGGCCGTCGCTATAAGGCTCCTGATCCGGATCAAAATAAGCCTTGTGCTGCAGAAGGGTTGGTATACCTTGTCTGTCCAGTTCATCACCACCCGCATCTCCATAGCAAAAGAAAGCAGCTGTGCGGCCTTCAAGGTGGTTTTGGCTGAGCTCTTTCCAGCGGGCTGTTTTTTCCAGGGCTATGGCCTTTTCCGGGTTTTTGTGATCGATCGTTTTTTCGTCGGGATTGCCGCCGTTCATGCATACAAGCCGGTCAAAGAAAAGCTTGAGGTTGCTGCTGGGCGCATACCAGTTTACCGGACCGATGATGGCCCAGGCATCGGCCATGTCCAGCCTGGCATAAAGATCCATGTTCCACATCAGGTCAGGTTCTTTGCTGTCATTTTTTGCGTAGCAGTTGCAGGGCCATACGCAGAGGGCCATGGAGGTTGACACGCAGGCATTGCAGCTTTGAATTTTCTCGCGGCCGTATACATTGCCCAGGTCCTCATAATCAATTTCCCATTCCTGCGGCAGCTGTGCTGCCATGCGCAGCATGAGGGTGCGTGATTTGGAATCTACGCCCGGACAATTGTACTGCCTCCTGTCGGAGCCTGAGATGATCAGGATGCGAAAAGGCCGCTGCTCCTGAGGCAGCGCGGCCATTTGGTCGTTTGGTTTCATGCGTCAGAGTTTGCCTTTTACAATCAGTTTACGGTATAGCTTCAACAACCGTTCCTGCGAGTAGCCCATGTAGTATAAAAACCAGATGCGAAAAAAGATAGCCTGCATGCGGTAAATGCCGTTGTCCAGGTATTTTCTTGCCGAGGTGGTTACAGCTCCCTTCATGACCTTGAACGGGCCCCATCTTTTCAGGCGGCCAATGATCTCCTGGTCTTCCATCACCAGCAGGTCTTCGCGAAAGCCGCCGCCTTTTTTAAATACGTCTCTTGTCACAAACAAACTCTGGTCGCCAAACCTGACCCAGTTTACGTCAAAACGGGTGAACCAGCTATTGGCCTGCAGGAACCAATGCCGGTGATCAAAGCGGAGACGATAGCAACCCGAGGTATAACCCTGTTCGATGGCTGCCTGAATATCCCGGGCAAAGCCGGCAGGCGGAATAGAATCAGCATGTAAAAAATAGAACACTTCTCCCCTGGCCGCTGAAGCAGCCCAGTTCATTTGCGCTGCACGGCCCTTGCGCGGACATTGAACCGGTCTGGCTCCTGCGGCCCTTGCTTCGAGGCAAGTATCATCCTTGCTTCCTCCATCGGCCACAATAATCTCCTGCACAAGCGCACTGTTATCCAGGTGCTTTAGCATCCGGATGGTTTGTCCGATATGCCCGGCCTCGTTATACGCTGGTATAATGATCGAGATCATGTTGTTGTAAATGGGTCTGTAAAGCGTGGATGAGTTCTTCCAGCGTGCGCAGCTCGTTGAGCATGGCGGCCGGCAGCAGCAACCGGAGCTGGTTTTTCCCTGCTAAAAATATAGCCGGCAGTCCGGTTTCCTTGTAAACAGGATATAGTTTGCCAAACTGGTCTTTGTGCAAAAAAAGGGTCTTGCAAGGCAGCGACGCAACAAAGTCCTTCCATGCTTTGCGCATGCCTGCATGGTGGTGTGTCAGGGCACAGAGGCTGCAGGCATAGGTAGCAGGAGAAAGCAGCTTGTGTACATAATCGGTCAAAGTGCTGAACAAATCACTGTCTGCATTGTACACAAAAACCAGTGTACTGCTGGCCGCCCTGGTGCGCAGATAATTCTTCCAGTCTTCTTCATCGTCAATATCATGCAGTATTGGTCCGTGCAGAATCTGCAATCCCGATTCCCGGCAGCGCTCCTCGGTTTGAAGGAGCACCTTATCCGTACTCCAGGAAATATCCTGGAACAAGCGGTTATGCATCGCCGTGAGCCCAAGCAGGTAATAGCCGCCATCTGCCGAAGGTCCTATATAAACTTCCTGCCGGGAAAGCCGGGCAAATGCCCCTTCAATGATAGAAGAAGACAGCTCCATGCAATCGCTGCCGATGATCACAACAGAACTATACCCTTTTTCGAATAAGGTTTGAAAGGCATGCCTCATGCGTTCTCCCAGATCTTTTCCCTGCTGCAGGGCTTTGCAATAGGTCTTGTTATCCCACCTGTCATCTTTTATGATCTCATCCGCATAAAAAACCCATTTATCACAGTCCAGTACCTGGGTTATGGTATTTGTATGCCTTAAGAGGCGTTCATAAATTTCAAGCGCTCGGGCAGGACCGGTTGTTTTTGCCAGCCTGGTTTTTACCTGTCCCGGCACGGAGTTTTTGACAAATATGATCAGGGCTTTTTTCAAGGGAGGATTTATGATGCGATGGATCCGCCGCAGCTTGAACCGGCTCCAGCCGTGCAGCCATAACAGTGTTGATTGACTACAATATGCCTGTTGCTGATGGCATCCAGGTCAAAATGGGATACATGTTGTGCATGGCAATCCAGTTTCAGGTCAAGCATCTGGTTGAAATCACAATCATACAGGTAACCATCCCAGCTGACTGACAAGGTATTGCGGCACATCACGCTTTGTGCAGCGGCGGGATTGAAAGCCGTGATGAGCTTTTGCATGTATTTTTCGTAGTTGTTGCTAACCAGCAAATAATCCAGGTAACGGCTGATGGGCATGTTGGTGATTACATAAAGACTGTTGAACAGGATACCATATTTCTGCAACAGCTCCTGCTTGTATTCCTTTTCCAACGCTGCTTGTGAAGGCGGCAAGAAAGCGCCCGCCGGATTGTACACCAGGTTCAGCATCAGTCCGCTCCCCTCCTTTCCATATCCCACTTCGTTGAGCAGCTGCAGCGCCCGGATGGAATCTTCAAATACGCCTTCACCACGCTGCCGGTCGGTCCGGTCTTTTGTATAAAAAGGAAGTGATGAAACCACTTCTACCCCATGCTGCCGAAAAAACCGGGGCAGGTCATAAAATCGTTTGTTGGAAAGAATAATGGTCAGGTTGCAGCGTACCATCACGTGCCTGCCCAGCTTTTTGATCTCTTCCACAAACCACCTGAAGTGGGGATTGAGCTCCGGCGCACCACCCGTAATGTCGACCGTTGTAAAAGTGGGATGAGCGGCCAGCACATCCAAACACAACTGCATCGTCTCCCGCGTCATGATCTCCCGCCTGTCGGGCCCGGCATCCACATGACAATGCCTGCACACCTGGTTGCACATCTTCCCGGCGTTAACCTGGAAAATCTCCATGCCTGCCGGCATCAAAGGCGCCATACCGGCTTGCCGCAGCTTGTCATAAAACAAGGGCAGCTCCTTTTGATGCTCCAATATATCCACCTGGTGCCCGGCATCAGCCAGCGCATGCTGCAGTGCTTGCAATGATTTCATATATAAACTGTCTTGGACCTTGATTGTCTTGAACCAGGATTACACGGATGAGGGGATTACAGGATTTTTGGATATAAAAGCCTCTTTCTTTTCCTTTTGTCATACTTCTTTTTTGTTTGTCATTCCGCCGGGGCGCTTCTTGCTGTTGCGCTTGCGGTGGCCTGACGCGCCCCGTGCGGAATCCCTGCGGGGCAGGGTGCTGCGATGATCGGCTAACGTTTTACAAAACAGAACCTCTCCGCTCCGCAGAGATCCTGTAAGGGCGCAGCATCAGCCTGCAAGTGCAACCTCGATGCGCCCTTACAGGATGACAAAAAGTTGAAGGAAGATGACAAAAAAGGGGGAATATTCCTTCCCGCTCACCATCACCCTTTCTTCTTCTCCCTCATAATCCTCTCTTCTCCTCCTCTTTATTCTTCTCTCCTATTGCCTTATCCTCTCTCATCTCTTCTTCTTTCTTCTCCCCATCCAATCCCTTCCATCCCCCCAATCCTGTAAATCAAGGTTCAGACGTTCTTCCCCCCGGCCTTTTGAAAGGGGCGTGAAGAAATTTACGGAACGAAGCGTTCAGCAA
>JADCRZ010000088.1 GCA_015069695.1 Williamsia sp.
GAGGCATCCCCTTTTTTTGTCATCCTGTAAGGGCGCATCGATGTTGCACTTGCAGGCTGATGCTGCGCCCTTACAGGATCTCTGCGGAGCGGTCTGTGCCTGTTTATAATTAGATACTAGCAGATCATCGCAGCCCCCTGCTCCGCAGAGATTCCGCACGGGGCGCGTAAGTCCTCCGCAGGTGCAACACCAAGAAGCGCCCCGGCGGAATGACAAAGAGAAAAGGATGACAAAAGGAAAAGAGTGAGGCTTTTGTATCAAAAATCCTGTAATCCCTTAATCCGTGTAATCCTGGTTCAAGACAAAAAAAGACCGGACCAGGAGAGCAAAGAAAACAGGGAGAGGTTGTAAATGCAGATGGCCAAAAACGCATCCCCTCCCGGGAGGGGCAGGGGTGGGTTCAAGACTGTAAACGCATCAAACCCGCTACCAGCAAACCCTTCTCACTTCAACACCCAATCCCCTGCATCCCATCAATCCTGTAGATCAAGGTTCAAATAACCCTCATTGCCTTCGACTCTTTTGTCAATCTGCCATCTTGCACATCACTGATCAATACCACACCGGGCTGTTTGCCTTTTTCAAAGGTTCCTAGCTGATGATCCAGCTGCAGGGCCCGGGCTCCGTTGTGGGTGGCCCATCGGAGGACTTCTGATAGAAGGATGTGCGGAAACGCCTGTTGGATTGTTCTTATCTCTTCCAGTATGTTGAGCTGGTTGTTGCTGGCATAGCTGTCGGTGCCGAGGGTTAACTGGCAAGCGTGTTTTCTGAACAGGTCGAGTGGGGGTACCTGGGAGGTGATGTATTTGTTGGCATTGATGCAGGTGCAAAAAAATAAATCGGGAGAGACGGGGTGCTGTGTTTTTGAAAAGAGGATGTCCTCCTCATGGATAAAGGTATTGTGGACCAGGAGAAGATTGGCTGCCTTGTTGAGCCAGGGGAGGTAAGTTTGCAGACTTGATTTTCCGCTTGGCTGAAATGTTTCTGCATTGATGGAAAGATTGTTGTACAGCCTGAAAAAATCACCTGTTTTATGCTGGTATAATTCGTTCTCAGCGTGGGTTTCCTGGTTATGCACGGTAACTACTTCTCCGGCAGCGGCTTCATTGATCAGGTGGAACAAAGCTGAAGAAACAGAGTAAGGTGCATGGGGTGAGAGCGTTGCAGGCGTAGTAAACTGATCCTGCACATGCCGGGCAAACTGCAGCCGCTCTGCTGCATTTCCTTCATTGAATCCCAACACTTCAATAAAGCTCTTCCATTGTATATTGCTGCCCTCTTTGAGCCTGGCAGAATCAGCTGTATTGCAGATATCACCAACCGCCACTGTGCCGCTCTGGTACAACTCCGTCGCTGCCTGCTGCATTGCCTCCTGTACCAATTCAGGGGTTGCAGTCCTTTCCCTGATGACTGTAATCAAAAAATCAATGAGTCCGGTGCCGGGGGCGACTTTTCCCTTCATATGACTGAGCTCGAGATGGCAGTGCGTGTTAACAAAACCCGGACTTAACAGACCGTCCAGCACCAGTACATCATCGCCTGCTTCATCTGCATGCACAATACTGTGAATCATACCTTGTTCATCTGTTATCAGCACCCTGTCTGATGGCAGGACCTCGGTGCCGGTAAACAGTGCACCTGCCTTAAATTTCCTCCATTTCATTCCTTGTCGAGTATTAAATTTGCCGCTTTTTTATACGGGCACGATTCTTGCCCCGCCAGAAACCCGGCCCATAAAAATACAGAATCATGTTAGATAGACTGGAAGCAATAAAAGCCAAATGGGATGACCTGGGCGTGGCTCTGGCCAACCCGGAGATCATTAAAGACAACAAACGCTTCGGGCAGATGAGTAAAGAATACCGCAGCCTGGAAAAAATTGTTGTGGCTTACAAGGAATACAAGCGCCTGCTCGATGATGTCGAGTTCTACCGGGAAGCGCTGATGGGTGACGACGAGGAACTCAGGGAACTTGCCAAACAGGAAATAGCCGGATTGGATAAACAGAAGGAAGAAATGGAAGCAGAGATCAGAAAGCTCCTGATCCCCAAAGATCCGCAGGACGAAAAAAATGCCATCCTGGAAATCAGGGCTGGTACCGGTGGTGATGAAGCCAGCTTGTTTGCCGGCGACTTACTGAACATGTACCTGCGCTATTGTGCCAGCAGGGGTTGGAAGACTGCTATCCTCAGCGACAGTGAAGGCACTGTAGGCGGATACAAAGAAGTACAGGTAGAAGTAACTGGCGATGATGTATATGGCACCCTTAAATTTGAAAGTGGCGTGCACCGGGTCCAACGGGTACCAGAGACCGAAGCAAGTGGCCGGGTTCATACATCGGCCGCTACTGTAGCAGTGATGCCGGAAGCAGAAGAGGTGGATGTGGAGATAAGAGAAAGCGATGTAAAAATGGAAACGGCGCGAAGTGGTGGTGCAGGCGGACAGAATGTCAACAAGGTAGAAACCAAGGTCATGCTTACCCACATCCCCACAGGTGTGGTGGTGGTATGTCAAACAGAACGGAGCCAGCTAGGCAACCGGGAGAAAGCCATGCAGATGCTTCGTACCAAATTGTATGAAGAACAGGTAAGAAAACAGGAAGATGAAATAGCCCGCCACCGCAAAAGCCTGGTAAGTACCGGCGACAGGAGTGCAAAGATCAGAACCTATAATTTCCCGCAAGGCCGTGTGACTGATCACCGCATCGGCTTAACCGTTTACAACCTCGATACGGTGTTGAATGGCGATATCCATGAATTTATTGATGCGCTACAGTTCGCTGAAAACGCAGAGAAGATGGCAAAGCAGGACGGGGTGCTTTAATGAGTCTTTTATCATTGCAGAACATAAACGGGAAGATTTTCTACAAACAGAGAGCATATCTAATTGCCCGCTATTTCCCCAATCTTATAGAGATCCTGTGTGTTTCCTTACAGTATTTATTTCTGGCAGTCTTGTCTTTACAGGTTTGTATCTAGAGGGCATTCAACAACTTTATTCCCTTCTAAGAGCTTTTGCTTAGGAGGAGGATAAATTGGTCTTTATAGGATTGTTAACAAAACAGCAGATACTATTGGCATCGCTTTTGCGTTATTAATACTGTTATTACATTTCTTATTTGACTCACACAAGCAGTCAATTTTCTCATAAGCAGTTAGTTTTGGTTACGGCCCCTGTTTCCACAGGGGCTTAATTTTTTGGGAGACTTTACCTCATAAAACTGTTTCTGCATGCTGCTGTGCTTCGATAGGCAGCTATGGTCTTTCCTGCTCTTATGCTTTTAATGAAGATGGTTCAGCTAACAGATATACATTGCACAATCCATAGCTGATGCTGGCGCTGATAATATCGACAATGATGTCTCCCTGGTCGAAGCTGCGGTTGGGGATGTAATATTTTTGTACATACTCGAGCCCGATGCCATTGATGCAGGCAAGTAAATATATGGCAAAGAAGATGGCAGCTTCTTTTTTGATCGTGTAATTTTTTCTGTCTGCGTACAAACACCAGAACGCTACAAAACCGCCAAAAAGAACAGTATGAACAATTTTATCGATGTTCGGGATAAAGGAGCCTTCATCAGGCAGGGCTGAGCCGGGAAGGCACAGGAGGACCTGGATCACAATGGTCCAGGCGAGTGCGAGGTAAGGGGTCCTAAAAATAATTTTCACGCAGCTTGAGTGGTTATAAGCGTCAAAACTAATCCATTTGAAAAAGAAAAAAGAATAACCTTATGTTTTTACATTGCCGATCACATAAAGCTGGGTAAGATCGGGTGTGGGGCTGCCACCTTGCTTTTCCAAGGTAACAGCAAATGTTTCTGCATTGAGCACATTCTTCATTCTAAGCAGTACCGTATCACCATTCACGTCGAATGTGCCGGCGTCAACAGGTTTGCCTCCTACCAGTGCCCAGAGTTGATACTGTTTGTTGGGAACAGCCCGGGGCATGTTGTTGACATAGATATATACTTCTTTGGTGCGCTTGTCCCAGTAAACCGTGGCCAGGCTGGCAGGCGATGGTCCTTTCGGGAAGCCCGGCATTTTTACAACGGTTACATTGGTATCTGTTAAACGGCTGATGGTGCTTTCGTATGATCTCAGCCTGGTTTGTATGGTGTTGCTGTTGCTGGTGAGCAGTTGATTCTGCGCCAGCAGGTCGTTGTAGCGGGTGCTGTAGCTTTTGTATTGTTGGAAGAAGTAAAAATTCAAGGCAGTGCTGGCGATCAGCAGGATGATGGAAGCGGCAGCCAGGTACCGGGCCCAG
The DNA here is from genome assembly GCA_015069695.1 of Williamsia sp. Lineage (GTDB taxonomy): Bacteria > Bacteroidota > Bacteroidia > Chitinophagales > Chitinophagaceae > JADCRZ01. The sequence goes on from JADCRZ010000088.1 coordinate 4,267, forward strand.
TTTCCGGTTGTGCGTTGATGGCCTGGTGCAGACATGGGTACGACAGGAGAGGAAACAGCAGAAGAATCCTGGGCAGCAGCCTGGTCAAGCTCAGCAAAGAAACCTTTCCTGACGCGTTCAGGTGGTGCCACCACATTCACGAAGGCCTGCTTTTCCAACTGAAGCTCGAAAAGATCGCGTGCTGTCTTTACTTCAGGATGTTCTCTGCACATCCTTTCAAATTCAGCCGCTTCTTCCCTGTCGGAAAGGCCCAGAACATAGCTTTCAACTATGCCACTTGATATGTATTCATGAATGTTCACTTTAAGTATTCTCTTAATTGTGTCAATGCTGTTCTTATTCTTGTTTTTACGGTTCCCAAAGGAATTTCTTCCATGGCTGCGATTTCCTCATGTGTATATCCTTTAAAATAAGCTAGTTCAATAAGTACCCGGTGTTCCGACTTCAAGGTTTCCAAGGTCTTTTTCAGACCAATGCTGTCAACATTGAGTTGCGTCATCTGGCTGTTGGTGTGCACGTCAACAACCGTCGGAAATTCTTTGTTCTTCTTGCTGTTTTGGTATGCTTTGGACCGGATGGAATCGATGGCTGCATTGCGGGCAATGTTCAGCATCCAGGTAAATAACCTGCCTTTTTCCTGATCGTAGGTGCTTATCTTGCGCCAGATGTTGATGAAAACTTCCTGCAATACATCACTGGCAAGTTCCTGGTCGGGAACGATCTGCAAAATAATGCTGTATAGTGCGTTTGAATAATGGTTATAAAGATATTTGAAAGACTGGTTGTCCCTTTCCTTCAGGCTCTTTACCAGCTCGCTTTCGTTGTATGACAGCGTAGTTTCCAAAACTCAGTGTACTTGTGGGATGGTTTTGGTTAAGGAAAAACGAAATGCGAACCGTTCATCTACATACGGGGAATTATATTGAACGGTTTTCAGTAGCATGAATAAATTTATGCGATCATTTGTTGGTATGAAGCGGCATCAGGTAATTTCTCTACATCAGCAGGATCTTTGACGGTCATCTTGATCAGCCATCCATCACCATATGGATCTGTGTTGATAAGTTCGGGTGTGCCTGCAAGCAGCGGGTTTACTTCATTGATGGTGCCTGCAATAGGAAGATAAAGATCACTCACTGTTTTCACGGCTTCCACTGTTCCGAAAACAGCACCGGCTTCCAGTGACTTGCCGACCGTTTCAATGTCAACATATACAATATCCCCCAGTTCGCCTTGCGCAAAAGAAGTAATGCCAACAGTTGCCGTATTTCCATCAAGCTGAATCCATTCGTGGTCTTTTGTGTAGCGCAGATTGTCCGGGAAACTCATACAGTTAATTTCTAAGCACAAATATTAGGAAATAAGATCTTACCAGCAAATTAAATTAATTGTGAGCCGGTTAGCCAAACAGTTCAACCAATTTCTGTGTCTGTGTGCAAATCATGCCGCTCAAAGTAAAGCAGCACATGGTCTTTCAGGAAGTTGTCCTGCTGCATCAGATCCATGGTGGGCATGGATTTGAGCTGTTTGAAATGCGGCCATCCGTCCTTGTCTACAGCCTCCAGCTCAAAATAGCCGCTTTGCGCCAGCAGGGTGCAAACAGCCACATGCATCAGGTCCTGCTTTTGTTCTTTGCTGTACTTCGCCCTGATGTCGCCCAGCTCCTGGATGCCAATCAAAAATAAAATGGTTTCCAGGTCAGGCTTTTTCCCAAAGCGCTCTACCAGTTTCGCTTCCAGGTTCCACCAGCGCGTTTGCAGATCATCTTGTGCTTGCATGGTGCAAAGGTACGTGTTAGGGGTTTGCAGGAGAGAAACATGGGGCTGTTACCAGCGGCTTTTCCTTCTTTCCTTAAAAAAATCTTTCATCAGCTGCGCACACGTTTCACCCAGTAGGCCGGCGCTGAGTACGGTTTTGGGGTGAAAAGGCCAGGGCTGATCCTTGTTGTCCGCCTGGATTGACAGATGCTTTCTATACCCGTTTTTTTCATCGTGTGCTCCGTAAACGATGCGGCCTATCTTGCTCCAGTACAAGGCTCCTGCGCACATCAGGCAAGGTTCTACGGTGATGTAAATGGTTGCTTCGGGGAGGTACTTGCTTCCTGTGTATTGAAAGGCTGCGGTGAGTGCAATGATTTCTGCATGGGCCGTTGCATCGTTGAGTTTTTCTACCTGGTTGTAGCCCCTGGCAACAATGGTATCACGGATAACCACAACCGCTCCTACCGGTACTTCTTCTTCCTCAAAAGCCCGGCAGGCTTCGCGGTAAGCCTGTTGCTGAAAATATTCATCTGTCATCGCCCCTCAAGGTAGATAAATTTCGGGTGTCAACATTTTCACCCTGTTAATGGTTTACCAGTTAGTTTTGCAACCGAGTTTACTTTATGACAAATACAACCAAGCGCGGCATCATTCTGATGAACCTGGGTTCGCCCGATTCAACAGAAGTAAAGGATGTCAAAAAATACCTGACCCAGTTTCTGATGGATAAACGGGTGATCGATTATCCTTATCTCTTGCGCAAACTGGTTGTCAGCGGGATCATTGTTCCCTTCCGGGCAGCCAATTCGGCCGAAGCATACAAAACCATCTGGACAGACGAGGGCTCTCCCCTGATCACCCTTACCCGGCAATTGCAGCAGGCACTGCAGAAAGAGGTGGCTGAGCCGGTGGAGATTGCCATGCGCTATGGAAACCCTACCATGGCTGATGCATATGCCCGGCTGTTAGCGAAAGTTCCCGATCTGCAGGAAGTGATCGCCATTCCGCTGTACCCGCATTATGCCATGTCGAGCTATGAAACCGCTGTTGCATGGGCGCAGGAAATACACCAGAAAAAAAAATACCCTTTCAAGCTCACCTTTGTCAAGCCTTTTTACAACGACAGGGATTATATCGATGCCCTGAGCGAAAGCATGCGGCCCCACCTGCAGCAGCCTTATGATCATATCCTGTTCAGCTTTCATGGTATCCCCAAACGCCATATCCTTAAAAGAGACATTACAGGGCATCACTGTTTGCAAACAGAAAACTGCTGCGAAACACCGTCCCCGGCACATGCCCATTGTTACCGGCACCAGTGTTTAACAACTGCCCGGCTGGTTGCTGAAAAACTAGGTATACCTGCCAACAAATGGAGCCATTCCTTCCAGTCGCGCCTGGGCAGGGAAGAATGGTTAAAGCCTTATACTGATTTCCGGCTCGTAGAGTTTCCGGGCGAAGGAGTAAAAAAATTGCTGGTTGTTTGTCCGGCTTTTGTAAGCGACTGCCTGGAAACCCTGGAGGAAATTGCAGAGCGGGGAAAGCACAGTTTTCTGGAAGCGGGAGGGGAGTCGTTTACGGCCATTCCCTGTCTTAACCTGCATCCACAATGGGTGGCGACCATCCGGGAGTGGATCGGTGAATTCAAGGAGGGCAATTACAACAGAGGACTGGAGCAAAAGGGGAGCTATGTATAATTACATCAAAGCGCTGCACATCATCTTTATTGTAACCTGGTTCAGCGGACTGTTTTACATGGTAAGGCTGTTTGTGTACAATACAGAAGCCGTGCAGGCCGAAGAAGCTGCCCGTCCAGTTTTACACAAACAGTTTGGTATTATGATGAAACGGCTATGGTATGGAATTACCTGGCCCTCCGCTATACTGACCCTTGTTTTCGGTCCCTGGATGTGGTCCATGCTGGGGACGCTTCCCCAGTGGCTTTCTATCAAGCTGTTTTTTGTACTGCTGTTGTATGGATATCATTTCTCCCTGCACCGGATCTTTTCCCAGCAAATGAAAGGCGTTTTTAATTATTCATCGCAGAAGCTGCGTATCTGGAATGAAGTAGCAACTATTTTCCTGGTAGCGATTGTGATGCTGGCCGTCGTAAAGCAGGGAATGAGTTTGCTGTGGGGACTGGGAGGATTGGTCTTATTTGTAATCTTGCTCATGAGCGCCATCAGGGTGTATAAGCTTGTTCGTAGTAAAGCGTAAAAACTTCAACCTCAAAGAGTACCGCTGGATACAAAAGATAAAGGGGGCAAGACTACCCCCTTCTTTAACCCCTAAACCCTAAACCGTAGAAAAAAACTTTTATTTAAACTTTATATAGATTAAATGTGAAAATTACTCTAAAGAACCGTAAATCCCGAAGCCATACTTTTTAGTTCACAAATTATGCCAGCAAAGAAATATTAATTTGAAGAAAAAAAGACAGTTTAAACAATAAAAATTTTCATAAAACATCATAAGTAAATGATTTTCAAAATTTTATAAGTTTTTATTTTCTTTTTGTCCTCTCTTCCGCAAACCTTTGCGCTTGCTTCTTCCCACCTTACAAATACATATCTACTTTTAGTGGTTTAAAAGATTCCATGTGCTGCCTGCTAATGGTATTTCTTCTTTGGGTAATCTTTTACCCACAACCCACACAATTTCAACCCTTCAAAAGGCATTTGTTACACATCTTTTTGTGTGAAGAAATAATATCTGTATCATTCAGTAATTTTGCGGAATTTTTTTCTGGTCGCATGACCAGTCTGTTTATTTTCAACCATCGATTATGGCGAGTTTATATAAAGAATTTCCCCAATTGCATCTTCCTTCCATAGAAAAAGAAATCCTGGCCCGGTGGGAAGCGTCGCATGCATTTGAGAAAAGTGTTGAAATCAGGGATAGCGACAATCCTTTTATCTTTTATGAAGGGCCGCCCAGCGCCAATGGCATGCCCGGCATCCACCATGTTATTGCAAGAACCCTGAAAGACCTTGTGTGCCGGTATAAAACCATGAAAGGCTACCAGGTTAAGCGGAAAGGGGGATGGGACACGCATGGTTTGCCCATTGAGTTGAGTGTGGAGAAGGCACTAGGCATAACCAAGGAAGACATCGGTAGAACCATCTCGATCGCCGACTACAACCAGCGCTGCCGCGAGGAAGTGCTTAAATACAAGGACCAATGGGATGAACTCACGCGCCTGATGGGCTACTGGGTTGACCTGGAGCATCCTTATATTACTTTCTCAACAGATTATATCGAAACCCTGTGGTGGTGCTTAAAAACCCTTTACAACAAGGAGCTCCTGTACAAAAGCGTCAGCATCCAGCCCTATTCCCCGGCTGCCGGTACCGGTCTCAGCTCGCATGAGCTCAACCAGCCCGGAACATACAAAGATGTAAAAGACACGTCTGTTGTCGCCATGTTCAAAGCGGCCCGCGATGAGAAATCAGACTTTTTATACAAGGCCCTGGAAAATCGGGGTTTACCGGCTGGCCAAAGCGAGCTGTTTTTTCTGGCCTGGACGACCACGCCCTGGACCCTGCCTTCCAACCTGGGCCTTACTGTAGGGCCTTCTATCCAGTACGTGCTGGTACGCACCATCAATCCCTACACGCATATACCTGTAAATGTAGTCCTTGCCAATGCCTTGCTGCACAAGTATTTCAAACCCGAGGCTGAAAACGGGGATATCGATCAATATAAGGAGGGTGATAAAGCCATTCCCTGGCAGATCCTGGCCGAATGCAAGGGCAGCGAGCTGGAAGGCATCCGCTACGAGCAACTGCTTCCTTATGAAGCCAACCAGCCGCAAAAAGCTGGCGGCGACCCGTTCAAAGTAGTTGTTGGTGATTTTGTTACTACGGAAGACGGTACAGGTATCGTGCACACAGCGCCAGCCTTTGGTGCGGATGACTATAAGGTAGGAAGAAAATATGGCCTGGGCATCCTGGTGATGGTTGACCGGGAAGGAAAGTTTGTGGATGGACTGGGTGAGTTCAGCCACCGGTTTGTAAAAAATTACAAGGATGATCCGCGGTATGAAGATGTAAACGTAGATATCTGCGTAAAGCTGAAAAAGGAAAACAGGGCCTTTAAGGTAGAAAAATACGAACACAGCTACCCGCATTGCTGGCGCACCGATAAACCGGTGATCTATTACCCCCTGGATGCCTGGTTTATCAAGACCACCGCTGTAAAAGACCGGATGGTGCAGTTGAACGAAACCATCAAATGGAAGCCCGCCGCCACAGGAACCGGCCGTTTTGGCAATTGGCTGGAGAATATGGTAGACTGGAACCTGAGTCGCAGCCGCTACTGGGGTACCCCCCTGCCGGTATGGAGAACAAAAGATGGCAGCGAAGAAGTATGCATCGGTTCTATGGAAGAGCTGAAAGCGGGTATCAGAAAGGCCAGTGAAGTGCTGGGTGAGGGTGTGAACAAAAACTACCTGCACGATGGGGCTATTGATTTGCACAAGCCTTATGTAGATGAAATTGTGCTGGTGTCAGCCTCCGGACAGCCCATGTACCGGGAGCCTGACCTGGTAGATGTCTGGTTCGACAGTGGTGCGATGCCTTATGCGCAATGGCATTACCCGTTTGAAAACAAGGACATGGTTGACAGCGGCAAGGCCTTTCCGGCCGATTTTATCGCCGAAGGGGTCGACCAGACAAGGGGCTGGTTTTACACCCTGCACGCCTTAGGTGTAATGCTGTTCGACAGTGTGGCTTATAAAACGGTGGTTTCCAATGGCCTGGTGCTGGATAAGCTGGGCAATAAAATGAGCAAGCGCCTGGGAAACGTGGTCAATCCGTTTGAAACCATTGCGAATTATGGGGCGGATGCCACCCGTTGGTACCTGATCACCAATGCCTCTCCCTGGGACAACCTGAAATTTAACATGGAAGGCCTCAAGGAAGTACAGCGCAAGTTTTTTGGAACCCTGTACAATACGTACCAGTTCTTTGTGCTCTATGCCAACGTAGACAAGTTTACTTTCAGCGAGGCTTGCGTCCCTGTTTCCGAGCGTCCTGAAATAGACCGGTGGATCCTTTCCAGCCTGCACTCCCTCATTAAGCGGGTCGGGCAGCACCTGGATGATTATGAACCTACCCTGGCCGGCCGCCTGATCGAAGACTTTCTTGACCGCCAGCTAAGCAACTGGTATGTAAGGCTTTGCCGCAGGCGTTTCTGGAAGGGAGAGTACGAGCATGATAAGATCAGCGCCTATCAAACACTGTATGAATGCCTGGAAACACTTGCCTGTTTGATGGCGCCCGTTTCTCCTTTCTTTGCCGACTGGCTGTTTGGCAATCTCAATGAGGTTACCGGCCGGCAGAAAGCTGAATCAGTGCACCATGTCTTATTTCCGACACCGGATTTATCCCTGATAGACGAAGAACTGGAAGAAAGGATGCGGCTGGCGCAGGATGCTTCTTCCCTGATCTTGTCTATCCGCAAAAAAGTCAATATCCGGGTCCGCCAGCCCCTGCAAAAGGCCCTGATCCCTGTGCTGAACCCGGAAATGAAGGCACAGCTCGAAAAGGTGGAAGACCTGATAAAAAGCGAGGTCAATGTAAAAAGCCTGCAGTTTATCACAGAAACAGACGGGTTTATCCATAAAAAGATCAAACCTGATTTCCAGGCCCTGGGTAAAAAGCTGGGCCCCAAGATGAAAGCTGTTTCGGCAGCCCTGAACAGCTTTACCCAGCAAGACATATCCCAACTGGAAAAGGAAGGCCAGTTTGTACTGACAATTGATGGTGAGCCGCTGACCCTGTTGCTCTCGGAAGTAATTATTACCAGTGAAGATATCCCCGGCTGGATGATTGCGACTAAAGAAACACTGACTGTGGCGCTTGATATTACCATCACCCCTGAGCTGGAAAATGAAGGGAATGCCCGGGAGCTGGTAAACAGGATCCAAAAAATAAGAAAAGACAACGGATATGAGCTAACCGACAGGATTTTGGTGAAGGTAAAGCAGCATAATACGTTAAATAGTGCAATTACGCATTTTAATGACTATATTTGCGCCGAAATTTTGGCAGATAAGCTGGAAGTCGTCCCTGAAGTGGCCAACGGAACAGAGATAGAAGTGAATGAAATTCCTTTAAAAGTTTTTGTCACAAAAAAAGTCTAACTGTATGGCAATCAGTAAAAAAGCCCCTGTTAAGGGTGGCACTGGCGTGGGGAAAAAAGATCCGGTCGGCAAGAAAACGGCATCTGCAAAAAAGATGGTCAAATCGAATGGCGTACAAAAAAAAGCTGTGAAAGCAGTTAAACACACAACAAAGAAAGTGAGTACAAAATCAAACAATAGCGTTCCTGTAACAAAGAACGAAAAAGCTTCTCCGGCATCTCCGGCAAAGCCGAAAGCAAAGAAAAAGGAAACTGCGCCGGAAGCTGCTGAAAAAGCAGTTAAGCCGGCTGCCAAAGCAGACGTTCAGCCGGACGGGGGCCCTGTAGCGGAAGCAAAGCCGGCAGCTGTTGCCAAGGAAGCAACTCCGGTTATTCCTGACATCAAGACAAAAACAGCGCGTAAATACGAGCCTGATTTCACCAAATCAGTGTTGGATTCTCCTATGCAGGAGCAATCCGGCCCTTCGCAGCGCTACAGTGATACAGACCTGAACGAGTTCAGGGAACTGATCAACAAGAAGCTCGAAGCCGCCAAAAAAGAACTGACCTATCTGCAGGGGCTTATTACCCGGAAAGATGAGATGGGGGGCGATGAAAGTGACAACCGTTACATGACCATGGAAGATGGCAGCATCAGCATGGAAAGAGAACAGCTCAGCCAGATGGCCAGCCGCCAGATCACCTTTATCGATCACCTGGAAAAAGCGCTCATGCGCATCGAGAGCAAAACATATGGTGTCTGCCGCGTCACCGGAAAGCTCATCGACAAAGCCAGGCTGCGCGCCGTTCCCCACGCCACCCTGAGCATTGAAGCAAAACAAACCATGAACAGATAAGGTACAACCAGCACCTTTAAGAATACACCAATTGCCCTTGCGCCCTTTACCCTGGCACAAGGGCAATTCTGGTTAGAAAGGTTTTTTCTCCATTGATACCGGCTATTTTCTCCTGCCAGTCTGCATCTTGTTCTTTCCTGTTGAAAGCTTTAATGGTGGGAGGCTCCATGCATGTGCTGTCTTGAACCCACCCCTGCCCCCGCCGGGAGGGGATACGTCTTTGGCTCGCTGCATACATGGCCTCTCCTAACTTTCTTTGATCTCCCATTCCGGTCATTTTTTTGTCTGAACAAGGATTACACGGATTAGGGGATTACAGGATTTTTTGGGTACAGGTGGATCAGGCTACTCTTTTCTTTTGTCTCTAATCTTTTTGTCATTCCGCCGGGGCGCCTCTTGGTGTTGCACTGGCAGTAAGCTTGCGCGCCCCGTGCGGAATCTCTGCGGGGCAGGGGGCTGCGATGATCTGCCAGC
>JADCRZ010000089.1 GCA_015069695.1 Williamsia sp.
CCAGATCTAGCTTGTTCGTTGTAGCGTAGTGCAGTAAATTTTAGCCCCTTTCAAACAGCCTTGACTTTTTGGTTCTTTTTGGTCAAGCAAAAAGAACACGGAGTCTCCCTTTCAAACAGCCTTGAGTTTTTTGCTACTTTTTTTTATCAAGAAAAAAAGTAAACGGAGTCCTGCCTATCGCTGACTCGCAATCAATAAATTAAGATCGGTGAACTTAAGGTCAAACTCCTGGCTGAGGTGGAAATCGGTGAGGGCGCCTTTGAAAAGATAGATGCTGCTGCGCAGGTGGAGCTGGTGCCAGATCAGGTTTTCAAAACCGCCTTCTTCGGATACTTCGAGCAGCAGCGGCATGAGTACACTGCTGATGGCCTGGGAGGCAGTGCGGGCAAAACCGGAAGGAATATTGGGCACACCATAATGGATCACGCCGTATTTGGTGATCACCGGGTGCTCGTGGGTCGTGATTTCTGATGTTTCAAAACAGCCGCCCCTGTCGATGCTGACATCGATGATGACGCTGCCGGGACGCATATTGCTGACCATTTCTTCTGTTACAACAATGGGCGTGTTGCCGGATGCAGAAGCCAGGGCTCCCACAGCGATCTCACAGGTTTTTAGCTGCTTGGCCAGGATCTTGTGCTCGATGACGGAAGTCCACATACGCTGGCCCACATTGTTTTGAAGGCGCTTCAAGCGGTACACGCTGTTGTCAAACACCTTTACCGAAGCACCGAGCGCAAGGGCTGCGCGGGCAGCATATTCGCCTACAATGCCGGCGCCTAAAATAATAACCTTGGTAGGCGGTATACCGGAAATGCCTCCCAGCAAAACCCCTTTGCCGTGGTTGGCCGAACTAAGATACTGTGCTGCGATCAGCATCACGGCGCTGCCTGCAATCTCGCTCATGCTGCGCACGATCGGGTAGGTGCCGCTGTCGTCTTTCAGGTTCTCAAAAGAAAAGGCCGTGATCTTTTTCTCCATCATTTTTTCCAGGAACTCTCCCTTCATGGCCGAGAGCTGCAGCGGAGAAATCAGCACCTGGTTGGGCTGCAGAAAACGAAGGTCTTCTTCTACCACCGGGGCACTCTTTACCAGCAGGGGGGCTTTGAATACTTCTGTTTTATCATACACAATCTTAGCGCCTGCCTCGCTGTAGTCGCGGTCTTTGTAATGAGCCGCTTCACCGGCATTGTTCTCAATTACAACCTGGTGACCGTTGCTGATCAAAACACCCACTGCATCGGGGGTGAGGGCAATCCTGTTTTCCTGAAAAGCAGTTTCCTTTGGAATTCCGATATGCAGTCTGGTGCCCTGGGGTTTCACATCCAGGGTTTCTTCCAGCGTTTCATAACTAAATGAAGTGCTTATCAGAGGTTTGGTCTGCGACATAGTACCCTATTTGCGTTTAAGATGTTGAAGGTATTGGTTGTTGAATATAGTCTGGTTAGAAAAAGGCTTTCTGATTTGTGCCTGGTCTTTTACAACGCTGTACGATATGTGTACCGTTCAAATATACTCAATTATCCCTGATTACAATCCGGCGCTCAGTTTGCCCCACCACTTCCAGGAAAACATGCACGGTTTCCGGCGGAAAAAGCGCCGCTGCCCGCTCCGGCCATTCTACCAAACAAAGATCACCTGAGTACAAACAATCTTCCACCCCCGCCCGCAACACTTCCAGTTCATCTTTCAAGCGGTAAAGATCTATATGATATATCTTCCCCTCCGTACCCTGGTATTCATTGATAATAGAAAAGGTAGGACTGCTAACCGCATCGTGCACCCCTTTTACATTGCATACGGCACGCACAAACGTCGTTTTTCCAGCCCCCAGGTCGCCATGAAAAGCAATGACAAGGGCCTGCGCATACTGTTGCAAAAAGTCTTTTGCCACAACATGGATCTCATCCAACGCAAAGAGGCGGTTCATGGCGGCAAAGGTAATAGTCTGAACCTTGTCTTGAACCATGATTTACAGGATTGGGAAGATTCGGGGACGTTAGTCCTTTGCTCCTCTTTCTATTAAAGACTTTACTGGTTTGATGATCGAATCGCTACCGTCCCCCGCATCCTACGATTCCCAGCATCCAGTACATTCACTCCCATCCTGTAAATCATGGTCACAAATGCAACAACGTGTCCATAATAAATCGGCTGCCGGGCGGATGGTGCTGTAAATTTGCAGTTGGAATAAAAGGAGACTTATCATGGAAACTGTTAACTGGAAGGTAGAAGGAATGACCTGCTCAAATTGTGCTTTGAGCGTCTCTACCTATCTGCAGAAACAAGGACTGAAAAATGTAAAGGTCAATCCAATAGACGGGGACGTCAGTTTTGAAAGGGAAGAATCAGCGGACAACGATCAGCTCGCCAAAGGGATCGAAGGACTGGGATTTAAAGTAGCATCGCCGCAGGCTGCTGCCAGCCAGGACAAAGCACCGCAGATGAACAAGTTTCTGCGGTATTTTTTGATCTGCTTGCCCTTTACCCTTGTTTTGCTGTTGCATATGTTTGAGCGCTGGCTGCCCCTGCACTGGCTGATGAACCCCTGGTTGCAGCTCCTGTTGTGTATACCTGTTTATATTACCGGCATGCAGTTTTTTGGCCGGAGCGCCGTCAGGAGCCTCCGCAGCGGCGTACCCAATATGAATGTACTCGTGTCGCTGGGAGCCACAGCTGCATTTGTTTACAGCCTGCTGGGCACCCTTCTCCACTTGGGAGGAGAATATCTTTTTTATGAAACTGCCGCTACCATTATTACCCTTGTTTTTTTAGGCAATTACCTGGAAGATGCTTCTGTTCAATCTACCCAAAAAGCCCTGAACAGCCTGGTAAAATCGCAGAAGATCATGGCCAACATGATTGCCTTTGACGACCAGCACCAGGAAATTGTTTTCCCGGTTGAAAACACCCAGCTCAAACCGGGCGATCTGCTCCTGGTGAAATCAGGCGAACAGGTGCCGGCCGATTGCAAGATACTTTGGGGAGATGCCTTTGTAAATGAAGCAATTGTTACGGGAGAAAGCAGGCCGGTTGAAAAACACCGCAAAGACCTCCTGATCGGCGGCAGCATCTTGGCCGACGGAACCGTAAAAGTACAGGTAACAGCCGCCTACAACGATTCCGTACTCTCTACCATCATCAACCTGGTAAAAAAAGCCCAAACCGACAAGCCCCCTGCGCAACTGCTTGCCGATAAGATCAGCGCTATCTTCGTCCCGCTCGTGCTGGGTATTGCCGCTGTTACATTTATTGGCAACTACCTGTTTTTGCACCAGTTCACGCCCGCGCTTATGCGCAGCATTGCCGTACTGGTTATTGCCTGTCCGTGCGCCATGGGACTGGCCACGCCGGCCGCCATCGCTGTGGGACTGGGCCGCGCCGCCAGGACCGGGATCCTGTTCCGGGATGCCAAAAGCCTGGAAGCATTCAAGAATATTACCCAGGTGGTTTTTGACAAAACAGGTACCCTTACGACAGGCGCTTTCCGCATCGCGGCCTGCCAGGTCTTTCAGGGCACAGAGGAAGCGTTCAAGCAGATTGCCTATTCATTGGAAAAATATTCCAACCACCCGGTAGCCGCTCCTATCAGCAAGGAATGGAAAACCAAAGAGATCAGGTGGGAAAAGATAGAGGAGATCAAGGGACTTGGAATGAAAGCCACTTCAAAAGAAGGCGATGTGTATGAGGCTGGTTCTTACAAAATAGCAACCCACCTCAGCCCGGATGCTGCACACAATATCTATATCACCAAAAATGGGGAGCTGCTGGGGTGGATAGACGTGCAGGACAGCGTTCGCCCGGAAGCCGCACAGGTAGTAAAATATTTCAAAGACAAGGGGATCAGAACCGTCCTGCTTAGCGGAGATACCCGGCAAACCTGCACCCAGCTCGCCAGCCAGTTAGGTATCGATGAAGTGGAAGCAGAACAAACCCCGCAACAAAAACTTGAAAAAGTAGCACAGCTCACGGCGCTTGCTCCTACTGCCATGATCGGCGATGGCATCAACGATGCACCAGCCCTCGCCAAAGCCACCATAGGTATTTCATTGAGCGAAGCTTCCCAGATCACCCTGCAAACGGCCGATGTGGTGTTGATGAATCATGGCTTAAAGAATTTGCCTGCGGCCCTGGGATTGGGAAGACATACTTTTCTTACCATCAAACAAAATCTTTTCTGGTCTTTTGCTTACAACATCGTAGCGCTTCCGGTGGCCGCTTTCGGGGTGCTGAGTCCCAGTTTTGCAGCCCTGGTGATGGGCTTGAGCGATGTAGTACTGGGCATCAATTCAGTCCGCCTGTTTGTAAAGCGCGTGGTGTGAAGGAGAAAATTTATTCCATCCTCCGGCAATACTGGGGGTATGAAACTTTCCGTCCCCTGCAGGAACAGATCATCCAGTCTGTTCTCTCCGGCAAAGACACACTTGCCCTGCTGCCCACAGGTGGTGGCAAATCGCTTTGTTTTCAGGTCCCTGCTTTGGCAAAAGATGGCTTGTGCCTGGTGATCAGTCCGCTGATTGCCCTCATGAAAGACCAGGTAGAAAACCTGCGGAAAAAAGACATTGCCGCACTGGCCATCTTCTCCGGCATGAGCCAAAAAGAAGTGGCCAATACCTTGCAAACAGCGGCAGAGAGCAAGTGCAGGTTTTTATACGTATCACCTGAACGGCTGGAAACCAACCTTTTTTTGGAGTACCTGCCTGCATTGCCTATCAATTTGCTGGCCGTAGATGAAGCCCATTGTATCTCTCAATGGGGGTATGATTTCCGGCCTCCCTACCTGCGGATCGCGGCGATCAGAAAAAAACTGCCGGGTGTGCCCGTACTGGCCCTCACCGCTTCGGCAACCGCCCTTGTGCAAAAAGATATTTGCGACAAGCTGAAGTTCAGGCGCACGGTGGTGATCCGCCAATCGTTTGAACGGCCCAATCTATCCTACAGCGCCTTCCGTGTAGATTCAAAGATCAGCAAACTGGTAGAGATCCTTACCAAGGTGTCCGGCAGCGGCATCGTATACTGCAGGAGCAGAAAACGAACCAAGGAACTCGCCGAACAACTGGTTTCTTACAACATCCAATCAGATTACTACCATGCAGGCCTAAGCGCAGATGAACGGAGCCGCAAGCAAGAAGAGTGGATCAACAACAAGATCAGGATCATTGTTTGCACCAATGCGTTTGGCATGGGCATCGACAAACCCGATGTCAGGATCGTAGTACACGTGGATGCGCCCGAATGCATTGAAAACTACTACCAGGAAGCCGGCCGGGCAGGCAGGGACCGCCAGAAAGCCTATGCCGTGCTGCTTTACAGGAACAGCGACATCATAGAGCTGGAACGGCAGCCGGAGATCCGTTTTCCTTCTCTTAAAAACATCAGAACTGTATACCAGGCCGTTGTCAATTATCTGCAGATCCCTTCCGGGTTGGGTGAAGGAAACTATTATGATTACGACCTGACTGATTTCTTACATAAGTTTCCGCTTGACGCACAGCTCACTGCCAACACGCTGAAGGTGCTGGCACAGGAAAACAAGCTCAGCTTTAATGAGCAGGTCTTCCTTCCCGCCAAGCTGGTATTTACCTGCAACAAAGCGGCCTTGTATGATCTGGAAAGAACTCATCCCCAGCTTGATCCACTTGTGAAAGCCCTGCTCCGCTCGCATGAAGGCATCTTTGACCACGATACCACGATCCAGGAAAAATCGCTGGCCTTTTTGCTCTATACCACACAGGCTGATATTACAGCAAAGCTGCAACAGCTGCAGGCTTTTGGCATTGTTCGTTACCAGCCGCAGAAAGACACGCCGCAGCTTTTCTTTTTTCAAAACCGGGTCAAAGCAGAAGATCTTCACATCGACATGCGCGGGTACAATGAACGCAAGCAGCTTTATATTGACCGGTTGACTGCCTTTGTTCAATGGATCAAAAGTTCTGCCTGCAGAAGCCAGGCCATTGGCCGGTATTTTGGCGATGAAAACATCCAGCCTTGTGGCGTGTGCGACAACTGTCTGCGGCAAAAAAAGAATCACCTGAGCAAAGAAGATTTTCAGCTGATCGAGCAGCGCATCCTTACAGCGCTCCATGAACAGCCGCTTCCATCCAGGGAACTGTTGCTCCATCTCAAAGGCATCAACAAGGAAAAAGTATGGAAGGTGATCGAATTTTTGCAGGCTGAAAAAAAGATCGATGTGAACGGGACCGGACTGATCGTGAAAACATAAGTGGTGTTGTGTGGCAGTCTGGCTACCTCAAAACAGGACCGCTATAGAGGCGGAACGGGAATAATTCCCCTGAATGGGGTCTCTTTATTAATTTAGCAGCTCAATCAACCATATGAAGCGTACCGAAGAAGTTCTACAGGACGTTGTAATAAAATTTGCTGGCGACAGTGGAGACGGCATGCAGCTTACCGGCAGCCAGTTTACCAACAGCACTGCTCTGCTGGGCAACGACCTGGCAACTTTTCCGGATTTCCCGGCCGAAATACGTGCCCCGCAGGGAACCCTGCCTGGTGTCAGTGGCTTCCAGCTCCATTTTTCCAGCAATCGCATCTTTACCCCGGGTGATGAGTGCGATGTGCTGGTGGCTATGAACGCGGCTGCTTTAAAAACCAACCTGAAAAGCTTGAAACGCGGCGGAAAGATCATTGTAAATACAGATGGTTTTGACTCTAAAAATCTCCGGCTGGCCAATTACCCGGATGGGTTGAACCCGCTGGATGACGACACCCTGCAGAACTACGAAGTGATCAGGATGGACGTGACCAAAATGACTCGGGAAGCCCTGAAGAACATCGAGATGGGCACCAAAGAAAAAGACCGGGCCAAGAATATGTTTGTACTGGGTTTTCTTTACTGGATGTATGGCAGAAGCATGGAAACCACGATCGGCTTCCTGCAGGAAAAATTTGGCAAGAAGGAAAATATCCTGCAGAGCAATATCCTGTCCCTGCAGGCAGGCTACAACTATGGCGAAACCACCGAAACATTTACTACCACCTATCGCGTTAACAAAGCCCGGATGGAACCGGGCGTATACCGCTCCATCATGGGCAACCAGGCTACGGCCTATGGGTTGATCGCCGCATCGCAAAAAAGCGGTTTGCAATTGTTTTTAGGTTCCTATCCGATCACACCTGCTTCCGACATCCTGCACGAGCTGAGCCGCCACAAAGCCTTTGGTATAAAGGTCTTTCAGGCCGAAGATGAAATTGCTGCCATCACGTCCGCCATCGGTGCCAGCTATGGCGGTTCGATGGGTGTTACGACGACTTCCGGTCCGGGCATGGCCTTAAAAGCCGAAGCCATGGGACTGGCCGTGATGCTTGAGATTCCCCTGCTCATATGTAATATTCAACGCGGCGGCCCTTCTACCGGACTGCCCACCAAAACAGAGCAAAGCGATTTGCTGCAGGCCTATTACGGCAGGAACGGCGAATGCCCCATGCCCGTGATCTCTGCTTCCACCCCGAGCGACTGTTTTGCGACCGTGTATGAAGCATTTCGCCTTGCCGTGCAACACATGACGCCCGTCATATTCCTGAGCGATGGCTATATCGCCAACGGCTCTGAACCCTGGAAGTTCCCCCAAAGCAGCGACCTGCCACCCATCGAAGTAAAGTTCAAGACCGAGCTGGGCTATCACGAAACCGGTTTTCAGCCCTACCTGCGCGACGAAAAACTGGTGCG
Source organism: Williamsia sp. (assembly GCA_015069695.1). GTDB lineage: Bacteria > Bacteroidota > Bacteroidia > Chitinophagales > Chitinophagaceae > JADCRZ01. The sequence goes on from JADCRZ010000089.1 coordinate 7,691, forward strand.
GCCCTGGGCCATCCCCGGCACACCCGGACTGGAACACAGGATCGGTGGCATAGAAAAACAAAATATAACCGGCAACGTAAACTACGAGCCCGAGAACCACCAGCTGATGGTGAAGATCAGGCAGGAAAAGGTAGACAAGATCGCTGATTATGTGCCGGAGCAAAAGCTCGACAACGGACCAGAAAAAGGCAAGCTCCTTATAGTAGGATGGGGCAGTACTTACGGCGCCATCAAGAGTGCCGTGCAGGAACTGCTGGCCGAAGGCTACTCGGTAGCGCATGCCCATCTGCGTTATCTCCGCCCCCTCCCGCGCAACCTGGGTACCATCTTAAGAAACTACGAAAAAGTCCTGATCCCTGAAATCAACAACGGCCAGCTCATCAAAATCATCCGCGACATTTACCTGGTAGACGCCAAAGGCTACAACAAAATCATGGGCGTACCCATCACCAAAAGCGAGATGGTTATCAAGATCAAGGAAATGCTGGCGGAATAGGCAGAACCATGCCTTGAACCTTGATTTACAGGATGGGAGGGATTTGGGGGATTGTGTGTGGATGATGGATCAGGATGTTCTTTCCTTTTGCTAGGCTATTTATTTTCTTGTCATCCTGTAAGGGCGCAGTTCCGTTTGCACTCACAGGGTGATGCCGCGCCCTTACAGGATCTCTGCAGAGCGGAAAGTTTCTATTTAGTAAGACACTGACAGATCATCGCCGCATCCTCCCCCCAATCATTCCGCACGGGTCGCGTAAACAGACAGCACGTGCAACACCAAGTAGCCCCCCGCCGGAATGATTGGGGGAAAAAGAAACAACCTGGCAAAAGGAAAGAACATCCTGATCCATCATCCACACACAATCCCCCGAATCCCTCCTATCCTGTAAATCAAGGTTCAAGACATGGCTCAAGACAAGGACTCCGACATCCGGACAATCTTTTTGATATCATTTACGATGCGGTAGATGAAGTTGAACTGATCAACGACCGATTTTAATTCAAGCAGGGACTTTTTTGTGGTGGTTTCAAATTGTCCTTCTTCGATCTCGGTCTTTCTTTTGTCGAGCAGGTCGTTGGTAAGTGAATTGAGCAGGCGCAGGGAATTTTTTCGTTCTGCACCTTTTGCACTTTCTGGTTTGTGCTGCAAAACCTCGATGCTGTTGAGAAAGTATTGGTAGATGTCGGCATATACAGATGCAAACTGATCGGTGGGATAGATCTTTTTATCTTTCTGCAGCTGGTACGAGAGGGTCGCAATGTGAGAGGTAAGCATGTGGTTGAGCACAACAAACCGGTGTACCTGCTCAATTCCCTTTTGTTTCCACACCGGTTCAGACAACATCCGGTTAAATGCATCCGAGAGATTTGCCAGGGCTACCAATGCGTCCTTGCGGGCCAGCCTTGCCTGCATGGCCATGGCGGGTGTTTTTTCTTCTCCCCATTTTATCACCCTTGTTAAATACGCTGCATTGTGCTCCAGCATATGGATCATATAGGTTTTGATCGTGGTATGCTCCCAGGCTGGCACCAGAAATATACTGGCAACAAATGCAATGGCCGAGCCGATCGCCGTATCTATCACCCGGTCTAACAGCAGAGACCTGAAATCATTGGGGTTAAGCAAGTGGAAGAACAGGATCACATAGGGGGTCATAAAAAGAACACCCACCAGGTACCGCTTGCGGATAAATGTGTAGCTGAGCGCCATCAGCACGATCATGATCGCCAGTACAGCTTTTGTATTGTGCACGAAGTGCAGGATGATAACCCCGATCAGCACACCGCACACCGTTCCGATCAGGCGGTCGCCGTTGCGTTGTTTGGTCAGGCTGTAGGCAGGTTTAATGATCACAATGATGGTAAGCAGGATCCAGTAGCTATGCCCGATCGGGAAGAACAGGGAGAACAAATAACCGGCAAAAACGGCAATGGTTACCCGAAGTGCATGGCGGAACGTGCCGGACTGCAGGTTGATGTTGTCATATAAAATCTCCGGCTTGATTTCCTGGTGATCCGTAAACTTGTTGTAATCGATCTTGTGTGCTTCCCGCTTGCTGAGCTTGCGATCGTAAGTAGTGTAATGATGAAGCGTATTTAAGCGGTCTGCAATATCCTGTATGTTGTTGAGGATGCCGCGCAAACTGATAAACCCTTCTACATTATCGCGGCTGAGAGAATCCTTTCTCAACTGGTCATGCCGTTCTTTTAGTTCCTTGATCTCCTGCTGCAACGTGTTGTTGTCCACAGAAGGCCTTGCCATTTTTACAGCCAGTCCGATCTCATCCAATCTGTCTGCCAGCGAAAGCGCCAGTTTTTTATATTCATGCAGGATACCCGTTTTATCGAAATAATTATGCAGGGTTTCATAATCCTGGTAAGAGGTCATGACGCTTTCAAACAGGTCAACCGCATCCAGGTAAATCATCAGCAGGATGCGGCTTATATGTGTAGACTCTTTTACGATGCTCCTGGTTTTGAAAAGCATTTCGCCCAGCAGGGTTTGTTTTTCCTGCACAACCACCTGCTCGTGCATCAGGAACCGGTAGTTGGCCTCATGATCGCCAGCCTGGTCGTAAAAAGCAGCGCGGATACGCAGGTAAGCAGCGATTTGCTGGATGCAGTCGCCCAATGCCTGCTGGATCACTTTGTACGGCCTTACCTTGTAGAGCAGCAAGCTGAACCCTGTATACCAGAGACCGCCGGCAAGCAGGTACAAGGCATTCCATACGATGTCCCAGCCTTCCCGCGGATGGCTTAAGTTGAGGACCATTGTAAGCAGGGCACCGGTGCCAACGAGGCCTACCCTTGCTCCATACACACCCAGCATGGAAAAGAAAAAGCAAAACACGCTTAGAACTATGCCCAGCAGAACCGGTGAATGCATGCTAAAGCCCACTGCCAGCGCCACCAGGAAAACAGCCGCCGAACACGCCAGCATGGCAGAGCGGCGATGCTGGATCGGTCCCGAACTGTCGGTCACGCATACACTCAATGCGCCGGATGAAATAGCAATGCCCAGGTTCAGCTGATCGAACAAGCTCAGGGTCAGGGCCGGTAGCAGGATGCCTGCTGTTTGCCGGATCCCTTCGCTGAGATAATGGCTGTTGATGAAGCTTTTATAGGCTTTGATATAATCCATGGGCTATTGAACTACAAACGTACGAGCTAATAGCATTGGTATAGCAAAAACCATGGAGGAACAGAACTTCTGTCAGAATTTGATCGCAATCTCCAGCTGTCCACCAAGTCCTTCCCGGATAATTCGCAGTTTACTCTTACCTGATCTTCTTCCTCCCCATCACAAAACTGCACTTTACATTCACAGAGAAGAAGGCGTCTTTGTTGCTGCTGTTGCCCCGGATTTCACCTGTGTGATTCGCGGAGGGTGCCCCCCTTTCACGCCGCCGGTCAGCCAGCTTTTCTGCCAGGGCGGCTATGGGGGAATTTAAGTGCACATCAAACCTGGCGGGATTGACGTAAGTTGTACTCACATCATCCAGGTAATCGGTAAAAAGCCATCTGTAGATAAACTCGCAGCGAAGGGTAAAGAGCGGCCCCAGTTCGTACTTGACTCCCCCTCCCACCGGAACATTTAACTGAGTAAGCTTATAAGGACGTCTTTCGGGGTACTCCATCCAGCCCTCTCCTTCGGTGTGCAGGGCCGGTAAGCTGACCCAGGTCCTGTTTAAAACTGCCTGCGGGTTAAAATCAAAAATGCCTGCGCCGGCAACCAGGTAAGGACATAGAGAAAGATCTAAAGAAGGAAATATGCCGAGCGGATACCATTCCGCGAGCAGCGAAACCTCCCTGATGACTGAACTGAAACTGAGGTTGCGCAGGTAGCGGCCGTTGTCTGCTGCTGTATAATGCTTCAGGATACTGTCAGCAGCTGATACCTGCCCGAACGCCAACTCTGCCCTTAATCCTACGATCCCGTTGTAGTTTATGGCGGCAAACAATCCCGCGCAGGGTTGGGTCGTGCGCCAGTTTACATCGCTCAAAGAATTCTTTGCCTGCTCATGCCTGCCGCCCAGGTCGGTCAGACAATTCATGGCACCGCCCGACAAGCCTCCTTCAGCTGTGAATAAGGCATCGTAGTACTGGCTGTTGTAAAAATAATACTGGCTGATTGCAGGAGAAGTACAGGCGCAGATGAACAGGCAGCTAAAAAGAAAGCAGGCAGGCTTGCTGGCGATCATTTTTAGGAGCAAGCTACTGTCCTGCGTTCTGCTGTAACAGGGTGAAGACGCCCTTTTTCTATCCTAATATCCGCACGGCATCGCGGGCAAAATACGTGGCGATCAGATCAGCACCGGCCCTTTTGATGGAAGTCAACGTTTCGATGATCGCTTTTTCTTCATTGAGCCAGCCCATTCGGGCGGCCGCTTTGATCATCGCGTATTCACCGCTGATATTGTAAGCGCTGACGGGCACATGGACGGCGTCTTTTACTTCGCGGATGATGTCGAGGTATGAAAGGGCTGGCTTTACCATGACCATATCGGCCCCTTCTTCAATATCAAGCAAGGTTTCCTTGATGGCTTCGCGGCGGTTCTGGTAGTCCATCTGGTATGTTTTTTTGTCGCCAAAGCCGGGTGCGCTGTCCAGGGCATCGCGGAAAGGTCCGTAAAAGCAGGAAGCATATTTGGCGCTGTAGCTCAGGATGCCTGTTCTGGTAAAGCCATTTTGCTCCAGGGCCAGGCGGATGGCACCGATCCGGCCGTCCATCATATCGCTGGGTGCTACAAAATCGGCCCCGGCACGGGCATGACTTACACTCATCTCAGCAAGCACTTCTACTGTTGCATCGTTCAGGATCTCGTTACCTTCCACGATACCATCGTGGCCATACGAAGAAAACGGATCAAGGGCCACATCCGTCATGACAAGCATATCCGGACAGGCATCCTTGATCGCCCTGATGCTGCGCTGCATCAATCCGTCAGGATTCAGGGCCTCCGTACCTTTGTTGTCTTTTAATTCATCTTTGCACTTGATAAAAAGCAGCACAGCTTTTATTTGCATGCTCCATAGTTCCTTTACTTCCTTGATGGTTTCATCCAGGCTCCGCCTGAAATAACCGGGCATGGAAGAAACTTCTTCTACAGCGCCCTCGCCTTCAACAATAAACAAGGGTGCCATCATATCATCCGGCGTCAGCCTGGTTTCAGCCACCAACGAACGGATCGCGGGCGAAGAACGGATGATGCGGTGTCTTTTTAGTAATATCATACAGGTTGAATTTTTCTGAACCATGATTTACAGGATGGGCGGGATTGTCTGAACCATGATTTACAGGATTTTTGGGATTCGGGGATTGTGTGATTGCACTGGATCGATCAGTTTGCAGGTAAAGACTTTACTGGTTTGATGATTAACCACTCCAATCCCC
>JADCRZ010000010.1 GCA_015069695.1 Williamsia sp.
AGCGCGGTTTGTAAAGCTCTAAACAGCTTTCAAGCAAACAGACCTATACTAAAACAGATCTGTATACAAAGCATCAACAAACAGGAACAAGCATACATAGGTTTTCATAAGACACATACAATTAAAAAGAAAAAGGCTGCCCCGAAACGGGGCAGCCTTTTTTGCAAGCTGTTCTTGATGGTTTTATTTGCCTACCAGTTGAACCAGGTGGGCGCCCACCTGCACAGGTGCGCGTCAAACTCCGCTCCATTCCAGTTCTGCACCTGGAACCTTCCCAACTGGTAAGGATCAGACCGCTTTGTAACCGGCTCATCAAACGTCGTAAAAGCCGCCGACAAACCAAGTTTCTTTACAATCGCAAGCGTATCGTTGTTGTACCTGCCATATGGATAAGCCAGGGTGCCAACAGGCGCTCCCAGCTTGTCTTTGAAATACTGCATGCTCCTTGTCATTTCTTCCTGTTGTATGCCCGCAGGGTGGGCAGACAGCTCAGGATGCGTAACCGTGTGCAAGCCAATCTCAAACAAGGGCTGCGCCTGCAGCTCCCTCATTTGCTGCTCAGTCATCGGCAGTTCGTTTTCTTCCAGCGGAACTTTAATTCCGGCCCATTCTTTAATGCGGCTGATGGCTTCAACGATTTGCCCGTGAGGCAGGGGTCTGATCAACTTCCAGATCTCATAATAAAGTTCGCAGCGCCGGGTTGTTGGTTTGTTATAAGCAGACCAGGTTTCCAGTTTTTGCCGGAGTTCCGCCGTCAGGATAGCCTCCCCTCCCAGCTCAACATGAAAGGGCTGCTGGTGAATGGCAAGAGAAAAAACTGCGGGCAGCTGTTCGGCACGCAGGAAGATATATTCAAGCTCATCCCACCAGAATGCCTGGCGGAGGCCGATAAAATGGGTAGGAAGAAAAAAGCTGGCCGGACAGCCATACTTTTCCAAAAGCGGTTTGGCATACAGGTAGTTATCAAGGTACCCATCATCAAAGGTGAGGCATACGGTCCTGTTGAGCAGTCTGCCCCGGGCATGCTGATCAAGCAATTCTGCCACGCTAATTACTTTGTACCGCTTACACAGCACCTGCAGCTGCTCCTCGAAGCGGGCCGCGCTCACGCAAAGCCCCCACGGGTCGGTAGGTGGTTCAGCGATGCGGTGATACATCAGCACCACCCCCTTTTTTTGCAGCAGGCGTTTTAGTCGCTGCCGGTTCATGCAGCCGGTTTAACGGCAACCGCAGTAATGATTACCTGGTAGTGCGGGTCGCAGTAGTCCATGTCTGATTTCCTGACTTCCGGCAAACCCATGCCATACAGATAAGAGGATGCTACCAGCACGTTCCCGAACGTTTGTACTTCCACGTTGGGCACAGGAAAAATCTCCGACAGGAGTTTTGTAATGGAATTTTTGGTAAAGGACCAAAACCAGGTTTCCTTCCATTCCCCCTGGTCGATATGTCCGATACCCGGAACGGTCAGCAGCAAAGTGCCGCCTGGTTTAAGGATGCGGTAACAGGTCTGAAGGGCTTCCTTGTAATTGTAAACCACCTGCAGGGTTTGGGTAAGAATGATGCAATCAAAACTGTTGTCGGGCACCTGGGGCAGGTTGCTCAAATCGCCCCAGATGGTAGCGCTTGGATGGCCTTCCTGGATGTGCAGCACATCGCTTTTGGTTACCCTGCTGCCACCATATTGCATCGTATATGCATTATCACCGATCTCCATAACCCGTCCCTTTACAGCCGCCGCTTGTTTGGCCAGAAAATTTTCAATGTAATACCTGTCAATAGGTCCGCCCCGTTCATACCCGAACGATTCGCTGAAAGGAGTTGTGCGGTTAAAGTCGCCTTTGATCACTTTGCCGGGTGCAGGGATAAAGTTTTTGTATGCCCCGGCCTGGTACATCCAGCGAAGAAAAAAATTGGCGCCTTTTTTAATAACTGATTTTTTCATCATCATAAAGGGTTCAAGTATTAGGTATTTGCGATAGAGCTTTTGACTATACTTTTTTAGCATGGCCATCCCTTCTTCCCGCCGCTTGCCTGATTTATAGAGCGGAGAGTTCAGCAGGTAGGCATACAGGTTGGTGCAGTAATAATGGATCCAGTAAGCAACCCCCTTGTTGAAGCACTCTTTTTCTTCCCCGCTTACCAGCTGATCCTTTTGTTTGTCCAGTGCCCGCAGCGCTCCGTCCAGCATCAGCGGAAGGTTTACAGACGAGTTCGTAGTATGGATGGCGTAAACAGCAATTTGTTTTGTATGATGGATCACCGGATAGTTTCTGGCAATCTGCAGATACACATCATAATCTTCACAGCCCCGCATGGTGGCATCAAAGCCAAACCTGGTCAGCGCTTCCCTGCGGTACATAACAGTCGCATGCATGGCGATGTAATTCCGCTGGAGCAGCTGCAGGTAATGATCGCTGTTGATTTCCTTGATCACTTCATGATTTGCACCCTTTTCAGACAGGGTATAAGCACCGGAAACAAATCCGGCTTTTGGCGCTGCCAACAGGTATTGAAGATTGGTATACAGGGCATCTTCAAAATACCAGTCGTCGGCATCCAGAAAAACAAGGTAGTCGCCCCTGCTCTGTCTGATGCCGGTATTGCGGGCAGCCGACGGGCCCTGGTTGTGCTGGTATACATACTTTACCTGCGGGTACCGGGCGGCGGCAGCTCGCGTATCATCTACAGAGCCATCATCTACAACAATGATCTCAACGTGCTTATAGCTTTGGCCCAGCACGCTGTCGATGGCTTTGGACAAATACTTTCCGTGGTTATAACAGGGAATGATTACAGAGACAAGTGGAGAAGGATGAGGAAACAACAGGGAAGACGTCATCAAAAAACCGGGTTATAAACAAGAGGGCAATAGGGTATCAGACCTGCTTGTAGCGATCAATGTGGAGCAGGTGAAAAAAATGGCTGATATATAACCTGATAACCCAATACAATGATCGCAGGTTGATATTTAGCTTCAATGCCTCACGGGCCTGGATAAACGCTGTCCGGCGCTGAAACCTGTACATCTTATACGACTGGCCTGCATACATGATCGAGAAGTTTTTCTTGGCCAGTCTTTTTAGCTGTTTCTTTTTTTCAACCGGGAGATAATCCTGCACAATGTCGATCACTTTGGCAATGTCTTTTACATTCTGTCCGGATATAAGAGAACGCTGTGTAATGCTGGATGAATGGCCACTGCGGTACAGCGCCAGCCGCTGGGGTGAATAGGCCACCGGGTAATGTGCAGCGATCCTGATCCACATCTCCCAGTCTTCACCATAATGAACAGCAAAAAAGCCACCCAGCTTTTCGTATACACTTCTTCGCACCACAATAGCGGGTGTCTGCAAATAACAGCATTGGGCAATGATGCTTACAAAATTGTCGATCACGCCATGTTTGGCAGGCAGGCTGGCCTCATAGGCATCTTCCTCCACCCCTTCTTCGTTGATGATGGCAAAATCAGTAAATGCAGCGCCTATCTCGGGATTCTGGTTGTACAGTCCTTCGATTTCCTTGTAAAACCCAGGCTTTACCTGGTCGTCACCATGCAGCAGATGAACAAGATGTCCTCTGGAGCGGTTTAAACAAGTTTCAAAATTCCGCAAACTGCCTCTGTTTCTTTCCTGCCTGAAATATTTGATCCTGCCCTTTCCGACTTCTTTTACAAGTGCAGCTACATCACCATCTGTGCTAAAGTCATCAACAACTTCAATCTGCATATGCTCTTCCCCGGGATCCTGCGCAAGCACACTTTGTATGGTGTACTTGAGATAATTGATGCAGTTGTAAGCAGGAATCATGACCGACCACAATGGCCTTTCTTCTGTAAGATTAGATACAGGTGCAATTACCGGAGGTTCCAATGGAATACGGTCATTCACTATCCTTAGGTTTAATTAGATGCTTTTGTTTGTACTAGGGTTAACGGTGCGAAATCTGTTTTGCAGGCTTTGTGTTAACACGAACGTGGTTGATCAGAGGAATAGTGAAATTAGCGCTTAAATTAGTATGAAAACTGCAATAATAAAAATAATTCAGGGATTAATATAGGTGTTTAAACCCGATTAGAGCTTTATTCCAAAGCTGGGAAAGCAGCCACATTAAAATGCGTTTTCTTCCCCTTTAACTGTGTTGTAAACTGTCAGGAACATAATCTTCAGATCAAGCATCAGGCTCCAGTTTTCCATGTACCACAGATCATGCTCTACTCTTTTTTGCATGTGGTAAACGGTTTGTGTTTCGCCCCTGAAACCTTTGATCTGTGCCCAGCCTGTGATACCTGGTTTCAGAAAATGCCGGATCATGTATTGGTTGATCTTGCGGGAGTAATCATCTGTATGTTTCAGCATGTGCGGCCTGGGCCCTACAATACTCATATCTCCCTGCAGCACATTTAAGAACTGCGGAAATTCATCCAGACTGGTGCGGCGCAGAAACCGTCCGATGCGCGTTATTCTTGCATCGCCTTTGGTGGCCTGCTGTTCATCGGCCTTTTCGTTTACGTACATGCTCCTGAACTTTAAACAATTGAATATCTTATTGTCTTTTCCGTTCCTGGGCTGTCTGAAAAATATGGGTCCTCTTGATTCCAGCAAGATCAGGATGCTGATAACAGGTATAAGCCAGGAAAGAATAAATATGATCACCAGGGAGCTGACAACCACATCAAACAAACGCTTTCTGATCCGGTTACCCAGGTCTTCCAGCGGCTCGTTGCGCAGCGATATCACCGGCATTTCCTTGAGATAGTCAATATGCACCTGCCTGTTCACAAAAAAGGTGATATCAGGAACAATGCGGAAGCGGATACAATCCTGATCAGCCATCTCTATGAGCTTGTAAATATTGGGATTGTGCTCAGGCGCAATGGTGGAGTAAATTTCCGTAACGCCGTATTCCTTGCAGATGTTCAGCGCATCGCCGATGCTGCTGAGGATGGGATAGTTAGAGAGTTCGTGTACGTTCTCATACTCTTCACAAAAACCGATGATCTCTTTGTTCACCCCGTCTTCTTCCAGGTAGCTCACCAGCTTCTTGGACAGGGTGTTGTACCCGATCACGATCACTTTGTTGATCAGGTATTCTTTGCTTTTGAAATAAGCAGAGATAGCCAGGTACAAAAACCGGTTAGTTAACAGGGAAATAGGAATACTGGCAAGTACAACAATGATAAATTTCTGGGAGATAATAAACTGGTGAAAGAAATAAAGATAAAATATCACCAGCAGGAAAAAATACATGAATGCATGCACCGACCGTTTTGTAAACTGCTCAAACGAAAGGATATACTTTTCATGATAAATACCCCACAGCACTGTAACCAGGAACCAGGCCAGGTTCAGAAAAAAACCAAAGTACGTGTACTGCACATAGCTGTCTATGGACAGCTGTCCGCGGAACAGGAACTGGGAAGTAAAAAAGACCGCATTGATTGACAGCAGGTCCAGCGCAGCAAGAATCAGCTGCAGGTGTCGTAAAAATCGCTTGTTCATATTACCAATGATTTACTGAGAACTTAATATCACACGTGAAGCCCCGGGACTTATTATGAGGCCGCCAGTTGGGCATATTCACGCAAGTATCCACGTGTGCAAGCTTCGATAGAATATTTTTCTTTTAACAGGTGTGCGGTTTCGCCGGCAACCCCATCCAGTTTATTTTCAGTATACTGTTTTATGATGCGGTAAACCTGGTCTGCACAACTTTCCACACTTCCGTTTTCAAACAAAAAGCCGCCCGGCACATTGTGAATGATTTCGGCGGGTCCTTCAATGTTGGAAGCCAGCACGGGCAAACCGGCAGCAAACCCTTCTATCACCGTCAAGCCAAAACCCTCGTAGCGCGAAGGCTGAACCAGTACGTGATAGTCGCACAAATGCGCGAACATCCAGCTCCTGTTTTTGTCGCCCAGGAATTGAACCTGGTTCTGCAGCCCCAGTTCCCGGGTCAGTTGTACCAGGTAATCGTGCGAGGCGCCGGAGCCGATAAAATCAAGGGTGAACTGGTCAAAGCCGTATTGGTCCCTGATCAGCTGCATGGCACGCAGCAGAATGTCCTGCCCTTTTTTCTCGTGCAGCAGCCGGCTCACCTGTACAAGTCTGATGGGCTCCTGCTGCCGCAGCACATGCACCTGGCGCGGTTTAAACAGGTGGGTGCCGATTCCATTGTACACTTTCTTGAGGTTGTGCGGATAGATGGCTGCTACCTCCCTGTATACCGTGTCGGATATAGCCACCAGGGTATTGTAGTGATGATAAAGCGAAACCGAGATGCCTACATCATGGATGGTATACAGCAGCTTTCCCTTTCCTACCCGGATGATCTGGCCCATGTTATACTCATGGCAATGAATCACATCCGGCCGGAGGCGCAGCAAGAGAAGATTTAATTTCAGGAGTGGGATCGGGTTGCGGCTTCCTACCTGGCGCTTGATAAAATAAACCCGCACCCGCTTGTCCAGCTGGCTGAGTACCGCATTGCTCCAGATGTCATTCACCACAACCAGCGATACCTGGTGTTCGGCACACAACTGGTTCATCAGATCAATGGCCAGTACCTGTGCGCCCCCTGCCTCCATGGAATAAAAACAATGTACAATTTTCATAATTTTTTGATGCGCAGAAGGTTTTGTGTGGCAGTTTATACGTAGGCCTTTATCATGCCCTCATTCAGGATCGCTTTTCTGTTTGCTGCAATATGACTGGAATGGCAACAAAAAGCAAGTATGGAAAACATAAAAAATACAGATGTAATATCATAGTCCAGGCTAAACATATTACCCCCGGTTGAACCTATGATCGCCCAGTAAACTACAATAGACACAAATGCTTTTGTGTGGAATGACTTACTGGCCATGTTAAACCTGACAACCCTTGCAACGAACAAAATCAGCAGGATCAAGGTCACGACCCCCGATTGAAGCATCAGTGATAAGTAGCTTGAATGCGGATCAGCCAGCACAGCATTAAAGGCGAGCGTTTTAGGGTTGTTTGTAAAGAATGCAGGTACGGTACCATAGCCAACAATAGGACGTTTTGCTATACCGGGAATTGAGTAACTCCAGATCAACTGCCGATAAGCAAGATCACTGCTTACCAGTGTTCCGCTTTCATTTAAGGAGATATATAGCTTATACCCCGCGTAAGCAACTCCCATCATAATCAGAAACGGGAAAATGCTTTTGTTTTGACTTGTAAGATAATACAAGTATTGAACGGATATGGCTATAGCTACAGCTCCGATACCTGTGCGTAAATCACAGGCAATCAGACAATATGTAAAAAAAAGAGAAAGAGCTATGTAAACACTTTTTTTCGCAGCCGGATTAAAGAGGAGCTGGTGGGCAGATAAGAGCAATCCTATACCAGCAACAGCAGCTGCTTGTCCAAAAGTGAACAAGCCACCCAAACGGAATTCTTCGAGATGCGTTCCGATGCCAATGGGTCCAATCTTGGTAAGATGCGTGTAGATAACGAGCACCATTACGATAGCTATATAGTAGATGAAGAGTTCCATCAACTTAAACAAATTTATCTTCCACGCGTAATTGGCCATAATGATCATCAGAACCTGTGTAAGCAGAATATTGGAAAGCTTTTTTACAGAGGTAAAATAATCCTGTTGGTAAACATGAATGAGGATTAGCCACAACATGATCAGCACGTAAATCCGCACGCCCGGAAAGCTAAGCTTGATCTTTGTCGGGAAAAGAACAACTAGCATGCTTGCGAGTACAAGATTTACAACCAGGTAGTTACCTAATTGTCTGACACCCTCCTGGTTTGCATAACCTTCAAAAAATCCAAAAGAAACCATCCACACAAAAAACAGCAGGAAAACCAGGGAAGTCATCAACCGCTTCTTAGATAAAACCATAATACTTTGGAAAATTAATTTAGATTTTTATACACCATCAACAACATACCTGATTGTGTGTCAGCCTTTCAGCGCCGAGTACCTGGTAACACCATACAGCAGCAGGGAAGAAGGCATCAGCATGATCAATCTTCCCAGCACTTTGATCCAATTTTTATCGGTATAACGAATCATGGTTTCACAATCACCTTTTCGGTTACAAGCCATGCCTAGAGCAATAGTATGCAACAAATTAGTAGTAAGTGATTTAGGGTTGTGTTTTCTCAGATCAGCATGATACATGGAATAATACACTTTCTCGGCTTCAAACTTTGATTGTATAACTGATTTATTTTTCAACTTGGCTGAAGCAGTCAGGCTGTCACTTCTGTCCCGATCTCTTTCTGCTACCACAAACGGGATCATCAGCTGTGGAGATGTTTCTTTTTTTATTCTTAGCCAATTCAGATGCTCATAGAGCCTGAACTCCTCGAAAAAAGGATATTTTTTCATCACTTCACTCAGCACCACATGGGTAAAATCACCTGATACTTTCCCGCCAATCCATTCTTCGTAGTAAATCTTCTTTTCTTCCTGAATATCTTTAAACTCTCCTGCACGATCTGATACCAAAAAAAGGAAGTGCTTTGTAGTAGAAAATCTGCGCAAGGTTTGCTGCACTTTCTGAAGACTTCCTTCCACCAGTTCGTCATCATTGTCTAAAAAGAGGATAAACTTCTTTGTAACCAGCTCTATGCCCCGGTTCCTTGAATAATTAACACCCTGGTTTTGGGGATTGGATGATACTTTCATAGCAGGATATCGTCCCGCAAGATCCTGCAGATACTCCTTTGTACCATCTTGAGAGAAGTCGTCAACGACCACCAGTTCCATTTCCTCTGTCATCTGAGAGATTACACTTTGCAAACATTTCTGTAGTGATGAGAGACGTTTGTATGTAGGGATAACGATGCTAATCATATTATATAGTTAGAGGTTGCACAGCATACACGCCGTATCCATTACTTACCAACAAAATGGCCAGTAAAACTGGAACGGTAATTTAACAGGCAAATTAAATTATTGTATACGGTTTAGTTATTCTGTGCTGCGTTGACCAAGGCTGAGATGTTTTTACGTCTGGATAAATAGGGCCGCAAGTATTTTCTGGCCCAGTGACGTGGGAAATTAAAGATGGATATACCAATCAATGGAAATCTAAGCATATACTGGAGCTTTTCCCTTACAGAGCGGGGCTTCATGGCATGATATGCTCCAAACCATTTATATTGGAATAACCTGATTTTCGACAACCCTTTAACCAGGTCTGTTAAGAAAAGCAGGTTAAAATTACCATATCGCATGTGTAAAGCTGTCATTTCCATGAATTGCATAGAAAGATTACTGCTTAAATTTCCCGGGGTGCCCTCCAGATAATAACCTAGCTGTTGTTGTATTTTAATAAGCGGAGATTGTAAGGCGACACGAATTTGAAAGTCCAGATCAGCGATGAGCCGGAACTGCTCATCAAAATATCCTATCTGATCATGTATATTCTTCCGCCACATAGCGAAACAGCCAATATGATGCTGCCGCAAGAAAGTTCGATTACTTGCATCATACTCCGGTTCGTTAACCTGTTTACCCTCCTTTTTTCCATACGTGTCTACAATGATAAAATCTCCATAAGCCAAGGCTGCTTCCGGATGCTGGTCAAGCGCATTGGCCTGATGGATCAAGGAATCGGGCAGCCGAACATCATCAACATTCCAGTTTGTAACATACGGGCTGGTGGCCATTTTTATCCCTCTGTTCCATGTAGCATATAACCCTTCGCGGGGAACAACAATATGCTTAATAAAGGGAAAGCGCGGCAGATACTTATTCACCACAGCCAGCTCTTCTTCGGTGGGCGCATTGTGAATGAGCAATAATTCCAGTTCGTCCTTGTTAAGAATACTTCCGACTGCGTTAAAATAGCCTTCCATATAAGGAAGGCAGTTGTACAAGGAACTGATGATTGTGATACGAGGCATAATTTTACTTATCTGATTCAAACCAGCTACTTTCTCTACTTGAATATGGACTGCGTTAGGAGATAACTTGTATTGTGCCGCAGCCACGAAAGATAATTGCTGTTGTACTTAAATCCAAACGTTCCGCTCGACCCTTTTATGCGTGGCAGGTTTTCCAGCGGCCTGAAATTATGCCCCTTGGAAATCGCTTGCAATGCCGCACATGCCAGGATGCCCTCAAAGAATATGTCTTTGCTGTCGTTCACTACATCCTGGTAATGAATCAGGTAATCGGGAATGAAGGATGGAACAAACCCGAAAAACCTTGAATCGCAGTTTGTCAGAAAGCGGTAGAAGTTCACGATCAGGTGTGTATCCGGGCATTTCAGGTACTGGTTCAAAAAAGTAGAAAAGTTCAGGATCTTATGGCGGCCTGTTACCTTGAAGATAAAATCTGCCTGCTGAACGATTGCTGAATTCTTATACGCATGCTCCAGGATCAACAGTTCACCATAGCCCTTCCCCAGGTGCCGGGCGTAGTTGTTCCCCTGGAAGCTGAGTATCTGCAGTCTTCCGCTGGCCACTTCTTCTTCAAAAACATGCGACAGGTCATAGCCTGAGTTTTCAACAAATACAATGGGAAGATCAACCTTTTTTATCCAGAACCTGATTGCATCGATATACTGCGCCTTCCTGCTTTCAACATCCTGTAATTTGGTAAAAGCCATGTTGTTGGGATTAACCGTCCCTGTTAATAGCAGCACTACTTTTTTACCCATACTTTAATTGCTTTTGAGCTGTATCCAAACAATCTTGCCGATCCATTCGGGTCGTTCATAATCAGACCGTTTTTGTTAGCAGCCGGTTGTGCGCAGGTACAACCTGAATAAACGTGATTTTGTTTAAGCTTATTATACACCTACACCTCCCGGTTTCACCATTCCCATCTTGTACCGCAACATAGCCAGAAAAGGTTTGAGTTCCTTTCTGAAAAAAACAATCGCCAGCATGGCAAACACGATGGATGAAACAGCTGAGATCAGGATAATGGACAAAAATTTATTTTCGGTCAGTGTGGTCACGTATCCTTTCATATAGAATACCAGGAAGATCGTACCAAGCACAGACACAGTGATCGGAACAAAGACCCCCTTCAGATAGCTGATGACACTCATTCCCAATCTCTTCAAACAGTAATACACAACATACCAGTTCAGGGTGGTGATTTTAGACGCAAAAGACGCAATGGCAATCCCGAGCAGCCCCATCTTGCTGCCCAGTACATAAGCAAGCAGGATGTTCAGCAAACCGGAACCCACCGTCCAGTAGTTAAAAGGCCATTTTCCCATGTTCCAGACAAAATTGCCTGCTACGGAATGCTGCACTTCAAAGAAGGTGATCAGCGCGAAAAAGATGGCAAACTTATAACCCAGAAAGTGATTGGGCCCGATCCACAAATCAATTACCCAATCACAGCAAGAGAACAAGGCTGCCAGAAACAAACACACAATGCACAGGGAAGCAATTGTCGTATTCTTGTAGTATGTGATCAGATTTTCTTTCTGGTTCTCAATATACTGTTTTGCTACAAACGGCCCAATAATTTGATTGATGACCAGTGATATGGACACGGCATAACTGAAAAGCTGCTGGTTAACCGCGTAATCCGACAGTTTGTTGGGCCCCAGCACAACGGATGCTACCACTACGCTTCCCTGTGTTGTAAGCCAGGTACCCACCTGGTTGATGGCCAGGGGAAAAGACTGGCTGTAAACCTTCTTCACAATGTTTACCTGGATCAGTTCTTTGAAACTGCGGACTTCGCTAAATACCTTTTTGTGCCGCTTTTTCAGGATAAAATGGAGGGTAACAAATACCAGCAGGTTCTGAACCAAAAACGCGCCGGATACAAATACGATGGATTTAAAGTAAGGCAGGAAAATAACCAGCACGATAAAGTAAAGAAGCTGGGCGCTGCTCCTGATCATGCTGTCATACCCCACATCCCGGAAGCCATTCAACACGGCCGTCGGTACATCAGCCAGCAAATTGAAAACAATACCGACTATAAAGACCAGAAAAGAGATCACAACCCAAGGGTTTTCCGAACGGTGCAGCAGGTAATAAGCACCTGTTACGGTGATGCTGAACAAGATCAGAAAAATAGAGAAAAAGAATAAGGAAGTGGTATAGATCTGCTTTGTTGAATATGAGCGGAAATCCCGGATGGTCTTCTCATCTACCTGCGAGTTACCGGCATTATCCAGGTAAGCAATGATGCGGGAGATAGAAGTTACCAGCCCGAGGTCAGAGATCAGCAAAAATCCGCCGAAAGAGTAAAATATATACCATGCATTCAATTCGTTGGTGGGCAAGTACTTAAAGAGCAAAGGAGTTTGAATGACTCCGATGGCCAGGGTAAGAAAAAATTTAAGCCAGGATAAAGAAATGCCTTTTAAGATTCTTTTTTTATCACTACTGGGTTTTACAGACATGGGGGGATAACCTTATTTATAACTCTAAACTCCTTTTGATAATGCGTCGATGTGGATCCGGAAAGGTTAGCCCTCCTCCTCTACCACGGTCTGCAAAGCTTGCACGACCTTTTTGCCGATCACACCCCAGTTCAGTTCATTGTTGAAGCGCTCGTATGCGTTCAGGCTAAACTGCTCATACAGCTGGGGTGATGTGCGCAGCCCGTTTATTTTTTCAACAGCAGCCGTGGAGAAATCGTTTAAGTCCAGGCAAAAACCGCTATAGCCGTCCTTTACGGCAGACGGGCAACCACCTACATTGGAGGTGATAACGGGCAATCCGTAGGCGCCGGCTTCGGCAAATACAACGCCAAAGCATTCAGCCCTTGTAGGAAGGATAAAAAAGGTTGCGCTTTTGTACAAGGCATGCAGCTTCTCTGCATCTTCCTTTACTGATTTCTTCAGCAAGGGGTAATGTTTGATGAACGGCATATTGAACCGTTCAGGCAGCTGGCTTCCTACCAGCGTCAGCTCAGCATTGACGCCTTTTTCCCGCAGCTTTACCACCGTTTCTATTGCCAGGTCGCCGCCTTTTCTTTCCCAGTCGATGCCTACAAAAAGCAGGTTCACCAGGTCTGATTGCTGGCGTTGCCGGATGGCAGCTTTTACTTCTTCCTGGGATAAGAGCGCTTCCATATTGGCACCAAACGGAACTTGCTTGATCTTGCGCGGATCGGCCCCGTAATGATTGATCGCGCTGGAGCGGGCCCATTCAGATGCATACAGAACAAGCGAAGACTTGTCGATGGCTATCTGCTCGGCCCTGTCGCCGTACTTCAGGCAAAGTTGAGAGAGATTGTGCCAACCTGGATAAAAACCAACCATGGCATCAAAGGTGGCATCTGTCCAGAACACCATGGGTTTATTTGTCTGAAGATAGATGAATGGAAGGGAGCCGGGAGCAAATACCACATCATACTGCAGCGCTTTCAGCTGCTCTTCGGCATTGGCCGCTACCTGCTTTGCATAAGTGGGGTCACGGTCGAGCTGGTATGTTTTCCCGCCTGTGATCAGCTTGATAAGCTTGGCCTTTAGTTTAAGCCATTTGCTGTAGGGAACACCACAGTTCACCAGGCTCACCTGTACACCCTGGTCAGCCACGCACTTGTACATGTAGTGCACCAAACCCGACCAATGTTTTACTTCTTTTGCGTCGTTAATTGAGAGATAAGCAACCTTCATAGGGGTTTCCATTACGAAGTCGACAGGTTTACGAACGTGCTGCTGTTGTCGACATTCGGAATAACAATTTTTTCAACATGCGATCTTTGCACATGAGCAACCAGGGCATAGCCCAATGAAGGAAGATAAACTTTTACCGAGCTGTTCATCACTTCCAGCACTTTACCTTCCCTCGACATCAACGGTCCATGAACAACTTTAATTGTATCGTTTACGTTTACCTGTATTTTTTCCAGGCCTACGTTGCAGTAATTATTCAGCAGATTTTTAATGGTATCAATTTCTGTTTCCTTGATCACAGCCGGTTTACCCAGCCAGTAAACAAAGTTGAGGATACCATCTGTTTGCCTGATCCTGAGCATGTCAGCTTCTGCGGCATTCACAAACACATAAGACGTAAACAAAGGCTCGTATATGGTTTTTTTCCTGTCGGCCCATTGGCGAACCACCTTGTTGAGCGGGCAGAAGTTTTCAATTTTCCTTCTGGTAAGTAAACTGGCTACTTTTTTTTCCCACCGGGGCCGGGTATAAACTGCATACCATTGATTTGCTTTGTGCATGTATAAAGCTTATGTTGTTAATTAGGGTGAAACAGGCTTCGCCCATCTCAGTTACATGTCATGTAATAGGTTCTCTTTATAATCAGTCAATAAAAAGCTCTTCATATCATGCCTCGCTTTCTACTTTGTACTTGCAAACAACTTTTTATTTGCTCTCCACTGCTTCTGCCCGTTTGCTTCACGTCGATCCTTATGCGCAAAGCCATTGCTTACGCTTTTGAAATCGACTGAACCGGGCTCGATCCTTTACTTCCTTCCTTTTTGTTATTGCTACTACCGGTGTAGCCATAACCATATCCGTAATAATTATTCTTGAACAAACTATAAGAACGTACGCCATTGAATACAATGGCCACATTGTGCAACTGGTTAACCTTGTTTTCGTCAATTTTCTCGATCGCTGCCAGCGGGGTGTAGCGATGTCTTACCACGTATAAAGTTACATCACAATACGGTGATAAGATATATGCATCGGTGACCGGGCTTACAGGCGCTGCATCCACAATGATGTAGTCGAACATACCATGGAGTGAAGTCAGCAGGGTTTGTATACGGCCATTCATCAGCAGTTCGGACGGATTTTCCGGCAAGGGGCCGGAAGGAATGATAAACAGGTTATCATGGATCTTGGTCCGCTTGATGATCTGGTCGTGATCACGTTTGCCCAGCAGGTAATCCGTGATACCGATGTCCACCTTTACCTGCAGCTTATCGCTGATGGTAGGATGGTTCAGATCCAGTTCCAGGAGCACCACTTTTTTTCCCGTCATAGCCAGGCTTACGGCTAAGTTGGTAGCTACAAAGCTTTTGCCTTCACCCCCGATGGTTGAAGTAACCAGGATCTTTTTATTCTTTGAATTGATGCCGGCATAACTAAGGGCAATCCTTAATTTTCTGAATTGTTCTGCGATCAGGGTCCGCTTGCCATCACCGGTCACAATCGGGTCGGTCGATTTTTCAAAAGCGATCTCGCCAATGATAGGGTGTGCAGTACGGTCTTCAATTTCCTGGCGGAACATGACTTTGCTGCGAAGCAAAAGCAAAATTGCAATGATACCAATTCCCAGTACCAGCGATGCAATGGCAGCGCCCAGATAAATAAGTCTTTTATTAGGGCTAACCGGATAACTCGATGACTGGGCCCTGTCTACTATCCTGTTGTCGGAAACAGTAGAAGCAAAAGAAAGCGCTGTTTCTTCTTGCTTCTTAAGCAGAAATGTATAGATTTCACTTTGAATAGCCTGTTCACGCCCGATGTCAAGCAACTCTCTTTCTTTCTGCGGAAGACCCTGTATACGAGAGGTATAAATATTGTTTGTTGAATTTAGATTGGCTTTACTTGCCTGCAGGGTTTTGCGCTGGCTTTCTATATTTTCCAAGACACTGGGTCTGATCTTATCAATCTGATCAGCTATACCGGTAGCCACGGGATTGTTTTCTCCAGTAGTCTTTTTTATCTTTTCATATTGTAATTCCAGGTCATACATCTGGTTCAGCAGTCTCGACAAACCGGGATCACTGATGCCGACTGTTGAGGGTACGACACCACCCTGATTGCTTTTTGAACGCACATAATTCTCTACCGTATCCAAAACAGTAAGCTGAATACCTACATCTGCAAGTTTTCTGTCAACTGTAGTAGCACTCTCCAGGTACAATCTGCCTTCCGTGCTGATGTCAATGGCACCCCGGGAGGCTTTGTAACGCTGGCTGTTGTTTTCAATAGAATCAAGTGTCCGCGCAACGCGAATCAAGCGGTTGTTAACAAAAGCCATGGTATTTTCAGCCAGGCTTCTGTTCTCGTTTTCCTGCGACCTGTCATAAGCGTTCATCAATTCATTCAGGATGTCTTCCCCTTCTTGTGGCACCTGATCTCTCAATGTCAGATCTATAATAGTCGATAGCTTGCTTGTTGCTGCTACATTCAAACGTGCCTGGATGTCATTGGCCACTTCTCTGGGATCGGCAAAAACAAAGTACAGGCCGTTCCTAAAGCTTCCATCATAGTTTTTATTTGGAACAAACCGCAACATGCCCCATTGAGTGGAAACCCACTTATTCAACGGAAACTTGTTGTTTGCAATGGTTACCTGATTTGTCTGTTTTTCATAGGCAAATGGAATTTCTTTTGACGGCTTGACATTATTCATATCCAGCGCCTCGATCCGTACGGGTGAGCTGGTGTAGGCCGACTTGGAACGAATCTTGGTCTTTTCATATATAGGAGCATACAGACCCAGGCTCTTTACCACATCAGTAATCAAGGTTCTGGACTGAATAACTTCCACTTCGTTCTCGATCGTTTTATTGATAGATATCAGGTTCAAGTCTTCCAGTGATTTGGATTCACTGACACCCTTGTTTTTATCTTTCAGCAAGATACGGGCATTGGATTCGTATAGAGGCACCGTAAAATAACGCACATAAGCCCATGCGCCAATAAGTGCAATTACCAGGAGCAAGGCGTAAAAGGGCCAGAAGATGGCGTATCTTGACCAGAGTTGCTTGAGGTTAAGTTTTTCTTCTTTGTCGATTTCCAAACCGTTTCGATGTGTTACCTGCATATTCTCAGAGGGTAAATTTTTAATTATTCTGTAATGTCAAATACTGTGCAATAATAACCAGCAGAGACAATCCACTGAATATTACAGGAAGCAGCTGCTGAAACCTGCTTACACTGGCAATTTTTGTTTTGTTTGGTTCCACATATACGACATCATTTGTCTTCAAATAGTAGTATGACGAGTTAAAAAGTTCTTCAGAATTCAGATTAACTCTCTTGGTGATCGTTTTTCCGCCCTCTTCCCGTATTACCAGCACGTTGTCTCTTTTTCCATAAATGGTCAGATCTCCTGCCAGGCCAAGGGCTTCCAGCAAGGAAATTTTTTCATTGGCTACAGTAACCACTGTAGGACGGTTTACTTCACCCAGCACCGTAACACGGTAGTTCAGAAAACGAACGGTTACAATCGGATCCTTCAACTGCTTGGCTTCAACGAGGGCAGTAGAAATCTTTTGCGCCAGTTGCTTCTTGGTAAGCCCTGCCACCTGAATAGTACCCAGGAAAGGAAACAAAATATTTCCGTCATTGTCTACCAGGTAGCCAATCGATTGGGAAGTACTGCCGTTCCCGGTTGAAGAAGTTATAACAGGCAAATTGGAATTGTTGAACACAGCTGTGGCATCAGGGTTTGGACTGGTTACATAGATGCTCAGGAGATCACTCTTTTGAATAACGGATTCTACTTCAACGGATGAATGTGTGATGGTTGCGTTTCCAATATTGGGAAAGTAAGCAACTGTCTTGGAACTTACACAGGAAGAAAACAAGAACAAAACAGCGATTACCGTACAGAGTAGGGGAAGTATTTTTATAATGCGTAAATTTTTCTCCATAGAAGTTTATAAGATCAAATCACTATTAAACGCTCGTATCATAAAAAAAGTATCATCTTATCCATTAAAAACATTCAAGGCTTAATCACAAAAAAGATGATTGCAATCAGGTAAAGTATAATCGTATTTTTTTAAACGCGAAAACTTATGCAAGCTGCACCGTATCAGAAATTTTCATTGGCAATAATGTAAATGGATAAGGCAGTCAAGCAAATTCGAAAGGCATTACAAGGAAATTAGATTCGTACAGTGTCCGTCTACCTATTAGAGCCCGAAGGCCACAAAGCTACACAAAAATTCCAGAAAACAAGATAGCCCAACCAATAATGTACCAATTATCGTAATATTACTCGATTGTCTCTTTTTCACCTTTTTGCCGCTTTCAGAACATCTTGTATATTATTTTCATTTATACTTTACTTGTTCTGGCTCTTTGGGTTACTTGTTTCTTACTGATCTAATCGGCGGAACAAAAGAACAGAACTGACATATGAACCAAATTTAACAGGTATCAAAAGGGTGGTACATCGCGCGGATAAAAAAGTTTGGCAGGCTGAAGCTCATATTTGTATTGCCTATCAGGCACAAAGTGTATCAGGAGCTGAAGGCAGCCAGATGCTACATATATAACATAGATCGGCACAAAGAGAAAGCCTACATACAGCAAAAGAAGACACATTCGCAAGGGTATACCCCCTTTGCGATCCGGATACGACTTTCCAGGACGATACAACACATAAACCGGCAGGGAAGTTAACCTGCTAATGGATATAGTGTCTTTTCCCACACCTGCAGGCTGGTGGTTGTCAATGCCAGTCAGCTCGATCCTGTACACGCCTTCCTCTGTCATGTGTTGTACAAGCGCCCAATTTCCATGTTGTGCAATTGATATGGGTACAGGCCCTGATAGCTGGCGCCACCGGCAGCTGAGCACGCGGCCATCATAATCTTTTGTATAGCAGCGCAACGTTAATTCACTGGTAGTTATTACAGTATCTCTGCCTGCTTCCACATAGGGAACAGCATTGGCGCCACCTGCAGGCAGGCCAACATGAACACGTACATCACTAAAACGGGAAGCTCCGAATTCATCTTCTACTGTTAACCTAAAGGTATAATCTCCCAGTTCTAAACCTGAAACAGTTGTTACAGGACGATCAGGCTGTT
This sequence comes from Williamsia sp., assembly GCA_015069695.1. Classification (GTDB taxonomy): domain Bacteria; phylum Bacteroidota; class Bacteroidia; order Chitinophagales; family Chitinophagaceae; genus JADCRZ01. Next base: position 18,718 of record JADCRZ010000010.1, read on the forward strand.
GTATAGAAAGCCGTGACGAAGCAGGTCCTGCAACCATCTTCCATTCGTATCTGATAATTACATCGTTGAGATCATAGGAACCGGTACCATTAAGACAAATCGCTTCAGGTACAGTGATGGCAGTATCTTTTCCGGCAATTGGCACAGGCGGCTGGTTGGTGGCCAGGCTGTTTTTGCGGGAAGTGCCTGTCATCCACTCATATACGTTGGGATAAAGATAGGTATTCAGCGTATCGAAGGGGGCATTACCGGTAAAAGGATGACCGCCGGAACGGTAGTAGGATACACGGGCGCGGATAGCTGGAGAATACTTGTTTATCTCCCCTATGGCATCTGTTGTAAGATGGAGCGGAACGGAGGCGTCGTCTTTTGCATGGTGAGCCCATACAGCTACGTTCTCCTTTGCTATATAGCTGAGGTTCTCGTAGTCAGGTGCCGGTCCTGCCACTACAATTCCGGCAATGCGGTGGGCATTTTCGGGTGAGGTGGTAACATATTTCCATGCACCACCGCCGCCCAAACTCCAGCCACTCAGAAAAATCCGGTTCGTGTCTATTTTAAGGTGCTGCCTGGCATAGGCAATCATGGCATCGGAATAAAAATTCTGCCAGTTAAAATACTCCTTGGACATCTGCGGCATCAATATAACAAAAGAACTTTTTCTACCCCGGAAGTTGAAATTCATGCTGGCACCATTTGCGATCATTTGGGCCAGTGAGCTGTTCAGGATCATGCTTAATTCTGTTGTTCCGTTGCCCCTTTCCCCTACACCATGCAAAAAAATTACCAGTGGATAACTATACGTACTATCCGGATTGTACCCTGGCGGCTTAAACACATAAAACCCGATCCGCCCGTGAGAAGTGGTCATTGCTTCCGGGGTAAGATCCGGAGTGGCAGGCTTATATTGATAAAATTGAATGATATTATCAAGGGAAGGAACTGTGAGCTTGGGTTGGGAAAAGGTCAGTAGGGGGAAGCTTACGAGTATGAACAGTAATCTCTTCATTAATTACGATGAATGAAAGGGGTTTCCAACTAACGGGTTAAGGTTACCATATTGTATACGTATTATTGACAAAAATTTTGTTCTCAGGCTGTTTGTCTAAAGAACCTTGTTCGCTGCGTGAGCAAAAGTTTTAAGATAAAATACAGGTTTTTTTAGCGACCGGCCCGGTATAACCGGTAAAAATAGAGAAATATGGCGTAATTGTATAGACGAGCACCGGAAAGATTAATGACAGAATAAGTACACTCAACAGCTCCAGTCCTGCTCCTGGTTAACAGGGAAAACTATTGATCTGCCAGATCCTTACCGGCAGTGGCCTAGGACTTAATGAATCATTCATAAAAAAACAATCTATCTTGTATGTATACAAAAAACTTTATTTTGAATAGCAAAACAATGGACAGCCTTTTCATAGTAAGAAGGATAGTCAAACCAACGACATAATACCCGAGCTGGTCTTCCGCAAGATGTAGATTTTGAACACTGTAGGGGCCAAAAGTAGGCATAAATTCCTACAATACAAGGCTGGAACGTGTTATTTTTTATTGCTAACTTGACCATTTGCTCCAGTGCAGCCAGCTTCATTGAGAGGGCAAGCTTGTATAGTCAATTCATTATCAACAGATTGGTAACAATGATCAAAAAACATACTTTTATTTAATATGAAATTTGCCACTTAACACCTAAATTTATGCCCTGAAACTTGGCTTGGTAATTCTATAACTATCATTATCTTTGGCATATCCTTTGTTTAAAGCCAACCTGCGAGTGCATCCTTTGATATTATCTAACCAAAACTTCCCTGCTCATTTTCCGGACATCTTTTAGCGATTTTCCATTATACCTTATTTTGAAAAACTTTTCTGAAGACTGAATCTTGCGAAAGAGCCGGTTTTGCAGTACTATTTTTATATAATGCAATATTTTAATGTATTGATAATAATTTTATGAAAAGAATCTTGCTGCTCGGGGTCACTGCTGTATTGCTGCTTCTGAACAAAGTAGGTGTTGCACAGAATGTATTTAATCCCAATGATATAATGGTTGATTATGATTCCCTGCATCCCCCAGTAACCCCAGCCAGTAATACATTGGCGAAATGGGTCCGTTCCAGGAAAATGACCTGGAACACAGATAGGTTTAAAAGCTATTACTATAATGGCATGGCTTTCCGCCTCCGTTATCCTAATAACTACAATCCTTCAGACCCTACCAAGAAGTATCCTCTGGTTCTTTTCTTGCATGGAGGCGGTGAAATTGCTCCGCCTACCGACAATGAAATCCATCTGCTGCATACTGGTGAAACATTTCAGACCATGATCGACCAGGGTCAGTATGACGCTTTCTTACTGTACCCGCTCGTTTCAGAGAATGATATCTGGCAAGAATACCATTTCTTGAAAGTCAACAATATCCTTGATTCGCTGCAAAAGTACTGTTTTGTGGATCAGGATAAGGTAATGGTTATGGGCTTGTCAATGGGTGCATTTGGAGCGATGCGCTATAGTGCTTGGTATCCACATCGCTCTTCTATGGCAGCAGGTGCATCTCCTGCCCTGATAGAAGCGATGCCTTCTAGTGACAGGGACAGATTGCTGCACTTACCTCTTTGGGTAGGCAATGGTGGGTTAGATGTAAATCCAGCTCCTAGTAGCGTACAGGGTTTTGTAAGCTATATCACCAGCAAAGGCGGCAATATCCGGCAAGACTATTACCCTGACCTGGCTCATCCAACCTGGGGGCCTATGTACAACCCGACCATAGTACTTCCCTACTGGCAAACGGCGCACAAGGCAAACCCTGTGGTGTTTTTTGGTCGTACCCAGTTTGACCAGGATACTGCTGTTGTTAACGACCGGTTAGGCATTACCCCAGGTTTCTACCAATATGAATGGCAACGCAATGGCGTTACCATAGCCAGCGCTATAAACGGTGTAAAAACCGTGAATGATCCTTCTGTCATTTCCAACTACGATGTAAATGAGATCACAGTAAAGGCTTATGGCTCTTACCGTGTCCGCTTTAAAAGAACTTCCTCCGCTGCCTGGTCCGAGTGGTCACCTAACCCAGTTGTTATATACAGTGGTTTGAAATACCGCTATTACCAGGGCAGCTGGAACTCACTCCCTGATTTTAACTCGCTTACACCTGTTGCCAGCGGAACCACTCCGAACATTTCGATCAATACAAGACCGGTGAATTCACCCACTGATAATTATGGGTTTATCTGGGAGGGAAAAATCTGGATATCTACTCCGGGCACGTACACATTCGAAACTGTTTCAGATGACGGAAGCAAACTGTACTTTAATACTACCTACTCATCCGGCGCTACTGCATTGGTAAACAATGATGGAACCCATCCGGCCCAATCAGCTACGGGAACCGTAAATGTGCAAACTCCGGGATATTACCCGATTGTTATTACCTTCTTCGAAAAAGATGGAGGCGAGTCTATGCAGGCATACTGGTCGGGACCAGGTTTTTCCAGACAACTGATTCCTGATTCTGCCTTTTCAAGAGCAGTAGTTACCAACGACATCACACCGCCAACTGCTCCGGCAAACTTGCAAACAGTTTATGTTGGCCGCACATTTGCTGACCTCAGCTGGAGCCTGTCTACTGACAATGTTGGCGTGTCTAAATATGACGTATACGTAAATGGAGTCTACAATTCTTCCACAAGTACTCCCGGCATCACTGTCAGCGGTTTAACACCCAATTCATCTTACAACTTCACAGTAAAAGCCGTTGACCAGGCAGGCAATGCTTCGGTTTCCAGCAATGCTGTATCTGCTACAGCTTCAGCCAATGGTTTGCGTTATAAATATTATGAAGGGGTCTGGAGCAATCTGCCAAACTTCACCGGCTTGACTCCCAAGAAAATAGGTTCGATGCCTGCAATAGACATTAACCCAAGAACCGCAAATGACACGTTTGCATTTGTATGGGAGGGTTATATCAACATCACAACACCAGGTTCTTATACATTTGAAACAGCATCTGATGACGGCAGCAAACTGTATTTTAATACTTTCTACTCCTCTTCTGCTACAGCGCTGGTAAATAACGACGGGCTGCATGGCACAAACACGGCGGGAGGCACCGTCAACATACCTTCTGCAGGTCTGTATCCTATCACCATCACATACTTTGAACGGGAAGGCGGCGAGTCTATGCAGGTGTACTGGACTGGCCCCGGCATAGCCAGACAGCTGATCCCGGCCTCTGCTTTTGTGGAAGGTTACCAGGACAATGTACCACCTTCTGCCCCGGCAAACATAAAATCGACCTATACAGGGCGCACTTTCGTGGATCTGGCCTGGGATAATTCAACAGACAACGTAGGCGTAAGCCGGTACGATGTATATATGAACGGCAGCTTTAAAATGTCTACCACTACGCCTTCTGCTTCTATATCGGGTCTTACGGGTGGCAGCTCTTATACTTTTGCGGTGAGGGCGGCTGACCAGGCTGGCAATGTATCAGCTATGAGCAATGCGCTTTCACTAACCGCTTCTGCCAATGGATTGCGGTACAAATACTACCATGGCAGCTGGTCGACTGTGCCTGATTTCAGTGCACTGACGCCTGTCAAAACAGGTACTTCCGCAAACGTAGACCTGAGCCCCCGGATCTTAAGCGACAACTTCGGGTTTGTATGGGAGGGCTACATCAATATCAAAACACCCGGAACTTATACATTTGAAACGGTGTCGGATGATGGCAGCAAATTGTATTTCAACACCCTGTACTCACCAGGAGCCACACCAACCGTAAACAACGACGGACTGCATGCAGCTCAGTCTGCCACCGGTACTGTAAACATCGCTTCGGCAGGGCTGTACCCTATTTCCATTGCGTTCTTTGAACGCGACGGAGGTGAGTCGATGCAGATATATTGGTCAGGGCCCGGCATTTCCAGGCAGCTGATCCCTGATGCAGCTTTTGTAGAAAGCTTCCAGGACAACACGCCACCCAGTGTTCCGGCCAATCTGCGCACAACCTTTACCGGCCGTACGTTCATCGATCTGACTTGGGACGCTTCAACCGACAATGGTGGTGTGGCCAGGTATGATGTATACGTGAACGGCACCTTCAGGCAGTCCACTACTACGCTAACTACGTCTATCACCGGACTCACAGGAGGCAGTACTTACAGTTTTACTGTAAAAGCCATCGACCAGGCAAACAATGTTTCTGCATCGAGCAGTGCACTTCCGGTTACGGCGTCAGCCAATGGATTGCGGTACAAGTATTACCAGGGAAGCTGGTCAACAATGCCTGATTTCAGCACGCTCACGCCGCTGAAGACCGGCAGCAGCGCCAACATCGACCTGAGTCCAAGAACAGATTTCGACAACTTTGCATTCGTATGGGAAGGATGGATCAACATCAAGACAGCGGGCACTTACATCTTCGAAACCATCTCGGATGATGGCAGCAAGCTGTACTTCAATACACTTTATACGCCGTCTGCTACACCCACTGTAAACAATGACGGACTGCATGCGCCCACTTCGGTATCAGGATCGGTGAATATTCCTGCAGCAGGCATGTATCCGATCACCATTACTTACTTTGAAAGAACAGAAGGTGAAACCATGCAGATATACTGGAGCGGACCAGGATTCTCCAGACAGGTAATTCCCAGTGCTGCATTCACGGAAAGCTTTAGTGGTCCTACGTTCCGTGGTGTAAGCCTGCTCTCGGCAATTGCCAACGTGGATTCTTCTTTAAACAAAGAAAAAGAACTCACCACGGCTTACCCCAATCCGTTCAACCGGGATTTGAACATCAGCTTCGTCAACGCAGCAAAGGAAAATGACATTAGCGTGAGCATGTACGATCTGTCAGGCAGATTGTTGTACAACAAAAACTTCGGCAGGTTGTCTGTAGGCCCTCACTCCCTGCAGCTGAACCTGAGCGGCCAATCACAGCTTGACATAGGCAACTATATTGCCCAGCTGAAGGTGAACGGTGTTCCGGTCAAAACCTGGAAACTGGTCAAGACAAGGAAATAATTAATATTTTTAATATCAATTGGAAAAGGGTCCGGAAATTGCTCTCCGGGCCCTTTTTTTAGCAACACTTGATGGATTTTACCGGTTTCGCAATAATTTGCAGCCTCAAACGGTTGGAAAACAAAACGATAAACATACAGGTGCCGGCCCGGCTCTGAACCATCCATAAAAGGAAAACAAGATCTGTAAAAGATTTCTTGCTTAAAAGATAATATCTGCGCTGAAGAATAGTTTTTTAAAAGGCCCTGTTCTAAAAACGGCTGCTGCCCTATATTGCAACACCCAAACCCCGTATCTTGAAAAGATTATTTAACGACAAATTTATACTCAGTAAAAACCGGTATGCATGGATAGATTATGCAAGGGGCATCTGCATCATCCTGGTTTGTTACCGGCACAGCTTTGAAGGGTTGATCAATGCAGATTTTCCAACAAACAACTATCCCCTGCTCACCCTGCTCAATTCATCGCTGGTAACGTTCCGCATGCCGCTGTTCTTTTTCATATCGGGTGTGTTTATCCTTCCTACCCTTGCCAGAAAAGGATACGCTGATTACCTGAGTGACCGGATCAAGGTGATTTTGTATCCCTTGCTGATATGGGGCTCTATACAGATCACCCTTCAGTTGATATTCAGCAATTACACCAATGCAAGTGCCTCTCCTATTTATTACCTGTACCTGCTCATCATGCCCCGCAAGGTAGATCAGTTCTGGTATTTGAATACCTTGTTTATGACGGGCATCTTGTATGCATACCTGAAATTTGTACTCAGGTGGCGGCTGTCTTACCTCATGCTTTCGGCCATCCTGCTGTACAGTTTGGGTGCCCTATTTTACAAGACACACGCCAATATGCGTTACCTGGCTTTTACCTACAGCATTGTACCGGATATTTTGCATTATTATATTTTCCTGTTCATGGGAGATGCCGCCTCAGAGTTTATTTTAAACAAGAAATACGAAAAATATTTTTCTTCCATCAAGTATTTCATACCGGCGCTGGGCTTGTTCCTGATAGCCCATTATTATTATACGGTCATGAACAACTACTACAACAAGGGTTATTATGTTGAGTTTTACATGCCTGCTTCGTTTCTGCTGATTGCCTTGTCAGGCTGCATCGTTACCATCCAAGTTTCTTTTATGCTTCAAAAAACGGGCGCGCTGAAATTTTTGCGTGTCATCGGTTTTCACTCTTTGTACATATACCTGATGCATGTGATGGTAACCAGCTTTACCCGGGTGTTCTTTTCCAAAATATTGCATTTCACCAACATTCCTGTTATGCTCCTGGTGAGCGTGGTGCTGGGTGTTACCCTACCCATCATTGCATATAATATCCTGGTGTCAAACGGTCTGTGGTGGTTGTTTACCCTGAAAAAACCCAAAGAAGAGAAAACGTATTCCAAGCTTGCTGTAAGCTAAACCAGCGTTCATTGTTCATGCTTGCTCACCATCCTATACAAAATCGTGACCTGGTCTTGTTTGGCTTCCAGCCCTGGGAGATCCAGACCGGGAGCAATTTTGTGGACATGGCATACGAGCTTTCGAAGTACAACCGGGTTTTATATGTAAACCGGGCGCTCGACAGAATTACAGCCTGGCGGCAAAGAAAAGATCCGCTTGTACAAGCACGTTTACAGGACATCAGAAAGGAAAGAAACAGCATTGTAAAAATCCAGGATCAGCTCTGGGTATTGAACCCGGCTACCGTACTGGAATCTATCAACTGGATACCCAGCGCATGGCTGCATGATGAGCTGAACGTGATCAACAACGAAAGACTGGCAGAAGAAATCAACAAAGCGATCAAAGCACTGGGGTTTTCCCATGTGATCCTGATCAACGACAATGATTTTCTGAGAGGCAGATACCTGAAAGACCTGGTAAAGTGTGATGATTATATTTTTTATCTGAGAGACTATTTGCTGGGAATAGACTACTTCCGGCGGCATGGCTACCGGCTTGAAGCTGAAACCATTCACCAGGCGACGCTTGTAGCAGCCAATACGGCTTACCTGGCAGCCTACGCAAGCCAATGGAACCCCAACAGCTTCGACATCGGACAAGGATTCAGGATACCACCAGAGGAAATCCCGCCTCCTTCCCAGGAAACAGTTCCTGCCGACATCAGGATCGTTCCGCCACCCATTATTGGTTATGCAGGATATATCAGTGCGAAAAGAATAGACACGGACATTATTGCCACGCTCGCAAAGGAACTGCCGCACTGCAGTATTGTTTTAATGGGCAGCATCGATCCTGTTTTCCCACTTAAAACCCTGACCCGTTTTTCAAACATTTACTTCCTGGGCGTAAAGCCATTCAACCAGATAAAAAATTATCTCCGTTGCTTTGATGTCTGCATCAATCCGCAACGCGTTAATGAAACAACAAGAGGAAATTATCCCAGAAAAGTTGATGAGTACCTGATCATGGGAAAACCTGTGGTAGCCACCCGTACCGAGGCCATGGCCTTATTTGAAGGGTATACCCATCTTTGTACCACGGCCACTGAATGGGTTTCCGTGATCCGGAAAATTATCAGCCAGCCGGAAGTACATGGATCTATGGAAGAACAAAAGCGCAGGATGTTATTTGCGCTTAAGCATACCTGGGGGAGCAGCATGGAAAAACTGGGTGGAGCTTATTATCAGGTAAAAGAAACGGATCAGAGAAAAGAAGAAAAACATGAAAAGCAGCTTTCTTCTTATTTGCGTGTGCTGACTATTTATGGCCTGATCGCCTATTTGTTGTTCATCTACATTAAATTTATATTTTTCTAAAATAAAGAGCACTGGAAAATCTAGTATCTGAACGCCTATATACCAACCTGAAAGAGATGCGGGTTTTTTCCGTTTCAAAAACCTTGCTCTTGCTTGTCTGTGCGGTAGTGATGATTTATTTTACCGCGAAAGCCCATTTTGCCCTGCCGGTTATTTTTTTTATGGCAGCATCGGGCTGTTCTATTTTCTATATCTGCCTGCAAAGCAGGGAATTCGGACTTTACTTTATCGTGCTTTTTTCTGCCTTGTTTGCCTTGCCCGGCAGGTTTCTTTATCTGGCTTCCCCGGTCGGTGTATTGGTAGAACTGCTTACCTGGGTTTTGTGGATCAATGTACTGCATGTAGACTCGGCCAGGGAACGGATATTTTACATTTTCCGCAACAACGCGATCTCGGTTGCACTGGCTTGTTTGTTCACGTACTATGTGCTGGAGCTGTTGAATCCGGCTGTTATGACCACTAGGGGATGGCTCAGGAGCACGGTGGGCTGGCTTTTCTTTGTGAGAAAACAAGTAAGCTTTTTACTATTTTATTGCATTGCCTACTCTGTACTCAATTCCTACCGGCAAATCAAACATTTCTTTGTTTTCTGCCTGTCGCTGGTTCTTCTGATTGCGCTTTACGGCATCAAGCAACAATGGTTTGGCATAGCCCGGTTTGAAGAAAAATGGCTAAGCGACGATCTTGTTTCATTTCGCCTCTTTTATCAGGGTGGCTTTCTGCGAAAGTTTTCCATCCTTACTGATCCGGCAGCATTTGGCGTGATCTGCTCTTCTTTTGGTTTGTTCAGCCTGATCATGGCTATCAGAACATCATCAGCCAGAACCAAAACCCTGCTTTTTATTTCTACGCTGATCTGCCTGGTTGCTGCTTCTTATTCAGGCACCCGTACCTGCGTGCTCATGATAGCGGCAGGATTGACGCTGTATACGATCATGACGTTGAATGAAAAAAGGACTTACCTGCTGATAACTGCGTCCCTGCTGATCAGTGTCTTTCTCTTGTTTGGTCCTTTTCAAAACAACCCGGTCTTGACACGGATCAAAACAACGCTTCAAACCTCGAGCGACCGGTCAGCCAATCTGCGGAATATCAACCGGCATTCTATACAGCCCTATATCCATCATCACCCGGTGGGCGGGGGTTTAAATACCAGCAGCCTGGAAGGAAAGCTGTACAATCCCCATCATGCACTGGCCGGCTTCCCCCCTGATAGCGGCTATTTGAAAATCCTGCTCGAACAGGGATGGATCGGCTTTGCGCTCAATCTTCTGTTTTATTTCCTGATTATCCGGCATGGCATTATCTGTTTCTTTAACGCAGTTAACCAATCCATCAAAAACCTATATATTGCTATTACTGTATTCTTGTTTTCATTGATCGTAGGCCAGTATTCGCAGCTTGCTATTGCGCAGTATCCATTGATCCTGATTTATTACGGTGTGCTGGCAGTGTTGGTCAAACTGATTGATTTCGACACCAGTGGCCGGCAAGCTGTGCTGAAACCTGCCATCTGAACCTTGCAAACGCAGCCAATTATAAACCGGTAATAAATTCCTGTAAAAGACCGTTATAAACCCGTTGCTTGCCTGTATAATCCGGACCCTGTTATACAGGTTTTGCTAAAAACAGCTTCATGAAGAAAAATTTACCGCTGCTCTCGGGCAGTCTGTTCTTACTGGCTATCGTAGGTATACTGGAATTTATTGCGCTGAGAAAAACAAACGGCACATTCTGCTACCCGCTCGATGATACGTTTATTCACATGGCGGTGGCCAAAAATGTGGCGCTGTATGGCAACTGGGGCATTTCCCCGAACGAATGGGTATCTACTTCTTCTTCTCCCTTTTACACCGCCCTGCTCGCCTTGTCTTTCAAGTTGTTCGGCATAAACAGCCATCTTCCGTTTATTCTTGGTGTGCTGGGAGCCTTGCTTGCCATCGTTGCAATGCAACAGGAGCTGAACAAGAAGACCCGTCTTACCACCAATCACAAAGCCCTTGTAACAATCATCACGGTATTTATCGGTGCAATGCCTGCCCTGGCTGCCCTGGGGATGGAGCATACATTCCAGGTTGCATTTACCTTGCTCTTTGTGCACAGCAGTGCTGATGTTTTAACAACAGGGAACAGCCCATGGAAGAAGGTGCTGATGGCTGCTTTATGGGGCGCACTGACCGTAATTACGCGGTATGAAAACGCCTTTATTGTAGCCGTGATCTGCAGCTTGCTGTTTGTAAGAAAGCGCTTCCTGCCTGCCCTGGTCATTGGTTTCATCAGTGCATTGCCGGTGATCTTGTTCGGGCTTTATGCGGTTTCAAAAGGAGGATTGTTTATTCCCAATTCGATTCAGATCAAGGTACGCGCCAACTATGTAACCCTGCTGAACGGCGGGCTCGCCATTCTGGAGCTGGCTGCCAGCTTGAGTGGGCTGGTTGTGCTTTCCGGTGTGTTGATCGTAAGAAAACAAGTGCAGGAAAGGTTTGACCGGTCAGCCTGGATACTGCTTATCTTTTTATTGAGCAGCCTGATACATGCAGTGTTTGGAGGCTTTGGCTGGTTCTACCGCTACGAAGCTTATTTGATTGTACTGGGCTCCTTTCACTTGCTGATCCTGTTTTATCAATGGCTCGAAGGGGGTGCAAGACGGTACCATGCCCATTTTGCGCTGCTGCTTGGTGCAGCCTTGGCTTGTACAGTGAACCTGCCACTGCGCAGCCTCAATTCATGCAGAAACTTCAGCCGTTCTACCTACAATATTTACGAACAGCAATACCAGGTGGCCTTGTTCCTGAGCCGCTTCTACAATCACCGCACGGTAGCCGCCAACGACATCGGAGCGATCAGCTACCTGGGACAGGTAAATATTATAGACCTCTGGGGATTGGGCAGCAATGAGGTAACAAAGGCAAGAAAGGGCAATTACTGGAACGCTGATTTCCTGCAAAAATTTGTGCTTGAAAATAAGGCTGACATAGCCGTGGTTTATGAATCATGGTTTCCCTCGAAACTCATTGCCAACTGGAAAAAAGTGGGTACCTGGGAAGTTTCTTACAGCCATATGCTGGGCGATACAAAAGTCAGCTTTTACGCCATTGACCAGAATAAAGCGGATGAACTAAAAAACAATTTGGAACAGTTCTCCACACAATTGCCTTCCGATGTAAAAGTCGAGTACACAAAATAGTGAAACACACGCTTACTCCTCCAGCAGTTTGATACCGGTTTGGGTAAAAATTATTTTATGCTGTTTGTATAAACTGCCGGTGGTCATCTTGAATGTTTTTTTGCTCATACCAAAAAATGCATAGATGTCATCCGGCTTCGACTGGTCGTTGTAAGGGAGGTAACCTCCATTGTCTTGCAGCAGCCGCAACACTTTCTCTGCTTCATCTTCCACGCGTTTATATCCTGGCGTGCCCAGTGCCACATCTATTTTGTTCTCAGGAAGCAGCCGTTTTACGAACCCCTTCATGGTATCTCCTACCTGTATGGGCCGGTAAATATCATTGAAATGCAGCACGCCTGTGTGCAGGCTATTGATGATCACGACATAGCCAATGTCTGTTCGGCGGTAAACCAGCAGATCAACTGTTTCCATTTCTTTGACGGTAACAGGTTCATTGCTCAGGAAAGGCTCTACTCTTTCCGTTGCCGTTATGCGCCCTGTTTGTTCATCAATATAAATTTTGACCGTGTAATTGCCATTGAGCCGCATGCCGGTAAGCTGCTTTGATTTTGGCACAAACAAATCCTTCATCAGTCCCCAGTCGAGAAAAGCGCCTTGTGGCGTAACGCTGACCACGCGCAGGTTTACAATATCGCCCACTTTTCCTTTGGGATGCTGTGTAGTAGCGATCAGCCGGTCATCAGAATCAAAATAAATAAAAACATCCAGCTCGTCACCAGGCTGTGTATCCGCAGGAACCCAGCGTTTGGGCAACAGCACGCCCTCCCTCCCATCGTCGAGATACACACCGAAATCGACCTGTCTCAATACCTTCAATTTATTGTAGTCACCAACTTTTATCATGCTGCAGGTTATTATGGTTAGGAGATGCTGATTAAAAATACATGCAAATCCTATACTTTCGATTTATTATCTCAGCAAACCAATGCTATGTTTATACCAGCTAAAAGGGGACTGCTTTTGTTCTTTTTTCTTTCCTTGTTTTTTCTGCTGAAACTAAGCGCCCAGAAAAAGCCCCCTGTTTATTATCCCCGGCCGGGAAGCTGGGAGCACCGCTCTCCTGCATCAACGGGCCTGGATTCGGCCTTATTGCAGGAAGCTGTTCAGTTTGCCGTAAAAATGGAATCCAGGGAACTGCGTGACCTGAAAAAAGCCCACTACCTCAGCGCTTTCGGACGCGAGCCTTTTGGCTATGCTGTTGGTCCGCTTAAGGAACGGGGCCCTGCTACCGGACTGGTTATCAGGAACGGGTATATTGTTGCGCAGTGGGGAGAGCCGGAGCGGGTTGATCAAACCTTCAGCATGGCCAAAAGCTTTCTTTCATCTGTCGTGGCCATCAGCTATCAACAGGGCATGATCGCCAGCCTCGACGACAAAGTGTACACCTATATGGCACCGATCATCCCCTACCAGCCTGCTACCAGTACCGGGAACAAGGCCGATGCCATGGACCAGAAAGACATAATTGATCTGTTCGATACGGAGCACAACCGGAAAATTACCTGGCAGCACCTGCTTCGCCAAACGAGCGACTGGGAAGGAACCCTGTGGGGTAAGCCAGACTGGGCCGACAGGCCTCAGGGCAGTTCGGCAGACTGGATGACCCGCAAACGCAATGAGCCGGGAACAGTATATAAGTACAATGATACGCGGGTGAATGTACTGGCCCTGGCCGTACTGAATCTCTGGAGGCGGCCCCTGCCCCAGGTCCTGAAAGAAAAGATCATGGATCCCATTGGCGCTTCAGCCACCTGGCGCTGGACGGGTTATGAGAACTCATGGGTGGTAATGGACGGTGTGGCAGTGCAATCAGTGAGCGGCGGTTCGCACTGGGGTGGCGGATTGTTTATCAATGCGTTCGACCAGGCGCGCTTTGGCTATCTTACCCTGCGGAATGGAAAATGGAACGACACGCAGATCCTGTCTGAAGCCTGGCTCAGGATGGCCAGAACGCCGACATCTGTACAACCCACGTATGGTTTCATGAATTTTTTTCTGAATACGGATAAGAAATTTTATCCGAGCGCCCCGGCTACGGCTTTTGCCCATGTGGGCGCAGGTACAAACATGCTCTATGTTGACCAGGAACATGACCTGATCATTGTCGCACGCTGGATACAGGACAGTGCCTGCGATGGATTGATCCAGCGCGTATTGAAAAGCATTCAAAAGTAAATACCTGGCAGCGGAAAGAAATGGGGCTCAGGAATTAAGCGCAGGAGAGTGTCTGTTGAAAAGGGCAAAAACAAAATAACCTATTACGCCACCAGCGGTGTTTAGCAGGAGATCATCTACATCAAAGATGCCTAAACCGGTTACAAGCTGGGCAAGCTCAAATGCAAAGCTGGTGAGAAAGCTGAAAGCCAGCATGTTTCTGATGTTCCGGAGGTTTTCAAAAAGAAGGGGCGCCAGCAGGCCAAGCGGCATAAAACCAACAAAGTTTCCTACCAGGTTCTCAAAGGCGATTCCTCTTTTTGCATAACCTGACAAGAAATATGAAGTCGTTTTAAACAGCGTGAAGTTTGCGCGCGCAAGATTATTTTTCAGCGCACCCGGCTCTCCCATTTCCTGCAGGCTTGATCTGATAAACTCCGGCGATCTTCTGAAAAGGATGTATTTGATCAGCAGGCCGATATATACAACAAACAATCCGGTGATTGTAAGTTTGCTTGAACGTTTCAAGGGCGGCGTGATTTAGTTGACAAAAAGCACATGGCCAGCAAAAGTCTTTTTATCAGAACGTTTACACAGGCATCAGATTGTACAGGCCCGCAAATTAGCCTATCTGCTTTTACGAGGCTGTTAATCCTATGTTACACCGGGATGGGAAGCCATAAAACTTTAGTTACTCCCGCTCGCCAGGCCGCTGTGTGCCACAAACATTTCAACAATGGGTTTCAGGTCCTGGTATGAAATAGGCTTGGTGTAAAAAGGAACATCGTATTTTTCAAGAATGCGTTTATCTCTTACATCGGAGGAGGTTGTAAAGATAACCACGGGTATGTCGCTGAATTGCTCGATGGATTTCAGGCGTGTGAGGGTTTCTTTTCCATCCATGACCGGCATGTTCAGGTCCAGGATAATCAAGCTCGGATAGGCACCTGCGGATTCGATCTGTTTCAGATAATCAATTACTTTTAAACCATTCTCAGCCCGAACCAACTCGATGTCTTCATTGAAAGCCCTGAAAGCATCAGAAAGAATCATAAAATCATCGAAATCGTCCTCAGCGTATAGAATCGTGAAATTTTTGTTCATTTTACCGAAACAGATATTTTAATATAAGACAAAATTACACCAAAAGCTGCACCCGTACTACTTTGTTATGGGCGAAGATAAACACGGGTCATCTAAACGATGAAACAGTCCAAAAATTTTCTTGTGTCCAGCTGGTCCGGTCAATACCTATTCTACTTTTTCCTCATATCATCCAACAATAAGCTACTGAGACTAAGCACAGGAAACAATACCGCCGTATTTCATAGGACAGGATTTTTTAAAAACGCTGAAATGCCTACTGCATCTGCGCCGGAGAAAACGGCTTTTCCAACAAAAAAATAAACTACCGGTGATACGCACCTGCAATCGGTCACCTAATCACAAACCCCTTTTTCTCTCAGAAGGGCAATTCAGGGATTGTTAAACATCGTTTTCAGCCTTTTGTTTGCGCTTCCTGAAAGAATATTTAGGATTTCCGGTAAGGATGGCCTGGAATACACGCCTGTTCTGCATTACAACCTGTTGTATGTTAATGAAATCATAACACCTGCGCATTGGTCGTTACAAAACTTTCATTCATCGATACACACTGGTGCAGGTGCAATTTTCAGGGCATCTTTACGTCGTTACCGGGTTACGAATTCACTCATCACATAATTAAAATCTTTATGGAAAGAAAACATTTTTTCAAAAACGGACTGGCAGCTTTGGGACTGATGGCACTGGCCCCCCTTGCCAACTCCTGTAAAAAAGATTCCGAAGAATTAAGCGGCACAACCACCGGTACAGGAACAGGTACCAGCACAGGTACAGGCACCGGTACTACCACGGGCTCCTGCACAGTTTCACCCACCGAAACCGAAGGACCTTTCCCAACCAAAACACCTTCTTCCCTGGTTACCGGCGATATCCGGAGTGACAGAACCGGGGTTCCGTTCACCATAAAGATTACCATCAACAATCAAAGCAACAGCTGCGCGGCCCTTTCAGGCGCCATTGTGGACATCTGGCATTGCGACAAAGATGGCAACTACTCCGAATATGGCGGCACCGGCATGCAGTCGACCAATTACACATCCGTTCATTTTTTACGGGGACGGCAAACAACGGATTCCAGCGGACTGGTCCAGTTCACATCTATCTTCCCTGGGTGGTACTCAGGCAGGGCACCGCACATCCATGTGCATGTTTACAATGCAAGTGGCAAATCGCTGCTGGTTACCCAGATTGCCTTTCCTACGGATGTTTGTAATACGGTATACACAACAGCCACAAATTATTATACAAAGGGCAAACAAGATACGTCCAATGCAAGCGACAATGTTTTCTCCGACTCACTGGCAACAGAATTAGCGACCGTTACCGGAAGCGTATCAGCAGGCTACACACTTACACACGTTGTTACAGTAGCTGCCTGATCGTTCAATATTCCTGAAAAAACATACAGACATTGAGGCACTTCTTCAATGTCTGTTTATTTTTAATGATGCAAAATACCCTGATCAGATTGTGTTACCGGAAGGTGATCAACAACCAGGCAACAAAGCCCTGGGAGCAGTATGTTTTTGAGGATACCTACAAAGAATTCCTGCTGCAGGTACAGTTTTACAACCAGGAAAAAATATACACCAGTTTTGGTGAGCTGGTAGCGCAGGCACCGGCGGCTGAGCAGTTACATTTTCTGGTTAGCGCTGCAGCTGTTGGTTATATAAAGCAACTGCAGGGAAAAGTACCCGATATTGCCAACAGCCTGGGCCGCTTGTTCTTACCGTTTGAAAACTTCCGTTTTGAGATCATCAACTCAGATATCCGCGACAGATCAAAACACCAGGTTGCCATCAACTTTTATACTGACCAGCTTGTATGGCATGAAACGATCGGCTACCAGCTCCTGGTTTCTGTTCCGGGTAAGCAGGAAGGAGATGAAACCTTTACAGAGCTGTTTTCCCTCCAGCCTTACCTGAGTATTTATTCAATCAAGAAATTGTAAAACGATGCTGGACCAATCACAGGGAAAAATGTTTCTGGCGGCTGAACGCGGTCATACCGAAACCGACTGGTTCCGCAGCTACAATACCTTTAATTTCGGAAACTACCGGCATGAACACAAAGCCCCTTTCGGGCCGCTGTATGTTTTGAACGATGATACCCTGGCAGGCGGGAAAAAGATGACGCTGCAGGTAGAAGAAGATGCTGTCATTATCTTATTACCCACTGTTGGTGCGATCATCTTTATAGACAGCCAGGGATATGAAAGCATTGTAGAAGCTGGCCAGGCGCAGGTGTATGCGGCACAAAAAAACACGTCTATCTTAATCGGCAATCCTTACGACGACGCGCTGATCAACTTTTTGCAGATATGGGTCAGGCAGCCCGTCATGAACGCTTTCGAACCGCTGGTTACCGGTTTTGACCTGGTTCACAACAAAAACAAGCTGATGGAAATAACAGGAGGGCATTCTCTTCCCGCCTGTTTTATCGGCAAATTCGAAGGCAGGCAGGAAGCCATTTACCCGATCAGGCAAGGAAACGGCCTGTTTGTTTTTGTACTCGAAGGCGCCTTTGAAGTACAATACAGACTCCTCGAAACCCGCGACGGCCTGGCACTCTGGAATACCCAAGAAGCTGAGCTGGAAGCGCTCTCCAATGACGCGATTATTTTGCTGGTGGAGGTACCTGTCTGAACCAGGATTTACAGGATTAGAGGGATTCCGGCAAGAGGATCAATGGTCCAACATCCCCGAATCCCTGTAATCCTGTAAATCCTGGTTCCAGACTACGGGAATATGCCCAGCTCTGCGTAAGAAGTTCCGACTTTGTTGATGGCGCATACGTAGGCGGCCGTGCGCATGTCGGGGATTTCGGGGTTTTTGTGCCATACGTCGAGGATCTCGCGGGTGGCCGTGATCATGGTTTCTTCCAGGCCGCTGCGCACCAGGTCAACCTCTTCGGCACCGTGCATGATAAAGTCTTTTTCTTTTTTGGAGACCTGTTTATCGGTCAGCTCTTCGATCTGTCCCAGGATATGGGCGTTCATGTTTTCGCTGAAACGCTTTTCCAGCCGTCCATAACGTACATGACTTAAATTCTTCAGCCATTCAAAATAAGAAACCGTTACCCCACCGGCATTCAGGTACATATCAGGAACTACGAGCACATTGCGCCGGATAAATTCTTCGTCTGCCTCCGGTGTGAGGGGGCCATTGGCGGCCTCTCCGATGATCTTTGCTTTTATGCGGGGGGCGTTTTCCCCGTTGATCACGTTTTCCAGGGCTGCCGGAATCAGGATGTCGCACTCCATCTCCAGGGCCTGGCTGGTTGTTTCAAAATTCTGTGCACCCGGGAAGTTCAGGATAGAACCCGAAGCCCCGCGGTGGTTAAACACATCCTGCACGTTCAATCCTTCTTCACTGTAGATAGCGCCCTCGTACTCGGCGAGTCCTACAATCTTGGCGCCGGCCTGTTCAAAGAATATAGCAGAGTGATAGCCTACGTTTCCCAATCCCTGTACTACGACACGCTTGCCTTCCACACCGGGCGTCAGGTTGAGCCGGTTGGTTACTTCAGGCATGTTGCACACTTCACGCAAACCATAAAAAACACCCAAGCCGGTTGCTTCTTTTCTGCCGCGCACACCGCCCTGGGTGACCGGCTTGCCTGTTACACAGCCCATCGCATCAACTTCGCCGGGCCGCATGCTCATATACGTATCCAGGATCCACGACATTTCGCGCTCACCGGTTCCGTAATCCGGTGCCGGCACATCGGTTCCAGGTCCGATAAAATTTTTCTTGATCAGTTCTGCTGTATAGCGGCGGGTGATTTTTTCCAGGTCGTAAGCTGAATACTTTTTCGGATCAAGGGTAATACCGCCTTTGGCACCACCGAACGGCACGTTCACGATAGCACATTTGTAGGTCATCAGGGCAGCCAGCGCCATCACTTCATCCAGGTTAACCGTGGTGGCGAAACGGATGCCTCCTTTACATGGCAGCTTATGATGCGAGTGCTGCACGCGGTAGGCTTTGATCACTTCTATCTTGTCACCGATCTTAACCGGAAAATGCATCCTGTAAACCGAATTGCATTGTTTTATCTGTTCAAGCACACCCTTATCCCACTGGGTAAATGCGGCAGCTTTATCAAAGCTCTTTTCCACGGCAGCAAAAAAACTGTATTCTGGTTGTGCAGACATATGATATGTATTTTATTGTTTTTCGTATGGTGCAATCCCGGCGTGCCATGGGCACCCCAGCTTTATCATTGGGCAATCAGTTCCATGTTTTTCTACAACGCCGGCAGCGGCGAGCAAGTATGCAAGAGAGATTTTATCTCTGTGACTCTTTTTCCAGCCGGCTGACTTTTTTGTCCAGGTAGATCAAATAAAAAACAATACCAGCCAAAATGGTGACCACAACGGCTACCACAACCCATATTTTCCCATCTGCCCGCAGTCCGGTGGCCATTTGTGGTTTTTCGTCCGCATCACTGCCTGTTTGAGCCAGGCAAACAGTACTAACCAGCAAACAGTATAGGCAGAACAGGAGATAGTATACTTTTTTCATGAAATGAGTTTCTTTTCTTCCAGAATTTTCAGGCGCAGCCGGAGTGAAGTGATCCAGAGCCCCAGGAGCGTCCACCCAGGCACAGCACCAGGCCAGAAAACAAGCCGCATGCGGGAATCGATGTCTTTGGTATTGAATGCAGGATTGCCCATGCCGCCGGGATGCAAGCTATCAACCAGTCGCGGAATGATCCAGATGGTAGGAAACAGCATGGCAAACGCAAACACATTGTAAACAGCACCTATACGTGCCCGTTTGTCCAGATCAGGGATAGAGTTTCTTAATACCAGGTATGCAAAATAGATCAGGATCGCAATGGCTGCTCCCAACTGCTTGATGTCGTTGCTCCAGGGCTTGCCCCAGGTATAATTAGCCCAAATAGCACCGGTTGTGAGTCCCAGTACACCAAAAAGCAACCCGCTGTTGGCAAATTCTACCGCATACCAGTCATGCTTCAGGTTGCCGGAGCGCAGGTATTTGATAGAGTAAACCAGGGAAACAATAAAAAAGATCATCATACCAAACCACATGGCCACATGAAAATACAGATTGCGGATGGTTTCGTTCAGGATCGGCTTTGCAGGAACCGGGCCTATAAAGCCTGCTACAAAAGCATACAGCAGCAAAGCAACACCCAGTATTTTCCACCACGACCGGTGTAACATATAGATCAGATTAAAAGCTGGCAGGAGAACACCTTGTCAAAGCAGGTCACCCTTTCCAAAAATTGAGGTCAAAAGTAGGATAAACCAGGTTATTATTTCAAGTATTCCCAAAAATGCAGCTGCTGTTCCAACTTCTCCCGGGATTTAATCTTTCCACAAAAACGGAAACAGGATGATAGATAAGACTACGGTAAGTCCATCCAACCCTGCCAGCAGGAGCACGATCTGGTAAAACCCGCCCTGCACAACATCGCTGAACGCTGTATTTGACAAACGCATCAGCAACAGCAGCTGGGGGATGATAAGGGGAAAACCGAGTATTGCAATAAGAGCTGCGTTTTGCTGGGCCCGGGCAGCAATGGCTGATAAGAATGTAAACAGGAGGCTCAGCCCTGTTCCGCCAAAAACAGCCATGGCAACAAACTGAAGCATGTGCGCAAGCGGGTCACCCAGCAGGAGCCAGAACAGCAGCACACTTACACTGCTCATGACCAGCATCACGGCCATGTTGAACAGGAGCTTGGCAACAATAAAATCCACGGCACCTGCAATCGAATAAAAATACAGCATCCGGCCCCTCCCCTCCTGCAAAAAGCTTTTTGCGACTGCATTCACACAAACAAACAACTCCATCATCCAGAACAATCCATTCCACACCACCCCTTCGGGCTGTCCCATGGCCAGGTACAATACAAAAATGGTAGAAACAACGTACAGGAGTATGCCATAGAATGAGTACTGCTGGCGGATCTCGAGCAGTATATCTTTGCGGAGTAAGGTGATGATTTTGTTCATAGCGCTGTTGCTTCTTTTTGCCTCGATGCAGGGAGGCTTTCTTCTTTTTGCCTTGATGCAAAAAGAAGCAAAAAAATCAAGGCTGTTTGAAAATGGCTAAAATTTACTGCGTTTCGCTACAACGAACAAGCTATTATTGAGCGGATATGGGTGTTTCTACCATCGCATGAATAAAGCTATAGTACAACCCCGGGCGTGTTCGTTGCTGAACGCTCCACTCCGTAAATTTCTTCACGCCCCTTTCAAAAGGCCGCGGGGAAGAAGAGATGTTCGTAGATCGATCAGCTAATTGTCTGAACCAGGATTACACGGATCCACGGATTACAGGATTGATTGGTAAGAGTTTGACATCTTGATAATGATCAATACGTATGTTTAAGGATCGATCTTTAAAGATGAGTATCGATCAACTACAGGATGCCTCACACTCGACCACCAATCCTGTAAATCAAGGTTCAGACAACCTCACGCGCCCTTGCCTAAATAATAGCAGTATCTGCAGCGGGGTTCGTAGTAGTCTTTTTCGCCCAGCACTACCTGGGCTTCCTGGCCGGTTTTGCGGTAGGAGTAATTGGCTATGTTGCCGCAGCAGACGCAGATGGCGTGCAGCTTGGTGATATAGTCGGCTGTGGCGAGCAGGCAGGGAATCTGGCCGAAGGGCTTGCCGGTGAAGTCCATGTCGAGCCCGGCAACAATTACCCGTGATCCGCTGAGGGCGAGCTGGTTGCACACATCTGTGAGGGCATCATCAAAGAACTGCGCTTCATCAATACCAATTACACTTACACCACTCCCCATCAGCAGAATAGATTGCGAATGCTCAACAGGTGTGGAAGGAATCGCATTGTCGTTGTGAGAAACAATATTTTTAATATGGTAGCGCGTGTCGATGGCGGGTTTAAATATCTCTACTTTCTGGTGAGCAATCTGCGCCCTTCTAAGCCGGCGAATCAATTCTTCCGTCTTCCCCGAAAACATCGGCCCGCAAATCACCTCGATCCACCCCCTTCTCCCCCCATATAAAGCTGGTTCAGTAAACATAAATCAGTAACGTTAAGCCCCCTTCTCATTTTGTTCAATAATTGCCCCATTCATCAGTCCTGCTCCCCCATCCTCCCACTCCCTTGCTTTCCTCTCTCCTACCTAGTAACGCAAGGTTCAAAATTCTTTCTATCGTTCTTCTCTTCTTCATTCCACCTTTCTTCTCAACCACCGGCCTTTTAAAAATAGCGTGAAGAAATTTACAGAACGAAGCGTTAAGCGACGAACATGCCCGGTATTGCACCAAAGCCCCATGCATGCAACGGCTGAGGAAAGAACGAATCCCTGGACATAGCTTGTTCGTTGTAGCGCAGTGCAGTAAATTTTAGCTATTTTTAAAAAGCCTTGATTTTTTTGCTTCTTTTTTTATCAGGAAAAAAGAAGTCAGCGTCTCAAGAAAAAAGAACGTAAAATTTGTAACGCCAAAAGTACCATAACATATGGAAAGAATAAGAACCCTGATCAATAAATTACAGCAGCAGGCCGACCAGGGAGAAGGACCGGCAGCGATGATGGTAACCGTACAAATGCTGCAGGCCGAGCTCTCCAAGATGTCCCCTGCAACACAGCCTGCCAGCACTTCAAAAATATCTGTGGTTCTTCCCGGCGGGAATGTGTCCAATTATATACCGCCCAAACCTGCCGCAGAACCCGAGAAAGCCCCTCTGCCGGCAGCGGCCCAGCCTGCTCCTGTGGAACCGCCTCCTGTATACACCCGCGCCCAGCCTGATCCCCGTCCGGTCATCCCCCCTCCTGCTCCCGAAGAAAAGTCTGCCTGGGTTTCTGATCCCTTATCGGAGATGCCCGCGCTGGCAGAACAGAAAAAAGAAATGAACGAAGCATGGGGAAAGCCGGCGCCTTCGCTGAACGACAAATTGAAAACAGAAACGACAGAATTGGGATCGGTGCTGAAAGACACGCCGGTGAAAGACCTGAAAAAAGCCATCGGCATCAATGACCGCTTTGTTTTTTTGCACGAGCTGTTCCGCGGCGATGAAGCCATGTACGAGCGCAGCATCAAAACCATCAACAATTTCCGCGCTTATCCTGAAGCAGAATTCTGGATAGAAAGAGAATTAAAGATCAAGCTGGGTTGGGATGAAAGCAAAGATTCGGTCAAGTATTTCAGACAGCTGGTGAAAAGAAGATTTGTTTAAGGATCAGCCGGCCTGCTTGCCAAGCAGCTTGTTCGCCGAAATATAATCCATGATCTTTTGCTTGGCCCCGCTTTTTGCATATACATAGCGCTGCGATGCTTCGCAAACCTGCCTGTACTCGTGATAATTGTGCAGCAGCCTGTTCAGGATTTTTTCCAGTTCAATGGCATTGCGGATGCTGAATGCGCCGCCGCTTTCCAGCAGTTCTTCCGCCTCTGCATACTTGTCGTATACCGGTCCGAACACCACAGGCTTTCCGTAAACGGCCGCTTCCAGGATATTGTGCACCCCGCTTTCTCCGAAACCGCCGCCTACATAGGTAATGGTTGCATAGCGGTACAGGCGGGCAAGCATACCGATGTTGTCGATTACCAGCACGTTTGCCTGCGCGAACCGCTCGGGCAGGCCCTCCCCGGCTTCCTTGATCTGCCGGTACTCTGAATACAGGACTGCGTGCTTGAACAGTTTAAAGATGTCCTTTAAATGGGCCGCATGAATTTCATGGGGCGCCACAATAAACCGCAGCTCCGGGTGCGTATTGGCAAAGTGGTCCAGCTCTTCTTCGTCTTCATCCCAGGTGCTGCCGGCTACAATTACCAGGTGACCGGCGCAAAAATCTTCAATCCAGCTGATCGGCTCAAACTGCCCGGCAATTTCAATGACCCGGTCGAAACGCGTATCACCGGTTACGCTGGTATGGCCGCTGATGCCGATTGACCCGAGCAACCGGGCCGACTCGGGCGTTTGTACAAAAAGATGGGTAAAACAGCGAAGCATATCGCGGTGCAGCGAACCATGCCAATGAAAGAACAGCTGTTCCTTTCTGAAGATGGCCGAGATGAGCAAGAATGGAATACCGGCCTTTTGTATTTCCCTGAAATAAAAATACCAGTACTCGTATTTTATCCACAACACCAGCGCAGGCTGCACGATCGATAGAAAGCGGCGCGCGTTCAGCGGCGTATCCAGGGGAAGATAAAAAACCAGATCAGCCTTGTCGTAGTTTTTCCTGATCTCGTAGCCGGATGAGGAGAAAAATGTAAGCAGGATTTTCGCCTGCGGATAACGGTCCCGGACAGCTTCCAGCAGCGGCCTTCCCTGTTCAAACTCACCCAGCGAGGCACAGTGCATCCATACCAGTTCCTGTCCGGGATTTCTGTTGATGGATGTGCGCAACCTGGTAAATGTGCCCCTTCTTCCTCTCAGCCACAACCGCGCTTTTTCGTTCCAGGGACTTACCAGCACAATCCCTGCGTAATACAGTTTCAGTGCAATGAAATAAATGGCTGTTTTCAAATTAGCTGATGGTGGTTCGGGAGCAAATCTAAAATCAATCTTTCACCCTACCTATATTTTATTACTTTTGCGGCTCTTAACAGAGGCTCATGCATACCATACAGATGGTAGATACCAGGCGTCAGTACCTGAAAATTAAAGAGGCAGTAGATGCCGCCATTCACACGGTTATCGACAGCTCCGTGTTTATCGGCGGAAAAGCAGTAGGTGCTTTTGCAGAAAACCTGGCAGCTTACAATGGCTCGCGCCACGTAATTCCCTGTGCAAACGGAACAGATGCGCTGCAGATTGCAATGATGGCACTTGACCTGCAACCCGGCGATGAAGTCATTACGCCATCTTTTACTTATATTGCAACCGTTGAGGTTGTCGCCCTGCTCAGGTTAACCCCGGTATTTGTTGAGGTGGATCCGAAAACTTTCTGCATCGATCCTGCTGTCATAGAAAAGGCCATTACAAGAAAAACAAAGGCCATCATTCCTGTACACCTCTACGGTCAGGCTGCCAATATGGGAGAAATTATGCAGTTGGCGCAGGCGCATCAACTGCACGTAATTGAAGACAATGCCCAGGCCATTGGATGTGATTACAGCTTTCCTGATGGCAGGCTGCAAAAGACCGGCAGCATTGGAACGATCGGCTGTACTTCGTTCTATCCTTCTAAAAATCTGGGCTGTTTTGGCGACGGGGGAGCAATATTTACAAATGATGATGCGTTAGCTGCTAAGCTGAAAATGATTGCCAATCACGGACAAAGCAGGCAATATTACCATGATATTGTAGGCTGTAACAGCCGGCTTGATGCCATACAGGCCGCAGTACTGAATGAAAAATTAAAGCACCTGGATACATACAACTATACAAGACAAAAGGTAGCTGATTATTATGATCGGGCTTTTGCGCCTGTTTCAGGATTGATCACGCCGTACCGGGCTCCCCATTCCAGTCATGTTTTTCACCAGTACACCCTGATCCTTGAAAAAGGGAGTCGCGACGAACTGAAGCAGCACCTCAATGCACACGCCGTTCCGGCCATGATCTACTACCCGGTTCCGGCGCATAAGCAAAAAATGTTTGAAACCTTCCATAACAACGCTTACTCCCTGCCAGTTACTGACTGGCTCTCAGAACGTGTGATCTCAATACCTATACATACCGAGCTCGACGACGAGCAGCTTGCATATATCACGGATCAAATCATCGCATTTTTTAATTAAACCTCTTAAAACATGAAAATCGCTGTTGTAGGTACTGGGTATGTAGGATTGGTTACCGGTACCTGTTTCGCTGAGACCGGCAACCAGGTCATTTGCGTAGATATTGACAAGTCGAAGGTAGACAAGCTGACCAATGGTCAGATTACCATTTACGAACCAGGTCTGGAAAAGCTGTTCCTGCGCAACCTCAAGGAAGAGCGCCTTTCTTTTACCACCGACCTGGCGAAAGGCATCAAAGAAGCAACCATTATATTCCTGGCCCTGCCTACTCCGCCCGGTGAAGACGGCTCTGCCGATCTGAAATACGTGCTGGGCAGCGCCAACGACATCGGCAAGCTGCTCACTGACTATAAGGTGATTGTAGACAAAAGCACCGTACCGGTAGGCACTGCAGAAAAAGTGCGCAATGCCATTGCACAAAACTACGATGGCGAATTTGACGTCGTATCAAACCCCGAGTTCCTGCGCGAAGGCGTGGCCGTGGATGATTTTATGAAACCCGACCGCGTAGTAATTGGAACCAGTTCAGAAAGGGCCAAAAAAATCATGGGTGATTTGTATGCTCCCTTTGTACGGCAGGGTAACCCCGTTGTATTTATGGACGAGCGCTCAGCTGAACTCACCAAGTATGCAGCCAATTCGTTCCTGGCCACCAAGATCTCTTTTATGAACGAGATCGCCCAGCTTTGCGAAAGACTGAACGCTGATGTAGACATGGTGCGATTGGGTATCGGCAGCGATGAACGCATCGGCAAACGCTTTTTGTTTCCCGGCATCGGTTATGGCGGAAGCTGTTTTCCGAAGGACGTACAGGCGCTGGTAAAATCATCCAACGAAGTGCAGTATGATTTTAAAATTCTCAACGCCGTCATGGATGTGAACGAGAAACAAAAGCTCCACCTGCTGCCCAAAATAAAACGCTATTTCAAGAACAATCTGCAGGGTAAACACTTTGCTTTGTGGGGATTGGCCTTCAAACCCAATACAGACGATATCCGCGAAGCACCGGCCCTGTACATTATAAACGAGTTGCTGAATGAAGGCGCGACGGTAACAGCCTTCGACCCGGAAGCGATGAACAACGTAAAAGCTTTGCTGGGTGATAAAATAGAATTTGCCGAAAGCCAGTACCAAGCCCTGAAAGGCGCTGATGCGCTCATCATCGCCACTGAATGGAATGAGTTCCGCACACCCGACTTTTTAAAGATCGTGTCTGTGCTGAAGAGCAAGGTCATCTTTGATGGCAGAAACCTGTTTGATACAGATGCTATCCGCGAGCTGGGTTTTTATTACGAAAGCATTGGACGGCCTTCCACCCATGCTCACCCCGTAACCTATGTCAACCCGCCGCTGGCCCATTCCAACCAACTCGTATAAACCCATGGAAAGAAAAAGAATACTGATCACCGGTGCGGCAGGCTTTCTCGGTTCTCATTTAAGCGATCGTTTTATAAAGGAAGGTTATCATGTTATTGGCATGGACAACCTGATCACCGGCGACCTGAGAAATATCGAACACCTGTTCAAGCTGGAACAATTTGAATTTTACAACCACGACGTTTCCAAATTTATTCACGTACCGGGCAAGCTGGAGTATATCCTGCATTTTGCTTCGCCCGCCAGTCCGATCGATTACCTGAAAATACCCATCCAAACCCTGAAGGTAGGCTCGCTGGGAACACACAACTGCCTTGGGCTTGCCAAATCCAAAGGCGCCCGGATGCTGATCGCTTCCACCTCCGAGATCTACGGCGACCCGCTGGTGCATCCGCAGAACGAGGAGTACTGGGGCAACGTAAACCCGGTAGGTCCGCGGGGTGTGTATGATGAGGCCAAGCGCTTCCAGGAAGCGATCACCATGGCTTACCACAATTTTCACGGCCTGGAAACCCGCATCGTGCGCATCTTTAATACCTATGGTCCCAGGATGCGACTGAACGATGGCCGGGCACTGCCTGCATTTATCGGACAAGCCCTGCGGGGTGAAGACCTCACCGTTTTTGGTGACGGTAGCCAGACGCGGAGCTTTTGTTACGTGGATGACCTGGTAGAAGGCATTTACCGCCTGCTGCTGAGTGATTACCATGAACCGGTAAACATCGGCAACCCGGATGAAATTTCACTCAAAGACTTTGCGGAAGAGATCATCAAATTGACCGGTACTACCCAAAAGATCGTGTACCAGCCTCTTCCCAAAGACGATCCGAAACAAAGAAAACCGGACATCACCCGGGCCAAGGAAATCCTTGGCTGGGAACCCAAAGTAAGCAGACAGGAAGGCCTGAAGGTCACCTACGAATATTTTAAATCATTGCCCAAGGAAGAACTGGTGAAGCAGCCCAAAGAGTTCAAAAGCATGAAATAATGTTGATATACGATGACCTGCTCCAAAAAAAGAAAAAGCTTGCTGTAATCGGTTTGGGATATGTGGGACTGCCGCTTGCTTTGGCGTTTGCGGAAAAACTTTCGGTGATCGGATATGATATAGATAGCAAAAAGGTCGGGCAGCTCAAAGAAGGCTCCGACCCATCGAGGGCTGTTGGGCAGGAAGCATTCAAGCACAAAGACATTGTATTCAGCTGTGATGCCGGGTCGTTGCAGGAAGCCCATTTTTTTATTGTGGCCGTTCCAACCCCGGTTGATCACCACAAAGCGCCTGATTTGCAGCCCCTGCTCCTTGCTTCGGAAGCAATCGGGCGGGTACTGAAGAAAGGGGATTATGTGGTGTTTGAGTCAACAGTTTATCCGGGTTGTACGGAAGAAGAATGTTTGCCGGTATTGGAGCAGCACAGTGGTTTGCAGTGCCCCGGCGACTTTAAGCTGGGCTACTCTCCCGAGCGCATCAATCCCGGCGATAAAAACCATACGCTGGCAAACACGGTAAAAGTGGTAGCGGCCTGCGATCCCCTTTCCCTGGAAGAAACAGCCCGCCTGTATGAACTGGTGGTAACAGCCGGTGTACACAAGGCGCCTGGCATCAAAGTAGCGGAAACAGGCAAGATGCTGGAGAATACGCAACGGTACGTCAACATCTCCCTGATGAACGAGATGGCCATGATCTGCGACCGGCTTGGCATCAACACGCTTGACGTGCTGGAAGCCGCCGGCACCAAATGGAACTTCGCCAAGTTCAATCCCGGCCTGGTTGGCGGTCATTGCATTGGGGTAGACCCCTACTATCTCAAGCACAAGGCAAGGCAGCTGGGTTATCACGCCCAGGTGCTGGCATCCGGCGAGCTGGTGAATGATGAGATGCCTTATTATGTTTCAAAAAAGGTGCTGCAGCACATTATAAAAGCAGGCACGCATCCCCAAGAAGCCCGGGTGCTGGTGCTGGGAATTACATTCAAGGAAAACGTCAGCGACATCCGCAATTCAAAAGTAATTCCGCTGGTGAAAGACCTGATGGATTACGCTGTGCAGGTAGACGTGATGGATAACTATGCAGATGCCCACGAAGTGTGGGAGCAGCACGGGATCAGGCTCCTGGAAAAAGCAGGCAGCGGGTATGATGCGGTCGTTCTGGCTGTTGCACACGATGCCTACCGGCATTTCTCTGAAGAAGGGCTGCTGCATTCCTGTAAACAGGGAGCGATGTTTGCTGATCTGAAAGGCCATTACCGGGGCAAATTTTCGACGCTTGTCTACTGGAATTTATAAAGCGATCAAAGACTCTTAACCACTAAAAAGAGCGAAATACCATTATGAGCAAAACAATCCTGATTACCGGCGGCGCCGGTTTTATCGGTTCGCATGTAGTGCGCTTATTCGTCAACAAGTATCCGCAGTATACAATTGTAAACGGGGATGCGCTGACCTATGCAGGCAACCTGGAAAACCTGACTGATGTACAGCAGGCTCCCAACTATATTTTTGAAAAGATTGATATTACCAACGAGAAGGGCATGGATGAGCTGGTAAGCAAATGGGCATTTGATGCCGTTATCCACCTGGCCGCGGAAAGCCATGTAGACCGCTCTATCGTAGATCCGCTCGCGTTCGTACGCACCAATGTACTGGGTACAGCCGTGCTGCTGAACACCTGCCGCAAACACTGGGGAGGCGATTACGCAGGTAAATTGTTTTACCATGTTTCAACAGATGAAGTATACGGATCATTGGGGGAAGAAGGTTTTTTTACAGAAACCACTCCCTACGACCCCCGCTCTCCCTACTCTGCTTCCAAAGCTTCCTCCGATCATTTTGTGATGGCTTACTACCATACCTATCACATGCCGGTGGTGATGAGCAATTGTTCAAACAACTATGGCTCGCACCATTTTCCGGAAAAGCTGATCCCGCTCATGATCAACAACATCAAAAACAGCCGGCCGCTGCCTGTATACGGAAAGGGCGAAAACGTGCGTGACTGGTTGTGGGTAGAAGACCATGCCCGGGCCATCGACACCATCTTTCACAAGGGTGTAGCAGGCGAGAAATACAATATAGGCGGGTTCAACGAATGGAAGAACATCGACCTGGTGCACCTGCTCTGCAATATCATGGACCGCAAGCTGGACCGGGAGCCCGGAACTTCAGCCCGCCTGATCGAGTATGTGAAAGACCGGGCAGGACACGATCTGCGCTATGCCATTGATGCCACCAAGATAAACCGGGAACTTGGATGGAATCCCTCGCTTCAGTTTGAAGAAGGATTGGAAAAAACCGTTGACTGGTACCTGAACAACGAAGGATGGGTAGAGGACGTCACCAGTGGCAACTACCAGAAATATTACGAAGACCAGTATGTAAGAAGATAAAGCCGAAACTACACACCATGCCTTTTACAAAAACACCAATTCCCGATCTGATGGTTTTTGAGCCATCAGTATATGGAGACGAACGGGGGTATTTCTTTGAATCGTACAACAAACAAAATTTTATCAGGGAAAACATTTCCCTTGATTTTGTACAGGATAACCAGGCCCGCTCTGTATACGGCGTCGTGCGGGGACTCCACTTTCAGCTGGCTCCCCATGCCCAGACAAAGCTGATCCGCGCACTGGAAGGAACCATCCTCGATGTGGCAGTTGACCTGCGGAAGAATTCTCCCACTTACGGAAAAGTATTTACCATCGAATTATCTGCACAGAACAAAAAACAGCTCCTGG
The DNA here is from genome assembly GCA_015069695.1 of Williamsia sp. Taxonomy (GTDB): domain Bacteria; phylum Bacteroidota; class Bacteroidia; order Chitinophagales; family Chitinophagaceae; genus JADCRZ01. Next base: position 49,795 of record JADCRZ010000010.1, read on the forward strand.
TGCCCAAAGGCTTTGCCCATGGGTATTCCGTACTGACGGAAACAGCAGAAGTATTTTACAAGTGCGACGATTTTTATCACAAGGAACTGGAAGGCGGACTGGCATTTAATGACCCGGCCCTGGAGATAGACTGGAAAATTCCGGCAGATAAAATGATCCTGTCGGCCAAAGACACACAGCACGCGGTGCTGAGCGAATGCAAACACAATTTTGTTTACAGGGGATAGCCCTCATTATTTACATTATTCATGCGTCCCACAATTCTGGTAACCGGTGCCAACGGGCAGGTAGGAAGGGAACTGCGCGTATGTGCAGAAACCAATGCCCAATATGATTTTGTCTTTTTGTCAAAGGATGACCTATCTATTGACCGGCCTGAGCAGGTAGAAGAAGTTTTTCAGAAATGGGCCCCGAAGTACTGCATCAATTGTGCGGCCTATACGGCAGTCGACAAGGCTGAAACCGAGCAGGCGCTTGCCTTTCAGATCAACGGGGAGGCAACCGGTGTGCTGGCGGCTGCCAGCAGGCAGGCGGGTGCCCGTTTCATTCATATTTCAACAGACTATGTTTTCAACGGGAATGGTACGGCACCTTATCAGGAAGATCATGCAGTGGATCCGGTGAATATTTACGGCGCTTCCAAATTGCAGGGCGAGCAGTTGGCCAAGCAGCAAAATCCTGATTCGGTCATTATCCGCACATCCTGGGTTTACTCCCGGTTTGGAAATAATTTTGTGAAAACAATGATGCGGCTGATGAAGGAACGGGAAAGCATAAACGTAGTTGATGATCAGAAGGGATCACCTACGTATGCAGCTGACCTGGCTGCAGCGATGTTGAAGATCATTGCGTCGGAGAAATGGACACCCGGTATATACAATTACAGCAATGAAGGCGTAATTACCTGGCACCAGTTTGCGCAGGCCATTGCGGAGCTTACGCGCAGCAGCTGCAAGGTGAATCCTATTCCTTCCGCGAACTTTCCTACCCCTGCCAAGCGGCCTGGTTACTCGGTTCTCAGCAAGGACAAGATCCGGGAGGTTTATCAGATTACCCCGCCTGCCTGGCGTACCAGCCTGGAGGCGTGCATCCGGCTCCTGCAACAATCATAGCAGCGCAGTAAAGCACCTGCTTTACTAAACCGATTGATCTACCGGTCCTGTGCTGACAGCTGCGATCTGCCGGGAAGGAGAAATCGTTCTGGACGATTTGTTCTGGTAAAAAAGAGGAAGATTCTTGTATGCAAGTCGTACCAGCGCTGCCTGAACTGCAGCACCCAGGGTTCTTCTGAAGATATTTCTTGATTTACCTACCACAATCTTCTGTGCAAGCCATCCGGCTGCCAGTCCGATAAAAGTGTTTATGATTGTGTAGCGGACATCCGGTGTGGTGATCACTTTCTGCAACCCCATTCTTACTAAGTTCATCGGTTTATAGTGCTCTTTGTACCCTCGGGCGGTTAATGTGCTGTTTCTTTTTAAAAGCTGTTCCTGCTGGTGCGTCTTCAGTTCCAGTTCTTTGATGGAGGCCTTGAGTTCGTCTAAGTTTGAAATCTTTTGCATATGCTAATTTAGAAATTTCTTGATGAGGGCACGCACGACAGGTGCTTTGATTAATTTGTTGCGGGACACATGCAGGATCAGACCGATCAAGGCGTATAAACCTGCTATGATAAAAAATCCTCCCCAGTTGCTGCCTATCAGGCTTCCCACCAGCAAAGCAAGTGCGATGCTGAACAGAATAATGAAGAATATACTGATAAAGAACAAGGCAACCCCCTCAATAACCGACGAAATAACATCGGAACTTTTATCAACCGCTTTCAGCTTCAGCAGGTCACGTTTGTTCTTCAGGTAATCCGTTCCCTCAGCAAACAGGGCTTTGATAGGATTTTGAGTCTCAGAAGGATTTTCTATCATAGTAGTTTATTATAATCGTCTTTACGTAAAGCAATAGAAGAAAAGATTACTGGAAGTTGTTGGCTTCATTGTTAGCCTCGCCTTTGAACGTGTTGAATTTAGCTGCGCCTTTGTCAGCCAGATCCTGCGCACTGTCTTTTACGCCCTGATATGTGTCGGCAATATTGTCTTTTACACCCTGGTAAGTGTCTTTCACATTGTCAACAAAATCATTGAATTTGCTTTTGAGAGAATCTGCCAGATCGGTGCTGCTGTCAGTGATTTTTCTTCTTGTTTCTGTTCCCTTGTCTGGTGCATACAAGATTCCTAAAATTGATCCAACAGCTGCGCCTGCTAAAAATCCGAATACTACTTTTGAGGTACTCATAGTTATACTTTTTTGGTTAATGATACAATTCGCTTATGTTGATATAAAATCCTTGCCAGAAATTGATTGATGATGTTTTAGATGAAAATTTTATCTATTCTCCGACCCGGCTTGTTTTTGCAATCCGTTGCTGAAAATAGATAAGTTAGCATTTATGCCTATGCGCATTTTTTTCCCCAGATTGTGAATGGAATTTTGATGGAAAACGCCTGACCGCTACAAACTTGTCTGTAAATGTGGCCTGATTCTTCATATAGATATTTCAAATTAATCAACACAATATGAAACAAACAAACTCGCGAATGAGCATTCCGCTTTTGCTGGTAATGATGATTAGCTTATTTGTATTGAACAGCTGTTCAGCTATTGAAGGAATTTTCAAAGCAGGCGCCTGGACGGGAATTATACTGGTGGTGGTTGTAATTGCCATCGTGATCTGGATTATATCCAGACTGGGCGGCAGGTCATAAAATGAGAGCTCGTAAAACAGCAGATACAAAAACAGCCATTAAAAATTTAATGGCTGTTTTTGTATCTTTTATATTTCCCATGTTTCTGCTGGCTGTAAACTTTATGTTGAAGACCAACTACGTCTTTACACCAGTATAAAAATGCGGTTTCATATGATTAGGATTTATGCTTCTTCGGCACTATACACTACCACCCCGGATCACGCGAAGAAGAACTGCAATAATGGCTATTACCAACAGGATATGGATAAGACCGCCTGCGTGGTACCCCAAAAAGCCAATGGCCCAGATAATTACGAGTACTACGGCAATGATGTACAATAGATTTCCCATGTAAGAAAGTTTTTAAAGGTGATAGATTGGTTTATGATGATTAATAAAAAACTTTGCCAAATTTTAATTTCTCACCGGCATAATATGGTATACCGAGAATTCCCGTTTTCTTTTTGTGTGCAATAAATTCTACATACGTTCAACGTTCTGTTAAACAAAACAGCTCAGGCAAGCTGGTCGATCGTAGAATAAATAATATCGCGGTTGAAAGGTTTGCTGATAAAAAAGTCGACTCCCTCTGCATACGCCTTGTTGCGTTCTGCAGCGCTGTCATGGGCAGTAATCATAATTATTTTTGTGGTAGGGGCATTCACTTTTACATACCGGATAAAATCAAGTCCGAACCCGTCCGGCAGGTGATTGTCAAGAAAAAGGATCTCTGGAGGATCATTTTTGATCGCAAGTTCTGCATCTGATAGCGTGTTTACATAGGCAGTCTTTAATTTTTTCTGCTTTAAAATGCCTCCCAACAAATAACAAATATCGAGCTCGTCATCGACTATTAAAACTTTCAATGCATTAGTTTTATCATATTTGTAGGTCTCCAATATAACTGTATCTGACATTCTCATACATTCCAATATGTTTTCTATCTTCAAATAACTTGCCAGCCGGTAAGAGAACCTTTACCCCGGGAAACGAGCCCCTGCTTTTAAGCATTTACCTGTATGGGCCGCAGCGGGAGCAGGAAAGGTTCTCCTCAATCTGTGGTCATTTCGAAAGGGACAGCAGTCCGAAATAGCGTTGAAAGAAAAACCGTTAGCTCTTTTTTGGCAGGATTTTTAGATTTTATATGCAGTCAGCAGAAGATCTTTGCACGCAGATTTAGTAAAGGCCCCACCCAACCAAGTGCTTCTACAGCGGGTCAGTGGGAAAGGATTTCCCGGTTTACTCCCATTATGGGCGTATCCAGACAGTGACAATAAAATTTATTACTATCATATAAACAATTTCGAATGGCTGAACCTCAAATCAAAAAAAACAACCTTAAATCTGTATTTGGTTTCTTAAAGGAAGTATTCAGTGGTTTTAGTGACGACAAGGCAATGAAATACAGTGCTTCGCTTTCTTATTACACGGTTTTTTCCATTGCACCCATGATCATCGTCATTATATCGGCAGCAGGAATCGTGTTTGGCCGGGAGGCGGTACAGGGACGGATATTCGACCAAATAAATGGGTTGGTAGGCGCAGAGGCTGCAAAACAAATCCAATCAATTATCAGCAATACCCATAGTTCCGGCAACACGATCGTTGCCAGCATTGTGAGTGCAGTGGTTGTTATTATGGGAGCCACCGGCGTTTTCGGAGAGATCCAGGATTCCATCAACAGCATCTGGGGCCTGAAAAGCAAACCCAAAAGAGGCATTATCAAAATTGTATTGAACCGGGTTATCTCGTTTTCCCTGATTATAAGCCTGGGTTTTGTTTTGATGGTTTCCCTGGCTGTCAATGCTTTTGTGTCTGTGATTACTTCCCAGCTGGCCAGCATTATCCCCGGTGTGGGTACTTATTTTTTAATGATCGTGAACCAAGCGCTTATTTTTCTCATTATGTCTTTTATGTTCTCCGTAATCTTTAAAGTACTGCCAGACGCCAAAATCAAATGGCGGGATGTAAGCAAGGGCGCCATGCTGACTGCCATCCTGTTTATGGTGGGCAAGTACCTGATAGGCTTATACGTAGAAAAAAGCAATCTTACGTCTGTATATGGCGCGGCGGGATCTATTGTAATTATTATGGTGTGGGTGTATTATACCGCCGTAATTTTGTACTTTGGAGCTGAATTTACCAAAGTTTACTCTGTAAAATACGGCAGCAAGATAGAACCAAACGATTATGCAGTGTGGGTAAAAGTAAACGAAGAAGAGCAGCCGCACCAAACCCTTGAAGAAGTAAAAACATCATAGCCTTCACCAGCGAAGGCAGAATCCAGTTCTTTTACGCTAAATTGCAAGAAAAATTACTCAAAATTACCCATAAATGAAGAGGATACTCATCATCGATGATGATATGGATATGTGCGCGCTGCTAAGCCGTTTTCTGCAGCGAAACGGATATGAGACGGAAACGGCTCACACCGGTCATAAAGGAATCAGCAAATTCAACGAAAGCAAGTTTGATATCGTTTTGTGTGATTTCCGCCTGGGCGACAAAGACGGGCGGGATGTGTTGCAGGAAATGAAGGCAATCAATCCACAGGTAGTTTTTATCATTATCACCGGCTACTCCGACATCAAAACAGCGGTAGACGTGATCAAGTTAGGCGCCTACGATTATATTACCAAACCGCTGATCCCCGATGAAGTGTTGAACGTGATCAGCAAGTCAGCCCAATCCACCCCTGCCAAAGGGGGCGAGTCAAAAGCTGATTCGCCTTCATCTGCTTCCATTAAGAAGAAAGCAAACGTTACACATGATGGCGAATTCCTGGTAGGGCAGGCCCCCGCCACCAAGGAATTGTACCGGCAGATAGAGCTGGTTGCACCAACCAGCTACAGCATTATATTATATGGCGAAAGCGGAACCGGTAAAGAAGTGGTGGCAAAAACAATCCATCAATCCAGTGACCGGAAAAACAAGCCTTTTATTGCGATGGACTGCGGCACCCTGTCAAAAGAACTGGCGGGAAGTGAGCTGTTCGGGCATGTAAAGGGCGCATTTACCGGCGCCTTGAACGACAAGGAAGGGCATTTTGAAATGGCCAATGGAGGCACCCTCTTTCTGGATGAGGTCACCAACCTGTCTTACGAGATCCAGGCAGCCCTGCTCAGGGTTATACAGGAACGCAAGTTCAGACGGGTAGGCGGCAGCAAGGAAATGAGCCTCGACATCCGCGTAATTGTTGCCTCCAACGAAAACCTGCAGGATGCTTACCGCAAAGGCAAGTTCCGCGAAGACCTTTACCACCGTTTCAACGAATTCTCCATTACCATCCCTCCCCTCCGGGGCCGCAAGGAAGATATTCCCCTGTTTGCTGATTTTTTCCTCAACAAGGCACTGGGAGAACTGAACAAAGACATAGAAGGGTACGAACCGGAAGTCATCAAATTGTTCATGGAATACTCCTGGCCCGGTAACCTGCGCGAGTTTAAAAACGTGATCCGCAGGGCCGCGCTGCTGAGTACTTCTAAACTGATTTCTGCTAAAACGCTTCCCTGGGAGATCACCAACGCGCCTGTACAGGCACCCGCTCCCGCAGAAGCTGCTTCAACCGTGATCCCTGTTTCACTGAATAAGGAGTCTGACCTTCGCAATGCTGCTTCCATGGCAGAGTACGAAACCATCATGAACGTCCTCAAACAGGTCAATTTCAACAAAACCAAAGCTGCTGAAATCTTAAAGATCGACCGCAAAACACTGTATAACAAATTAAAAGGTCACGAACTTTAAAGGGTTGTTGGAAAAGAGTCAAATCTGGAATGCATTTAGCAGGTAATAATTTACGAACCAAAATTTAGATTTATGGAAAAGCCAGCAGAAATGACCACATCAAGTTCCGTAATGGAGAAATTACGCTTAAAGCGCCAGGATAATGAATTTGTTATGACGGCAGAAGGTTTTACAGCCGGCAAAGGCAAGTTTTACAATCCTGAAGATCTAAAGATCATCAAAACATTCCGCTTCGAAGGCGATTCCAACCCCGACGATTCTTCAATCATCTACGTGATCGAAGCTAATGACGGGCTGGTCGGTTACAGTATGGACGCGTACGGCGTATATACCAACCACGAAGCAGAATACGATGAATTTATCCGCAAAATCCCTGTGGAAGACAGGGACGAACAGTTGATTTTTAATTAACAAGGAACATATCGCCCAAGTATTTTTAACAGCCATTGATCCATCAATGGCTGTTTTCCGTTATCTGTTTTTTCGCTTTTCCGCACCTTATTTTTCAAGCAGTAAACCGGCTATCAGTCAAACGCACACATGAGCACAAACGAACAGGCAGAAGACTTGCTGAACATTCCCAAAGAAGAACTTGCCGATCTGGTAAAAGATGCTGTAAAATCTGCAGAAGCCGTTAACCTGGTCTATATCAATGACGGCGAACCCGGCATCCAGCGCATCAAGAAGGGAGAGGGTTTTTCGTATGTATTCAACAACAAGCAGCTCAAAGACAAAGCGCATATGCAAAGGATCAAAAGCCTGGTGATACCACCAGCCTGGACGAATGTCTGGATCTGCGCACAGGAAAATGGGCATCTGCAAGTGACCGGCATCGATCAGAAAAGCCGCAAACAGTACAAGTATCATCCGCTGTGGAACCAGCTTCGAAACCAAACCAAGTTTTACCGCCTGCATGATTTCGGGAAAGCCCTGCCGGCTATGCGTTTGCAGCTGGAAAAAGATATTGCAAAGCCAGGCATGCCGGTAGAAAAAGTGCTGGCCACGGTGGTAAGCCTGATGGAACGGACCAATATCCGGGTCGGAAATAATTTTTATGAAAAACTCTATGGCTCTTTCGGACTTACTACGTTGAAAGATAAACACGTCAAGATCAACGGTACTGAACTGCGTTTTACATTCAAGGGCAAGAAAGGAGTTCATCACGACATCAGCATCAAAAGCAAAAGAATTGCGCGGATCGTAAAAGAATGCAGGGATATACCCGGCAAAGAATTGTTTCAGTATATCAATGATGCGGGTGAGCACAAAACCATTGATTCGGGCATGGTCAACAATTATATCCGCGAAATCAGCGGCGGCGATTTCACCGCAAAGGATTTCCGGACCTGGGCCGGCACCGTACACGCGCTGCTTGCCTTTAAAGACCTGGGCTTTGGCAGCACGCAAACAGAATCAAAAAAAAATGTGGTCGCCGCGCTCGACATCGTCTCCAAACACCTGGGCAACACCCGCACCGTCTGTAAAAAATACTACGTCCACCCCGCCCTGCTCACCCTGTATGAAGACAAAAGCCTGGAAAAATACATGGACGAGCTCAATGTGATCGAAAAGAACGACAACAAAGCTGATTTGACGGTGGAGGAAAAGGTGTTGATGAAGATCCTGTCTGAACCATGATTTATAAGATGTCTTGAACCAGGATTACCTGAACGGCTTGTAAAAAGACTTTGTCCCGATGGCCAGCATGGGTTTGTCGCCGCTTGTGTCTCCGTAGCAGTAGATTTCTTTGTACTCAGCCAGGTCGAATTTTTCTTTGATGCGGCAGACTTTTTCATCGCCGTGGCAGTTTTGACCGTCTATTTTGCCGGTGATCTTTCCCTCCTTTGTGGCAAGGCGGGTGCCCATCAGCCCCAAATTGTTTTGCGCAGCCCAGGGACGGATCCAGTTCTCGGCTGAAGCAGAAACGATGACCACCGTGCTGCCGGCAGCCTGCAGCTTTTTTATCTCGGCCAGGGCTTTGGGCCGCAGCAAGGCAGGCAGCTTCTGCGCAGCAAATCCTTCGCAGCGTTGCTGAAATTGCGCAATGCTTTCACCCTTGAAAAAAAACTGCAGCACTTTTTGTTTTGCCACCCAGTTGGGGATAAGGCCCAGTTTGTAGGCAACCAGGAAGGGTGCATATATCAGGAAACCCAGGTAAAAATTGAATTCGCCCCGGTAAAATTTGATAAACTCCAGCAGGGTGTCCTTTGTGGTAATGGTGCCGTCAAAATCGAAAAAGGCGATGCTTTTGTTCACAGCTTTAAGTTTTTAAAGATCGCTTCCGGAACCAGCTTGATGATCAGCATGATCCAGCGCCACATCCAGCGTACCCAAATGATATTGGTCTTGCGCTGGATCGCTGTATACACCGCCTCTCCTATCTCCGCCGGCTGTGCAGTGAGGGGCTTGGGCAATTTCAGTCCTTCCGTCATGCGTGTATAGGCAAACCCGGGCAGTACGGTCAGCACATGCACATTTTCCTTTACCAGCTTGTTTCGCAGACCGGATAAGTAAGCCGTAAACCCTGCTTTCGCGCTCCCATAAATATAATTGCTTTGCCGCCCCCGCTCTCCCGCCACCGAGCTGATGCCTGCTATAACGCCGCTCTTGCGCAGTGCATAGTGATTGCTGATGATATTGAGGATAGACACAGCGCCGGTATAATTTGTATGGATGATGCGGCTGGCTTCCTGCCAGTCGATGCGGGCCCTGTCATTTTCACCGAGGTAGCCAAATACACAGATGGTGACATCGGGTTTGGGCTGGAGTTGTTCAAAGAACAGGGCATGGGTATCAAACCTAACCGCGTCAAAAGCATGCACGCTGCAAGGGACCTGGTAGCGGATGGCAATATCCGACTGCATGGACTGCAGATCGCTTCCGTTCCGGGCAGCCAATTGGATGCTGTATCCTTTTGAAGCAAATTTTTTTGCGATGGCCACTGCCATGTCAGAAGTGGCGCCAAGTATCAGTACTGTCGGCATGGATCATTGTTTTAAGTAGCTGGCTGCCTGTTTGAAAGCAGGCAGCGCTGCTGGCCGCTGAAGTTAACTCAGCCATCCGCTCAGCAGGGTAAACTTTTTGAAATATAAAATAATATAAAAGCTGGCCATCCAAAGCACAATGGTGGTTTGAAGGAAAATATCTTTATACAGCAGCTCTGTTGGTGAGCCGGCTTTGTTTTGCACCAGGCTGATCTGCAGGTACCGCATCAGTCCGGCAATTACAAAGATGGAAGTATAGTAAAGATGATAACTCTGCAACCGCTCATATGTTCTGGGTGAAAGGGTATACATTATGTATGTTACAATAATGACAGCACTGAACAAGCTCAGCAGAGTATTGAGAAAATCCAGGTTGTACCCCTTCACCGATCTTCTCATATCAGTACCGGTCTCCAGCTTGAGCAGGATGTCGTCCCGCCGCTTGGCGATGGCCATAAACAAGGAAAGCAGCAGCACCATCAGCGTGAGCCAGGGCGACACTTCCACGTCAGCAATATAGCCGCCCCCCTTCAGCCTTAATACAAAACCAGCGGCAATGATCAGGATGTCGAGAACAGAAATGTTTTTCAACCCGAGCGAGTAGCCCAGGTTTAAACTAAAATAAACAGCCAGGATCAGGGTGAACCGGGAGTTGCCTACGCCGGCGATAGCCAATGAAAAAGCAGTCACGAGCAACACAGCTGCAATAGCCAGTGCAACACCCGGTTTTACCTTGCCGGCAGCCAGCGGACGTTTGCTTTTTACCGGGTGCTTGCGGTCGTCTTCCCGGTCGCGGTAGTCGTTGAGAATATAGATGGTGCTTGCCGTAAAGCTAAAAGCAACAAATCCGAGCAGGAGAAGGAGCAGCTTGTGAAGGTTAAACAGATCGCCTGCAAAAAAAATAGGCAGAAACAAAAACGCGTTTTTTGCCCAGTCTTTTGGACGCAGCAATTTAATAATGTCCATTACAGAGATTAGGGGTTAAGACGGGGGATGTAATAAATAGAACCATTGATCTAATACTTTGCCGGTTTAAACAGATTAGGTACTTTCATTCCGTGAATGCATAAAAACCTCCTATTGAGGTAGCAATCAATGCGCAAGATAAAATACTCATGTTATTTTAACGTTAGAACATTTCTTTCATTGCCTGCCGCCAAATACCCGATAGATGAAAAAATGGTTACCCCTAGCAGAACTGGTCCTGATTGTATGTTTGGCTTTGTTTCCCCTGGCGGGAGCTGTGTTTCCTTACCGGCTTAACATATTTCTTTCCTACGAAGGCGCCTACCGTTTGTATCTGGGAGAAGTGCCGTACAAAGACTTCGGCCTGCCGATGGGCTTTATGTACTGGGTGATACCAGCCTTGTTCTTCAAGCTTTTCGGTCCCTATATGATCAGCCTGGTAAAAGCCCAGGTGTTTATCAATATTGTATCCGGACTGGCATTCCGGTCTATCCTGAAGAGCTTCGGTGTTCGTCCGGGTATCCGCTTTCTCAGCGTATTGCTGTTTTGTATCTCTTATTCATTTTTAAATTATTGGCCCTGGTACAACCATACGGTGATTGTATACGAGCTGGTAGCGCTGGCCTTCCTGACACGGTTTTTCTTTACACCACCGGAACAGAAAAAAAGGACCATTTACCTGTGCTTATCCGGTGCATTTGTTTTTCTTTCTTTTTTTACCAAGCAGGATGCGGGTGCCATGGGCTTTTTAGTTTGTGTGGCACTTCTGGCGTACAATTCATTCCGGGAAAGAAAATGGCTGCAGCTCCCCCTGTTCCTGGCCAGCATGGCCGTTACTGCTGCCATCTTTGTTGTTCCCTTTCTCAAGTATGGGTTTGGGTACTGGTTCAATTACGGACAGCCACCCCATACCTCGCGCTTTTCCCTGGCTGATTTTACCGGTGAATTCTTCAACAGTTCACAGTGGCTGAAATTTTATTTCTTTTTGATTCTCTTTCTGCTTGTTGCCACAACAAAAAATTTCCGGGCCCTGCTGGCCGACAAACGCCGGATGATCTTTATCCTGCTTACCCTCGGCATGCTTACAGAAGCCACTATTTTCCAGGTTACCAGCTATATTCCGCCCGACAACAACATCTTTTTTCACAGCTTTGCCTTTGCCTTCTTACTGGTATGGCTAGCCGATTTTCTGCCTGTGAACTGGGAAGCCCCGCCTGCCCTGCTCGCAGGTATGGCCGGTATTATGCTGTGGTGGAGCAGCGTATATTGGAAATATCTGGAGAAGTATATCGTAAAGCCCTCCACGGTACAAACTTCCTCGGACGTGGTTACCAAAAACACGTATCTCATCTTTAAACCTGATTCGTCCGACGTGCCCATGAGTGAATGGCGGACCATTCCGCTGCCGGCATTCAGAAAGATGCTGCTGCCTGGCCCTACAGTAGACGGCATCAACAGGATCATGCAAATGAACGAAGTAAAAAAGCGGGATGCAAAGGTTCTTAATATGACGGAGCTCACGCCGCTGGCAAGGGAAATCCCCTTCACGCTTGAACGCGGCTCTTATTATCCGCTCTGGTACCACAAGGGTGTGGGCATGTTTCAAAAGCAAACCGATATGTTCTGCAACCGGATTAAGAACAATTATTACGACCTCGTGCTTTTTGAATACATCCCCTATCTCAATAATTTTTATCCCTTCCAGGTACGCGATACCCTGTTGCAATACTACCAGCGCATTGATACCTTTACAGCACCGCGCAAACCCTCGCTGCAAGCCTGGGTAGAAGTGTATGTGCGGAAGAAATAAAATGCAATCACATGAACCAGGTACTTTCCGGAAAAAAAGTAGCTGTGTTGGTAGGAGGCTCTGATCTTTTCTCCGGGTTGAGAGGAATTTCAGCAGCAACCACCCGCATCAAACAGGCTATCAAACCCTGGTACAACGATGTACTTGCCATCAACTACAATTATTTTCTGGATTTTGGCAAAACATTGATCACAGCCAGGGAATACCTGCAAACAGTCGGGCCCATTAAACAACTTGTCCTGTATGGTTACAGCAAGGGAGGAGAAGTAGCGTTGGAACTTGCCCGTTCATTGGAGCAACAAGTATCAGTTCAGTTGCTTGTTACCATCGACATTGCCAATGGTCCCTGGTCAGACAAAATAAACAGAAGCATACCGGCTAATGTAGAGAAGGTGATCAATGTTTTTCAAAGCAACCCAAATTTATTGCGTTCAAGGGGAGCAGCTGTTTATGCAAGTGAAAACACAGCGATCCGGAATATTGATCTGACGGGAGCGCGCATTCACGAAGAAAAAGTAACACACAGCAATATAGAGATGTTGATGGCCCATCAGGTGATCGGCTGGCTGCGGGGAGAACAGCCGGTTCATGGATAAAAGGCCTTGGTATGCCGCTTCAGGCGTTTTATGATTCCCTTTACTAATCCGCCATCAGCTTGTATGCGCCGGTCGTTTGTCCAGGCCAGGGCCCGAACATCCGATACCCGGTAAAGCTTCTTGGCAAAAGCGTGCCGCAGTTTGACAGCCAGCCACCCATCTTCATTGGCGCCTGGCGGGTGGTCAAAGCCTTCTACCTGGATGCCTTCCAGCCGCCGGAAACCAGAACTAAAGCCATACACATTCACCGCCTCTTCCCGCAAGCTATTCAGCCATCTTGAAACAGCCGCAACCAATTCATACCCAAAGTAAACAAGCCTTCCTGTTCCGGCAGTCGGCAAAAATGCATGCGAGCCATAAGTCAGGGCAATCTTTTGATCATCAAGGGGTGCAGTCATGAGACCGATCCAATGCGGCGGATAAATTGTATCGGCATCGGCGTTCAGGATAAGCCGGCCTTTAGCCTGCTGCAAACCCCGGTTTCTCGCCGCCGCAATACCCTGCACGGGTTCTTCCAAGCATACTGCTCCGGTGAGCCGCGCCAGCATTGCGGTCCGGTCCTGCGAGTTGTTGTTTACCACAATCACTTCAAACTTCTTATCGGTAGCCGAAGCAGCAAGCGAAGCCAGGGTTTTAAGAATATGCTGCTCTTCATTATATGCAGGAATAACAACAGAAACTTCCGGCTCTTCAGAAAAAAATTGCTGCAGCTTTGTCTTGATAAACACTGCCTGTTTCTCCAATACATCAACCGGTTGGTTGTGCACAGAGATATAAGGCGGAACAGCAATAGGACGCATGCAGGGTTTGTGTTTGGCCCAAAGCTACTGTGTTTGTCTGAACCATGATTTACAGGATGGTAGTGGATCCGTGTAATCCTGGTTCAGACAATATTAAGAAAACATTCTGCCCGCCCCCGTTTTTACACCATGAAATACTTCCCTGAAAGGTTATTTTTGTAGGAAATCTGCCTAGCATTACGCAACTGCCATCCATACTATCCAACCCCATTGAATACCTGAAAGGCGTCGGTCCTTTGCGCGCTGTTTCCTTGCAAAAAGATCTTTCCCTTTTTACTTTTAAAGACCTGCTGGAATTTTTTCCGTACCGCCATATAGATAAAACAGGCATTTGCCCGATCAGCGAAATTACGCCGCAGACCGAGTACATACAGGTAGCAGGCCGGCTTACCAGCCTGGACGTTTCAGGGGAAGGACACCGCAAAAGGATGACGGCTACCCTCAAGGATGCTACGGGCTTTTTGGAACTGATCTGGTTTCAGGGTATCAACTGGATCCACAAAACCCTGGTGGTGGGCCACGAATACCTGGTGTTTGGACGGGTCAGTTTTTTTATGAGCACGCCCCAAATTACCCATCCGGAAATTGAAGTGTACAGTCCGGAGAAAAAAGATGGCAAAGCCTTCCTGGAACCGGTTTATTCTACCACCGAAAAACTCAAATCAAAGGGACTTGGCGGCAGGCAGATCGCCAAGCTAACCGCGCACCTGTTTGGCTTGCTCAGTGAAAAAGAAATTCCGGAGAACCTGCCGGAAAGTGTTATAGAACAGTTCCAGTTTGTGTCGCGGTATACTGCTTTCAGACACCTTCATTTTCCACCCGATCAGCAATCCCTGAAAAAGGCGCAGGACAGATTGAAGTTTGAAGAATTTTTTCTGGCGCAGATAAGGATGGGACTGATGAAATCACGCCGGCACCGCTATTCGCAGGGCGTTGTGTTTGAGCAGGTCGGAGATCTGTTCAACACGTTTTATCATCAACATCTCCCTTTTTCCTTGACTGGCGCACAAAAAAGAGTGCTGCGTGAGATCAGGCAGGACTGTGCACGCGGAAGACAGATGAACCGCTTGCTGCAGGGAGACGTCGGCAGCGGCAAAACCATTGTGGCGTTGCTGTCTATGCTGCTCGCCATCGACAACGGCTTCCAGGCCTGTATGATGGCCCCCACTGAAATCCTTGCCCAGCAACACTATGCCACCATCACATCTCTGCTTAAAGATATGTCTGTGCCCGTACGCCTGCTTACCGGCTCAGTAGGCGCCAAACAGCGCCGTGAAATTTTGCAGCTCACCGAAGAAGGTTCGTTGCCCATCCTGATCGGCACACATGCGCTGATTGAAGACACGGTAAAGTTCAAAAATTTAGGCTTTGCCATTGTAGATGAACAGCACCGCTTTGGCGTGGCACAACGTGCCCGGCTCTGGGCGAAAGCTTCTATCCCGCCCCATATCCTGATCATGACGGCCACACCCATTCCGCGTACCCTGGCCATGACAGCCTACGGAGATCTTGACTACAGTGTGATGGATGAGCTGCCGCCCGGCCGGCAACCTATCACAACCGTCCACCGTTATGATCATAGCCGCCCGCAGATCATGGACTTTATCCGCGAACAAGTGCATGCAGGACGGCAGGCTTATATCATTTTTCCCCTGATAGAGGAATCGGAGAAAGTAGATTATGAAAACCTGATGAAGGGTTATGAAGAGGTAAAAGCTTTTTTTCCGGAGCCAAAGTATTATATCAGCATGGTGCATGGCCGCCAGAAGCCGGAGGTCAAAGAAACCAACATGCAGAGATTTGTTTCGCGCGATACGCAGATCATGGTTTCCACCACTGTTATAGAAGTGGGGGTTAACGTTCCCAATGCCACAGTGATGGTCATTGAAAGCGCGGAAAAATTTGGCTTGTCGCAATTGCACCAGTTGCGCGGCCGGGTGGGCCGGGGTGCTGAAAAGAGTTTTTGCATATTATTAACAGGGCAGAAGCTAACCAATGAAGCAAAACAGCGGTTAATGACTATGTGCGCCACCAACGATGGATTCAAAATTGCTGAGAAAGACCTGGAACTCCGCGGACCGGGCGACATTGAAGGAACCCGGCAGAGCGGTGAGCTCAATTTTAAGCTGGCCAGCATTGTACAAGACAAACAATGGCTCGAACTGGCAAAAGAAACGACCGATAATATCCTGAAAGATGACCCCGACTTAAGCACTATTCAAAACAGCCGCCTGAAAGAATACCTTCTGTCTCAAAAGGGGAAAACAGCCTGGAGCAAAATTTCGTAATTTGGTTAGACTAACTTTAATTCTGTAACTTGTAATGAAGACTTTGGCAAAACAAGCAACTATATTTCTCTCCATCTGTTTGCTCCTTACCGGCAGCGCCTGGTCGCAGAGTGCGCTGGATTTTATAGAGAATAAAGGCCAATGGGAAAACATGATCCGGTTTAAAGGCGACCTGAGCAATGGCGCCTTTTTTTTGCGCTCAACAGGTTTTACCGTTTTACAACACAGCAGCCGCGACCTGGAAAAACTGGCGGAAGCTGCCCATGGCAAAGTGTACGACAACAGCAAGAACAATTCTGCCAGCCTGAGAACTGCTTCCAATTCGGCTGCAATGATCGGCAAACCCGCACCCGAGCCAATGGACACCGTTCACTCGCACGCTTATACGATTGACTTTGTGGGTGCCAACGAACATCCTGAAATCATTCCGGAAAAACCACAGCCTACTTACAACAACTATTTCATCGGCGACGATCCTTCCAAATGGAAAGGAGATTGCAAGGTGTACAATGCGGTTACCTTTAAAGATGTTTACCCGGGTATTGATGTGCGCTATTACAGCGAATCAGGCTATCTCAAGTATGAATTTGTGGTGAACCCCGGCGCAGATGCATCGAAGATTGCGATGAAGATAGAAGGCGCCGATGGACTCAGCCTGAAGAACAACACCCTTATCATCAAAACTTCGGTCAATGAAGTAAAAGAACTCTCGCCCTTTACCTACCAGTACACAGGCACAGAAAGAAAAGAAATCGACTGCCGCTACGTGCTGCAAGGCAATACCGTCCGGTTTTCCCTGAAAAAATATTCTTCGCAAAGCACCCTGATCATTGACCCCACTTTGATTTTCGCCAGCTTTTCAGGCAGCACTTCGGATAACTGGGGCTACACAGCAACTTATGGCAAGGACGGAAGTTTTTATGCAGGTGGAATCGTTTTCCAAAACGGTTTCCCGGTTTCCGTAGGCGCTTTTCAAACAACCTACAGAGGCTCTCAGATCAGTGAATCCGGGTTCTGGAACATGGGGATCATAAAATTCAATCCCAGCGGAAGCCAGCGTGTTTACGCCACCTATGTCGGTGGAAGCAACAAAGACCAGCCTCACAGCTTGTTCGTTGATACCGACGGGAACCTGGTCATTGCAGGCAGAACAACGAGCGCCAACTATCCGCTGATGCCCGCCAATGCCAGCTTTGGCACCCAGCTTGGCGGATGGGACATCGTGGTTACCAAACTCAACGCCACCGGAACGGCCCTGATCGGCTCTGTACGCGTAGGCGGTTCGGGCGATGATGGATTTAATACAACAGACAGTCATACAGCTCCGGCTCCTACCGGACTGATCAACAACTATGGTGATGATGCGCGCAGTGAAGTAATCCTGGATGCCAGCAATAATATTTACGTTGCTTCCTGTACCCAATCCGGTAATTTTTATACAACAGCCGATGCACAGCAAAAAAGCTTCGGTGGGAAACAAGATGCGGTACTGCTCAAGTTGAATCCCAACTGTACTTCCGTTGTTTACAGCTCTTATCTCGGCGGCTCAGACTATGACGCCGGTTTTGTACTGGCATTGAACCCGACCACACAGGATATTTACATGGCGGGTGGAACACTGAGCAGTGATTTTCCCGGTAACAAAGCAGGCGTGTACCAGCCTGCGTTTGCGGGCGGAAGAAGTGACGGCTTTGTAGCAGAATTTTCCAACGACGGTGCTACGCTAAGAAGAACGACCTACGTAGGAACCAATGGACTGGATGTGATCTTTGGTATCCAGTTCGACAAGTTCAGCTACCCTTATATCATGGGAACCACTACAGGGACCTGGCCGGTGAAGAATGCCACGTACAGCAATCCCGGTTCCAAGCAATTTATTACCAAGCTGGAAAAAGATCTATCAGCCATTGTATACTCTACCGTATTTGGCAACGGCTCCAGCACACCCAATATTTCGCCGGTGGCTTTCCTGGTTGACCGGTGCGAAAATATATATGTATCAGGCTGGGGTAAGGACATTATCGGCGGGTACAATCTTTCGTCTATCAATGGCATGCCCGTTACCCGCGACGCCCTGAAATCAGTTCCTGACGAATCGGAGTTTTACTTTATCGTGATCAAAAGAAATGCGACCCAGCTTTTGTACGGCACATTTTACGGACAGAACGGACGCTTTGGTGAGCACGTGGACGGAGGTACCAGCCGCTTTGATCAGAACGGGGTTATTTACCAGGCTATCTGCGCCAACTGTAAAGGACAGGATGGTCCCAAGCCGCAGTGGCCGGTTACGCCCGGTGCCTGGTGCTGCAGCGGCGGCCGTGCGGCAGCTACCACCGGCTCGGAGTGTAACCTCGCAGCCCTGAAAATATCCTTCAACTTTGCAGGCGTAGCTTCCGGTGTACGGGCTTTTATCAATGGTGTGTTTGATACATCCGGATGCGTTCCCTTGAAAGTGATGTTCAAGGATACGGTCCTGAATGCCCAGCATTATGAATGGAATTTTGGCGATGGCACACCCGATGTAGCCACCGACAGTTTTGAGATAGCGCATATCTACAACCAGATAGGATCATACCGCGTAAGGCTGATCGCGATTGACTCTGCTTCCTGCAACATCCGCGACACATCCTACACCACAGTCATCGTTCGCAACAACCAGGCTGTGCTTGATTTCAATCCGGTGAAGCTGCCACCTTGTGAATCGCTGACATACCGCTTCGACAATCTTTCTATTCCGCCTCCTGCCCTGCCCTTCCACGCACAGACATTTATCTGGGATTTTGGCGATAAATCACCCCGTGTTGTGGCCGGCCCCACCTCCGTTCAGCACACGTACCAGGCAGTAGGAACTTACTCCGTGCGATTGATCCTGCTTGATACCAACTATTGCAATGCACCTGATTCGTTGGTCAAAGAGCTGCGTATATCACCACAGGTAAAAGCAGAGATCAAGACACCATCGCTTGGTTGTGCTCCTTACCGGGCCCAGTTCACCAATACATCATTGGGCGGACAAATCTTTACCTGGAGCTTTGGTGATGGCGTGGATACTGTTACCTCAGGCAATCCTACGCACCTGTATGCGGAGCCTGGCACGTATACCGTAAAGCTGAAAGCCTACGATTCATCAACCTGTAACCTGGTTGACTCTACAGAAATTACCATTGTCGTACAAACCAAGCCCACAGCGGCTTTCACAACAAGTCCGGCTACACCGGTGCAAAACGTTCCCATTACATTTACCAATGCTTCTATCAATGCCAGCAGGTACAAATGGGAATTCGGAGATGGCGATAGTTTAATAACCGTTACAACAGCCGACATCCTGCACCAATACAATACAACCGGGCAGTTCAATGCCTGTTTGATCGCTTACAATGCTGCCGGATGTACCGATACGGTATGCCATGATGTGCGGACCGTCGTCGTTCCGCAGCTGGATATACCCAATGCATTTACACCGCTGGGTCCGGCGCAGGCCAATACCATCTATGTAAGAGGCTTTGCTATTGCGAAAATGCGTTTTGCCGTCTACAACCGGTTGGGACAAAAAGTGTTTGAATCAAACAACGTCAGCCAGGGATGGGATGGTAAGTTCAAAGGCGTGGTGCAACCGATGGATGTATATGCTTATACACTGGACGTGGAATTTACAGACGGTACCCGAACAACCAAAAAGGGAGACATCACCCTGATCAGATAAGAGAAAGGCGATGCTCCGGTAACCTGCTAAATAACTAACATGGGATCAGATTTTGCATACAGAAGAACAACAACCTTTATCAGAATTTCAAGCAATTGCACATGTGGGTTAGAACAGTTAACAATCGGATCAGCATACGGAAACCGTATGCAGCAAGTCATATGAATACACACAAAACCGGTAAACAGGTCTTTATAACAGCGTTGCTGATAACCTGTTGCTGGTGTTCCCTGTCTGCGCAGGATCTTCATTTTTCGCAGTGGTTCAATTCTCCGCTTACGACCAATCCGGCGAATACCGGATTTATACCCGATGCCGACTATCGCATCGGGGCCAATTACCGCAACCAGTTTATGAATATCCTGTCTGTTCCTTATAAAACGGTCAGCATTTTTGGCGATGCCCAGCTCATGCGCGATAAAATTGAAAACGGCTGGCTGGGTGTAGGCGGTGTGATCCTGCACGATGCAGCAGGTTCGGGTAATTTAACGTCCACCAAAGTATACGGCTCCCTGGCTTATCACCAGATGCTGGGCTACAGCAGTTTGCTGACGGCGGGTTTCAATGCAGGCTGGGCCAACAAGCGGATCGATCCTACCAAGCTGATATTCCCGGACCAGTTCAATAAAACCACCGGTTTTTTTGATGCAGGCATTCCCAGCAGCGTGGTGTTTAATTCAACCAGTACCAGTTACGCGGATATACAGGCTGGTATGAACTATGCCTATTTTCCTTCCAACAAAGTATACCTCAACGGAGGCTTTTCCATCCAGCACATCAACCGTCCCAAGGAAAGCTTTTTCAGCAGCACACCCGGTTTTGACAACCGGCTTGCGCCGCGGTACATCGGCTTTTTCAACGGCAGCTTTAAAATGAGCGATGTGCTGATCCTGAATCCGGCAGCTTATTATTCCAACCAGGCCAAGGCATCTGAATTTGTATTGGGTACCAGCCTGAACTACAACCTGTCGGGTGAAGGCGGCAGCACCCAGCTGATCGGTGGATTGTATTACAGAGGCAACGATGCCTTTGTACCCATGATCGGTTTCCAGCTGCTTGATTTTAAAATGAGCTTTACCTACGATGTAACTACTTCCTCCCTCAGCCCTTATAACGGCGGACGGGGTGCGCTGGAGTTTTCCCTGATCAAGAACGGGTTCTTCAGCCAGTACCAGGGCAGCCGCCGCGAATCCTGGTGTCCTTCTTTTTAAAACAGAAAACCACATAGATATTTTATGAAAAAATACACCTTACTGGTATTGCTTGCCCTTGTTGCAGGCATAAGCATTTGTTCGGCACAGGACGATGAAGAAGAAAAACGGGGGTTTGACAAGAGCAAGCTTTTTGTAGGTGGCAATTTCGGTTTAAGCTTCGGTGATTACTCCCTGGCCAATGTGTCGCCGCAGCTGGGCTACCGTTTCAACCAGTACTTTGCTGCCGGTGCCGGCGTCAACTTTTTGTATTCCAGCAGCAAGTACCGCGATTTCAACGGCAACGCCTTGTACAAAACCTCGTATGGTGTAGCCGGCCTGAATGTGTTTGGCAGGGTTTATCCCATTCAATACCTCCTGCTGCAGGCGCAGCCGGAAATGAATTATACCTGGGGAAAATATAAATACTACAACAACACGCCTTCGGAAAAAATTCCGGGAGCTTATGTGCCCTCCTTACTATTGGGCGGCGGGGCCATTATTCCATCGGGTATTGGCGGTTTTATCATTATGGTGCAACTGGATGTGCTCAATAACAAAAGAAGTCCGTACGGCAACCGGCCTATTTATAATTTCGGCTACAATGTAGGTTTATAGGCCCTGTGGATGGGTACTGGCCGGAGGCTCTCTTTATTGTATCTGGTTGAAAATTTCTACCGGTGTTCTGCAGAACATGATCCTGTCTTGCCAGGCCTCGTAAAGAAACCCTTCTTTTTCCATCTGTTTCATATGGTGGATAAGATAGGTATAGTAACCGCCGGAATTCAGGAAATAGATCTTCTTGTCGTGGATCTTTAGCTGGTTCCAGGTAATCATCTCGAAGAGTTCATCCAGCGTACCCATGCCGCCTGCCAGCACAATGGCCGCATCACACAGTTCGTACATGGTCTTTTTGCGCGTGTGCATATCAGCTACTACCTTGAGTTCCGTTATGCCGACATGCTGTTGCTCCCATTCAACCAGCCTTTCAGGAATGATACCGGTAACCTGCCCCTCCCATTTCATCACGGCATCTGCCACAATACCCATCAACCCTTTTTTTCCGCCACCATAGATCAACCTGATCTTTAGCATAGCAAGCAATTTCCCCAGTTCCGCCGCATGTTCTGCAAAAATGGGACTGTTTCCTATTTTAGAGCCGCAAAAAACCGCCACCGACTGAATCATCATCTGCTTTTTTTGATAAATGAGGGGCAAGATAATACGCTGATTGAAAAAATAAAAACAAGGATGTTTGTGCGCCGGTTGTTGGGTGTTGGCCCCGGGTGAAATCTTTCGGGGAGCGCAAAGTTTTTTTATCTTCAACGCGCCGGGAAGTTCCTGGCTTTGCTAAAAATTATATATGTCCCCTACGGTATTGCTCTTGTTTATCATTGGATATTTCGTGCTGCTCATCCTGGTTTCTTATTTTACCTCTAAAAATTCATCCGACAATGCCACGTTTTTTACGGCAAACAGAAAATCAAAATGGTGGCTGGTGGCATTTGGCCTGATCGGGACAGCGTTGAGCGGTGTCACGTTTATCTCAGTGCCGGGCGAAGTAGGATCTGCCAGCGGGGCCCAGTTCCGGTATTTCCAGTTTGTGCTCGGCAATGCAGCCGGATATATTGTGGTGGCCACCGTTCTGCTGCCCCTGTATTACCGCATGCACCTGATTTCTATTTATGAAGTCATTGAGCGGACGCTGGGCAAAGTAAGCCATAAAACCGCTGCAGCCATTTTCCTGCTCTCGCGCACCATCGGCTCTGCCTTTCGTTTGTACCTGGTAGCCATTGTTTTGCAGCGGTTTATTTTTGACGCCATGCATGTGCCGTTCTGGCTTACCATTGTTATCTGCCTGGCACTGATCTGGGGTTATACCTTCAAAGGCGGATTGAAAACCATTATCATAACCGATACCCTGCAAACAGTTTTTCTGGTGGCCTCTGTTTTTTTGTCTATCTATTTTATCTGCAACAGTCTCCATGTAAACTTATTCTCTGCCTTTGAAACCATCAAGCAAAGCGGCTATTCCAAGATCTTTTTCCTGGATGATTTTGTAACCAGCAAGTTCCATATTACCAAGCAGTTCCTGGGAGGACTGTTCGTAACCATAGGCATGTTCGGACTGGACCAGGACCTCATGCAGAAAAACCTAAGCTGCAAGAACATTTGGGATGCGCAAAAGAATATGTATACGTTTACCGTCATCTTTGTGATCGTAAACCTGTTCTTTCTGAGCGTGGGTGCCCTGCTGTATGTGTATGCAGCGGCCAAAGGGATCCCGGTACCCGTAGATGCCATCACGCACAAACCCCGCACAGACTACCTTTTCCCCGAAATCGCGCTCAATCATTTTGGCGGCCTGCCGGCTGTTGTATTTATGCTTGGTTTGACTGCCGCTACCTTCGCCACCACCGATTCAGCCCTCACCGCCCTTACCACCTCATTCTGCGTCGACTTTCTCGGCTTCGACAAAGAGGAGAACAGCCAGCGAAGCAGGGCTTCAGGCGTTGGCATCCGGCACCGGGTGCATATTGGCTTTTCGCTGCTGATCCTGATCGTGATCCTGCTGTTCAATGCCATCAACGACGCTTCGGTGGTAAGCGCTATTTTTAAAGTGGCCACGTTTACGTACGGTCCCCTCATCGGTTTGTATGCTTTTGTTCTGTTTGTGCCTCATAGAACGGTAGCTGACCGGGCCACCCCGCTCGTCTGTATACTGGCTCCGGCCAGCTGCTTTTTCCTGGATAAATACTCCACCCAGCTGCTGGGCGGCTATGTGTTCGCCGAAGAACTGATTATCGTGAATGGCCTGCTTACCTTTCTGGGCCTGTTAATCATTTCCAAAAGACGGCAGGCCGTGAACGAATCAGTCGCGTAGATCGTTCCTTTGTCTGGAACCAGGATTTACAGGATTATAGGGATTCAGGGACGTTATACCATTGATCATCTTGCGGAGGCTTTTTGTCTGAACCAGGATTACACGGATCCACTCCCATCCTGTAAATCCCGGTTCAGACAATGGTTCTGTATCTTTATCTCAAAAAACCATGGAGCCGATCGATCCTCTTGTACAAAGCTATGCAGCGCGGTTTTCTTCGCCGGAAGATCCGGTATTGCGGCAAATTGCGGCCGAAACGGAGCAATCAGTGCCGCATGCCCATATGCTGAGCGGGCATGTGCAGGGACGGTTTCTGGAAATGTTTAGCCGGCTTTTGCGGCCGCGTCGTATACTGGAAATAGGTACTTTTACCGGCTATAGCGCTATTTGCCTGTCCAGGGGCTTGCAGGATGGAGGTCGCCTCCATACCATCGAGAACCGGGAGGAAACCGCGGCTATAGCCCGGAAGAATTTTAACCAGGCCGGCATGGAAGATAAGATCACCCTCCATGTTGGCAACGCGGCCGAAATTATTCCTGCACTGGAAGAAACCTGGGATCTGGTGTTCATCGATGCGGACAAGCCGGGGTATATCGATTATTACAACCTGGTGCTCCCCTGGCTAAGAACTGGCGGAGTGATCCTGGCGGACAACGTGTTGTTCCACGGACAGGTGCTGGAAGAAAAAGTAACCGGGAAAAGTGCCCTGGCCATCCAGGCTTTTAATGAGCATGTAAAAAGGGATAGCACGGTAGACAGGGTTCTGCTGACGATCCGGGACGGAATCCTGATGATTGTAAAAAAATAAAACAGACAGAGGCATGTTGCGAAAATGGACCTTGCTGGCAGGCATGATAGTGATGGGCCTGCCTTCATTCGCCCAGAAAGTAGAAGATGTACTGGCTTATATAGCTGCTTATAAAGATATTGCCATGGCTGAAATGAAGCGGACGGGCATTCCGGCCGCCATCAAGCTGGCCCAGGGCATCCACGAAACCGAGGCCGGAAAAAGCGACCTGGTCCAGAAATCAAACAACCATTTTGGCATCAAATGCAAGGCCACCTGGACCGGCGACAAGGTATTTCATGATGATGATGCCCGGGGTGAATGCTTCAGGAGCTATAGCAAGGCCGAAGACAGCTATATGGATCATTCGGATTTTTTAAAGGGAAACCCGCGTTACGCCTTTCTTTTTAATCTCGACCCGACCGATTATGAAGGCTGGGCTTACGGGTTGAAAAAAGCGGGGTATGCTACCAATATCCGCTACCCGGAGATCCTGATCAAGCTGATCCAGAAATACAACCTGGAAGATTATTCGCTGATTGCCCTGGGGCGGATGAATGAAGCAGATCATGCACTGGTTGCAGGCGGCACTTCCCTCCCCTCGCAGATCTTTAGCGGATTTGCGAAACAAACGGCTGCCGCGCCAAAGGAAGAAGCACCTGCGCCCAATTATCCCGCCGGTGAATTTACCCTCAACGAAACAAAGGTTGTTTGGGCTGCGCCGAATACGTCGTGGCTGGCTATTGCAGAGAAATACCATATTCCGCTGAGCAGGCTTTGGGATTACAACGACCTGGAAAAAGACGATGAAGTGCTGGCCAAAGGACAGCTGGTTTTTCTGCAACGCAAAAAGAAAACAGGCGCGACGCCCTACCATACCGTGCAAAAGGGAGAAGATTTATATGGCATCTGCCAGGCTGAAGGCATCCGTTTTGAAAACCTCCTGGATTTTAACCGCCTCTCTGAAACCGCCCAGCCTGCCACGGGTGAAAAGCTTTATCTTCAGTCGCCGGCCCTGGTGAAAGCCTCAACAGAGGAGCCTGCTGCGGTAAAACCTTCTGCAGACAATACCCTGGTGGTAAAGGGGCCTGAGCCAACACGGCACCTGGTAGCAGGCAATGAAACTTTGTACAGCATAGCAAAAGCGTATGGGGTGGATGTTTTAAAGATCAAGGAATGGAACAAGCTCGACAGCCTGACTGTAAAGCAGGGTCAGTCGCTGATCATTTACAAAGCCAATTAGCCAGAAAATTTAAAGCCCCATCACCATTTTTTGCCGTAGTTCCCTACCTTCATCCCAACCAATACAGACGCAATGGCGAACATACAGGTACATGACAAAGTGTTTGAACCTTATTTAAACGCGGAAGAAATACAGGAAAAGATCGTTGCCATTGCCGATACCCTGAACAGGGACTACCAGCACAAAAAGCCCTTGTTCATCGCCATTCTTAACGGCGCATTTATGTTTGCATCTGATCTGTTCAAATGCATCAACATAGAAGCAGAAATTTGTTTTATCAAGCTGGCTTCTTACAAGGGAACCAAATCATCCGGGCAGGTCATCACCGCGATCGGACTGGACACGGACCTGGTGGGGCGTCATCTTGTTGTTCTGGAAGACATTGTGGACACAGGCAAAACCCTGGATGCTTTTCTTCCGCAGTTGCGCAACCAGCAGCCTGCTTCCCTTACCATTGCGGCGCTGCTCCAAAAACCCGATGCCCTGCTGTACCCGCTGGAGGTTCAGTATGTGGGTTTTAAGATTCCGGATAAATTTGTAGTAGGGTACGGATTGGATTACAATGGATTGGGAAGGAATATAGATAGAATATATAAACTCGTGGAATAACAGGGTCTGTTCTTTTTGCCTTTTAACGTTCCCAATGCAGCGGAAGGTGCAGGGAGGTTGCCTTGTGATTCCAATTGTTGCCATGAGGCTATCATCCCGTTGAAACCGCTTTACTTCATATTAGCCCTGCTTTTTACGCCTACCTTTCTTGCTGCCCAATACTATCTGCGCGGCGACATCAAAGACGAAAGCAACCAACCCGTTAGCAATGTCAAAATCATCCTGCATTCAACCGGCTATACGTATTATTCAGGTGATGAGGGCGGGTTCGGGATCATGTCGCGCCTGGCGACAGATTCGCTGACGTTGCTCAAAGACGGATACCAGCCATCAGGGGTAAAAATGGAGGGCAACAAGTACAAGTCAATTATCCTGCAATCCCTGCGCAACGTGGCAGGCGTACAAAAGACCCGGCTGGCTTCT
Source organism: Williamsia sp. (assembly GCA_015069695.1). GTDB lineage: Bacteria > Bacteroidota > Bacteroidia > Chitinophagales > Chitinophagaceae > JADCRZ01. The sequence goes on from JADCRZ010000010.1 coordinate 76,560, forward strand.
TTTATCAAGAACATGAAGATAGAAGAAAGAACAAACTGGCCCACGGGCGGAGAAACGTATTCAACCCTGCTTGAAAACGAATGTATCTCCACCAGCCGCTTCCCTGAAACCGGACTGGCGATCAATATCGACAAGGCATCTTACAGCAATATCCGGCGGTTTATAAAAACAAACAGCACCGTGCCGCCTGATGCCGTCCGGATCGAGGAGATGCTCAATTACTTTAATTTTAATTACAAAGCACCTCCCAAAGACAGTGTGTTCGGATTGGACTCTTACCTGACCGGATGCCCGTGGGATAAGAACAACCAACTGCTTTTTTTGAAGCTGTGCGCGCGGCAACTGAATACGGAAACGGTTGCGCCCAGCAACCTGGTTTTCCTGATCGACATTTCGGGTTCCATGGACATGCCCAACCGCCTTCCCCTGCTGAAATCGGCGTTCAAGCTGATGGTAAAAAACCTCCGCGAAAAAGATACGGTTTCTGTTGTGGTTTATGGCAGCAGCGTGGGCATCCGCCTTCAACCTACCTCGGGCCGAGAAAAGCTGAAGATAGAACAGGCTATTGAAGAGCTGGAACCGGGAGGTGCTACGGCAGGTGCTTCCGGCATTGCCATGGCTTATGGACTGGCCAAGTCTAAGTTTATCCATGGCGGAAACAACCGGGTTATACTGGCTACCGATGGCGATTTCAATATCGGGCAAACATCCGAAGATGAGCTGGGCAAGCTGATAACCCAATACAGGCAATTGGGTATTTACCTGACGTGCCTAGGGGTAGGCATGGGCAACTACAAAGACTCAAAGCTGGAGATGCTGGCCAAAAAAGGCAACGGCAATTTTGCTTACCTCGACAATGAAAAAGAAGCCGAAAAAGTGCTCGTGAAAGAGCTTACCCAAACCCTGTTTGCCGTGGCTGATGATGCTTATATGGACATTGTATTTAACCCGGCCGTTGTAGAACAATACCGCTTGATCGGGTTTGACAATAAGCTGAACGCCATTACCGATTCTTCCAGCGAACTGGAAGGAGGAGAAGTAGGCTCGGGGCATACGCTGCTCGCTATCATGGAACTTGTTCCTGCAACCGGGCAGGGAAGCGCAGTCAATGCCTCCCTGGCCCAGATCAGACTGCAGTTTAAAAACCCGCAAACCAAAGCTCCACATGCGATCTATTATAGCTGTGGCCCCCGGTTTACTCCTTTTGAACAATTGGAAAATTCCTATCGTTTTGCCACATCGGTGGTTATGTTTGGCTCGCTGCTGAAAAAATCCAAATACAGCAAGAATCTTTCCTGGTCTGATGTGATCGAGCTGGCCGAAGCATCGTATGATCAAAAAGACTCCTTGCAGAAAGAGTTTATTGAACTGCTGGAAAAAGCAAAGAAAGTGTATCAGAAAAAGAAAAAGGATTAGCAAAATTTATTTTTCTTTACTAAATATTTTAGTACATTTATACTAAATATATTAACGAACGCCTCACTAAAACCCTTCTTTGCATATGAGTACAGATTTCACAAACGGACCCGGGTACCGCTACTTCGAGTACTTGTTGGTGTTACAGCCGCATGAAGACCTCCGTGCTAAAATCGTGGGTATCAAAAAAGATTTTCAGGCAGTCTACAATACACCTACTCTGGGCGGAAAGCCGCATATTGTATTAGCGAAGTTTGTAGTTTGGGGAATGATGGAAGAAAGAATTGTTAACCGGCTTCGTGTGGCGGCCATGGGCACACCGCCTTTTAAAGTAGCTTTTAAAAACTTTGGCAGCTTTCCTTCTCACACAATCTATCTCAATACAACCACCAGCATTCCCATTCAATACCTGATGCGGGAGCTGCGTACGGCCAGGCACCTGCTGAAATCGGGGGATGCAGATCCTTACTTTATCACTGAGCCTTTCCTGACCATTGCAAGAAACTTAACACCGCTCCAATTCCAGAAAGCCTGGCATGAATATGCTCACCGCAGCTTTACGGGCAGTTTTGTAGCAGACAGCATGCTGCTTATCCGGCGGCAGGAGGGAGAAAAATTTTATCAGATCGTGCAACGCTTGGAGTTCAGCAATCTTCCTGTGAATTCACAACAGGGTTCCCTGTTTTTGTAATTCCCTTCTTTAACCCCTACCAACCTAAAGTTCCGGCTATCAGGTTTAAGCCGAACAACTTGGCTGGCTTGCAGGCCGGAGCTTTTACTTTTCCCTGTACCCATTCCTTTACTCAACCAACCCATTATGTCTGCTGACCAGCTAACCCCCGATGGGCAGCAACCGCCTGGCGACAACTACATCAAAGGCCGGGGCGCCCAGTTCAATACCAAAAACAAATTCCTGCAACAAGAAGTTGTAAAGGAACATATCGAAGGAATAGACGATTGGATCGAACCCAACCGGCAAACGCAATACCTCGAAGGCAACGCAAAAAGTATCGTGAACAAGGTAGACAGTCCGGACGTGGGCATGTGGTACAGCATGAATCCTTACCAGGGCTGTGAGCACGGATGCATCTACTGCTATGCCCGCAATTCATTTGAATACTGGGGTTACAGCGCCGGCATCGACTTTGAACAAAAGATCATTGTAAAGAAAAATGCTCCGCAGCTGCTCCGGAAATTTCTGCGGCATCCAACCTGGGAATGTACCCCCATCAGCATGAGCGGCAATACAGATTGCTACCAGCCGGCTGAAAAAAAATTCAAGCTTACCCGGCAGTTGCTTGAGGTTTGTCTTGAGTTTAATCAGCCCGTCGGTATCATCACCAAAAATGCCGGCATCCTGCGCGACAAAGACCTGCTGGTAAAAATGGCTGAAAAGCGGCTGGTGTCAGCCCTGGTATCGATTACTTCTTTTCAGGAAGACCTGCGCCGTGTGATGGAACCCCGCACCACGACGGCTGCCCAGCGGCTGCGGGTGATCAGCGAGCTCAGCCAGGCAGGTGTAAAAATAGGCGTTATGCTGGGCCCGATGATTCCCGGGCTCAATGAGCATGAAATGCCTGGCATCATCAAGGCAGCCAGCGAAGCCGGCGCAAGCTTTTCTGCCTATACATTTGTCCGGCTTAACGGCGCCATCAAACTTTTGTTTCACGACTGGCTGTACAAAAACTTTCCCGGCCGGGCCGACAAAGTATGGCACCTGATTGAACAGGCGCACGGCGGCAAAGTCAACGATAGCCAGTGGGGCCGCAGAATGCGCGGAGAAGGCCCGATTGCGTCCCTTGTTTCTCAGCAATATAAAAAATTCACCCAACGCTACGGCCTCAACCAGGAAAAATGGGAACTGGACTGCACCCATTTCACCCGCCCCGGCAAGCAGTTGGGACTATTCTAACCCTTCTAACAATCTGCCCAACCTTCCCACCGTTCCGCCCGGGGCACCCCAACCAACAGTCCCAACCCCCAAAGGTGCCCCGGCGGAATAATTGTCTGAACCTTGATTTTTTTGCTTCTTTTTTATCAAGAAAAAAAGAACAACCCTACTTTTGAAGGATGCAAGCCGTGATCCAGGGAATAAAAGACCTTTTTTTTCTCTATAGCCAGGAGCCCATCAGTTCGGTAGAGAAGTTGCCTCAATCAGGTAGCGACCGGACGTATTTCAGGATTTTTACCCCCTCTGCTTCGTACATCGCTACGCACAATTTGAACCGGCGTGAGACAAACACCTTTGTTGAATTCAGCCGGCATTTTAAACAATATGGGGTGCCGGTACCGGCCATCCTTGCGGTGAACGCAGATGATACGCTTTATATCCAGGAAGACTTCGGCGATATTTCCCTGCTCAACAAGCTGGAGGAAGGTGGATATACACAGCCGGTTTTTGACCTGTTTAAACAGACGCTCAAAGAACTGGCTTATATGCAGATTACAGGTGGCAAAACCCTGAACTATGATCTTTGTCTGACAGCAAAAGAATTCGGAAAACAGGCGATCCTGAGCGACCTGCTTTATTTCAAGTATTATTTTCTGGATACATTGAAAATGCCTTACGACAAACAGGCCCTGCTGGATGATTTTGAAAACCTGAGCACCTATCTTACCCAAACCGGTCTGACCCATTTTATGTTCCGCGATTTTCAAAGCCGGAACGTAATGATCAAGGAAGAATGCGTTCATTTCATCGATTACCAGGGAGGTATGAGGGGTGCGTTGCAATATGATGTCGCTTCGCTGCTCTGGCAGGCCAAGGCCGATCTGCCGGATCAATGGAAAGACGATTTGCTTTATTACTATATCGATTGTGCAGATGAGTTGCTGGAAACGCCTGTTGACAGAACCCCGTTTGTGAGCCAGTATTATGGCTATGTACTGATCCGTTTGCTGCAGGTACTGGGCGCTTACGGGTTCCGGGGACTTTTTGAGCGCAAGGCTCATTTCCTGATTAGCATTCCACTGGCGCTCCGGAATTTGCGGTGGTTTCTCGCCCACAAACAAATAGGGCTCAGCCTGCCTGAATTTGACCGGCTGCTGCAGCTGATTGTAGAGGATAACATTGTTGCCCGTTTTGAACCTGTACAAGCTACGCCGGATTCACCCCTCACGGTGAGCATTCACAGCTTTTCATTCAAACAAAAACACCCGGTTGATGAAAGTGAAAACGGGGGCGGCTTTGTATTTGATTGCCGGGGTATTTACAACCCGGGCCGGCTGGAAGAATTTAAAAGATTGACGGGCAGGGACAAACCGGTCAAGGATTTTCTGGAACAACAAACCCGGATGCCTGATTTTTTGAACAGTGTATACAACCTGGTTGACATCTCCGTAGAAGATTACCTGAAACGGGGTTTTGACCGGCTGATGGTCAGCTTTGGCTGTACGGGCGGGCAACACCGCAGTGTGTATGCAGCCGATGAACTGGCCCGCCATCTGCGCAACAAATTCAAAGTAAAAACCGAAGTAAAGCACCTGGTTCAGGATGCAAAGAAATGGATCAACGACCTGCGCTGATCCTGGTCACCCACCATGCAATCATCAGAAAACAAACCCATACAGGCCATGATCCTGGCTGCCGGATTGGGCACCCGGCTGAAACCCTGGACCCTTCATCATCCCAAGGCACTGGCACCCGTGAACGGCAAACCGCTGCTGCAGCACAATATAATCTACCTGCAGCAACATGGGATTTATGATGTGGTGGTAAACGTACACCATTTCGCAGATCAGATCAGGGAAGCGATTAGGTCCAATGGGGGATGGGGCAGCCGCATCACCATCTCAGACGAAAGCCATGAAGTGCTGGAAACCGGTGGCGGCCTGAAAAAAGCCCAGGGCTTTTTTAGCCCGGGTGATTTTGTGCTGATGAATGTAGATGTGCTCACCGACCTGAACCTGCAGGAAATGATGCGCTTTCACCAGGAGCATCGCCCGCTTGCGACCCTGGCAGCCAGGAACCGGGAAACTTCCCGCTATTTCCTTTTCGATGAAGAAGACATTCTTTGCGGCTGGAGAAATGTAAAAACAGGAGAACAGATCCTGGTGAAAGAAGAGGGGTCTCCCGTTCAAAAAGCGTTCAGCGGCATACATATTATCAATACAGCTATTTTCCCTCTTATTGCGCTGGAGGGTAAATTCAGCATGGTAGCGCTTTATCTGCAACTGGCTCAAAGTCATTCCATAAAAGCATTTGATCACTCATCCAGCAAATTTATAGATGTGGGTACCCTGGCTTCAATTGAGCAGGCACAGCACCTTTTTTAACTCCCGGTGTACAGAATGCACCGGTTGTTACATACAATGAAGACTATTTTCTACAGGTTTCCCTGTATTTGACTTATCATTGCGGGGTACTTTATTTGTAAGATAGTATTGAAAATTTTCTGCATATGAAGATCGTACGCAGCCGTAAATGGGTTTGGATTTTTTTCCTATTGTCTTCCCAGATTACGGTCGCTGGCAATACTGATTCTATGGCAGAACATCTGCCTTTTACAGATGATGCCTGGATGCGTGATACCGTTCCTGCGGTTGACACCTTTGATTTTTATGTTTCCAATCAGGGTTCCAATGCCAATAGCGGCAAATCACCCGCTTCTCCCAAACTCACGATCGACAATATCAGCAGATTGATCAATGAATATGCGGTTTCCAATAGCAAGGCTTCGCTGGGATTACAGGCGGGCAGCAATTTCAGAGAACAATTCAATATCAGCAGCAACAGTATATTAACAAGCAGTTTTTCCATGTTGTCTGAGGATAAAAAAGCACAGTTTACCGGAATGGATGTGGTAACGGACTGGCGTGCTACGACAGGTAAAACCAATACTTATGAATCTTCCATTACGCATGTAGTAGACTTTGCCAGCAATAACTACAATTGCCTGCTGGTAGCAGAAATAGACACCATGATGGAAAAATCATATCCTGTTTCTGCCGTGCGCTATTTACGCTTTGTTTCCACACTGGATCTGTGTGAATCAACCCCGGGATCTTTTTTTATGGGTTTTGTCAACCAGAACCCCGCTCCTGTTTACATACATGCCACGCAAGGCATTCCTGGTAAAAACAAGTTCAGGTACGAAGTCGTAAAACGTCCTTATAATATTTTCGGCTTTTACGCCAACAACAGCACTTTTGAAAATTTATTTTTGCGCTCTGCCGGCAACGGAGTGGGCATGTTGGCCGGAGGAGAGAATACGACTGTGAGGAATGTTACATTTCAAGGAGGGGGTACACACCACGCCGTTATTTACAGTGGCCGTGTTGACAAAAGCCTGTTTTTACCCGGACCCGACGGGCTTCCGGATGAAATCGGACTGGTCTTCTACAAGCCAGAAGGTATGCGAGCCCGCAATGTACTTACCAATACCCTTTTTCTTGACATCAGGAACGCTGCCTTTACCCACACAAATGGAACTTCTGACTATAGTTCGCTAAGGGTAGATAGTGCCTATGCTTTTGCAGACACGCTCAATACAAATGCTATGTTAAGTAGCACCAACACTGATTCTGTTATCATCTCAAACAACTATTGTTACGGATATAAAAGTTTCTGGCTGGGAATCCCTCATTACTTGAGCATACAGAACGCGACCATCAACAACGTGTCGGAAGCAGCTATCCATTTGGGAAGTGATCTTGACATAGAATGCAATGCAACAGTGAGCAATACTTTGATCACAACCAACTGCAACGATGCAAACAAGGGATCACCTTCTTTTCAGCCTTCGGTCGGTTTCAGGTTTGCACAGAAAAGCACCACCTTGAAAGTAGCCAATACTGTTTTTTATGGCAGGTCTACATGGCATACCCAGTACGCTACGGAAACGGTTTTTGAAAATTCGCTTAACAACAGACTACAGGCATTCAACAACATCTATATCTGTGATGTAAATCCGGAAAACTATATGCATGTGGTGAATGCAAACAATGGTACCGGCAAAGGAACTGCTTCCAATCTGGTATCTGACTACAACGTATATGTGTTGCTGAGAGGAACGATCTATTGGACCAGTTATCCTACTTCACCGCAGGGAGATGCAAACATCTTTACCTTGCAAGACTGGCAGGCTTTCAGCGGCCAGGATAAGCACAGTATTTTTATAGATCTTCGAAACAATCCTGCCGGACTAAAAGCAATTTTTACAGATCCGGAAAACGGTAACTGGACCCTCGCCCAAACGCCCCAGGCTGATTCTGTCAGAATGCTAAACGCAGGCATGCTTACTCCTCCCCTCTACTATCCGCTCAGACCTGTTTACGAAGATGCATTGGATCATAACTTGCCCGGCGGATTGTCCTACTTTACCGGCAACAGGGACACCAGTCACCAGGTAAAACTGGATTGGAAAACAATCAGGGAACCAAACTTTGCCTATTTCGGCATAGAATCCAGCACGAATAAGATTGATTTTGCAAGGATAGCCAATGTAAAAACCTTGGGCAGCAACAACGACAACAGCTACACTTCTATCTTTTCAGATACAGCATCTACGCGGGTTTTTTACCGCCTGCGAATGGTAAACAGTGACAGCAGTTCTATCTTGAGCGCTGTTGCTTATGTAGACCCTTCGAAAAAAGACAGCATCATCAACGGCATCGGCACCAATACCATCGGCATTATCCTGTATCCGAACCCGGGACAAACAAGTATAAACATCGAGCATCCTGCCAGAGAGCATGCAGAGATCAGTGTATATGATTTTATGGGCCGGTTGCTCAACCGGGTGCAGGTAGCGCAAAGGTCACTTAAGACCGTATTGCCGGTTAACGAGCTGGCGGCAGGCAAGTATATAATCCGGTGGAGAAGTGAGCGGGAAGAAAAAGCGGTCTCTTTTGTAAGGAGCGGACAATAAGCGCTTACACCGGAGAGGCAGGCGCGGTTTCACGCTTCATTTCTTCCAACTTGTCAAAAAGGTAGAACAGGGGCGATTCTTCCAATACCCTGCGCTTGCTTATCTTGTCTTTGTTTTCCCATTTGATCAGCCTGATAAAACCGTCTTCTATTTCCAGTCCTGTAATATCCCCGTCTTCGAAGCAGCAGCAACCTGTATTGAAATAACAGGGATAAGGCTGCACACGGGTATCTGTTTTGCCCGCGTACTCGGCTTCGCGCTTTTTTAGTTCAGCCTTTATGGATTCGATCTCTTCAACATTGTTTGCAGCTTCAGCCTTTTTAAGTTGTTTGTTCAGCCGGTCAATATGATCCAGCGAAGCAAATACAGGCTTGTGGGTATGCCCGGAAATAAATACCATATCAGGCTGGGTGACACACCAATCGTGCATGATAATATTGTGCTTGTCAACCAGCCCGTAAGAATCGGATACACTGTTGGTGCTGATTTCAAGGAAGCGCTGGATGGGTGTCCAGATAGCGGCAACCACCCACTTGCTGAATGCGTTGCCATCACTGCGTTTGTCGCCCTGGTGGCCATGGGTCAGAAAGATAGAGTAGGTTTTCGCATTGTATACACACTGCAGCAAAATACCTTCATATACTTTAAGCGTATTGCCAAAAACCGGTTGCAGGAATTGCAGCTGCTGGATGGCGTATTTCCACTCCAGGTCGTGATTGCCAAAAACGCGGAAGTACATCCCTGTTTGTAAAAACCGGGCTTCTTCTGCCAGGGAAGACCGGTTTCTTTCCATCACAACTTTCGGGGTGTTTTCCCAGAGTTCTTCGCAGTCGCCGAGGTTGATGAAACAAAAACCTTGCTGCCGGTAAAATTGAAGGGCGGTTATATAATTGCTTTCTGCTTTTACAAAATCATCTGCCAGGTCGCCCCCACCCTTGTGCTGATCGGAAAAGATGACAAACTTGCCCGTGTTTATGTCAAAGGGAATAGTCACGCCTTTTTCTTTTGCCTCTTCCCGGATGCATTTCAACAGCGCATCGAGGGAAGCATATACGTCTTGCTGGCGAGGAGAAGAAGAAACCCGCTCTGCCAGCCTGGTCACCGGTTTCGCCAATATTTTCTGCAGTAGTTTGCGCAATCCCATTTCTTCTGTAGGCTTTATAGCTTTCTGTTGTTTTATACTTACTTCTTATACCCTGATGTAGATCTTTTTGTAATCGAGCCAGCGTGCGATCAGCCAATAAAAGATAATCATGCACACTGCATACAGCAGGGAGGCGTTTCTGGGATCAGTAAACAGGGGGCTGCAAATATGCTCATAAAACCACCCAAAGGGCGCAAGATAGTGTTTGTTGCCCTGCTCATCCAGGTAAGCAGATACACGCAGCAGACCCAGCAGGCGGGGCAGAAATCCACTGAGCACAAAAATAAAAAGCGGATTCTTTCCAAATACATCAAAGAAACGGGCCAGCCAACCCTGGTATTTCTTGATTTCTACCAGGTAGATCACCGTACACAGGATCATAATGGCCAGTCCGGATGTATAGAGCACATAAGAGCTTGTCCAGATCTTTTTGTTGACGGGAAAAACCAGGCCCCAGCTTAAACCACCTGCTGCCAGCGCGAAGCCGGCCAGGTACAGATGAGCGATCATTCTGTACAGCAGGTCTTCCCTGGCTTTGTCGTTCAGTGGCAGTTCACCTCCCTGTCCCCTTTGCCGTATGTACCGGCCGGCGAAATAGCCCGCTACCACCTGCACGATCGCGGCCAGGGAACTTGCCAGGCCTTCGGGATCAAAGGGCACACCTTCTCCCTTGTAGATATGGTTGTTGCCCAGCATGGCCCGGTCGATGTGCGTGCCCCAGAAACCTTCCAGGCTGAATGGATCCGGGGAACGCCCCAGGAAAAGGCAAAGCAGCCAGTAAACAAAAAGCAGCAGCAGGGAAGTCCAGAGGGCCTGCCTGGGTGTAAGGAAGTAAACCAGCAGGGAAGCAAATAAGTAGCAGATGGCAATGCGCTGCAGCACGCCAAACACGCGCACGTTGCCCAGCGTTTTGACCACCAGCTGATCACCATCCCAGCGGATAAAAGGCGACCAGTTGAGCAGTAAGCCGATCCCGAAAATAAGCAGGGCCCGCTTAAAAACTTTCTGGAGGAACACAGCATTTCCGGCTACCTGCAGGCGGGGAATGGTAAAAGCCATGGCTGTGCCTACTGCGAATAAGAAAAAGGGAAAAACCAGGTCGGTCGGAGTACACCCATGCCAGGGAGCGTGCTCAAGCGGGGTATAGATATGGCTCCAGCTTCCGGGGTTGTTGACCAGGATCATCAGGGCAACGGTAGCACCCCGGAAAATGTCGAGTGAATAAAATCGGTGATTCAAATGGGAAGGTTTTGGGAATTGCTAAGATAACACCTTTAACAGCGCATTTTGCAACAGGGAAGGTGGTGCAAGCCGGGCTCAGGCGTGGTTTGGCCCTTGTTCGGCGGTCCTATTTTAAGATGGTTTTTATGGAAGAAAATGCCCTATATTTGCAACTTGTTTTAAAGACCCTTTGTTCTGAAATAAGGTGTGTACTGTATTAGAAATGAAACATTTATGAATAGGCCTTGGTACACAGGCTAACGAAGCCCGGGTCTGGTTTAAATAATGTCAGTATTCAATGCATCAGCAAAAATAGTTTTTAAAGGGTATAAGAGAAGGCTGGAACCGCTCTTATACCCTTTTTAATTGCTGGCACTAAACGACCGAAACAGGGTTAGTAATCAATTAGTTAAATATATTTTATGTAACTAAAGGGGCGAAGCCCTGTAATAAAATACCGCAACGTGAAATACTGGTTAGCAGTTTATACCAAATCAAGGTGGGAAAAGAAAGTGCATGGGCTGCTGGTGGAACAAGGGTTTGAAGCATACTGCCCCCTGAACAAGGTAAGCCGTCAATGGAGTGACCGGGTAAAGATTGTAGAAGAGCCGCTTTTTAAATCTTATGTCTTTGTCCGGCTCGAGGATGGGGAGCAGGCAAAAGTGCGGATGGTCAATGGTGTTGTTAACTTTGTATACTGGCTGGGAAAACCAGCCGTGGTTGCCGACGGCGACATTGAAAAAATAAAGCGGTTTTTAGATGAGTACAGCGATGTGCATGCAGAAGCTCTGGACATCCGCCAGAACAGCACGGTTCAGATCACCCGGGGTGTATTCATCGACCATGAAGCCAATGTACTGAAGGTAAGAAAGAACCATGTAGAAGTGGTTATAGAAAGCCTGGGGTATAAGCTGGTAGCCATCTTCCATAAATCTTATCTCAAAGTTATATAGACGCCCTGTTAAACATAAGCGGTTATTATGCGCATCCTACAGCGGTGATCGATGAAGGATGTGCCATCGGCAAGGGAACCAAGGTCTGGCATTTCTCGCATATCATGCCGGGCTGCTCCATTGGGGAGGATTGCATCATTGGCCAGAACGTGCTGGTTGCTACCGGTGTGGTACTGGGCAACCGGGTAAAAGTGCAGAACAATGTATCGCTGTATACCGGTATCAGCTGTGAGGACGATGTGTTCTTCGGTCCCTCCAGTGTGTTCACCAACGTAAAAAACCCGCGCAGCGCAGTGAACCGCAAAAACCAGTTCAAGCAAACAATTATCCGCAAGGGAGCAACGGTAGGTGCCAATGCAACCGTCATATGCGGCAATGAGCTGGGCACCTATGCATTCATCGGGGCGGGCAGTGTTGTTACCAAACCGGTACCGGCATACGGACTGGTAACCGGCAACCCGGCTATCCTGCGGGGTTGGATGAGCGAAGCCGGCTGCAGGCTTCATTTCGATGCAGAAGGCCGGGCTGTTTGCCAGGAAAGCGGAGACAAGTATAGAATAAAGGGCCAGGTGGTTACCAAGGTTGCCGGAACCGGATAGACCTGTGTCTTGGGTCGGATCTATTTTATCAAACCATATCGATTCCCTCATCGATCGTTCAAGGGGGCGGAAGAAAAAACTATGAAAAAGCGATTGTTCTATTTACTGATCATTTTAGGTGGTGTTCTTATACAGGCCTGTACCACTCCCAGGGAGTTAAGGTATTTGCAGGGTAGTTTTGATACGGCTGCCTTGCGAAATGTAGTCTATAAAAGTCAAACCATCCAGAAAAATGATCAGTTGAGCATTGTTGTGTACAGTGATAACCCGGTAGCCACAGCAAGATTTAACCAGACCGTCGGCGCTACGGCTGCGGTTAATATAGGTACCGCGATAGGGGGAGAAATCAATCCTTCCAGTGCTGCCCTACCCTCAGGCGGTTACCTGGTGAGCAATGATGGAAACATAGAATTTCCTGAAATCGGCCGCTTGCATGTAGAAGGCCTTACAAAAGACCAGCTTGTTGACCTGCTCAACAGCAAACTGGCAGATACGCTCCTGAAGCATCCGTATTACAGCATCCGTTTCCTGAATTTCAAGATCACGATGGTGGGGGAAGTCAACAGACCAGGTATGTACACCATCCCCAGCGAACGGGTCAACATCATCGAAGCCATCGGTATGGCAGGCGATCTTACCTTTTACGGCCTGCGAAACAATATAATGGTTATTCGCGAATCCAATGGTCAACGCCAGTTCGGCCATCTTGACATTACGAATCCCGCCATCTTCAATTCTCCTTTCTTCTATCTGCAGCAGAATGATGTAGTGATTGTAGACCTTAACAAAAGAAAAGTTTCGGCCAATGACAATCAGTTGATTAGAAACGTTTCACTGGCGGGAACGATCGTATCGACATTTGCCATCCTCATCAGTATTTTAAGAAGATAATCTCTTTCGTACCTTGTTACAGCGTTTTTCGAGGAAAAATTAAGTAGTTATGAGTGCAGAAAACGGCGTTTCATTAAACGGTAAATTGGAAAACAACCAGGAATTCAATCTCAAGGAATTCTTTGTTCGTTATGTCCGTTACCTTCCCTGGGTTGTTATTTCTATTATCATTTGCCTGGCCATTGCTTATATAAAGCTCCGGTATGAGCCACCTATTTACAGCGTGAAAGGAAAGATGCAGATGAAGAGCCAGGCAAGCCTCAGCAACAACTCGGAGAATCGTTTTCAGGATCTGTTCATGGGGCAAAGTTCGCAGAACCTCAATGACCAGATTGAACAACTGAAATCAACTTCGATCTCCAAGCGGGTCGTTAACAAACTGAATCTTCAAACAGCTTACTTCAATGAAGGCAACATCCGCTCTACCATGCTGCGCAACACAGAAACACCGTTGCGGCTTGAGGTCATCCAGATAAAGGATTCTGCCATAGGATACGGATTCAGACTTGTTCACCTGAACAATACCCACTTCAGGTTCAAAGACAGTACAAAAACGCATTATTACGGTGAAACCATCGAGCAAAACGGAAGCAGGTTCCGTTTTGTGCTCACCGGCAAGCCTTTTGAAAACCTGGCCAGCGATGAATTTACCATTGTATGGCAACCCAGGATGGATATCGCCAAGGGCATTGCAAACAGCCTCAGCGTTATTCAATCCAACGATTTTTCCAATGTGCTGGACCTGAAGTATGAAATTGAAAACCCCAAAATAGGCGTCGACATCATTGATGCTTTTATGGAGGCTTACCAGGATTTCAGCCTGGAAGAGAAAAAGCAGATTGCCGTAAATACGCTGCGGTTCATTGATGAGCAACTGGACACTTTCCAGCGCGAACTGGGCGGTGTAGAGCGCAACCTGCAACAATACAGAGAAAAAAACCGGGCAATCGATGTACCGCGGCAGTCAGGCATTTACCTGGAAAACGTAAATACCACCCAACAGCAGATGGTAACCCTGGAAGTGCAGCGAAAGCTGGCTGATTACCTGCTTGATTATATTACCAGGGAACAGAATAGTCTTAAGACGGTTTCTTCGCTTGGTATCACCGAGCCTTCGCTGATCCAGGCAATCAATTCATACAACCAGCTGCTGCTGCAGCGGGAAACAAATCTCCGCACCACCCCGGCAGCCAACCCCCTGATCCGCGACATTGATGCATCTCTGTCCAAACTCAGAAGCGATCTGATAGGAAACCTGAACAACGTCAGACGCAGCTATGATCTCACCCTGAACGACCTGCAGAGAAAAACCCAGTCAACAGAATCAGTTATTGGAACGATCCCCGGAAAAGAAAAAGAGCTGCTTGAAATCACGCGGCAGCAACAGATCCTGCAGGAGCTGTGGTCTTTCCTGCTGCAAAAAAAACTGGAGACCTCTATTGCATCGGCAGCCAGCGTATCTACTTCCAGCATCCTGGAGCCGGCCGATTACAGCACGGTTCCCATCAGACCCAACAGAAAAGCCATCTACCTGATTGCCTTTCTCATCGGGGTTGCCATCCCTGTTTCTATCATTGCGCTCCGGGAATTTTTGAACGACAAAATCAGGAAGCGCTCTGATATAGAGAAAATCACCACTACGCCCATCCTGGGTGAAATAGGACATTCTGAAAAACAGTCCTCGCTCATTGTGACCTCGCACAACCGTTCCTATATTGCCGAGCAGTTCAGGATTGTACGCTCCAATCTTCAGTATCTTATTCCAAACAAGCAGATTTCTACAAAACCTGCCGCTGTTGCTTCCACAAAATCGCCTGCTCTTTCTGTAACGCCGCCTTCAACACAGGGTACCCCGATAACGGGGGCTCAACAACGATCGTCTACCCCGATCATCATGGTTACCTCCTCCTTCAGCGGAGAAGGAAAATCTTTTATCAGTACCAATCTGGCAGCCGTGCTGGCACTCAGTGGCCGCAAAACGGTTATCCTGGAGCTCGACATCAGAAAACCCAAGATCTTGCGCGGCCTGGGCATGAATGAAGGAAGCGGTTTCACCAACTTTATCGTGGGCAACCAGCGCATTGACCAGCTGGCCATCCCGGTAAAGAACCCTGCCGCAAAAAACAAGGATGAAAAAGCCCCAAAGATCAAGTATGCAAACAACCAGGAAGAGGAAAACAAAAAAGAGTTTATAGAAAATCTCTATGTAATCCCTTGCGGTCCGCTGCCACCCAATCCTTCCGAACTGCTGCTGGATGAAAAAGTACAGGAATTGTTTAGCTATCTCAAAGACAATTTTGAAGCCATCGTGGTAGATACTGCACCTGTGGGCCTGGTAGGGGATGCGCTTACCCTGGGTACGTATGCCGACACATGCATTTATATTGTCCGTCATAATTATACATATAAAAAGCAGATCAAGCTTATAGATGAGCTGCATACCACACGCAAGCTGCCCAAAATGGCCGTGGTGATCAACGACATCAAGGGAGGAAATTCATATGGCAGCTACTCGGGCTATGGTTATGGTTACGGCTATGGTTATGGCTACGGATCCGGTTATTTTGAGGATGAAAAAAAGAAACGTAAAAAGAAAAAGGAGTAAACAAGTACCTGTATGAGTACGCAAGCGCATGAACACTGGGACCTGGAGATCAAGCCGAGCGGTAACCTGTTCGACCTTCACCTGAAAGATCTCTGGAACTACCGGGATTTGCTGTGGCTGATGGTAAGGAGAGACTTTGTCTCGTTCTACAAGCAGACTGTATTCGGACCGCTGTGGTTCTTTATCCAGCCTATTATTACAACATTCATCTTTACCGTCATCTTTGGCAGGCTTGCCCGCATCAGTACGGAAGGCGCGCCGCCTGTATTGTTTTACCTGAGCGCCACGGTAGCATGGAACTATTTCGCTGACTGCCTCACAAAAACAAGTACCGTTTTCCGGGACAATTCCGGGATTTTTGGAAAGGTTTATTTTCCCCGGCTGATTATTCCGCTCAGCATTATTTTTTCCAACCTGGTAAAATTCAGTGTTCAGTTTATCCTCCTGCTGATCATGCTCGGGTGGAGCCTATTTAAGCACGAGAACGTTCATCCCAATACTTATATCCTGCTCTTCCCGTTCATCATTGTTTTAATGGCCATGCTTGGATTGGGCATCGGTCTGATTGTAACAGCAATGACGACCAAATACCGGGACCTGGCTTTTCTGGTGGCATTTGGCGTGCAGCTTGTCATGTACGCCACACCGGTTATTTATCCGCTTTCAGCTGCCCCTGAAAAATATAAAACCCTTATTACACTCAACCCCATGACCGGCCTGATTGAAACATTCCGGTACGGATTCCTGGGCAGCGGAAAGTTTTATTCGGACGCATTTCTATACAGCGTGATCGCTTCCATCGTACTGTTTTTTGTAGGGCTGATCACCTTTAACAAGGTAGAAAAGAACTTTATAGACACAGTTTAGCCGCTGATAAAGGCAAGTACGGTTCTACTACATGGAAATAAGCATCATCATTCCCACCCTGAACCGCGCTGCATCATTGAAAAGTACGCTGCGCAGCATTCTTGCCCAGGTTGATGCTCCTTTGTTTGAAGTTATTGTAGTAGACAACGGTTCAACCGACAATACAAGGGAAGTATGCAGCGAAACAGGCAAAGAGATTTCCAACTTTGTATATGTGTACGATAGTGAACCGGGATTGCTCACCGGCCGGCACAAGGGAGGTGCGATAGCTCAAGGGGTCATTTTGTCTTTTATTGATGATGACGTTGAATTGAACCCTTACTGGCTGCGCGGTGTGAGTGCGGCATTCAGGGAAGCCAGTCATGTGTCGATTGTTACCGGGCCCTGTTTGCCCAAGTACCAGGTTTATCCGCCCGCATGGCTTGCAGATTGCTGGCAACCAACCCCTCATGGCGGAAAAATGTGTCTGCCGCTGAGCCTGATCGATACCGGGCATGAGCGGGTGGAGATTGATCCGCTGTATGCGTTTGGACTGAATTACAGCATCAGAAAGGAAGCATTTGAAATACTGGGAGGATTTCATCCCGACCGCATCGCCGACCATCTGCAACAATATCAAGGTGATGGAGAAACTGGCTTATCAATAAAAGCAAAGAGTAAAAATTATTCAGCTTTATATGTATCTTCGGCCTTGCTTTACCACCTGGTTCCACAAGAAAGGCTTCAGATCAATTATTTTGAAAGATGGCACTATTACAGCGGTGTTTGCCATTCTTTCACTGATATCCGTTCAACACATAGCCTCTACCATCCGTATGAAAAAAACCCCTCCAAATCACATCTTTTCTTGCGCATAGCAAGGAAGTTGAACAACCTGATCAGGCACATGATAATACCGGAACGGGCAACCCCAACTTCTGTTGTTGCGTTGCAACGCCGGTTCAACGAAATGTTTCAGGAAGGATACCGCTTTCACCAGCAGTGTTTCCTGCGTGATGAAAAGGTAAGGGACTGGGTTTTGCGAACTGATTACTGGAACTACAAATTGCCTATCTGAATCTAATGTCTTATGAAAAGAGCCACCTCTCTATTTCATAATTTTAAAATCAGCAGGCATGATAGAACAGCTTGTCCATCAAAACAATCTTCTGGCAATCATCATTAAAAACAATTATCAGCAGTCTGGTATCAAATTCTTTACGCCGGATGAATTTTCGCAGCAGCTGGCTTACATGAGCCGCCCCAAAGGCCATATCATTGAGCCGCATATCCACAAACACGTAGAAAGAAAGGTGGTTCTCACGCAGGAAGTGCTCCTGATCAAATCAGGGAAAGTGCGGGTGGATTTTTACGACAATAACCAGAACTATATAGACGAACGCATCTTAGGCAAGGGAGACGTGATCTTGCTGGCTGCCGGCGGACATGGTTTTGAAATCCTGGAGGATGCGGAGATCATTGAGATCAAACAAGGCCCTTATGTGGCTGAGAGCGACAAGATCAGGTTTCCTTCACCAGTACTGCATAAAAAAGCTATTTAAACCAACGAGTGACGAGCAATTTTTTACGCTACAGCCAGTACTACGATCTTTTTTACAAGGATAAAAATTACAAAGCAGAAGCAGATTACGTAATTGAACAGCTTCGCCCCTATTTACCCGTCGAAGCAGATGTGCTGGAATTAGGCTGCGGCACCGGGGGCCATGCAGAACCTTTCTGCCAGGCAGGTTACCGGGTAACCGGGATCGACCGGAGCGAGGAGATGATCAGGCAGGCAAAAGAAAAAAGGATCCCCAATTTTTCTACGCTGCTGGCAGATATTACCTCCTTTTCTTTGCCGCAACAGTTTGATGGCGCCTTTTCCCTGTTTCATGTGATCAGCTATCTGACCACCAATGCCATGCTGGCTGCTTGTTTCAAAACAGTTGCGTACCATTTAAAACCTGGCGGCGTATTTTGTTTTGATTGCTGGTACGGTCCTGCTGTTATACATGAACTGCCGGCTACACGCATCAGAAAAATAATCCACGGCGAACTGGAGCTAACCCGCACTGCCAAACCGGTACTCCATATCGAACAAAATGTAGTAGAAGTTCAATACGATATCCAGATCGATCATACAGGGAACAAAGAATCGGAAGGGGTGCAGGAAACCCATTTCATGCGGTACTTTACCATTCCAGAAATTGAATGGATTGCTGAACAAACCGGTTTCAAGGTCCTGAAGGCTGAAGAATTCATGACCTCGGAAAATACAACCCTGAACACCTGGAACTTATTTGTGCTTTTGCAGAAAAAATAATCAATAGCAGCGTTTCTTTTTTCTATGGTCTGCAAGGAACATAGAATTTTCGGTTTTTGTTTTACCCTATGAGTACTTCTGTCCCCGTGAACATCCCGCTGCTGTCGGGCAACGAACATATCTATATTGACCAGTGCCTGCAAAGTGGCTGGATTTCGAGTGAAGGTCCTTTTATTGCCGAGTTTGAAAAGGGATTCAGCCGGTACATCGGCATGGATCATGGCATAGCGGTTTCCAGCGGCTCCGGCGCGTTGGACATTGCTGTAGCCGCACTCGGCATTGGCCGGAATGACGAGGTCATCATGCCGGCATTTACCATCATCTCTCCCGCCCTTTCTGTGGTGCGCGCAGGTGGTATACCTGTTCTGGTAGACAGTGACCCGCTCACCTGGAACATGGATGTACAACAAGTAGCGCAGCGCATCACCAAACAGACCAAAGCCATTATCGCTGTACATACGTATGGGTTGCCGGTTGACATGGATCCCTTGCTGGAGATCGCGCAACGGTATGGCATACCCCTGATCGAAGATGCCGCCGAGATGCATGGACAGCTGTATAAAAATAAAAAGTGCGGCAGCTTTGGAACGGTCAGCATTTTTAGCTTTTATGCCAACAAGCTGCTCACCACCGGAGAGGGCGGTATGTTGCTCTGCAACGACCTTGTCCTGGCAGAACGCTGTAGGAAGCTTCGCAATTTAGCATTTGAGCCCGCCGGCCGCCGGTTCGTGCACCAGGAAATGGGATGGAATTACCGGATGAGCAACCTGCAGGCTGCCCTGGGGGTGGCACAATTAGAGCAGATAGAACCGTCTATCCTCCGCAAAAAGCAAATCGGTCATTTTTACCAGGAACGGCTGGCATTCATGAAGGAGTTAGGGTATAAACTTCCTCCGGCTTCTGACCATGCTGCAGAAAATATTTACTGGATCTTTGGACTGGTAGCCCCTTCAGAAGAAGAAGCCACTGACCTGGTCCGCTTTCTTGCAGAACACAACATCAGCACGCGGCCATTTTTCTGGTGCATGCACGAACAGCCCGTTTTTACCGGGATGGGCTTGTTTGAACAGGAAAGATACCCCGTAGCCGAAAGCCTTGCCCGGCGTGGGTTTTATCTTCCCTCCGGCCTTGGAATCAGTGATGCCCATCTTGAACTGGTTGCCGAAACCATCAAATCTTATTTTGATGGCAGAAGATAAGCTAACCATCGGTATTATTGTAGACACCCATCTTCTTCCAACATCGGGAGGCGGCTTCACTTATTACTACAGGTTGCTACAAGCGATCAATGCATACAACTGGAACAATGAGCTGGAAATTGTCAACATCATATTCCATAAAAAAACGCAGCAGGAACCGTTCTTAAAAAAAAGGATACTCCTCATCAACAAGAATTATATTTATTCAGTTAAATACCTGTTCTATAAAATTCTTTACCATATTTTTCATGGCATTGGTAAATCCAGGTTTAAAAAGAGATGGCTGAGGGCTGCCAACCAGATCATGCAGCTTCAGAACAGGAATACCGAAAAAATATTAGCAGAGAATCATATAGACCTGGTCTACTACCTGCGCTCAGAAGAGACGAGCATGAACTATCCTTTCATGACAACACACTGGGATGTTGGCCACCGCTCTATGTATGCTTTTCCGGAGGTAGCGCTGAACGGCAATTATGAGACCAGGGAAAACTATTACTTACATGTGCTCAACAAAGCTTTCCTGGTCATTTGCGAATCAGAAACAGGTGCAAAAGAATTGCTGCATTATTACAATCTCAACCCGGCCAAAGTAAAAACCGTTCCGATCTTCAGCGGCGGCGTGATAGAGCAACAGGTGTCTGATCAGGAGCATGCTGAGACCCTTACCAGGCACGGATTGGAGAAGAATAATTTTTTCCTGTACCCGGCCCAGTTCTGGGTACACAAAAATCATTACAACCTGCTGCAAGCCTTTAAGCTGCTACTGGCCGAAACAAAAAACAGCAAGCTGAAATTGCTGCTCTGCGGTTCAGACAAAGGCAACATGACCTACATCAAACAACAGATCACCCGCCTGGGCCTCTCCGGGCAAATCAGTTTGCCGGGTTATATTTCAGACAGGGAACTCTTTGTATTTTATAAAAATGCCCGGGCGCTGGTCATGCCTACTTTTCTGGGTCCGACCAATATGCCCTTGCTTGAAGCAGCTGAACTGGAATGCCCGGTTCTGTGTTCAGACCTGCCGGGCCACCATGAACTAATGGGAGATACCGCCCTTTACTTTAACCCGGCCTGTGCGGCAGACATCAGCCGGTGCATGCATGCTATACAGGACGCTTCCCTGCGCCGGCAGCTCACTACCGCAGCGCGGGAGCGGATCGCCGCTTCTCCTTTCAGACTGGAAAAAAGTTTGCGGCGGCTGGAGGAGATCCTGCTGGAAGCAATGCCCATCAGAAAAACCTGGGGTTATCCAATTGCATGAACTTCAAAGAAACATACGAGAACAAGAAGGTATTCCTCACCGGCCATACCGGCTTTAAAGGCTGCTGGCTGCTGGGTTGGCTCCACATGCTGGGCGCCCACGTAAAGGGCTATGCGCTGGCACCCCAGCCTGAACACCAGCTCTACCAGCACATCAGGGGAGACGAGCACTGTGATTCCGAGTTTGGTGATATCATGCAATATGACCAGCTGGAAAAAAGCCTGCTCGATTTCCAGCCCGATTTTGTTTTTCACCTGGCAGCCCAGGCCATTGTCAGGCAATCATACCAGGACCCGGTTGGTACGTTCAGCATCAACTCAATTGGCACCGCACATGTGCTCAATGCCATACGCAAGCTGGAAAAGCCCTGCATTGCAGTGCTGATAACCACCGACAAGGTTTATTACAACTATGAATGGCCTTACCCCTACCGCGAAACAGACCGCTTGGGCGGCTACGACCCCTACAGCGCCAGCAAAGCCTGCGCTGAACTGGTGATCGATTCATTCCGCAATTCCTTTTTTAACAGGCATGCCTACCCAGATCACCAAAAATCAGTTGCAGTAGCTCGCGCGGGCAACGTGATCGGTGGCGGCGACTGGGCAAAAGACAGGATCATTCCCGACATCATCCGGTCTTTGCAGGCAGGAGAATCCATTCCTGTCAGGAACCCACGCGCCGTGCGCCCCTGGCAGCATGTACTGGAGCCCCTGGGCGCTTACCTCCTGCTGGGTGCGAAACAATTGGAAGATCCGGTAAAGTATGCAAGTGAATACAACTTCGGTCCGCTTACGCCCGACTGCTGGCAGGTAGAAGACATGGTAAAACAAGCGATCCAAACCTGGGGAGGCGGCAATTACCATGTTCCGGACAATACCGGCATGCCGCACGAGGCAGGACTGCTCAAATTGGATGTCAGCAAAGCAGAGCGTGACCTCCACTGGAAACCCCGGTTCAGCGCGTCTGAGGCCATCGACAAAACCATCAGCTGGTACAAGAGTTTTGACGGCTCCAATGCCTGGGAATTGATCCGGCAAGACATTCACGCTTTTACAGCCTCTGTGCAACCATGATATTTACTGAACTGCCGCTCCGCGGCGCCTTTATCGCTGAGCCCAAGATATTCCAGGATGAAAGAGGCCTGTTCTACCGGTTTTTCTGCAAGGACGAGTTCTCCTCCATCGGCCACCAGAAAGAATGGGTGCAGATGAACCATTCATACACCGCAAAAAAAGCTACCATACGGGGCATGCATTATCAACTGCCCCCGTTCTCGGAAATCAAGTACCTCCGTTGTATTGCTGGAAGGGTATGGGATGTGATTGTTGACATCCGCGAAGGCTCACCTACATTCCTGCAGTGGTATGGGGTGGAACTATCGGCCGAGAACAGAAAGGGCCTGTACATTCCGGAAGGCTTTGCGCACGGCTTTGAAACACTTACGGATGACTGTGAGCTGATCTACCATCACAGCGCCTATTATACGGCCGGCATGGAAGGCGGCCTGCGATACAACGATCCGCGCATCAACATTCAATGGCCCCTGGAGCCCATTTGTTTGTCGGACCGCGACCAGAACCATCCTCTTATAACCACCACTTTTCAAGGGATTAAACCATAACCCATGCAATGCAGATTTTGCAAAACCACGTTGGAACATGAATTTATTGATCTGTACAATGCCCCTGCGTCCAACTCTTTTCTGACCCGGGAGCAACTCAACGAACCGGAGACTTTTTATCCGCTCAAAGTATTTGTATGCCACAACTGCTTCCTGGTTCAGATAGATGAGTACAAATCGTCCCATGCCATCTTCAACAGTGAGTATGTTTATTTTTCTTCTTACTCTACCAGCTGGCTCGAACACTCCAAAAGATACGTGGAAGCTGTTACCAAACGGTTTGGCTTAAACGAAGGATCGCTGGTGGTGGAAATCGCTTCGAACGACGGATACCTGCTGCAATACTTTGTGGAGAAAAAGGTTCCGGTACTGGGCATCGAGCCCACCGCCAACACGGCTGAAGTAGCCCGGCAAAAAGGTGTTCCAACCGTCACTGAATTTTTTGGCACCCAACTGGCCACCCGGCTGGCAGCTGAAGGAAAGCAGGCCGACCTGTTCCTGGGCAACAACGTGCTGGCCCATGTACCTGATATTGTTGACCTGGTAGCCGGCATGAAGATCATCCTCAAACCCCAGGGCGTGATCACCATGGAATTTCCGCACCTGGTGCAGCTGATCAACAACAACCAGTTCGATACCATCTACCACGAGCACTTCTCTTATCTTTCATTTTACAGTATCAAAGCCATTTTCAATGCGCAGGAGCTGGAATTGTTTGATGTAGAAGAACTGCCCACGCACGGCGGCTCTTTGCGCATCTATGCGAAACATACCGGCAATGCAGCACAGCCCATCACGCCCAACGTGCAGGCGCTGCTCGACAAAGAATTGAGCTATGGCATTGCCGATCTGGCGTACTACAAAGGCTTTCAGCAAAAGGCCCTGCAGGTAAAGCTTGATCTGCTCGACTTTTTAATCCGGCAAAAGCGGGAAGGAAAACAGGTGGCAGCTTACGGCGCGGCAGCAAAGGGCAATACCTTGCTGAACTACAGCGGCGTAAAGAATGACTTGATCGATTTTGTAGTAGATGCCAATCCGGCGAAGCAGGGTAAGTTTTTGCCAGCCAGCCATATACCGGTTGTGAACGAAGCCCAGCTAAAGGAAGCAAAGCCTCCCTATGTAATCATCCTTCCCTGGAACATCCGGGATGAGATTACCAAACAGCTCTCTTACATCCGCGAATGGGGCGGACGGTTCGTGGTCTTTATCCCTCAACTGGAGCTGATATGAAAGTGCTTGTAACAGGCGCCAGCGGTTATATCGGTCACTATGTAATTGAGGAACTGCTGGGGCAGGGCCACACGGTGGTAGCTACGTCTACCAGCAAAGAAAAGGTTGAGCCTGAACCATGGTTTAACCAGGTCAGGTTTGTTGCGTATTCTCTGGAACAAACGGGCCCGGAAAATTTATTTTCCTACTTCGGAGAGCCAGACCTGCTGATCCACCTGGCCTGGCAGGGACTGCCGCATTACAAAGAATTGTATCACATCAGCCGCAACCTTTTTCAGCAGTTTGCTTTTATACAAAACCTGGTTGAGCATGGATTAAAAGACCTGCTGGTGACCGGCACTTGTTTTGAATATGGCATGCAAAGCGGTGCCCTTCGCGAAGACATGACTCCGCTTCCGGAAAACCCTTATGCGATTGCCAAAGACAGTCTGCGTAAATTCATAGAAGTACTGCAAACAAAAAGGGGTTTCCACTTTAAATGGGTCCGCTTGTTTTATATGTATGGCAAGGGACAGAGCCCCGGTTCCCTGATCCCGTTGCTGGAAAAGGCAGTCAGCAAGGGCGAGCAAGTCTTTAATATGTCGGGTGGTGAACAGCTGAGAGATTATTTGAAGGTAGAAGAAGTGGCAAGAATTATTGTAAAGATTGCCCTGCAGCAAACAACAGGGGGCATCATCAACTGCTGCAGCGGCAAACCCGTTTCGGTCAGGAGCCTGGTAGAAAAATACCTGCATGAAAACGGGCTTTCTATCGGGTTAAACCTGGGCTATTACCCGTACCCTGATTATGAGCCGATGGCTTTTTGGGGAGATGCAGAAAAGCTGAACAAGGTCTTACATTCCTAAAATATCAGGACAACCTTTCAGAGAACGCACATGAAGATCTTGTACGATCATCAAATATTCGACTTCCAACAGTTTGGAGGTGTTTCGCGGTATTTTTTTGAGTTGATGGCACATTTTGAACGGGACGCATCTGTTGAATGGGATTTGCCGCTTTTGTATACAGACAATGAATACCTGAAGAAAATACCCCGCTTTGCAGATAGCTTGCTTCCCCGGTCCAAAAAAGGGGATCCGTACAAGAACTTTCTGGGCGGAACCGAATTCAGGGGCAAACGGATTTTATACAGGGTAAAAAATAAGGTATTGCCCCCGCCTGCTTCCATCAACGAAACAGCCATCAACAAAGCAAAGGCGATCCGGAAAATACAGGAGGGAGATTTCGATCTTTTTCACCCCACATATTATGATGATTATTTTCTGGAGTACATCGGAGAAAAGCCTTTTGTGGTTACGGTGTACGACATGATCCACCAGATATTTCCTGAATACGGATTGTATGAGAAGCTGGATAAAAACAAAGACCTGCTGGATCGGGCAAGCAAGATCATCTCTATATCTGAAAGCACCAAGACCGACCTGGTGAACATGTTTAACATCGATGAAAAAAAGATCGCAGTTACGCACCTGGCCAGCTCGCTGGAAGCGGAAGGAGAGGATGTTTCAGCCTCATTCAAAGAGAAGCTTCCTGCCAAGTATCTCCTGTATGTAGGCGGCAGAGGCGCTTATAAGAATTTTCTTTTTTTCGCACAGGTCGTTGCTGCCGTCGTGGAAAAAGAAAAAGATTTGGCTGTTGTTTGCACGGGCGCACCTTTTGATGAAAGAGAACGGTATCTCTTCAATAAAACCGGCATTACTGGGCGCATGCATCACACCTATGTAACCGATGCAGAACTACGGCACTTATACAGAAATGCGGAGGCACTTGCTTTTCCTTCCATGTATGAAGGGTTTGGCCTGCCGATCCTCGAAGCATTTAGCTGCGGCTGCCCGGTGCTGGTAAGCAATACCAGTTCCCTGATAGAAATCGGGGAAGAAGCAGCCACTTATTTTGAGCCAAAAAATCCGGGCTCTATGATCAACGCCATCCGCAAGGTTATCAATGATCACGAACACAGGCAACAGAAAATTGACCTGGGATACCAGCAAGTGAAGAAGTTTTCGTGGCAGAAAACGGCTCATGAAACAAAGCGGGTTTATCAGCAGGTTTTATCAGACCTGCATTTACGAAACCAGGTTTCTGCAAATATTTAGTATGATCAAGACTGCAATTCATATATTCAAAACATACCGCACCAACAAAGCTACCCTGCAGGGATTCAGGCAGATGTTTGACCAGTTTAATGCATTGGATAAAAATAAGAAGCTGCCCAACGAGTGGAAAGACATTTATCCTTGTTTAAACGACAATACGCCCACAACTGAGTTTGATGCACATTATATCTATCATCCTGCATGGGCTGCCAGAATTGTTCGCGACCTCCGGCCGGCAAAGCATATAGATATTTCCTCTACCCTCCATTTTTGCTCTGTTCTTTCTGCTTTTATACCGGTTGAGTTCTATGATTACAGGCCTGCCGCCCTGCGCCTGTCTGACCTGAAATCTGACAGGGCAGACCTGACGCAGCTCCATTTTGGTTCAAACAGCATCGAATCTCTTTCGTGTATGCATACGATTGAACACATAGGACTCGGAAGGTATGGCGACCCGATCGATCCTGAAGGAGATGTAAAAGCGATCAACGAATTAAAAAGAGTGGTAGCACCCAATGGTTCCCTCCTCTTTGTTGTTCCTGTAGGAAAACCCAGAATTGCTTTCAACGCGCACCGGATTTACG
Source organism: Williamsia sp. (assembly GCA_015069695.1). GTDB lineage: Bacteria > Bacteroidota > Bacteroidia > Chitinophagales > Chitinophagaceae > JADCRZ01. The sequence goes on from JADCRZ010000010.1 coordinate 103,421, forward strand.
ATCCTCAATTGATCAAAACCCTGTTCAGCGGTTTTACACTCAAAAAATTCTCCCTGGTTACCGACCAGCGCGATTTTATTGATGAAGCTGATTTTGGACAGGCCAGTCAGCAGGACTATGGCTGCGGGTGTTTTTGGTTTATAAAACAGGCTGCCGGCAATACAAACCTGTAGTCCGCTGGAAAGACTGATATGATCATTGTCAAACTCATCAGCGGACTGGGGAACCAGCTGTTTCAATATGCCATCGGCAGACAACTGTCGATCAAAAGAGGCGTGCCTTTAAAGCTGGACACTTCTTTCTTTCAAACGCAGCATTTAAGATCTTACAAGCTGGATCATTACAATATCCAGGCAGAGATTGCATCGGAGGAAGAAGTGGCAAGCTATCTGAGAAGATACAAAAGCCTGCACCTGGCAGACAGGATATACAGAAAGCTGGAAAGACAATTGCCCAAGCAAATACGGCGCTACTACAAAGAAGGGGAATGGTGGGGGTATGAACCCCAGCTGCTCAAAGCAGGCGGGAAGGTATACCTGGACGGCTACTGGCAGCACCACCGGTATTTTGAGCACCTGTATCCGCAGATCCGGGAAGAACTGACCCTTAAAAACAGGGACGCTTCGCAGGCAGGCAAGCTTGAAGCGGAAATAGTTCAGAACAACAGCGCTGTATCATTGCATATCAGAAGAGGAGATTATTTGTCAGACAAAACTACCAGCGATTTCATGGGCGTATTGCCGCTGGATTACTATCACCGTGCTATCAGCTATCTTGGACAAAAACTACCGGATCCCTCCTACTATGTATTTTCCGATGACCTTGAATGGGCCAAGGAAAATTTGCGCACAGATGGATCTATGCAGTTTGTGGAAATGCCCGGTGGCAACAAAGATTATGCAGAGCTGGATCTGATGAGCAAATGCAGGCACAATATCATTGCCAACAGTTCATTCAGCTGGTGGGGTGCTTTTTTAAATCCCAATCCCGGCAAGATTGTGATCGCCCCCAATAAATGGGTCATTCCGGATGATGTAAATGCCAGGATCCATCTTGCGTTTCCTTCCTGGATAAAGTTATGACCCCTGCCCCCATTATGGTTCCATTGATCTCTGTTGTTATACCCTGTTATAATTCCAGCCAGTACTTACCGGAAGCAGTTGCCAGTGTACAAGCTTACAGCGGGCCTCATTCGTATGAGATCATCATCGTAAACGACGGCTCAACGGATGCGGCTACACGCACCTTGCTGAACAAATTATCGAAAGAAGGATGTACGGTGCTCGAGCAGGAAAACAAAGGGCCTGCTGCTGCCCGGAATAAAGGAGTTAAATGGGCACAAGCCGAATACATTCTTTTTCTGGACAGCGACAATAAGATCAGCACTTCATATATCGACCGGGGAATTGAAGTACTGAAAAAACACAAAGAAGTAGGGGTGGTACATGGGAACGCCGCTTTTCTGGGTGCCACCAATGGTCCCAGGTTTGCAACCAAAGAATTCGATCTTCTGGAGATCATGAAAAGCAACTACATCGACATCTGCAGTGTAGTTAGAAAAAAAGCCTGGGAGGAAGTGGGTGGACTCGATGAGAACCGCCTGCTGATGGGACATGAAGACTGGGAGTTCTGGATCAGCCTTTATGCCAGGAACTGGAAGTTCCACTATGTCGATGAAATCTTATTTGATTACAGGATCAGGGAAAATTCGCTTTGGCTGCAGAAATCGGATGACGAGCTGGTTAAAAAGGTGGTATACTATGTATATACCAAGCATTGGAATCTGTTCATGAATTACCACGACCAGCTGTATAGCTATTACCGTTATTATCACAACGATAGAAGCCGGCCTTTTCGCACCTTTTTGAAATACCTGTATTACAACTATTTTAAAAAGGGGAAATAGCACAACGTGGGAGTAGCGTAGCGCCTTCCCGCACTTGCATCAGAATTGTTTTAGCGTATGTATGAGCTGGCGATAATTATTCCTGCGTATAAAGATGCCTACCTCGACAAAACCCTTTTGTCGCTTGCATCGCAAACCGTCAGGGATTTTACGGTATACGTCGGGGATGACAACAGTCCTTATGACCTGGAATCAATTTGTGATAAATACAAAAGTCTATTCCCGCTCTGTTATCACCGGTTCACGGAAAACATAGGTGGAAAGGACCTGGTAAAGCAGTGGGAAAGATGCGTTTCGCTGAAAGAAGAGGAAAAATGGATCTGGCTGTTTTCAGATGACGACATTGCAGAAGCGCATTGTGTTGAATCCTTTTTTTCAGCCCTGAAAACAACAAACGGGCAGTACGATGTATACAGATTCGACACCATTACCATCGACCAGCATGATGGATTGATCGCTGAATCTGAGTACAGTCCTGTTTGGGAAGATGCCATGAGCCTGGCGTATAATATCCTGCTCAGCAGGCGGGGCAATACCATGCCCGATCAGATCTTCCAGGATCGTGCTTACCGGGAATGGGGCGGATTTGTAAACTTCTACTTTGCCCAGGCTGCCGATTGGGCCACGACCATCAATTTTGCCTATAAAAAGGGGCTTTACACAATCAAAGGTCCGCGCATCCAGTGGAGGCTGAGCGGCAGCAATGTTTCTTCGCAGGCTTCTGCCCAGAAAAGCAAAATGATTTACGGACACCTGCAATTTATTGACTGGATAAACAAACGGTTTACAGCAGCGGACGAGCAGAGCTATGGCATTACACGGGCCCAGATACGGGAAGCATCGCTTGTAAATCTTAGGTACATCATTGAATCGCATTATCACGGCATACCCTATAATGGCTTTCTAAAGATTGTTCGCAAGGTTGACCAGATATACCAGCTGGGATGGGCGGCATCATTCCGTTTGTGCCTGGGGATCAATTACCGGCTCGCGCTCTATAACCTTAAAGTGGGCTTAAAGCCCTGGTTTGTGAAAGCCCGCCTGATAGACCCATAATGCCTGGTAATTTCTGCAAGCAACCAGGATTACAATTTAAAAAAGTGAATGTAGTTTTCTTTACGATCATTGTTCCTACTTTCAACAGTGAAAAGGATATCAGGACTTGTTTGATGAGTATCCTTCACCAAAAACACCCTCATTGCGAAATCATCGTTCAAGACGGGGGATCAACTGACCGGACGGGGGAGATTGTGGAAGAGATCAAACAATTGTATCCTTCCCGTTCAATCATCCTGAACAGGGAAAAAGATACCGGCATTTACAATGCCATGAACAGGGCCGCAGAAAAGGCTGCCGGTGAATGGCTGTACTTTCTAGGCAGCGATGATTCTCTCTACAACGATGAAGTTCTTTCCACCATTGCTGGTATTATCAGAAAACACAAAGGCCTGGACATGGTATACGGGAATGTGCTCCGGATCCACTCAAAAGAAGTCCACATGGGCAAGTTCAATTTTGAGAAGCTGCTCGCAAACAATATCTGCCACCAGTCAATCTTTGTGAGTAAAAGGGCTTTCCTGCAATGCGGACCTTACAATGAAGCTTTCCTGGCTTGTGCTGACTGGAGCTTTAACATCAAGCTTTTTAAAAACAAGGCAAAGGTGAAGTATGTCGATATGATTGTGGCGAATTACAACGAGGAAGGATTCAGCAATTCCTATTGGGACACGCCTTTCTTCAACTTGCTCGATGAGGAAAGAAAAGCTTATTATAAAAAATGGCCGAACTACCTGCTGAGCTTAGGCAGGCGGGCAATAAACAAAGCAGGCCGGGTAGCTGCCAGTGCTTTGATGAAAAAGAAAACAGCCTGATCTGCGTCTGTTCTTTTACGTTATCTTAATTATCGATCATTGCCTTCCGATCCAACCAAGCAGGTAGCCGTCTTGATTATTGTATACCAGAACCGGTTAACTGACCTGGAAAAAATTTCCCTGCAACAGTGTTTGAAAGTGCTGAAAAATTATCCGATCAGGTTGGTAAAACCGGCTTCCTTGGATCTTTCAGACTGGCCATCAGATGCAGCAGCTGTTCCGAGCGAAAGTTTTCCGGATAAATATTTCAAAGACATTGGTGCATACAGCAGGCTGCTGATCTCGCGTGAGTTTTACAAACGGTTTATCCAGTTTGAATATATACTGATATACCAGCTGGATGCGTTTGTTTTTAAAGACAACCTGCACGAATGGTGCAGCAAGGGGTATGATTATATCGGCGCACCCTGGTTTGAAAATTTTTCAAATGACCAGCCGGATGCCTCCCTGGTGGGTGTAGGGAATGGCGGTTTCTCCTTGCGGAGGGTAAAAGCGCACCTGAAAGTATTACATTCCTTTTCTTATCTCAACCCGCCGAAGGAAAACTGGAAGTCCAGAATGAAGGCAAAACCCCGGGGTATAAAATGGCTGTCGGAAGCAGCCGGCTTTTTTCTGGATCTTTGGTGGAGAAACAATACATTCTGGTTGCTCAACAGCTTCCGGGGGTTTGAAGACCAGTTCTGGAGCCTGATTGTTCCCAGGAACTTCAAGTGGTTCAGGCTTGCCGGCATACAGGAAGCCATTGATTTTAGTATAGAGATGCAACCCCGCCGGGTGTATGCCATGAACAGTTACCAATTGCCTTTCGGGTGCCATGCCTGGTGGAAGTATGATTTTGCATTCTGGCGGCCGCACATCAAAGCGTGTGGTTATGAACTCTGACAACACACCTGGTTCTCCCGTATAGCCTTATGCATGCTCCCCTGGTATCGGTCATCATTCCCAATTACAACCATGCCCCCTATCTGGCACAACGGTTTGAAACCGTCCTTTTTCAAACGTACCAGGCTATTGAGATCATTGTACTCGACGATTGTTCAACCGACGAAAGCCGGCGCATCATCGAACAGTATAGAGCATACCGGCAGGTTGTTCACGTGGTATACAACGAAACAAACAGCGGAAGCACGTTCAAACAATGGCTGAAAGGCATTGAGCTTTGCCGGGGAGAATATGTATGGATTGCGGAAAGCGACGACTGGTGCGAACCCTCCTTCTTGGAAACGGTCGTATCAGGCATGCTGCAAAAGGAAAATTGTGTAGTAGGTTATTGCCAGTCTTATTGCATGGAAGGATCCAACCAGATCAGGTGGCAGTCGGAACATCCGTATCTATCAGATTATCTGACCGGCCAGGCATTTGTTGAAAAGTACATGCTGGCCAATACAGCCATTTTTAATGCGAGCATGGCCGTGTGGAAACGGGAATCTTTCCCGCTGATATCCCAAGCGTTTACCCGTTACCGGATGTGTGGTGACTGGCTGTTCTGGATTGAGCTTTGCCTGCATGGCAATGTGTTTGTATCAGGTAAATTACTCAACTATTTCAGAAAGCATGGCGGGGATGTAAGCAGCCAGTCCCTCAACCAGGGTGAAGGTTTTACAGAAGAAATCGCCTTGTTCACCCTTCTTCGAAACAGGAAGGTGATCAGCGACCGCCATTTTCTATTGGCTATCAAACACAGCTATATTCGCTATAAAGGAGCCGGGCAATCATTGCCGCTCTTAACAAGACAACAATTAAATAAACTGTTTTTCCAGGAACGACCGGTTGAACGTTACTTGCGATGGTCGTACCGGCGTTTTTATATTAAACACTCTATCAGGAAAGTGTTCGATGCGATCGTTGCCCGGTAATGGGTATGTTGCACGGATACAGAAAATCTCATACAAGTGAAGAAACTATTGGTTACAGGATCATCCGGTTTGATCGGCTCTGAAGTATGTGAATACTTTGCAGGACTGGGCTGGACTATCCACGGTTTAGATAACAATCAGCGAGCTGTTTTTTTTGGTCCCTCCGGTGACACCCGGTGGAACCAGCAGCGCCTGCAATCCAGGATCACCGGGTTTGTACATCATGAGCTTGACATCCGGAACAGGCAGGGCGTTGTAGAGCTGATCGCAGGAATAAAGCCAGACGCAATTGTACATACCGCCGCCCAGCCCAGCCACGACCGGGCTGCGGCCATTCCCTTTGATGATTTTGATACAAATGCAAGCGGCACATTGAATCTGCTGGAAGCCACCCGGCGCTACAGCACCGACGTTCCCTTTGTACATATGAGCACCAACAAAGTATACGGCGATGCGCCCAACCGGATTGCCATGAATGAGCTGGATACACGGTGGGATTATGCAGATGAAAATTATGTGCATGGCATTCCGGAAAGCTTTACCATCGACCAAAGCAAGCATTCCTTATTTGGTGCATCAAAAGTTGCGGCAGACATCATGGTGCAGGAATACGGCCGCTATTTTTCCATGCCGACCTGTTGTTTGCGGGGAGGTTGTCTTACAGGACCAAACCATGCCGGTGTGGAGCTGCACGGGTTTTTAAGCTACCTGGTAAAATGCAATCTCGAGCAAAAGCATTACACCGTATTCGGATACAAGGGCAAGCAGGTAAGAGACAACATCCATTCGTTTGATGTGGCCCGCTTTATCGAAGAGTTTATCAGGGCACCGCGTGTGGCTGAAGTATACAACCTGGGGGGCGGAAAAGAAAATACCTGCTCTGTGCTGGAAGCTTTTCAGCTGGCAGAAACCTACAGCGGTATCCCGATGAAATACAGCTATGAAGAAAAAAACAGGGAAGGCGATCATATCTGTTATTACAGCGATTTGCGAAAAATGAAATCTCATTATCCGCAGTGGTCGATCACAAAGTCGCTCAGAGACACCATACAGGAGATCGTCAATAACTGGCAAAAAAGATTAACCTGAGCATGGGTACCACGCTAAAGCACGTACTGCTGAAGAATCTCCGGCTCCGCGGGTGGGAATATGGTATGCTGCGCGCACTGGAAGATGAAATTGTGCGGCAAACCGGTGCCCTTGTTGTAGAAGTACCTGATTACGGACAAAATGCCGTTACCGGCAGGATGATGCATGGCATGCGCTGGGAATCTGCCCGCCGCTTATTGCCCAAGAAATCCTTCCCTGTACAGGCCGATGTGATCTGGTACGTTTTGATGGGGCCGGAAAACTACGAACTGGACCTGTTTACAGATTGGGAAAAAACTGCCCGCTACCGTATAGCATATATCTATGACACATTAGAGCCCCAGTTCAGCTTGACAAAAAAGTTGTTTTCTGCTGACAGCTTTAATATTCGCATTACCTCGTTTGATGATGCAGTTCCTTACCTGGAAAACCTGACCGGCAAAAAATGGCACGCGATCGAACAGGCGGTACCGGGAGACCTTTTTGCGCCGGTTGCACCTGAAAGGAAAATCATCGACTTTTCTTCTTACGGCAGAAAGTTCCCGGCATTTCACGATACCCTGATTCAATTCTGTAAAAGCAATGGCCTGTACTACGATTACACGACCCACGATGTAAAGCATCCTACTGCGCCGGAAGAAGAACTGTATAAACAATATGCATGGCATATACGCCACAGCGCTTTCACCGTTTCCTGGCCTGTAGAACTCACCAATCCCAAAAGGGCCGGCCGCCTTCATCCTATCACCTGCCGTTGGTTTGAAGCACTGGCCTGCGGCACGGTTATCATCGGGCAACCACCAGCTAATGCCTTGTTTGACCAGCTGCTGCACCCTGATCTTGTAATAAAGATCGATCCGGCTGCCCGCAAGGAAGAAATATTTAAAAGCCTGGACAAACTCTGGGCAAACAAGGATAGATACCTGCAGGCTGCTTATGCAATCAGCAGTAAACTGGGAGAAAGGCTTACCTGGAAAAACAGGGTGGGCAGAATGCTTGGCTTACTGCAAACATCCGGTAACAGCGGAACATAGCAGGTTCAGCCACTCTAATTATTTAAGCAGGATTTATCAAATCCATGCAAACACCTAATCAATTCTAACATGAGTTTTCTATCTGACATCAAACAGCGCGTTCAGCGTACCATATGGCCGTATGGTACTGTAGCTAAAATATACAAAGGCCATCTGAAAGGGTATAAATTTCTTGTATCTGAAAACTCCGGCTGGTCTCCTATTCTAGGCCGTTGGGAACCCGAAGCACACCGGCTTTTTGCAAAGCTGATCAAACCGGGACAAACTGTTTTTGATTTAGGTGCCAATAATGGTGTTCACTCCCTGCTGTTTTCGAAACTAACAGGAAGTCAGGGAAAAGTCTTTGCGTTTGAACCGCTTCCGCAAAACATAGCTGAGATAGAAAAGAACAGTTCGCTTAACGGCATTTCAAATATTAAAATCGTTCCTGCAGCTGTAAGTGATAAAGATGGCAGTACTACTTTCTATCTTGGGCGGTACGACAAACAAGGGAGCCTCGTAGGAATCGGAAGCCAGACGGGAAGAGAGGTTAATGTAAAGGTGGTCACGTTGAAGACATTTATCGAGCAGGAAAAAGTAAAACCTGATTTTTTAAAAATAGATATAGAAGGCGCTGAATCAAGTGCCCTGGCAGGCTTGGGAAGTCTGATTGCAGAAATAAAACCAACTTTTTTCATAGAGCTCCATACGCCTGAACAGGATGAAAAAGTAGGCAAGATCCTGCAGCAGTATAACTACAAAGCCTACAGGCTCACCGAAAAGCCGGTTGAGAATGACCTTTCAATTCCGTTCTTAGAAAGAATACAAGATCTGAGCAAAACCCATCCCCATCCGGAGGGAATATGGGGCACGATCCTGGCTCTTCCAAAATAACATCCAAGGCCATGCTGCCGGCACCTTTTGCAACACAGCCATTCGTAAGAAGCCATGCGCATAAAAAACATATTAATAATAGGCAGTTCTGCACGGGGTGCGCTGGAAAATTTTTATACCCAGGGATTGGAAAAACTGGGGGTTGCGGTAGAAACTTACAGCACAACTGATCAATATTACGCCCTGCTCAACAAACGCCTCTTTAACAGGGTCGTTAACAAGCTTTCATCCGATCATCTGTACCGGCCCATCAATGAACAGCTGCTGCAATACCTGGACAAACACCGCTATGATGTTATCCTGGTTTTTAAAGGGATGGAGCTCTTTCCGGAAACCATCCGGCAGCTGAAAGACCATGCAGTGCTTACAGCCAACTACAATCCGGATCATCCCTTTACATTTTACGCCCCAGGCAGCGGCAACAAACATATCACGAACAGCCTCGTTCATTATGATGTGCATTTCAGCTATGCCAAAAAAATAACGCAGCAACTGCAGGAAAGCTATCATAAACCTGCCTACTGCATTCCATTTGGTTACAACAGCAACTTGCCTATACCTGCCCGCAGCGAACAAAAAAGCAGGTATACGGACAGGGTTTTGTTCATCGGTGCTTACGATAAGGAAAGGGCCCGTTATCTCAATAAGCTGAAGAGCGACCAGCTGGATATTTATGGAGAATCCAAATGGAAAACCAGAAACTTATTCAGACCCTATGTCCGAAAGGTATACCGCAACAGGGCGCTTTATGGCAACGACTATACCGAAGCCGTTACCTCATCAATGGGTATACTCAATCTCATCCGGTTGCAGAACCTGAAGGAAGATTCGCATAACATGCGCACCTTTGAGGTTCCCGGTTATGGAGGATTGCTGATTACGCAGCGCACAACAGAACAATGTGAATACTTTGAAGAAAACAAGGAAGCCATCTTTTTCGATTCAGTAGCGGAACTGAAGGAAAAACTGGCCTATTTAGCTGCACATTCCACAGAAGTGCAAGCTATGAAACAAGCAGCCTACCACAGGTCAGTATCCTGCGGGTATAGCTACGACGAAAGAAGCAAGCAGCTGTTACAATGCCTCGAGCAACACGTATAAGTCAGGTTACACAAAAATTATGAAAGTATCTATCTGTATCCCACAGTATAACCGTATAGGGTACCTGCTCAAAAGTTTGCAGCGCATAGAAAAGCAAACATACGGAAACATAGAGATCGTCGTCAGTGACGACTGTTCAACAGATGATACGGAAAACCGGATCAAGGAACTGCAAGCCATCTACCGTTTTCCGCTTGTATACAAGCGGAATGAGAACAATCTCGGTTATGACCGCAACTACCGCCAGTCTATCGAACTGGCCAGTGGTGATTACTGTTTCATACTGGGAAATGATGACACGTTAAATGAAGCGGACACCATTCAGTACTTGGTTGATTTTCTGCAGGGAACCGGTTACCCCGACATTGGTTTCTGCAACTATTTTGAAGAGCAGGATCCCGGGCACATTTACCGCCGGGCCAGTACAACCGGCATACTGGGAACGGGATATGGAGTGGCCATGAAAAACTATAGTTGCTTCAGCTTCGTTGCCGGACTGATCTATAAAAAAGCAACATTCATTCAATACAACACGGCAGCATACGATGGCAGCGTATTTGCCCAAATGTACCTGGGATGTCTGATGCTTGCAAAAGGGTGTTCCCTTTTCTCTATCGAGACCCCGTTGGTTATAAAAGACATACTGATCAATAACCAAAGACCCAATAACTACCGGGACACACTGGCAAGGGAATGGAAAGATTACAAAGAAGTGGATGCCGGGCTGCCTTCCGTGATGAATGTGCTCATCAGCGCCTTTCGCGATGCCGGTGTATTGAATCAGTCTATCATATACAATATTCACAAAAAGATATACGCGCTCACCTACACGCATTGGCTGTTGGACTACCGCTCGAACGGAGCTTACCCGGCAGCGCTGGGACTCAGCAGAGGAATGAAGCCGTCTTCCCTGCCGACCTATGCGTTCCTGTCTCCATGGAATAAACGCAGGATTGGGCTCTTGTATAGATTTTCCACGCTGGTAGGCTTGACAACTCCTGTATATCTTTTCAACAAACTGAAAGTAAAGCTGTACGGATTGATAAAAAGGAAGTAAAAGCAACGCAAAATCAATCAGCAACATGAGAAATCTGGTGATAGGAATTTATTTTCACCCCGAAGCGTTCCCGCCTACCTTAAATGCCGTCAGTGAGTTGAGCGAGTGCTTCGATCAAATTACGATTGTACACCGGCCTCACCTGCATAACACCTGGAAGTATCCCGCCAATGTAAGGGCCCTGGCTTCCGGCAGTTTCATGACTGCCAAACAGCAGGAAGCAGCTTCAGTAGGAAGCAAAGCAGGCTTTTACATCCGGTACGTATACTTGTTTCTCAAACAATGCATAAGAGAAAAGCCGGAAGTGATTCTCGTATACGACTCTATCAGCTTATACGCTTACCATATGATAAAACGGCTGCTACGGTTCAAGCACAAAGTATGGTACCACAATCATGATGTAGTGGAACTTCCCTTGTTGCGCAGATTTTCTATAGGATGGTTTGCTGCGAGAAAAGAAGCCGGTGCGTTCGATTACCTTGACATGTTCTCCCTGCCGACAAACGAGCGGCTTGCGCATTTCCCTATGCAACGCTTTAAAGGCCACTATTTCTTTATACCCAACTATCCGGCTAAAAAGTTTTACTTGCAATTCTACCGCAGGCGTACGCTACAGCAAACAGTAAGACTCATATTTCAGGGGCATATCGGTCCGTATCACGGCATTGAAGAAACCATTCCTTTGCTGAAGGAATCCATTATGGGGCATCAACTTGAACTGGTGCTCAAAGGGCCATGCCAGGAAGACTACAGGGAGCGCATTCTTCAACAGGCAATGGCATACAATGTAACGGGCAGTATTACGTTCATCGGCATTACGCCTTATGCGGATGTGCCTGCAACCACATCAACATGCCATATCGGGATCGGCATTTTGGCCAAAAAAGATATTATGAACACCACGCTTGGTACAGCCTCCAATAAGTTATATGAATATGCTGCTGTAGGGTTGCCCGTGTTATATTACAACAGTGAAAACTTCACCAGACACCTGGGAAAATATACATGGGCCTTTCCTGTAGACACAACCAGTGATGACATCAAAGAAAAACTAACTTCTGTTCTTCAGTCGTACGATCAGCTGTCTGCCGCTGCTCACTACGACTTCTTACATGGACTTAATTTTGAGGCGGGGTTCAAACAGGTAAAGGCATACCTTATTCAGGAAAGAAAAGATCATATTTAGTACTTTACACATTTTATTACGTAATACAGACTCTTAATTTTTTATGAAAACCGCTCTTATCACAGGTGTAACTGGTCAGGATGGCGCTTATCTGAGTAAATTATTGTTAAGCAAAGGGTACAGAGTTATCGGGCTGATCCGCTCATTTATGGGCACCAATACGGTACGGCTTAAATACCTGAAGATTCTCGACCAGATAGAGTTGTACGAGTGCGACCTGCAGGATCTCTCGCAGGTTATCAAGATAATTTTGGAAACAAAGCCGCAGGAAATATACAATCTTGCCGCGCAAAGCAGCGTTTCCCTGTCATTTCAACAGCCCATCGGCACCCTGCAATTCAATATCAATTCGGTACTCAACATCCTGGAGGCCATCCGCCTGATCAATCCTTCTATGAAATTTTACCAGGCTTCCAGCAGCGAAATGTTCGGTAAGGTGGAAGAATTGCCCATCACAGAGAATTCAAAATTCTATCCATTGAGTCCTTACGCGATTTCCAAGGTTGCCGCTCATTATATTGCAATCAATTACCGGGATTCTTATAATCTGTTTACTTGCTGCGGTATACTTTTCAACCATGAATCTTATCTGCGGGGAAATCACTTCTTTGTGAAAAAGGTCATACGCGGCGCGCTGGATATCATCAATGGCAAACGCGAACACCTCGAGCTGGGGAACCTTGAACTGAAAAGAGACTTTGGTTCTTCCGAACATTATGTAGAGGCCATGTGGAAAATACTGCAGCGCGACACGCCCGACGATTTTGTGATCTGCTCAGGCCGTTCTGTGTATCTAAAAGAAATTGTGGAATATGTATTTAACCGCCTTGATATTCCGCTCAACAAGATCATCACAAAACAAACCTTGTTCCGTCCTACAGATATCAGAGACATCTATGGTTCCAATGAGAAAGCTGAAAGAGAGCTGAACTGGAGCTATCATATCAGCTTTTTTGATGTGCTGGATCAACTGATAGAAGAAGAAAAGGTGAATTACTCCGAAGACATCAAGCTATAAACGGGATAGCCAGTTTATACTTTACCTGTAAATACGTAATAGTTTCCCGGAAAAGGGGATATCAATACTGTGTATGCTTATCAAATTATTTCAATCATTGCCTCAATTTAAAGGAAAGAACAGAATCGCGAGATGGCTGCTAAAGAGTACGATAAAAGAAAAGAAAGACATCATCCTGGCAGGGCATCATCAGTTACAATACAAGATACCCAACTTTGTGGAGCCGGTTGGTTTCGACATCCTGATCGATGGAATTCATGAAGAGCAAACATCAGCGTTTATCCGGAAACATGTTCCGCCTAACGGGACATTCATTGACATCGGCGCAAACATTGGTTCTATCACGATGCCTGTTTGCCGGCAGCGCCCTGATATCAAAGCCATCAGTATTGAGGCCTCGCCAAGGGTCTTTAAATATCTTGAACACAACATTGCGTTAAACAACATAACTAACTGCACCATTGTCAACAAAGCGGTTGACCACGCAGACGGCAAAATTGTAGATTTCTACAGCCAGCCCGAACTTTTTGGAACAGGCTCTATGTCGGCCGTATTTACCAGCGAATCTGAACAGGTCGAAACCATCACCATCGACACCTTACGTGAAAAGTATCGTATTCCGGCCATATCATTTATAAAGATCGATATAGAAGGATTTGAATACTTTGCTTTTGAAGGCGGCCAAAATACGCTGAAAAGAGACGATGCGCCGGATATTCTATTCGAGTTTGTGGATTGGGCTGAAAAACAAGCCAGAAATTTAAAACCCGGCAATGCACAGGAACTGCTCATGTCGTACGGTTTTGATATATATGAGTTCAAGAATGGCAAGCCTGCAGGAGCCCGGCTGCATAAGCCGGTCGTCAGGGAGGGGTGGGTAATGCTTTATGCCACCAAAAGAAGGAAACAGTAACTTTGCGCAGGAAACCAGATCGGTAACAGATGAAAAAAATTATATGGCTGATAAGTGCCGGTGTTTTTCTGTTTGAACAGATGTCCTCCAACCTGTCGACGTATGAAAGCCTGTCAGTTGCCTTTCTTGTATACATTATCTTGTCGTTTGTAGAAAACCTTGGTAAAAAACTGGTTATACTGGATGTAGCCATTATCATCAGCATTATTACTTGTTTGATCGTACCCATTGCAGGTTATCATTACTATACGCCTTCCAATTTACAAGCACGGCTATGGGTCAAATTCATGAGAGTACCGTCGAACGAATACTACTCATACATGTTTCCTGCGGTAGCGGCGATGACCCTAGGCATGAAGCTGCCGATCTTTTACAAGAATCAAACGTATAGAAGCCATGAACAGTACATGCTCAAAGTGAAAGCTTATCTTGCTGACGTAAAGTGGCAAGGCGTGGGCATGGTTATAGTAGGCCTCCTGGCTTCATCGCTCAGAGACAAAGTGCCGGCTGCAATCAGTTTTATCTGTTTCCTGCTTAGCTACCTGATGTTTGTAGGTATTTTTTACTGCCTTTACTCCCCTATTCCCTTCAAACGAACGATACTGGTCACGGTCTTCGGCTTGTTGCTGGCACGTTCGATTACCGCAGGCATGTTTGGGGAAATGGTGTTTATGGGAGCATTGACGATGATCCTGATCCTGATCGGATACAAGATAAACTTCGGTAAAAAGTTCGCCCTCCTGCTGGCGGGGATCTTTGGCATCATCCTGCTCCAGGCCGTTAAACCAGCTTTCAGGAAACAAACCTGGTCAGGCAGAGCAGCAGGAAATGAGCTTTCTGTTTTTAAGGATGTAGTGGGTGAAAAAATCAGTACCCCTACGGCTTTGCTTGCTGACAGACGGACCTTGTTTGTTACGTACTCCCGGTTTAACCAGGGTGAAATTATTTCCAGGGTATTGCACGCTGTGCCCAGAAAGTATCCTTACGCGAATGGGGAAACCATTCTTACATCGCTTGCTGCTACCATAGTGCCTCGTTTTTTATGGCCCGACAAACCGGAAGCAGGCGGTGCATATAATTTCAAGCGTTTCCTGGGGGCCAAACTTAAAGGATGGAGCGAGAACATCAGTCCTTTTGGCGAAGCATACGGCAATTTCGGCGTAACTGGCGGGATCGTTTTTATGTTCTTTTTTGGGCTTTTCTTTAATTTTGTTTTTCAATGGCTGCTAAAAATTGCGGTAAATACACCCTCCCTTATACTCTGGTTCCCTTACCTGTTTTTTTATGCTATCAGTATAGAAACGGACGTGCTCAGCATGGTGAACGCCTTTACCAAGGCTGCTTTATTCACCTATGTGGTATACAAGCTCTTCCGCCATGTTTTTAAACTTAAAATCTAGTAGAAAAGTTACCGGTGTCGTAAGTAGAGGTGATTATGATAGTAAACAACCACAAGAAGGCAACGTTCAAAGATAGTATTGGCATCAATAGTGTCCTGTTCTCCTTCCGGTTGCTGAATCTTTTACTCCGGCTACTGAAGGGGGTACTTTTCAGGAAGTGCAGGAACCCTTCCCGGATCCTGGTATTCCGTACAGGCTCGCTGGGTGATTCGTTGTGTGCCATTCCTACCATTGCTGCCATCCGCAAAAAATACCCGGAAGCAACCATCGACATTCTTACAAACCCGGGGCGCTCGACGCTTATCTCGATAGATCAGTTGCTTTCACCAACCGTTTTCAATCGGGTGATCAATTACTTTGAATTAAGTAGGCGCCAGCTGGTTTCCATGCTCAGGCAAAATAAATACGAGCTGGTTATAGAGCTTCCCCAGGCCAATGCAAAGTTTTCGCAGCTGGTTCGCAACACCCTGTTCTTTCGCCTGATTGCCCCTTGCGGCTGGGGATGGGAAATGGGTAAAATCTTATTCTATAGAAAAGTACAGGAAAGATTTATTGAATACGACACGGAAGTTGTTCGCCTGGCAAATATAGCCGCGAAAAACGGTGTACCCGTTGACATCAACTATTTTCCGTTGAACATCACGGAAGCAGACAGGAACTATGTGGTGCAAAAATACCAGGAGTTGGGAATAAGGCCGGAAAGAACGGTGGGAATAGCCATCGGAGCCAACAGGCCCCAGAACCGCTGGCCGCTGGAGAACGTAGAAAAGGTAGTGCGTTTTTTTACTCCGGAGTACGATGTTGTTATACTGGGTGGGAAAGAAGATTTTGAGCCTGCATCCAAGCTCTGTGTGAATGCAAGTGTCTTTAATTTATGTGGTGCCTTTACGCCTATGCAAAGTGCGGTTGCCATACAGAAATGCCATGTTTTCCTCAGCAATGATACAGGTCCGATGCATTTGTCTTACGCAGTAGGTACCCCAACTGTAGCCACTTTTACCTCAAGGGATTTTATAGGCACATGGTTTCCTCCCAAGAGCGACAAGAATATTGTGTTCAGATCAGATGATATTCCCTGTTCCATTTGCCTGAGCGAATACTGTGGCAACAATATCTGCATACAAGCTATACGTCCTTCCCTGGTATCAGCAGCGATGGCCCGATTGATCGACAACAAAAGACTGAACTAACATCACGTGTTGGAGGCAAAGAAAAGACTGGTGATCATGATTGATTGGTTCCTGCCGGGTTACAAGGCAGGCGGACAAATTCAATCATGTGCCAACCTGGCTCTTGCGTTGCAGGATCTGTTCATCATATATATCATCACCAGCGATCGTGACCTGGGTGATGATGCCCCTTATCCATCTATACAACCGGATGCCTGGAACAAGCTCGGCAACGGCCTGGAAGTCTTTTATGTTTCGCCTCAAAACCTGCGTTATTCTTTCCTGAAAAAAGTGACTGCACAGGTTGATCCGCACTGCATTTATATAAACAGCATGTTTTCCTGGCCTTTCACGGCATTGCCGTTGCTTGCATACTACAGGAACAGCAAAGCAAAGATCGTGCTGGCGCCCAGAGGCATGTTGCACGCAGGTGCCCTGTCGCAGCGAAAATTAAAAAAGACCTTGTTTTTGCAGGTGTTTAAAGCGATCGGACTGTCATCAAAGGTCTTATTTCATGCGACCAACACCACAGAAGTAAAAGACATCCGGCAGGTGCTTGGCAAGCAGGTAGCCGTTAAGCTGGTACAGGACTTCAACGCTACCATTCAGAAGCCTTTTCAAACAGTCGCGAAAGAAAGGGGCCAGCTAAAGTGTTTGTTTGTAGCCCGGGTAGTGCGCCATAAGAACTTGCTTTTTCTTCTTTTGATGTTAAAGCGTTTGACCGCCACCGTAAGCGTGACGGTTGCAGGCCCGGTAGAAGAAGCGGATTATTGGAATGAATGCCAACAAGCCATCAGCCAGCTTCCACCCCATATCACGGTAAGCCATACAGGAGCTATACCGCACCAGGAGCTGGAAAAAATATACCTGGATCATCACCTGTTTGTACTGCCAACCCTGGGAGAAAATTTTGGTCATGCGATCTTTGAATCGCTGCTTTATGGCCGGCCTGTACTACTCAGTGATAAAACCCCCTGGCACGACCTGCAGCAAAAAGAAGCCGGCTGGACACCGGCCTTGGATCAGGACGCATTCCTCTCTGTGATCCAGGTAGCCGCCGGCTGGAGCCAGCAGGAATTCGACCGGCATGCAAGCGCGGCCTGGCATTATGCGAAGGAGTACATCCAAAAAGGTGATCTGGCAAATAAATACGTAGACTTATTTAGTATAGAAGAACCCACCCCTGTCACTTCTGCCAGGGGATAAGAAAGAGATCCACCTGCAAAGAACAGGGTGGATTCAGGATCATGCTCGATATGCCAAACAAAACCGATCTGTCAACCTTTAACAACGCCTGGTACCGGCCCCAGATAGGCGCTTCGCGGCTCAAACAGTTGGTATGGTATTTTATCAATTGTTTGTTTTTCCTTAATCCGCTGAATCCAAGCATGGGACTCAAAAAATTTTTGCTCCGGTTGTTTGGTGCGCGGGTTGGGAAAGAGGTTTGGATAAAGCCTGCCGTAAACATCAAATATCCCTGGAAGCTGCACGTGGGTGATTATTGCTGGATCGGGGAAGGAGTTTGGATCGATAACCTGGCCCCCGTAACGATCGGCAACCATGTATGCATTTCACAGGGCGCGATGCTGCTGACGGGCAACCACAACTATAAAAAAAGCTCCTTTGATTTGATGATCGGAGAGATTGTGCTGGAAGACGGCGTCTGGGTCGGGGCCAAATCGCTTGTCGGACCAGGAGTTACCTGCAGATCGCATGCCGTGCTGTCTGCCTGCTCGGCGACGTATAAAAACCTGGAACCTTACCAGATCTACAGCGGCAACCCCGCTGTAGCGGTTCGGAAAAGAGAAATTGACGACCAGCCCTTATGAAAGTGTCTATCATCACAACTACGTTTAACAGTGCAGCTACGGTGGCCTCCACCCTGGAAAGCGTGCAAAGCCAAACGCATCCTTCCATCGAGCACATCATTGTTGATGGGGCATCCAGCGACGAAACACTTTCAATCGTCCGTTCATTTCCCCATGTGGCCAGGCTGGTTTCAGAACCTGACAAAGGGTTGTACGATGCCATCAACAAAGGCATCCGGATCAGTACCGGGGATATAATCGGCATCCTGAACTCGGATGATTTTTTTCCGGACAACCGGGTGGTAGAAAAAATCGTACAGGCGTTTGATCATCCGGGTACGGAAGCAATCATTGGCGACATTGCATTTATCAGACCGGGTAACCTGAAAAAGGTGATCAGGCTATACTCTGCCAAAAAGTTTTCGCCGGCCAAATTCGCATATGGCTATATGCCGCCCCATCCTTCCTTTTATGCCCGGAAAGAACTGTACGATACATACGGACTGTACAAACAGGACTACAAGATTGCTGCCGACTATGAATTGCTGATGCGGTTTATATACAGGCATAAAATTAGTTACCGGTATATCAACCAGGTGCTGGTGTACATGCGCACAGGCGGCATCAGCAACAAAAGCTGGCGGAGCCGTTATGTGTTGAACAAGGAAATTATCAGGGCCTGCAAGGAGAATGGCGTGCAGACCAATATGGCGGTCCTGTCTGTTAAATACATCAACAAAATTTTTGAATACATAAAACCGGCACTCATACGTGGAGAATAAAAAATTGCGCGTCGTTGTTACCGGCGCCGGTGGGTTTGTCGGCGAACGGCTTATGGAAATAGACCGGGACCGGTTCGAGCTTGTTCCGGTTTCATTGCGGACGACCCCGGTAGAGGCAATTGACCTGTCGGGTGTGGACAGCATTGTGCACCTGGCCGGCAAAGCGCATGAGATGAAGCCGGTTGACGACCAGGTTTATTACGATGTAAATTACGGACTCACCAAAAAGCTGGCAGAAGAAGCCCGGCGGCAGAAAGTGCCCCATTTTGTTTACATCAGCTCGGTAAAAGTATGGGGCGACGAAACGGGTGGTCCGCTCAATGAGCATTCTCCCTGTGAGCCGACGGATGCGTATGGAAAAAGCAAATTGCAGGCAGAAGAAATGCTGCTGCACGGTTCGGCTGTTAGCTTTAAGGTAGCGGTTGTGCGCCCACCGCTGGTATATGGCCCCCGGGTAAAAGGCAATATGATCAAGCTGCTGCAACTGGCGGATAAAAACTATCCCCTTCCCTTTGGCGGGATCCGCAACCTGCGCAGCATGGTGTATGTAGACAACCTGGTTGAACTGATCAATACCATCGTAGATCAGCAAGCTTCCGGTATTTATTTGGCCGGTGATGAGCAACCGGTATCCACCGAGTTCCTGGTACGCACCATCAGAAAAAGCCTTGGCAAGCCGGAGAACATGATCAGCTTGCCGGGTGCTGTGCGGATGCTGCTGCGTGCCGTAAAACCTGCCCTGTACACACGTTTGTACGGATCGTACATCATCGACAATTCCCTTACCAACAAACGGCTTTCTTTCCATCCGCCTGTTTCAACCCAAACAGGAATCCGGCACATGGTTGACTGGTACAAAGAAATGGCAAGCCGGAAATAGTTGTAATATTGGGCTTTACAGCAAGAGAAAGCATGCATTTCCTGCCTTTTCAAGCAACAATGACCGAGTTAATTAGTTAGCGCGTGGAATCAAATCATTTTATCAATATCAACCGGTTTATTGCAGCGCATGTAACCGGCCGCAAACAAAGCTTGTTTGCCCCTGACCTGGAAACGTATAAACCAGCCATCACCAAGGAAGTAGAAGGCAAATCGGTGCTGGTGATCGGTGGCGCCGGTACTATCGGCTCTTCTTTCATCAAGGCCCTGCTTGTTTACAAACCCCGTAAGCTGGTGGTAGTAGACATCAACGAGAACGGCTTAACCGAACTGGTGCGGGATTGCCGCAGCAACCCGGAAACTGTGCTGCCGGCTGATTTTAAATCTTATCCCATCAACTTCGGTGATCCGGTTTTTAAAAAGATGTTCAGGGCAGAAGCCCCCTTTCACATTGTTGCCAATTTTGCCGCACACAAGCATGTGCGCAGCGAGAAAGATCCTGTTTCAATAGAGGCCATGATCGACAACAATGTGCTAAAGGCAAAAGAGCTGCTTGACCTGCTGCTGACCAGCAAACCCGAACATTTTTTTTGCGTATCGACAGACAAAGCGGCCAACCCGGTCAACATCATGGGAGCCAGCAAAAAGCTGATGGAGGAAATTGTGCTGGCCTATTCAGCAGAACTGAATATTACAACAGCCCGCTTTGCCAATGTAGCGTTTTCAAATGGCAGTCTGCTGGCCGGTTTCATCGAGCGCATGATGAAGCAGCAGCCCCTCTCCTGCCCCAGCGATGTAAAACGGTATTTTGTATCGCCGCAAGAATCGGGTGAAATCTGTTTGATGGCCTGTGTGCTGGGCGAGTCGGGCGATATATTTTTCCCCCAGCTTGATCCCGGAAAAGACCTGGTCCGCTTTGCAGATATTGCCCGTTCTTTTCTGCAATACATCGGTTTACAGGAAGACATCTGCCAAACAGAACAGGAAGCCAGAACAAAGAAGGAAGAACAGGGTTCCGGCAAATACCCGGTTTACTATTTTGAAAGCGAAACAACCGGAGAAAAATTGTTTGAAGAATTTTTTACCGAGGAAGAACACATCATTACAGATAAATTTGCGGCGCTGGGCATTATTAAAAATGCGGCCCGGCGCAACAAGGGGGAGCTCGACAGGATTGTTGCAGACATAAAAAGGTTGTTTGAAAGGGGGGCCGACAAAGCGGCCATCGTGCAATTGCTGCAGATCCTGCTGCCCAATTTTCAACACACTGAAACAGGCATGAACCTGGATCAAAAAATGTAATTGATGTATCTCTATATAAAACGGTTTTTTGACTTTGTTGCTTCACTGATCGCCCTGCTGCTTTTATCGCCTTTTTTCCTGATCATCATTGTGCTGTTGAAATTTAGCGGGGAAGGTGAAATCTTTTATCTGCAAAAGAGAATTGGCTACCGCAACCGGTATTTCTATATCTACAAATTCGCGACGATGCTAAAAAATAGTTTGAATATGTCGTCCGGTAGCATTACCTTGCGCAACGATCCAAGGGTTACACCAGTCGGAAAATATCTTCGAATAACCAAGCTGAACGAACTGCCCCAGGTTATTAATGTGTTGAAGGGAGATATGAGCATTGTAGGCCCCAGACCGCTGGTAGATAAAACATTCAATGCTTATACACCTGCCATTCGCGACAAAGTCTACAACACAAAACCTGGAATTACCGGAATCGGTTCTATTGTGTTCAGAGACGAAGAAGAACAGATTTCATCATCCGGTATGCCGCCACACGAGTTTTATGAAAAATACATTGCGCCATATAAGGGGGAACTGGAAATATGGTACCAACAACACCAGTCTTTTACGGTCGACCTGCTAATCATATTTTTAACGGCCTGGGTAATTTTATTTCCGAAAAGCCGTTTAACATACAAAATATTTTCTGACCTACCAAAGAGAACGTTTATACTATGAGTAAAGTTGCTATCGTTACCGGTGTAACAGGACAAGACGGTGCTTATTTAAGCGAATTCTTGTTGAAGAAAGGCTACATCGTACACGGCATTAAAAGGAGAAGCTCCTTGTTTAATACCGACCGCATAGACTACCTGTATCAAGACCCGCACGAAAAAAATCTCAATTTTATTCTGCACTACGGTGAGCTCACCGATTCTACCAACCTGATCCGCATCATCCAGGAAGTACAACCCGATGAAATCTACAACCTGGCTGCCATGAGCCATGTACAGGTCAGTTTTGAAACACCAGAATATACAGCCAATGCCGATGGTATCGGCACGCTGCGGATCCTGGAAGCTGTAAGGCTGCTGGGTCTTACCAAGAAAACAAAAGTATACCAGGCTTCTACTTCAGAATTGTACGGCCTGGTGCAGGAAGTGCCCCAGTCGGAAAGAACGCCTTTTTACCCGCGCTCACCTTATGGTGTTGCCAAACTGTATGCATACTGGATCACCGTCAACTACCGCGAAGCTTACAACATGTACGCCGTAAACGGGATCCTGTTCAACCACGAATCACCCCTGCGTGGTGAAACCTTCGTGACCAGAAAGATCACCCGCGGCGTAGCCAAAATTGCCCTTGGCTTCCAGGACAAGATTTACCTGGGTAACCTCGATGCCCGGCGCGACTGGGGACATGCCAAAGACTATGTAGAGGCGATGTACCTGATCCTGCAGCAGGAAACACCGGAAGACTTTGTAGTAGCGACCGGTATCACCACGCCTGTACGAGAGTTTGTGCGCATGGCTTTTGAAGAAGTGGGCATTGAACTGGAGTTTAAACACAAAGGCGAAAAGGAAGTGGCTGTAGTAACTGCCTGCAACAACGGCATGTACCAGCTCGAAATCGGTAAAGAAGTAGTCGCCGTTGATCCCCGGTATTACCGTCCTACAGAAGTTGACCTCCTGATAGGCGACCCGTCCAAAGCCAATAACAAGCTGGGCTGGAAACCTAAATACGATCTGCCTGCCCTGGTAAGCGAAATGGTATCCACTGATATAGACCTGTTCAAAAGAGAAAAGCTGTTGCAGGAATCAGGCTTTACCATCAAGAACCAGTACGAGTAAAAGCTGTTTAGCCATGAGCCGTTAACTGTTTGTATTTGCAAACAGTTAACGGCTTATCACTAACCCCCAATTCTTATTACACTATTTTTGGATCGTATGAACACAAACGAAAAAGTATACATAGCAGGGCACCGCGGCATGGTTGGCTCGGCCGTGTACAGACACCTCAAACAAAAAGGCTTTACAAATATCATCGGCAAAACTTCATCGGAACTCGACCTGCGCGACCAAAAGGCCGTGTTTGATCTTTTTGCTGCCGAAAAGCCTGACTATGTTGTACTGGCAGCCGCCAAAGTAGGCGGTATCCTGGCTAACAACCAGTACAAAGCCGATTTTATTTACGACAACCTGGCTATCCAAAACAATATCATTGGCGCCTCCCATAAACACGAGGTCAAAAAACTCCTGTTCCTGGGTTCTTCCTGTATCTATCCCAAGCTGGCTCCCCAGCCCCTGAAGGAAGAATACCTGCTCACTGGTTTGCTGGAGCCTACCAACGAACCATACGCCATCGCAAAAATTGCCGGTATAAAAATGTGCGATGCATACAGAGAGCAATACAACTGCAACTTTATCTCTGTAATGCCCACCAACCTCTACGGTCCGAACGACAATTACGACCTCCACAACTCGCATGTACTGCCTGCGCTGATCCGCAAGTTTCATGAAGCAAAGGTGAACGGCGAAGAAGCCGTTACCATCTGGGGAACGGGCGAACCCCGCCGCGAATTCCTGCATGCCGATGACCTGGCTGATGCCTGCGTGTTCCTCATGGAAAATTTTGATGAAAAGGGTTTTTTAAATATCGGGGTAGGTGAAGATATTTCCATAAAAGACCTAGCTTTACTCGTGAAAGAGATAACGGGTTATACCGGTGAGATCCGGCACGACCTGAGCAAACCCGATGGCACACCCCGCAAGCTGATGGATGTAAGCAAACTCCATGAACTGGGCTGGAAAGCCAAAATCGGTTTGGAAGAAGGAATCAGAGGGGTGTACGAAGAATTCAAAGAAAAACAAGCAGTGCCCGCGTAGAGCGCTGCACATTGCTTCTGCTATGTTTCAATTTTTTCAGAAAAAAAAAAGTTAGTCGCTGATCTAAGTGGCATATCAACCGATATGCACTCCCACCTGCTTCCGGGTATAGACGACGGTTCACCCTCTCCCGAAGTATCCCTGCAGCTGATCCGCGGCATGGCAGAACTGGGTTACAAAAAGCTGATTACCACGCCCCACGTGATGTGGGACATCTACCGCAACACACAGGAATCTATCCAGGCTGCTTACAACACCCTTCAGTCAACGCTCAAAAGCCAGGGTGTTCCCATCACCATCCATGCAGCCGCTGAATATTACCTGGACGAACATTTTGTTCAGCTGCTGGACTCCGATACGCCCCTTCTTACCCTGAAGAACAACCTGGTGCTGATCGAGTTTTCCTTTATCAGCAGTCCGTTCAACCTCAAAGAAATTCTTTTCAAGCTCCAGATCAAGGGATATCAGCCTGTACTGGCCCATCCTGAACGCTACCTGTATCTCAGCAGCAGCAAAGGTTTTTATGATGAGCTGAAAGACCTGGGCTGCATTTTTCAGGTAAACCTGCTTTCCCTCACCCCCTACTATGGCAAAGGAGTAACCGAGCTGGCGCATTACCTGGTGAAGAAAAATTATGTTGGCCTGCTGGGTACGGACCTTCACCATCAGCGCCACCTGGAAGCCCTGCAAAACGCCGGTTCCGGCCTGATGACCACCGTACAACGCTTGTTGGATACAGGAGGTATCATGAATCATTCCCTGTAGCAAGTGTCTATCATGGTTAGTAGCCAGTGACTGACGGCCATTTCATGCCTTTTCTCCTGTAAACATTCCGCTGCTTAAATTGTAATACCTCTTCTATGGACGCTTTTACCATAAAAGAACTGGAAAACCTCTCTGGTATCAAAGCCCATACGATCCGAGTATGGGAACAGCGCTATTCATTCCTGAAGCCCCAGCGTACCAGCACCAACATACGCTATTACACCAACGAAGAGCTGAAGATCGTGCTGAACATCGCGCTGCTCAACAAATATGGCTACAAGATCTCCCACATCAATAAGATGCGTCCTGATGAGCTGACGGAAAAGCTTGTTTCCCTTTCCAACTCCCAGGCACAGCAGGAAAGGATCATCAACGAGCTGCTGCAGCTAACCATCGACATGGACATAGAAAAGCTGGAAGCCACGCTGAATCACTATGTGGCAGCGAAAGGGATTGATAAGGTGATCACCCAGGTCATTTTTCCCTTCCTGGAAAAAATCGGTATTCTCTGGCTCGCCAACCACGTGCACCCGGCACAGGAACACCTGGTTACCAACATTGTGCGTCAAAAGCTGATCGTAGGCATTGAAGGCGCTTTTACCCACCTGGCAACCGCAAAAACAGTCCTGCTTTACCTCCCCGAAGGCGAGTACCACGAGCTGGGCTTGCTTTACATTCATTACCTGCTTAAATGCAAAGGCATCAAAGTGCTGTACCTGGGCGCCAATGTACCCATGAAAGACCTGGAACTGGTAGCAGCCGTCAAAAAACCTGATTTTGTATATACCCATCTTACAACGGTGGCCAGCAATTTCAACTTTGACAAATTTCTTTCCCACCTCCACAATCACTTTCCGGCCTGCTCTGTCGTCATTTCCGGACAGATCGTCTTCAACTACAAGAAAAAAATGCCTTCTTCTATCACCGTTTGCCGGTCGCTAACCGACTTTATGGACTTCGTTGCCCGCATGTAATTTCCTTTTTTATTGATAATCAATGCGTTGATGACAGAGAGAAATCTGTTGTCGTAACATTTATTTAGTAAAATATTGCCGTTTTTTCCAGTTTTTTTGTTTAATTTTGGGATACACTTATTTAAACAATTAATATGGCCTTCGATTTTAATCAACTGCTGGTTACAAATGCGGAGTTCTTAAAACCCTTCGCCATTACGTTGACCAGGGACAATGAAGCAGCACAGGATTTATACCAAGAGACGCTTTACAGGGCTTTGGCTAACAAGGACAAGTACAACGTTGGCACCAACATCAAAGCGTGGTTGTATACGATCATGCGCAACATTTTTATCAACAACTATCGCCGGAGAGCAAAGCAGCACACCATTTTCGACAGCACGCCGAACGATTTTCTGCTGAACTACAACCAGGCGGTCGCATCCAACGAAGCGGAAGGCAACCTGAAGCTGAAAGACATCAATGCAGCTATTCATGCCCTGCCGGAGATTTTCCGCAACCCTTTCTTACTTTATTTTGACGGCTTTAAATACCACGAAATTGCAGATATGCTGCATGAGCCCCTGGGCACCATTAAAAGCCGCATTCACTTTGCCCGTAAATTGCTCAAGGCTCAAATTCAGCGTTTTTAACAGACAGCTGTTTCTACCGTTCTTATCTGTAAATTGGTTTGCACTTTCATCTTTGCAAACCTTT
Organism: Williamsia sp.; assembly: GCA_015069695.1. Taxonomy (GTDB): domain Bacteria; phylum Bacteroidota; class Bacteroidia; order Chitinophagales; family Chitinophagaceae; genus JADCRZ01. The sequence continues at coordinate 129,919 of JADCRZ010000010.1, forward strand.
TTTATTTAATATAGCCGGATCAATGTCATCAAAAAAAGTAGTTGTTATAGGGGCTGGATTTGCCGGGCTGAGTGCTGCAACGCATATGGCAAAGGAAGGCTGGGAGGTACATGTGCTGGAAAAACATGCAACTGCCGGCGGCCGTGCCCGCCAGCTCCGGCGCAACGGGTTTGTATTTGATATGGGGCCGAGCTGGTACTGGATGCCCGATGTATTTGAAAGGTATTTTGCCCAGTTTGGCAAGCAGGTAGCTGATTACTACAGCCTGCAGCGGCTAAACCCTTCTTACCGCATTTATTACCAGGACGGGGCAGTGGATATACCTGCCGGTATACCCGAAATTAAAAGATTGTTTGAGCAGATTGAACCCGGTGCAGCCGGGCAGCTGGACCGTTTCCTGGCAGAAGCTGCATACAAGTATAAAACCGGTATGCAAAACCTCGTGTTTAAACCAGGTTTGTCTTTCAAGGAATTTCTTGATCCGGCCGTGATCAAAGGCATCTTTAAGCTGGATGTGTTTACTTCCATGAAAAAGCATATCAGGAAATATTTTTATCATCCCCGTCTGCAGCAGATCCTGGAGTTTCCCGTCCTCTTTCTGGGTGCCCTGCCCGAAGATACCCCTGCCCTGTACAGTTTGATGAACTATGCTGATATAGTGGGCGGGACCTGGTATCCGGAGGGCGGTATGTACAGCATAGTAAAAGCCATGGTTGAGCTGGCGCAGGAAATGGGTGTGCAGTTTCATTTCAACGAAAATGTATACCAGATCGCTACCCATAAACGCATAGCCACCACCGTGATGAGCGAGTCGGTTGGAAACGGCACACAAAAATTTACCGAGTACCCGGCTGATGTGGTAATTGGCGGGGCCGATTACCATTTTGTAGAAACAGCCCTGCTGCCACAAAGAAACAGATCATACACGGCAGCTTACTGGAACAAACGGGTCATGGCCCCCTCTTGTCTTTTGTATTATGTAGGCCTGAACAAGCGGCTTCAGGGCGTACAACATCATTCCCTGTTTTTTGACGTTCCATTTGAACAGCATGCACAGGAAATCTATACCCATCCGCAATGGCCGGAAGAACCTCTTTTTTATGTAAGCACGCCTTCAGTTACGGATGCATCGGTAGCACCCCCCGGCTGCGAAAATTTATTTTTCCTCATACCCGTAGCTGCCGGCTTGAGCGGCGATGATGAAGCGTTGAAAGAAAAGTATTTTAATTCCATTGTTACCAGAATGGAAAAGCACATCGGGCAATCGATCAAAGACGCTATTGTATACAAGCATTCTTTTTCCGGCCGCGATTTTGTATATGAATACAATTCGTTTAAAGGAAATGCTTACGGACTGGCCAATACCTTGTTGCAGACAGCTGTGCTCAAGCCTTCCTGCCGCAGCAAGAAACTGGATAACCTGTTCTTTACCGGGCAGTTGACAGTGCCGGGTCCGGGTGTTCCGCCATCGCTCATCAGTGGTGAAGTGGTGGCAAAAGAAGTGTTGAAATATTATTAATCGATCTTTGTTGACAGTATGCGTCTTTTTGCCGTCAAAACGCTCAACAAAGAAACAGGGATACAAGTGATCTATATTTTTTTAAGGTCAGATTCAACCAATGTTGTTAGTGGCTGTTAGGCGTAAGGGGTTGCATGTAGATGATTGGAGGGAAAACTTTACACAAAGTACATTAAAAATTCACGCAGTATGATGGAGTTGTTCCACACTGTTAGTCAGAAATGCAGCAAGATCACAACAGAAGAATACAGCACGTCTTTTTCTTCTGCCATCAATTTACTGCATGCCGACCTTCGCAAACCCATCCATAATATTTATGGATTTGTACGGTTTGCAGATGAGATCGTAGATACTTTTCATGCTTATGACAAAGCCCTTCTGTTGGCTGAATTTAAAAAGCAAACTTATGACGGGATCAAAAGAGGCCTGAGCCTGAACCCTATCCTGCACAGCTTTCAGCTCACGGTTAACCAGTACGGCATTGAACACGAATTGATTGAAGCCTTCTTCCGGAGCATGGAAATGGACCTGGAGAAAAAGACATACAGTGATGAAGAGTACAACGAATACATATACGGCTCTGCAGAAGTTGTCGGGCTGATGTGTCTTTGCATTTTTTGCGAAGGCAACAAAGATCTGTGCAGCAGGTTAAAAGCATCTGCGCGCTCCCTGGGTGCGGCGTTTCAGAAGGTCAATTTCCTGCGTGATGTGCGGTCTGATTTTTCCGGTTTAAACCGGGTGTATTTTCCCGGCTGTGATTTCACCAATTTTACGCCCTGCGAAAAACAGGAAATAGAAGAAAACATCCAGCATGATTTTGACGAAGCTTACAAAGGCATCATGAAATTGCCCATCAAAGCCAGGTTTGGGGTATACGTAGCGTACAAATATTATCTGTCGCTTTTTCATAAGATCAAACAAATGCAGCCTTCCCGCATTCTGGAAGAACGCGTCCGGATACCCAATTACAGAAAAGCCCTTATCATTGTAAGGGCAGGTGTAAAGAATCAGCTAAATTTGATCTGAGAGACCGTATCGGCCCGGTCCGTATACTATTTTTACATACAAACATACACATAGCTTGACGGAAGTAGTTTTGGTTAATGAAGCAGATGAGCAGATCGGCACCATGGAAAAAATGGCTGCTCACCGCAACGCAGTCCTGCACCGGGCTTTCAGTGTTTTTATCTTCAACAGCAAAGGAGAAATGCTGCTGCAGCAAAGGGCACTGAAAAAATATCACAGTGGTGGCTTGTGGACCAATGCCTGTTGCAGCCATCCCCTGCCCGGAGAAGAAACAGGTGCAGCAGCCCGGCGGAGGCTTGCAGAAGAAATGGGTTTTCAAACGCCGCTAAAAAAAGTATTTGATTTTGTTTACCGTTCCGAATTCGACAACGGCTTAACGGAACACGAATACGACCATGTGTATACAGGCATCTTTGACGGTCCTATTTATCCGAATGGAGAAGAGGTACACGACTATTGTTACAAACGCATGGATGAAATTGCTTCTTCGCTCAACAGCCATGCACAGAAATACACAGCCTGGTTCCGCATCGCTTTTCCCCTGGTAAGGAAATGGGCCGAAGAAGAAGAGCTTGCAAAGCAGCAACTGCAAACAAGGGTGTAACCTGTTACTCAAATTTTTTTTATGCACTGGCTCGTATATTTATCTATTGTAACCGGCGTTTTCCTGCTCATGGAAGGTATTACCTGGCTAACGCATAAATATGTGATGCATGGTTTTTTGTGGTACCTGCACGAAGACCATCACAACAAGCGCCCCGGCTTTTTTGAAAAGAACGATGCATTCTTCGTCATCTTTGCAATACCCAGTTTCCTGAGCATTTTAATAGGTACCCTGGTCCCCATATACTGGCTGCAAGCCATCGGCTTTGGTGTGATGGCCTATGGCTTTGCTTATTTTCTGGTGCATGATATCATTATTCACCAGCGCTTCCGGCTTCTTACCCACAGCAAGAACACCTATGTGCGTACCATCCGTTGGGCGCACAAAATGCACCACAAACATTTGAGCAAGGAAGAAGGAGAATCCTTTGGCATGCTGATGGTTCACCGCAGGTACTGGGAAAAAGTAAAAAGAGACAAGGCCCGTATGCAGCCGGCAGCAAGGCTTTCAACAAAATAGTATGTGTATGTGCTTATCAGGCAAGCCCATTGTATGAGCGCCCAGTCCCCCCACTACGACTATATCATTGCAGGTGCCGGAGCAGCCGGACTTAGCCTGCTTGTGCAGCTGACCCGCGCTGGTCTTTCCTCCCACAAAAAGATCCTGCTGATCGACAAGGCGCCAAAGACCCTGAACGACCGCACCTGGTGTTTTTGGGAACAAGGTGAGGGCCCGTTTGAGGAAATTGTTTTCCGGAAATGGAACCGGCTTTGGTATCACGGAGAAAATTTTTCCCGCCTGCTAAACGTCTCTCCTTATGCTTATAAGATGATCCGGGGGATAGATTTTTACAAATATTGCTTCGACATCATTGAAGAACAAAAGGAAATTACAGTTGCTTATGGCGATATAACAGGCATGTACAGCCGCGGCGGAGAAACAGGGCTTTGCCTTGACAACCGCAAGATAACAGCGGATAAAATCTTCAGCAGCATCTACACGCAACCTGTTCTCAAGAACCGGGAACATTTTCTGCAGCAGCACTTCAAAGGCTGGATCATTAAAACCGCAGAACCCCACTTTAATCCGCAGGAAGCTACGTTGATGGACTTCAGGGTAGCACAACGGCATGGAACCACGTTTGTGTATGTGATGCCCTTCTCAACCACCGAGGCGCTTGTAGAATATACCCTGTTTACAGAAGACCTGCTTTTGCCCCACCAGTATGATGAAGGATTAAAAGATTACATCAAAAATTTTCTTCACTGCCCTGATTATCAGGTGGTGGAAAAAGAATTTGGGGTCATTCCGATGACCAATTACCGCTTTCCTGTCCGGCAGGGCAATATCATCCGGATCGGAACTGCCGGCGGACAAACCAAAGCATCAAGCGGGTACACATTCCGTTTTATTCAAAAAAGTACCGGTGCCCTCCTGAACGGCTTGTCTGGCGGCCTGCTTCAACCCTCCTCCCCTTCCCTGCGCTATCGCTTTTACGACAGCGTGCTGCTGAATGTGCTCGCTACCCAAAAAGCAGCCGGCGCTACTATCTTCTCCGAGCTGTTCAAAAAAAATCCCCCTCACCGCATCTTCCGCTTTCTGGACAATGAATCAACCTTGCCGGATGACATCAGGCTGATCTCAACCTTGCCGGTATGGCCCTTTTTACAAGCCGGTTTCCAAGAAATTTTCAGGCTTTAGAGAACAACAGACCCCGAAAGCCAATCCTCGCTCTTTTTCAGGAAAAGAGAAATGCTATACTGCCGTTCAACAATAAGGTTTTCTTAACACAGGCCACCGGTTTTTTATTGTCTTTGCAGGCAAACCTATTTTATGATCAGAATTTTATCTCTTTTCCTGTTGCTCTGTGCAAGCATCGTAGCAAATGCGCAAATTAAAAAAGGAGCCGTTTTGCTGGGCGGGCAACTCACCTACAACAGATATTCCAGTTTAAATGCCGCCGTGCCCAACAACAACGATGTAAGCAAGTCGGGTTCTTTCAGCATTTCGGCAGGCAAGGCTGTAAAAGAAAATGCTGCCTTTGGCTTGATCGCTTCCTATGCTCCATCCCGTAGCAACTTTCCTTACACAACCGGCACCGGAAGTTCAATTGCCGACAAGAAAGTGAAACAGTACAGTGCAGGCGTATTTTACAGAAGGTATAAGCAGCTATTCAAAGACCTTTATATTTTCGGCGAAGGAACGCTTTCATACACCGGCATGCACCAAAGTGAATTGTTTGCTTCAAATGGTTTTAAATCGATCTACACTGAACACGGTGGCCAGCTATATTTTACGCCTGGTATTTCTTACAACTTGTTCAAAAAACTGCAGGCAGAACTGCTCATCCCCAGCCTCCTTTCTATCAGCTATACACGCTCAAATAATGACCAGCAAAGGTTTACAGCTTCCACAGGGCTGCAGAACACCAACCTGGGTTATCTGGGTGTGGGTTTTCATGTAATCCTGTAAGGAACTTTATCTCACTGAAGAGAGCGTACACCAACTGACAAAAACACCCAACCTGTGTGTACAGCTGGAACAAAGACCAGCTCCCTATTCCAGGCAGATAGGTCTATGATTTATCTGCCTGGCTTGTACTTTCCCATCCGTTCATGAATTGATTATTCCTGTTCATTACCCGGATAGCCCCGTTGATGACGTCGATGCTTTTTTCCGCTTACCGCCATCCTATTTTAGCACTACGAAAGAGGATAACCGCAGCCAGGGTTATTCCTCTTCTCACCCCCAAATACAAAACCATAACATGACAACAACACACCCCCAAATCCCTACCAGCGTAAAAGCACCCGTTATCAGTCCGGCCGCCATCCTGCAAACAGGACTGGCCTTCTGGTCATCAAAAGTCCTGCTCACGGCCGTCAACCTTGACCTGTTCACCGTGCTTGGTGATGGCTCTCAAACAGCGGAAGAAATCAGCGCAAAGCTTGGCCTGCAGAACAGAGGCTTGTACGACTTTCTGGATACCTTGGTTGCCCTGCGCTTCCTGTACCGCGAAGGCAAGGGAGAAAATGCCTTGTACTGCAATACGCTTGAAACAGAAATATTTCTGGATAGAAAGAAGCCTTCTTATGTAGGCGGCATCCTGACGATGGCAAACAACCGCCTTTATCCTTTCTGGAACAACCTGGAAGAAGCATTGAAAACGGGTAAACCCCAGAATGAAGCAAAAGACGGCAGTGAACCTTTATTCGAAACCCTGTACGCCGATGAAAAAAGATTGGAATTGTTCATGGACGGCATGACCGGCGTTCAGCTGGGAAACTTTATTGCCTTTTCAAAGAAATTCAACTTTGCCGGTTACAAAACCCACTGTGATATAGGTGGTTGCAGCGGCATCCTCTCTTCCCAGATCGTTGTTCACCAGCCGCACATGCAATCTGTCAGCTTCGACCTGGCACCGGTAGCTCCCATCGCACAAAGACAGATCGACGCAATGGGTGTGCAAGACAAGGTCAGCATTGCATCCGGTGATTTCTTTCGCGATCCGTTTCCCAAAGCCGATCTGATCACGATGGGCAATATCCTGCACGACTGGGATCTGGAAACCAAGAAGATGCTTATCAGCAAAGCCTATGAAGCCCTGCCCCAGGGAGGCGCTTTTGTAGTGATTGAAAACATCATCGATGATGAACGCAGGGAAAATGCTTTCGGACTGATGATGTCGCTCAACATGCTTATTGAAACAGAAGGCGGGTTTGATTACACCAAAGCTGAATTCATTGAATGGACTGGGGAAGCAGGCTTTACCCGTGTGGAGGCCATGCACCTGACAGGCCCTACCAGCGCGTTGATTGCCTATAAATAAAACTGCATGCGATTGATAAGCAGCCGTACCAATAAGAAATAGTTCAGTACATTTATAAAGAGATCAGGTGTACAGGAAATCCCTTTTGTGATTTCCTGTACACCTGATCTCTGTTAACATCATACAACATCAATGGCAATAAAATGCAGGAAGCCATTTTGCTGGCAGGGATGTTATGGTTGTTTTTCAAAAGATCGCATATGAAAAATTTATTCCGGCTCTCCGCATACCTGTTTGCAGCAGTCATTGTACTGGTCATATTTACGCATGCAAAAAAGAAGACGGCCGCCGGCAGCACCCTCTTCAAAAATGCCACCATCATCGACGGCAATGGCGGCAACCCGGCAACCAACACCGACCTGCTGGTGCGGGATGGCATCATTGCAGCAATAGGACGCAACCTGCAGGCTGCCGGCGCACAGGTCGTTGACCTCAGTGGCAAAACCCTCATGCCTTCGCTCATCAGCACCCATGTGCATATTGGCACCCTTAAAGGCACAACGACTACTGCAGCCAACTATACCCGCGACAATGTACTGTCGCAGCTCAGAAAATATGAAACTTACGGCGTGAATACGATCCAGGTGATGGGAACTGACCGGCCCCTCCTGTTTGCAGGCGGCCTGCGTGATTCCTCCCAAAAGGGATTGTTGCCGGGCGCCCGCATCTACTCGGCCGGATACGGATTTGGTACACCGGGAGGTGGTCCGCCGGCAGAGATGGGGATGGACAATGTGTACCGGCCCGTGAGCGCGAGCCAGGTGCCGGCACAGATGGACAGTCTGGCCAGGCTCAGGCCTTCGGTTGTAAAAATGTGGATAGACAATTTCAATGGGCGGTTTAAAAAGATGGACCCGGCTGTTTATAAAACCATTATCCAGGAAGCACATAAGCGGGGCCTGCGGGTAGCTGCCCACGTATACTACCTGGCCGATGCCCGCCAGCTGGTAGCCGATGGCATTGACCTGTTCGCCCACAGCATCCGCGACAGTGTGATAGATGATGCGCTCATCCAACAGATGAAAGCCAAAAAAGTCGCCTACATTCCCACGCTCACACTCGATGAGTATGCCTATGTATATGCAAACAAACCTGCCTGGGCCGATGATGCTTTTTTCAAGGCCTCGCTGGAACCCGGTGCTTATGAATTGATCACGTCTGAAAAATACCAGAACGACATTAAAAATTCGCCGCAATATGCCAAGAACGGCCTTGCCCTTCAGCATGCGCTGCTCAACGTAAAAAAGCTCTATGCCGCCGGCATCCTGGTAGCATTGGGTACCGATTCGGGCGCTTCCCCCGTGCGTACACAGGGCTTTTCCGAACACCTAGAACTGGAACTGCTGGTACAAGCCGGCCTTACCCCGCTGCAAGCCATGGGAGCTGCTACGCGAAGTGCAGCACAGCTGCTGAAGATCGATAAAAGCTATGGCACATTGGAGAAAGGGAAGACAGCTGATATGATTGTTTTAAGCAAGAACCCGGTTGATGACATCAGGAACACGCGCACGATAGAAGCCGTGTACAAGGCAGGAAAGCAGGTAAGCCAGGGACCGGTAAAATAGTAGATCATATACAAAGGCACCCGGCGTTCAAATACCGGGTGCTTTTTTGTTAATTGGAACCGATATATAGCGGGCTGTTTTTACATTTGTCCAACTCAACCAAATGAAACAGCTTATCTTTTTTCTCATGGGCATGCTCCTATGCTTAGCTGCCCGCACACAAGACGCCACTGTAAAAGAACTCAAGGAAGCCGCTTCCAAGCAGATAAAAAAAGATGCTGCAGACACCATTCCTGCACGCTGGAAAAAGGGTGGACTGATCACCTTCAACCTGGCGCAGGGCGCCTTGAGCAACTGGCAGGGTGGCGGAGACAAATCGACTTTTTCTGTTGTGTCTTATCTGAACCTGTATGCTTACTACAAAAAAGACAGGCATTCCTGGGACAACACCCTGGATCTCGGATACGGAGTCATCAATACAACCAGCCTGGGCACCCGCAAGAGCGATGACCGCATCGATCTTGTTTCAAAATATGGCTATACGCTGCACAAAAAATTGAGCATGGCCGGACTGTTTAATTTCCGCTCGCAATTTAGTCCGGGTTTTGAGTACGAAGCAAAAAATGCAAGCGGTGCACAGCCACGCACAAAAACGTCTACCTTCCTGGCACCTGCATACGTTCTACTTTCCCTTGGTTTCAACTACAAGCCGGCAGATTTTGTTTCGGTCTTTGTATCACCTATCACCCAACGCTGGGTCATCGTCCAGGACAACTTTCTTTCATCCAAAGGCGCCTATGGTGTTGACACCGGTAAAAAATCGCGGAATGAATTGGGCGCTTTTTTATCAGCAGATTTCAACAAGGAAATTGCCAAAAACGTCGTATACAAGTCGCGGCTCGACTTGTTTTCCAACTACAAAAGCAAACCCCAGAATGTAGACGTATACTGGACCAACGTATTCGCCCTCAAGGTCAACCGCTTCCTCTCTGCCAACATCACCCTCGACCTGCTCTACGATGACGACGCCATCGCCCGCTGGCAACTCCGCCAATTGCTGGGTGTAGGGTTTTCAGCGAAGTTCTAGTCTGAACCAGGATTATAGGATTGGTTGTCGAGATTGTGAATCATGGTTCAAGACTATCCTGGTTCAGACTATTATCCTTCAACCCCACCCCGGACAACCCTCTCCTCAAGGCTTCCTGCACCAGGTAAAATATACGATGGGCAGCGGGTTGATACGGCAAACCTTGGGGGCGGATGTTAGAGATGCAGTTGCGTGATTCGTCGGTGAGGCCCGGGCGGGGGGCGTAAGTGATGTAAGCGCCCAGGCTGTCTGCAGCGCTTAGGCCTGGCCGTTCCCCGATCAGGATAATGGATAGACGGGCATGCAGGGCATGTGCAAGCGGATCAGCAAGGGCTACGCGTGCCTGGGTTGCCAGGCAGACAGGAGCCAGCGTGTGACCGGCTGCCTGCAGCATTGCAGTCAATACTTCAAGCACGGCAACAGCGTGTGCATTCACTGCCCGGGCTGACAAGCCATCTGCAACAACCAGGCTTACATCGCAGGGTGTTCCTGCATGTTGGTTAAGGATTTCCAGCGAGCGTTCATCCAAAAGCCGGCCCAGATCAGGGCGTTGCAGGTATTCCTGCCGGTTGCGGGCCTGGCTGTGCACCTGCAACAGGGGCAGGCCGGATTGTTCAAGCCCTTCTACCAGCACTTCCCTGTCCAATACGGAATAGACTGCATCACGGGCATGGGCATGCGCTACATTAAACTGGAGCAGGTTGGATACGGGAATGCTGCTGCCGGCCCTGCCCATGGCAATGCGGGCAGCAGTAAATTGTTTGAGCGGTTCCCAGGGATCATGCTTGTTCATACAGGTAACACTTGCAATACGCGGGTTAATCAATGTGGTGCATCAACCTGTTTACGGCTGCTGTGTGCACCAGCTTTCCTGTTCCATCCGCAATACCCTGTGCCAGCAGCCATTGCTCAAACTCCGGCGCCGGCCGAAGCCCGAGCAGCTTTCTGATATACAAGGCATCATGGAAAGAGGTGGACTGGTAGTTCAGCATAATATCGTCCGAACCCGGAATACCCATGATAAAATTACAGCCGGCAACACCCAGCAGGGTGAGCAGGTTGTCCATATCATCCTGGTCGGCCTCGGCGTGGTTGGTATAGCAAATATCCACACCCATCGGGAGGCCCAGCAGCTTGCCGCAAAAATGGTCTTCCAGCGCTGCCCGGATGATCTGCTTTCCGTCATACAAATATTCAGGTCCGATAAAACCAACCACGGTATTTACGAGAAGGGGTTCGTATTTGCGGGCCACAGCATAAGCCCTTGCTTCACAGGTTTGCTGATCAACGCCCCCGTGCGCATTGGCAGACAAGGCACTCCCCTGCCCTGTTTCAAAATACATCCTGTTGTCTCCGACCGTACCGCGCCGGAGCGATCCGGTGGCATCCCAGGCTTCGTCGAGCAGGGAAAGACTGATACCAAAGCTCCGGTTGGTTTGCGCTGTACCACCGACAGACTGAAAACACAGATCTACAGGCGCATGGCTCCGGATCAGTTCAAGCGTGGTTGTAAGATGACAAAGCACGCATGATTGGGTAGGTATGCTGAATTGTTCGCGCAGGGAGTCAAGCAGCTGCAGCAGGTGCAACACATGGGCCGGACTGTCGCCTGCAGGATTGATGCCGATCACCGCATCGCCGCTGCCATACAACAAACCATCGATGATGCTGGCCGCAATGCCTTTGGCATCATCGGTCGGATGATTGGGTTGCAGCCGGGTAGAGAAGCGGCCCCTTAGTCCGATGGTGTTGCGGAAACGCGTAACGACTTCACATTTCTTGGCGACGGCAATCAGGTCCTGGTTTCGCATCAGCTTGGAAACGGCAGCCGCCATCTCCGGGGTGATGCCCCATTTCAGATTGCTTAAGACTGTTCCGTCCACTTCGTCTGCCAGCAACCAATCACGCCAATCTCCCACCGTTAGATGGCTGACAGAACTGAATGCCGCTGTGTTGTGGCTGTCTATGATCAAACGGGTAATCTCGTCTTCTTCATAAGGCACCACGGCTTCCTGCAAAAAGGTTTTCAGGGGCAGCTCGGCCAGCGCCATTTGTGCAGCGACCCGTTCTTCATAGCTGGTAGCGGCCAGTCCGGCCAGTGCATCGCCGCTCCGCAAGGGAGTCGCCCTGGCCAGCAGTTCTTTCAGATCTGCGAACTGATATGTTTTTTGATCGATTGTATGCCGGTAAGCCATATTAATCGGGGATTGTTACCGCCACCCTTTTTTCCAGCAAGGCATCGTCTTCTATTTCCATCCGATGCTTTCCGGTCGCAAAGAGCACCAGACCGGCGATCAGCAAACCAGCAAAAAAGATGCAGCTTAAAATAAGATTATAATAGATCATGGCAGCCAAACACACGACGGCCAGCACCAGGGCCAGGGCAGGAAAGAAAGGATAGAACGGTGCCCGGAAAGGACGCACCAGTTCCGGCTCTTTGCGGCGCAGGATAAACAGGCTGATCATGCTCATGATATACATCAGCACCGCTCCCATCACCGATAACACAATAACCTGGCTTGTAGTTCCGGTAAACAGGGCAGCAAAGCTGATCACACCGCTTGCCAAGATAGCCCAATGCGGCGTTTTAAAGCGGCGGTGAACAAGCGACAAACCCCGGGGCAGATACCCGCTGCGGGCCATGGCAAACACCTGCCGTGATGAAGCCAGGATGGTGCCATGAAAAGAAGCGATCAGGCCAAACAAGCCGATGCTTGAAAACAATTTCGTGAGCCCGTTGTCTCTTCCCAACACAAGGGCAATGGCTTCAGGCAGTGGATAATCGATGTTGCTGAGCCTGCGCCAGTCTGTGATGCCGCCCGTGAGGATCATCACACCCAGCGCCAGGAAAGCCAGGGTAGCCAACCCAGAGATATATCCTTTGGGAATATTTTTTACCGGGTCTTTTACTTCTTCCGCTACCATGGCCACCCCTTCGATCGCCAGGTAAAACCAGACGGCATAAGGCAGTGCGGCAAATATGCCCTGCCATCCAAACGGCAGGGGATTGCGCAGGTAAAGGGAAGGCTTGAAATGCGGCCCGATAATCCCCATAAACAGCAGGAGTTCCGCCACTGCCAGGATAGTGATAAAGACAGAGAACTGCGCCGACTCTTTTATCCCGGAAATGTTCAGCATAATAAACACCACATTAAAGAAAAGCGCTGAGCCCAGTACCGGCACCGAAGGGATCAAAAAATGCAGGTAACTTCCCAGGGCAAATGCAATGGCAGGTGTAGCCAGCAAGAAATCGATTAACGTAGCATAACCGGCGATCAGTCCGCCCAGCGGTCCCATGGCCCGGTAGGCATAAGCAAAAGCGCCGCCCGCGTGGGGAATGGATGTGGTAAGCTCGGTGTAGCTGAAGATAAAGCACACGTACATCACCGTTATAATCAGCGTAGCCACCAGAAAGCCGATGGTACCTGATACACCCCAGCCATAATTCCAGCCAAAGTATTCACCCGAAATGACCAGTCCAACCGCAATGGCCCAGAGATGAATCGGGCGCAATGTCCGTTTTAATGTATCAGCAGCTAGTTTGGCCATAGGAGAGTTTACAACGATTTATTTTTTAAAAACCTCTTGCATGTCCTGTCCCTCCCAGCTTGCCAGGAAGCGCTGGAAAGGTTTCCATCTCATATGGCTCAACCGGTTAAAACGCTTTTTTTGATCCGCCCGCAGGGTTCGCTGTTTCCGGCATCAGCACGGCCTTTACATAGTTGTTCATATTGAAATACTTTTTGGCGGCTTGCTGCAGGTCATTGACGGTTAAAGCGCTCACCTTTTTGGGATAATCCAGGATCCAGGAAGGGTCGGTTTTTTCTATCCAGGCCCTGCTCAGGCTTTGCAGCCAATAACCATTTTGAACCATCTGGTCATCGTTTTGCTTTTTCAGCGTTTCTTTTACTTTGTCCAGATCCTTCTGATTAACCCCCTTGTCCTGGGCTTCTTTGACCAGTTCAAAAAAAGCTTTGGAAAGCTTGTCTACGTTTTCCGGTCCGCATGGCAGCGTAGCAGTCAGGGAGTAATGAGGGTAAGGCCGGTTAATGATGCCCCCGCTCACACCACCTGTGTAAATGCCGCTCATTTCTTCCCGCAGCTTTTCTACGATGTGTATGTTCAGTACATCAAGGAGCGCCCGTAGCTTCAGATTTTCTTCGTTGCTGAACGGAGCATCCCCTGTAAAGCTGATAACCAACTGGCTTTGGTTCGCAGCGCCCTTGTTGATGGTAGCTTCTACCACACCCTTGACAGGCCTCAATCCTTCATCCGTAAACTTGTTTTCTTTTTGCTTTGCGGGAAGACTGCCCAGGTAAGTTTCCAGCAGGGGCTTTGCTTTAGGAATGTCTATGTTTCCGACAAAGGTAAAATGCATGCCGTACAGGTTGCTGAAAACTTCCTTGTAGATATTGAATGACCTGTCGAGATTCAACTGCTCATAGTCCGATATTTTGGGTAAGCCACCGGCCCATGGGCTGTTGTTGTAGGTAATTTTGGAAAGGGTATCATAGAAAAAGTTCCGGGGATTGGCTTTTAGATTTTCAATGCTTCCTTTCTGTGCAGTAACAAATGATTGAAATAATTGCGGATCTTTTCTCGGTGCTGTCAGATACAGGTTTACCAGTTGAAGAAAGGTGACAAAGTCTTTTACACTCGATGAGCCTTCGATTCCTTCATCATAGGGATTGATATACGGGAATGTATTGACCGTTTTACCCGATAAGAATTTGTTCAGGTCAACGGGTGTGAGATTTTTTACGCCCATCACCCGGACCAGGGTAGCCGCAAACTGTGCATTCGATTTATCTGCCAGACCGTATTTGCGGTTGCCGCCCCATCTCCATGCGTCCATCTGTATATCATCATTTTTAAAGCTGGTGGGGCGGAGGGTAACGGTGATGCCGTTGCTGAGGGTAAGATCGGTTGTACCCAAAGCGTCGTTCTTTGTTTCTTTGACCACTTTTCCGGATACCGGTGATTTGTCCATCAGGGAACTGGCTACCACCTTCTCCCGGTAAGGCCTGGCAGGGATGTTGTGTGCGGCATCCAGTATGCTCAACAATTCAGCATTGGAAGGCAATTGTGCAGCATTCTTTTCCGGGGCCATCAGCAAGGCAAATTTTCCTTGCATCGTTTCCATCTTTTTCGACAGCGCATTTACTTCTTCGAGTGCAATGCCGGGCAATACCTGTTTTACAAAAGCGTAGCGGTCGGCGATGCTTACAGCAGGCGACTGCATCAGGAAATTGTTGATGTAATCATACACCAGATTGGCTGATTCTGTTTTATCCCTGTCTGTATACTCCGTTGTAAAGGCGTTCAACAGGTTGCTCTTGGCCCTTTCCAGCTCGGTAGACAGAAACCCGTATTTTTTCACACTCTCGAGAACGCCGGTTACGGAATCTATGGCAGCTTTCGGCGATTGCTTATCACTTAAACTCACATAGGTTGAAAACGAACGGTACCCCCGCAGGAAATCTTCAAAATAAGTACCTGCATACAGGAACGGCGGCTCGGGCAACTGGCGCAGTTCCCCAAATCTTTCGTTGATGATCTCATTGAACAGACTTTCAATGATGGTACCCCTGTATGCGGCCCAGGTATCAATGCGTTTGGCCGGCTCTATATAATTGATAATATTCAACACATTGCCGGTTTGCTCCCTGTCTGTCAGCACCATGCCAACACTTTGCTTTCTTTCAGCAATGGGTATGATGGAAGGCCGGGGTGTTTCCTGTTCAGGGTTTTTCAATGCGCTGAAATGCTTGATGATCTGTTGCTCTGCCACAGCAGGATCAATATCACCTACCACCACAACGGCCATCAGGTCAGGCCGATACCAGGTTTTGTAAAATCTGACCAGTGCATCTGTCGGTGTATGTTGCAGGATGCTGTCGATCCCGATAGGCAGGCGGGAAGCATACAACGAGTTGTTGAACAGCACAGGAAAATACTTGTTCCGCATCCGCTCACCCGCACCTTTGCCCAGGCGGGATTCTTCCAGCACTACATAGCGCTCTTTGTTTATCTCAGCTGTGTCGAGGGTAGCATTGCCCGCCCAGTCGGCAAGAATGGTGAAGCCGGAGTCGATCTTTCCGGGCGCATCGCTTGGTATCGGAAGGATATAAACCGTTTCATCAAAACCGGTATACGCATTCAGGTCGGCACCGAACTTTACGCCGATAGACTGCAGATAGCTTACCAGCTCGTTCTTCTGGAAATGCTGAAGTCCGTTGAAATTCATGTGCTCCATCAGATGTGCCAGGCCCTGCTGATCAGGTTGTTCCAGTACAGATCCCGCATTTACGACCAGCCTGAGCTGGACCTTGTTGGCAGGCTTTACATTCCTGCGGACGTAATAGGTAAGACCATTCGGCAGCTTACCCACTTTTACAGCCGGGTCGGTCGGTATTTTATCCGTCAGCGCATACTGGGAAAAACAGGAGAGCGCAAAGAAAAGAGTACACAACAAGAGGTTCAGGCAATTAGCAAGGACTTTCATAATCGACAGTTTTGAGCGAGGTTAACTTGGCTTGTAAAAAAGACAAGTTATCAAAATTTGTTGATGCAGGCACCAGGAATAAACGGGGCAGGTAAAATTTAGGAAAAATCAACCACAAATAAATTACAGCCGGTTGTTCTCCAATGAAAAACTCTCCTTACCTTTGTTAACCAATTGGTTAAACTATTTAGTTAATGCAGCGTGACAGTTCTACGGAAGACAGGATTTTAGCAAGTGCCCGGAAAATATTTTTAGACAGAGGACTGGAAGGAGCCCGCATGCAGGACATTGCCGATGATGCAGGCATCAACAAGGCCCTGCTGCATTATTATTTCCGCAACAAGGAAAAGCTGTTTGATACCATATTTGTACAGGTGGTAGATGAGTTTTTGCCACGGATATTTGCTATCCTCAATGGCGACCAGCCGCTTTTTGAAAAGATCAAGCTGTTTTGTTCCGAGTACATCGGCCAGATCATACAAACACCTTATGTGCCTATGTTTATCATACAGGAGGTAAACCGGGATCCACAGCGCTTTATCAAAAAAGTGATGCATGGCAAACACCCCCCCTTCCAAAAAATCATTGCGCAGATCAACCAGGAAATAAAGCAGGGCATCATCAAACCAACCAACCCGGTTCAACTGCTGCTCAACATTATATCGCTCTGTATATTTCCATTTCTGGCGCGGCCGATGATCCAGACTGTAACAGGCATGAGCAACAAGGATTTTTTTCACCTGATGGAGCAAAGAAGTGAAGAAGTGTGCAGCATGATTATTTACTCTATCAAAGCTTAAATTTTTTTTATGCGTTCATTAACCAGATGGTTAAACAAGTTGGTTAACCTTGCAGGAGGGCTGCTCTTGCTGCTCAGTCTGCCAGCAGTTTCCCAATCCCTCTCCGCACTCAGCATTCAACAGGCATTTGATCTGTCTGCCCTTCATTACCCGGCGGGCAGACGAAAAGAGCTGATCACCGAAGCAGAAAAATTGCTGATCCGCACTGCCGCCACCAACCGCCTGCCGCAACTCGCCACCTATGCCCAGGCCTCCTACCAATCAGACGTAACCCGGCTTGATTTGTCCTTACCAGGATTCAAAGCACCCCTGCTCAGCAAAGACCAGTACAAGGCCTATGCAGACCTGTCGCAGTCTATTTATGATGGAGGGCAATTCAGGAAACAAAGGGCCGTACAACAAACGAATTCCGCTGTAGAACAAAGCAAGCTAGACGTTGAATTATACAGTTTAAAGAACCGGATCAGCCAGCTTTACCTGGGTGTGTTGTACCAGCAAGAATTGCTCAAGCAAACAAACCTGCTCCTGAACGATGTCCGCACCGGCATCAGCAAAGTAAAACCGCAGGTAGAAAACGGAACGGTGCTGCGCTCCAACCTCCTGCTGCTGGAAGCACAGGCCCTGCAGACAGAACAACGCGCCATCGAAATCTATCATACCAGAAAAGGTTTGCTGGATGCCCTGGCTGTGCTGCTTGATACTACGTTCAGCGACAGCATCAAACTGGAACTCCCTGCCCCTGCTGCTACCCCTACCCGTGTGTTGGCGCGTCCGGAGCTTCGACTTTACAACAACCAGCTCAAACTGCTGGCTGCACAAAAAGGCCTGGCCGACATCAAAAACAGACCGCGGCTTGCAGCCTTTGTGCAGGCAGGGGCAGGAAGACCCGCCCTGAACTTTCTCTCCAACAGTTTGAAAGGATATTATATCGGCGGACTGCGGCTCAACTGGTCGCTTGGCGGTTTGTATACGGTGCGGCAAGACAAAAAGCTGTTGGAAACAAACCAGCGTGCGGTCGATCTGCAAAAGCAAACCTTTGTGCTGAATACGGCCGCACAACTGCGCCAGCAGGAAGCAGAGATCAGGAAGGCGGAAGCCCTGATGGCATCAGACAGCAAGCTGATCCAACTGCGCAAACAAATCAGCGATGCGGCAAAAGCGCAGCTTGAAAATGCCGTGATCACCACCAATGATTATCTCAAAGAGATCAATGCAGAAGACGAAGTCCGCCAGCAGCTGATCATCCACCAGATTCAGCTGCTGCAGGCAAAAATAAATTGGGCCCTTGTTGCCGGAACCTTGTAAACAGCTCTTATATGAAAGCCTCCTTTTTTCTTTTCCTTGTTATACTCCTGTATGCCTGCCATTCCAAACAGGCAGACTTTGATGCATCGGGCAACTTTGAAGCCGATGAAGTGATTGTTTCCGCTGAACTGAACGGCCGGCTCTTATCGTTCACAGCACAGGAAGGTGCTGTATTGCAGAAGGGGCAGGTAGTAGGCACTGTGGACAGCCGGGATGTAGCGCTGCAGCGGGAACAGGTGCAGGCCAGCATCCGGGCGCTGTCGCAAAAAACAGCGGACATCAACCCGCAGATCAGGCTGCTGCAGGACCAGCTCCGCGTGCAGCAATCAGGGCTCAACCATGCCCTGCAGGAAAGGGCGCGCACAGAACGCCTCCTCAAAGCCGATGCAGCAACCGGTAAACAGCTGGATGACATCAATGCGCAGGTAGAGCAGCTTCGGTTACAGATGACGGTTACACAGCAGCAAATTGCCGTACAGCGCAGCAATACCGGCACCCAAAACCGGAGTGTGCTAAGCGAACAGGCACCCCTGCAAAAACAGGTGGCCCGCCTCGATGAACAGCTCTCGCGGTCGCAGATCGTTAATCCGCTTCCCGGCACCGTACTCACGAGCTATGCAGAAGAAGGCGAGATCACCGCCTACGGCAAAGCCCTGTATAAGATAGCCGATCTTTCTCAGCTCAACCTGCGCGCATATGTATCAGGCACGCAGCTGTCCGGGCTGAAGCTGAACCAGGCAGTGACTGTGCTGGTCGACAATGGCGCAAAGGGCTACCGCAGCTACAAGGGAACGATCACCTGGATAGCCGACAAAGCAGAGTTCACACCCAAGAGTATTCCCACAAAGGAAGAAAGGGCCAACCTGGTGTATGCGGTCAAGATCCGTGTAAAGAACGATGGTTACCTGAAGATCGGGATGTGGGCAGAAGTAAAGCTGTAAAAAGAGAAATGTATGATCAGCGTAAGAAATATTTCAAAAAAGTACCCGGTGGGCAAAGGGGAACTGACGGCCGTTAACCAGCTTTCCTTTGACGTAGCACCCGGAGAGCTGTTTGGTATCATCGGACCGGACGGCGCCGGCAAAACATCGCTTTTCCGCATGCTGGCCACCCTGCTCCTGCCCGATGGCGGAGAAGCTTTGATAGGGGGATGCCATGTCGTAAAAGACTACAAACAGCTGCGCAAAAAATTAGGCTACATGCCTGGCCGCTTCTCTCTTTACCAGGACCTGACGGTTGAAGAAAACCTCCGCTTTTTTGCAACGATCTTCCATACCAGCATCGATGAAAATTATGGACTGATCCGCGACATCTATGAACAGATCAAACCCTTTAAAGACAGGCGGGCCGGTAAGCTGTCAGGTGGCATGAAACAAAAGCTGGCGCTTTGCTGCGCGTTGATCCATCGTCCCACTGTACTGCTGCTCGATGAACCGACCACCGGCGTGGATGCCGTATCGCGCGTAGAATTCTGGCAGATGCTGCAAGGTCTCAAAAGCGGCGGTATCACCATCATTGTGTCTACTCCCTACATGGATGAAGCTTCCCTGTGCGACAGGATTGCATTGATGCAGCAGGGCAACTTTCTCACCACAGGAACGCCGGATGGAATCAAGGCTGCATTTGCAAAACCCCTGCTGGCTGTAAAAGCAGACCGGATGCACCAGTTGGTGAATGCGGTCAGGGAAGCGCCTGTTGTAGAAGATAGCTATGCATTTGGCGAATGGGCCCATGCGGTGATGAGGGAAGAAGGCCATGACCGGGAGCTGGAAAGTTTTTTATCAGCCAAGGGCTTCAGACAGGTAGTGGTGCAGCAAACTGAGCCAACGGTTGAAGATTGCTTTTTAAAACTGATGCGTCCATGAAAATGATAACTGCAAAAAACTTGTCCAAGGTATTCGGCGGCTTCAAAGCGGTTGATGCGATTTCATTCGAGGTAGAACCCGGTGAGATCTTTGGCTTTCTGGGTGCCAACGGTGCCGGCAAAACCACGGCCATGCGCATGCTCTGCGGACTCTCGCGCCCCAGTTCGGGGGAGGCTACGGTAGCAGGTTTTGATGTGTACCGGCAGCAGGAACAGATCAAAAGGGCCATCGGCTATATGAGCCAGAAATTTTCGCTGTATGATGACCTGACCATCACAGAAAACATCCGCTTTTATGCCGGCATTTATGGCAAGCCGGGCCGCTTTATCAAAGAAAAAACAAGTGCCCTACTGCGCGAGCTGCACCTGGAAACGGAAGCAGACAAACGGGTAGGCAGTCTTCCCCTGGGCTGGAAGCAAAAACTGGCATTTTCCGTTGCCATCTTCCACGAACCGCAGCTGGTGTTCCTGGACGAACCCACGGGTGGCGTAGATCCCATCACCCGGCGCGAGTTCTGGAACCTGATTTATGCCGCAGCAGAAAAAGGCATCACTGTATTTGTAACAACACATTATATGGACGAAGCAGAATACTGCAACCGGGTTTCCATCATGGTTGATGGCCGCATTGAAGCGCTGGATACGCCCGCTGGTTTGAAACAACACTACAGCGCTGCTTCCATGAACGATGTGTTTTTGCAGCTGGCCCGGAAAGCAACCCGCTCAGCGGATTGATCACCCAAACCTATCTATATGAAACAGTTCAAGGCGTTTGTCCGCAAGGAGTTCTACCATATTCTGCGCGACCGGCGTACGCTCATTATCCTGCTGGGCATGCCGGTGGTGCAGATTCTTATCTTTGGCTTTGCCCTGAGCAACGAAGTCGGGAATGCCCGGTTCGTTGTGCTGGATCCTGCGCAGGATCCAGCAACTACCCAAATCATTACCCAGCTAGATGCAAGCCGGTATTTTGACTATGCAGGCAGCTGCCGCACTTACCGGGAGATAGAAGAAAGATTTCGCAGGGAAGGGATCAAGCTCGCCGTGGTTTTCCCTCCCTCTTTTAACCAGGAGCTGCAACACCTTCATACCGCACAGATCCAGCTTGTAACAGATGCCTCTGACCCCAATACGGCTACCACCCTAAGCAATTATGCCAGTGCTGTAATAAACGACTACCAGGCAAGGACAAACGCAGTTGCTCCCCTTCCCTATACCATCCTTCCGGTTACCCGGATGCTGTACAACCCGCAGTTAAAAGCTGCCTACAATTTTGTTCCTGGTGTAATGGCCATGGTGCTGATGCTGGTCTGCACTATGATGACAGCCATCACGATCGTAAAAGAAAAAGAAACCGGCACCATGGAAGTCATGCTGGTATCACCGGTGCAGCCGCTCAAGATCGTGCTGGCAAAAGCAGTTCCTTATCTGCTTCTTTCACTTGTAAACGTAGTGACGATCCTGCTTTTGAGCGTATATGCCCTGGAAGTACCGGTACGGGGCAGCATACCGCTGCTTTTGCTGGAGAGCGGGTTGTTTATTGTTGCCTCTTTATCTATCGGCTTGCTGATTTCTACGGCCACCGGCTCGCAGCAAACGGCTATGTTTCTCTCGCTGCTGGGAATGTTCTTACCAACAGTGTTGCTGAGCGGGTTTATGTTTCCGATCGAGAACATGCCCTGGCTGCTCCAGCAGGTTTCACATATTGTACCGGCAAAATGGTTTTACCAGGTTGTGCAAAGCATCATGATCAAAGGCAAAGGGCTCGATGGCATCTGGAAGGAAACAGGCATCTTACTGGGCATGACGGTCGTGTTCCTCCTGCTCAGCATCAAAAATTTTAAAATCAGGCTTGCATGAGAACGCTCCGTTTTATTCTGCAAAAAGAGTTCAAACAAATTTTCCGCAACCCGGCTATCCTGCGGATCATCCTGGCAATGCCGGTTTCGCAGCTGTTTATACTACCCTGGGCAGCGGATTATGAAACCAAAGGGATCAACCTGTCGGTGGTTGACCAGGATCATAGCCCTGTCAGCAGCCGGTTGTTGTCAAAGATCACTGCATCCGGTTATTTTAAACTGGCAAGCTATCCGTCATCCTACCGCGCAGCCGCAGCAGAAGTAGAAAAAAATCAGGCAGACATCATCCTGCAAATCCCGGCACATTTTGAAAAAGACCTGGTAAGGCAGCAGCAGGCTTCGCTGTTCCTGGCTGCCAATTCCATCAACGGCACCAAGGCAGTGCTGGGTTCGGCCTACCTGCAAAGCATCCTGGCCGATTACAACAACCAGCTGCGGCAGGAATGGACGCCCTTCCCGCGTATGAATGCGGAAGCCAGGATACAAGTACTTTCGGCCAATTGGTACAACCCGCGCATGAACTACCGGTTCTTTATGGTACCGGGCATCCTGGTTGTACTGGTAACCATGATCGGTTGTTTTCTGGCTGCCATGAATATTGTACGGGAAAAAGAAATCGGCACCATTGAGCAGATCAATGTAACCCCGATCCGCAAACACCATTTTATTATTGGCAAGCTTGTTCCTTTCTGGGTGATTGGATTGGTTGTCCTTAGCATTGGCATGTTTATATCCTGGGCGCTGTATGGGATCGTGCCGGCCGGCAGCTTTCTTACAATTTATTTGTTTTCCGGCGTTTACCTGCTGGCGATTCTTGGACTTGGTTTATTGGTCTCTACCGTATGTTCTACACAGCAGCAGGCGATGCTCGTATCTTTTTTTCTGCTGATGACATTTATCCTGCTGGGTGGTTTGTTCACGCCCATAGAAAGCATGCCAAACTGGGCCCGGTGGCTCACGCGGGCCAACCCTGTTGCTTATTTTATTGACGTGACCAGGAGAGTTATTTTGAAAGGAAGCAGTTTGCGCGACATCATGCCGCAGCTCCTGACCATGCTGGGTTTTGCCGTCTTGTTAAACGGATGGGCTGTATTAAGCTATCGAAAAACGGCTTAACAAGCTTTATCGCTTTTTTCCCCGCTTCATGCGGGGTTTTCTTCAGCTCACGCGCTATGCATTGTGGGCGTGCATCGATTTGATAGAAGTTTGCGCATCGAAACAAACACAACAAACTCAAACGATGAACAACAAATTTAACATGCAAAAATTAGCAATTTCCCTGGCCGTTCTTTTGGTCTTTTCCATTTCAGCAACCAGCTGCAGCAAAGACAGTACCGCAACTTCTACCGACCCTGTTCAAGGCGTTCACAAGGTAGATCCCCGGATCGTGGGCAAATGGATGTGGACCAAAGGCAGTGATGGCGCTTACTACGACAACAACGGTGTTTATAAAGGTTCTGCATACGGCTTTGCCTGGTTGTATACAATCAATGCAGATGGCTCCGGAACCGCATACAGCCATGTTTATTCTACCATAGGCATCGGAACAGGCCTGGAAGTAAACATTTCTTACAAGGGCTTTTATGAAACAGACGACCAGGGACACCTGGGCTTCTTTCCTACAAGCGGCACCTACCAATCTACCAGCGGCGAGAACCGTGCCCTGCGGGCAGATGAGCTGTGGAATACCAAAACCAATACCGGAAGAAGTTTTGTAAACCAGCAGCTGGTCTTTACGACACAAGGCAACAGGACTTGCTTTCAGGTTACCTCCAGCAACGGCGTTACAGATACATTCTTCAAACAGTAAAGAAAGAACACAATCCATCACCCTAAAAAGAAAAATGACAACAGTCTGTGCTGTTGTCATTTTTCTTTTTAGCAGGATCCTCCTTAAATCATTTGCGCAGGAATGCAATGGTTGTGTATCCATAGCAGCACACACAGACCCGGATGAATAAAACTATTCGCTTACCGCAAGGGGAAATACACAAAGAATTGAGCGCCTCTATCCACTTCGCTTTTTGCGGTTATATATCCGGAATGTATTTCCATGATCTTTCTGCAAAGTGCCAGGCCGATGCCGGTACCCTTGAATGCCTGCTTGTCGTGCAGGCGCTGGAACATGGCAAAGATCAGGTTTGCATACTGCTGGTCGAAGCCGATGCCATTATCTGAAACAACGATCTCGGTGTACAACCCGTCTGCCAGTCCTGGAGGAGGATTGACGCAAGCTGCTTTTGGAACGGTCTGCGATGAAACCCGGATATGGGGCTGGCCGGTACTGAATTTCAGGGCATTGCCGATCAGGTTAAGAAACAATTGGTGTACCAGCAAAGGAACAGCAGGGATCACCGGGAGTTGCTCACTTGTTATCTCTGCTTTTTTCTCTTCGATCAGTAATTCGAAATCTGTTTTTACTTCCTGCAGGACCTTGTTCAGGTCTGTAGCAACCACTTGCCCCACCTCTTTTGAAATACGGCTGTAATTCAGGACAGACCTGATCAGATCTGCCATCCTGGATGCAGAAGAGTTTATCTTTTCGAGGTATTTATCAAGCAGGGCCTTATCATCCAGGTTTTTCCTCGTCAGTTCGGAGAACAGCTGGATTTTACGCAGGGGCTCCTGCAGGTCGTGCGAGGCCAGGTAAGCAAACTGTTCAAGTTCTTTGTTCTTGGCTTCCAGTTCCGCCGTGTACTGCTGCATCTTGTCGTGGGCGTACTTTAGTTCTGTAAGGTCACGGGTTACTTTGGAAAAACCGATGACAGAGCTGTCTGCTGCATGGAGGGCGGTTATAACGATGCTGCCCCAGAAAACCGACCCGTCTTTTCTTACGCGCCAGCCTTCATGCAGCGCTTTGCCCCGCAGCCTGGCTTCTTCCAGCAGGCTGTCCGGCAATCCGCGCTCGCGATCTCCCTGCGTATAAAATACCCGGAAGTTCTTACCAATGGCTTCCTTGAATGTATATCCTTTAATGGCTTCTGCGCCTGCGTTCCAGTTTTCGATGTCTCCTTTTTCATTGAGCAGGATAATAGCATAATCCTGCACTTCTTCCACCATCTTGTGATATCGCTCCTCGCTTTTCTGCAGCGCTTCGTTCTTTAGCCGGAGTTCCTCTGTAAAGTTCTTTAACCGGTCATCGGCGATCTTTTGCGTTGTAAGATCACGCGTTACCTTGGTAAAGCCGATGATGTTATTGTCTTTGTCGTGCAGGGCTGTAATGGTGATGCTGCCCCAGAATTTTGTGCCGTCTTTACAGACACGCCAGCCCTCATGCACCGCTCTGCCTTCCCGGGCTGCTGTTTCCAGCAGTTGATCAGGCAGTTTGCGCGCGATGTCTTCAGGAAGATAAAATAGGCTAAAATGTTTTCCAACCGCTTCTGACTCAGTGTACTTTTTAATTTTCTCTGCGCCCTTGTTCATGTGTACGATAAAGCCATTTTGATCCAGCAGTATAATAGAATAATCCTGTACTTCATCTACCATTTTGCGGTACTGCTCTTCACTTTTTTCCAGCTCTTCCGGTCTACGCCGGTGCATGGCCGTGTCTTCACCTGCCTGTTGCGCCCCGGACGCTGTTCCTGCCTGCTCAGTGCTGATTTCTACAGCTGTTCCAAACAACCGGTCAGCTTTGCCTTCCCCGTTGAAAAAAGCTCTTCCAGTTACTCTAATCCTGTGCAGAGATCCATCTGGCCAAACGACCCTGGCCTGGTACAACAGGTTACCTGTTTCCATTGCCGTATAGAGGGCTTGCTTTACCTTATCCTGGTCATCCGGGTACACGCGGTTCTCAAAATGATGCCGGGCAAGACCTGCAGCGTCCGTATAGCCGTATATAGATGCCAGGCGATCTGAATACTCGAAATGGTCTTCCTGCGAAAGATCCCATTCAAACACGCCAATGCCAGCGATTTCCAACGCCAGTCGTTCCGGACTTGCCTCCTCCTGTATATTTTGCGGCCTGCTTCCGCTTATTATATGGGTAGCGGCCGCATCAACTTCTTTCTTACGCATACCATCTAAGGTATCACTTTTTGGCTTCATAGAGCTTGATTTAGGGTTCTATGAGCCTGCCAAACGCCTCGTTAGGTTGGTTAAACTGGAGGACTTAACCGGGGAAGCATCTGCACAAAACCTCTTGCAAACATGGGTAGTATGCTTGTCTATCCATGCAGAAAACGGGTACAGCTTGGTCTGTTGCAAATGCCTTGCTTCCCTGATCCGGAGCAGGCACCACATTCCATTCATGTTTTTTAAACTACATATCATCACATATTCTCAGTTTACAGCAAAAGTTGATGGCTCTCACTCTGATGGGTAAACGGAGATCCGGCAGATAAAAGAGCCGGAAAAATCCAACCTTTGGTTCCAAAATCTCTATAACAAAAAAAGGAAAAATTAATTGTGAGCAGGCAGTTTTAAAAGTATTTACCACTACCGTTAATTGTTTTCAGCTATAACTTCATACAAGTTTTTATACAACCAAGGCAAATCAGAAAAATAAGGAAAGAAGGATTTTTACAGCCAGTCTGTGCTGGCCTTCAGTTATCATGAACATGCACCCGAAGTAAGAATTCCCCCCTGTTATTTATCTCTTTTTTCATCGAAGCGGAGGTTGACAAAGCTGCCCCTGTTATTCAGTCTTCAGGCTCTTTACAGGATCCGCAACTGCTGCCTTCACTGCCTGGAAACCGGTGGTTAGTTGTGTAATACCAATAAAATGCATCGTCAGGTGCTTTGATCGAATCATCTACTTTTCTGTAGTTGGATGAAAGGTCTTCCATGAATGCCAGAACTCCTGGGAAGCCTGCACAGGTTGCAGCCGGGCTCCCTGCATGCTGCCACTTACACAGATGCCGCTCATGGTCCAGGTTGAACCGGTATTTGCGTCTTTGAGCAATTGCAGTTTGTCTGGTCCTTCAAAGTGCAGCACGGAGCCGTTCACAAGCCGGCTCCAGGCATGAAAAGAAGCTGTGTCACTTTCCAGTACAACAAGCAAAGGCAAGCCGGGAAGCGAGTCCTGGATGATTTGTTCCTTTACCAGCTCATTCCAATCGTAGGCTTTGGCCGCATCGCCATGCGCTATACCGATTACCCAGGATTTAGGCTTCCAGGAAAGCGAGTCGCGTTTCTCCAGCGAGCTCTTGATGGTTCCCCTGTCAAAGTCTGCCAGGTCCTTGTACGATTTATTGAACGCAGTATCCGGTTGCAGCACGGTTGATGTTGGGTGCAGACGCAACCAGGCTGCCAGGCTCATTTGCTGCGAAGGAATCTCCTGTAAATGTTTTCCTTTTGAGGGCCCTGTAATCGCTTCACCGGAAACCTGCCGCCACCAGCTTTTTGTTGAAGCGTCTTCAAACATGGCATTGAAATGATCCATGCCTACCAGGCGGAAGGTTTCATTCTTTCCATCCACAAGCGGGCTGAACACACGACCCGTGCGGCATACGGTGCAGTACGTTACCATTACAGGCTGCCCACCAACGGTGTCTCTTACCTGGTGGTGGTAACCAATCAACTGGATGGGGTAGGATTTTGCTTCCCCGTTGATTTCCACTCCCACTACTAATTTATCCTTGCTGACCTTGTTGGTACTGGCGGAAGAAAAGCTTTTAACGCGGGGCTGATAAAATATCTTCGCAGCCAAAAACCTGAAATTAAAGTAGTAAAATACAACGCCATAAAGCAACAATCCACCTGCCAGCAGCAACTTGCGCCATAACTTTCGCTGCCGCAGCACCTGCATGGCAGGATATGCGATGACAGCAAGCAGCAATAACCGGAGCCATCCTAAGTTCTGGTCGAGCCAATAGGCAACCGCTACGGTGTTTCTTTGCTGGCTGCCGGGAAAGGGCATGATAAAATATACACGAAGGATTTCGGCAGCAATTAATAAAATCAACCCAAGAATTAAGATAAAAGTTCTCATCAGTGCGCAATTAGAAGAGTAGGTGGATTGTTTGAATGGAAAGGACCGGCTATTTGTACAAATCAAAATCAAGATAACCTTCAGCAGCCCGCTGGGGTGCGCGGTTAATATAAAATTGCCGGTCTTGCGGCGCCCAGGTTCCCAGTCCGTCTACATACCGGTTAAACATGCAGAATGCGGCGGCAATGAGCACGGTGTCGTGGATCTCGCGGTCTGTTGCGCCTTCCTCCCTTGCGGCTTCAATCTGTTGCAAGGCAACCTGTTTGCCGCCCTTTTGTACGCTACCGGCAATCGCAAGCAGGGCTTTCATTTTAGACGACAGGTCAGAAGCAGCAAAGTCTTTCTTCAGTACATCAATTTTATCCCTGTTGCATTCCAGGTAGTGGCCGGCCAGGGCACCGTGCACATTTTGGCAAAAAAAACAATCGTTCAGGTAAGAAACGTATGTGCCGATCAGTTCCCGTTCCCCGCGGGTCAGCGTGTTGTCGTCATCACGCAGTAGAACTTCCGCCAGCTCATTCAAGGGTCTTGCTGTTTCCGGCCGGTAAGCCATGGGTCCCCGGATGCCGGGCAATTCATTTTTCAGATCAATGTAAGCCATAGCAGGTTGTTTGAAATTTAAGAAACAGGTGTGGGTAAAACATAGCCTTTTGTTGCCATCCGCTCGCCCATGGCGGCATAGGCTTCCGGTTCCGTAGGTGTGAAGCTTGCCAAGCCGTCTACGTACCGGTTGAACATGCAAAAGGTGGCGGCTATCAACACGGTGTCATGAATTTCACGGTCGTTTGCGCCGTGTGCTCTTGCAGCCGCTACGTCTTCCTCCGTAACTTCTTTGCCAAGCACCTGCACTTTGCCAGCAATGTGGAGCAGGGCTTTCAACTTTTCGGTTACAGGTGCCCGTTGCATGTCGGCCAGTACTCCGTCAACCACGCCCGCATCGGTACCGTACAAACAACGGGCAGCGGCAGCATGGCTGTTGCAGCAGAAAAAACATTCATTGCGGTGTGAAACATAGGCTGCTATCAGCTCGCGGTCAGCCTCGCTCAGCGGCGATTCACCCCGCAACAGCACTTGCGCCAGCTCGTACAAGTACTGACCGGTTTCCGGCCGGAACATGACCAGGGAACGGATTCCCGGAACGCCTTCAGGAACTTGAATATGTGCCATAGAACTAAATTTTAAGATGATTGATGATCCTGTTTAAAAAAGTTGCAGGAAATGGTTTACACTGTTGTGGGTTTGTGTTTTAAAAACAGCACCGCAAAAAGTCCTACCACAAAGACCAGGGAAAAAAGAAAAATAGCATTTCCATAACCACCCAGCGAGGCTACCAGCACGCCAACAAACAGCACGGCTGTACCGGTAAACAACCGGCCGATGTTAAAGCAAAAACCCGTGGCGGTGGCGCGCAGCGTGCGGGGGAAAAGGTGCGGAATGTAGATGGACAAAACACCCTGGCTGACTCCGAAAAAGAAAGCCAGCACAGCTATTTCAGTGTACACAATACCTGAAAAATGTGAATTGGTTTTAAAAAGCAGGAACGACAGCAAGGTGCAAACGGCAAAGCAGGCGATCATGGCCCGCTGGTTGCCAATGGCTTTGCTAAACCAGCCTGATACAAATCCGCCGGTTAGTCCGCCCATGCCCATCAGCATCATGCTCAGGCCCCGCTCCTTCTGCGCATCATGCCCTGAAAGCAAGCTTTGTACCCAGGTGGGAAGCCAGGAAAAGATCGCCCAAAGACCAATAAGCATGGTGCCGAAAGTCAACGATCCAATCAGGAGGTCACGGCGATGGGCAGCCGAAAAAAGATCAGCCGTCCAGTGCCCCCTCCCATTCTCCCCCTGCTTTGATCCGTTTGGTGGTTCTTCTAGCAGCCAGGTTCCCAGCAGCGCCAGTGCAAGCGGAATCAATCCTACCAGGAAACCTTGCCGCCAGGATGATACAATGTAGTTGATCAGACCGGCGGAAAAAATTCCTACGGGAATACCGATAGACAAAATACCTGTAAAAACGGCCCTTGACTTCTCGGGCCATACTTCACTTAGCAGGGTGAACGAGATAACCAGCACACCACCCACACCAAAGCCGCTTGCAAAGCGGCAGAACACGATGCTCTCCCAGTTGTGCATCAAGCCGGTTAAAGAAGTAGCCAGTCCATAGCAGGCAACAGCAAGCAGCAAGGATTTTTTTCTGCCTATCCGGTCACTGATCACCCCCCACAGAAAGCCACCGATCGCCCAACCGAAAATAAACAAGGCATTGATGTAGGCGCTGATCCTGTTGAGCTGTTCGGCATCGCGGCTGCCCAGCAGGTCTCTGACCGCTACAGGCAAATAAACCGACATCAGCGTGGAAACCGTTCCGCCCAGCATGCTGCTTAAAAAGCACAGTACAAACAGTCCCACATGCATGCGGTTGATGCCGGTTGACGCCGTGTGTACGGTATTTTCGATTACAGAGGTTGGAAAAACACCTGTTTTAACTGTATCTCCATTTGCGTTCATGCTTTTACGTATTAAATGTAAAAAGGGAAATAGCCGGCACACAGGCCAGCTACCCATTTATTTCAACAGCCCATCCACCAAAAATGATGCATAGTACAACGCGCCAATGGCTGGCGAACCATAAGCCTGGTAAACCTGGTTGTTAAAGATGTTGCTGGCACCCAGCTTGATCATGGTTTTTCCATCAGCCATTTTTTTGTTCAGCTGCAGGTCAACAAGGGAGTAGGTGTTGATGCGGCCGGGTCTTGTGCCGTTAAAGGTGCTGTACCAGTCAAAGGCATCCTGCCAATGCCAGGCAAGGTTAAATCCAAAGTTCCGGAAGGCATTTGGGTTGCCGAACATGAGATTGGAAGCCCATTTCGGTGTATTGAAAGCCGCGATGTTGTTGGGGTTGGCATTCTGCAGATTGAACTGCGACCAGGTAAGATTACCACCCAAGGTATATCCACCGCGCATCATATAAGTGAGCGCAATGGAAGAACCTTGTGCCGATACCCTGTCTGGTGCATTGGTGTATAACTGAAAGGCATGTACTTTTCCCCCCGGAATATCAGCAGCGGCATCGACGTTTATTTTACCATCTGTACCGGTTACATTGTGCTGTGGTTGGATCACCACCGTGTTTAAAATAAAATTGGTGTAAGAACTGTAGTAATAGTTCACATCAACAAGCAGGCGATTGCTGATAAGTCCTTTATAGCCCAGCTCAAATGCCTTTTGCTGCTCAGGCTTGATATAAGCCACATTTGATTTTTCCAGCTTATCCTTGTTTTGCGCAATGGCTTCCGGAAAGGACCTGCCTTGTGCCAGGGCGGCGCCAAAAGCTTGTCCAAAGGCACTCACCGAAGAAGAAGTAAAGGTATTTTCATACACATTCATGCCCTTGCTGTTGTTGGGCACACCGCCCAGGATCGTGATGGGACCTACGTTCAGGTGAATATACTGGTCGACCGGGGTAGGATTGCGAAAACCTGTTTGGTAGGATGCACGGAAGTTATGGACCTTGCCCGCCGTATACACGGCAGAAAAGCGGGGTGTGAAGCTGCCGGAAAAGTTTTCGTTTTTATCCCAGCGCAGGGAAGCGATCAGCTTGAGCTTTTCATCGAGCAGGCGTTTGCCAGCCTGCACAAAAGCCCCGTATTCTTTGATGGTGATCTTTTTGTCCTTGTCATCAAACAAACTGCCGTTGGTAAACATGTTGTAGTAGCGAAAGCTGCCACCACCCAGCAATTCAAAAAGCTTGACAGTATTGGAAAAATCATATTGGCCTTCGGTATGATAAAACTTGCTGTTGCTGAACACACCCGCACCACTCAGGCCGTAGTTGTGAATAGAAGCATCCTTGGCATGCTCAAATGCTGCTGTACCTGGCAGGAAGCGGCCCTGGTCGGCAAAAGCCCTTGCTGCCGGATGACTACCACCTGCAACGCCGTTTACCGAACCGTTGAATGCAGCAGCATAGCGGGTAAACCACATATCATCGGCTTTGTCCGGCGCTACGGCTGCGCCATTGAGATCCTTCACCCAATCGCGGTTGATGAACTGCGCCAGGGAGCGGGTATTGTATGAGTCGTGTGAGTTCTCGGCAACGCTGTAGCTACGCAAAAAGAAGTTGCTTCCTTTTAGTTCAAGGCGATGCGTCTGCAGCACAAAATTGTTCAGGTCAAAGCGGCTGCTGCCGGTGTAGCTGGCGGTACCACGGCCATAGTTGTATTGGTAAATAGCTTCCAGGTTGTTGGTGATGCGGTAATGAAGGGCCCCATTTAGTTTCAGGCTGTATACATTATAGTTCATCAACTCCTTTTCTTCGTAGCCGGTACGGGATACCTGCCCGATATTCGGCAGCGTCTTTGTTACTTCATCTCCGTAAATGTTGAGCGCATCCCGGCCGGGGTTGGCATCCCCCCGCTTATCTGGCGGCGTTTGTGCATTCACGTCAGTATAGTTGGTAGCGTACCAATCAAGACCGGAGAGATAAGCCGCATTGACCTTAAACGCAAAACGGCCAAATGCTTTTGCATACCGGGCAGCGAAATCACCCAGTCCGTGCGGATCTACGCCCTTTTCGCCGATGTGGTTGATGCCTGTCTTTGCCTGCAGGGTAAGGCCCTGGTACCGGTAAGGATTTTTGGAGCGCATAGACAGCACGCCGTTAAAAGCCACAGGTCCGTACAAAGCAGATGCTGCCCCGGGAATGACCTCTGCGCTCTCCAGGTCAATGTCTGATGCGCCGAACTGGTTACCCACAGCGAAGTTGAGGCCCGGTGTTTGGTTGTCTACGCCATCGAGCAGCTGAAGGAAACGCGAGTTGCCGGTGCTGTTAAAACCCCTGGTATTGATTTGCTTGTAGGTAAGACTGCTGGTTACAGCTTCCACCCCTTTCAGGTTTTGCAAGCCGTCGTAAAAAGAAAGCGAAGGATTTTCCCGGATCATGCGGGTATTCATTTTCTCAATGCTTACCGGCGATTGTAAAATATTTTCCGGAACCCGGGAAGCGGTGGTCACCACTTCATTCAGGCCGGCTGTTTGTTGCTGCAGCTGAATCGAAAGGGTTTGCGAGCTGCTTGTTACCGTTTGTTCAGTGGCAGCGTAACTAACAGAAGAAACAAGCAAGGTCAATGGCAGTTTGATCTTTGTAACGGTTAAGGAGAAAGATCCCCTTTCATCGGTTGTTGTTCCCACCAGGGTGTTCTTCACGATCACACTGGCATTGGCAACAGGTTCATTGCGTGAATCGGTCACTTTCCCAACCAGCTTAACTTCCTGTGCAGCCAGGCGAAGAGAAGAAAAAAGCAGCAGAAAGAAGAAAGTAGATTTCATATAAATGGGTATTTGGGGAACAGGCGGTTTATTTTTTTAAATGATCATAGCCTTGGGGCAACCGGGTATAGCCGTGGTTCACAAGGCGTTCAGCGAGGGTATCGTAGTAAGCAGCATTGCCCGGCAGGGCGGTAGCCAATCCATCCACGTACCGGTTGTAAAGACAGAACAAGGCTGCAATCAGCACCGTGTCATGAATTTCCACATCTGCAGCGCCCGCGGATTTGGCAGCGGCGATGGCTTCGGCAGTCACGCTCCGGCCACTTTCCCTCACCAGGGCAGCGATCTGCAGCAAGGCTTTCATCTTGTCGCTAACGGGTGCTTCCTCAATAGCCGATTTCACCTTTGTCGTTGTTTCTTTTTCGCCGAGTAACAGGTCGGCGGCTGCCGTGTGTGCGGTTGTGCAGAAAGTGCATTGGTTTCCGTTAGAAACAACGGTAGCGATCAACTCCCGTTCGGCCGGCGTGAGGGTTGATGGTCCACGAAGCAGGAACTGCGTCAGTTCGCGAATGGGTTTAGCCGAATCCTTGCGGTATTCCAGCAATCCGGTAATGCCGGGCAGGTGTGCCTCGACAGGTATATAAGGCATGTAAAAAAGGTTGAATGTAGAAATTTGTTGACGGCAAGATTGTACCAGGAGAACTAACCAGATCTGGCATCCGGCATGGGATGATCCATGCGTATGCTTGCTATTGCACCTCCGTCAGTTATTCCCTGCAGAAGGGAGCAACGCCTTGTTGTTCATAGACTTTCAATAATAATTACTGAGAATCACTTTTGTATGATACAACCAAATAAGGAAAGAAGAATTCAGGCATTCTCTTCAGGTGGATGAAGGTTCCTGTTAAGAAAAGTGCAGGATAAGGGAGAATTGAATCCAGGAAACAGCCGCATGCAGAATTGCGTTGGAACAAAAATGGGGTAGTCGGCTCCCGGTGTGTTTTGCTCGCTAAAGCCGTTTGCTTTTTTGATGGAATTGTGTTTTCCGGAAGGCAGGTCTGCTGTCTTTTTAGCGTAATCGGTTTGTGCCCCGTGCAGCTTTGTTTTTGCCTGGTTGGGCAGGCACAAAATGTAAAGCGTATCGTTTGCTGTTCTGCGCTTTACATAGCTGTAATAAACACCCTTGTATGTTACTTCCCCCTCGATCCGCTCATAATCTGTTTGGCTGGTATAATAAGGCAGGTTTAAGGGGATTTTGATTTGAACCAGGTCTTCGTTGCTATAGCTGCTACGATCCAGCTGCTGCGCAAATTGCCGATCTGATTGTTGAATAATATAGGAAAAAACAACGCAATAACCTGCCAGGTTGAACAGGTAGACAGCAAGCAGGAGTATGGCAAACAGCTTTTTCAGGCTGAAATTTTCCTGAATGTAGAAAAATTTTCAACACAAAAAAATTTTACTTGGGGGACTGCAGGATCTGGTGACAGGCTGCTAAAAGCCGTATGCCAGAAGCAGGTATGGCTGCTTCTGGCATACGGAAGGGGTTAAACGAAGGAATAGCGTTACAATAAAAAAGCCAGCTTTTTCTTAAGGCTGTACCAGCAGCTTGGTAACCTGGACGCCATGCGCGCTGGTTACCTTCACGTAGTACAGACCGGCAGGGTGTTGATTGAGGCTGAGCCTCACCGTATGCCTGGTCGTTTTATCATCCAGGTTAACAACCCGTTTTTCCACAGCAAGGCCGCTCTCTGTCAATACTTCTATTGTGGCAGTCAGTGCTTTTACATGCTCTAACTGCACGGCATATGCGCCCTTGGTAGGATTGGGATATACCTGCATAGATAATGTTATGGCCGATGTGGTTGCAACAGAAGGAGACGAGGGCGCATCTAC
Organism: Williamsia sp.; assembly: GCA_015069695.1. Lineage (GTDB taxonomy): Bacteria > Bacteroidota > Bacteroidia > Chitinophagales > Chitinophagaceae > JADCRZ01. The sequence goes on from JADCRZ010000010.1 coordinate 164,914, forward strand.
TTTAAAAACCGAGATGTTGCCGCTGCCTGCATTGGCTGCTGCCACCTCGACTATACCATCGCCGTCCAGATCTCCGAGTGCCAAGCCCAGCGTATAAATGCCTGCATCAAAATCGACTTTGCCGGCAAAGGAAGAAGCTGTGATGCTGCCTGCAGTAGCGGTGTTGCGCAATACAGAAACGCTGTTGGAAGCCGTATTGGCTGTCAGCAGATCAAGCTTGCCATCTCCATCGGCATCACCAATCGCCATTGCATACGGATTGATACCTGTTGCAAAATTGACTGCCGGTGCAAAGGAGGCGGTGGTAATGTTTCCAGCAATACTTGTGTTCTGCAGCACAGACAAGTTGCTGGAAGCAAAATTTGCTACCACGATCTCGGGCTTGCCATCTCCATCTGCGTCGCGGAGGGCCAGATCAACCGGGCTGTTGCCTGCCGCGAAATCAACCTTGGGTGCAAAAGATATGTTGGTAAGCAAGCCGCTGCCAGAGCGGTTGCGGATCACGCTAACGGTGTTGGACCGCTCATTGGCCACCACAATATCCTGTTTACCGTCGCCATCCAGGTCACTTACGGCCACAGCGCGTGGATACTCACCGCAGGGCATGGAAAAATAAGTAACACCGAAAGTAACATTGGTATTCATCACTACCGCTACGCCCATGGAATAAGGGAGGGTTAGCAACAGGTCAGGCTTTCCATCCACGTCAAGATCAGCAACCGCAAAATCAGAGATATACTGCCCGATGTTAAGGTCTATGCGCGATGCAGCAAAAGAAGCGGCTGTAATAGAACCAGCTGCAGTTGTTGTATTGCGAAGGACAGATACGGTGTTGGAAGCCGGGCTCAGTACCAGGATGTCGAGCTTTCCGTCGTTGTCCCAGTCCCACACCGCTACCTTGCGCGGAAGGGGTGCTGTGGCAAAATCGACCCGGCCGGCGAAAGAGCCTGCCATGATTGTTCCGGCAGCAGCCGTGTTGCGCATCACGGATACCAAGCCAAGACTTTCGTTCACAGAAACCATTTCAGGCTTTCCATCTCCATCCAGGTCGCCAAAAGCAACAGAATAGGTAACATCACCAGGGGTGGCAAAATCTGTTTTCGGACGATAGAAGTTGCCGGGAATGCCGGAGCCAAAAGGATTGATGAAAGTAGGCGTAAAAGGCACGAGCGTATAACCAGTAAGACTAGTGGTCCGGTTGAATACTTTGATAGGATCGGAAGTTATGCCGGTGGGCACAGAAACGGTCAGACTGCTTGCGGAACCGCCGGTCACCGTCGCTTTTGTGCTGCCAAAGAAAACCCAGTTGTTGGAAGGCACAGGATCAAAGCCTGAACCACTCAGGGTAACCATCGTCCCTGCCGGTCCGCGGGCCGGATTGAAGGACATGATCTTTGGCTGCGCCAGGGCGTGCAACGAGGAGAGTACAAGAATGACAAATAACAGTTTGTAAGAAGACAGGTAGAATAATTCCATATAGATTGTTTCAAATTAAATGCAGGTTATTATACTGATAGTCAGCTCGCTATTTTGTGAGATCATTGGTCTGTAAACCGCAGTGTATTGTCAGGAGATATTGAATCAAAGCAGGTAAAGGCGGCTTCATAGGATCGGAACTACTTGGATAGAAAAGCCGCATGAAAGATAAAGATCATCTCGTTTAAAAGAAATATTTATCCATACTGAATGCAATCTCAAAGCTCACAAACAGATTTAAATAAAACATCCCCCAAATTGGGGGATATTTTATTTAAATCAACATTTTTTTGTCAGGCTTTTACTTATGGCAGCCAATACCTGGCGTTCTGCTACCCGGGGCATCCACATGAACAATAATCCCTGATCAAGGAGGACAGGTGTTGTACCATTTGTTCTGACCAAAACACCTCCTTTCCTTCTGATAAAGAGAATGTCTTCAAACACCGGCAACCAACCCTTAATTACCCAATGCCTGCTTTAATCTTTGTGCTGCAAATGCCTGTGCGTCTTTGGCTTCGCGGACCACGGTGGCCATGCCAAAGAACTCATGTGTTACGCCGGTATAAACCTGACGCACCACCGGTACTTTTGCGGCATCCAGCCTGGCTGCCAGCTGGCCTCCTTCTGATTCCAAAGGATCAATTTCAGCATTGATAATGGTGGCGGGCGGAAGACCCGCGAGGTTGGCATTCACCAATGATATCAGGGGATTGGAACCTTCTGATGAATTACTCAGGTAATACATGAAGAACCATTGCATGAGCGGTTTGCTCAGCGGATGCGCTTCTGCATACTGATTGTAAGAAGGCGTGTTGAAATCGTAATCGGCTATCGGGTAAACAGATAAAATATGCTTCGGAACAGCAAAGCTGCTGTCTCTTGCCATCATAGCCACAGCCACGGCTAAATTGCCGCCCGCACTCTCGCCTGCTGTTGCAACTTTTGCCGCATCAGCTTTGATAGAAGCCGCATTTTGTACGGCCCACTTGTACGCAGCATAGGAATCTTTGTGTGCAGTAGGGAATTTAGATTCAGGCGCTTTGCGGTATTCAACAGAAACAACAACTGCATCTACCTGCTCGGCCAGTGCTTGCGCAGACGCGTCATACGTATCTATAGTGGCAATTACCCAACCGCCTCCATGGTAGTATACAATCAAGGGATAAGAACTCTTGCCTGTTTTAGGTGTATAGATCCGCAGGTGTATGGTTCCATCCTGCACCGCGATGTCTTTTCCTGTTGTGTCTACATTCATGGGCGGCATTGGAATCGCAAATTTCTGCATGACCTTTTTTACTGCGTCCGCTGCCGTAGGTTGCTGGCGGGCTTGTTGCGGCGTCAGTGTATACAACGCAACAGGGGAAGGACCGTCCAATGTTTCTATAACGGTTTGCATCTGGGGGTTGATGGTCGGCCCCCAGGCCGGTTTTGGACCACTGGGCTGAATACGGTCGTACGGATCATCTGCAACGATGTTGTCTTCCTTTGTGCAGGATACCATTCCTATCGAAAACACAACGAACAGTAGAAAAAAGAGAGTTGTCTTAAATACGGCTTTGCCGTTTGCGTAAAGCTTAGCTTTCATTGATCTTTGAGAGATCATATGCGAAAAATCATTCCACCCAAATCCGGCTTTAAAGCCAACTATGAGCGTAGAAGGGCATCTACAATAAACAGGATGCACGGGGTATTCCGACGGCATAAACCTGCTTGATCAATACCCCATGTACGCCAGGTATTGCAGGAGCGGTAAGCAGCAAGGAGGTCAGGGATGACCATTCAGATTGAAAATCTGCTGTCTGCTTTTGGATACAACATTCCCTGATTTGGATAATCCTTCATCGGGATTACCGGTGAATTTTGCATTATAAAACAGAACCCTTTATGATACAAGCAAAAGGCTATGCGGCCCAGACTGCAGAAACTCCGCTGGCACCCTGGCAATTTGAAAGAAGAGACCTGGGCGCGCACGATGTACAGATAGAAATCCTTTATTGCGGTGTTTGTCATACGGACATCCACCTCACACGGAACGAATGGTTCCCAGGCATCTTTCCCATGGTTCCCGGTCATGAAATTGTGGGCCGGATTAGCAACGTCGGGCTTCATGTAAAAAAGTTCAGCATTGGTCATCTCGGCGGCGTGGGTGTAATGGTAGACTCCTGCCGCGAGTGTGAAGATTGCAAAAGGGGACAGGAACAATTTTGCACCGTTAGTCCGGTACAGACCTACAACAACATAGGGAAGGATGGCTTACCTGCTTACGGAGGCTACTCAAATACCATCGTCGTAAACGAAGATTTTGTACACCACATTTCTGAGAAGCTGGATCTTGCAGCGGTAGCACCGCTTTTATGCGCCGGCATTACGACGTATTCGCCGTTGAAGAGATGGAAAGCAGGCAAAGGAGACAAACTGGCTGTCGTGGGACTTGGCGGACTGGGACACATGGGTGTGAAGTTCGGGGTAGCGTTTGGTGCAGATGTAACAGTTATCAGTACATCACCGCACAAAGAAGCGGCAGCCAGAGAATTGTGCGCTCATCATTTCCTCCTTTCCAAAGATGAGGAACAGATGAGGGCTGCAACAAGGAGCTTTGATTTTATCCTGGATACCGTAGCCAATGACCACGACATCAATCCTTATCTGAACACACTGAAAACAAACGGCATTTACATCAATGTAGGCATGCCGGCAAAGCCCTGGGAAGTATCTTCTTTCTCGCTGGCAACAGGCAACAAAGTAATCGCTGGTTCCGGTGCCGGCGGTCTGCCGGAGACCCAGGAAATGCTTGACTTCTGCGCTGAGCACAACATTGTTTCAGACATTGAGCTGATCGACATCAAAGACATCCAAACGGCTTATAACCGCATGTTAAAGGGAGATGTGAAGTACCGTTTTGTGATTGACATGAAAACCCTGTGATAAAAGGGAGCGCTGTCTCCCTTTTTTATGAACTTTGCTACCAAATGAAAGCAGCACCTAAACCATACGGCATCGATTCAATCTCCGAACAGCATCGCTTGCTGGGATTGCCCAAGCCCAAGCATCCGCTGGTGAGCGTGTTTTATCACAAAGACGCACGATACGACGGGCTCGTTGAACTGCAGCAGTTCACGCTTAATTTTTATTGCATTTCCATCAAAAAAGACTTTGATGGCAAGCTAAAATACGGACAGCGTTATTACGATTTTGATGAAGGAATGATGTCGTTTATTTCACCGAACCAACTGTTGCTGAAGCTGGATCCGGGCTCGGCGCCACCCGGCGGCATGAGCCTGCTGTTCCATCCTGATTTTATTGCAGGTACAGCCCTGGGAGCCAAAATAAGCAGCTACCACTTTTTCTCTTATGAGCTGAGCGAGGCGCTGCATTTATCAGAGAACGAAGAAACGATCATAGAAGGTATCTTTCAAAACATTGATCGGGAGTATGGGTCAAACATTGACGGCTTTAGCCGTGATGTGATGGTTGCGCAGATCGAACTTTTGCTGCAGTATTGCAACCGGTTTTATGCCCGCCAGTTCACGACCCGCCAACTGGCCAATAATGAAATTCTGATCCGGCTGGAAAACCTGTTGAATGACTGTTTTAACAGTGAAACCCTGGAAGAGGACGGACTACCTACCGTGCAGTATATAGCGCAGCAGCTAAATCTTTCTCCTGACTATCTAAGCGATATGCTGCGCACGATAACAGGGCAAACGGCGCAACAGCACATTCATGCCAAGCTGATCGAAAAAGCCAAAGAGCTGTTAGCTACAACCAATCTGCAGGTGAGCCAGGTGGCATACCAGTTAGGGTTTGAATACCCGCAATCGTTCAACAAGCTATTCAAGAGCAAAACAAACATGTCGCCGCTGGCATTCCGGGAGGAGCTCAGGCGAGGATGATACCCGGCGTGGCTGTCGGGTTCAAGTTGAAAATGCAGGCGCCTGCAACAACATCGTATCCTCTCTCTGGAGACACAGGGGTGGGTCTATGATGTATACCTCATCAACCAATTCAGTTCAGTATTAATAATTTTTACTTTAAATTCTTCATTGCGCTCATGAGCGTCAGGTAAATTTCACTTGGTTTGCTATTGTGCCAGTCTGTATCAGATTTGTTGTCAACTTTTTGAGCATCTCCTTTTTCGTATAACCACCAGATGTTTCCCCACTTGTCTTTCATCCTGGCTAATTTCAGGCCATTGTAGAAGTCGCTCAAGGGAGTGACAATTTCTGCCCCGCATTTTGTTGCTTTCTCCAGGATGAGTTGGGCGTCATCAACATATACCTGTAAAAAAGCAGGTGTAAATGGCCAATCATCTTTTGAGTCAGCAATCAAAATCATGGAGTCGCCTATCTGAACTTCCGCATGTATCAGGGTTCCGTCCTTATCTGGTGTTCTGATCGGCTTGTTCTCTTTTCCATCAAATACTTCTTCTAAAAACCGGATGAAACCGACGGCACTCTCCTTCACAATTACAAAAGGATTGACTTTGTTGTAGTGGGGTTGAACCGTGGCGTCTGATTGGGCCTTATTCATACGACTATGTTTTTGTAAAGTCAAAGTAGGAAATCGTTCATGCAATAATATGAGCGCCGGACTTTCCCTGCTTCATATCTATCGGTATAAATGCTACGATGTTCCAGCGTAAGCACGGAGGACAGACAGGTGCTCTTTCCTGATCACCGATACAGGCTGCTGTTGAAATAATCATATGAATTCTTGAAATGCTCGACTTTGTAGACGTTGTTATGCGTATCAATAGAGACATCTACTCTCATGATTTTATAAGCTTTCACCTTTCTGCCACATTGTTCTTCAGGTTCCCAGATTGGAGATTCTTTCAGCAGGCGAAACACTGCTTTGACCATGGCTGAATTTCCCTTTAAAAAATTGAAATCTGACAATAAACCATCCTTATCAACAATAAATTGTACCACAACTGAATCCTTAAACACAGCTGGATTTGCTGGTTGGCTTTTCAGGATAGCTGCAAAATCCAGGTTATCGTTGGCGAATTTAAACCAGGCATTTGCACCTCCCGGAAAATGGATATTGTGTTCAACTTTGGTGAATACAATGTTCGAGTCATCACCAGAAACGGCTTTAACAGGTTTCTTTTTCTTCGGTTGAGCCGAGCTTTCCGGGCTCAGATGAAGGCAGGTTATCAAAAGCAAATAAAATAATGGCGCGATCTTCATATGGCTGCAAGTATAATTCTAAAGTTGTTCTGTAGCGGATCACTACTTCTTCGTGACAGAGGAACAACATTAAATTTACTGCAATTTCTTCAATGGTATAATCAGCCCTCTCCTTCCTGGCAATTTCCATTGCCTTGTCATACAGGAGTTGTCCAACTTTCTTACCATGGAATTCCTGCAGTACATAAATATGTTCAATCTCAAGAGCCCTGTCATCTTGAAGTTCGGTCTGCGACTGCCCATAGTTTAGCTTTAAATAACCGATTACCTGGTTGTCAAGCATGGCTATATAAAATTCAGTGTTTTTGTCATTTAGTTCCCTCTTCAGTTTGTCTATGGAGAAGCCCTCTTCCAGGTACTTTTTCGTATTCTCTTCGGAGTTGTCAGCTGAGAACGTCTCATAGAAGGTTTGCCTGCCAATTTGCTGCAATTGGTCAATTTCATCAAGCGTTGCACTTTTTATTTCAATGTTTTCCATCTATCTATCTTGTTTAAAACTTCCGCACTTTCAAGGTCAAAGGTTCCATTCGGAATTTAGCCATTCCCGGTTTTCTGTTGCACCCAGCCTTTCATAAAATCGTACTCCTGATTTGTTCCAAGAGGCCACAGTCCATTTTATTTGTTTGCAGTTTTGTTGCTCTGCTTCCTTGCGCAGTGCATTCATCAACTTCCCGCCAATCTTTGATCCCCTGAAATTTTCATCAACATACAGTTCTTTCATATAAACAGCGGGTCTATTTTGAGCAGTATATGGAAGAAAATAATAGACTAACATTCCCGCTATCTTATCATTAGCCTCGGCAACTAAGCAATAGAAATCCGGCGGGGTTTTCCTGAAACCGCTTTCCCGGATTATTTCAGGTGTAATGGCAAAAGAGTCGATATATTTTTCAAAGATCGGCAAATCCTTCATCAGGGTCCAAAGCTGTTCGCTGCCGGCCTCAACGGCTTTTATGATTAGTAAACTCATCGCTTTTGCTTAAGGTCATCTTTAAGTAAAATCTCTATGCTGAACCCAAATAGCAAATGTGATAAATTTTAGTAAGAAAAGGGTAATACGTGTTATACTCTGGGTTGAAACACCTAAAATATTGAAAGCCGGAGTTGACTACTTAATCCAGGCTCTATCAACTTAAGATATGTAAACAGGAAGCCGCAAGAATAAATCGGATCAGCTCAAGGATTGTCGCTCAGGACGGTGGTGGTTGGCGCATGACAATCCGCCCTTGGTATAGCTGCCGGACAAGGACGCTTAAGCTTATCTTTTTGTGATTCCAGACTTTTGGATATATTTATAGACCTGATTTTCAATAATTCCGATTTAAAAAAAGAGAACTATCACATAACTGAAAACTTTGCTTATGAAACTTCTGTCTTTTGCTTTTGTAATGCTGATCGGCTTTATTTCAACTTCATCAGTTCAAGCCCAACCCGCAACTACGGCCCCCTCTGAAGAAACGGCTGTCAAAAAAGCGATTGAAGATGAAACGCAAGGTTTCATGACCCGAAATGAGCAAAGGTGGAGTAATGCATGGGTGCATGCACCATATATTAGCTGGTCATCAGAAAGAGGCCCCTTCCAACTCTTGGGATGGGAGAATATACACCAGGCTTTTGCTTACAATTTTGTTAGTGGTCAACCCGATCGTCCTACTGTGAGCTTTCAACAGGACAACTTCAAAGTCAGCGTTCTTGACAAGACAGCCACAGCCACTTTTATCCAGCTGTCTAAAAATGCCGATGGTAAGCTATTGGGCAAAAGCAATGAGGTTCGTGTACTGGAAAAGCAAGGAAACGATTGGAAGATGATCTACGTGTATTCACGCACGATAAATTAGCAGCCGCATACAATCTTTGTTGCTCAAAGGATTGAGGAGTGATTAATTTATAGAAAAGCCGCGTTTACATTTTTCTTGGTTTGGTTAAAATTACAACAATCATGAATAAGCGATTCTTACTATCCATTCTGTTAGTCTTCATACTTAAAGTGACCAGCTTTGCACAAACAGAATTACCATCCACTGAAACTTTATTGAAGGCAGCTTATAAACAAGCCAGTGAAGAACACAAAAAGGTGATGGTGATTTTTCATGCATCGTGGTGCGGCTGGTGCAAAAAAATGGAGGCCAGCATTAATGAGCCGGCTCTAAATAAAATGTTTACAGATAATTATGTAATAGTTTATGTGGATGTGTTAGAGCAGCCTGCAAAAAAGAATTTGGAAAATCCAGGCTCTTTGGATTTGATGACAAAATACAAAGGTGAAAAGGCCGGTTTGCCATTCTGGTATATAACCGATGCTAAGGGCAAAGAACTGGCAGATAGCCAAATTCGCCCCGCAGGTGCTGGCTTTGACAGTTATGGCGAAAATGTAGGCTGTCCTGCTGAAGAAAGTGAAGTGGGATTCTTCATCCAGGTACTTAAATCAACTTCTAACTTAAAAGACGACGAGCTGTCTCTGATAGCCAAATGCTTCGTCCAAAACAAATCAGCACCTGTTGTGAAGCCAGTGCCTGCTGCCAAGGATACAGCTTCACATTAATACATCTATACGCTGGTAATCTATCATTTGGCAGCGCTGATTTCTATAGCCTGTACTTGGTCAGATGTTGGCGCTTTTGTATCATTGATTGCCTTTGTAACTTAGCGTATGCCTCAAACAATCCGTAGAAGATCAAAAACAGCTGAACTTCGTGAAAGGATGCGCCAGCATCGAAATCCTAATCGGATAAACGTGATGGAAGATAGAAGAATACCCCCTGGTGTTCGGGCAATCATCGGCATCCTGATTGCTTTAACTGCCATCTTTGTTTACATGTACAAACAGGGCCTTTACAAGGAAGCTGCTAGCTGGTTACCCTGGTAAGCGGTTTATTATTGATTTGAAAGGGTTTGAAAAGATTACAAGCAGTTCCACGATGCTTATAAGCACTACATAGTCCTTCGTGACAGCAGTGTCAGTCGTGCTAATCAAAATGCTTTCATCAGCAAGCTGGCTGAAATACAGTTCGAAAAAAGAGAAGATTCTCTTAAGTATCAACAGCGGCCAGGTGGATGAGCTGCACTACTGCTTCAAAGTTTTTGACGGCATCATTGGCAAGTACGGCATTGAAAAGATCAAAACCATTGGAGACGCTTACCTGGCAGTAGCAGGGCTGCCCAATACCGATCCTGATCATGCTTCTAAAACAGTTCAGGCTGCCCTGGAGATCAGGGAGTTCATCCACGACAGAAAGAAGCAGATGGGCAGCAGATCTTTTGACATCCGCATCGACATTCACTCTGGCAGCGTTGCAGTGAGCATAGTAAGGGTAAAGAAGTTTGCATACGATATCTGGGGTGATACAGTTAATACCGCTGCCAGGATGGAACAGCATTCCCTGCCCGGACAGATCAACATATCGGAAAAGACGTATGAGCTGGTAAAAGAGGCGTTTGCCTTCACTTACCGGGGAGAAATAGAAGCCAAGAACAAAGGATTGTTGAAGATGTATTTCGTGGAAAAGCACATGGCAGCCATGGCGCCTATCCTTTCCTGATCCGGAGCAGTCGATCCTCAGCTGTCCATCGGCATTCCTTATCTTAGATAATCCTGAAGAAGCAGGGGCCCCTACTGCAGCTGTTAGTGGGAGCGTATGTAACAAGCCCCGGCTATTAGACAAACAGTCTTTATGCCGGGGCCTGTTATCACATTATAGTAAACCCTCTTTACTTCGCTTTCACCACACTCACCGTTTTTGTCTGTTTTCCAGTACTTACGCGTATAAACAAAAGCTGACTGGCAGCACCATCTACGGGCACGCTGACTCTTTCCTGTACACCTGCACGCCCTACCTGCCGCTCACTTACTGTTCTGCCAAAGGCGTCCGTTACGACCACCTTTACCTGTTCACCCTGCGCTCCGCTGATCATCATCTCCACTGCATCACTCCTCACCGGATTGCCCAACAACATTACCCTCAATCCTTCTCCTTGCTGTTCTGTTGCCATTGCACCCGGAGCTGTGGAAGAAGCAAGTATACTCGCTGCCGTTGGTTCGGTCCCGTATACCCGCCCGGTCAGAAAGTATCCTGTACCTTCTTTCAGGTATACTGTTATGTTTGAGTTGAGTGTTACACCCGTACGATCGAGGTAAGAGTGATCATTGAGTTGGTTAAGGCCCGACCAGTCGCTCTTGCGTATACGCATGAGCAGGTCGCCTGTGCTGCTCAACGGATACAGGCTGTCTGCTGATGTAAAGCCCACCTCCAGGTAAGTGTCTGCTGTAGGCAAAGGGGTAGGCAGCTTTACAAATTTGGCCGTGATACCCAGCTCTCCCATTTTGGCATAGTCCAGCTGGTAAAGCAGTGACTGGTTGCCCTCGGCTGTGAACCAGTAACGGAAAGTCAGGTCCCGGTAGCTGACAGGTTGGTTGCCCCGGTTCCAGAGCTGAAAATTAAGACCGATACTGCTGGTTGTGATGGCGTCCCTGTTGGCAGAGGAAACCATAAGGCTTTGAATCAGGGCTTGGGATATCGGGGGCTCTGCACCCCAGACGAGCACACCATTGTAATAAGCAGTTATTTTGTTGTTCTTGGCATAGCTGGTGGAGGAAGCGTATGAATAATCATCAGCCTGGTTAAAAGCGGTCCAATCAGCTTTGCGGATCTGGGAGAGGATAGGACCAGAGTTTGTCATAGCAGCCAGACTGCCTGCACCGACAGGAAAGGCGTATTCGATATAACCATAAGCACCCAAGCGGGGTTGGCCAAGTGGTACGTAGCGCACGGAGACCAGGCTGGTGCCGAGTTTGGCCCAGGAGATAGAGGTGTTCAGCGAGTCAAATTCTTCGACCGTAAGCCAGTAGCGGACAGTGATGTTTTTGAGCGCTACCGGTGAGTTGCCCTCATTGTTGAGCTGCAGATAAGGGCGCACTACATTGCCGGAGGTTTGCTGGCCGCTTCCGTCCGCGTAGGAGACACTCAGGGTAGCAGCAGGCGCGCAGGCAGTGTTTAACTCGGCAGCACTGTTGCATCCGGGTGCATTGCCATCGATAAAAACGCCGCCTTTTACATGTGCCGGTAAGGAAGGCGGTATGCAGCAGGCAGAAAGCTTCGGATTAGAAACGATAGCCAGAAATAATCCTACTGAGGTGAGATTGCCAAAGCCTGCAACAGAGGTCAGCGAAGGGTTGGTGTTGAAAGCAAGATATTCACCTATTGAGGTAAGGTTATCGAAACCTGCAACAGTGATCAACGCAGGATTGGCTACGATGTCCACAGCTCCTCCTGTTGAGGTAAGATTGTTCAGGTCTGTAATAGCGGTTAAAGATGGGTTGTTTTTGATTGATAAGGTTCCACCTGTCTTTTTCAGTAGGGAGAGCGGTTGGAGGTTGGAGATGTCTGGACCACTGACCTGCAGATAGCCGGTAACCTCCGTATAACTAAATGCATTTACCTGCGCCTGTGTGGTCAGGACTAAATTGCCATTGTATGTCTGTGCCCGGAGGGGGCTACTTGTTAGCATACTGAATAAAACCACAAACAGGATCAATCCGGAAGAGTAAACTTGTGCGCGGCTGCATCTTGGCTGGAACCGCTTTGCGTGTAAATTTTGTACTGACATGAGTTGTATTGTTTAAGATATGGAACGACTGTATCTTTTGCCCTGAATTTTCACAAAACTTCCGTTTCAAGAAAGCATCCTGTTCTGGTATTGGTTTAATTACTCCTTCAGGTTACAAATTTCATCTGTGTGGCAGGAAGAGACTATAAGCCATGTTGCAAAAGCTATAAATGATGTCTCGCAATGGCAAATAGCAGCTGTTTTACACAAGAAATTATGGTGTGTACGTTAGAAAGTAAGAAGAGGCGCTACCCCTTACTAATGGATGTAAATTGTTGAATGAGAAGCTCAGGAAGAGCATATCCTTGTGGCTGTAAATAGCCAGCTACTGAAGGATAAGAGATAATTTAGCCTGCGGGTGTTACAGGCATGTATGAGGAGCAGGTGGTAAAGAATGATACAAGAACGCTTTCAGGGTACTATAATCCATTTATTGCACCTTAACCTGTTCTTCCTTTTCCACCTTAATTTCCGGCTTTATACAATATTGTACTCCCATCCTGAATTACTATAAAATTGCTTCCCTCAGTGCGCATTAGCATTAAACCAGTTTGATTCTTATTATCTACATGCCAGATGTCCATAGGAAAAGAGGTTATGATAATTTACTATAGCTATAGAAGAATTCAACTTCCAAGAAAACATCAATAGCTTATTGCTGCCAGATAAGAAAAAATGTACTTTTTATCCTCTTGTAATGACAAAAAAGAAGATTATCAACTTTTAGCGGATGGAATTTTGCCTAACCATTAGCAACATGTTCAAACTTTAACTGAATCGAAGTAAAGTCTTTGCAGATTCTAGTATATATGTAAAGGAGGAGTTTTTTGAATTCAAGATTTACGGCCGTGCGGCTGCTTTTTGGGAAGCCCAATTTTCGCAATAGTTTCGCTTGCCTTTTCTACTTTTTCAGGAAAAAGCACAACATCATTCAGCTTGTCCAAAGATTTGTCTATGATGACAATCGGCACTTTGCTGTTTTTTATGTCCTCTATGCTTTTCATATCTCAAATTTATGACATTTTCCTTTGCGCAAGAAATGCAACGCAATCCCTGCCCTTTCTGAAAAGCTCCCAGTCATCCCCGATCTGACCGTAAATCTCCAGGTCATCCTTGATCTCGTTGTAGTATTTAGTGATACCCATTTTGTATAACCTGGTACGTGCACGAGTACTCCCGGAAGCAAAAATCCATGCATCTGGATACTCGTCATAAAATGTATAGACTGCACCTATCACAGTAGCAAGTACCTTTTCACTATCCCCATTATTGCTCACTGCCAAGTCATCCATTTCTCCAGTAATCGGATCCTTGTCCCCCAAAAGCAAGATTGAACACTCCGTTCCGGTTAACAAGTGTGAACTGAATCTGCTTGCGAATCAATCCTTGAGGGCCTTCACTGATAAATTCAAAGCTTAAGAATTCCGCTCCTGCCTTGAGTTAGTATTTGTCAAGCTTCATGGATATTTCAATTAATTTTCAATTACTTACACAGCACCTTCTCTTCGTATGTTTACCATTTCAAATGGATATAGTTCTTGATTCACCTGATTTCTGCAACCTTCTTTTCGTTATAGTGCCTGGTAGGATATGTGACGCAATGCGTCACGAATTTGGAAAGCATTACAAAAAGCTTGAAATATCGCCGGTTACTGTCTTCAAGCGCAATTAGATTCCCATCTTAACGAAATCTATATTTTCGTCCCTTCCACAATCTCAGGAATGTCCACCCTGTAGTAGTGGCGTGTAGTATCTTCCTTGGTATGCCCAAGCATTTTTGAAACTACGGATGTTTTAGCACCATAGCGGACGTACAGCTGTGCATTGGTATGCCGGCCCACCTTGTTGTAAACCGGCTTCTGAATACCGGCCATTTTCCCTATTTCCTTCAGGTTCCGGTTGTACACCGGTTCTTCAATAAATGCGTCCGGACTGAACACCATTTCGCTGCTTTTTTCCGCAGCATATCGTTCCGTGATCGCCATGGCATGCGGAAACTTAAAAAGTGGAATGATCGTGTCATTTCCATTCTTGTCCCGCTCTCCTAAAATAAAATAGCCGTACTCCTCGTCTTTCATCAACTGGTCTTTCCGCATGATGCGCAGGTCTTTGTAATAGTATCCGGTTTAAATCTGGAAAAGGAACATGTCCCGGTCCCTTTCCAGGAACGCTTTCGACCGTGGAATCTCCAGCGCTTTCCATTTTCTGATCTCTTCCAGCTCCAGGAACACCCGCCTGGTTGATTGTTTAACTGTAATCTTCACGTCGGCATACAGGAACTCGACATTAGAAGCATCGATATGATTATCCCGGCGGGCGGCTTTGATCACTTTCTTCAGCGCGCTGAAGTATTTCTTGATGCTGGCACCCTCCAGTTCGAGCGTTTTGCTCATGTACTGAAAGAATCCCTGCATGAAGCTTTCATTGATGTCATGTAAACTGATGGCAAGACGGAATTTCTGCAGATGGATCAGGCAGGTGTTGTACTTTTTGATGGTATTCAGCTCCAATTTTTCCGGCGGGTTGCGGATGTAATCCTTCATATAATCGACGAATGATTGGGGATCGCCCTTTTTCTTCAGGTAGCGGTCAATGACCTCAAAGGTCAGCTGCTTGTTGGCCATGTAGTAACGCTTGATCAGGTCGCTGACGATGTCCTTTTTCTCCTTGATCTTGTGTTGATCTCGAAATAGTACGGATGGGTGTTCTTGATCCAGTTGTCTTCCCGCCCGCTTCATTGTTCAGGAGTGATCTTTAGCGGCAAAGGAATGGAATAATACCTGGCCTTCCGGTCGATGGTGATGCGGAGGTGAATGGAGTACTGGCTGGTAACGTTTTCCTGGTTGCGCCAGTTGAAAACGACGGTCTGGTAAACTGCCTGCATGGAATGAAGATAGGCAGAAAGTTCCAAAACCATAAAACGAAGCGTAACACAAGACGCGGGAATTAAGAAGACTGTACAATAAAAGAAATCGGCCAGAACGCTTGCTGTGCTTGCATTCTAGCCGATTTTGATTCTTTTTAAGCCTTTTTAATTCGTGTGTTTGGTAGCCCCATGAGGAATCGAACCTCAACCCAGAGAACCGGAATCTCTTATTCTATCCATTGAACTATGGGGCCATTGGTCTTTCTTATTTGATCAACCCGTGTACATTGCTACTGAATATCTTGATTGCAATGGCCAGCAAAATTACGCCAAAGAATTTACGTACAGCAATTAATCCTGCTTTTCCCAGCAATTTTCCTATAAATCGGAGTGATTTCAGCACCAGGTATACAATGAGCAGGTTTAAAAAGATGGCCAGATAAATGTATAGCTCCCTGTAATTGGCTTTCAGGGAGATGATGGTGGTGAGCGTACCTGAACCGGCTATCAGGGGAAAAGCAATAGGAACCACGGTTCCGGATCTGACATCGTCGTCGCTTTTAAAGAATTCATGCCCCAACACCATTTCCAGCCCCAGAATAAATATTACAATAGAGCCTGCCACGGCAAAAGAACCTACGTCCACCCCCATCATTCCTAAAAATGATTCTCCCGCAAGCAAAAACAAGATCATGAAACCGCCTGAGATCAGGGTAGCCCTCGCTTCTCTGATGCCTCCCATCTTTTCCTGCAGTGAAATCAAGAGCGGAATAGACCCCACTATATCGATGACGGCAAACATGGTAAACGCAACCGTGAGAAATTCATTCGGATCAAATTTCATAGAACGTGGTATTGCGGCAAAGGTAAGTAGTCCCTGTATCATTGGCCTAAGACGATCATCAAATATCATCCGGCGAGCGCTTAAGGCAAAGCCCTGGAGCAGGAACCTGTCGTGCATGTTATGTAAACATAGTTGCCTTTTCTTCACTCCGTATCAAGCAGGAGACTGAATGGGATCAGGCTTTTCATTCATGACCCTCCACAACAAGTCTTTCAAAGCTGTCAATCCTTGCTGGGTTACAGAGGAAATAAATAAATGCGGAATGTCGCGGGGCAGCTCTTTTTCCACGGCTGCTTTCAGCTCTTCGTCCAGCATATCGGATTTGCTGATGGCAATCACCATATCTTTTTGCAGCAGGTCCGGATTGTATTCTTCCAGCTCATGCAGCAGGACCCCGAACTCTTTGCGGTAATCAGCACTGTCGGCGGGAATCAGGAAAAGAAGGATAGAATTGCGTTCAATATGCCGTAAAAAGCGATGCCCCAATCCTTTGCCCTCTGCCGCACCTTCAATGATACCCGGCAAGTCGGCCATGCAAAACGATTTATGATCCCTGTATTCCACAATCCCCAATTGGGGTGTGAGGGTCGTAAAAGCATAATCAGCAATCTTGGGCGTAGCTGCAGTTAAAACAGACAACAGGGTAGATTTACCGGCGTTGGGAAACCCGACCAATCCAACGTCAGCCAGCACTTTTAACTCCAGTATCTTCCATCCTTCCTGGCCCGGTTCACCCGGCTGGGCGTGTTCAGGCGCCTGGCGCGTAGGTGTAGCAAATTGAGCATTGCCCAGCCCACCCCGTCCTCCCGGCATAAGAATCACTTCCTGACCGTCTTCCAGGATCTCTACTTCTTTCTTTCCTGTTTCTTCGTCGATTGCAATTGTGCCTAGCGGCACTTCAATCCTTACGTCCTCTCCACTCCGGCCGGTAGCATTGTTGCCCCTTCCGGGCATCCCGTTTTCAGCGTGTACATTTTTGAAATAGCGAAGGTGCAGCAGGGTCCACAGCTGTTTGTTCCCCCGCAAAATAATATGTCCGCCCCTGCCGCCATCCCCGCCATCAGGTCCGCCCATGGCGTTGAACTTGGTATGCATAAAATGTTTGCTTCCTGCGCCGCCATGTCCGCTTTTGCAAAAAACCCGTATCTGGTCTACAAAATTTGATTTTTCCAATTGTGCTGAATTAAGTGCAACTTACAGTATTTGTCTGGAATCAGGGTTCAGACCTCCTCTATATGAAAACAATGATTTTCGCATACCTCCTGCTTCATGCGCTCCTCTCCTGCTCACCTAAAACCAGTACACAGACAGCTGTCTTAAAAGACAGTACACCACCCTGTATCCTTAAGCGGATAGAGGAGATTAAAAAAGAGCCTGTCTGGAGTCCGCCTGCTGAGATCAATGAATATAGCTACAATGGACAAACCGTGTACCTGATCACCGCCAATTGCTGTGATCAGTTTATTACACTGGTAAATAAACAGTGCCAGGTTTTGTGTGCGCCCTCAGGCGGTTTTACGGGAAGGGGTGATGGTGCCTGCCCTGATTTTGCGCAGAAAGCAAAACACCTGCGGCTGGTATGGAAGGATGAGCGCGGACAATAAAAAAAGGTACCGCTTTTTGGCGATACCTTTTTACACTTATCTAAAATCTCTTCCAGCCTAGTACTGCCACAAATCCTGCTCGTAGTTGAATATTTTGTCTTTTATGTTTTCACCTTCCAGCAACCGCAGGATCGGGTCCTTGATGTAACCTTCGATGAAACGGTCGTAAGGATTGTCCATAGTTGATTTAACAACCCGGGAAGCAAACATCCTGTCTTCAAAGATTTCCTCCCAGCTCATGCGCGCACCATAGTTTTTGCCATTGTACGCCTGGTATTTTGCGAGGGAGGGTCTGATGTCCGGATAGTAAATCCAGAACAGGGGCGTCACTGTGTAGGTGCTATCCGGGAGGCGGATCGTCTTCAGGGGAGCGATTCCCAGGATCCTGAAATGCAAACGGGAAGATTCTTTGTCAAAGATGATGTCTTCTTTGATCCAGTATTTTTGGATGATGTCAGGATCAAACTCATTGTATACGGTTGAATCTTTCGTGATTCCTTTTGTAAGGTTAGGATCCGCCACCAGGTCAGGAACCTGAATAGTAAAAGATGTGCCGACCAATGACTTTGTAATGTCTCCATAAGTAATAGGAGTGGTGAACCTGTCATCATCAGGACTGAACGGTGTGATGCTGTCGTTCTTTATGCAGTTCATGAGGATGCTGAAAAAACGCTGGTTTCCATTGTCTTCATTCGCCTGATACAAAAATGGCAGGTTCATTTTCTCATGAATATCCAGTTCTAGCCATACTCGTTGACGATATACTGCATCATCTTCGCGGATGTCTTCATAGGCCAAAGGCACGCGGTCTTTTACTGGATTTAATTCAATTGCGTTGTCGTTGCGAAGACTTTTGCGGTTGTTGCCTCCAAATTTATCATCAAAATTGGGTGCAGGAGGCGGTGTCGTATCCTTTACAGCTGGCGCTACTCCCAGATCAGTAGGCTTCGCATTGCCTCTGTTTTTACTGGTGGTTGTCTGCTTGGTAGTGTTCCTTCTTTTGGGTGTGCGCTGCGCATTCACAGTTTCAAAACACACAGCCAAAAGAAGAGCTGCCATGGTCAATCGAACAAAGTACCTGTTCATTGTATTTTGGTTTGTATATATCTTTATTTAAGCTGGAATCCAATAGGAGGCAATTCCCGGATAGAGCCGTCTGGACCTTTAACCCGGATCTGATCTACGAGCACAACAGAACCAGGCCCGGTTTGACTAACCAGTGTAGCTGCTGCACCTGTCCATCTTGGCCCCTCATTGGAAGCTTGCTTGTACATAGGTATGGGTCCGCCACTTGCCCCGATATTATAGCTGAGTACGCTGTATTCTACGTCAAAATCAGACTCCAGCAGACGGGCTGCCAAACCACCCTGTGCTTTAAAGGTAGCTGAAGGCATAGCTCCTCCCTGGCTTCCTCCAATCAGAGCCGTAGGGTTCGGCAAACGCTTGATGCGCATAGCGAACGGAGTAGTCTTACCCTCAACAGTTACATTGATATTAGCCGTTCCTTGCTTAGCTGGTTTAATCACATATTGTCCACTACCAACACTTCTCACCTGGTCACCGGTCGAAATAGATACACTCATTTTCTCCAGGCCTGCAGAACCTGCAGAGATGATCATGGGGTTGTCTACACCGGCATACAGTACATTCATCTTTGTCAGGAACACAGATGCACCGGAAGGAACGCCTACAGTATACTTTACTGTTTTCTCCATTACATCTGTACTACCATCTGGTTTGGTGTAGGTAATTCTTACAGGAATAGATCTCTCTCCGGCGCCGTTCACGGTTGTTTTATATACAGCAGCCCCATCAGCATTAACAGGTACATTGGTTCCGCCAATAGATATAACCGGCTTAGCAGCACTGCTGTAAGAACCAACCCCGGCCGATACTTCAAACTCCTGTCCTGGCATCAGATAAGTGGCGTTTGTACCTACCAAGGGTTTAAACTGATCTGCTATTACCTTGACTGCGCCTACCCTGCTTAAACAAAAGTCTACTACCTGTGACTCGGAATTCTTCACATCATTCTGAAACTTGCTCAGGATAGTTAACGAAGCAATGGTGGGCGTCATATGGAAATAGGAAGTTGACCACGTATTGTTCAAATTGGCCGATTGCGATTGAGGTATATTCAGATCCAAAGGCAGTGATTTTTCCAACCTGCTTCTTTCCAACGCTACATCTTTTTTATCAACCGCATCCGCGAACTTGCTTGGATCAAGAATATTCAACAGCTTGGTTTTAAAATCAAGCAATTTGTCATGCAGTTCCTGCCCTTTGCCTTGTTCATTAAACATCCTTGTAGACGCTTCCAGGTTGTCTTCCTTGAAAACTTCTACCCCTTCTTTCACTTTTAAATCTGATGCCTCTTTTAGTTGCTGCTTTAACCCGTTGATGTATTTGTCAACGTCTGCCGAAAGTGCCTGCGCCTGCAGGGCATAAGGCTTCCACTTGGTTGCGTTGGCAGCAGTTTTCGGATCTTTCATCAATTCATCGAACGAGGTATAAACCGTTTGGTTCTTTAAATCAATAACGCCGTTTGCACTCGTCAAACTGTTGTTCACCGTCCGGAAAGCATTCAATATTTCGGATGATACATTCAATGCCAGCAGGGCTGTAAGCACCAAATACATCATGTTGATCATCTTTTGCCTGGGCTCTTTAGGTAAAGCCATAGGAAGAAATTATTTACTTGTTAAACAATGGATATGTATTTACCACCCGTTCCGTTCTCTTATCTGCCCTGCATCGCGCTCAGCATATTGCCATACACCGTGTTCAGGTTGCCCAGGTTCTTGGCCAGCAGGGTAATTTGCTCCTGTGTTTTTCTCGCATCTACCACACTGCCCTGCATTGTTTCAGAAGCCTGTACCAGGTTGCTGTAGAACGAGTTCATGGCTTTGAGATGGTTGTTGGTATCCTGCAGTTCCAGCTCATAGATGGTGTTGAGCGAAGAAAGGTTTTTTGTCAATACCTGCACCTGGTTGTGAAACTGTTTGGTGCTATCGGCTGCATCATTGAAAGAAGCCATGGTTACGGCTGATTTCGCATACGCATCCTTCATCGCGGCCAATGCATTAGAAGCTTCTTTTGTTTTCGCCGTATAATCATTGGTAGCTGCTACTACATCACTCGTGTCTTTGATCTGGCTGATAGAAGTACCCAGTTTTTTAAAGCCCTCGCTCAACCTGCTCATTGTTACCGGTGTCAGGTCAGCGTCCTGCATCATTCTGTCGAGCGATTGCAAGGCCGGGTTTCCGGTTGGCTGCTGGGGAGCCATTTTAGGCAAGGCTTCTGCAATAGCCGCCATTTCCGAGCCGGCAGGCGGCAGAAAAGCATAGACCAGGAAGATAAAAGCTTCTGTGAACAAACCTACCATCAGCATCGTGTCAGCTCCTTCCCAGTGCAGAATTTTAAACAAGGCACCTACGATCACAATTGATGCACCAACGCATACAATTACATTCACCCATTTTTCCGTATTTTTTGAAACACCTGCCATAACAATGGTTTATTGATTTTTAATATGATATGAAAGCGATCCCGTTTTGATTTAGCACTAAATCAATGAAAGAACGGTGGTTTTTAAAAAAAGTTTTGTTCGTACCGAGAATTATGAAATTATTTTTTGCCTTGTGTCGGTGGCAGGTCAATTACACTGCGGAAGCCGATGTATGATTTAGCCGTATCCTGGTATTCATACGCACGCGTACCGGTTTGCAGGTAAAAACCAACGTCTTTCCAGCTGCCGCCGCGCAATACTTTGCGTTTCATACGGGGAGGGTCACTGTCTTTGGCATTGTACCGGATATCAGGGTTCATGTCATGCTGGAAATTGTATCCGCCTTCATAGTACAAGGAGGAGGTCCACTCAGATACGTTTCCGGCCATGTTGTACAGACCGAAATCGTTGGGCCAGTAAGCATCCGCACGTACGGTGTAAAAACCGCCGTCTTCCGGATAGTTACCGCGGCCGGGCTTGAAGTTGGCGAGCAAACAACCTTTTTTGTTCCGCAGGTAAGGGTTACCCCATGGGAACATAGATTGTGAACGGCCGCCTCTGGCTGCATATTCCCATTCTGCCTCAGTAGGCAGGCGGAAGTCTGATTCAGAAGGCCGGTTCTTTGATTCCAGGAATGCATTGAGGTAATGCGTACGCCATTCGCAGAAAGCAGTTGCCTGTCTCCAGTTTACACCAACTACGGGATAGTTGTTAAAGGCGGGGTGGGAGAAGTAACGCTTTGTCTGCGGTTCGTTGTAAGAATAAGAGAAGTCGCGGATCCAAACCAGGGTATCAGGATAAATCCTTACATCTTTCTTGTCGATAAACTGAGAACGGGGCTTGCTGGCATTTTCACGCAGGGCAGCTCTCTTGGTATCAAATACTTCAGAGTGATACATGATTTTGGAAGCATCCAGTTCCTTTTTACCAAAAATCCTGTTTTCAGGAGATACAATCAGCTGATCTATCTTTTCAATCGTGGCTTTGTCGTTGTATTTGATGGTGGCTGCTCTTTTCCAGTCTACTGCATCCACACCATCCGCGTTTTGCTTTACAAAACCCATCAGGGTTGCAGCAATAGAATCCCGGACCCAGTAAACAAACTGGCGGTATTCGGCATTGGTGATTTCAGTGGCATCCATCCAGAAACCATTGATGGAAACTTGTTTGTTGCGGGCAGTATACGCAAAATTAATGTCCTCATCGCTGGGGCCCATGTGAAATGTCCCAGGCGGAACAAACACCATTCCCGGCGGTTTGGGCATCGAATAGCGTTTGTTAAGCGCCACGCCATGAAGCTGGCCATCGTTGGGCAGGGCGCTTTTGGAAGACGACTTGCCGAACTTGCCGCAACCGGTCAAGGCAAAAATGAAAGCACCGCCCAATAGTACACACAGGTTCTTATATTTCATATCAATCAATACCGGGCTGAAATACTGCTTGGTCCACATCTTTATCGTTGTTTAAAATTTGTTTGTCCGACGAGGAAATCAATAACTCCATCTAACGGTTTACTTGTATACTTTATTGCATTAATTGTTGTAAGATTCTGCGTTTGACTTGGTTAAAAGCCGGATAAAGGATTCTACATTGGTTACTGGAGTATGGCAAGCGTAGTCTTTACACACAAAAATAACCGGTTCCTTAGCAGCTTCCTTGCCTCTCAGAAGAGGAAAGCTATTGTCCAAACCAGGTATAAAAATCTGTAAAACTTTATTTGGCATGAAGATATGCAAAATTTCCTTTACCGTACTATCCAAATTTTCCCCTGCAACCACCACTTCGTTCATGCCTTCTACCCAAGACCACATCAATACAGCCCAATTGCCAAACGAAGTGGGGTATTTTATTGTTGTTTCCAGGATAGCTTTTAACATATTTACAACGCGTTCTTTCCAAATGGATTGATCAAATACAATCCCCAGGTAAAGCAGGTTCCCGGCCATCAGCGAATTCCCGGCAGGCGTCGCTCCATCATACACCTCCTGCTTTCTTACGATCACGTCCTGCTGGTCCTGGTGAGTGAAGTAAAACAAACCGCCCTCCGCTCCAAAATGATTGATCACCCTTTCTGCCAATTCGTTGGCTTTGCGCAGATAACGGGTATCCCCGGTAATTTCCTGCAGATGGATCAAGGCCTGGATCAAACTGGCATAATCATCCAGAAAAGCCGGGTACTTGGCTGTACCCTCCTTGTATGTATGAAACAAACCACCGGTATCCGGATCCCTGAACTTCTCCAGCATAAAATCCATGTTGCTGATCGCCAGTCGTTTGTATTCTTCTTCCCCGGTAGCAGCATATGCCTTGCTCAGGCCCGTGTTCATCAGGGCGTTCCATCCCAGCAGGATCTTGTCATCCAATTGGGGCCGCATCCGACGGCTCCTTGCCTGCAGCAAGCGATTACCTGCTGCCTGGAGCCGGTCTTGCAGCGCCTCCTGGCTCAACCCGTTCTGCCGGGCAAATTCTTCTGCTGGTATAAGTACGCGCAGGATGTTTTTTTCTTCCCAGTTTCCCTTTTCTGTTACATCGTAATAAGCACAGAACAAGGAAGCTTCTTCACCCAGCACCTGTTCTACTTCTTCTTTCTGCCACACGTAGAATTTTCCTTCTTCTCCTTCACTGTCTGCATCCAGGGCTGAAAAGAAACCGCCTTCAGCTGATGTAAGCTCGCGTTGTACAAACCCGATGGTTTGGTGGATCACATGCCGGTACAATTCCTTGTGGGTCAGCTGGCAGGCTTCGCTCAGGGTAGAGACCAGCAGCGCATTGTCGTACAACATCTTTTCAAAATGGGGTACCAGCCATTCCCGGTCTGTCGAGTAGCGGGCAAAACCGCCGCCAATCTGGTCGTAGATGCCGCCCTGGATCATTTTATCCAGGCTCAGGCATGCCTGATCGAGCGCTTCTGTCTGTTTGGTCGTACTGTAATACCGCAGCAGGAACTGGATGCTAAAGGTTTGCGGGAACTTGGGCGCTTTGCCAAACCCTCCCTCCTGCCGGTCCGCCGCCTTCATCAGGTTTTGATACAGGGTATCCAGCTGCGCGGCCGTAAACTCTTCATCACCAGCGCCTTTCCGGTTTGATTGCAACCAACTGTTTGCCTGCTCTACATGCGCCGTCAGGTTTTCTGCCTGTGAAATCACTTCATGCGGCGTTTCCCGGAAGGCTTTGGCCACGCCATGCAGCACATCCTGCCAGGAAGGCCGGTTGAATGCAGCATGAGGGGGGAAATAAGTTCCGCCATAAAAAGGCTTTGCTTCCGGTGTAAGAAATACATTCAGGGGCCATCCACCGCTGCCCGTCATTGCCTGCACGGCATCCATGTAAATATGATCCAGGTCAGGCCGTTCTTCCCGGTCGATCTTGATATTTACAAAGTGCTCGTTCATCACGGCGGCAGTTGCTTCGTCTTCAAAGCTTTCCCTTTCCATTACATGGCACCAATGGCAGGCAGCATAGCCAATGCTTACCAGGATGGGTTTGTTTTCCACCCGGGCTTTTTGCAAAGCTTCCGCTCCCCAGGGATACCAATCCACCGGGTTATGGGCATGCTGAAGCAAGTAAGGACTCGACTCGCCAGCCAACTTGTTCGTATGAATGTGCATGTGTAGTGTTATACCATAGGCGTGCCAGGCAGGTGTTATTTTTTGCTGCCGGTTGAAAGAAACATTTCGAGGGCAGCTACCATAGAGGGAGCTTTGGGAAGGGGGGCTTTGATATCGAGTGTTAATCCGGCATCTTCGATGGCCTTGGAAGTATTGCTGCCAAAGGCGCCGATCTTGGTGCCGTTCTGTTCAAAGGCAGGACAGTTATCCAGCAGACTTTTTACGCCGCTCGGGGTAAAAAAGCAGATCACGTCGAATGCATGTTTTGTGAGCACGTCCTTTACATCGTTGCTGATGGTACGGTACATAAAGGCGGTAGCAAAACCGCAATGATTGTTTTTTAACCAGTTAACGATTTCGTTATCCTGCTGATTTTCAGAACAAGGATACAGGAATCTTTCGTTTTCCTTGTGCTTGTTGATCACATCGAACATGCTCTTGTTGGTACCATCGGCTCCGTAAAAAACTTTGCGTTTGCGGTAGAGGATAAATTTCTGGAGGTAGAGAGCTACTGCTTCGGTGATGCAGAAATACTTGGTGTCTTGCGATACGCTTACTTTGAGCTCTTCGCAGGTGCGGAAAAAATGATCAATGGCATTCCGGCTGGTGAAAATCACAGCGGTGAACTGGCTGATGTCTATCTTTTGTTTGCGGAATTCTTTGGCATGAACGCCTTCCAGCCTGATAAAAGGATAAAACTCCAGTTCGACATTGTGCCGCCTGGCCAGATCAAAGTAAGGTGATTTTTCGCTGTCAGGCTTCGGTTGGGTGATGAGAATTTTCTTAATAGATGTAGGGACGTCGGGTGAGTTTAAACCTGATTTTATCATTGTGTTAAACGCTATCGTTAGGCAAAGTTAAGTACTTCTTTCCAAAAAATCCAGCAGCACTTTACAAATCAGCAGCAATGGCATGACTTCAAACGCACAAATGTAAATCAAAAAATGGAACTGGCTAACCCTGATCTCCCTACGAACAGGCACATACGCCACGATGTAACGGTATAAAAACAGGAGTACGATCATGATACAGGAGAGCGTGATGAGCAGTTGCGACACCCTCCGTTCTGAGAACGCAAGCAGCACCACAAAAGGCACCAGAAAAATACCGATCAGCTTGTTGATGGAATATACTACAAAGATGTACGTATTCACGGCCTCCTGTATACCAAAGATCCATCCAACGATCTTAAGCACAATGAGTTTTACCAGATAAACAGAAGCCAGGGCCAGTACGCTGTACAACATCAGCCGCCACAAAGGCAGCTCTGTATGATACTGGTGATAAAGCATCACAAAGCTGGCAAAAATGCCGCCGGCTATTACAAAAAAAAGGTTCAACAAAAGGGCCGGCACCGGACTGTGCATCAGGTGTTCGCGCATCTGTTTTTGCCGCATAGACGCGCGAAAAAAAAATGCAAAGAGATTGTTAAGATATTTTCCAAAGATAAGTTTGATAAATGCAAAGAATAATACAATGCCCACCAGCAGATAAAACAAGGGGTCCTTGCTTTCATCTGCCCGCTTCAATGGAAGCTCCGCAACCCCGTTTGCAAAAAAGTTAAAGTAAGGATGCTGCCGCAACAGGTTTGTATAAACAAGCCGTTGGGTGGTCCTGGTTCTTTTCAGCGAATCAAGTTTTGCCTCATGCCTTGCTTGCACACTGTCCTGCTTTTTATTTGCACTGTCTGCAGCAGGCCGGCGCTGAACCGGGACTGGCTTCTTCACAACCACCGGTGCTTTTTTAGGAGGAGCAGTATCTGTTTCCGTCTGCGCGAAAGAACAAAGCGCGCAGCCCATCAACCATAACAGCAGGTAGAATTGTTTCACAAAATGGAGTTGGCTGCAAAAGTATTGTTTGCTTTTCATTCAGGGAAGCTTACCCATTTAAAAATAAGTTGCATACCCCAGGTGAATCTTTGCCTGCCGCAGGTTAAAACCATCATCATCTCTTTTTCCAACCGCCAGAGAAATATTAAAGATGCCGGCTTTGGTTTCAAATGCAAGTCCTGCCCCTGCCCCCAAATAACGGTTGTGTTGTTGCTGGCTGATCGTTTTGTTCGCGACCCAGCCTGCATCAACAAATGAAAAAAGATAAGAGTTGATGCCGATCAGAAAGCGGTATTCAGCCGTACCAACTGCAAACCGGGAAGCATAGATGCTTTCCTCATCAAAGCCGCGCAACAATTTATAACCACCGATCTGAAACAGTTCATTGCGAAAGGGAGAAGGACTCTCAAACCAACCTGCATTCAGGGCAGTCTTCAAGGTCGACTGTTTACCCACTTTGAAATAATGCTCGCCGTTCAGCCGCAAGCGGAACTGATAGCTGTTCAAGGGAAGCGAATCATACAGGGAAGCATAAGAAAAGGAGGGGTCAGCAAGCTTTACAATTACATTGTTTTTCTTCAGCTTACGCAAACCTGCAGAGGCAACAAGTTGCAGCACGTTGCCACGCAGGGGATTAAAGCGGTAGTTGGTGGTGTTGAGCTCATAATCAATGCCTCCGTTTACAGAGCTTACATCAATTTGATCAGGCAGCCGCCTGACCGCTTTCAACAAGATGGTATCTACAGTAAGCAGATTTGTTTTTAAGGTTTGCAGGAATATGCGCCCCGACTGCCGGCCGGTGAGTGCATATTGCAACCCGAGCGTAAAGTTCAGGTTCAGGAACAGCGAATCTTTTTTCAACAGGTCAAAGCTGGTACTGATGCCAAAGGGAGAACCACCCAGGTAAGGCTGCTGAAAAAGAAGGTTGAGGCGCGGCGATCTGGGTTGGATCTGTTGCCAGTTTACTCCAATGGTTTCTCCATTGCCCAGGGCATTGCGCAGGTTGATGGCAGCCTCACCGGTTACCAGCAGCTTGCTGCCGGGGAGCTGGTCGTTGGCGGGCAGGAAACCCACCAGCACATTGGCCTGGCTGCTCCGCTTTGGTTTGAGGTATAAGTTCAGGATAGAGCCTGTACCCAGCAAGGTCAGGTCCCAGGATCGCTCTTCCTGCAGGTAAGGGAGCTCCAGCAATTTTTTGCTGACCTCCCCAAACCGGCTCTTGCGGTAAATGCTCCCGTCCGCGATCTCCAGGTAACGCTGCAAAAAGCGGTTGGCAATTTTCACCCCGCCTACTACATGGATGCTGTCGATCTTATACAAGGGTCCTTTATCAATAGCCAGGGAAGCCGTCATCTCCCCCTTCTCAAAGCCGATGCTGTCGAGATGCAGCTTTGCAAACGGATACCCGTTTTCCTCATACTGTTCCAGGATGCCCTGCTGCCATCGCTCCAGTTGTGTTGCTGCCAGGGGAGTACCGGCCAGGTGCGGCTCTTGCCAACCCCATTCCTGCAACTCTTTTTGGTTGGCAGCCCCTATCTTTATTGCTGCCACCCGAAACGCCTCTCCTACAAACAGCGCAACAAACGCCGACGCAGAATCATAAAGCACACTGTCCACCGACGCTGCCGGATAACCTTTTGACAGTAACAACGCAGCCAGATTGTTGACATACAGGGAACAAGCCGCCCGGTTCTTAAAAGAAGTCTGTAATCCAAGCTGGCGAACCTGAACAGAATCCTTGTCAACCGGAATAATCGTTAGAGGGTATTGAGCGCGCGCATCAAAATAAAAGAACAGAAAAACTGCCAGGCTCAACCACTTAAGTGAGGAAGGATATGGAAAAAGATGAATTATGCGCAACTGCTTGACGGTGAGGTGTAGCTGTAAAATTACGCATTGTATCGTATTGTCCGGAACCTTGGTTCACAGGGTGGGAAGGATCCGGGGACGTTGGTGGTTGATGAGATTGCGGGTGCTTTTTGTCCGAACAAGGATAAACGGATGACGGGATTACCTCCTGCTGCAGAGACTCGCCTGCAAAAAAGGATTGGGTACAGGTGCATCACTTCAGAATGATGCACCTGTACCCAATCCTTTTTATCCTAACCTGAAAAATCCTGATTAATGTTCAGTCATGGCCACTGCCGGCTTGTAGTTGCCGCTTGTTGAATAGAGTTGGTTGAACAAGAGTTTGAATGTGCCGTGTGCCTGGCCTCTGAAAGTGATTTCCGGACCGAAAGCATAGAGCTTGCCGGCACCTACGGCGGCTTCAAAGGCGGCTACGCCGTCCTGCAGATAAGCCTGGCCCCAGGCCCAGCCGCTGCGCAGGGGTTTGTTGGTGGAGAACCAGGCAATGGGTTTTATTTCTCCTTTGGCTATGGCATCCGGCGTGATCTTGAAGACCGGACTGGCATCAAAGCATACATCGGCTTCTGCCGGCATGCCCCAGGCACTGGACAAGGTAGAATCTACATTAACCCGCAGCACGCTGCCGGGAATATAATATTTTTCAGCAGGCAGGGGACGGGTTTGTCCGTTCACCATTTCCACAAGGGCATTGCGCACTGGCAGTCCCAGGTGGTATGCCAGCGCTGTGCTGGAACCAATTGTCACTACGCTGCCGCCTGCCTGTAAAAAGCTCTTTAGCTGGGGAACAGATTTGTCTACCGTCAGGCGGCCCATCTGCCCCTTGTATTCAGCGGGCACGTCTTCTGCACGGGGTGCATTAAAGCCCATCGGAACGTCTCCGCCGGGTCCTTCGCCTCCACCTCCCCCACCACCGGCAGGAATGGCACGGGTTACAAAAATGATCACATCGTATTTTGAACGAAGATTGCCTGCATCAATATCCTGCGGATACACCAGCTGGATCGGGAAATGATATTGTTCCATGAGCCAGCGGACCCAACCGGAAGGGATCGAGCCACCAAAATTATCCCACAACGCAATCCGCATCGGACTCATTTTCACGGTGGCATTGGCCGGACGTTGTGCAACACCTGTGATGTTGAGCCCCAGGCCGGCTGTTCCTTTGTCCATTACACCTTTTGCTTTGGCAGAAGCAGGTACAAAAAAGGAACCTGTACCGGCCGGGCTTTTGCCGGGAACGGCACCAGCAACCCGGTATACTTCCGCGCCTGCTTTCAAGAGATCATTTACGAGGATAAATGCGTTGTTTGCGCGGCTGTCGATCACCCAGCCTGCGGCCGCAGGAACCGGCTTCTGCACAGGCGACTGCAACTCCCCGTAAGGAACGGGCTGGAGCGGACCATCAAAGCCCTCCAGGATGCGATCGAACTGAATACCCATCTCGTAAGCGAGGGTCCAGCCCGCTGCATCGTAGGGCGGGATGGGCGGACCTCCCGGATAACGGAAATCATTGGGATGATCCTGCGGTTCAAACATATCCAGCACGTGCGGACGGAAAGCCTGGTTTGCTTTGACGACATAAGAGCCTGCCGGATATTTTTTTCCTTCTACCGTAAAATCAGCCGTGGCCTTGTGAACCTGGATACCGGTTCTGATCAGGGCATTGAGGAATTTGATCGCAGTGGGGAAATCGGCCTGGTCAGCAGAAATGATATATCCTCTCGGATCACGCAGGGCGGGATTTTTTAAAACAGAATCATAGAACTTCATGGGAACAGCGGGAGCGCCAAAGCCGCCTCCACCACCTCTTCCACCACCGCCCCCTGCAGCATTGCCTGCGCCCGCTCCGCGGCCGCCGGCGGTAGCCGTTGCCTGTGAAGCCCGGTAAAGCGCATTGATGGCTTCGATCCGTTTGGGTGAAAGCGTCCAGTAATCCTTGCAGCCTCGGTCAATGGAATTTTTACCCATGCGGTATATATTATACAGCACTTCATCGCGGTAACGCATGGCATAACCCAGCACCGCATAGTTCAGCGATACAGAGTATTCAATAGACTGCCGGAAATGCCATTGCTGCGGAGTAACCGGAAAAGGCGTTGCTCCGTTGGGGATCAGCCTGTCCGGAACAAGCGGCACCTGCGAGGGAGTCGGACTGCCAATGATCTCGGTGAGCAGCCCGATCATATTGTGGAACTGGGCTGTCGTACGCAAACCACCATTATACCATGTCGAGAAAGAGGAGCCCGTAAGCCTTGTCAGGCCGGGTTTGTTTTCTGTATTCAGCCGGTTGATCATGGCAGCACCCAGGGCGTCCACACCGGTGATCATCAGCGGATCAAACACATAGTTGAACGGGTCGCGGTAGGGCGGACCAGCGACGACCGAACCGGCCGGACCCGCCTGGTGGTGGTTGTACATGATCTGCGGCAGCCATTCGATGTACATCTGGCGGTTGATATTCTGCGACTCTTTGATATTGGCCATGTAAAAATCCCGGTTGTCATCATGGCCGATATACTTGTTGTACAAACGGGGCGACTGCGGTTGTGCTGCCCGCTTCTTTGGATCGGGTTCACGCATGTACCAGTTGGTCACCAGTTCCTGTCCGTCCGGATTGGCGTGTACGAAAAGGATAATCACGTTGTCGAGTATGCGCATGGTCTCTTCGTCTTTGCGGCTTACAAAATTCCACATGGTCTCTATCAGCTGGTGGGCACCTACTGTTTCAGTAGCATGGAGTCCGCCATCGATCCATACAACCGCTTTGCCTTCCCGCGACAGGGCGCGCGCCTGCTCATCGGTCAGGCTATCGGCATGGGCCAGCTGTTGGGAGATCCTTTTGTACTTGTCCAGGTTCCTGATGTTTTCCGGAGAAGAAACAATCAGCATCCATTGGTGCCTTCCTTCTTCGGTCATGCCCATGTCCACCAGTTTGGTCCGGTCAGAAGCAGCCAGCTTTTTAAAGTAGGCTTCTGTTTGGGTGTAGGTAGCAAGCTGGTAATCATCGCCGATGTTAAAACCAAAATGTTCTTTGGGCGATGGAATCGTTTGCGCGTAAGCAGTCCGGCCCACTATGAGAGCCATCAAAAATAAGCAGCACAGGTAACGCATCGTAGCAGTGTTTATTAATTGGTTGATGTAGAAATTGGGATAGAAATTTATTTTGCTATACCGGCCTCGGAAACCAGGATCAGCAGGGCATTCTGAATGGCAAGATAACCTTTATCATTCACCCACCACTCAGAGAGTGCATGGGCTCCTCCCCCTGCGCCACCCCGTCCGATCGTAACTGCCGGAATGTTTTTAGAGATGGGGATATTGGAATTGGTAGAGCCGATCGTTAAACGCGGACTGGCCGAGCCGAGCGCCACAGCAGAAGCCATGGCGTGCTGTACAATCGGAAGCTGCGCGTCTTCCACACCTGAGGGCCGGTCGCCTACCAACTTTACTTCAACCGTGAGATCCCTGCCTGCCCGCTTCATTCCGTTCTCTTCCTGCAAGCCCCGCCGTATGGCGCGCTGCAGCAAACTGTCTATGCCGGTCAGTCGCAGCGGACTTTCAGAACGCATGTCTACTTCCATCCACGATTCAAACGGAATGGCATTCACGGATGTGCCGCCCCCGATCATGCCTACATTGTAGGTCGTGCGGATGCCTTTGCGGGTAAACGTATCGGCATCTGTCACAAAATAACTGATTGCTTTTGCCAGCGCGTTGTGCGGATTGGCCAGGCCGAATGCACCATAAGAATGGCCACCCGGTCCCCTGAAAGTAATGTGATACCGGTGTGAACCCAATCCGCCTGTTGTGATGCTGCTGATAGCGCCACCGTCAACAGCAATATAAGAATCGATCTT
The DNA here is from genome assembly GCA_015069695.1 of Williamsia sp. Taxonomy (GTDB): domain Bacteria; phylum Bacteroidota; class Bacteroidia; order Chitinophagales; family Chitinophagaceae; genus JADCRZ01. Next base: position 197,174 of record JADCRZ010000010.1, read on the forward strand.
TAGTCCGTCTCCGTTCACCAGCTGTTTCACGCCTCTCAGATCACCCAGCCCTTCTTCACCAACTGCACCTACAAATAAGACAGAGGCATCGGTTTGCAATTTGGTTTTTTGCATGGCTTTAAGCACAGCCAGTACCAGGGCCAGTCCACGCGTATCATCTCCAATGCCAGGTGCAGCCAGGGTATCGCCTCTGTGTTTCACGGTTACATCAGTGCCTTCCGGAAATACGGTATCAAGATGCCCTTCCAGGACCACCAGCTTTTTACCCAAGCGGCCACGGCGCAGCCCGATTACATTGCCGGCGGCATCTGTCCAGATAGAATCAATGCCGGTTGCCTTCATCATTTCCTGGAACTTGGCCGCCCTTTTTTGTTCCTTGTAAGGCGGTGCCGGAATTTCTGTGAGCGTGATCAAATCTTTTTCTGTTTCCGGTTCCAGTTCCATGATAGCCTGAAAAGCTGATTTAACCTGGGGCTGCTGCATCAGCGTCTTCATTTCATCCTGGTAGCGCTTATCAATAGGCGCAGTTTTAGCACCAAATTCCTCCTGGGCATTTACAGCGTAAGAGAGCGTACAGATAAGAAACAATACGATCGCTTTTTTCATTTTTTTTGTTTGTGTTACTGCCTATCTACCCCATATTCATCCCACTTGTTGTCAGGCTTGCCCCCTACCTCTCCCTAATCAGCTCCGCCATAGAACTCATTGAACAAGAACTTGAACGTGCCGTGGGTTTGTGCGCGGAAGGTGATCTCCGGGCCAAAGGCATAGAGCTTGCCGGAGCCGACGGAGGCTTCGAAGGCTGTTACGCCGTCCAGCAGGTAAGATTGACCCCAGGCCCAACCGCTGTGCAGGGGCTTGCTGGTAGAGAACCAGATCAGGGGTTTGATAATACCCTTGGCGACCGCTTCGGGGGCCGGTTTAAATACCGGACTGGCATCGAAGTATACATCACCCTGAGAAGGCATGCCCCAGGCCGCTGAACGTGTTGAGTCGATGCTTACGCGCAGGATGCTGCCGGGGATATAATATTTCTCGCCGGGCAGCGGACGCTCTACACCATTGTTCATTTCCACCAGCGCATTGCGTATCGGCAAGCCCAGGTGATACGCCAGGTTGGTGCTTGTACCGACTGTTACCACTGTGCCGCCGGCTTCCATAAACCGCTTGAGCTGAGGAATCGATTTATCTGCTGTGATCCGGCCCAGTCTGGACCGGTATTCGGCAGGAAGCTCTTCCGGTTTGGGCTCGCGGCCCCTTCCGCCTCCACCACCGCCCCGGCCAAAACCGCCGGCTGCATTGGGCATGGGCGGTATGGCACCAGTCACAAATACAATCACATCATATTTATTTTTCAGGTTGCCACTGTCGATCTCCTGTGCGTAGACCACCTTGGCCGGAAAATGATATTGTTCCGTGAGCCAGCGCACCCAACCCGAAGGCATGGAGCCGCCGTACACATCCCAGAGCGCAATGCGCTGGGGTTTTACTTTGATCGTTGCACTGGCCGGCTTTTGTGCCACACCGCTGACATTCAGTCCCAGCTCATTTGCGGCTTTGTCGAGCAATGATTTGGCCTTGGCTGATGCCGGTACAAAAAAGCTGCCCTGTGCTGCCGAAGGCATGCTGCTCTTTAACCGGTATACCTCCACGCCGGCGCCCAGCAGGTCGTTTACGGCAATAAAAGAGTTGTTGGCCTGTGAGCTTAACATATATCCTGCTACAGACCCGCTTGCCTTCAGGCTTCCTTTAGGCGATTGCAGCTGTCCCCAGGGCATGGCCTGAAAAGGTCCGTCAAAGCTGTTAAGAACCCGGTCGAATTGCACCCCCATTTCATAGGCCAGCGTCCAGCCTGCCGCATCATACGGCCTGATGGGCGGACCACCGGGGTATTGAAAATCATTGGGATGATCCTGCGGTTCAAACATATCCAGCACATGCGGACGGAAAGCCTGGTTTGCTTTGACGACATAAGAGCCTGCCGGATATTTTTTTCCTTCTACCGTAAAATCAGCCG
>JADCRZ010000090.1 GCA_015069695.1 Williamsia sp.
GGGCATCGAGCCCCTTGTAATAAAGCGCAGGAAAAAGCAAATCGGTATTACCCAAAGAGTTGTTTATTTATTACTTCACCTAAGAGACTTTTCTGTCCGGCTAAACCAAGCCACCTCAGAGAGCGGTTGTGAATGCTTGATCTGCATTGTTAACACAAATCTAATCTGGGCTTTCTTTCCGGGAATCAGTGCGCAAGCAATCTCTCCGTATCTTTAGCACCCTGAAGCTAAATCTCATGAGAAAAATTCTTTGCCTGCCCTTGCTGATTTCTTTTTACTTCCTGCAAGCCCAAACGCCAGAGCAGCTGGAAGCGCAGAAAGTGATGTTGCCGAATGGATGGAGTTTGACGCCGGTGGGAAAAAGCTTTCCGCTGGGTGACCTGCCCTTGAACATGGCCGTGAGCAAGTCGAAGAAATACATCGCTGTTACCAACAACGGACAAAGCGTGCAGACCCTTCAGCTTGTAGATGCGAAAAAGGAAGAAGTGCTGGACAACGTGATCATACCCCGGTCTTGGCTCGGACTGAAGTTTTCAGAGGATGAAAAGTTTTTGTATGCTGCCGGTGGCACCGATAACTGGATCCTTAAATATGCTGTGAACAACAGCAAGCTGCAGCGTGTAGACAGCATTGCCCTTGGTGCACGCTGGCCCCATAAGATATGGCCTACCGGTATCGAGCTGGATGATAAAAAAGGCCTGCTCTATGCAGTCACCAAAGACAATAAAAAACTTTATATCGTCAACCTGAAATCCAAGCTGGTGACGGACAGCTTCTCCCTGGAAGCAGAAGGATATGCCTGCATGCTTTCACCCAATAGAAAAGAATTGTACATCAGCTGCTGGGGTTGCGACAAAATACTTGTGTTTGATGCCGAGGGGCGCAAGTTCACAGCAGAGATCCCGGTGGGTGACAACCCCAATGATTTTTGCCTGAGCAAAAACGGCAAGTACCTGTATGTTGCCAATGCAAACGACAACTCTGTTTCTGTTGTGGATGTAAAGCAGCGCAAGCAAGTTGAAGTCCTCAATGCCGCCTTGTTTGCGGATGCTCCCAACGGCTCCACCACCAATGCCGTTGCCCTGAGCCCGGATGAAAAGACCCTCTACATCGCCAATGCCGACAACAACTGCCTGGCTGTTTTTGATGTAAGCAATCCGGGTGTTTCACTTCCAAAAGGTTTTATTCCTACAGGCTGGTATCCTACCAACGTAAAAGTGATCGGTAAAAAAATCTTTGTAGCAAATGGAAAAGGGTTTTCTTCCATGGCCAACCCATACGGCCCTAATCCTATACGCAAAAGAGGCGAAGTGATTTACCAGATGGGCGATACGTCCAGGCGCCAGCAGGAGCAGTACATAGCCGGATTGTTCAAAGGCACCATGAGTGTAATTGATATACCGAATGAACAGCAACTGAGTGCTTACTCGCAGCAGGTATACAAGAATACGCCGTACAGCAAAGAAAAAGAGTCGCTCGCGCAGGGGCAGGAAGGCAATCCGGTTCCCTCCAAACCAGGCGGCAGCTCCCCTATCAAGCATGTGTTTTACATCATCAAAGAAAACAGAACCTACGACCAGGTGCTGGGTGATATGAAGGAAGGAAACGGTGACTCTTCGCTGTGCGTATTTCCGGAACGGATCATGCCCAACCACCATGCCCTGGCCAGGGAATTTGTGCTGCTGGATAATTTTTACGTAAATGCCGAAGTAAGCGCCGACGGGCATAACTGGAGCATGGCCGCCTATGCCACGGACTATGTAGAAAAAACCTGGCCTACCAGCTATGGAGGCAGGGGCGGCACCTATGATTTTGAAGGACAGGGAAAAACAGGCCGGCCCCGCTCAGGTTATATCTGGGATCATTGCAACAAATACGGTGTCAGCTATCGAACCTATGGCGAGTTTGCAGACGATGGCAAACCCAATATCCCTGTACTGGCAGGTCATGTTTCCCCCTCTTACACCGGCTGGAATCTGGCAGTTCGTGATACCCTGCGCATCGGACAATGGAAAAAAGAATTTGATTCACTGGTGGCAGTCAACGCCCTTCCCAGCTTTAATACCGTGCGTATCGGCAACGATCATACAGAGGGGTTGCGTGTTGGACGACCTACACCCTATGCCCATGTGGCAGACAATGATTTGGCCCTGGGTATGTTTATAGAACACTTGAGCAAGAGTCCGGTGTGGAATGAAAGTGCGGTGTTTGTGATAGAAGATGATGCCCAGAATGGTGCCGATCATGTAGATGCCCACCGCAGCATCGCCTTTATAGCAGGAGGCTTTGTTAAGCGGGGCTTTGTAGATCATACCATGTATTCCACATCATCCATGCTCCGTACCATGGAATTGATCCTGGGCATGCCGCCTATGAGTCAGTATGATGCTGCAGCTACACCCATGTGGAATTGCTTTGCCCTGCAACCCAACAGCAAGCCATACAAGGCCCTGCCCAACAACATCCCGTTCACAGATAAAAACACAGCCGTCAATCAATGGTCTGAGCGGTCCGCGAAATTTGATCTGACAAAAGAAGACGCTGTTCCTGATCTGGAATTTAATGAAGTGCTTTGGAGCGGCTTGAAGGGCACACCGTTTCCCGGACCCAGAAGGGCTGCCTTTGTAAAAAGAAAAAAGGCAGTAAAGGACGATGATGATGACTAGCAAACAGCTCCGCTGGTGCTGCTTTTGCAAAACCGGCACAGAATTAGAAACTTCTTACAGCAAACCAAGCTTATGGCCCGTCTTGTTGTGTGTTTCCTGATCGTATTGATGACAGCTTGCTCCTCTTCCAAAGTGATCAATACGGAAAAGGCTGATAATGTGGATTTTTCTACCTACAAAACATTTGATTTTTACCAGGTGGAAGCAAGAGGTGACACGATTTCACAAAAGTTTAATGAGCGTGTCGCAAAGCTGCAGGATGCCATTGCCATCAAGATGCAGCAGCTGGGATACCTGCTCAGCAAAACCAATCCGGACCTGCTGATCAATACCGGCATCGTGGTAAAGGAAGAAGTGCAAACCCGGCAAACTGATTTTCGTACAGATGCGCCGCGGTATATAGGCCAGCGCCGCTATTCCTGGAAAAGCGAAGAAGTAGAAACCGGCCGCTACCGGGAAGGAACGGTTACAGTTCACGTGATTGATGCCAAGCAAAATAAAATGATCTGGAAGGGAGCGATAGAAGATATTATTCCTAAAAAAGAATCCAGGGTAGAAGCAACGATTACAAAGGGTGTCAATAAATTATTCGATGATTATCCAACAGCTGCCAATAAGTAAGGTTTCATACTTACCTTTCACCCATACAAGCAAATACAATTCTCATGCAACTTGCATCGGTTACAGACAAAATTCTTTCTATTGATATAGGCGGTACGTTGGTGAAAGCTACGATCCTGAACTATTATGGAGAGCTGCAAACAGAGTACAAGAAAGTAGAAACACCCAAACCCTGCACACCCCAGCTGTTGGTTGATACCATTCGTGAACTCGTGGCCGATTTTCATGCGTTCGACAAAGTATCTGTCGGCTTCCCCGGGTATGTAAGAGACGGGGTTGTGATTACTTGTCCCCAGTTAGGCACTGACATATTCACCGGTTTTGATCTGTGCAGCAAGTTAAAAGAAGAACTGGCCTGTCCTGTACGCGTCATCAATGACGCCGATATGCAGGGACTGGGAGTAGCCACAGGCAAAGGTTTCGAGGTTGTAATTACCCTGGGAACCGGTTTGGGTTCAGCCCTTCTCAAAAACGGCAACCTGCTGCCCCACCTGGAACTCTCACAGCATCCTTTTACAGAAAGGGAAACCTACGATTTTTACGTGGGCGCCATTGCGCTGGAACAGATCGGGGTAGAGCAGTGGAACGAGCGGGTGAGAAAAATGCTCAAGGTTTTTAAAACCGTTTTCAACTACGATCACTTATATATCGGCGGCGGGAATGCCAACAAGATCAACTTTCCGCTGGAAAGAAATATGACGTTGGTCTCCAACAAAGACGGCATAAAAGGCGGCGCCAAACTCTGGCAGCACGAAGCAGAACTATCCCTGGAAACAACCAGTGATGAAAAAGCAGCAAGCGAGCCGGCTCAAACGCAGGCTGTTGTTGAATAATACCAATTGAATTCACTGGTATGGCATAGGTCCTGAACCCGCCCCTACCGGGGAGGGAATACGATACTTGAAAAGAAAGGCTTAAATACAAACAGGCCGCAGTTGTTGATCTGCGGCCTGTTTCTGTGTTGATGAAACAACGTTGTGGAGAATATCGGGCTCGAACCGATGACCTCTACCATGCCATGGTAGCGCTCTAGCCAACTGAGCTAATCCCCCTTGTAACCTGATTCGGCTGCAAATATAAAAGGCGATCCAATGTGAACCAAATTAGAATGGGCGCTTCAACAAATCGGGCAATTTGTTGTTCTATACGCAGTACCAGTTCCCCAACAACAAACTTTTTTTATGGGTGTTTTCAGACAAATAGCCGAGTATCTCTATCTCAGGAAAAAAGATCCCCATGCTACCGATACCCAATGGATGAAGTACATGCATGGGATCAACAGGATTTCTATTTTTATGTTCCTGGCTGCGGTGATTATCATGCTGGTCAAGCTGATCTTCTTCAAACGGCACTGATCAGCCCCGCATAAAATCAACAATACTCCGGGCGGCATTGGCAGAAGCATTGCCTTGTTTTCCCAGCAAATCTTTTAGCGCGCTGTAGTCATGCGCCAGCTGTTGCTGCCGGCGCGGGTCATGCAGCAGCAGGTCGAGTTCGTGCTGCAGGTTTTCAACCGTCAGGTCGTCCTGGATCAATTCTTTTACCACTTCTTTATCCATGATCAGGTTCACCAGGCTGATGTATTTTATTTTCACCAGGCGCCGGGCAATCCAGTAAGAAACCGGACTGCCCTTGTAACAAACCACTTCGGGTACCCCGAACAAGGCTGTTTCCAGGGTAGCGGTGCCGGATGTTACCAGGGCAGCCGTGGATTGGGAAAGCAGGCGGTAAGTTTCATTGCGGACGGAAAGCACATTTGTATACGGCTGAAGCAATTCTTTGTAGAAGGCATCTTCCTGTCCCGGTGCTTGCGCCACCACAAAATCATAGGCAGGAAAGTGGCGGCTTACTTCCAGCATGATAGGAAGCTTTTTCAGGATCTCCTGTTTGCGGCTGCCGGGCAACAACGCAATCAAGGGCTTTTCGCTTATTTTTTTTCTTTCTCCCCCTGCCTTCCATGTATCGATCACTTCTACCAGCGGATGGCCTACGTACTCCACTTTGTAATCCCATTTCTTATAAAAATCCATTTCAAACGGCAGGATCACCAGCATCTTGTCTACACATTCTTTGATCTGCTTCACGCGGCTTTCTTTCCAGGCCCATACCTGGGGAGAAATATAAAATATGATCCGCAGGCCGTTCTTCCTGGCCCATTGGGCAATGCGCAGGTTAAAGCCGGGATAATCGATCAGCACCAGTACATCGGGTTTGAAAGCCAGGATGTCTTCTTTGCAGAAGCGGAGATTTTGGAGGATGGTTCGCAGGTTTCTCACCACTTCCACAAACCCCATGAAGGCAAGGTCTCTGTAGTGTTTGACCAGTTCGCCTCCGGCCTGCTGCATCAGGTCGCCGCCCCAGCAGCGCACCTGGCAGGCGGGGTCAAGCTTGCGCAGCTCTTTTATCAGGTTGCTTCCGTGCAGGTCGCCCGAAGCTTCTCCGGCAATCAGGTAGTATTTCATATAAGGGGCTGGTTTTACCCGATCAGTTTTATCATCAGTACACCGATTCCATACACAATGGTAGCAACAAATATTCCTTTTGCTGTATTGTCGAACCGGCGGTTGATATAGATGGTAAACAGGACGGCATTTGCGACCAGGGAGATGCTGCTGACGCCTGTGAGCAAGGTTTTGTATTGTTTGAGGTAGCCGAGAAATTCCAGGAAGCTTACATTCTGCCGGTAAAAAACAAGAAAATAATAGATGATCAGCCCGAACACAGGAGCAATAAAACCGGCAATGATGCCGAATGTAAGATTGTCTTTTTTCATACCCCCTTCCAGGTTTTTTCGAGGATGGCTTTTTGGGTGTAGTTCGTAAGATCAAACTGAACCGGAACAACGCTTACATAGTTGTTCGTCAGGGCCCACACATCGGTATCTTTTCCTTTGTCGAAGTTAACAAACTCCCCTGTCAGCCAATAGTACATTCTGCCGGTGGGGTCGTTGCGTTCTATAAAATCTTCCTCATACTTTGCATATGCCTGCCGGCATATCTTGATTCCCTTGATCATGCTTTCTGTCGCCACCGGGAAGTTTACATTCAGGACCGTATGCTTGTCGAGTTTGGAGGAAAGCATTTTTTCAACAATGATGCGGGCGTATTTGCGGGCAGCTGTAAAATCGGCCTCAATGCTATGGTCCAGCAGGGAGAACCCAACTGAAGGAATGCTTTCGATGGCTGCTTCAACGGCAGCCGACATGGTGCCGGAGTAGATCACGTTGATCGAATGGTTCGCACCGTGGTTGATGCCGCTTACACATATATCGGGTTTTCGGTGCAATACCTTGTCTACAGCCAGCTTTACACAATCAACCGGTGTACCGGAACACTGCCAGGCTTCTACGCCCTCGAACAAGTTTACTTTTACCAGGCGCAGGGGATGGCCGATGGTAATGGCATGTCCCATGCCTGATTGCGGCTTGTCGGGTGCTACTACAACTACTTTTCCCAGGTCTTTGACAGCTTCAACCAGGTTCCTGATACCAGGTGCAGATACGCCGTCGTCGTTTGTGATCAGGATGACCGCTTCTTGCTTCTTCTTTTTTGCTGCTTTCGCCATTCCTCAAAGCTAGAATAAATGCGGGGATTTCACAGCGATTGTAACAATAGGGTAATAATCGGGGGCCTTCCGGGCCTCCCCGCTTTACTGAATGAAGAAGAGAATAGAGGCCGTCTGTAAGGATGAAAAAAAGATAAAAAACAAATTTTTTTCAGATTGATAAAATTGTTAGTATTTTAGCACTAAATATATTAGTGATGGCATTAGCTGGAAAAAACCTCAAATACCTGCGCAAGCTGCGCGGATGGACACAGGAAGAGTTTGCTGCCAAATTAAAGATCAAGCGTTCCCTGCTGGGTGCTTACGAGGAAGAGCGGGCAGAGCCCCGGCTGGATGTGCTGGAACTTGTTAGCAATATCTTCAAACTATCACTCGATGAGCTCCTGCTTGCTGATCTGAGTAACAATAAAGGCAGCTATCTCGCCAAACGCCGGGCACAGAAGCTGGAAACGCTCAGCACCGATATTCCCCTGGTGCCTGTGAAAGCAGCCGCCGGTTATCTTGCCGGCTATGCAGATCCTGAGTTTATTGACGAACTCAACACCTTTACCCTCCCGATGATGTCGCCCGGTAATTACAGGGCCTTTGAAATTGTGGGAGATTCCATGCTTCCCACCCCCAGTGGCTCTATCATTGTAGGAGAAAAGGTAGATGATCTGGAGAATGTCAAAACAAACAATACATATGTTATTGTATCGCGCCAGGAAGGGATCGTGTACAAGCGCATCATGAAGAACAACCGGGCCAAAAACAAATGGACCCTGATCAGCGACAATCCTTCTTACCAGCCATACAATGTAGAAGCCAACGACATCATCGAAGTATGGCAGGCACAAACCATCATTACCAAAGCAAATACCCAGCAGCGCTGGGATGTAAACCAACTGGCCAGCTTGGTCAACAACCTGCAGGAACAGGTAAGCTCCCTAAAAAAAAGAATGAATTGATTTTTGGGTTATAAGTAAGTACATCCCCTCCTGCAGCGCAGCAGCAAGCGTTCTGGGCTGCAGGAGGGGATTCTTATTCTAATCAATGCTTTGCTTCATCAAAGACCAAACACGTCCCTGGCTACCCGGAACGTATTGCAATGCGCTTCCACAATCACCTTCACATCAGAAGAATAGCCTCCTCCCATAGAAACCGCACAGGGAATCTGCTGGCGCTGCAACAGCGAAAGCACAAATAAATCCCGCTTTTTTGCATCTTCCAGGGTTAACTTCAATTTCCCGAATTTGTCTGTTTGCAGGATGTCTACCCCTGAAAGATAAAAAGCAAAATCAGGTTTAACAGTTTTCAGCAGGGTTGGCAAAGCTTCTTCCAATAAGCGCAGGTAAGTGGGTCCATCTGTACCATCTTCCAAGGGAATATCCAGGTCAGACCTTTCTTTGTGAAAAGGATAATTGTGCCGGCCATGCATGCTGAATGTAAACACGCGGGGTTCGTGCTCAAACAACCTGGCTGTTCCGTTGCCTTGGTGCACATCAAGATCGATGATCATGATCTGCCTGGCCACCCCCTTCTTTAAAAGATAATTGGCAGCAACGGCAAAATCATTCAGCAGGCAAAAACCTTCGCCCTTGTCGGCATAGGCATGATGCGTACCGCCCGCTACATTCATCGCCACCCCATGGGTAAAAGCATGGTAACAGCAATCAATGGTGCCCTGTGTAATCACCAGTTCGCGCCGGGTAAGCGCTGCGGATTGCGGAAAACCAATATGCCGCTGTTCGCGGGCAGTGAGCGTTCCGGTTTTAAGCTTTTCCAGGTACTCCGCTGTATGCGTCCACAACACCACCTCATCCGGACAAGGCCCGGGTGAAAATAAATTCTCCGGCTGAATGCTTCCCTCATACAGCAACTGTCCCGGGATCAGTTCATACTTCAACATAGGAAACCGGTGGCCTTCGGGGAGCGGATGTGCGTAGATCGGATCGTAAGCTATTTTGAGGAGGGGCATTGAATGAACGTTGATTTCTGGTTTTTTTGTCTTGAACCTTGATTCTAGGGATTTTAGGATGCGGAGGATTGGGTACGGGTGTAACAGATTATCCTTTTGTTTTGTTATACTTCTTTTCCTTTTTGTCATTCTGCCGGGGCGCTTCTTGCTGTTGCACTTACACGATGTTTGTGCGCCCCGTGCGGAATCCCTACGGGGCATGGTGGTATGATGATCTGCCAGGGGTCTTGTTAAACAGAAACTGACCGCTCTACAGAGATCCAGTAAGGGCGCAGAATCAGCCTGCAAGTACAAACCTAATAGCGCCCTTACTGGATGACAAAAAATAAATGGTATGATCCCACCCACAACCTCCAATCCTGTAATCCGTGGATCCGTGTAATCCCTGGTTCAGGGCAATTAGCTGCTCAAACCACTAACATCCCCGAATCCTTCAAATCCTGTAAATCATGGTTCAGACAATCACCTCACCTTGATCACGGTTTGGTTAACAATGGCAAAGACTGTATCACCAGCGTTAGGCCTGATGAGGGCAGTTCCGGTGAAACGGCTAAAGGCGGGTAATACGGCAAACGTTTCGCCGAAGTAAAAGCAAGGCAAACTGAGTGATTGTCTGCCAACGCCTTTGATTGCTATACCAGGATGGATATGGCCGCTGATGGTATATTGAACCTGCCCTGTATCCCACCCTTGGCTTGTAGTACAGTTGTTGTCGTGCGTGAAGCAAATACCTTTTGACAAAAGCCCGTCTGCCTGCACAGCAATGCCGGCATCTGCATACCAATCTTCTTTGAGGATGTCATGGTTGCCTTTTACCAGCGTAACCTGCAGGTGGGGCAGGTCTTCGCGCCATTTCTTAAAAAGGTTCAGCTCCTTGTTGGCTACGCTGTGAAAAAGATCACCTACGATCAGCAGGTGGGCTGGCTTAAAAAACTGCAGTGATGCAACCAGCCGCTGCATGTCTTCTTTAAAGACAGCCTGCGGCATGGCAATGCCCGACTTGCGGAAATGACCTGTTTTACCAATGTGCAGATCAGATGCGATCAGGGTTTTTTCTTCTTCCCAATACATAACCCGGTCGGAAGACAACCAGAAATTTTGATCCAGTAATTTGAACGGAACAGGTGGCTGCACGCAAAAAAATTAGACAGCAAATATACTTATCTCTCTAACTGGAGCTGCATGCGTTTTACCCTGTCTTCCAGCTTCTCGGAAGAAATATTTTCCCGCATGCTGTCTACCTTGATGGGGAAGCAGAACGGGGTGAGCTGGCTGGGAAAAGTGAGCACGATCCGGCTTTGCTGGATCCGGTAAAGCATGTTGCGAAGGCGTTCTTCTTCCATCTGTTGCTCCAGTACTTCATGAAAGGCCTGGCGAAGCAGCACGTTATCGGGTTCGTATTCGTTGAGCACCTGGTAGATCAATGAAGCCGACGCCTGCAGGTGCCGGGCTTTCTTGTGTTCTCCCGGATAGCCCTGAAAGATCAGTCCGCCGATCACGGCCACATCGCGGAATTTGCGTTTGGCCATTTCACTGGCATTGGCGCTTCGCTGGATGTCGTTCAGCAGGTTCTCGGCGCTGAAGAGTTCATACGCATTGGTGTCGTCAAGCGGAATAGGCTGATCGCTGAGCAGCTCAAATCCGTAGTCGTTCATAGCAAGAGAGAAGGTGATCGGGGTGATCTGCCCGAGGCGGTAAGCAAGGATAGCTGCCATGGCTTCATGCACCAGGCGGCCTTCGAAAGGATAGACAAACAGGTGAAATCCATCCCGTGTTTCAATCTGCTCGATCAGCAGCTCATCTTCGCGGGGTACGTGTGAGAGATGGGCCTGCAGCTGCATCAGGGGCTTTAAGACCCTTAACTCGATATCAGTCGCGCTGTTCTCTTTTTTCTGTGCCGGATAGAGCAGGTTGCCTGCCTCGTGCATCTTTCTGCGGAGCACAGCGCCCAGATTGGCCGAAAGTGGCAGCCGTCCGCCATTCCAGCTGGGTACAATTGATTTCTTTGCGTTGGACTTTTTTACCAGCACCGTCATATCCTTGATCATCACAAATTCCAGGTTGCGGCCGGCAAGCGTGAAGGTATCGCCCGGACTTAACCGCGAAATAAAGTACTCTTCAATCATTCCTACAAAACCGCCGCCCATGAACTTTACTTTGAGCATGGCATCGCTTACAATGGTGCCGATATGCATGCGGTGGCGCATGGCAATGCGGCGGCTCGTGATCTTGTACAAACCCTCTATTACTTCCACCTTTTTGTATTCATCATACTGCTGCAGGGCTGAGCCGCCGGAAGTAATAAAATAAAGCACATCGTTCCATTCGCGTTCTGTGATGTCCCTGAAACAATACGTCGACCTGATCTCGGGCAGGATGTCTTTGGGATAAAAGCCTTCCGAGATGGCAATGGTACAGAGGTATTGAATAAGCACATCAAAACACAACAAGCGCGGATCACGGCTTTCAATAAAAGAGTCTGCAACAGCCTTTTTCAGCGCAGCTGCTTCTACCAGTTCAAGCGAATGGGTAGGGAGAAAATAAATCTTACTTATAGCATCAGGCTGGTGGCCGCTGCGGCCGGCCCTTTGCAGAAAGCGGGCAACTCCTTTGGGCGAGCCTACCTGTATCACAGTTTCTACCGGACGGAAATCAACGCCCAGGTCAAGACTGGCTGTACAAACAACGGCTTTGAGCTTGCCTTCATGCAGGGCATCTTCAACCCACTGGCGCAGTTCCTGTTCAATGCTGCCATGGTGCAAAGCAATGGCGCCGGCTAGGTCCGGACTGGCCGTCAGCAGGGCCTGGTACCAGGTTTCACTCATGCCCCGGGTGTTGATAAAAATCAGGGTGGTGCGGCTCTCTTTTATGATAGACACCACTTTATCGATCAGCTTCAATCCCATATGACCCGCCCAGGGATAGCGCTCTATTTCTTCCGGAAAAACAGATTCAATCTCGATCTGCTTTTTGATATCGGCCCGTACAATAACCCCCAATGCCGCCCTGGCAGCCAGCAGCACTTCCATGGCCTGGTTCAGGTTACCAATGGTAGCGCTGATACCCCATACACGCAGGAAGGCCGGTGCAACCACCTGCTGGCCATTGCGAACCGACGCATTGTCATTGCCAGTATCTTCAGCCTTCCCCTGTTGTTCGGATGATCCATTTCCAGCAGCCAGCTCTTTTTCCTTAACCCCTATGATCCTGCTCAATGCCAGTTCCACCTGCACGCCCCGTTTGCTTCCCAGTAGTTCGTGCCATTCATCCACCGCAATGATCTTGAGCGAACGAAACACGTCTGCATAGCCTTTTTGCGCCAGCAGCAGGTGCAGACTCTCCGGGGTGATGATCAGCACTTCAGGCATCTGCCGTTTTTGTTTCTGGCGTTCACTGGTATTGGTATCGCCGTTGCGGATACCTACTGTCCAGCTCATGCCCAGTTCCCTGATCACTTCTTCCATGGCCCGGCCAATATCCTTCGCCAGTGCCCGCAGGGGCGTGATCCACAAAAGCTGCAGGCCGCTCTTATTTTTTGATCTGTAAGTATCAGGGTGATGGTTGATAAAATCTATTACCGCCCCCAGGAAAACCGAAAAAGTTTTCCCGCAACCGGTCGGTGCATTCACCAGCCCCGACCGTCCTTCCACAATGTGCTGCCAGCTCTCTTCCTGGAAAAGAAACGGCGCATGCCCCTTCCCGGCCAGCCAAGTTTTTATAACCTTATATCCTATGGTCGCATGTAATTGCACGAAGCGCTATACTTTGTTATTGTTTTTCAAGCAGAAATTCAATGATTTGACTTTTATCATGTTTGATTGGCTTCTAATCCTGTTTAAGCGTACATACTGTCTGAACCTTGATTTACAGGATGGGAAGGATTCACAGGATTGGATGTTGGTGTGGGAAGAGCGCGCTGGTAGCGGATTTTGTGCAGTCCAGGTCTTTAACCCACCCCTGCCCCTACCGGGAAGAGGATACGTCTTTGGCATGCTGCGTTCGGAGTCTCTCCCTGATTGTTTTCATATCTTTTTCCAGCACTTTTTTGTCTTGAACCGGGATTACACGGATGAGGGGATTACAGGATTTTTTGGTACAAGTGGAGCAGCCTACTCTTTCCCTTTGTCATCCTTTTCTTCTGTCCTTCCGCCGGGGCGCTACTTGCTGTTGCATGTGCTGTATGCTTACGCGCCCCGTGCGGAATCCCTGCGGGGCAGTGGGCTGCGATGATCTGCTTGTGTCTTACTAAACAGCAA
>JADCRZ010000091.1 GCA_015069695.1 Williamsia sp.
CCCGGGACGCTCTATGTATGTGTCCCAGCCTGGTTCAAAATCATGCATAACCAGGTTCATCCGCTTGGCCGAAGGTGCTGCAATCACAGGCTGATAGCCGGCTTCCAGCAGGCGGTGCAGTGCATAAAGGATTTCAAAACTTTCTCCTGCATCGCCGGTTACAATAAGAATTTTTTTACTTGCATTCATAAAACTGATTAAGGGGAACAATGGTTTAAATATCTATCATATTGTATAAATAGAAAATTATAAAAGAGAGACAATGAAAAAATGCTGCCATTCGTCGCTCTACTTCCTGCCGGAAGATTAAAATCCTTTGGTTCACTACGATCAATATATATGAAACAAGGTAACACCCCAGTACGATGCATATACCTATGGTGTGGCTTCCGTTAAATCCCGCCCAGGCGCTCCACATCGTAAGATCCCTGGAAATCACCGGACTTGTTTTTTTCATTTCTTCCATGAGCTGTCCGGAACATCTTCCACTTGTTTAGCTGTTCTTATAGGTTGTGATCGCAAAGTTCATAAAATCTTTGGTTTTCTTTTAAAATGCAGTATAGGTCAATTAAAATAATTTGCGGCGGAAAGCGGTAATGGAATATGCATACAAAAAGAGGATCGATTCCTGTAAACAGAATGGCAGATAAGTCTGGTAAAGGGATTGCCATCGAAAGATTGTATTTCAAGGATTTCCGGGCTGTTGCCATTGAAGAAGCAAAACAATCTCACAGGGAGGACGGACATTCATTTTTCCTTCTTGAGAAGGGAACAGTTTCTGTCGAAATTGATTTTCAAAAGCATACAATCAAATCTCCGGCGATCATCTACATGCACCCGAACCAGGTGCATCGCATTGTTTCATTCAATAAGGTAACCGTTAGTAGTTGGTTCATCAACAATGAAAACCTGCGTCCGGAATACCTGCGATTGCTGGAGGACATCGCGCCCGCAAAACCCTTGCCGTTAACGAAAGAAGCCTTTGCTGTTCTTGCTGAAGCAGCCGCGCTTTGTATGCGCCTGTTCAACCGGAATAGCAGCAAACTCCATCATTCCATCATAAGGGATGGTTGCAATACCCTGGTTGTACTGGCTGTATCCCTGCTTTCAGAGAGCATCAAAACAAAGGACAATCCCGCACGCTATGAAACTGTTACCAGGCTATTTATGAAGCTTTTAGAACAGAACTATACCAAGCTGAAAAGACCCAATGAATATGCGCAAAGGCTTACTGTTTCTACTCCTTACCTGAATGAATGCGTAAAAAGTACCACAGGCTTTCCGGTTTCTTACCATATCCAGCAACGGAACATTTTAGAAGCAAAAAGGCTGCTCTACTATTCGAGGTATTCGGTAAAAGAAATCGCCGCTGCATTAGGCTATGATGATTATCCCTACTTTTCCCGCCTGTTTACCAGGGTGTCAGGCATGACTGCCCTGGCTTTCCGAAGCAAAAACCTCGATTAGTCCAATACTTACCCGGAAATTTGGTTGCGCTCGCCTGTTACACCATGTTCCTTTGCGCTTCTAAAACATTTTGTAAAAATGGAATTATTGAAAGACAAAGAAGTCCTTATTTCAGGAGCAAGCTTTGCGGGACTGACAACGGCCTATTGGATGGCCACGATGGGCTGTAAGGTGACGATTGTGGAGCTTGGAAGCGGACTTAAAATGGGCGGTACACCTGTAAACATCAAAGCGCATACGTTTGACACTGTCAGGCGCATGGGTATTTTTGACCAGATAAAGGCCGATAGATTGAGCATGGAATTGGTGGAATTCAAGAATGCGGGGGATGAAACAAAGGGTTCAATGGTCCTGAAAGGGCCGGATGGGGAACTTCCTGGTGATGAATATGAAATCGAAAGAGATACCCTGCTTTGCATGATCTATGCTAAGGTGAAGGATGATGTTAAATTTGTTTTCAGCAATAGCATTGTTTCCTTGTCCGAAAAAGAAGAAAAAGTAGAAGCTAGATTCAGGGATGGCTTAAAGCAGGAGTTTGATTTTGTATTTGGCTGTGACGGCATCCATTCGGCCGTCAGGCGATTGTGGTTTGGCAACGAAACGGAGTATTCTTATTATCTGGGCATATACTTTTCCCTTGCCATTGTGCCCAAGCTGCTTATAAAGCAATATACTTCCCAGTTTTATAATGTGCCGGACAAGTGTATTATGCTGCATGCCTATAATGGCAAAACCGACATCGGTTTTTGTTTCAGGTCAGACACGGAAATCAGTTACGACTTTCGTGACCAGCAGCAGCATAAAGAAATTATCCGCAGCCATTTCAAAGGCGACAGCTGGCGAACGCGCGAATTGCTTGGTGAGATAATGAGGGCCAACAACTTTTATTTCGACAAGCTTGCCCAAATAAAAATGCCCTCCTGGACGAAAGGCCGGGTAGCATTGGTAGGCGATGCCGGTTATTGTGCCTCACCGGCAGCCGGCTTGGGCGGCTCTTTGGCAATTATTGGTGCGGCCGCTCTGGCAGGGGCTTTTGAAAAGCACAACGGCAATTATGAATTGGCTTTTGAAACGTATAATAGGGGACTAAGGCCTTTTGTAGAAGAGGTGCAGAAAGAAGCAGCTGTGAATGGAGTCGAGTTCCTTGTTCCACGAACAGAAGAAGCTATACGTCAAAGAAACCAGCATGGGTTTCAATAATTACACATTGAATACAGGCCATTGAAAAGACGGTATAATTCCAGCATATAAGTATTGACTTTCCTGCAGGCATACTTCGATGAACTGCAAACAATGCCTTTCTACAACTCAACAGGAAATTTTCAAGTAAGCGGTTAGTTCTCCCGTCTCATTTTGTGGATGTACTCTGATGGAAGCATGTTGAATTTTGCCTTGAACGATTTGGTGAAGTAGTTGGGTGTAGAAAAGCCAACCGAATAGGCGATCTCTGCAACATTCATGTCGCTCTTTTCCAGGAGCACAGCCGCCTTGTCCAGTTTCACCGACCGGATATACTCTACAGGTGTTTGACCGGTTAGTTCAAGCAGCTTGTTATACAATGAACTGCGGCTCATGCCAACATGCCTGCTCAGCTCCTCAACAGACAATTGGGAATTGGTAAGGTTTTGTTCCAGGTACAGCATAATTGTATGCAGCAGCTTTTCATCTTCCGATTCAATCTTTACTTCCGGTGTGAGTATTTTAATTTGTTTTGTGTACGTGTTTTTCAGGTTGCTGTTTAAAGCAAGCAGGTTCCTGATCTTTGCATTCAATACCTCAAAATTAAACGGCTTGGTAATGTAGTCACTGGCGCCGGTTTCCAGGCCTTTGAGCTGGTCTTCTTCCCTTGTTAACGCAGTGAGCAGGATAACCGGGATATGCCCTGTTCTTTTGTCGGCCTTTATTTTCCGGCTCAGCTCAATGCCGTTCATGTGGGGCATGCTGATGTCGCTGACGATCAGCTGCGGATGATGCGCCAGGGCCTTTTGCCAGCCTTCTTTGCCATCTGCTGCTTCCAGTACTTTGTAGTGGAGCCGGAGATTGTCTTTCAGATAAAACCTGAAATCTTCATTGTCTTCAACCAGCAAAACAGAAGGCATGTCCATCCTGGTTTTCACCGGATCAGTTTCTGCCCCGATTTCAACAGGCTCTTCCACTGGTGCTGGTTCTCCATTTGAAAAGATCTCTTCAGATAACTGATCTTGGATCGCTTCGGATGGATCCTTTACAACAAAGGGTAGCTGGATCTCGAAAGTGGTACCCTTACCGGGTTCGCTGTCTACCTGAATGGTGCCGCCCTGCATTTTTACAAACTCTTTTGTTATAGACAACCCGATTCCTGAGCCCTGGTTGAGTACAGCCGCAGCAGTTGTATTTTGAAAGAAGCGATCAAATATTTTTTCTTTGGTGTCTTCCGGCATGCCGATGCCTGTATCGCTTACCTTGATAGACACCCAGGTTTTGGCCGGGTTTTCGGGATCGTGGGCCCGCATGTCCATATCCAGCTTAATGGAACCACCCTCCAGGGTAAACTTGAATGCGTTCGACAAAAGATTGAATAAGATCCGCTCCAGCTTGTCGTGGTCAAAAGAAGTAGCCAGTTTCTCGATCCGGCTGTTGAAAGAAAAACGGATTTTCTTTTTTTCCGACAGGTCTTCAAACGAGCCGGAAACTTCTCTTACAAAAGAGACCAGCTCGCCGTCCGAAACATGCAGTTTCAGTTCGTGTTCTTCCATTTTTCTGAAGTCGAGCAGCTGGTTAACCAGGTTCAGCAACCGCCTTCCGTTTCGCTTGATCAGCTGCAATTGCTGGAATGAAGGCCTGTTTTTTTCTTCTGACAGCAGCTTATCGACCGGCCCCAGGATCAGGGAAATCGGGGTTCTGAATTCATGGCTGAGGTTTGTCAGGAATTTTATTTTAAGCCTGTCCAGTTCATGTACGCGCTCAGTTTCTTTGCGTTCCTGTTCTGCCTGGATCTTTCCCTGCTCCAGTGCAAATTTCTTTTTTAATCGTTGAATTCCTTTGTGGCGCAGGTAAAGTGCCAGGCCAACTGCTGCTAAAACATAAAAAATATATGCGTACAGCGTACGCCAGAACGGCGGCCGCACAATGACTGTAATAGAAGCTCCTGCCGTATTCCATACACCGTCGTTGTTGCTTGCTTTCACACGGAACACGTATTTGCCGGGGTCAAGATTGGTATAGGAAGCGGTGTTGGAGGTTCCTGCATAGGTCCAGTGCCTGTCGTAGTTTTCCAGCATGTAGGCATACTGGTTCTGCTCGGGTGAGGTGTAGTTCAACGCAACAAAGCTGAGCGCAAAGTTCTGCTTGTAATCGAGCGTAACTTCTTTGGCGACAGAAATTTGTTCTTTGATAGGACCCTCTTCTGATGCGGCAACGGATTGGTTGGAAACCTTCAGGTCAGTCAGAAGAACAGGAGGGATAATGGTGTTCTTTCTTAAGTGATCAGGATTGAAGTAGTTGAAGCCTTCCAGTCCGCCGAAAAAAAGTGTTCCGTCAGTTAAACGCAGCCCCGAGCCATGCATGAAATTGTTGTACTGAACGCCATTGTGATAGTTGTAATTGCTGATCTTTTTTGTACGGGCATCCATGCTGCTGATCCCTTTGTTGGTGCTTAC
Source organism: Williamsia sp. (assembly GCA_015069695.1). Classification (GTDB taxonomy): domain Bacteria; phylum Bacteroidota; class Bacteroidia; order Chitinophagales; family Chitinophagaceae; genus JADCRZ01. The sequence continues at coordinate 5,106 of JADCRZ010000091.1, forward strand.
CCATATCAACCCGTTCCGGTCTTCCACTATTTTATAAATGGTGCTGTTCTGTAGTCCTTCTCTTTCTGTGAACGTCTGGAACTGACGGCTTTTTTTATCAAACAGGCTTAGTCCCCCGCCAAATGTGCCTGCCCAAATCAACCCGCGACTGTCTACCAGCAAGGTTTGCACCTTGTCGATGGGTAATTTGCTGTTTGCCGTATTGTAAACGGTAAATTTTTGAGAAGAAGGCTGGTAAACAGCGATCCCTCCACCGTGGGTGGCAATCCACATATTTCCTTCCCTGTCTTCCTGTATATCCCTGATATATCCGTTGATGGGCAAATGGACGTCGTTGGGTTGTCGGGGTACGGGTGTATACCTGACAACAACCTTTTTTTCACTGTTCAGCACATTGATCCCATTCCCGTTGGTACCGGCCCATATGTTTCCCTTCCGGTCTTCCGTGATGCAGAAGATCTCGTTGGAGTTCAGGTCTTCCTGCCTGGTTCCCTGCACCAGCTGTTGGTACCTTTCTGACAGGGGATCCCATATAAATAGCCCATCCTGGTAAGTCCCTATCAGCAATTGGTTCCGGCTGCTCATCCTCAATGCCAGTATAAGCATGCGATTGTCGGCTCCCTTTCTTCCGGATTGTATGTTGAAATAATGAAATGATTTTGTTTTGCGGTCAAACAGGCTTAAACCCCGGCCTTCTGTTCCCACATATACATGGCCGTTGCTGCTTTCCGCAAAAGAGGTAACAACCGGCTCCTTCAACCCTTTATCATCAAAAACATTGCTCAAAACCAGGTCGAACAAATTGAGGTTCTTATCATATTTGTCGATGCCGCCCCGCACCGTGCCCAGCCAGTAAGTGCCTTGTTTGTCCATACAGATAAACCGGACCGCCTGGCCCGTAAGACTATGGATGTTCCGGTGGTCAAGGCCATATCGCATGATCGCGCCGGTTTTGCTGTCCAGTATATCAAGTCCTGCTCCTGTGCCGACCCACAATTGTTCTCCGTCATCCGCAATGGAATTGATCAGGTTGCTGCTCAGGGTTCCGTTGTTGTCTTTGCTGTATTTGAAATTGACAAAACTGTTGCTGCCGGGTCTGAGCAGGCTTAAGCCATCGCTGGTGCCAATCCATATATTGCCTTTTTGATCTTCCGCGATCGTATTTACATGGTTGTGGCTCAAACTGGCATTGTCTTCTGCAAGATGGGCAAAATGCCGGAAGGAATGGTTGGCAGGATTGTATTGAAAAGCTCCTTCGTCTGTGCCTATCCAGATACTTCCTTTGCGGTCCTTCATGATCGCATTGCCGGATTGAATAGAAGAGGGCACTGAACTGTCAGGAAGGGGCGGAGGGGAGGAGATGCGGCCTGTTGTCGGGTCAAGTATATTCACGCCGCTGTAATGCGCGATCCATATCTTTCCGGCCTCATCACTGCAGATACCCCTGATAACATTGCTGCCGATGGAGTTCTGATTTGTGTTGGATGGATAATGGATGAATCGGTCCTTTTTGCGGTCGTACAGGCTCAGGGAGCCTCCACCCGTACCTACCCACAGGTTGCCGTTCCGGTCCTCATAGAGAGATAAGATCTCGTTTGCCTGCAGGCTGGCAGCATTGCCCTGGATATGACGGTATACTGTAAAATTGGTGCCGTCAAATTTATCCAGTCCGTCTTCTGTGCCGAACCACATCAACCCATAGCGGTCTTTCAGGATGGCATTGATGGAATTGGATGAAAGGCCGTCTTTGGTGGTAAGGGAAGTAAAGTTTATATCCTGCTGCTGAGCGGTTGCCGGTAAGGTCAAGCCCGTCATGCATAAAAAAATAAAAAATTTTTGCAAACACATAGTTGAAAGCAAGCAATTTACCAATGTGCAAATATCCTGAATATTGGATCCAGATGCCGGCCGGTTGGGCGCAAACAGAAAAAATAAAATGCTCCCCAATTTAGTTTTGGAAGATTGATTTTGAGGGTTCAAATACATTTGTTCTACTATTTTCAACAAATGAGCGCTTCCCGAAGCGAAGCTAATAAGTAGTTTTGACACCAACAGCCAGGAGAACAACGCTGAGAAGAAGCAGGAAAAACCAAATGCATCGTCGATCTTCCATCCTTTCCGGAACAAAATCTTTCAACCAGGCCATATGAGAAAATCACTCGGGACGATTGTTGTTTTATTGATGTTATACAATGTGGCTCTTTCCCAGGAGCCTGTGAAACCGGCACCGGCTGGCTTTGATGCAGTGCGTGCTGCCATCCCTCATGGAAGGGTAGATACCATCACCTACGCTTCAAAAACCGTAGGAACAAACAGAAAGGCGACTGTTTATACGCCACCCGGCTTCTCCAAAAGCAAAAAGTACCCGGTGCTGTACCTGCTGCATGGTATTGGCGGCGATGAAAAGGAATGGCTGGTGGAAGGCAAACCGCAGGTGATCCTTGACAACCTCTACGCCGATGGAAAGCTGGAGCCCATGATCGTGGTATTGCCCAATGGCCGGGCCATGAAGGACGACCGGGCTACCGGCAATATCATGGCCCCGGAAAAAGTGCAGGCTTTTGCCACTTTCGAGCAGGACCTGCTGGGCGACCTGATTCCTTTTGTTGAAAAAGAATTTCCTGCCCTTACTGACCGGGAACACCGCGCCATCGCGGGTTTGTCGATGGGTGGCGGGCAATCGCTGAATTTTGGCCTGGGTAACCTCGACAAGTTTGCCTGGATCGGCGCTTTTTCTTCTGCTCCCAATACAAAAAGACCGGAAGAACTGGTGCCCAACCCCCAGCAGGCAAGAGACAAGATCAAAATGCTTTTTATATCCTGTGGCGCCAGCGATGGGCTGATCACCTTCAGCAAGCGCACACACGATTACCTTGCACAAAACAAAGTGCCCCATATTTATTTTATCGAGCCGGGCGTGCATGATTTTAAGGTCTGGAAGAACGGCCTGTACATGTTCTCGCAACAGCTTTTTAAACCGGTTGATACGGCTGCTTTTTCAAAATATCCGGTGGCCGGTGCCCCGGCGTCTACCAATGTCCGTTCGGCAGGTTATCCGCAGATAACGGCCGATAACAGGGTCCGGTTCCGGATAAAGGCACCCGATGCCCACAAGGTGCAGGTGGATCTGGGCAGAAAATATGACCTGCAAAAAGATACCGCCGGCTTTTGGGAAACAACGACGGATTCGATCGGGGAAGGCTTTCATTATTATTCCCTGCTGATCGACGGGGTAGCCCTGGCCGATCCGGCCAGCGAAACATTCTATGGCATGGGGCGGATGGCAAGCGGCATAGAAATTCCGTTTGCCGGGGGTGCATACTATGCCTTGCGGGATGTGCCCCACGGCGATATCCGCATCAAACGCTACTTTTCGCGGGTTGCCAACGCATGGCGGCAATTCTACGTGTATACGCCACCGGGATATGATTCGGCTACCGCTGCAGCCTACCCGGTGCTCTACATCCTTCACGGCGGCGGGGAAGACCAGCGGGGCTGGGCCACCCAGGGCAAGACCGATCTGATTTTAGATAACCTGATAGCCGCGAAAAAAGCTGCGCCCATGCTGGTGGTCATGCCCGATGCCAATACAAGCGGTTCGGCCTTTGAAGAATCCGGCCTGAAGGTTTTTGAACGGGAGTTAAAGGAAGCGATCATCCCCTTCGTAGAAAAATCCTACCGGGTAAAAGCGGGTGCCGGCAACCGCGCACTCGCCGGTTTGTCGATGGGCGGCATTCATACTTTGTACACAGGAGTGAAAAACACAGACCTGTTTTCTTATCTTGGTGTATTTAGCTCGGGATGGATCGTGCCAGCACAAACGGGTGTAGCCGATGCACAGTATGCATTCATGAAAAGCAATGCGGACCTGATCAACAACAACCTGAAGCAATTCTGGATAGGAATGGGCGGCAAGGAAGACATTGCTTATAAAAATTGCCAGGTCATGCTCGGCAAGCTGGACAGCCTCCGCATCAAACATACTTATTCTGAATATCCGGGCGGCCATACCTGGCCGGTATGGCGGAACAACTTATACAATTTTGCACCCTTGCTTTTTAAAAATTAATAGAAAGTTCCCGTCACGGAAAGACAACTTTGTGTATAATCGGGTCTGTAACTTTCTTACCGGGCAAACAGTTAGAAAATCATGAACAGGAAACTTCTTTTACAGGTTTGTTTGATTGTTTTACAGCCTGTTTATGCAACCTTGTTTGCACAAAGCAAGCAGGCGCAGAACCCGGTCATATTTGCAGATGTTCCGGATCTGTCTGTGCTCCGGGTGGGCGACACCTATTACATGAGCAGCACGGCCATGCACCTGAGTCCGGGTGTGCCCATCATGAAATCCAGAGACCTTGTGAACTGGAAGCTGGTCAGCTATGCCTACGATACCCTGGCCGGTATGGATGAGCTGAACCTGGCCAACGGAAAAAGTACATACGGAAGAGGCTCCTGGGCCAGCAGCATCCGCTATCACAACAACACGTATTATGTAACGACGTTTGCGCAAACCACGGGCAAAACCTATATCTTTTCAACAAAAGATCCTGAAAAAGGCCCCTGGAAAAGGATTTCTTTCAAACCCAGCTTCCACGATCATTCCCTGTTTTTTGACGACGACGGAAGGGTCTATCTCTTGTTTGGCGCCGGCAAGCTCCGCCTGGTTGAACTCAACGAAGATCTTACGGGCCCAAAGCCCGGCGGCATCGACCAGGTGGTGATTGAGAATGCCAGTCTGCCTGCCGGTAACGGCCCGGGACTGGCTGCGGAAGGTTCGCAGCTGTTCAAGGTAAACGGAAAATATTACCTGTTCAACATCACCTGGCCCAGGGGAGGCATGCGTACTGTTGTTGTACACCGGGCCGACAAGATTACCGGTCCGTATGAAGGGAGGGTGGCCCTGCAGGACAAAGGCGTTGCACAGGGCGGACTGGTAAACACACCCGAAGGCAACTGGTATGCTTACCTGTTCCGTGATTTCGGTTCGGTAGGCCGTATCCCTTATCTGGTACCGGTGAAATGGGAAGACGGGTGGCCCCAGCTGGGTGTGGATGGCAAGGTGCCGGAGACCCTCGCTTTGCCTGCAAGCAAGGGGTTGATACCCGGCATTGTGGCGCCGGATGAATTCACGCGGAAAGCGGGAGAACCTGCGCTTCCGCTGGTTTGGCAATGGAACCACAACCCCGACAATGCCTTGTGGTCGGTCAAAGCCAGAAAAGGCTTTCTCCGCCTGACAACCGGCCGGATCGATACAAGTTTTCTGCTGGCCAGGAACACGCTAACGCAAAGAACCATTGGTCCCCTGTGCACGGGTTCTACCAAGCTGGATGTATCTGGCATGAAGAAGGGTGATTTTGCCGGCTTGTGCCTGCTGCAGAAGAACTACGGTTTGCTTGGCGTGCGGGCTGATGGAGATCAGAAATCGATTGTCATGATCAACGCATCAACCGGAAAGCCTGTGGAAACCCAGGCCATTCCCTTAAACCAAAAAGAAGTTTACCTGAAAGCGGAATGCAATTTTACTGACAAGAAAGATGTAGCCGATTTCTTTTACAGCCTGGACGGAAAAACCTGGCGGCCGGCCGGTACGCAGCTAAAAATGGCCTATACCATCCCGCAGTTCATCGGGTATCGTTTCGGGCTGTTCAACTATGCTACACAAGTTACAGGCGGCTCCGCTGACTTTGATTTTTTCCATATCACAGATACGATCGCTGAAACAAAATAAGCTGCCATATCAGCGTACAATCTATTAAAAGCATACCGGGGAATGGTTTGAAGACATTGCGTACTTTAGTTCCGCATAAAGATTATCTCTTCAGACTACGCGCTCCTTTAATCCCAAGCCTTCGCTGGATTATCTCAGTCCGCAACAAAGCATGAAAACATTCAACATGCCGCCCGGCTACCACCTGGAGCTGGTGGCCAGCGAGCCCATGATAAAAGAACCGGTCGCCATTGCATGGGACGGCGATGCAAGAATGTATGTGGCGGAAATGCGCACCTACATGCAGGATGCGGATGCATCGGGAGAGCAAAAGCCCTTCAGCCGCATCTCGCTGCTGGAAGATACCGACAACGACGGCAAGATGGACAAAAGCTCGGTGTTCATCGACAGTCTGCTGCTGCCCCGCATGATCCTGTGCGTAGACCATGAGCTGCTGGTGAACGAATCAAATACCATCACCATCAATGCTTACAAAGACACGGATGGCGACGGAAGGGCTGACAGCAAAAGAACGGTATTTGAACAGCCCAACTACCGCATGCTCGATGCCAACATGGAACACCAGCGCAGCGGGCTTGACTGGAACCTGGACAACTACATCTACATCACCTACGACCCGGTGCGTTTCCGTTACAGGAACAAGAGGCTGGAAGCAGATTCCCTGTACTCCGGACCGGGCGGCCAATGGGGTGTTACCCATGATAATTACGGCCGTTTGTTCCTGACAAGCGCTGGTGGCGAAACGCCCCTGGTACGCGTGCAGATGAACCCATCTTACGGCGGACTGGATATGCCTGACCAGGTGAACAATGAATTTCAGGAAGTATGGCCCATCGTAGCTACACCCGATGTGCAGGGTGGCGTGCAGCGCCTGCGGCCTGACAGCACCCTGAACCACTTCACCGGCGTATGCGGGCAATCTATATACAGGGGAGATGCCCTGCCGGCAGACCTGGCGGGTGATTACATCCTCTGCGAACCGGTGGCAAGGATCATCCGGCGGGCAAAGGTCATCAACCTGAAGGGCAAGATCATTTTGCAGAATGCGTACTACCGCCAGGAGTTCATTGCATCCTCCGACATGAACTTCCGGCCCGTGAATTCTTATACCGGTCCTGACGGAAACCTGTACATCGTGGATATGCACCGCGGCATCATCCAGCAGGGGAACTGGACCAAGCCTGAAACGTTTCTCCGCGGAAAGATCGATGCCATGGGGATGGCAAAGAACACCGGGCACGGAAGGATCTACCGGCTGGTACACGATGGGTACAAACCGGGAAAAAAGCCGGCCATGCTGGAAGAGCCGGCAGCCAAGCTGGTGACCTACCTGGACCATAAGAACGGCTGGTGGAGAGACAATGCGCAAAAGCAGCTCGTCATCCTGGGCGACAAATCAGTTGTACCCACCTTGAAGCAGATCGTGCAAGGCCAGCAGGGCAGCCTGTCTGAAAAGCCATCCCACCTGGCCCGCCTGCATGCCCTGTGGACGCTGGAGGGACTGGATGCCATAGACAAAGACATCCTGTACACAGCCTTGAATGATGAACATCCGCAGATCAGAAAGGCAGGGGTGATCATCAGCGAACGCTACATGAAAAAGGACGACCCCGAAGTCATCGGCAAATTGGCGGCGCTAAAGACCGATCCTTCCCCTGATGTGCGGCTGCAATTATATTATTCGGCGTACAGCATCAAGCCCGGTAAGGACACGCTCTTTGCCTACGGGCTGCGCACAGCCAATGCGACCAACGAGATGTTTGCTGCTGCACAAAGAGCCATGGACCGCAATACCGACATCAAAACCTATGGAAGCAGGCTTGCCAGCGTTCCGGTGGAAGAGCGAAAATCCATCCTGGCCGGCTCAGGCGTATTCACTTCTTTTTGCGTTACCTGTCATGGCCCGGGTGGGAAAGGCGTACTCGTTGCAGGAACTTCCAACCTGGCTGCCCCGGCGCTGGCAGAGTCAAAAAGGATGAGCGCGGATAAGTCGCTTCTGGTGAAGATCCTGCTGCATGGTTTAACAGGACCCCTCGATGGAAAACAGTATCCATCAGAGATGCCGTCGCTCAAG
>JADCRZ010000093.1 GCA_015069695.1 Williamsia sp.
CCCCCCCCCCCCCCCCCCCCCCCCCCCACCCCCCCCCCCCCGCCACAATGTCACAAGACAAATCATCACTGTTTACACAACCACAATCACCAGCCGAATCCAAAAAAGAAATCAACTATCTGATAAAAATTATCACCCCACAACTCTGCAAACCCATCTCAGCATCTCCCACCTAAGCCATCAAGGCTCCAAAGCCCTTAACCACAGTACCACCGCAGCCCAATCGAAGCTCCCCCGCACGGACGGTGGAGTTTCCGTCCGGGCTTGACTTTTTTTCCTTCTTTTTTGTGTCAACCCGCGTAGCGGCTCACTGAGACAACTAAAAAATCATTATTGACGAAGTAACTCAGACAAAAAAGAAGAAGCGTTCAAACTATAAAACGCTCAATTCCAAAACAAGATTTTAAAACAAGTAAAAGCCGATTGATTTGTATAGTTGCTGCACTACATTCAATAACCCCAAAACCCATCCCTCAAATCACCCCAATCCACCACAAAAACCCGCAAACAAATGCAAAACACTGCAACGCACACACCACCGCGCTCAAACCCCAAAACACCTCCATAATTTCGAATCTCAAAGCCACCGCAAAGCACACCGGTTAGTCTCTGCAAACGCTTTGTAAGGAATCTATATTTATTAATCAAAACCATCAAAGCATGGCAAGAATTCCAAAAGGCATCCTCGGTCCCCTCAGCGGTTCCGTAGGCACCGTCGTAGGCGCAAGCTGGAAAGGGATCAACTACATCCGCAGCAAGCCCATCGATGCAAAGCGGGAGTCCACTGTCGACCAGCTCGACCACCAGCTAAAGTTTTCAACTGTCGTCGGCTTCGTACAGCCCCTGACAGCCGTTGTAGAAATCACCTACAAAAAGTACGCGGTTGGCATGTCCGAGTACAATGCCGCATTCTCTTACAACTATGCCAATGCGCTCGCCGGTGTCACCCCCGATTACACCATCGACTACGCAAAAGCCCTCGTCAGCCGCGGCGATCTCCCCAATGCGGTCAACATGAAGGCTTCCATCACCGGCACAGACATTTTCTTTACCTGGGAAGACAACAGTGGCGTAGGCAAAGCCGCCACTACCGATATGTCGGTCATCGTAGCCTACTGCCCCGAGTTAAGTCAAACCCTCTTCAGCAACCTAGCCGCCACCCGCAGTGCAGGTGCCGCCACGCTTAAGGTTGCCGACTTTGTAGACAGAACGGTTCAAACATGGCTCTCCTTCGTCTCCAAGGATGGCAAGGAAGCCTCCAACAGCTTCTACACCGGCGAGCTGGTTGTAAAGTAAAAAGCGCAGGGTTCTTCCATAACCCCGCGCTTCGCTCACTATTCAAATACACCAACATACAAAGGCTGCCTTCTAGCAGCCTTTCTTTTATACAATATCTCCAATGCACCGTTGCCCGCCAATCCATCAGGCAGCTTCATACTAAGCTTGCTACTGTATCTGCCCTATGCCGGAGGTTTTACAAACACAGCTATTCTGCAACAGGTAAGGAGTCAGAAATACCGGAAGAGTTCATCCCTGCACACATTCCTCAGTTCATACTCCTGAATTCCACCGGCGTCTTCCCCGTCTTCAGCTTAAACAGTTTATTAAAATACTGCGGGTATTCAAAGCCCAGCGAATAGGCAATTTCACCCACCGATTTATCTGTGCTCAGCAGCGTATGCTTCGCCTCTTCAATCAGGTGAAAATGAATATGGTCCTGCGCGTTCTTGCCCGTTTCCTTCTTCAACAAGTCGCTTACATAGCCGGGCGAGAGGTGCACCTGTTCCGATAAATATTTAACCGTTGGCAGTCCTTTATCACCTATATCGTCTCCCTTAAAATAAAGGCGTAAAATGTGCTCAACCTGCGCCACCACAGACCGGTTGTTACTGGTACGTGTAATGAACTGCCGCCCGTAAAACCGCGAACAGTAGTTCAGCAACAATTCAATGGACGACACGAGGATGCTCTGGCTGTGCACATCGATGTTCTCCTCCAGCTCATCCCTTATTTTCAGGATACAATCGGTCAGTATTCCCTTCTCTTTTTCCGACAGGTGAAGCGCTTCCGATACCTCGTAGGAAAAGAAACTATAGTCCTTCATCTTATCGTGCAAAGAGGTAGCTCTTATCAGGTCGGGGTGAAAGAACAAACCCCAGCCGCGCATACCCTCCGGCTCCTCTTCCTCCACATCCAGCTCCAGCACCTGGTTGGGTGCCAGGCATATCAGGCTGCCATCGTGAAAGTCCACCACCTTGCGACCATACTTCACGTTGTTGCAGTTGTAGTTTTTAAAGAGAAGGCAATAATAATTGCCCGATACCCGGGTGTTCTCACTGATGAAATGGGTAACCTCGCTGAAGTTGATAACAGCTACTAAAGGGTGCTGCACATTACCGTTTAGGTTAAAGAAACGGAACACATCGGGTATGGTTTTCAGGTCAATGAATACACTCATGGTGAGAAAGTATTTGTGTAAAGATAAATGAGAGTGGTTGGGCGGGAAAGATTCTGGTTATTGGGTTTGAGACAATGTTTTCCCGCAGATGCCGCAGAGGAAACCGCCCGCGGATAGCGCAGATTTTAACGCCGGGAAAAGCAGGATCTGTGTTATCCGCGAAAAGAATTTGCGCCATCTGCGGGAAGCATTCCTATCACAACCCAAACTGCTGTTTAATAGCCCCAAAGAAAGAAGCATCATCCATCTGCCCCCGCATACCAATAACCGCTTTGGCATCTTCACCTGCCGTATAGCGAAGGGTGTTGGTGCCATCGGTTGCCGCTTCATACACCACCTCTGCCACTACACTTGCCGGCGAAGCCTTGGCAAACATCGTTTCCACACCCGCCAATACTTTCTGCACCAGCGGCTGGTATTCCACCAGGCTTTCATCGTTCTTGATGTCCATAGAGCGCCCCGTAAAATCCGTAGCAATGGCGCCCGGCTCTACAATCTTTACTTTGCCGCCAAAGGCTTCTACCTCGTAGGTTAACGCCTCAGAAATGCCCTCCACGGCAAACTTGGTTCCGTGGTACAGTGTGCCCAACGGGAAAGACATTTTACCCCCAATAGAAGAGATGTTAATGATGATACCGCCCTTACGGCTGCGGAAGTAGGGCAGCAACGCTTTGGTCACATCCAGCAAGCCAATCACATTGGTATTGAACTGGCGGATGATATTCTCTCGCGGAAACGATTCCAGCATGCCATACGCGCCATAGCCTGCGTTGTTCAGCAACACATCGATACTGCCAAAGCGCCTGATGCCTTCGCTCACAGCTTTTTCTATGGAAGCCACATCCAGCACATCGAGTGCCGTAACGAGTACATTGTCCAATCTGGTTAATTCAGTTTCCTTAGCCGGGTTACGCATGGTGGCGATAACATTCCAGCCTTTTGCCTGGAACAGTTTTGCGGTTTCTTTTCCAATGCCGCTACTGGCACCTGTAATGAAGATTGTCTGGCTCATTGTATTTATGTTTTTTGATAGTGCAAAGCTGGCGCAACAGTAAGGCTGGTGGGTAATACAAATTGAGGGAGGTTGTATACTTTTTGAGGATTGCATGGGAAGGGAAGTGTTGTATAATGAGTAGCTGATTCGGAAAAGATAACCGGCATCTGCGAATCAGTCACCTCTTCGCCTGCCAAACAGTACATCGATACCAGCTGTAACCCGGAAGCGACGAATTGCTTGGAAGTAACAATCACGTAACCATCCGCAACAAAACACGATATTGCATACACAACTGCTGGTATGAAAAAACTGATAACAATCGCCTTCCTTTTTTCTCTCCTGTACCTGTTTTCCGGCTGCGATGAAAAGCCACGCAGCACGATGGCTGACTATTTCACTTATGGCGACTCCATAGAAGGTGGTGGTGTAAAACTGGTACCCATTGCTACACCTGTAGGCAACTTTAAGGTGTGGACCAAACGCTTTGGCAACAACCCCCGCATTAAAATACTGCTGCTGCATGGCGGACCGGCTATGACGCACGAATACATGGAATGCTTTGAAACCTTTTTTCAACGCGAAGGGTTTGAATTTTATGAGTACGATCAATTGGGTTCGTATTACAGCGACCAGCCAACCGATAGCAGCCTGTGGACGACAGCCCGCTTTGTGGAAGAAGTGGAGCAGGTGCGCAAAGCCATTGGTGGGAATAGCAGCAATTTCTATATTATCGGCAACTCATGGGGCGGCATCCTGGCTATGGAGTATGCCTTGAAATATCAGCAACACCTAAAGGGACTGGTAGTGGCAAATATGATGGCAAGCGCGCCCGAATATGGCAGGTATGCCGACGAAGTATTAGCCAAACAAATGAAGCTCGAAGTGCTGGCGGAAGTGAGAGCCATTGAAGCTAAAAAAGACTTTGCCAACCCGCGCTACATGGAACTGCTGATGCCAAACTTTTACCACGAACACCTCTGCAGGCTGCCCGAGTATCCTGATGCGCTGAACCGTTCTTTTAAACACGCCAACGGCACCATCTACACCATGATGCAGGGACCCAGTGAGTTTGGCATCAGCGGCAGGCTTGCCAATTGGGATATCACCGCCCGCCTGAAAGACATAGCCATACCTACACTAATGGTAGGCGCTAAATACGACACGATGGACCCAAAGGCGATGGAGAGGCAAAGCAAGGAGGTGCAAAAAGGGCGCTACCTCTATTGCCCCAATGGCAGCCACCTGGCTATGTGGGACGACCAGAAAGTATTTATGAACGGAGTGACCGGGTTTATTAAGGATGTGGACGAGGGAAAATTTTAATGAGTTGTGCTTTAACTGCGCAATATATACCGTTTGATGTTTACGTGCAATCATAGCTCAATAACAGGCAGGCTAATGTGCCAGACGATTTTAAATGATAAGTGCAGTGCGCGCGCCATCATACCTGTACTTTGTTACGCATTTATCCGGTTGGGTGTATTTTACAAACCCCGGTTAAGAAATCCACCCGCCGAGCATATAGAACAGCAACTCAGCGAAACTTGCAATCAACTCACGAATCCTGTTTTCTTCCGGATGCCAGCCTGCAGTAATGGAATCATCCTCTTAACTAATAACATACTTTTTGCCGGCGGCACTCCCTGCTGCTCCGCATCACCGGTATTGGGTTAGCCTAAAAAGTTTATTTTTACCCGGATTGCTAAAACGTGTGTACTGGTGAACGGGGCTATACGATATGTTTGCGTGCTGCTCATTCTGCTCGGCGGCTCCCGTAAGGTATACGCACAATTTGGAAGAAACCTTATCAATGAAACCTTTGGGGAAGGTAAAACGAACCCGGGTCCCTCTATTACACCTTCAAAAACAAATTTCCGGTACACCACGGATTCCTGCCCGTCACCGGGTTATTACACCGTCACTAATTCTTTGTACGGATGCCCGTCTTACCGCATGGGAGGCAGCATTGACCATACACCCACAGACGACTACGGATACCTGATGATAGTAAGCGACACGGTTAGTACAGTCAGCAAATTTCTATACATAGATACCCTTACCGAACCGCTGTGTGCCGGTACGGTGTACCAGCTCTCCGCTTATTTTCTGAATATTGAGGTGCCGGGCTATTGCAGCACATCCGATGAACATTTCCCTTCCTTTACGTTTGCCGTGGAGACCACCACTGGCGCTGTGCTGGGCGAAGCCAACACAGGAGAGCTGGGTTACGATTTTACCAGCGGAACGGTTAAATATCATTCCTATGGTGTTACGTTTACCATGCCGGCAGGCGTTGACGGGGTGGTGCTGAAAATAAAGGATGATCCATCGGGCTATACGCCATGCGGGTATGCTTTTGCAGTGGATGATATCCGGTTTACTGCCGTGGGTCCGCCCGCAACAGCAATGTTTGACGGAGGAATGGAAAATGAAAGTATCAAAGCGGTCTGTTTTCAGGACAATAAAACCGTCGGCATGACGGGCAGTGTAGCACCAGGCTTTACTGACGTTGCGCTGCAATGGCAGCAAAGCTCAGATAACGGTGCCACATGGACGGATATACCCGGTGCCACCAGCGCTCACTATTCCCGCAGCTTTGCGGTAGCAGACACCATCCTGTTCAGAATGCGGGCCTCTGAAAGAGAAAAGATAAACAACTCCAACTGTAGTGTAGTGACCAATGTACTTACTATGGAAGTGGATGATATACCGCAACACTATACCATCAGCAGCAACTCGCCGGCGTGCTCCGGCTCCAATCTTCAACTGGATGCAGATGGTGGTGCAGGCTATGTGTGGACGGGACCCAATGGCTTTTACGACAATGTATCGTATGCGCATATCTATTACTGCACGCGTGCCGACAGCGGAACCTATTATGTACAGATCAGATCGCTAGGCGGGTGTGTGAGAACGGATAGCGTGCATGTGATGATAATCGGCTCGCTTACCGGCGGTTCGTTAGGTGCCGATTTACCTGTATGCAAAGGACGGGCTGTGCCGCTGCAGGCTTCAGGAGGCAGAGCGTATTTGTGGTCGCCTGCTGCGGGGCTTTCCAATGTTTCTGTTTATAATCCCCTGGCTTCGCCGGATGTATCTACAAAATATACAGTAGCTATTACAGATAGTTTGGGCTGTTCTGCCAACCAGTTTATTACCGTGAATGTGCTGAATAAGATAGCTGTCAGGGCAGGCATCAGCGGTGCACAGGTGCTCTGCCAGCCGGCAGATAGCGCTACGTTTACAGATGGTAGCCAAGGTGCCATTACAGGATGGCATTGGAAGTTTGGAAACGGGTCGGTAAGCGCCTTGCAAAATCCGCCTTTGCAACACTATACCACTATCAATAGCACAGGCTATACAGTAATTTTAGCGGTTGCCGATTCAGTGGGATGTGCTGATACAGCGTATCATTTTGTAAAAGTGGTAAACAATTGCTTTATCACAGTTCCTTCCGCGTTTACCCCCAATGGTGATGGTGTGAATGACTACCTGTATCCGTTGAATGCTTATAAAGCCACAGAACTCTCTTTCCGCGTGTTCAGCCGGTATGGACAATTGTTATTTGCAAGCCATGACTGGCAGAAGAAATGGGATGGCAGGAGGAATGGTCTGCCGCTTCCGGCAGGCGTATATGTATGGCAGCTGAACTATACAGATGCATTGCATCAAAAGATCGCTTCGCATGGCTCGGCGTTGCTGATCCGGTAAGTTTTCCAATACGCCGAAACATGCTGAACAGAAACTTATATTCCAAAAATCTGTGACTTTACATCTTACGTGCAACAATCCCCGTTTCTAAGCGCGTGTATCTGTTTCCCATGTGTTCATTTTCCTTTTCAAATGTGTCAGTTCAAATCCGCAAGGCATCAGATATAAATCATTCTTTTGATTTCGCTGTTGTATTTTGTGCAATACGCTCCTAAAGAGTGCAAATCGTATAACTTCATACATAGCCTAAAACAGCAAAGCAAAGCATTGAGCTTTGCTTTGCTTTATCAATCTGATTAGACCCCTTACGCCAGCATCTTCTTCAGATAATTGTAGCTGTTGGTTACGTTCTGTATCGGCTGCGGTGCGCCATCCTGCTCTACGAAAAAGTATTTCATGCCGGACAGTTTGGCGTTATCGAATGCGTGTTTAAAATCTACCACGCCTGTGCCTACTTCTGCAGGGTTCATGTTCACCTTATCAAGGTCTTTTACATGCCATAAGGGGAAGCGACCGGGATGCAGTTTGAACAGCTCAACAGGGTCCTGCTTGGCTTTGGTAGCCCAGGCAAGGTCAAGCTCCATTTTTACAAGTTCTTTATCGGTATTGTTGAGGATATAATCGAAAGGTCGTTGTCCTTCTATCGTATCAAACTCTGTCTGGTGGTTGTGGTAGGCAAACTGAACGCCGTTCTTCTTGCAGGTTTCGCCCGTTTTGCTGAACACTTCCACTGCTGTTTTCATCTCTGCCATGGTGCTTACGGGTATGCTGGAACAAACAAGATAACTGATACCACCTTCGGCAGCGGCGTCTGCCAGCTCCTGGTAGTTTTCGGTCAGGTTCATAGATTTGGGAGCATCTTTATATTTCTCCATCATCTTTTGAATACGAACCGAGTCTTCTGCCGTTTTAGCCATTTTCATTACCTGCGCCATCGTAAAAGCCGCGCCGCCAACGTGTGCGGAACGCCACGTCATACCGGCATCTTTTACCATTGCGGCAAACTCTTTAGGCTTGTAGCCATAAAAATTGCCTTTTTGCGAACCGGCACTTTCCAGCTCTTTATACCCAATCTTGGCAAGCTGCTGCAGGGTGCCCTTTGCGTCGTTTGTCATAAGATCGCCAAGCGTATACAACTGTAAGCCGATGGGCATGCTTGCGTTGGCGGAAAATAATGAATGGGCACGCGTAAGACCGGGCAACAGCATGCCGGCTACAGCCGCTGCAGCGGACTGTTGTAGAAATTTTCTTCTGGTAGACATCGTTATGTTTTATTGTGAGGAATAAAGATATTGATTCTGATGCAAGAGAGATGCTTACGTGTTCAGTTTATCAGTTTTGATGTTGTTTGCTTTACTCTAAATCGGGGCAAAATCTATAGTCTGCAGATCTGCAGTGAAACAAAGGCAAACAGGAAAGCACAAGCCTTACACACCAAACTGTTGCAGGTGATGGTCGCAATGTTTATACACCATCCTGCCAGTATCTTCTCTGGTAAGCGCACCGAAAAAAGGATGCATAAATCCATCGCCTGAAAGGTTTTGATAGTCATCCATCAGGCGAATCCACTTCTGTTTTTCTGTGGCGAAATCCGGTTTGTTTTTTATTTTAAAAGAGGGTACGGTTGGCATGTTTCTTTTCAGAGGCTTATCGTTCATCATGTTTCGCAACGCCATTTTCCCGAATAGTTTCCCGATAAAGGATTGTCGGTATTTCTTTTTTCCCTGTGCCATCTCATCCCATTGCGAGCAATGCTTCATCATTTGCGAAACGGTCATTTTGCCCCACAGCGGAACACTCGTTTCTGTGAGTGCCCGGATTCTTTGTATCAGTTCGTCTCTGGTAGCCTGATCGGTTATGGTTTTCATGATTACAATTGTGTTATGAAGGTACAAACGTATGATTTCCCGTATAGCTCAAACAGGGCTGAACACGTCAATGAAGATGCATAATGCGACACAGCTATCGTTTTGCATTATTGTTACCTGCCGTATACTTTTATTGCATAAATGCAGTGTGAAACCAGAGACCAATTCTTTTCTCTGCGAATCCTCTCAGAAACCTGGTTGAGCCGATTCAAATCAATCGTTTACATGGTAATATTTCTGTACCGGCGGCTGAGATACCAGCTCTTTTATCCTCGCAATGACCGGCAGGTATTCATCGCTCTTCTCAAATGCTTTTACATCCGCTTCTTCCTCCCACAGTGAATAAGAGATGAACTCGCTGCCATCCGGCGCTTCCAGCAGCGACACCTGCTTGTTCCCTTTTTGCCTGCGAATAACAGGCGCTATCTCGCTGTTATAAATACTTATAGCTTCCTGCCGTCTATCTGCCTGAAAATACAGGTACGTAAATCTTACAAACATGAAAATCTGTTTAACTGGTTATGAATGTATGAGGATAATAAAACGATACTAAAGTAGCAATCATTCTTCTTGTATCAAACTATAATACTTTTTGCTGCATAGCCGCAAACGGCTACGGGAATATGCATGCAACCCACTATTGCCTGCTATCAAAGATATAGGGTTTCCATCCCTTTCCTTACATCGCAAAGCAAACCATCTGATGCTAAGTATAACCCTCGCTTATATACTCTATGGCTCAGCCAGCTTCTTTGGAAGACCTACCGATTTCACAATGCCTGTAAGCACGCATTGCCAGACAAAATTAAAAAAGCTGCCACCTGTTTTATCGCGCACTACATGCACTTCTGGGCTACGTGGCGCCTCTTTGCCGGAAGGGTTTGCATTTTTAATACCGAGGGTATTGGCAAGAAAACCAACAAGCTTCATCTCCTTTGTTTTACCGTCGCTGGTTACCTTCAACGGATAAATGCTGAGATTATGATAGAGCATGGTAATACCAGTAGTTGCTGTATAGTTATCGCCTGATATCGATACATTCGTTTCCTCCGTATTGCCGCTTTTCAGCGTGTATAAACCCAAAGGCTCAGCCACTGTATTGAGAAGCGCACCGGGCACAGCGCCTAGATGAAAACGGGCTGTAAAAGCACCGGTGCGCGCTCTCGCCAGGTTAAACCCAAACGACGCTGTGATAGGAACCTTGTTCATAAATTGCCCGGCAAGGGAAGAGGTAGCCTGCGGCAATGCTTTAATACGGGAAGCCACATTGGTAATATTACTGATATTGCCACTTATGGCATTAAACGAAACAGTACCCGACCGGTGAATATCCGGATTGTACTCTTCGTACACCACATCTAGCCCTTTCACATCTACCTTTTCTACCAGCACCGGAAACGGAAGCCGGGCAAGCATCTGGTGAGGATAGTTATCTTTTCGCGTAGGCTTGCCGGAACGTGGAGGGGTACGGTCAAAATAATCCTTTACCAGCCCGCCATCGATAGCTATATTGCCGGCATACAGGCTTTGCCGGTTCACGAGCGCCCACCAGTCTACTTGGGTTGCAACAATCCGGGGAAAATGCAGGGTAAACATATCATTGCGCGTTTTTAACTTCCGCTGGAAAGCCGCTTTGCCACCTTTTGGCTCAAGAATCAGATCTTTTATTACCAGCTGGTGCTGATCGGCAGACACGGATACGCTACCCAGCCGGAACGTATATAAGCTATCATCAGATGTTGCGGTATAATCCCGGCAGGTAAAATCAGCTGCTTTGCTAAAAAAGAAACGGCTTGTATCGTGTTGTGTAAGAGAATCAATGGCAATATCGCTTACCTGTATACTTACGTTGCTCAGCCGGGTAGTTGCATTGCTTCGCGAAAGATCTGTGGACACCACATTGCCATCTTTCGCAATGATGGCCCCGATGTGCAGGCTGGTGAACTGCTGTGTAAGCTTCTGGTAAAGCGTCATGCTGCTGTCCTGTTTGCGGATAGCAGCATTGTAAGGGCGGCTGGCATGGGCAATGGTAATACGGGGTGATGATAAGAAAATAGTATCCAGGCGGATGTCTTTTTTATGAAGAAAATCGATGGCATTAATGCCTGTAATACGTAAGGTATCAAACGAGAGAGTAAAGACATCATCGGGTGCTTTCTTCGCTCTATCAAGGGTTAACAACACAGCACTGTCGGGAATGAGAGAGATGTGGAATGCCTGCACCTGCGAAGCCAGGATATCGGGCTGCAACTGCTCTATAGTAAGATGATACAGACTATCTGAACTTTGCAGCACCAGGCTCTGGAGCTTGGCTACCAGCAAAGGTGTAATATCAATTGGTGATGCAGACCTGGCAGCAGTTTGAGGCGATAACTTTCTTTTTGCAAAATAAATATATCCAAAACCTGCCGCGACCAACAGAACCATAACAGAGAAAACAATCGCTTTGGTTTTTGAAATGCCGTTTTGCATGTCCCATTATCTGAAAATGTTATGCCGGGAATCAGGCCGTTGATCTCTACCTTCCATGCAGTTGAATATCACCAGCACCCAAGTAATTTTGTGCTTATTCC
>JADCRZ010000094.1 GCA_015069695.1 Williamsia sp.
CGGAACGAAGCGTTCAGCAACGAACACGCCCGGTACTATTCTAAAGCTCAATGCATGCAACGGCACAAACACATCCCTCCGCATGGCCCTAGCTTGTTCGTTGTAGCGCAGTGCAGTAAATTTTAGCCCCTTTCAAACAGCCTTGATTTTTTTGCTTCTTTTTGCATCAAGGCAAAAAGAAGACGGAGTCTATGCCAACTTAAAACTCTCTAAAAATTTGGTATTAAAGTTCCCACTCCTGAAGCGTTCATCTTTCATGAGCTGAAGATGAAACGGAATGGTGGTTTTGATGCCTTCGATCACGTACTCGCTCAGAGCGCGGTGCATGGTGTCGATGGCTTCGCGGCGGGTACGGGCAACGGCAATGATCTTTGCGATCATAGAATCGTAGTAGGGGGGGATGGAATAGCCGGCGTATACATGCGAATCGACGCGGATGCCATGACCGCCTGGCTGGTGCAGCACGGCGATGCGGCCCGGACTGGGACGGAAATCATTGTAAGGATCCTCGGCGTTGATGCGGCATTCGATGGCGTGCATCTGGGGCTCGTAGTTCAATCCGGAGATGGGATCTCCGGCGGCAATTTTGATCTGCTCTTTGATAAGATCGTAGTTCACCACTTCTTCTGTAACACAATGTTCTACCTGGATGCGGGTATTCATTTCCATGAAGTAGAAATTGCGGTGCTTGTCAACCAGAAATTCAATGGTACCTACACTCTCGTAGTTAATAGCTGAAGCGGCTTTAATGGCGGCGGCACCCATTTTTTCGCGCAGCTCGGGCGTCATAAAGGGAGAAGGAGATTCTTCCACCAGCTTCTGGTGACGCCGCTGGATAGAGCAGTCGCGTTCACTCAAATGACAAACCTTGCCGTACTGGTCACCTGCTACCTGTATTTCAATGTGCCTGGGCTCTTCCACGAATTTCTCCATGTAGATGCCATCGTTCTTAAACGAGGCAGCAGCTTCTATTTTAGCGGTGTTGTATGCTTTTTCCAGTTCGCTTGGTTCCCATACCACGCGCATGCCTTTGCCACCACCGCCGGCAGTAGCCTTTAAGATGACGGGGTAACCAATTTCTTTTGCCTGGTCCAGCGCGTTCTGTAAACTGGAAAGCAATCCTTCACCACCGGGCACAACCGGAACACCGGCTTTTATCATGGTTTCTTTGGCCGTGATCTTGTCGCCCATGGCATTGATCATAGCCGGGGTAGGACCGATAAACTTGATGCCGTGCTCACCGCAGATTTCAGCGAACTTGGCATTTTCGGCCAGAAATCCGTAGCCGGGATGGATGCCGTCGGCATTGGTGATTTCGGCGGCCGCCATGATATGGGGAATATTGAGATAAGAATCGGCACTGGCAGGCTTTCCGATGCAAACAGCTTCGTCTGAGAACTTTACATGCAGGCTTTCTTTGTCGGCAGTTGAGTAAACGGCAACAGTTTTGATGCCCATCTCACGGCAGGTTCTGATTACCCGCAATGCTATCTCACCTCTGTTAGCAATCAAAATTTTTTTAAACATTGTGCTGGAACGGAATTTAGAAATGACGAGAATTAGGACAGCACTAGGCAGGCTCTACCAGGAAAAGCGGCTGGTCGTATTCAACAGGGGAAGCATCTTCCACCATTACTTTCACGATTTTACCGCTTACTTCGCTTTCAATTTCATTGAACAGCTTCATAGCTTCAATGATACAGACTACTCTTCCTGAAGTGACTTCATCACCAATATTTACAAATGAAGGCTTATCAGGGGAAGGGCTGCGGTAAAAAGTTCCGATCATCGGACTTTTAATGGTAAGCAGGTTGGATGGGGCCGGTTCGGCAGGTTTTTGTTTATCGGGTGCCGAAGCAGCGGCAGGTAAAACAGCCGGAGCAGAAGCAGGAAGGGGAGCGGGGGCAGCTATTTGCGTATAAACCGGTGCGGGCATGGAAATCACCGGTTCCGGTTTTTGTTTGATCGTTACTTTATACTCTTTTTCTTCAATCGTTATTTCTCCGATATTGGACTTGCTGACAATCCGTATAAGCTCCTGAAGCTGTTTAAAATCCATGGTAAACAATTTTCCGTTAGTAATGGGGAGGCTAAGATAGGAATTCCCTTATACAAAAGCACAACAACTACATAATAGTTGCGCTTACTCCTTCACCCGCTCTACGTACTCTCCTGTTTTGGTATTTACCCGGATCATCTCACCTTCATTTACAAACAACGGCACCATTACAGTAGCACCGGTTTCTACAGTGGCAGGCTTTAGCGTGCGGGTGGCAGTATCCCCTCTCAGGCCTGGTTCGCTGTAAGTGACCTGTACTACAATTTTATCCGGCAGCTCCACACTCATCGGCAGATCGGTTTCAGTGTTCAGCAGTACAGATACTTCCTGCCCGTCACGCAGAAACTGGGGCGCATCAATCATGCCTTCGGCAAGCACGATCTGCTCAAAAGTTTCATTGTCCATGAAGTTGTATCCGCTGTCGTCCTTGTAAAGAAACTGGTAAGGCTTTTTCTCAACCCGCACCGGATAGATGGTGTCGCCGCTGTTCCAGGTGTGTTCAATGGTGCGGTTGTTATCTACGCCTTTTAATTTGGCCCAGATCTTCGCGCCAGCCCGGGCGGTCTTGTTTTGTCCGAACTCTACTACTGAGTAAAGACTGCCATCCAGTTTCAGGATCAATCCCCTGCTCATGTCTGCCGTGGTTGCCATAGATTTGTTTTTGGAGCGGCAAAAATAGGGAAGAGAATGGCAAAGTCCAAAACTGGAGCCGGGTTATAAAACAATGGCAAGCGCCCCAACGGGTTCAGCTTGCCACTGCTTATGAATCTATTTTATGCTTATTGATCTATTTTAAGAACGATGACACCGTTCTTTCCTTTCTCACCGTATTTCTTGTCGCCCTGAGGCGATGTATACATAGAAATGCTTTTTGGAGGGTTGCTGAGCATTCTTAGCACATCTGATTTGGAAGCTTCCTTTCCGTTGATAATGATCAGTGCCTTGTTAAAAAGCTCCATCAGCTTTTTTTCTCCTTCATCCATTTTGACCGTTTTTTTGCGGCTGTTCTCCGTAGTTATGACCATCACGCCGTCTGCAGCTTTGTCTCCATAAATAGCAGCAGCCTGCTTTCCTTCCAGCATATCAATCTGCGCTATCTTTTGGTTGTCGAGCATGTTGAGGGCTGCCTGGTTGGGCAGCAAAGTACCGTCTACCACATATAAGATTTTGGGTTTCTCTGTAGTTACTTGAACAACCGGCTTGATGACAAGTGAATCAAGATCTACATCCACCACAACAGGTGCTTTCATCGTATCAAGGTCTACTTCTACAACCGGCAAGTTTGGAGGTACCGGTTTTTTTTCACCCTTTTCCAACTTTTTGCCCATTACTACAACTTCGTTAACACCCGGCGGAGGCGGCGGAATCTTGCCATATTTTTTCTCGTAAGCAGCTTTTTCGTCCTGCTTGGAGAGGTCATATTCTTCCTTCTTTCCATTTTTCAGCACCACTGTTGCCTTGCTGCTGAAGCTGATGCTGTTTACCTCCTGGGGCAGGGCTGGCGGGGCAGGCGGAACCGCTGGTGCAGGTGGTGGCGGAGGAGGTATATTCTTACGCGGCTTTGCCTTTACCGGCGGTGCTACGGGTGGCTTTGGCGGTATTGTATCATTGGCCAGCACACTGTTCTGCGAGGTTTGATCGCGCTGTCTTTTTGCCTGTTGCTGTTCTCGGAAGGCAAGCAGCAGTACTGCCAGCAGGGGCAGCACAAAGAAAAACTTGAGCAGGTGCGCCCGGGCGGATTTAAGCTTGTTCATCATAATGATTCGTTGTTTAAGTGAGGAAATCGTAAAATTGTTGGAAACACTGTATTGCTGCAGACCAGTTACCTGCAGCAGCAAGTATTGATATTGCTTTACATCAAGGCCCGTTTGCAATACACCCTGGTCGGCGATGAATTCAAGATTTTGCCGGATGGCCTTTTTGATCAGCCAGGCAAAGGGATTGTACCAGTTTACAATGCACAGCAGCTCGCCCACCAGCAGATCAACCGTGTGTTGTTGCTTTACATGCACAAACTCGTGCTGTATGATCTTCTGCAGGTCTTCTTCGCTGTGCCGGCGGGTATTTATAAAGATAGATCGCGCAAATGAAAACGGACTGATCGGGCCATCCACATCATACATCCGGATATTGTCTGTCTGGATCAGGGTTGCCTTGCGCTTGATAGACCGGATAGCAGCGAGTTGCAGTAAGAACCTGACAAGCATCACAACCGCACCAGCTACAAATAAGAGCACTACAATATCATACGCTGAAAACAGCGTCACCTTTTGGGTGACCGGTGCAACCGCAGCAACCGGATGCAGCTTGCTGAATAAACTGATTCCCCTGATCAAGCTGTTGCTGGCAATCGGCTGGTCGTAGATCCAGGGCGTGATGTTGACAAAAGGAATAATAAATGAGAGAAGGGAATAACCCAACAGGTAAACCCGGTTCCAGGAATAAAAGGTCAGTTTTCTAAGCAGCAGGTAATAAAACAGGTATAGTACAGCCAGCGTGAGCGAAAGCTTGAACAGGTATTGCAATAATACAGGCATGCGTTTGTTTGTAGGTTAGGCAATTACTTCACTTTCTTCTCAATCATGTCTATGATTTCCTTGAGTTCTTTCGGACTGATCTTTTTCTGCTCGGCAAAAAAGCTGACCAGCTCCTTGTAAGAATTGGAAAAATGATTTTTTACTACTGTAGTCAAAAACTGCTTTTTGTATTCGGCTTCGTCTACTGCCGGCGCATACTGGTACATGTTACCCATCTTCTTACTACTTACATACCCCTTCTTCTCCAGGTTTTTGATGGTAGAGACCAGCGTGTTGTAGTGAGGCGGCTCCCCTTCTATCTGGTCCAGAAAATCTTTTACAAAGCCACTGCCGGTGCGCCAGATGGCCAGCATGGCCTGCTCTTCTTGTTTGGTTAGTTTTTCCATCGGAGTTGCGGTTGATTGATTTCCGATTTTTTCGTAAATCTACGAAAATTTCGGAAACAACCAAAACTATCCTAAAAAAATCTCCCCTGCTTGTTCCTGTTGCAGGAACCTGTATTTTTGAAAAAAAGAGCCTGGTGAAAAAATACATCCTTTTTATACTGCTGGCTGCATCGGCTCTACGGGCAGCCGCCCAGGAAGACAGTCTGATGAAAGCAGGCTATCTGCGCTTTCCCACCATTCCCCCTTTTACCCTGCTAAAGGCAGACAGCACCAGCCTGACAAGGGATGACCTGGCCCGGCATAAGAAAACCATTGTGATGTATTTCAGTCCGAGCTGCGATCACTGCAAACACCAGACAAAAGACTTGCTGGACAATATGGATAAGTTTAAAGACGTGGAAATCCTGATGGCAAGCTACCAGCCCATGGAGGAAATACAAGCTTTTTACAACGATTTCCACCTGGAAAATTATCCCAACATCAAAATAGGAAGAGATACAAAGTACTTCTTTGTTCCCTTTTACAAGATGAACAATCTTCCCTTTATGGCCCTGTACAACAACAAGGGAAAACTGCTGACCACCTTTGAAGGAACGACCAAGATCGACAAACTGCTGGAAGGATTTAAAGGAGAATGATACAGCAAGGCAAACTGACTTGATAACATTATAAACCACCCATACATGAAGATAACCGTTGTAGGCGCCGGAGCCGTAGGAGCTACCTGTGCTGATAATATTGTCCGCAAAGAACTGGCCCATGAACTGGTCCTGCTCGACATCAAAGAAGGCCTGGCAGAAGGCAAGGCACTTGACATGACACAAACCGCAGCCCTCCTGGGTTTTGACACCAGAATTACCGGCAGTACCAACGACTATGCAAAAACCGCCAACAGCGATGTGGTGATTATTACTTCCGGCTTGCCGCGCAAACCGGGTATGACCCGTGAAGAGCTGATCGGCACCAACGCCGGTATTGTAAAAGGCGTTACCGAAAACCTGCTCCGCAATTCGCCCGATGCCATCGTGATCATTGTAAGCAATCCGATGGATACGATGACTTATCTCACCCTGCAAACCAGTGGCCTGCCTAAACGCCGGATCATTGGTATGGGTGGAATCCTGGACAGCGCCCGATTTAAATGTTACCTGAGCCAGCACCTGGATTGCTCACCCAACGACCTGAATGCTGTTGTAGTAGGCGGACATGGCGACACCACCATGATCCCGCTTATCCGGTTTGCGACCTGGAACAGCGTACCCGTCACTAAATTTCTTTCCGAAGACCAGCAAAAGAAAATCGTAGCTGATACCATGGTAGGTGGTGCCACACTTACAAAACTGATCGGTACATCTGCCTGGTACGCACCGGGTGCGGCAGTGGCTGCCCTGGTAGAAAGCATCGTGCGCGACGAGAAAAAACTCTTTACCTGCTGCGTATCACTGGAAGGTGAATGGGGCCAGAATGATATTTGCCTGGGTGTTCCTGTCGTGATTGGCCGCAGCGGCTGGGAAAAGATTGTTGATTTTGATTTGAATGAAGAAGAAAAAGCCACCTTCAATAAAAGCGCCGACGCCGTACGCAGCATGAATGATGTATTGAAGACAGTGTAAGAGACTTATCCCACCTGTTATCTTGTTATTTATGAAAAAAGCTGCCACCAACACCAACCGCTACATCCTGCTGCCTGCACTTTCTTTCAGCAGCGATGCAAAGACCAACCCCAAAGTAAAAAGCTTCCTGGAGACGCTGGATGAAAACAAGAACAAGGCAACCCTGAAACTGAGCAGCCGTACAACAAGGGTTGCCAAGTCTTCAAGCATTGCGCTGAAAGTTGTTGATTCGATCCAGGAAGACGGTCCCAAGCTGGTGGAGTTAAATGATGACGAGCTGGCGGATTTCAGGTTCTCTTATCCGGGCTTGCGCATCATTCCCGAAAGGTTTTACCGCAGGGCGCTTTTTTTGCGTGAGGAAATAAAACAGGCCATCAGGAAAAGCCTTGTCCAGGTTACCTCCCAGCTCACCGTCACCGATGAAGCAGGAAGTGGGCTCGCAGGTATTTACGTAGTGGCATTTACAGATTTTGAAAACCGTGCAGGCGCATCGGGTACCACCAATAAAAGCGGTAAGCTCACGCTCAAGCTGGACAAGGCTTCCATTCAAAGAATTTACGTATACCCTGACCACACATACTGGGGTTATTTCAAGAAGAATTTTACCCTCGCTGCTTCTCTTTCTATCAAGCTGCCAAAAATAGACCCGGCTTACAAAGATGTGCTGCGGTACTTCTATGATACGGCCAAGCTGAAAAAAATCAAAGCGACCTTGCGCGTAGCCGTGATAGATACAGGCGTAGGACCTCACAAAGACCTGGTGCTTGCAGGCGGCGCCAACGTGATACAGGGCGAAGACCCGGCCGATTATGGAGACAACGGAGAAGGTCATGGCACCCATGTAGCCGGCATCATTGGAGCAGATGGTGCCATCAAGGGGGTAGCTGCAGGTGTAAAGTTGTACAGTTACCGGGTATTTCCTGTGGGCAAAGACGCTTCCAATTTTGACATCATGAAAGCGATCGACCAGGCTGTAAAAGACAAATGCGACCTGATCAATATGAGCCTGGGAGAAGAAGGACTGGACGAAGGTATTATAAGCTCTATCAAGAATGCGTATGCTGCAGGTACTGTTTGCTTTGCTGCCAATGGCAATGAAGACAGAAGCCCGGTTAGTTTTCCTGCCTCTTACAGCTTAACCGTGGCGGTATCTGCCATGGGGCGGAAAGAGACATTTCCTGCCAACACCGTACAAACCGGCATTGTGCACGCGCCCTATGGCAAGGACAAAGCCAACTTTATCGCTGATTTTTCCAACGTGGGTCCGGAAACAGATCTGACGGCTCCCGGTGTAGGGATTATCTCCACTTATCCCAACGACCGCTATGCAATTATGGATGGCACCAGTATGGCATGTCCTGCTGCGGTAGGCGCAGCAGCCCGCATCTTATCCGACCACCCTGCGATTCTGAAAATGAAGCGCAACCAGGAGCGGGCCGATGAAATGCAGAAGGTTCTGTCTGCCCGGATACAGTCGATGGGTTTTGGTACTAACTTTGAAGGAAAGGGCATGTTGTCCGTTCAACCATGAATTATATTCTACGCTATAAGGGGGAGGGGGAGCCGAACGCTTCAAAACTAAAGCGGGACCTGTCGTCTAACAACATCAGGATCATTGATAATTCCGCTCTGCCCCAAATGGCCAGGATTGAGCTGGATGAACAGGATCTTGACAAATTGCAGGCTGTTACAAAAGGGGACTGGGATGTGTTTCCGGAGAAAAAGTATTCTGTTCCTACAACCAGAAGGAAAATAAAAAAGTAGTGGGGTTTGTACCATGGAAAATATAACCAACAGCGATCTGCTTGCTTCAGAAAAACTTTCTTTTGAAAAGTTCCGGGAAGAAGTGGTGAACGACTACCGGCTGGTTTGCGAAAGCAGAGAAACCAGTTTGCTGGGAAGAAAAGAAGTGCTGACGGGTAAAGCCAAATTTGGCATCTTCGGAGATGGCAAGGAAGTGCCCCAGGTAGCCATGGCCAAGTTCTTTAAACCGGGCGATTTCTATGCCGGTTATTACCGCGATCAAACCCTTGCATTTTCTACGGGCATTGCCACTATCGAGGAATTTTTCTCCCAGCTTTACGCTGATCCGGATCATGATCCGCACAGCGGCGGGCGCAACATGAACGCCCATTTCGCTTCACCCTTTGTTGATGCGGAGGGAAATTTTCTGGACCTGGTAAAAAAGAAAAATTTCTCTGCCGGCATGGCTCCCACCGCCGCCCAGATGCCCCGAGCCCTCGGACTGGCGTTTGCTTCCCGGTTATTCCGCAACGTAGATAGTTTACAGCAATTCAATACCCTGTCCAACGGGGGCAATGAAGTTTGTTTTTGCACCATTGGCGAATCATCCACCAGTGAAGGGCATTTCTGGGAAGTGATCAATGCAGCCGGCGTGCTGCAGGTTCCCCTGGTCATTTTTGTATGGGATGATGGTTATGGCATCTCCGTACCCAAGGAACTCCAGACCACCAAAGGCTCAGTTTCAGAAGCGTTGCGTGGATTCCAGAAAAAAGAAGGAACCAACGGCATCGACATCTATACAGTCAAAGCATGGGATTACTCGGGTATGTGCGAGGTGTTTGAAGCCGGCATCCGCAAGGCCCGGGAAAAACATATACCAGCCCTTTTTCATGTGGAAGAAGTGACCCAGCCGCAAGGGCATTCCACTTCGGGTAGCCATGAGCGTTACAAGTCGAACGAACGGCTTGCCTGGGAGCGGGAATGGGATTGCATCCGCAAGATGAAGGAATGGATCATAGACAATGCCCTGGCCAGCGAAGAAGAGCTCAGCAGCATAGAAGTCATGGCCAAGGTAACAGTGCGAAAAAGCCGCAACAGCGCCTGGGACAACTATATTCAACCCATCAGGCAACAGGTTGGAAAAGCGGTTGAGCTGATGCAGGAATTGGCCCGGCAGCTTCCCCGGCACAGCCAGCAGATCAGCAGATGGTCAGCTGAATTATCCTCCCAGCGGGAGCCCAACCGCAAAGATGTGATGAAAGCGTTGCATCAGTCTGCCATTCGCGGAGCTGGTTCCGGTGCAGAACAGGCGGTAAAAAATTATTATGAAGAATTAAAACAAGAGAATAAATCTCTGTACAATACCCACCTGTATCATGAAGGTCCTAAAAGCGCCTTACAAGTTCAGGCAGTACCTGCCCAATATGCACCGGATGCTCCTACCATCAACGGGTATGAGGTCCTGAACCGGTATTTTGACCGGCTCTTTGGGCAAAACCCGAAAGTAGTGGCGTTTGGTGAAGACCTGGGCAATATCGGCGACGTGAACCAGGGCTTTGCCGGTTTGCAGGAGAAATACGGTGCCAACCGGATCTTCGACACAGGCATCCGCGAGATATCGATCATGGGACAAGGTATCGGGCTTTCGATGCGCGGGCTGCGCCCCATCACAGAGATCCAGTATCTCGACTATGTCCTTTACGGCCTCCAGCCCCTGAGTGATGACCTGGCTTCCCTGCACTACCGCACGGCGGGCAAGCAAAGCGCGCCGCTTATTGTACGCACCCGGGGCCACCGCCTCGAAGGCATCTGGCACAGCGGCTCTCCCATGGGCGTGCTCATCAATGCCTTGCGCGGACTGCATGTATGTGTACCCCGCAACATGGTGCAGGCCGTTGGCATGTACAATACCCTGCTGCAGGCAAATGATCCGGCCATTATGATCGAGTGCCTGAACGGCTACCGGTTAAAAGAACAACTTCCTGTCAACCTGCTTGAATACACTGTTCCCCTGGGTGTACCGGAAATCATCAAGGAGGGAGACGATATTACGCTGGTTTCTTACGGGGCCACCCTGCGCATCGTCCGCGAAGCCGCCCACGAACTCGAATCAATGAGCATCCATTGTGAAGTGATCGACGTACAAACCCTGCTTCCTTTTGACATTCACCACGCCATCCTGGCTTCCCTAAAAAAAACAAACAGGATCGTCATCATCGATGAGGACGTTCCCGGCGGCGCGGCAGCCTACATTTTCAACAAGATCATGGAAGAACAAGGCGGCTACCGCTGGCTGGATACCGCTCCCCGGACACTGACTGCCCAGGCACACCGCCCTGCCTATGCAACGGACGGAGATTATTTCAGCAAACCGAATGTAGAGGATATAGTTACAGCAGTGAGGGAGATGATGGCGGAGTAAAAAACGGCGTGGTTAGCGAGCAGGCCTGTTTGAATCCGGAAGCCCGTATTTTTCAAGATCCTTTTTCGCCTTCTCCACTTTTTCCGGGAAAAGCACTACGCTGGTATATTTGTTCAATGATTTGTCTATTTGAACAACAGGAAGTTGTTTGCTGTTTTCCTTACGAATGCTTTTCATAACAAGAACTTATCACTTAGTATACAAAACTCATTGTTCATTCTTTGTTGTATTCTAAAACTCTGTCAGGCCATACCACTTGGTTACTCGTACTTCGCCTGAATTGTAAAGCCACCGCCTAAATTAGTAAGCTTAGAATGTAATATCCCCAAAAAACTATCCTTTCTCTCTTCTCTCCCCTTCTTCCTCCCGGCCTTTTGAAAGGGGCGTGAAGAAATTTACGGAACGAAGCGTTAAGCAACGAAC
>JADCRZ010000095.1 GCA_015069695.1 Williamsia sp.
CACATAGACCGGGACATCCGGTTTCCCGATGCGCTGCCCGACCTGAACAATGTGCTTCTTTATTATAACGATCTCAACTTCAACGGGCTGGAATCGCTGGTAAAGAATGTAATGTATGTAAACTGCAATGTGCAGGCGCCGCTTTCCATTCATGCCACCGATACTTCGCTGTCGGTATCGGCTGGCGGCACGCTGAGCCGCAATACCTATACCTGGTACCGTGTGGGGAGCTCTACGCCCACCGTCATTACCGGTGATTCGGTGTACCGCCCGGCTGCCAGTGGCAGCTACTATGCCACCATTGCCAATTCCATTGTTACCAAACTGGTGCTCACTACCGATACGGTCGCTTACACAGCACCTCCTGCCAAAGCTTCGCCTCTTACGGTATCATTATCGCCGGTGCCGGCAAGAAATGAGCTCAGGGTGAGCGGTCTGCCCGCGGGGGCTGACTGCCGCCTGGTGGTTGCCGACACGTATGGCACCGTATGGCTGACGAAAAAGAGCAGCGGCAACGCCACGGCGGTGTGCGATGTGAGCCGGCTGAAGGCGGGTATGTATACGCTAGCTGTTATCAATGGGAATGCCCGGCAGTCGGTAAGGTTTGTGAAGGAGTAGAAAGAATGGATTCTAGAAGAGCTGGTACCTAAGAAGAAAGATGTTGTTGGTTGGGATACCGCAGGTGTTGGGAAGATTTATTAATGCCGTCATTGCGAGCTTTGCGAAGCAATCTGTGCTATACAAAAGAGCCTGTTTATGAGTGATAAACCTGTTTGGTTGCAGTCTTTAGATGGCTTCGTGCCTCGCAATGACGCCTGCATTGCTATGTAACATGTCTTCCCAACAGTTATGGTTGATATCCCAACCACTAAAAAGAAGTGGAACCCAAAAAATGAATTACTGCAGCGAATGGTTGACGAAAGAAAATACGTGGCTATATAATTTGCGTTACGTGCCTTAACTTGTTTGCAGTAGTTTGTTTGTAGTTGATATTTTGAAAAAAACCAGGTGCGTTGCGTGCTACGGGAACAAAAAAAGATCCTGCTCTCCAGGCAGGATCTTTTTTTGTAATTTTTTTTACCACGGGCATTCCCCATCGGGAAATACCTGCTCGCTAAAGAATTTGCCACTGGGTCCATCATTGCCGATGAGTGCATACTTTACCACCCTTGCGGCGGCATCTTCAACCGTTCCAAAGCCTTGGTGGTTGTTGAAATCGGTTTTGGTATAGCCCGGATCTACTACGTTCACTTTTGCAGCCGTATCGCGCAGCTCGTATGCCAGTACAACGGTGTACATGTTTAAGGCAGCTTTGGAAGGATGATAGGCGGCGCCTTTAACGTGATAATAAGGCGATGCTGGATCGGTGGCGAGGGTGAGTGAACCCAGGCCGGATGTGACATTTACAATGCGCGGCTCTTCTGATTTTTGCACCATGTCGATAAAGGCCTGCGTGACCATGACAACACCAAACAGGTTGGTGTTGAATACTTCTTTGATTCCGTCTACCGGGTAAGAAAGCGCGGTTTGGGGCATACCGCCGCTAATGCCCGCGTTATTAATGAGGATGTCTAACACTCCTGTCTTTTCGCCGAGCTCAGCGCGGGCGGCTTTTACCGATTCTTCACTGGTAACATCCAACTGAAGAGAGGCAACATTGCCCAGTCCTTCACTTTTTAATTTCTCTGCGGCTTCCTCGCCTTTGGCTTTGTCGCGGCTGCCGATGTATACAAAAACTCCCTTCTGTGCCAGTTGCCTGGCGGCTTCAAAACCAATGCTTTTATTGGCGCCTGTAATCAATGCTGTTTTCATTTTCTAGCTTTTAGAACACAAAGGTTTTTTATTTCAATCTGATATCATTTGCCATTTGGCAAAAAAAATCAACGTATGTTTTTCCTGATGCGGCTTAACGATGACTGTGTAATACCGAGGTAGGAGGCAAGGTAGGAAAGCGGAACACGGTTGGCGAGTGCCGTGTATTTTTCCATAAACGACAGGTAGCGCGTGGTGGCGTCTTCAGATACCAGCGGACTTCTCCGTTCTACTTTTAGCAGCAGCGCTTTGTTGGTGATCTTGCGCACCACCGCATCCCAGCCAACGATGGTATTCAGCAGTTCTTCCCAGGCTGATTTGGAAAATACCAAAAGCCTGCAATCGGTGATTGCCTGCACATAGGCAGAGGAGGGAACGTTGTTGTCGAAGCTCTCGAGATCGACCACGAGGTTGTTTTCGTCAATGAAATATTTGGTAATTTCTTCGCCCTTATTGTTGTAATAACAAACGCGCAGTACGCCCTCTAAGATAAAGCCTACCTGCCGCGCTATTTTACCGGCTTCCGAAAAGTAATCCTCTTTGGCAATGGTGATCTCCGCTGCTTTGCTTTCAATGAAACTAATTTGCTGCGCGTTCAGGTTGCCAAACTGAAGCACATAGTTGATCCACTCGTTCATGAGGGCAAGTTGACCCTAAATGTGCATACTACAATTGCCATTTGACAAAAACTGGTGAATAAACTTATTATATGGAAGAGATTGTCAGTATGCTTTAACCTCAAAAATAAATGGCGAGCTGGCTTCTGCCCGCCATTTACAAGATTACTTTTGTAGAAATAAACCAGCTTCTTCTCAATTTATACCTGCGTCAGGTATTGCGAATACACATACCCTTCCTCTCCTTTTGCCGTGCGCACAAGGCTCCACTGGTCGTTTGCCTTACTGATAACGTCAATCACTTCGCCGTGCGCCGCTTTGCCCACAATCGGCTGGTCGGTGCCGGGACCTTTGCGGATATTCAGATTAGAGGATTGGGTGGTCACTTTTGCCTTAGTGCCCGCTGCACCGGAGGCGTCAATGTTCAGTATCAGGTCGCCGGTTCGGAAGTCGGGATCTATTTTATTGTAGATATCCCACAGTTTGTCTTTTACAGCGCCGCTGCCGGTCGTGCCGTCTATATACAATACGCCGTCCTGATCGCGTACTTGCAGGTTATTCACACCTGCTGCCGTAGCCGCGTCTATCAGTTCTTTATACTTATCCTGTAGTGCCATGGTGATGCCTCCTTTTATTTGATGGTGAGGTTATTGGTTACTTTTTTC
The DNA here is from genome assembly GCA_015069695.1 of Williamsia sp. Lineage (GTDB taxonomy): Bacteria > Bacteroidota > Bacteroidia > Chitinophagales > Chitinophagaceae > JADCRZ01. Next base: position 3,095 of record JADCRZ010000095.1, read on the forward strand.
GGGTGTGTGTTTTGCACTGCCTGCATCAGCTTCGGCAATTTGGCCCGGCTGATATTACCGGTAAGCGTTACTACACCATTGGCTGCGGTTGCCGTTACATCGGGATAATCCTTCGTCGCATCCTGCAGTTTCATATTCAGTGAGTCGTCTGCCGAAATGGTGGGTGGCGCCTGTGTCATCGAAGAAGTATCTGCCGGGGCAGTCATCGTTGCTGAGGTATCGGTGGCGCTGCCCGTGTCCGTTTTGCTTTTGCATGAGAGGAAGCCGGTGCCCGCTGTGCAGAGCACCGCTGCGAGCAGGAGATTGCCAAACAGGTGTTTCATAGTTTTCTTTTTTGGTGATAAAATGATGCGCCGGCGTTTGCCGGTGAGGTTGGGTTGCTGCAAGGGGCGTACCGGAAAAAGACCGGTTCAGGAATTGCCCTAAGGTAAACGGATTCCGGATCGTGGAATCACCTCTTTGGGGAAACCAGATTTGTTCTGTTCCTTTACACGCAGCGCCTCTCTTGACAACCGGTAATCAGGAGGCAATTGCTGTTACCGGCAACACTGGTTTTATGAAGATTACAACAGGGCGACTGGAAGCATTCAGCGACGGTGTTATCGCCATCATTATTACGATCATGATATTGGAGCTGAAGCTGCCTGATCTGAACCGGCACAGCTCCGAGGCTCACATGATCTCGTACCTGAAAAGCCTTGCGCCTTATTTTTCCATCTATGTGTTCAGCTATACCATGATCGGTATTTTCTGGACCAATCACCACCACATGTTCCACCTGTTGGAAACAACCGATGAAACACTGCTATGGCTCAATTTCGTGTTTCTTTTTGCGCTTAGCCTCATTCCTTTTGCCACTGCCATTGTAGGTGCCAGCCCGCTGCTGTCCCTGTCGGCAGCTATCTATGGATTTGTGCTCCTGCTTACCACGCTGTCGTTCCTGGTGATGCGCAACTATACCATCCGGCACAAGCTATTGCATGAAGACAATGACCGTACCCTCAGCCGCAAAATATACCGCCTCTCCTTGCGCGCCCGCACGAAAAGCCTGGTTGGAGCCATTGTATACCTCGCTGCCATCGGCACAGCGTATATAAATATCTATGTCGCCTATATCGGGTTCCTGATCCCCGCGGTTATTTTTTTCCTGCCTGAAGGGATAGATGGGGAACGACTGTCTGAGATCGTAGCAGAAGAGAAATAAGCGGTTCTTTTTTATCTTCCTGGCGGTACATTCTGAATAACCAGCCCTGAAGAAAAGAGGGGGCAAAACTGATATGGCTTCAGGTTCACAAACCGCGCTAAGCCTGCCAGGCAGGCTTTTGTTCACAATAGCTATGAATGTGCGTAAATTTATGTGGTCTGACATGTAATCAGCCTCTTAAGAGAAAAAGAGGAAGATGACTGTGCTGTAAACGAGCTTTACAACCTTTCGAACACCAATGGTTCAAAAGTTCAGTCCGGATGCTTCCGTGTTGAATCAAATATACCCCTGCCAGGATCGAACAAAGTGTGTTCAGAACCGGACGCAATTTTTTGCGACCAGCGCCGGAAGTGAACCCGGCAGCGGTTTTTAGCTCTGGCACGCCCATTGACCGGATTTTTCGCTGTATAGATTGAATTCGATCTTCTGTCCCGGCATTTGCCGTCAAAACACCATTTATGCTCACAAATTATTTTCGGGTTGCCTGGCGTAACCTGTTGCGCAACAAGGTATTTTCTATTATCAACATAACCGGACTGGCGGTAGGTATGGCGGCTGTGATGCTCATCGGACTCTGGGTGCAAAACGAGTATAGCTACGATCAGTTTCATGTAAACAAAAACAGCTTGTACAAAGTGTACAACCGCAGTACAAACGAGGGTGTCGTTTATACGTGGGATGTCACCTCCGGACCTTTGGGAAAAGCTTTACAAAAAGACTTCTCAGAAGTAAAGAACACAGCGAGGATTTACTGGAGCACAGAGCGCCTCTTCAACTATGGTGATAAAAGTATAAAGGCTGCAGGCAACGATGTTGACAAACCCTTCCTGAGCATGTTCAGTTTTCACCTGCTCAAAGGCAATACAGCTCACGCGCTTGATGACGTAAACAGCCTGGTACTTACCGAGGACCTGGCGGAGAAATTATTCGGTAAGGAAGAGGCCATAGGTAAGATGGTGATGGTAGACGGGAAGGGCAATTATAAAGTGACGGGTGTTCTGCAAAACCTTCCTTCCAATACAGAGTTCAGCTTCAGTTATCTCACTTCTCTGGAAGCGAACGAAAATACCTATGGAAACAATTGGAATAACAATACCTATTACACCTATGTGCAGCTGCAACAGGGTGTGTCACCGGAAGCATTCAACAAAAAGATAGAAAAAGAAATCATCAGGTATGTGCCCGGCACCAACACAGACGTATTCCTGTACCCGGTAGCAAAGCAACATCTCTATTCGCGTTTTGAAAACGGAAAGCCCTCCGGCGGGCGTATCGATACCGTGCGGCTGTTGCTGATTATTGCCGGGCTCATCCTGCTTATAGCGTGCATCAACTTTATGAACCTGAGCACGGCGCAGAGCGGGAAGCGAGCCCTGGAAGTAGGGGTGAGAAAAGTAATGGGTGCCGGCAAGGCAAAACTGATCGCGCAGTTTCTATGCGAGTCGGTTCTCATGGCTGCTGTGGCAGCTCTTCTCTCACTGTTGCTTGTCTGGCTTTCGTTACCGGCGTTCAACCAGCTGGTGGGGCAATCCCTGACCCTTCAGATTTTACGGCCAGGTCTCTGGCTAAGCCTGGGCGTGTTCATCCTGTTGACCGGCTTGCTGGCAGGCAGCTACCCGGCATTCTTCCTGTCCGCTTTCAAACCGGTTACGGTATTAAAAGGCGCCAACCGCACACCGGGTGGTACCCTCAATCCACGCAAGGCGCTGGTGGTGCTTCAATTTTCCGTAGCCTTGGTGCTTACCATCTCAACCTTAGTCGTGTACCGGCAAATCCGGTTCGTGCAAAAAAGGGATGCCGGCTATGGCGTCAACAACCTGGCAGAAATACCCATCGAAGGAAGCATCAGGCAAAACTACGATGTCATCAAGGCTGAGCTGCTAAACAAAGGTGTCGTCACTGCCATGTGCAGGAATAGCCTCGGCATTACCATCGACGGGGCTTTCTCCAGTGGCTATTCATGGACGGGGTCCACAAAAGAAGATGAGAACACCAGCTTTTCGAGGGTGGGTACCGATGCAGACTTTGTAAAAACCACCGGCGTCACCCTGCTCGCCGGGCGCGATATCGACATCAACAGGTATCCTTACGATACCGCTTCGGTAGTGGTAAATGAAGCCGCGGTAGCCGCGATGAGGTTAAAGAAGCCTGTTGGCACAATGATCAATATGAATGGCACAATGCGCACGGTTGTCGGGGTGATCAAAAACTTTATTATCGGATCTCCCTACGAAGCTGTAAAACCGATGGTGGTGATAGGTACCAACTACTGGACCTATAATATCGTTATGCGGTTCGGTCATCAATACAGTACCGCCGCCAACCTTCGGCAGGCAGAAGGCGTGTTTAAGAAATACAACCCGGCTTATCCTTTCACACTTAGTTTTGTGGATGATGAGTACGGGCAAAAGTTTAGCAGCGAAACGCAAACCGCCACCATGGCTGCCCTCTTTGCAGGACTTACCATCTTTATCTCCTGTCTTGGTCTGTTTGGGCTGGCGACTTATATGGCAGAAAACAGGTCGAAAGAGATTGGTATCCGGAAGGTGTTGGGCGCCACCGTGGGTGGCATTGTCGCTATGTTGTCCAGAGAATTTGTCGGGCTCGTTCTCATCGCCATCCTCATCGCCACACCGGCAGGCTGGTATCTCATGCACCGTTGGCTGGAAGGCTATACCTACCGCACCGAAATAGGGTGGAGCGTTTTTGTTTTTGCCGGTTTATCAGCCATCGGTATCGCCGTCTTTAGTGTAAGCCTGCAGGCAATCAGGGCCGCCATCGCCAACCCGGTAAAGAGCTTACGGACAGAATAAAGGGAGTTAGGAGCAGCAAGAGGAATTGCAGATAACGAGGATTTTTTGAATATGCTATGGCTGATGAAGATGTCATCTTCGTCCGAAGTGGCGATTTGAATAAGTTGCAGACCTGAAAAAAGATGAGGCGAATTCGCAAACATTCGCCAGGTTCTCTGTGCAGCATGCTTCGCTGAGACGGGATAAGACAAATGTCAGAAGGATATAGTGGGAGAGACACCAATCAAAAAAATATCCTCCGCATACCTCCGGATATTTTGTGGCAAGAATACCTGCCTGTTTATAAAGAGGAAGGCTAACGAATTGTCGTCAGCCTCCTCTCTTATAGTAAATAACAGCCCCTCTCTATTTCATCAGCAAACGCGAAGCTTTTGCATCACCTGCCTGCACCGTTACCGTATAATATCCCTTTTGCAGGCGCCCCACCGGCAGGGATACATAGGAAGTGCCTTTGGGCAGTTTTCCCTTCTGTACTTCCTGCATCAGCAAGCCGCGGGCATCGTATACAAAAATGGAGACCGGCACTTCTTTAGGGAGCGTGATACGCGCCGTAACGGTGCCAGCCGTTGCAGCCGGGTTAGGCGACAGCGTGAAGGAAACTGCCGCTGTATCTGCTGTTGCAGCAGCAGCCGGTGCTACCTTTTGGAAGCTCCAGTGCTGGTTCGGCTTCACATCGTAAATATGGTTGTCCCACTGCATCACGTAGGCATTGTCGTCAAGATTTTCAAAAGCGAGGTCAGCAGCATAGCCCGACAGGCGGTTTATGAGACCATACTGACCGCCACCCACGTTGATGATACGCCACTGCTGCCCCCGCTTACCGGCGGCAAAAGGCGCCTGTTGCAGCACCACGTTGGGGTTGGTAGATTCGTTGTTCGTAATCACCATGCCGCTGTTCAGGTTGCTGATGGCATAATAGCCATTGTTCAGATTCGTTACGTTCCAGCGCTGCGAAGGGTTGCTGTTGATGGTGTACTGCACTACGTCGGAGCCTGCTATAGTTGCGCAGTCCCTTATCTGCAGGGCTTTGCCCGATTGCTCACCCACAATACGCATCGGCGTGCCCGGTGGCAGACCCACATACTCGCCGTTGAGCCAGGTGGTATGCACCACCACGTAGTTGCGCAGGTATTTTACTTCTTTATCGTAGGAACCAAGGGCCACGGGGTTCATCCACACCTTTTCCTTCAGAATGGGCCAGCGCTTGAAGTTTAGCGCCTGCGATGGCTGTAGCAGGGCAGACAGGCTATCGATCACGTAGAGCATGCGCTTCTGCAAGCCGGCTTTCTTCATCTCGAAAAAGCGGCTCCTGACCTGCTGGTAAAAATATTCGTCATCGGTAATGCGGCTATACCATACCCGTTTGCCATACGCGTCGTAGGGACCGAATGCCCAATCGTACATGTATTTATATTTCGTTTCGCCAAGGCGGTAGTCATTATCAAAGGCAATATCGTAGTCCCACATGGGGCCGGTATAGAGCAGCGAATCATCGCGGTGCTTATACATATAGTTGCTGTGAAAGCAGTCGCCGTTGCCGCAGATCTCGTTCAGCAGGTAGCCATCCACGCCCGATCTGATATCGAACATGCGCCGGTATCCTGTCTTCGGGTTTTTGTAGCCCGACGAGTAGAGAACAGTTTCAAACTGCTGGATGTAGTTTGTGATATAAGCCCGCTGTGCGTCGTTGATATCATCGGGGTCGTCGGGATACTTGATGCTGTAGTGCATACCGGCGCGGGTATCATAGTGCGGGTCGTCGCCTAAGGGCTGGTTGCCGGTCGACAGCAGGTAACCGCCACTTATGGTGGGCAGCCCGGTATCATCCTCGTCAAGGTCTTCCACATCTACTCGGTTATCACCCTGCTCTACTTGGTCGGTGATGGTGTAGGTGCCAATATAATCCCCGTTCAGCACCACATCCGCCATGCGGTACGAGGGCGTGAACGCAAAACCGAAGAATTTACTGGTCTCGAAGGCAAGCGCGTTGCGCATCAGGGTCTTGTCGGCCCAATTGGCCAGCAGCACCCAGGCTTTTGCCTTGGCAGGCATACCCAGCAGGTTGTACTTGCTTGCCAGCTTAATTTTATAGGGCTTTTTGGGAAAGGTCCACGTGCTGTTGCCGCGCCCCCTGATTTCGATGTCACCGTTGTAGTAGCCACTGTCGGGCGAGCCGCCGGCTACATGCAGGCTGCCATTGATATAGTCGTCTTCCGACACAATAGGTGCACCGTTCTCGGTAGTGATGTAGAAGGTGGGGAGGTTGGTGAGCGTTGTGTCCTGCGCGACAACATCATTAAGGAAGGTGATGAGCAGGAACATAAGAAGGCACAGAAGGTAGAGATGTTGTTTCATATTAGATTGATTCTGGTAAAAAGGAGTATGTTGTACAAAATAAATGCTTTTTGGCAAATATGGGTAGAAGGATTTATTCGCACTGTAGTCGGGAGGGTGAATCCGAAGAAGAAAAAACTGATCCTAGGCTTCGTGTGCCAGGACAAATGCCGTCGGCAGTAAGGAAAACAATGTGAAGGTGCAATGGCTTAAAGACTAACCTTCGTAAATGTACGACGTGCATCGATCATCACCACGACAGGTATAAATGTGACAAAATAAGTGCCGTCGAAAAAGCACAGATATTATGGGTAAGAAGGGGAATATATAAATTAACAAAGGCTGAGCACAGCAAAAATGTAAGCTACGCATGAAATCCCAGATTTCAATCCTTTATTCTTAAGATATTGTACAGATGTTTTACTTGATTTGTAAATAAATAACGGAGAATCTTAAAATTATTAATATAAAAATAACTATGTATATGTACATTGTAAATTATTTATTCAAGCTACTTTAAAATTCGATTAAAATATGCTTTTCACCCTTTGTGATGAATTATCTATCAGTCTAAAGCATAGTTTTACTAATATCAAGATTCCAATATGAAACAATCCGAAAGCCAGCGAACTGCTATTGTAAAGCGACTTCTGAGTTTGAATCTGTCTACTAAGCAGGAGTTACAGGATATTGTGCAGCTCACCTCGATCATTTGCGAGACACCAACCGTTTTAATCTCGCTGCTGGGCGATGAGAAGCAGCACTTGGATGTAAGGTTGGGATTTGACGGAAAAGATACGCCGGTTGAAGACGCTTTTTGCCTGTATACCATACAGCATGATGAAGTCATGGAAGTGCCTGATGCCATGCTGGACAGCCGGTTTACTAACAACAACCTGGTTACCGGTGGTCCGCGCATCCGGTTCTATGCCGGATCACCGCTAAAAACACAATCCGGAGAAAAACTGGGAAGCCTTTGCGTGATAGACACGAAGCCAAACAAACTAAACGCTGTTCAAAAACAAATGCTGGCAATTCTTGCCCGGCAGGTCACCACCATCCTCGAATTTGAGCTAAGCCTGAAAGTGCTGAAAGAAGAAGTGGATAAGGTGCAGGAATCAGAAATGAAACTCAAGTCAATCTTTCAAAGCTCGCCCACGGCGCATATTCTGCTGGGTAAAGACAGGCTGGTAAGAGCCTTTAACAAAGCCGCCGCTGACTTTATTAAACGGGGACTGAATCAAACTATAGAGGAAGGTGCATACTTTTTTCTATTTATCCGCTCCTCTATGATACCCGTTTTTTCCAAAATGATAAATGGTGCCTTTGCAGGCGAGCGACAGGTGATGAAGGAAAAACTGGCCTACGAAACGGGCGATATATGGTGGGATATCAGGTGCAACCCGGTATACGACGCTTACGACCAGATAACAGGTGTATCCATTGATGCGTCGGACATTACAGGTGAAATGCAGGACAAGCAAAACATACTGACGCAGAATACGGCCCTGCAGCAGATTGCCCAGATGCAA
>JADCRZ010000096.1 GCA_015069695.1 Williamsia sp.
GCCGCGGTGGAAGGAAGCGGCCGCCTGCACCCGCTGACGCGCTTTCTGGAGGGCTAAGCGCCCGTACAAAAACTCTTCGCGGTTGCCAATGGCGTAGCGGTGCGTGCCGATGGTGACGCTGATGGGGCACTCTACCGATAAGGACGCTTCGGCTATGATGCCCTCCTCCAGCCCGGGTGCCCGTTCAACAGGACATTCAAAGGCGGCAAGCATGAAAATCCTGTTGCCTTTGAGCTGCAGGTGGCTGGTGCACCATTTGATGTCGCCCCGGGCCGCTTTTTCAATTACTTCTTTCTTTTCGCCACCATCTCCGCCGAAGAAGGTGCGGAAGGGAAGCCCGAACAACTGAAAGGTATAACCCTTGCCGTCTTCGGAAGGCTGGAGCCGTTTGATGTCGGTGCTTAGGAATGGCACCGGCAGGGCGTTGCCATAGGAGCGCAACGACTGCTCGCCGCGCAGGAGGGCGTCGCGGCCCGCGCGGTATTGTTTGGTGACCCACATATTGAGGCTGCTCATGATGTGCATGGGCACTGCGCCTTTCCATTCTTTTGACAGTACCTGGTAGGTGGTGTTTTGGGGCGAGGTGGCAAGAATGCCATCCCTATCCTTGTGCCAGTCGGCCAGCTTTGCCCTGGTGCCGTCGTGCAGGTAGATCATTTCGCTCAGCTCCTCCTGCACAAAGAGATGCGTGGTAATGGTGTTGGCGGCTTTGCGGCAGGCGCGCTGCCAGCTATAGACTTGTTTGTAGACCGCGCCGATTTCGTCTTTGTCTTTGCTGTTGATGAGGAGCCGGATGCGGCGGGTGAGAATCAAAGTGTCTTTTGGCGGCATGGCTTTGTTTTTATTTTTTTAATTCGATTATATATGAGCTGTTGTCACTTGATCTGGACAGCAGTGAATGCAAAACCTTACGCTAATCTGTCTTGTCAAATGTTTACAGATACTGTTTGAAGCATTCCCGATTACGATTTAATCAGCATCTTACCTTCTTACTTTCTTTTCTTGAAAAAAGAAAGTAACAAAGAAATTCAAGCACGGATGAAAGCTGCACATCCGTGCACGGTAATTTCAATTGAGCTTTGGTACTACTGCGGTGAAGGGCTTTTGGGCCCTGATGATTTGGACATTATGTGATTATTCTTGCTTTGCCATTAAAAGTGTTCTTTTATAATTATTTATCCTGTAATGTCCGGGCAGTACTTCCTGTTCCTTTCATGTAAAACATCAACCCTTATCGGTTTTGCTTCTTATTTGCGTTCTGTGTCGTCCCTCTGCTCCATTGTCCATCTCTGCTTCTCACTTCCTTTGCAGGGTGCGGAGGTAGCGGTGGGCGGAGATGTATTGCTGTTGTACATAGGGCTGCGGGAGGTTCATTTTGAGGGCGATCTGGGCAAAGCCCAGCTTCATCTCGTAGCGGTACCGGAAGACCTGCTCCATCTCCTTGTCCATGCCGCCGGTGCTGAGGGGGACGGCAGGTGGTTCTCCTGCCGAAGCGGTTCCCCCCTTGTGGGAGAGGATGATGCTGCGGAGCTGCCGGACGCCCCTCTGCGCTTCGGTATGCACGGTTTGGTAGGGGCTGCCCCAGCGTTTGGCGATGCTTTTATAGGAGATGCCGTGTTTGAAATAGAGAGTGAGTATGGTACCCTTGGTGCCGCTTAGGTAGGGCAGTGCTTTTTCAACGAGGCGGTACCTTTCTTCGTCGAAATGGTGGGTGGGCTCTTCCTCCCTGTCGGCTATCCAGTCGGGTTGCGCCAAGGGCAGGAGACCGCGGTGGAATCTGTGGGAAGGCTGGCGCAGGTAGCCGAGGCAGATCCAGCGCAGGCTGAGGCGCATAAAGCGGTAGAGATGCGCAGGACCATTCATGCGGTGGCGAAACTGCCAGCCTTTGAGGACGGTTTCCTGCAGGCAGGTCTGTACGGCAAAGCTGTCTTCGAGCCAGCGGCTGGCGAGGCGGGTAAAGGGGCGATGCACTTCTTTGTAGATCCAGCCGAGGGCAGCGCTGTCGCCTTCGGTATAGCGGGTGTAGTACAGGAAGGTTTCTTCGGTGGTTTGCAGCAGCTTGCTCATGTGTGTATCACCCGTTTGGAAGGGTATTGCAATTTCGCTACCGGTGAAGAGGTGACCTCTTTTACCGCTTTACACCGCCTCAAGCCAAAATTGAGATTGTATCCGTATTTTTGGGATGACGGAGAGACCGATTAGACCGTTTCTAATTTTTGAAGGCTCTCCTTTTTATTGTACCACTTTATTTAAACTTTGGAACCAAAAGCATGACGATGCATATCGGTGATAAGATCAGGAAAGTAAGAGAACTGAAAGGTTATAAGCAGGAGTATGTAGCTGACCAGCTGGGCATGAGCGTGACGGCGTATGGGAATTTAGAAAGGGGTGATAGTAGTCCGAGCTTTGACAGGCTGGAAGAGATAGCGAAGGTATTAGAAGTGAGTGTGGTTGATATATTAAATATACCTGACCAGCTTAATATTCATTCAATATGCAACTCAAACAATATAGGCTTTCAACATACTTTCAATGACTACCGAACTAATGAGAAAGAGTTTAATGGTTATAAAATGGCAATAGAGGCTGTACAAAAAGAGAATGAATTTTTGAAGGAGCAAGTAAGGCAGCCTATGGAGATGTTGGGAAAGAAGTGATAACCTCTGAGATATACAATACAGGAGAAGGATATTTTAAGACCTTACAGATGTAAGGTCTTTTTTTGTGAAGATACTTGCAGATGAAAGTTACTCCCCGTCCACAGAAACATTCCCGGGTCGTTGTTGCAGATCAGAGATCTGCTTTATCCCTACTCCTGCGCTGCGCCAGCCCTTCGAAGAACAAGGAATAAGAGGACAAATACGACTTACGAATAACGGTGATTCAGCGCGAACTGCCTCGGTCATCTGCCCATACCTTTGCATACTTCTTCGGCAGGTGTCCGTTATAGTGTTTAAATATTCTTGAGAAATGACTCAGGTTTTCGAAGCCCAGCTTATAGCCAACCTCCGATACGGATAAGTTTTCCTCACGCAGAAGCCTGGCAGCCTCAGCCATGCGGAAATGCTGAAAATAATTGAAGAAGCCGGTTCCGAAAACCTGGTTGAAAAGCCGGCGAAGCTTTACTTCGTTTATCCCCGCAATTTTTTTCAAGTCATCAATGGAGCTGAATTCTGTAAGTGAAGAAGTAATCTTATCCCGCACCTGGTAAACCGCCCTGAGTTCAGCCTCGCTTATCCTTAGTTGTCTCGCCTTCGTTCTCTTTTTTAAGTTTGTGAAGAGGTGAAACAGCAGTTCAGTAGCTTTCAACCTGTAATGAAAGCCGACAAGTATCGGTTCACTGCGCGGAACTGCGATATCGTTCACGATGCGCAACAGGTCGTCGGTGAGTATCTCATCGATGAAAAATGAATGGTTATCGGCAAAAAGAAAATCAAAACCCGCTGCTTCTTCTTTCAGCAGGTGATGCAGATAATTCTTGTTAACCCGAACCACAATCTGTCTCATGCGCACTCCCTTCCGGAACAAAATCTCGCGCTTCCGTGAAGAGGAAAATACAAGCGCATTCGGAACTACGTCGTCGGGCAGACGGGAAGGATTTTTATTTTCCTCTGTATGCGGGGCGCTGAAAAGGTTGTTGAATGAAAAGGTAATAAACCTTCCGTCTTCGTCATACTCACCCAGCGTTTCCGTAAAGGTTTCTTTTACCACGTAGCTGCATACAGTCATCATCAGGTCGGGCAGAAAGTCGAACATCCTGAACAGATCAATGTCAAGTTTGTCTATTGTAGCCTCGTAGCTGGCTTTGTTAGGAACGCCAATTTTAGTGACAACATCTTTAACCAGCTGCCTTAAATCGTTTTTTTCTTTCATTCGTTACAGGACTAAAAAAAGAAGTTATAAGGTTATTTATAAAAGCGCAGGTCGGATAGGTTTGCCGTGTAGTCATTGCCCGGATGCCCCGGAACCGGGTTCATCTCAACGGTGCAACAGGTGTTTTATCCAATCTTGTTGCCGGAAATTGAATCACATCAATAAACCGGTGCCCAGGAGTACAGGCGGCAAGTTTAAGTCCAACTTACACCACCGGCAATGCATTACAATCATGGACTTACCATTAACAGGAAGAGGCAGACTAACGACAGGATTTTTTTCAGGTGAGTAATAAGAGGCACACAGGCACCCGCTTATTAACCATTAAAACAATCAGCATCCAGTATGAAACAGGTTTACCGGAGAGTGGTTCTGGTCGACAGCGAGGCAATCCAAATCAAAATTCACAAACTACTGGTCCGGCGTTATTTCGGGAGGCACTCTATCGAGGTTCTCAGCTTCACCGACCCGATACAAGCCCTTTTGTACCTGGAGGAAGAAAATGACAACAAGATATGCACCCTGGTGTTGCTTGCCATGCATATGCCGTATTTAAACGGATTGGAATTTTTAGACAACCTCAAGTTTGTAAGTGCCAATACCAACATTGTTTATCTGGTATCAGCTTCCTGTATACAAACAGGTAGTGAAACGGCATACAAGCATCCTAGGGCAGCCGGTTATCTTGTACAGCCCATCGACCTGATGATGGAAAGACTATTTGCTGATACGTTATCTGCAACGAAAAACGGAAATGACCAACAAACTGAATAGCTTCTTCTTTTCCAAACATCAACTCAGGTATATACTTACATGGTGATCTTATTCAAATCATATTAGAGGCAAACACTTATGCACTGTAAGTTATTACCAGCATTTTTTTCAAAATTCAGGTGCATACACAGACCACTATTAACAGCAAAACCAACCATATCTCAATGAAGCAAGTATTCCGGAGAGTCGTTCTGATTGATGACGAAGAGATACAGAACAAGATTCACAAAATGATTATTCAACACTATTTAGGCAGGCATTCCATTGAAATTGTGAGCTTTACCGATCCGGTAAAAGCCCTTTTGTACCTGGAGGATGAAGATAAAAATAAGATACCCACCCTTGTTCTGCTCGACCTTCATATGCCATACATGGATGGATGGGAGTTCCTGGATCGCCTCAACCCTTTGGATGTAACCAATACCGTCATCCATATCGTATCAGCTTCCATTCTGAAAGCTGATGTTGAAAGAGGTCATAAAAATTCCCAGATAGCAGGCTTTACAAACAAGCCACTCTCTTCGGCTGTGAACGGATTACTCGTCGCCACGCTGGCAGATATAATAAGGCGGCAATCATTGAAGTGATGAAAGCTCTTTTCACAGGCATACAAGTGAGCCTTGCGAAACGAGATCGCACAATATGCAAACTTACCTGTTTTTGTGTCCATACACCAGCCGGCTCACACTGACGGGAATTATGAATCACTTTTCAAAACCAACCTGCACCCAGGGAAATGTAAAACAGGAAATCTTTTACAAATGGACAACCAGTACCAGGGAAATTCTGAAGAAAAACAGGAAAGCCGGCGGCTTCATCAGCTGCAGCAGTACAATATCCTCGATTCGGCATCTGAGGCCGGCTACAATGACATTGCAGTTCTCGCTTCCCGCATTTGCGAAGCACCCATTGCGATCATTGGATTTATAGATGCCCGCCGCCAGTGGGTAAAATCGTCCAGCGGCGTCTCGCTTACCGAAATTGACCGCACCCAATCGTTTTGCAACTATGCCATCCAGCACCCGATGGAAATGATGATGGTGGAAGATTTTACCAAAGATGCCCGGTTCCAAATGCACCCTTACGTTGCAGGGGAACCTCACCTTGCCTTTTATGCCGGCATGCCGCTTACCAACAAGCAGGGATATGCGCTGGGTACCATCTGCGTACTCGATACGAAGCCCCGTTGCCTCACTGCGCAGCAAACGAAAGCGCTGAGGCTGTTTTCCATACAGCTCATGCATATGCTTGAGCTTCGCCGAATTCACCACGAACACGAAACCCTTCAGGCGCAACTACAGAACAACAATGCCGCTGCAGATTATCATATCGAAATGATTACTGCGCAAATCCGGCAGTCTGTCAGCGATATTGTTAGTGAGAAGTCGCAGTGGGAAGGCTGGTACCATACAAACGAGAACGTTCTGCCGGGTTGTACGCAAGTAATAGGGCAAATGGAAGTGGATATAAAAGCGATCATAGAAAAGATGCTGTCACATTACCCGGATAGCCGATAACTGGTAAGGCGCTTCTGTGCCCCGTTTCCAGCCTTTAGGTTTGCCCCTTGTGAGCTCCCGGAACTTCTCAGGATGCGGATCTTGCATTGACATTATGTCATTTTAGTAAGATTTGTAAGAGCGTGCGTCTTATGTACCCATAGCATCCTACCAGCACAGAGGGGAGATGGTAGCTACATGGTAGGTAGATTACCCTTAATGAGTAAGCAACAAACAGGTTAAAAGAGAGTATAAAACAATGCTTCTCCTATGACAAGCTGGCATTTTTTTGTAAGACAGGGATTTATATTCCTAACTGGCAGCATTGTATAAACTGGATATGTTTCGCCAAGGCCTGGAAGTGACTGCGTTGTTAGGCTGACGTTACAGACCCGGGGGAGAAAGGCAGCGTAGTTGCAAATGTTCGCCCAGCTTCTGTGCGATATACTTCGCTGAGGGAAAGCTCTGCGGGATTCTCTGTATAGCCTTGAACGCTGTACAACAGGGTGGTAAACTACGGCGAGTTGGGGATGTTCCCGAAAATAAGCAGGACAAATACCCATTCTTCATATTACACATTGAACAGATTTCTTATATTGCAACGCTATCATTTATTTCTTAACCTCAATATGCTTTATGAAAGTCAAATCTTTACTCTACCTTTTTCTCCTTTTCGTTTCCGTAGCCGGCAAAGCGCAGGTAAACCAGAGCGACTCGCTGGCGCTGGTAGAATTTTACAACAAGACACAACCGAAAAACGGCAGCTGGGACCGGCACAAAAACTGGCTCACCTCCGCACCGCTTACCGACTGGTTTGGTGTGACCGTTGCCAACAACCGGGTAACGCAGCTAACGCTTACCTTCAACAACATCACCGGCAAGTTGCCTCCCTCTTTTCTCAACCTGACGGCTTTAAAAAAGCTGAACCTGCGGGGCAACACTGCGCTTTCTATTGCCCTGAGCAGCAACCTCAGCAAGCTGAAGAACCTTAGCTATCTTGATCTGCAGAGCACAAACACCACGGGCGCCATACCGGAGCAGCTAACGAGCCTGGCTAAGCTGGAATACCTGAACCTGAGCAGCTGCTTCCTGACGGGCAGCCTACCGGCAAGTATTGACAAGCTCCAGAAACTCAATACGCTTATTCTTACCCTGAGCGGGCTTGGTGGGACTTTGCCTGCAGGTATTGGCAACCTGCCTTCCCTGCAGGTGCTGTACTTAAACAATAACCGTTTTAGCGGCACGCTGCCTGCGCAGGGCTACCTGCCTTCGCTTACGCAATGGCTGGTGGGCGGTAATGGGCTAAGCGGTAACTTACCGGCCTGGCTCAGCGGCTCCCGGCAGTTGTATTATTTTGATATAGCCGGTAACAATTTTTCAGGACCTATACCTGCCGCCTGGGGCGATAGCCTGAAAGGCCTGCGCTACGTGTATGCTGGCTACAACCACCTCAGCGGTGCCATACCGGAGTGGCTGCTGCAAAGCCCGGTGCTGGATGACCTGGAACTGAACAACAATGAATTTAGCCGCAACGATAACCCTTGTACCGTGCTCTCTCCATCCATTCTGGTGTACCAGCTGGAGAACAACCGGTATAACTTTAACGGGCTGGAATGCCTGAAGCCCAATTTCGGGGGCTTTGGCAATGTAAGCCCGCAGGCACCGCTGAAAATAGGTACCAAAGGCAAGCAACTGACCTTATCGGCTGGCGGCACGCTAAGCAACAATACCTATAGCTGGTACCGGGTGGGCACCACGCAGGCTACGGTGATTGCGGGCGACTCCTCCTTTACACCTACGCAGAGCGGGCAGTACTATGCTAGGGTAACCAATACAGCAGTGCCAAGGCTAACGCTGACAACTGATACGGTCACTTACACAGCGGCTGCAAAAGCGGCCGAGCTGCATATTGCGGTATCGCCTAACCCAACTAAGGGACAGGTATTGCTATCCGGGCTCAACGACAAAACAGATGCACTGGTGCGGGTAACAGACCTGAGCGGGCACCTGTGGCTGCAGGCAACAAGCCGTAAACAAGCTATGATAACGCTGAATGTAGCCAACCTGAAGCCGGGTACTTATTTTATAGCTGTATCGGGTAATGGCGGCGTAAAAACGCTTTCGCTTGTGAAGGATTAGTAGCTTTGTATTGTAGCGGGGGAAAGCCCGGCAGAGGCGTTGTTGCCAACGTACTGCCGGGCTTCTTTGTTGTGGTTGGTGACCGGGTTTTGTAAGACATCTGAAGATGCTCGCGGAGCTCTCCTAAAGGTAGTGACTATTTTTTATGGCAGGTCGAAGACCTGCTTTATCCCTTCTTCGAAATGCGCTGCGCTAACACTTCGAAGAAAGCTAACATCTCGAAGAACTGGTGGAGAAGAAAGGGCATACAATCATAGAATACCAGAAATTAAAATAAGATTAGAATCCTGCAGACAATGATATTGCATTAAGAGGCTTGTTAGCTTTGCAATCTGACATTCGTTATTAGGATTTATTATTGATAAGCCGCCGGGTATCGCTTCCGGTGGCTTTTTTATTTATATGTTTGTGGAACGACGAACTATTAAACTGATAGTTTTTCGTACCACAATTAGAAAACTGCATTTGGTTTTCTTCTGTGTTACCAAACACCGTCCCTTCTTTTTGGAAGGGACTTTTTGCATTTATACATTACTTAAATTTACTTGGTCTAACTGGTATATAGTCTCCCCGGGAGACTATGCCGAGCGGGGGGTGAAGGGCAGTAAGCTACGCTGAGTTAGGGAGTTGCGTATCAGGCACATGTGTCGGCGGTTCGTACCTTAGATAGTCAATATAAATTTAATTCAGTTTCAATTCTATCTTTTTGTTTCAGATGATGCCTCATGTGCATTTCTGAAAATTGCAACCATTGTTTTGCGTTGAAATAGCCAAGCCCAGGATGCCTGGTTTTACCTTTAGGATTATTGGTTTCAATCTTTACTACTAAACTATTTAATTTCTTTTTCAATATTTTCATTCTGCTATACAAGTCATCAAGACTTTCGGGCTGCGGGTAATGTTGGGATAAGGAATCGTCTCTTTTTATTTTAACAGGGGGAAAGGAATTTTGCCCGAACATTGTTTTTGCATCATCAGTCATTGATTCATGGCTGTTTTCAATCGAATATAAACAGGTTTCAATTTGCGTAATATAAAAGTTGGTTTCTGTATCAATGTGCATAATAACCTGACCCAGCGACCAACTTTCGCTGGAAGGTTTTTTCAATAAAATATTCAAGCTGTACTTATTTACTAAATCAACCCATTTGTCAATTGTAATATTAAGTTGAGATTTCAGTGTGTACACAGCTATTATAAATGCAGGTGTTATCTTTTAGTATGACCGCTAACGTTTGACGGCTTTGTGCAGGTAGGGAATTTGTATTCCGTCTGCCCATAACCGAAGTACAATTTAGTGATTCATATTCATTGTGTATCCTGGTGCTCAATATTATTTGTCATGCTGAAATAAAAGCCCATGCTTGCACATAGCTGAGGTAATAACGTCCTACCCCACTTGCACAAAGCCGCCTATTAGCGGTTCGTTGTGGTTGACTTTGGTGCTTTAATCCACTTACTCAGAGAAACCATTGCCTATCAACAAAAGGAAATTGAGTATTTGAGGGAACA
>JADCRZ010000097.1 GCA_015069695.1 Williamsia sp.
AAGAAGGGGCAGGAAGACAACAAAAACCGTAAAGCTATTTTAGTAACATTGCATAACACTGTAAAGCTCACACCGTAATTGTCTCCCTAACCTGTAAAGTTTTTTCAGGAAAAGACACACAAGTCTGTCATCAAAAAAACCTGTCTTCACGCAATCTTTCTTCATGCCTACTCCATGCTTCCTTTATGGCTACTCCATAGCTTCGTCATACCTACTTCATTAGAGTCCATTAAAAAACGCTGCGCACCCGGCAATAACCGCCATTCAATAAAGAATGAAATATCCGGAAATCCAGACATCCATTTGTGGTTGAGGTTTCCCAACTCACTGTAACTTGTCCCAAACAATGAAGCGGCTGGCACTGAGTATAGATTGCATGTATGCTCAACTTCGGAAGTAGCTATGGGCTACCAAGCAAACAGCCTCCCTCGTCAGCCCGCTTTATTTTTCTTCGCATAAACAGCTTGCGTCCGCGGCAAAGCAAGAGTATGATTCTGATTCCTGTTTTTAAATTACCGACGCCGATAACATCCCGGGCGCACTTTCATCGCCCAATCAAATAAAACCTGTTCTTTGTACACAAGCAAGTGCTTTACAATAAATCAAACAAGCCATTTCATGTCAGCATTATCATACATTCTTCAACATAAAATAGTCGCCATCATAAGAGGCGCACCACCCGGAGAACTGCTCTCAATCGCACACGCCCTCCACAAAGGTGGCATACGGCTTTTAGAGATCACATTAAACTCCGAAAACGCATTGGGTGTCATCAAAGAGTTATGCGATGAATGTAATAACGACATGCTCATCGGCGCAGGCACAGTCTTATCAACAGAAGAAGCTGCAGAAGCAATCAACGCCGGTGCCCAATTCATCATATCGCCATCCACCGATCCTGAAGTAATTGCTACTACAAAACGTTTGGGCAAGGTGAGCATCCCCGGCGCTTATACACCCACAGAGATTGTGTTGGCGCATAAGTGCGGCGCCGATATCATCAAGGTGTTTCCCGCTCCTGATGCTGCTTACATCAAAAACATTCTCGCTCCGCTCAATGGTTTAAAATTGATGCCTACCGGCGGTGTCAATATTGATAATATCGCTGCGTATGCCGCCGCCGGCGCTTCTGCATTTGGCATTGGCAGCTCGTTGGTGAACGGTAAGGAAAAGATAACACAGGACTACCTGCAGCAACTGGAACACAAAGCAAAGCAGCTCACCAACGCCATACAAAACACATAACGCGCTTTCTATGAAAATTACAAATTATACACTCTATCAGGTGCCGCCCCGCTGGCTGTTTCTAAAGATAGAAACGGATGAAGGCATAACCGGCTGGGGCGAGCCCGTGATAGAAGGTAAAGCAGCCACCGTAAAAACATCGGTGGACGAGCTGATGACTTACTTGTTGGGCAAAGACCCGATGCACATCGAAGACCACTGGAACGTCATGTATCGCGGTGGTTTTTATCGTGGCGGTCCCATTCTCATGAGCGCCATCGCGGGCATCGATCAGGCGCTTTGGGATATCAAGGGAAAGTTTTACGGCGCTCCCATTTACCAACTAATGGGCGGCAAAGCACGCGACAACATCAAAGTATATTCCTGGATCGGTGGCGACCGTCCTTCCGACATTGCCAATGCTGCCAAAGTCGCGGTGGAAGCGGGTTTCAAAGCCATAAAGATGAACGCCTCCGAAGAGATGCAGTACATTGATTCTTACGAGAAAGTCGAACATGTATTGGCGCGCATAGCCAAGGTAAGAGAAACGGTTGGCAATGCAGTTGGCATCGGTATCGATTTTCACGGTCGTGTGCACAAGCCAATGGCAAAAGTATTGGCGAAGGAACTGGAGCCTTATCACCCCATGTTCATTGAAGAACCCGTACTGCCCGAAAACAATGAAGCCCTTCGCGAAATAGCGCGGCACACCAGCATCCCCATTGCTACGGGAGAGCGGATGTTCAGCCGCTGGCATTTTAAAAACCTGCTGATGGATGGCTATGCTGATATTATACAACCCGACCTGTCTCATGCCGGCGGCATTACCGAATGCAAAAAGATTCTGTCTATGGCAGAAGCCTTCGATGTGGCTGCCGCACCGCATTGTCCGCTGGGTCCTATTGCCCTGGCAGCTTGCCTGCAGGTAGATGCCACCTGCCACAACGCATTTATACAAGAGCAAAGCCTCGGCATTCATTACAATGCCGGCAGTGATCTGCTGGATTATGTAACTGATAAAACGGTATTTGCCTATAGCGATGGAAAGGTGGTCATTCCGTCCGGACCTGGCTTGGGCATAGAAGTGAATGAAGAAAAAGTAGCGGAAATGGCGAGGATCGGACACCAGTGGCAGAACCCCTTATGGCGACATGACGACGGCAGCATTGCCGAATGGTAATGTATAAAATTCCATCTCTCTAACGATCAATCATGCATATAAAACCAGCCAGAAACGACCGCGCTACACGTGTACGGTTTACCATACTTGCCGCCCTCTTTATCAATGTGGTCATCAACTACATGGATCGCAGCAATATTGCCGTAGCGGCGCCAGCTATCAGCACCGATCTGCACCTCACCAGCGTGCAGTTAGGCTATATCTTTTCTGCCTTTGGATGGACCTACGCCTTGTTGCAGATACCCGGCGGCATCCTGGTCGATTACTTTGGTCCCCGCATCGTGTACACGGTGGGTCTCATTGCCTGGTCAGCAGCCACGGCGGCGCAGGGTTTTGCCAAAGGCTTTGCTTCTTTATTCGGATTGCGTATGGCAACCGGCGTGTTCGAAGCGCCTTCTTATCCCGCCAATAACCGCATTGTCACGGCATGGTTTCCCGACAGGGAAAGGGCTACCGCCATCGCCATTTATACCTCGGGACAGTTCATCGGGCTTGCCTTCCTCGCGCCCCTTCTCACGGCGCTTGAGCAATCCATCGGCTGGCGTGGCTTGTTTATCGTCACCGGTGGCATCGGCATGGCGTGGGGCACTGTCTGGTATTTCTTTTACCGGCATCCGTCTGCCCACAGGCGCATCAACGAAGCGGAGCGACAATATATCGAAAGCGGTGGCGGTATAACAAAGCAGTCAACATCCGGCAGCGCTTCTTCGTTCCGGTGGAAGCACATCGCCGAAGTGCTTTCGCATAAAAAATTGTGGGGCATTTATCTCGGGCAATTTGCCGTAGGCGCTACCATGTGGTTTTTTCTCACCTGGTTTCCTACGTATCTTGTCAAATATCGCGGCATCAGCTTCATGAAGTCCGGCTTTCTGTCCTCGGCACCTTTTTTATCAGCTTTTGCAGGCATCTTGCTCTCTGGTTTTTTATCCGATTACTTGGTGCGGAAAGGTGTGTCAGCAGGCATTGCCCGGAAGACGCCGGTCATTACCGGGCTGCTCCTTAGTGTGTCCATCGTCGGGGCAAATTATGTAAGCAGTCCCGGGCTCATCATCTTTTTTATGTGTCTTTCTTTTTTCGGCAATGGACTTGCTTCTATCACCTGGGTATTTGTATCGGCACTTTCACCTGCTCATCTCGTGGGGCTTACGGGCGGCGTCTTTAATTTTATTGGTGGGCTGGCAGCTGTTTTCATTCCGCTCATCATTGGCTATTTGGTTCGCGACGGAAACTTTGCACCCGCTATTGTTTTCATTGGTGCTGTAGGTATCGGGGGGGCTTTGTCATACATCTTTCTTGTGGGTAAAGTCGAACGGGTGCAAGCACGGAATATTGATGCAAAGGAGCCATTACTAAGTTTTGAGAAAAGCAACAATAAGTCAGTTTAAATATCGGTTCCAGAATCTCAAATAACCATTCGATAAGCGCATTAAAAATCTGCGGTATCCGCGCAAAAAACCTCCGGTATCTACGGGAAATATTTCAAACACATACAGCACTGAAAAGGATGCAAAAGGAAAAGTGGAATACGGAACAATTCATAAGCTGCGACTGGGGCACATCCACCTTCCGCCTGCGTTGGGTGCAGATGCCGGATGTCAACATACTGGCAAAAGTAAAAACAAGCGAAGGCATCTCGCAGGCTTATCGCCAATGGCAGGAGAGAGGCAGCAACGTTGAGGACCGCTTACCCTTTTATCAGCGCTATCTTCTTGATGGCATCCGGCAGATGAAACAGCAAACGAGCAACTCTCTGGAGAATCTTACAGTGGTCATTTCGGGCATGGCATCCTCGAGCATTGGTATGATGGAGCTACCCTACAGCACCCTGCCTTTTTCCTGCAGCGGCGAAGGCTTGAATATAAAGAAGATACCGCCCTCCTGTACATTCCCACACCCGATGCTCATCATATCAGGCGCCAGAGCGGAAGATGACGTAATGCGCGGAGAAGAAACCAAGATAGTAGGGGCTTATGTCCGCCGTACCGCAGCAGAGGATGAATGGATGATCATGCCCGGCACGCATCCCAAGCACATTCATATTTCAAGAGACAGGGTAATAAATTTTAAGACTTATATGACCGGTGAATTGTTTCACCTGCTGTCTGCAAAAAGCATCTTGTCGGCATCGGTACAAGCTACCGATGCCCCGCCTTCGGCTCATTTTATAAAAGGGGTAAAGGAAGCTTCGCAAGCAAACCTCCTGCACAAGCTCTTCAAAGTAAGGACAGCCGCCTTGTTTAGCCACTATACCCCGGCTGAAAGCTACCATTACCTCAGCGGTCTCCTCATCGGTTCCGAACTGCTGGACCTGCAGACACAACACATCAAACGCGTATCTCTTATAGCATCCGGACAGCTTGCCGCATATTACCAGGCGGCACTGGAAAATCTGGATATACAAATAACAAACTGCATAGACGCTGATGAAGCTTTACTACGTGGGCAGCAACAAATATTCGCATTACAGGGAGGCTGACAGTTTTACTTTTACAACAATTGTTACCTCATCAAGATTGAAAGAAAAGAGAGGCAGCACGGGCGTCATTGTGAGGAATGAAGCAATCTGTACAATATCATGGAGGTTGATTGCTATTCGCAGACACGTTTCGTTACGATCTATGGATGGCTTCGCAAACTCCCAATGACGATAGACACCATTACAATGCCACAGCGGGAACATACATAAAAAGTAACCATCACCATATGAACAAAACTCTCCTCGCACTCCTCATCATCACGCTCATATCTGCCTGCCAAAACACCACACAACAGGCAAGCATAAACACACCCTCAACCGACTCAAACACGCAACCCATCGCCACCATCGAATGGTACGATTCCACCATCGCACCCTTCATCGATACCACTGCCCAGGTACAAATCATTGCCAAAGGCTACAACTGGACCGAAGGTCCTCTCTGGATTGCAAAAACAGGCACGCTCATCTTCTCCGACGTACCCGAAAACACCATTTTTCAATGGCGTCCTAATGACACTGCAACCCGCTACCTCACGCCCTCCGGCTACACCAAGCCCCAGCCTGCCAAAGGCGAAATCGGCTCCAACGGACTCACCCTTGACCGCAACGGCAACCTGCTCCTCTGCCAGTCCGGCAACCGGCAAATCGCCCGCATGAGAGGTAGTATTGCATCACCCGCACCCGACTTCAAAACGTTGGCAGCCACTTACGGGGGCAAGCGGTTCAACAGCCCCAACGACATCGTTGCCGACAGTAAGAACAACGTCTACTTTACCGATCCTGTATATGGCCTGCCCGGAGGCGAAGGGGATACCGCCCGCGATCTTTCTTTCGAAGGCGTTTATAAAATAAGCCCTACCGGTAAATTGTCTTTACTCATCGACTCTATCCGCCGCCCCAATGGCATTGCTTTCTCACCCGACGAACGCACGCTCTACATCGCCAGCAGCGACAACGACAAGCCCGCCTGGTATGCCTATACGCTGAATGTGGCCGGTAACCCCGTGAGCGGAGGCGTTTTACTGGATGCCCGACCGTTAAAGGCCGGAGCTGTTCAAAAACAAGGTCCCGACGGTATGAAGGTTGACAATTCCGGGAACCTCTTCAGTGCAGGTCCGGATGGCATCAACATCATCTCGCCGGCTGGCAGGCGCCTGGGCTTGATTAAAGTGTACAATCGCTTTACTTCCAACTGTTCTTTCAGCGCTAACAAAGACACCTTGTATGTGACGGCGGATGATGTCGTGCTTCAGGTACATCTGCATAAATAACGAAACCATCCATGGGTAGCCACACCAGTGTTACTCAGTTACCTGCGACCCTGCATAATGCATTCGTACAGGCATCAGGCATACCAAGGATATCTGTTATCGGAATCGGTATAACTACGGGCGAATTCGGCAGCTTCAGCTCTCAGTTGCCTGTGCTTTTAGATACCACCATTACGAGGTGGGTAGCGTCGCCTACTCTAATCGTTTTGAAATCCTTTTAGGTATTGCAAAAAAAGAGTTTCTCATAATGCAGCTAGTTCGTGTGCTTAATAGTCTTTGAAAAATAAACAGGTAGTTCTAATTACTTTTAACAAAAAATAAAAAACTTCTTAACTTTTTTAAAAAGTTAATCTTACTTTAGCTAAAAATATAAGACTTGCCAAAACAGTCTGCTTATAAGAAGGAACTGATAAAACAGTTGTATTTTCTCGGTGCCCAATCCAGTTCTGATTTGAGTATCAGAACGGATAAAAGCATCCCCCTTATTGTAAGACTGATTTCCGAGCTCATTGATGAAAAAATCATCGTTGAATCCGGGTTGGCAACTTCTACAGGAGGCAGACGCCCGCAAGTGTATTCCCTGGTTCAAGACCTGGCTTATATCGTATGCGTATCTATGGACCAGATGGTGACCCGCATTGCCATGGTAGATATGAACAACAACTATGTGGGAGACATAAAACGGGTAAGCTTGGTGTTGGCTAATCATAAAATGGCGCTGGATGAATTGGTTCATCATATCACCGGTTTTATAAAGGAATCAGGTGTACCCAAACACAAAATTATTGGAATTGGTGTCGGGATGCCCGGCTTTGTCGACATCGCAAAAGGTATCAACCATTCCTTTTTGCAAACGGGAAGTGATAAGAGCGTTGTAGAAACGATTGAAGCGACTACCGGCTTACGGGTGTTTATTGATAACGATTCGAGCTTAATAGCTTTAGCAGAATTGAGATTTGCGGCAGCTGCCGGTAAGCAAAATGTAATGGTTATCAACATAGGCTGGGGCATTGGTTTGGGGATCATTATAAACGGCGAACTGTTCAGGGGCAATAATGGTTTTGCCGGTGAGTTTAGCCATATACCGCTTTTTACCAACAACAAACTATGCGCCTGCGGTAAAACAGGCTGCCTTGAAACGGAAGCTTCCCTTGCCGTGATTGCGGAAAAAGCTATTGAAGGCATTCATAAGGGAAGGGTAACGATGCTGAGCGATCTCTCGCTGGACAACATTGAAGAGACATCGGAAAAGATCATGAAGGCGGCTTTAAAGGGTGACAAATTTGCGGTAGAACTGCTATCAGAAGCCGGCTACCACATTGGAAGAGCGATTGCCATTTTAATTCATTTGCTGAACCCCGAACTGATTATACTTAGTGGCAGGGGTTCAGTCGCCGGCAAGCTTTGGCTTACGCCGGTTCAGCAAGCCATCCATGAACATTGCATCCCAAACATAGCTGAGAACACAAACATAGAAATATCCACGCTGCGGGGCGAGGCAGAACTGATAGGCGCGGCTGCTTTGGTAATGGAGCACTACGACGAACTGGATAAAACACCAGGTGCTTTGCTGCTGACTGCTGACAAATAAAAATATCGTAACCATTTTTTAGGAACATAAAAACAAGCTGATATGAACATCTCAACCAATCGATGGCTGCTTATCCTATTTGCAGCCTTGTGCTATGTGCAGGTACAGGCGCAGGAGAAAAAGACCGTTTCCGGCACCATTAAAACTCCAGGCGGCAGCCCCGTTAGTTCGGCTTCTATCCATGAAGTAGGAACTTCGAATGCAACTCTCTCTGATTCATTAGGAAATTACCGGATCAGTGTAAAACCTACGGCTACCCTGGAATTTTCTTCCGTAGGGTACAGCACGTTTACACTCTCCGTAGCCACTGCCGGTGATTTTAACGTGGTGCTGCAACCGGCAGAAAACAGCCTGAATGAAGTGGTGGTGACGGCTCTCGGCATTCAAAGGCAGAAAAAGTCGTTGGGATATGCTATACAGGAAGTAAAAGGGCAAACCTTGGTTGAATCCAGAGAAGTGAACCTTGTAAACGATCTGACCGGTAAGGTAGCCGGCTTGCAGGTAGTGCGTTCGGGTAATGGTCCGGCAGGTTCTTCGCAGATTTTACTTCGTGGAAACAACTCGCTGACAGGTCTTTCGCAGCCCCTGATTGTGATAGATGGCATACCGGTAGATAATACCACAGGTCGCGTGGGCTTAGGCGCTTCCAATGGTTTTTATAATACCACGCTTGACCAGGGCAATACCTTAAGTGATATCAACCCGGAAGACATTGCTTCCATCAGCGTACTGAAAGGACCAACTGCTGCAGCCTTGTATGGTTCATTGGGTGGCAATGGTGTTATTTTGATCACCACGAAAACCGGTAAAAAACAATCCGGACTGGGCATTTCCGTTTCATCATCGGTAGGGTTTGAAAGTATTTTCACCAGCCCG
>JADCRZ010000098.1 GCA_015069695.1 Williamsia sp.
GGACTGGCAACTGAAAGGGGCGGCGCTGGCGAACCCAACCCTGAAAATGGCGGCTACTTTGCTGGGTGTGTATATGCAGGCAAGCGGGGAAAAAGCAAGGGAGGTGTTACATTGGTCGCCACGAAGCCCTAAAGAAGCCATTGTGGCAACAGCGGAAAGTATGCTGCAGCTCGGATTGATTAAAAAGTAAAGACATGAAAGTGATTATTACAGGCGCAACAGGCATGGTGGGGGAAGGTGTTTTGTTCCATTGCCTCCAAGATGCACGGGTAGAAGCGGTGCTAATGGTGAACCGCAGGCATTATGATATAACGCATCCGAAACTGAAAGAACTGATTGTGCCCGACTTCCGGCACACGGAGGCATTTTCGGGGCAACTGACCGGCTATGATGCCTGCTTTTATTGCGCGGGGATCAGTTCGGTGGGGATGAAAGAAGATGAATACAGCCGGATCACTTTTGATACAACGCTGGCATTTGCCAATACCCTATTAACACTAAACCCCGGCATGGTGTTCAACTTTGTATCGGGAAACCGAACCGATAGTTCGGAACAGGGAAAAGTGATGTGGGCAAGGGTGAAAGGCAGAACGGAAAATGCATTGATGAAGATGACTTTTAAGGGGCAATATAATTTTCGCCCGGCGATCATGAAAGCGATCAAAGGGCAGAAGAATGTGAAGACCGTGTACAAGATATTAGCGCCCCTGATATCACCGTTCTTTCCTCAAAAAATGCTGACGCTTGCGCAGGTGGGGAAAGCGATGGTAAATGCTGTCGCCAAAGGCTATCCCAAACAGGTACTGGAGGTGGATGATATTGAGCGGCTGGCAACGCAATAATTTATCAAAGATGAAAGAAACCGCTATCTCTACCTGCTATATCAGCCCCGCTCCTTCTACGGAGCAGTTTATACGCGACCATACGTTTACGTACCTGGTGGAAGGCGCTATGACGATATACGACGGAAGTAAAGAATATCATGTAAAGCCCGGCGACTATGGCATGGGAAGGAGGAACCATTTATCGAAGTACACGAAGCAGGCAACCGATGGCGGATTCCGAAAAATATACATTGTTTTTGAGCAGGATTTTTTAAAGGAATTCAATGTCAATTTTAAACATGAGGCGATTATTGGCAAAGAACCGGCGCAGGCAATTATACCGATAGATAAGAATGCGTTGATTGATAATTTCATTCAATCGCTGATGCCTTATTTTAATGAGCATGGTATTATTGACGGCGACTTTCTGCACGTAAAGCGCAGCGAGCTGCTGCTGGTGCTGCTGAAAACAAACCCGCAGTTGGCGGATGTGCTATTTGACTTTAGCCAGCCGGAGAAAATAAACCTGGAAGCGTTTATGAACCGCAACTACCGGTTTAACGTGAGCCTGGAACGGTTTGCGTATTTAACGGGCAGAAGCTTATCGTCTTTCAAAAGGGATTTTGAGAAGATATTCAATGCTACACCAAGTCATTGGCTGGTGCAGAAGCGGCTGGAGGAAGCGCATTACCTTCTCTCGCAAAAACAGAGAAAGCCATCGGATATTTATTTAGAACTTGGCTTTGAGAACTTTTCGCATTTTTCGTTTGCATTTAAGAAATTGTTCGGGCACCCGCCTACACAAGTGAGCCGGAATGATAAGAGGGAGAGGTAAGAGATACATATTGGGATTTGGTTGGTTTCTCTTCAACATATATTGCCAGGATGGTGATTAAGCTACGTTAAGTTTAATGCAGTTGCGGCAAGGCTGCTATGTGGCTTTGCCGTTTGATTTTGTGTGCAGGTCTCACGATTACATTCCATTTTTTTGCTACAGCGGCTCTATTCTCTCCTATCATTGTTCTGCCCAAGTATGAAAATCGGCTACGCGCTGGCGGCTTACCACCAGCGCGGGTGAGGTGACGTTGTTTTGCAGGTGAAGCTGCAGCCGTTTGTTGGTAAAAGGGCGCACCTGCGTAGTGCTGTTGATGGAGATAATCACCTTACCGTTGAGCCGGAAGAAAAGCCGGGGATCGAGCAGGGTCTCCAGCTTTTCCAGCATATAATCGATGCTGAACTTATTGCCTTTTTTGTCTGTGAGGAACACCACTTTCCCTTCTGATTTAAACAGTTCGATTTCGCCCGCTTTTACAAACACAAACTTCTGCCCTATCTGTATGAGAAAGCGCTCCTTATAAGATTCGTGTATAAACGTGTCGTAACCGGTAAACAGGTCGTGGTGGGTTCTCACTTCGGGGTACTGTATGGCGCGCAGCTTATCCAGCGCCGCCTTAAGGGCAGAAAGTGTGACCGGCGTTACTAAGTAATCAATGACAAAATACTGGAAGGCGTCAAGCGTGTACTCATGCAAAGCCGTGGTGAAAATGACGGGCTTATGATAAGGCATTTGCCGGAAGATTTCGAAGCTATAGCCGTCGGACAACTGGATGTCCAAATGCGCCTGCCGTTTATAGCCATAAGCCGCTTGTGAAGGCGGGTGTAGATTGTGTTTATGCAGAGGGTGAGCATTTGATTGAGATAAGCTATGGTGAGTTTGGATGATGGCTTCGGAGAACCCAAGGGAAACATTTGGCTACAGAGAGGGTACGCCTCTGGCGTAAAGCATCCATTATCTATTCTAAAACTCTTCCAAACACGTATGGTGAGACACCGACCAGCAGAAATAAATCTCGTAACGACTGACAGGCAAAATAAAAAACTGCCTCTTGTGGAGAGGCAGTTTTTTATTGATATGATTATCCTGATTGTTTGTAGCCGTATTAATGCTGCGCCCACCACAAAGGTGTCAGTACCGCATCGGTACCACCTAACGCATCTACCGCTTGCTTGTACCCGGCGGCATTGCTGTTTTGCAGGCTTGACGGGTATTTCATACGTTGCGGAAAGAACTGTACATTACTTGTCATATAATTACTTGACGTTAAAGCCGGCAATGTTTGTATAGGGCTTTCCAGCACTACATTTTCAAAGAACGGCAATCCAAGCCTTCTATGGTCGCTCCAGGTTTCCAAAGGAAGCCAAGGTGTTTGCGCAATAAACTTTTGGGTAATGATTTTTGTAAGATGATCATTCCGTACAGAACCGCCTTTATACAACGTGTTGGCAGGGTACGCAATGGCAGCCGAACCTGCGACTCCCGTAATGCCATCCACATAATTCATGGCATGGCTATCGCCTGGTTCTTCGGTATGAATCCAGCTTACCGATGTTCCATCCCTGTTGTAATCGGTAGAAGCGATATAGGCACTTACATAAGCCGATAAGCCCCAGTATTCAAAGCTTTTGCTAATCCCTGTTTCATAGGCAACCTGTGCTGTAACCGGCACATTCCATCCTCTTTCGCCGGCTTCGGCTAACAGGAAATACGTTTCCCAGGGGGCGAAGAATATTCTTTTCCCGCTGTGATCTCTGAACTGGTTTTTTAACGTCGGAACCATTCCCGTAGTGCTGCCAATATCCACACCCTGGAAGAGTGTATTGCGAACATCCCCCTTGGTACCCCAGTTGCCATCCGGTGTTCCATTCCAGGTGTAGGCTGCATCAAGTGTTTTAACCAGGCTGCCGTCCGTATTTTTTACCGAACCGGTGGTGGTAGACGTAACGGCACCACAGGTTCCGCTCGGGAACGAAGGATCGCTGCTGTTGCCGGGCATATAAAATATCTGGTATGCACGTGGATCGATGGTAGCAGGAAGTCCGTCTAACCAATAAGAAGAGAACGGATTGTTTGTTTTTGTGGTTAATTGTACAGAGTAATGTTGCCCTGCGTAGTTGGCAGGTTTGATGTTGGCAATGGCTGCCGACTGAGCTGCCGGGTCGCCTATCACTGATGGAATCTGTTCGGCTGAGGTAATGCTTCCCAGGTTTACAACCAGGTTATTAAGTGTAACCGCTTCCGGCAACTGATACCAGCAACGGGTGTACATACCGGACAGATCATTCCAATCCGGACCTTCCTTAATCTGCAGGGTTTGGTCCTGGGTCGTAATCAAAGTGCCTTTTGCTGCGTCTTCAAACTCTGACTGCGCTTTGGCGGCATCTACTTCAGACAAGCGCATGGCAAGCCTCATACGCAATGAGTTTCCATAAGCCTGCCATTTGGCAAAGTTGAAACCATAAGCCGGGTCTTCCCTGCTTACATCGGATGACACCGCTGCCACAGACAAATCTAACTTAGAAGTGGCATCTTTCAGCTCATCGAGCATGTAATAATACACAGATTTTACATCCTTAAAATCCGGGTTCATTCCCTGGAAAGCCGTAGTAGGCATGGAACCGAAATTGTCACTCATTTCGCTCAGCAGGTACGTGCGCCAGATGCGGGCAACCTGTATCAGGTTGTTGGTGTATTCCTTTTGTGTTCCGGCGGTTATTTGCTGGTTGGCGACATCTATGGCGCTGTTGATGGTATTCAATGCGCCCGACTGGTTGTCGTAATATTCTCCAATCCATTCATCGCTGTAATTAGCCCTTGAAAAGGTAGCTCCGTCCGCATCGCTGATCTGGTGACCGGCAGCTGTCCAGTACAGTATGAAAGCTCTTTCCGACACGCCGGGGTTCATTTGCGCATGAACAATAGAGTTATTGATAAAATATTCAACCTGCACCTGGTCGGCACTGGCAGCGGTAGGGTTGGTATTTATATCCGTAATTTTTGAACAGGCTGAGAGAAGCAGGATGCCTGCTACGTATGACGCTGATGTTTTAATTATATGATTCATTGCTTTTAATTTAAGTGGTGAAGATTAGAAGCCTAACGATAAGTTTATGTAGAATATACGGGAAGTGGGCGGGCTTGCGTTTTCAAAACCTAAAGCAGGTGTACCTGTGGCAAACACGGATTCCGGATCTAACCCGCGCATATGACTGTTCAGCATCCATACATTGGTGCAGGAAGCCGATATCATTGCCCTTTGAATAAAGCTGTTGCCCAGCAAGGCTTTCGGGAAATTATAGCTCAGCTGAATATTTCTGATGCGCACATTGGTAGCATCATAAAGGTTGGTTTCTGTGATACCCGTGTTTCCGGTACCGGCAACTGCTCCCCAATATTGCTGCGTTGAAATCCGGCTTGTATTGGGTACATACTCGTTATCGTCGTTAAGAACCACTCCCGATACTACCATCGAATCTCTGGCACCACCGGTAATAGCGGCAGTTCCGTTGCGCTCCATATTGTCCAAAGTTTGCGAGAATATCTTGCCGCCGATTCTGGCATCCAATTGTAAGGAAAGTCCGAAACCTTTATACGAGAAGGAGTTGGTAAACCCGATTAAGGCTTTTGCCTGCTGGTTTCCCAACCTTGATATATCGGTAGTGGCTTGCGGCAGTCCTCCGCTGGTAAGAATCAGCTGACCGTAATTGGCATCTTTAGGATCGGTAACCCGCAACAATTTGGTACCATAAATTTCGCCGTATGGCTCACCTGCCACAGCCAGTATCTGGATGTTGTCAAAACCACCACCCGGCAACTGGTATTTCGAAACATCAGGATAGATGAAAGGCACCGTATTTCTGTTGTGTGAGAAGTTAAGAACCATTGACCAGTTTAAGGATTTGGGATTATCCAAAATGCGTGCATCGGCTGTAATTTCTATACCTGTGTTCCGAACATCCGCCGCATTGATGATTCTGCCGCTGTACCCGCTTAACGGATCCATAGGAAGCGTAATCAACTGGTTGGTAGCATCAGACTTATATACGGAAACATCCAAACCAATCTTGTTCTTAAAGAAACGCAATTCCGCACCGGCTTCATACGATTTAATCAACTGGCTTTTTACGCTGTCGTTAAATAAAGTCGGGTTTCTGCCTGCGGTTGTATTTCCGTTCGGATCGGTACCGATAGAATATGTGTTATACAATGAATACGGAGCAAGGTCGCTGCCGGCTGCCGCATAAGAGCCTCTTATCTTTCCATAACTCAACCAGGAAGGCAGTGTGCCGCCCATCTGGCTAATCATCTCAGTAAATACATAAGAAAGACTTACCGAAGGATAGAAATAAGAATTGTTACGCGGACTTAATGCAGACGACCAGTCGTTACGTGCTGTGCCGCTCAAAAACAAATACCCATCATAATTCAATTCCACCTGACCGTACAGGGAGTTGATTTTCTTTTGGCTGAAATCCTGTGAAACGCCCGGAACGCCGGCAGAATTGGTGACAGAGAACAAGTTGGGAACCTTTAGCGTTCCGGCACTCGCATTCAGTTCAGACTGTTGCCAGTGCTGTAAGTTTCCACCCACCATGACAGAGCCGCCTAATTTTCCAAACACGTTATCCTTGTGTGCCGTAATCAAGCCGTAATAATTGGTTTGCTGGTAGGTTTTTCTTCCCAGGCTATAGTTACCCGTCAGGCTGTTGGGGCTTCCGGCATACAGTTTCGCTTCCGAATTGGTAGCATACATATCAATCCCTGCATTCGCTTCAGCCGATAGCCAGTCTGTGAAATTATGTTTCAACGAAGCATACATGATAGAGCGGTTGCGGGTGTCAGAATTCAGGTTGTATTTTGCCGTCCAGTAGGGGTTTACATTGGTTGCGCTGGCTCGTCCCCAGTAATATTGATTCCCGTTGGAATCCAGGGGATTTTTGAAATCGAGTATGTTCAGGGTACGCGGTAAATTATTAATGATGCCAAAAATGCTGTAGTCCTGCCCTTCGATTGACCGGTTGTTTGCTGTTGCATTTATGAATTGAATCTTTGTATCCAGTGTCCAGTTTCCGTTCTTGCCGAATTTGCTCACGGCTCTTGCACTCAGGTTGTTGCGGCTAAGCTTTTGGCCGGGTATGATGCTTTTATCGTCGAAGCGATTGTAAGAGGCATAAATAGAAGTGGAACCTACCAGCTGCTGAAAGGAAACATTCTGATTGGACACAACGCCGGTACCAAAAAAGTTTCCGACATTATCATAAGATTGCAGTTTCACCTGCTTGCCCGAATAATCTATCACCGTTTGACCACTGATTTTGGGTCCCCAGCTTAATGTGGATAAAGAATCGAATGTGCCCTGGCTACCCTGCGCATATTCGTTCTGCATATCCGGGCTGGTGAAAATACTTTCAAACCCTACCGATGATGAAACGGAAATGCCCAGTCCGGATTGTTTTTTACCGGTTTTCGTGGTGATCAAAATAACACCGTTGCCACCCAATGAACCATACAAGGCTGCAGCAGTTGGTCCTTTCAATACGCTGATAGAAGCAATGTCTTCCGGGTTGATATCACTTAAGGTATTGCCCTGGTCAAGCGTTGTATTATAAAAACCATTGGAAGCGCCCAAGCCTACACGACCCGTGGTATTGTCTACCGGTATGCCATCTATTACAATCAGGGGCTGCGAAAGACCTGTCAGCGAGTTGTTTCCACGAAGTAAAATCTGCGA
>JADCRZ010000092.1 GCA_015069695.1 Williamsia sp.
AGAGCCGTTTAGTGGATAAAATAGTCAGGGAACAAGAGTTTGGTATCTTTGAAGACCAGCGTGATCGAAGCGCTCAAACCGTTCCAAAAAATCTGTCCAGTTAATACGGGGTTAGTACATAAGTAACTCCTCTATTGAGAATTTGATTTAACTCATGGTTTGTCTTTGGACAATAATCATGAACTTCTAAGTCATAAAGTTCTGCCTGTGACTTGATAGTGTTACATTCTTGATTTTCATCTTCATGCCCACATGCCCTTAACATTAATATTCGTTTGTGCTCCATTTTCATTTGCTTCAAAAATAAGGTGTCTAAGCTTGTTGCGTACAACGGCCAGGCATTTAAGCAGTTGGGGCAACAGCATTCCTGTCTCCCGAGCCCCTGCTTAATCTATAAATTATTGCTCATTGTTCAATCTGTCGCTCGGTTATTGTGTCCTGCCCGGCCACTGCTCAGCAGCCTACAACTGACCATTGCTACTATATCCTGCCCCAATTGCTTGAATGCACTTGTTGGCTGATGTGCTACTTTTTCAGGCTTTTTGCCTCTACTTTAACTACTTTACCCTTGTCTGAGATAACAACAAAGGTGTTCTCCTTGCTTTTAGCTTCTAAAAGACGCTCAATTGCCAATTTGCCACCTTTTAGGACTTTGTCTTTTATTTCAGTTTGTGTCATTGTCAACCAGTTTATTTATAATGTGCCATTTTACCTCGTTAGCTACCTGCAAGGCTTCTAGCTTCCATCCTTCCGCAATAAGTTCAGGCTCTGTTTGGGAGTTGTCAATAAGCATCCAGTAATCCGCATGGGCCTTATAGAGTTTTATGAAGTTCTTTAATCCTGCGTGATACCGACGCACGATTGTGTCTGTTGGAATGTCATGTCCACCCTCAGATACCCTGATTTTTACTCTTTCAATGGCAAGTTCAACACTGTCCAGCCAGTAGTAGATAATATTGATACTGTAGCCTTGGGCTCTTGCCTGCTTGATAAGTCCAACAAAGCTACGGGTAGAAAGGGTTGTTTCAAATGCAAAGTCATTACTTTGAGATAGTAAATCTTGCAGTCTGTGCAACATAATTCTTCCTGCTTCAATAGCAACTTTTTCCGGTCGAAAAGGTGAAAGCCCTTTTGCAATTTCGTCAGCATTGACAAACTCTTTTACTTGTAGAAGGTCGGGAAGAATAGTAAAAGAAGCGGTTGTCTTACCAGCTCCATTGCAACCTGAAATGATAAATAGATTCGGCACCCTTTTTTCCTCACAAGATAAAGCTTCTCTTCATCTCTGTAAACATGAATTGTGTGTCTGTGCATTTCAGCTAACGGGCCAGGCTTTGGGTAGGCGTGGCGGCGTTTTCCGTCCCCTGATGACCATAGCCCAATAGTTACTGTATGTTGATGAACTAATCTGCTGCCTGGCTCTTTCGATCAGCCCGTTACAACTGCTCACCTTCTGCAACCAGCTGACCACTGCCCTCACGTCCGCCCGCTTACCCAAAACCCCCTGTTACCTGCTGTGCTTCCTCGAAGGGTACTATCCCACCATGATGCGAAACGCGGCCGGTCGACAGCAAAGGTCTAACCAAGCGAGCTAAACTGTATCCACCACAGCCGATGCAATTACGGCAGTTAACAACCAGCTTACGAACTTACACCTCCAAGGCTGCATTGTAGGTAACGTATGTATTGCCGGTATTCGCAAATTTAATTGTTACTCAAAACTACTCCCTTATCATTCGCTTTATCAAATTGTTTGGTACGGCAATCCAGCTACCATTCTATACTCCCTTTCTTCCAGATGCCATCTAAAGGGCTGAATATGTTGATCAGCTGTTCTCTTTTTACGTATAGAAAGCGTGCTGTTGTCTCGATGCTAAAGTGTCCCATAATGTTTTTTATATAACGGATATCAACTCCCTTTTCCAGGACACGGGGCGCAAAGCTGTGCCTGAAGGATTGAAAGGTAACTTCTTTTTTAATGCCGGCTTTCTCCCGCGCCAGTTGAAATACCCGCTGGGCAGTTCTTGCGCCTTATTGTTCCGGATTCACCAGGGCGTTCAGGTACTTAGTGCTGTGGCCTGGGGTTACACAGCTGAATATAACTTCTCGGGACGGTCAGCAAAACCAGGCTCAACAGACGTACCGATCTTTTTTGCTTTCTCCACAAACAACTGCATCCGATCACTATCAATGTCTTTTAATTTCATGTTTACTTCTTTACGTACACGCAAACCGGCGCTGTAAGCCATCAATAAGACCGGTTTGTGTTATCTATTGTTCAATTCATTGAAAAGATGCGTGATCTCCTGCTTGCCCAAGACCTTTGGTAACTAGAGAGGCTTTTTAAGGCAAATATGTCATAGAAGAATTTGTCCATCCCCAGCACCTGTTTATAAGAGAACTCCAAGGCGTTGATGCGGCTGTGCAGCGTATGTTCTGACAATCCCTTGTTGAGGAACCGCTTTACTTCAGCTGTTGTCCGCGCTGCAGCCTGAAACTTGCCCCATGACTTAGAAAAAAATTACCAGTACCGCCTTGTATGTCCGGATTGGGCTCACGCTGTATGCTTTTAATCCAAAAGGGCCTACTGCCTGGTGAACGCTTTCCAGGTTTTTGCCGCTGAGCCTGTAGGCCTAAGAGGGAGCAGGGGTGGGCCGAACCCGTGAACACACAACCTTGCCTGCGGCGAGAGAAGGCTCGCTTTCAACCGGGATCGCCTAGGGTATTTTTGTGGCTTGCACGTTTTTTCGCTTGATCAGGTAATTTCTCAGTACTGTGGTCTCTACCGAAGCCAGCGGTGCCAGCGACTGGCAAACCCGCTGATAATTGTCTAAACTCAGGGGAACATACCATGCTTTGTACGTCCTGCTCCACCTCGCTCCGGGCAACCGTTTTATTACCTCCTTCAATGCTTTGGCTTGCACACAATGGATAAAGATGTATTCTGCTCCCCGATGAATGTGCGGTAGCAACGTTGCAATTTCCATATCTCTTTTTTATATTGAATGCACTGGTCAATTACTGTTGGTGCTCTTCACATGAAGGAGGTGAAATCAATTCATACACGTTTAGCGATCACTGCCTGGCATCCTGCAAATGTTTTGTCCTTCAGGATGAAGTTAGCAGTCTTGCATCATGCTCCTGAACGGGTTTTAACCCTTTTGTTTTTTTAAGTTCGCGAAGCGGTACGCAGGTATGCTGGTATCATGTGGTTGTACAATAATAATAGGGCAGCCCCCTTGTTTGCTTCCGGCTCCTTCCTGTTGCGCCCGGTATTGACAACCCTGCCGGCAGGGAAACCCGTTGTTAATCTCCCTAATTTTTATAACATTGCAGCCTAATCTTTTTTCATGATTCACCTGGTTTTTCAACATGCTGATGTAGAAACCCTGCAGAAAAGTTTTGAGCTGGATGAAACGCTTTCCGGACCTGTACTGGAAATCAGGGATGAGTATGCAGTGGGGCCGCTGTTTGATCCCTATACCGATGAAGGCATCGAAGCCCGCCGGACCTGGTGGCGGGAGGTGCTGAGCGCGGGCGAGCAGGAGGGATCGGTAGAAGAAGTGTTGGTAAATGACCAAGAGACCGTGGCCGATCTGGTCAGCAAGCTGGAAGCCGATCCGAAGGAAACGGCCTGGATCTGGGTAGCGCAGAACAAACATGATGTAAGCGGGTATTACTGGCTGATCAGCCAGCTGGCCCCGTTTCAGGGCCGTATCCTGATCCTGTTCCTGCACAACCTGCCGTTTATCAGCACAAAAGGAACCATCTTCTACCCGGTCAATCTGTTTCAAATACCGCCCCGCGAATTTCTCAAAGCCAAAAAACTCGCCAGGGCCATCAGTGCCGGCGAGTTTGAAAACGATGCGGAAGAATGGAAAAGATTGTGCGGCGAAGACCGCTGGGTCCGCATCCTGGAGGGGGGTAAAAAGCTGGCCCAGTACAGCGCAGATTTTTACGACCAGCAACTGCTCGGCTTCCTGAACGCCGACTGGCAGAAAGCCAGCAGGCTGCTGCACCAGTTTATGCAAAAGGCGCCGCATACCACCGGCGACGCTTACTTGTTGTGGCGGATAAAGAAAATGATTGAAGACCAGCGGATTGAGTACCAGGGGACCTTGGGTGCTCCCAAAGATTTCGAGGTGAGGCTCAAGGCTGTGGCGCAAATAGAGATACCTTACTGATCGTTTTAGCGTAAAAAAAGAAACCTGTATTTTCGCTAACTTTTTTAGTATTTTCGTGTTATATTGGTCTACTTTTACTGATCGAAGAAGCATCTATTTATGACGGAAAAAATTGATTTGACCCAGGATGGAATTGGCGTCAGCGGGCAGTACAAAAACTGGTTCCTGGAATATGCATCTTATGTAATCCTGGAGCGGGCGGTGCCTGATATTGTTGATGGCTTAAAACCGGTGCAGCGCCGCATCCTGCATGCCATGAAGGAAATGGACGACGGCCGGTTGAACAAGGTGGCCAATATCATCGGACAAGCCATGCAGTATCACCCGCATGGTGACGTGAGCATCGGGGATGCCCTGGTGAACATGGGGCAAAAAGACCTGATGATCGACACGCAGGGTAACTGGGGTGATATAAGCACGGGCGACGAAGCCTCGGCCTTCCGTTATATCGAAGCGCGCCTCTCCAAGTTTGCCCTTGAAGTGGCTTTTAATCCCAAAACAACAGAATGGGCCCTTAGCTACGACGGACGCAAAAATGAACCGGTCGTATTACCCATGAAGTTTCCGCTTCTGCTGGCCCAGGGCGCTGAAGGGATTGCGGTGGGTTTAACCACCAAAGTGCTTCCCCACAACTTCTGCGAGATCATTGAAGCTGCTATCAAATACCTGCGGGGCAAAAAGTTTGAACTCTACCCTGATTTTCAAACCGGCGGCATGGTCGATGTCTCTAACTACAACGAAGGCAGACGGGGTGGCAAAATACGGGTGCGGTCACATATCGAAGAACTGGATAAAAAGACCCTGATCATTAAAGACGTTCCTTATGGCGTTACAACCGGCCAGCTGAAAGAGTCTATTATCAAGGCCAATGACCAGGGTAAGATCAAGATCAAAAAAGTAACTGATAACACAGCGGCAGAAGTAGAAATCCAGGTCGACCTGGCTCCCGGTATCTCACCTGATATTACGATCGATGCGCTGTACGCTTTTACAGATTGTGAGGTCAGTGTTTCTCCCAATACCTGCGTGATCAGCGACAGCAAGCCCCAGTTCCTGGGTGTACATGAGCTGCTCCGCTTTTCTGTTGATAACACCAAAGACCTGCTCCAGCAGGAACTGCAGATCCGCCTCAACGAGCTGCAGGAAAAATGGCATACCACTTCGCTCGAGAAAATATTCTTTGAAGAAAAGATCTACAAGGAACTGGAGAAAAAATACGAGACCTGGGAAAAAGTACTGCTGGGTATCAGCAAGGCTTTTGAACCCTTCAAAGCCAGGCTTAAACGCGAGATTACCCGGGAAGACATCCTCAAGCTGACAGAAAAACCTGTCCGCCGCATCTACAAGCTTGATATCGACGAACTCAATGCCCAGATCAAACAGTTGGAGGCCGACATTAAACAAGTCAAATACGATCTTGATAACCTGGTTGATTTTGCCGTAGCTTACTACCAGAACCTCCTCAAAAAATATGGAAAGGGCCGGGAACGCAAAACAGAGATCAGGCTGTTTGATACGATACAGGCCAAGCATGTTGCCATCGCCAACAGCAAGATCTATGTGAACCGGTCTGATGGGTTTATCGGTACGGGCCTGAAAAAAGACGAGTTTGTGGCCGACTGTTCCGACCTCGACGACATCATTGCTTTTACAAAAGCCGGTAAGATGAAAGTGGTGAAAGTGGCCGAAAAAGCCTTTATCGGCAAAGACATCATCCATGTGGCCGTCTTCCAGAAGAACGACGAGCGTACCACTTATAACATGGTTTACCTGGATGGCAAAACCGGTATCAGCTTTGCCAAACGGTTTAACGTAACCGGCATTACCCGCGACAAAGAATACGACCTCACGCGGGGCGAAGAAAAAAGCAAGGTGCATTACCTCACCGTCAATCCCAACGGAGAAGCCGAAGTGGTCCGGATCAATTTAAGTCCGAACTGCACTGCCCGCGTGAAAGAACTGGATTTTCATTTTGAAGAACTGGAGATCAAGGGCCGCAGCAGCATGGGCAACCAGGTCACCAAATACCCGATCCGGAATGTAAAGCTCAAAGAAGCCGGCCGCTCTACCCTTGATGGAAGAAAGCTTTGGTTCGACAGCCAGTTTGGCCGCCTGAATACCGAAGAAAAAGGCGATTTCCTGGGCATGTTTGAAGGGGATGACAAGCTACTTGCCATCTATCGCAACGGCACCTACGAGATCACGGAACAGGAACTCACCCAACGCTTTGAAGCAGACGAGCTCCTGCTCATCGAAAAATATGATCCGGAAAAGATTATCACTGCTGTTTATTATGATCATGACAAGATCCAGTTCAATGTAAAACGGTTTGTTATTGAAACAGCCACCCTGCGCAACAAGTTCAGCTTTATCAAGGAAGGCGCAGAGAACTTTCTCCAGGCCGTCAGCACCACCACAGATCCTGTTTTGATCATCAAAACCGGCCGGGGTGCCCAGGCCCGCGAGCAAAAAATGAAGCTCGCCAAACTCGTCGACGTCATGGGCTGGCGCGCCGTAGGCACCAAGTTAATTGATTACACAAAAGGAACCGAACTAAGCTGGGAGCAAAAAGCTGGTAAGGAAAACAAGCAACCGGAGTTATTCTAATCTGAACCTTAATTTACAGGATGGGAGGGATGTTAAACCTTTGATCTGCTTGCGGATGCTTTTTTGTCTTGAACCAGGATTACACGGATCCACGGATTACAGGATTTTTTGGTGCAGATGGATCATACCAAATATTTTTTTGTCATCCTGTAAGGGCGCAGTGAAGGTTGCACTTGCAGGATGATGCCGCGCCGTTACAGGATCTCTGCGGAGCAGCCTATCCCTGTTTAGTGAGACGCTAACAGCAATTGCAGCCCCCTGCCCCGCAGAGATTCCGCACGGGGCGCGTCAGACCACTGCAGGTGCAACAGCAGGAAGCGCCCCGGCGGAATGACAAAAGGAAGGAATGACAAAGAGAAAAGGATGACAAGGGAAAGAGTAGGCTGCTCCACCCGCACCCCAAAAAATCCTGTAATCCCCTCATCCGTGTAATCCTGGTTCAAGACAAAAAAAGACCGGACTGAGAGAGCAAAGAAAATAGGGAGAGGTTGTGAATGCAGCGAGCCGAAGACGTATCCTCTCCCGGGAGGGATAGGGGTGGGTTCAAGATTATAAACGCATGAAACCCGCTACTAATACGGCCCCCTCACATCAACCCTCAATCCTGCGAATCCCATCAATCCTGTAAATCATGGTTCAGACAACTTTCCCGTGCCATAAAGATTCACTCATGCATATACAGATACACTTCTACACGTCTGTTCTTTTGGCGGCCCTGGGGGGTGGTGTTGGGGGCGCGGGGGCGGAGGTAGGCGTAGGAGCGGATGGTTACTTTGCTGCCGGGGATGTTGGCTTTTTGTTCAACGTAACCGGCTACCGCGCGGGCTCTTTCTGTTGATAGTTGCTGGTTATAGGTTAGCGTGCCCACACTGTCGGTATGCCCTTCGAATACCAGCGAGTCGATCCTTTTGCCGGTTAGTGACAGGCTAAAGCTGTCGAGTGGCGCAAAGCTTTGCTGGTTCAAAGTGGCGCTGGCATTGGCAAACAGCACATCCGGTATGATCAGGGTGTCTATCTTCTGTATAACGGTCAGCGGCGGAACAGGTACCAGCGGCGGATTCTTTTTGTTGGCATACATCTTCCTGTCGAGCAGATCGTGCCGTTCATTTTCACTGTACAAAACCCTTTTTACGCTATCGGCACACGAACATAATTTTTC
The DNA here is from genome assembly GCA_015069695.1 of Williamsia sp. Lineage (GTDB taxonomy): Bacteria > Bacteroidota > Bacteroidia > Chitinophagales > Chitinophagaceae > JADCRZ01. The sequence continues at coordinate 7,951 of JADCRZ010000092.1, forward strand.
CTTTTCGTCTTCAGGCACCAGGCTGACATCATCGATGTATACGTAGTAGTTGAGCTGCCGGTCGGGCGGTTTGGAGAAATAGGACTCCTTTCTCTTGAAACTGCCGATCGTGAAAAAAACTTCATTTCCTGTGGCTGTATAGGTAAGCGTGTGCCGCGCCCAGTACGTATTGGTTGCCGTATGGTGAACAAGGGTGTCGCGCAGCCAGATCGAAGGGGTGATAGATTGGTAAGGTTTTGCTTCAAACAAAAAATCAGTGGGAGAAAAATAAATGCCCAGGCTGTCGGAAGCATTGTGCCAGGAGCGGGTGTAAAATTCCAGCCTGTACCGGCTGCCTTTCCGCAAGCCACAGAGCAGCCTGCTCCGCACAAAACTTCTCACCCCATCCCTCCTCTCATTGCCTACAATCAATCCGATAAAATGGGTACCATCGTATGCATAAGGCGGTTCATACACATAGTAGTCAGACCTCAGCGAATTGCTGATCCAAGCTTCCGGTGCGCAGTTCTGCGAATACTCAGTACAAATATTTTCTTCTTCAAAGCTGCCGTTGGCCAGCAGGTTCTGCGAATAAGCGCTTTGGTCAATGCCCAACAATCCAACCAGCCAGCAAATAAAGATGATGCCTGTGTAAAAACAGGAAATCTTTCTTTTGCTTTCTTGGAACAAACGATTCTTCAACTTCTTTCCTCCCATATCATCACCAGGTGAACCAGGGTTTCTACTGCTTTTTTCATGTCCTCTACACCCACCCATTCCAATTTCGAATGAATGGCCTGCATGCCGGTGAACAGGTTCGGGCAGGGCAGTCCCAGGTAGCTTAGCCGGCTGCCATCGGTGCCGCCGCGGATGCTTTCTTTTTTTAAGGCGAGTCCGGTCCGGCGGATGGCTTCTTCCGCGTAAGCTGTTACCTGCGGGTAACGGTCCAGCACCAGCTTCATATTTCTATATTGTTCCTGCACCGTGAACTCCATCGTTGCAGGCGGATGTTTGCCCACCACGCCTTCTGCCAGTTCCAGCAGAAAACGCGCCTGTTCATGCAGCGCGCTTTCTTCAAACGAACGGATGATAAAATTGATGGTAGCTTTCTCGGCAATGCCTTCCACGCGCACCGGATGAACAAAACCTTCCCGGCCCTCCGTGGTTTCGGGCGACAGCCGGTCGGCAGGCAGCGACTGCAGGATTTCACCGGCAATCTTCAGGGCATTTACCAGCTTGTTCTTCGCATAACCCGGGTGGGCAATCACGCCATGAATGGTGATGGTTGCCGCATTGGCACTAAAGGTTTCATCTTCCAGGCTGCCGGCTTCACCGCCGTCGAGGGTATAGCCAAAATCGGCGCCCAGCTTTTGCAGGTCAAGCTTATCGGTACCCCTGCCTACTTCCTCGTCAGGCGTAAAAAGAATCTTTACTTCGCCGTGTTTGATGTGGGGATGGTGGAGCAGGTAATGGACCATGTCCATGATGATGGCTAATCCGGCTTTGTCGTCTGCACCCAGCAGGGTGGTTCCGCTTGCTGTGATAATAGATTGCCCGATGTGCCCGCGCAGGTAGGGATAATCCTGTATCCGCAGCACTTGAGAGGGATCATCGGGCAGCACAATGTCGCTTCCGTCATAATCTTTGTGCAGCAGGGGCTTTACGTGGGTGCCGCTGCAATCCGGGGCTGTATCAACATGACTGCAAAAGCAGATCACGGGCACTTTTTTTTCGGTGTTGGCGGGCAGCGTTGCATACACATAACCAAAGGGGTCTGTTTGCACATCCGGTACACCCATCTGCAACAGTTCCTGTACAAGCAGGCGGGAAAGATTTTTCTGTTTTTCTGTGGTAGGGTAGGTAGTAGCCAGCGGGTTCGACTGTGTGTCGATCTGCACATACCGCATCAGCCTGTCTGCTACCGTGTATGGGTATTCAGTGAACATGATGAAAGGTTAACGATGCATAAAATTGACAAATTTCCAAAACTCCATTATTTTACACGCTGTTATGAAACGGAGACCACTTGTTGAAAAACCCTGGTTAAGGGTTCTGTTGTTTGTGATCAGCCTGCTGGCTGTGTTTGTGTTGCTTGGTTTTCTGTCGGGTGTTTTACAGGATGCAATGAAGGGCGAACTGGGTAAAGCGGGCGGTCTGGCCACCGTGTGGCGAAACCTGGAAAAAAGCAGTTATATTTTCCCGCTGTTGATTTCTGCCCTGGCATCTTTTATTACCGTAGCCATCTTTAGAAAAAAGATAGACAAGCGATCAATTACCAGTTTGGGCTTACAGCCGGGTTCTCACCGGGCCTCCGCCGCTACAGGCTTCTTTCTGGGCCTGCTGCTGCTGGGCATCGGCACTTTTATACTGATTGCCAGCAAACACCTGCAATGGGAAGACCTCCAGTTCAACGCAAGCCAGTTGTTTATCAATGCTGTTTTGCTGCTGCTGGTTGCTTTTGGAGAGGAACTGGTATTTCGCGGGTACATCCTCAACAACCTCCTGCAGTTTACCAACAAGTGGATCGCCCTGGCAGTGTCTGCTGTTGTATTTGCCGTTTTTCACATCAACAATCCCGGTGTAAACGGGTTGCCGCTGCTGAACTTATTCCTGGCCGGACTCCTGCTGGGCATCAACTATATCTACACAAAAAATCTGTGGTTTGGTATTCTGCTGCATTTCAGCTGGAACTTCTACATGGGTTGCATCCTTGGGTATAAGGTGAGCGGATTGCCCTTTCAAAGCCTGTTTCAACAAACGCTTACAGGCACTGCTCTTTTCACCGGTGGCTCCTTTGGCTTTGAGGGTTCAGTGATCGCCAGCATACTGTACATCCTTGCTGTGCTGGGTACCGGGTATTTATATGAGACCAGGCTGCTAAAACAAAAACTGCCGGAGGTGAGCAGTTAAAGCCAGGGGTAGGAATGAGACCTGTACCCCTATAGCCAGCATAAATGAAAGCTTTTACTAAGGTGTAATAATCAGCGGGCTGCTGCCGGCGATGTTAACCAGTTCGATGTCAAAGATCAGGTCTTTTCCAGCCAGCGGATGGTTGGCATCCAGTACAATCACATCATCTTTTACTTCTGTAATCACTACCGGGAAAGCATCTCCGTTGCCACTGGTCATGTTGAGCTGCATGCCTACTTCCGGTTCAATATCTTTTGGGAACTGGTTGCGCGGAAACTCTACAATGCGGCCTGGCTCTGATACACCGTATGCTTCGTGTGCGGGGATCTCTACTGTTTTTTTATCGCCTACCTGCATGCCCATCACGCCTTCGTCGAATCCTTTGATCACTGATCCGCTGCCTACTTTGAATTCAAGCGGGGAACGGCCTTCTGACGAGTCAAATGTAGTACCGTCTGTAAGGCGGCCATGGTAATGCACTTTTACTGTATCGCCGATTTTAACTTGTTGCATACTATTTTTGTTAAGATGTTTATTGCAAAAATCATTCTCTACCTGATTCCCGCATCACTGAATGTAACAGGCCGGGCATAAAATGGTTCAAAACCCTGTTCAGGAAAACCAGGCAGCGAATGTAATTATGATAAACATATCTTGCAGGGATTTTTTTGATAAGTCCCTTAGCTTCTGTAAACAAGCCGTTGTAACGTATGAAGAATACCCCTTTTTTCTCCTTGTTAAAACTCCGGCAGGTAAGCATGCTCTTTATCTGCTGTCTGATGGCATTTGCCTGCACTGCCCAGGTTCTTCCAGGCGCGGCGCGCACAGAACTGTACCTGCCGGCCCTGCAGGGAAAAGCAGTGGGCGTATTTGCCAACCAGACCTCTGTAGTGGACAATATGCACCTGGTAGACCTGCTGCTCTCCAAAGGAATCAAAATAAGAAAGATCTTTTCTCCCGAACATGGCTTTCGCGGTACGGCAGATGATGGCAAGGTGATCAACGACAGCATCGATCCGAAAACCGGCATCCTGCTGGTTTCCCTGTACGGCGCCAAAAGAAAGCCTTCTGCCGAAGACCTGAAAGATGTGGACGTGATGGTCTTCGACATACAGGATGTGGGTGCCCGTTTTTATACGTATATCTCCTCGCTGCAGGAGTACATCGAAGCTGCTATTTCAAGCAACAAGCCGCTGCTTATCTTCGACAGGCCCAATCCCAATGGATTTTATGTAGATGGTCCGATACTTGAAAAAAAGTTTTCCTCATTCATCGGCATGCAGCCGGTACCTATTGTATATGGCATGACGATCGGGGAATATGCCCGCATGCTGATCGGTGAAAAATGGCTGAACGAGGAGGCCAATAAGCAGCTTTCCCAGAAACAAGCCCGCGTGACCGTTATTCCCTGTGCCGGCTATACGCACAAAAGTAAATACAAGCTGCCGGTACGGCCTTCGCCCAACCTGCCTGAAATGCAATCCGTCTACTGGTACCCCTCTACCTGCTTTTTTGAAGGCACCGTGCTGAGCGAAGGAAGAGGCACCAGCAAGGCTTTTCAGCTCTTTGGACATCCTTCTTATCCAAAGACGATGTCCAGCTTTACCCCCCATAGCCAGGAGGGTGCTGCCAATCCCAAACTAAAAGACCAGGTTTGCTACGGATGGAATTTGTCCGGCACGCCCGAACAGGTCCTGCAACAGGTTGATGGCAAGATCCAGCTCAAATGGATCATGGAAGCCTACCGCCTTTTTCCCAATAAAGCCAATTTCTTTCTCCCCACGGATCATTTCAACAGACTGGCCGGCAACAGCACCTTCATCGAACAAATAAAAGCAGGCAAAACCGAATCCGAGATCCGCAAAAGCTGGCAACCGGGATTGGATCAATTCAAGGTGATCCGGAAGAAGTATCTGTTGTACGAGGATTTTTAAACTCCGTCTTCTTTTTGCCTTGATGCAAAAAGAAGCAAAAAAATCAAGGCTGTTTGAAAGGGGCTAAAATTTACTGCACTGCGCTACAACGAACAAGCTAGATCTGGAGGGTAGTTCTT
>JADCRZ010000099.1 GCA_015069695.1 Williamsia sp.
AGTGCTTTTGTTTTTGCAATTCAAAGTTCCTTATCACTTGGAGGTCTCTTTTGTTAAAATCCTAAACAGCTTCTATGTAAAACTGTTATACCTCATTAGCAGCATGAACAGCAGAAAACTTGTTTTCCGCTGCTATCAAACCACCGGCTGAAACATTCACCGGCAAGAGTTGTAACTTTAAAACAAGTTTGGATTTGCAGCCAGTAAAAAAACAGGCTTTATTTGCTTGTACTTATCATGAGAAAAAAGATGATAAAATTAGTTCCGCTCTTGTGCCTGGCTGCAGCCTGCTCCGTTCATCATGCTGCTATGGATCCTTCAAAACTTGATCCCGCCTTTGCTGCGTTGATTGCTGCGCAAAAGGGACCTAACCCGGCTTCTTACCCTTTGCCTTCTCCTGTTGATGAAAACAGAAGCGGAGATGAAAAGTCGGGTAAACGATATGAATGCATTGTCTATACCAAACAAGCCGGAGCTTTGCGCCAGACAGGAATTGTTATCCATTCAACACTGCCTGGCTTTGTAACTGCCTGGGCGACTGTAAGGCAACTGGAGCAGCTGGCATCCATGCCCGAAGTCACCTACATCGAATCACCCAAAACCAATTTTCCCCAGCAGCAATCACATGCGCCCTGAAACAGGTTTCTTTCTTCTTCTATATTGATCTCCCAATAAAAAATACCAAAATCTGATATGAAAAAAACTGTACAATCTACTGCCTCGAAAGATGCTGTAAGCGTTCATGCTGAAACAGCCTGCTCTCAATCGCCAGCCCTGTTAGGCGTGAAGTCTCCGTTCTTTGTCCTGCTGCTGGCTATCCTGCAGATTACCGGTTTTGCGCAAACCGGTCCGGCTGCCACCAAAATAGATCCGGTTTTCCGGTTTATGCTTGATCAGGCAAGGAGCCGGGTCCTCATACCAATGGAAGAGCTGCCTCCCCGGCTCAGGATTGAACCTACGCGGGGCTTTGCCACCAGAGGTGGTCAGTTGGAAGAACGATATGAATGCATTGTATACACACAAAAGCCGCAAGCCCTGCTCGACAGCCATGTTGTTGTTCATTCCGTGCTGCCGGGTTTTGTTACGGCATGGGCAACGCCTGAGCAGATCGTTCAAATGGCCGGGATGCCGGAGGTCCGGTTTATTGAAGCGCCCAAGCCCAACTACACTTCCAACGATGTGGCAGTAGGAGGCTCGGGTGCTGCGCTGCTGCACCAGGGTATGCTGAACAACACAGTTTACAAAGGAAAGAACGTGATCGTAGCGATCTATGATACGGGCATAGACTGGGATCATTTTGATTTCCGCGATCCGGTAGATACGACCAAAAGCCGCATCCTGCGGTTATGGGACCAGACACTCACAGCTACCACCGGTGAAGCACCGCCTACTGGCTTTTCGTATGGAGTTGAATACACCCAGACGCAGATCAACAATGAGCTGGATGGTACACCGGCTGGTTTTGTGCGGGAAAATGACATCAACGGACATGGCACCCATGTAGCCGGAACAGCTGCCGGCAATGGAGCTGCCCTGCCTTCAAGAAGATACACCGGCATGGCACCGGAAGCCGATATTGTAATTATAAAAGGCAGCAACACCACCTTCAATGAAAACCGGATGATCGACGCATTGACCTACCTGAATAACCTGGCAACTGCGTTGGGAAGGCCGGCGGTCATGAACTGGAGCATTGGAAGCCAGTTTGGTCCGCATGATGGTACACGTCCTTATGAAAGGGCCATCGACAATTTTACTTCTTCTGCCCCCGGCAGGATCGTAGCCGTATCTGCAGGGAATGACAACGGAACCAACCTGCACAACCGGCTTGCCTTAAATGCAAACGCCTCCGGTACCACGTCTTTTCTGGTTTCTGATTCTACTGCTTCGGATGTATTTCAATACAGGATCTATGCCAACGACAGCAGCAATATTACGGCAACCGTTACAGCACCTGACGGGTCGGTCGTAACTGCGAATGCCCGCCAGAGTGTGTCTGTCAGGGTGCTCAGCGACAGCTTTACCGTAAACCTGGCCAACCAGATCGATGCCGCTAATTCAAACCGGTATGTGGATGTTTATCTAACGCGGACAGGCACCAATACCCGGCGGCCAACGGGCACCTGGGTTCTTTCAATTACCAACAACACAACAAACGCGCTTACCCTGGATGGATGGTTGTATTACAAGAATACAGCCTTTTCTGCAACCACACTGGTTGGCGGTAACAGTGATTACATGGTCAGCTCACCCGCAAATGCTTCTTCCGCCATTGCTGTCGCTTCGTATATCGGGAAAAATCATTGGTATTCCAATATTACCAACCTTGGGTATACTTACTCGCCTTCTATCCGGCAAGACAGTATCTCAACCTTCAGCAGCAGGGGGCCGCGCAGGGATGGTGTGTTAAAGCCGGAGATTGCTGCAACCGGCCAGGCGGTCATATCTTGTTTGTCCTCTAATGCCATTGCCAATTTCGCAACTTCCAGACAGGCGGAGGCGGGCCTCTATGCAGTAGACCAGGGCACCAGCATGGCTTCCCCCGGGGTGGCAGGAGGTGCTGCCTTGCTGCTGCAGGCAAATCCTGCAGCGACAGCGGCACAGATTAAAAGCTTGCTGATGTCTTCTGCCAATAAGGACGCTTTCACGGAATTAACAGGCGCCACGCCCAATGCTACGTGGGGAGCCGGAAGGATGGATGTGTTCAAAGCCGCCTCCCTGCTTTTTGGCTGCGGCCCCGCCGATCGCAGAACCATAAAATATGATTCTTCCACCAACAGCACGGCAGAGGAAGGAGGTACTACCTATACTACGCAACGGCTGGCTGTCAGGTTTACACCCGACATCACCGGGAAACTGGGTGGCGTCTTTTTTCATACTTCGCTTACTTCAACAAGCTTGACCGCGGAGGTGAGAACCAACACCGGAGGCGTACCTGGTACACTGCTGGGCACGCTCAATATCGATAGCGGAAAGATCTCCCGCTATGCTTTCAACTACGTCGATTTAACCGGCCTGAATATTCCTGTAAGCAGCGGAACAGATTATTTCATTGTACTTTTCAGATCTCCGGCTGCTACGGCCAATTGGAGCCTGCGTTCTGAAATTATCTCTGTGGATGGCCGCTCATTGCAATCAACAAACAATGGCACAACCTGGTCAACGCTCACATCAGATCTGAAGATCCGCTCGGTTGTATACAACAATGCCCAATCGAATGGAACCATCGCTACCAGCAATTCTTCAAACACGCGGAACATCAATACCAGCAATCAATTTATCAATTCCAATTGCCAGCTCATCAACCAGCTTGTACCTGCAGGCACCAATGCTGTAGCAGGAACCGTTACCGGTAAAGTATGGATTGAAGGCGCTGTTCCTCACTATAACAGCAAGCCTTATGTACAGCGGCACTACGATGTCTCTTCTGCTGATGCCGGAGTCAGTGGCCGCGTTACCCTGTACTTCACACAAACCGAGTTTACTGCCTTCAACGCAGATCCTGCCAGCACATTAGACCTGCCATCTACATCCTCCGATGCAAACGGCATCAGCCATCTGCGCATTGGAAAATACGGCGGCAGCAGCAGCGATGGCAGCGGACTCATCGGTACTTATTCCGGTGCAGGCAGCGTCATTGACCCGGCAGATACGGCCATTGTTTTCAATACAAGCGCCAACCGCTGGGAAGTGACCTTTGTTGACACGGGCTTCGGCGGGTATTTTGTGCAGACAGAATTATATGTTCTTCCGCTTGTGGAACAATACTTCCGGGGAAATATCCAGGGCAGCAAAAACCTGCTTCAATGGAAGATAAGCTGCACCACATCCACTTCCCTTGTCATAGAGCGGAGTGAAAACGGTACCGACTTTAGTGCCATCGGCAGCATCGCAGCTACCCAGTATGACTGTTCGCAGCCATTTGTGTTCACCGATGCGCTGCCGCTCCAGGGCAATAATTTTTATCGCATCAGGATCGTTCAGCCGGGTGGCAACACAACATATACCAGCACCATCCTGCTGCAAAACGGAAAGCCTCTCCAGGCTAAACTTTTCCCTACACTGATCCATGCAGGCAGTTCTGTACAGGTAAGCTTTAGCGACGCCAGGGGATACCTCTACATAACAGATGCTGCCGGAAAGCAAATGCTGAAACGCACACTGGCAGCAGGCGTACAAAGCATTGATCTGGGGAAGCTAAGCAAAGGCGTTTACCTTTATTCAATCAAAACAGATCAAACAACTTTAGTCACAGGTAAGATTGTAGTTCAATAATTTCTGTAAACCCGGTTGGCAAAGCAACCGGGTTTACTTCTCTGATTTAGGTGAATCAGTAAACAAATGCAGCAAAAATTTGGTTAATAATTCCTGGTTTAAAGAAGGAAGGACTAATTTAGTTCGATAGCATAATCCTTTTCATCAGTGAATTTCAACCAAATCAGGATGCTCTCCAATTACCGTATCTGTTTGCCTTTTTTTTGTTTGCTCGTGTTGGCAGGCTGTCAATCCAACAACCAGTCTGCAACCGACCGCAAAGCCGATTCAGTTGCCATCCGGCAAGCTGTTGCAAGTACACCCGTCTTATCTGCCCAGGACGCCATTCAGAAGATGCAGCTGGAAGATGGGTTCGATATCAAAGTGGTCGCCGCAGAACCGCTGGTAAAAGCGCCGGTGGTAATGACCTTTGATGCGCGCGGCCGGATGTGGGTGCTGGAAATGGAAGGTTACATGACCGACTCGACCGGGTCGGAAGAAGGCAAACCCCTGAGTAAAATCGTGATCCTGGAAGATACCAACCGGGATGGGGTAGCCGATACCCGCAAGTTGTTCATGGATTCGCTCAAACTAGCCCGTGCGATCTGCCTGATCGAAGATGGCATCCTGATCGGTGAGCCGACCAATTTGTGGTTTGTAACCATCAACAACGACCGGCCTGTTAAAAAGACCCTGATCGATTCCGCGTATACTGAGGGCGGTAATGTAGAGCACCAGTCTAACGGACTTGTCCGCGCGCTCGACAACTGGATTTACAATGCTGAGTCAGGTAAAAAATACAAACGCAACGGCAATGGCTGGATCGTTGCTTCCATGCGCTCCAAGGGGCAATGGGGCATGAGCCAGGACGATTATGGCCGATTGTACTACAACAACAATTCTCAAAACCTGCTGGGCGATTTTTTCCCGCCGCATTTTGGGAGCAACAACAAGAACCAGCGCCGCGTAGCCGGCATGGATGAAAAAATTGTTGCCGACAACCGGGTTTATCCGGCCCGCCCCACACCCGGCGTAAACCGGGGCTATATGGATGGTGTGCTCGACGACAGTGTAAGACTGACCAATTTCACCGCCGCAAGCGGACCGGTACTATACCGGGGCGATTTGTTTCCCAAGGAATACTATCTCAATGCTTTTGTAGGCGAGCCTTCTGCCAACCTGATCAAAAGAAACATATTGGAATTGTCAGGCTACCAGGTAAAAGGAAAGCAGGCTTATGCGCACCGCGAATTTCTTACCAGTACAGATGAACGCTTCCGCCCGGTAACGCTCTACAATGGACCCGATGGCGCCCTGTATGTACTGGATATGTACCGGGGCGTGATCCAGCACAAGACTTATCAAAGCGATTACCTGAAAAAAGAAATCGACTCGCGTAAACTGTACAAGCCGCTGGAGTGCGGCCGCATTTATAAGATTGTTCCCAAGGGCACAAAAGAAAAATTTGTGAGCATGCCTGCCGACCCGCAGCAACTGGTAGCCCTGCTGCACAACCGCAATGGCTGGATCAGGGACAAGGCACAGCAGCTGCTTGTAGATGGTAAATACACACAGATCGTTCCCGGCCTGCGCAGAAACCTGCAATCTCCCGATACGGTAGCAGCCATTTATTCCTTGTGGATCCTGGAAGGTTTGCATGCCCTGCAGCCCGAAGATGTATTTGGGTTGCTGCAGCAAAAACCCGGTGCTCTCCGGTTGCAAGCCCTGAGCGTACTGCCTTCCGTCATGAACAAGAGCAATGTTGGCATGTTTGCAAAAGTGCTGGAAAATGTTGTACAGGAACATGATACGCTGGCAGCCCCTTATATTGCGTTCCTGGCGCAATCGGTCAAACAAGTTGACAGTCCGATGGCAGAGCAGCTGTTGTGGAGTGTGCTGAAATCCAATCCCCGCAACACGTATGTTTCGGATGCGGTGATCAGCAACCTGCAGGGGAGGGAAGCCCAATTTTTAAAACAGGTGGCAGCATACAATCCGGACACAAGCCTGGTGATCAACAAACGCCTGCGCAGGGTACTCAGTGATATCAGCGATTCAAAAAACAGGGGCAATGCAAAGCTGCTGGAAAAAATGTATCCCAAAGGGGTAGCTGCATTTAAAACCATCTGCCAAACCTGTCATGGTTCGGATGGCAATGGTGTCAGATCGCTGGCTCCTCCGCTCAACCGCTCCGATTGGGTCATGGGTGATAAAAACCGCCTGATACCTATCTTGCTCTATGGCCTGAGCGGTCCCGTTATGGTCAATGGAACCATGTACCAGCCGCCGGATTACAATGCTGATATGCCGGCCATCGGCAACAACAAGGAGCTCTCGGATGAAGACATCGCCCAGCTTCTTAGTTATATTCGCAACTCCTGGAGCAACCAGGGCTCCAAGATCACCGCAGCCGACGTATCCGCCACCCGCAAAAAATGGGAGGGAAGGCAGAAGGTGTTTACTATGGATGAGTTGAAGAAGATCAAGCCTGAACCTTGATTGTCTTGAACCATGATTTACAGGATGGGAGGGATGCGGGG